>CAVPPN010000009.1:0-538119 GCA_963707425.1 uncultured Actinomycetota bacterium | reverse complement strand
TCCGACACCAACGAACACCTTGGGAGAATCACATGCTTGAGTTCATCCGCAACATCACCGCTCGTCGCAACGACGAGGACGGTGCGTCGGCTGTTGAGTACGGCCTGCTGGTCGCCCTCATCGCTGCTGTCATTGTTCTGGTCGTTCTTGCTCTCGGTGGCATCGTCAAGGACGCCTTCGACAAGACCTGTGATGGCATCAAGTGGTAACACCGCCCTGTCGGCCACCTGCCAGTAGTCAAGCTGACCACCTGGGACCGCCACGTGCAGTGGCGGTCCCAGGTCTCCTTGTAAGTCGTTTAAGAGATAGGCACGGCTGTGTTTCTTAATCCAGGAAATGAGCAGGGCGCTTCTTCGGTTGAATACAGCCTCATTGTTTCGCTAATTGCCGGCGTCATCGTGATCGTCGTGCTTGCCCTTGGGGGTCTGACTAACGAGTTGTTCAACGACTCATGCTCCGAGATGCGCGACGGAGTACTTGCGACTGGCCAGCCAGCGCCTAACTGCTGAGACCTACGTCGCCTTCACCTGGCAGTTCCAGCAAGTCCCCGGAGAGTTCCGCGAGGCCTCATCCCCAGGTCCACTGACCTTCCACCCACTCGCGCCCCCGCCGACCTAGATCTTGGAGTCGTACGGGGTCCTTCAACAGCTTAGACACCCAGGTCGCTATCTCGTCTGCCTCACGCGGATCAACCACATAGCCGGTCTCCTCGACTATGACGGTCTCGCTCGCCCCTCCCGAGTCACCGACCAGCAGCGGCAGACCACACGCGGAGGCTTCGAGAAGACAATTCCCAATGCCTCTGGTTCCAGCCCTAGGCGGCGGGTCCTGCAGGGCATTGCGAAGAGATCCCCCGCGTCGAAGTAAGCCGGCATCCGATGCCACGGCACTCCCCCGGTAAAGATCACGGAGTCCGAGACCCCCAAGTCGTCAGCCAGACGCATCAGCGCGTTGCCAAGCGGTCCCTCGCCAACCAGCAGAAGCCGCGCATCGGGCACCTCTTGAAGGACCGACGGCCAGCTGCGGATCAGGGTGTCCTGCCCCTTGCGCTTGATCAAACGGGCACTGCACACGACCACGGGTGCGTCGTGCGGGATCTCCCACTCTCGCCGTACCGCGTCGCCCCCACAGTCCGGTCGGAAGTGCTCGGTGTCGACGCCTGTTGAGCCGAACCATCCGCGCGGCATGGGGTGGCGTCCAAACGATCTGCCTCGCGACACCACTCGCTCACATACGTCATGACATCCACGGAGTCACCAATGCGCCGTAGCAACCGACGCGCAATCGGCACCTTCGCCCACCAGACCTCGTGCCCATGGGTCAGCGCAACGATCCGCTCGACCCCCGCGCGCCGAAACGCCGGCGCCATCAGGCCCAGAGGCGCGCTCGCCCCGAACATGACCCGGTCGCAACCCTGCTCCTGCATCACGCGGACGAGCGCGGCGCCCACCGCCGGCGTCGGCAGCAGCATCGTCGACGGATCCCGGTAGACGGGGAACGGGAGGGTGGCGTCGTACCCCCTGTCGTCCGGCATCGACGCCGTGTAGACCACTACATCAGCGGGGTCCATCCGCTGGCACAGCGCCAGCACGAATGACTCGATACCTCCGCGCCGCGTGGGGAAGTCGTTGGTGACCACGAGGACCTTGCTCAACGCGACGCCTCCTCAAGAGCCGCCGGGATACCGGCTCGTTGCAGCACGGTCGGGTGGCTGCCGAACCAGAGCTGGCTCAGCCGCGGCGGCGTCGGGTCGCTCAGCGAGTGGACCGCCAGCTCGTGCTGCATGTCGATGAAGACTCCCCCTTCGTCGGTGACCTTGATCGAATCGCGGTCGGCACGCGCCTCGATGGCCCGGCTGATCGTATTCTCCACTGGACTCGCGACGAACCCGCCAACCGCCACCAGCGCCAGGATCACTGCGACCGCGGCAGGGTCGCCCCGGCCCCGAGGTGCCCGACCGGCGGCGCACGAAGCGCGAGTCGAGAAACAGCACGAGCGTGTCGGACGCCAAACACGCCACCAACCACACCGAGAAGTGTCCCCACCGCGACGTCATGATGCTTCGCGTGCGCGAGCTCGTGAGCGATCACAACCCTCGCCTCGGCAGGCGTGAGCTCCTTCAGCAGGTTGTCGTAGACGACGACGCGACGGGTTCCGCCGAATCCGGAAACGTAGGCATTGAGGGTCGTCGTACGACGAGACGCGTCGGAGACCAAGACGTCGTCGATCTCGACACCTTCCTGGTCCGCAAGGTCGAGGATCGAGGACTTGAATGACCCGGCCGCCATCGGTGTGAACTTGTTGAACAGCGGCTCCACGACCACCGGGTAGACGAACGACGCCACGACGGTAAGCGCCGCCACAAGACGCCCCGGCCCGGCGAACCAGTACCTCGGTGACCGTCGTGCCGCTCCAACCACTACGAGCAGGAGCAGGGATGTCAGCACCCAGGCAACGAGGAACGACTTGGCGTAGTCCACCGCCCAGCTCCCCCACGCCTGGTTCGTGAGGCCGTAGTCGAGCTCCCGGCGCTGGATGGCCACCGAGAACGGGAGCGTGACCAGCCGCCCGAGCAGAAGCAGGGCACAGCGCGCCGAGCGGTACGGCCATCCACCACCGGATCGAACCCGTCAGCCGACGTACAAGCGCCGCACCCAGGCGCGTGAACCCAAGCAGGACCGCGAACAGCAGCGACAGGAAATACGACGACCAACCCAGATAACGCCGCGTCTCGGAGAACTTCTCGGCCCGGGCGATCTCGCCGGGTGTGAATAGGTCCGAAGCCGACGCCGGGACCAGCTTCCCTCCGGGATCCAGTCCCACGGCACCAGCAGAACTGCGAGGACGACGAAGAGCACCCGGTCCTGTTCGTCGTTCTCGCAGCTCTGCTGGTGCCGTGGGATTGGATCCCAGGTGGGAAGCTGGTCCCAGCATCGGCCTCGGACGTGTTCACACCCAGCGAGATTGCACGCGCTGAGACTTTCTCCGAGATGCGGCGCTACCTGGGATGGTCGTCGTACTTCCTGTCGCTGCTGTTCGCTGTCTTGCTGGGCTTCACACACCTGGGTGCGGCGCTTGTACGTCGACTGACGGGTTCGATCCGGTGGTGGATAGCCGTACCGCTCGGCGCACTGGCGCTGCTTCTGCTCGGGCGGCTCGTCACGCTGCCGTTCTCGGTCGCCATCCAGCGACGGGAGCTCGACTATGGCCTCACGAACCAGGCATGGGGGAGCTGGGCGGTGGACTGCCTCAAGTCGTTCTTAGTGGCTTGGGTGCTGACCTCCTTGCTACTCCTCGTGGTGGTTGGTGCAGCACGAAGGTCGCCGAACCACTGGTTCGCCTGGGCGGGAGGTCTCGTGGCGGCGCTCACCGTCGTTGCTTCGTTTGTCTACCCGGTGGTGGTGGAGCCGCTGTTCAACAAGTTCACCCCGATGGCGGCAGGGGCATTCAAGTCGTCGATCCTCGAGCTTGCCGACGAGGAAGGTGTCGAGATCGACGATGTCTTGGTCTCCGACGCGTCGCGACGTACGACAACCCTCAACGCCTATGTCTCCGGGTTCGGCGGAACCCGTCGGGTCGTCGTCTTCGACAACCTGTTGAAGGAACTCACGCCTGCTGAGGCCCGGGTGGTGATCGCCCACGAGCTCGCTCACGCCAAGCATCACGACGTGGCGGTCGGGACACTGCTCGGCGCGGTCGGCGGCGTGTTCGGTGTCTCGCTGCTCGCGCTGTTGCTCGACTTAGACTTCGTGCGGCGTCGGTCGGCTAGTTCGGGGCCGGGCGACCCGGGCGCAGTTGCTGTGATCTTGGCGCTGGTGGCGGTTGGCGGGTTTGTCGCGAGTCCTGTGGAGAATACGGTCAGCCGGGCCATCGAGGCGCGTGCCGACCGCGATTCGATCAAGGTCACCGACGAAGGGGGAGTCTTCATCGACATGCAGCACGAGCTGGCGGTCCACTCGCTGAGCGACCCGACGCCGCCGCGGCTGAGCCAGCTCTGGTTCGGCAGCCACCCGACCGTGCTGCAACGAGCCGGTATCCCGGCGGCTCTTGAGGAGGCGTCGCGTTGAGCAAGGTCCTCGTGGTCACCAACGACTTCCCCACGCGGCGCGGAGGTATCGAGTCATTCGTGCTGGCGCTGTGCCAGCGGATGGACCCCGCTGATGTAGTGGTCTACACGGCGTCGATGCCCGACGACAGGGAGTACGACGCCACCCTCCCCTTCCCCGTCTACCGGGATCCGTCGAGGATTCTGCTGCCGACGCCGGCAGTGGCGCGCCGGGCCGTCCGCGTGATGCAGGAGCACGGTTGCGACCGGGTCATGTTCGGTGCGAGCGCGCCTCTCGGCCTGATGGCGCCGGCGTTTCGGCGCGCGGGGGTCGAGCGGATCGTTGCGCTGACCCATGGGCACGAGGTCTGGTGGGCGAAGGTGCCGATTGCGCGTCGGTTGCTACGGCGCATTGGTGACTCCGTGGATGTCATGACGTATGTGAGCGAGTGGTGTCGCGAGGAGATCGTTTCGGGACTGTCACCCGATGCTGCGCGGATGGTTCGGCTCACACCTGGCGTCGACACCGAGCACTTCCGACCGGACTGTGGGGGCGACGCGGTACGGCGAGAGTGGGAGATCCCGCACGACGCACCCGTGGTCGTGTGCAGTGCCCGTTTGATCAAGCGCAAGGGGCAGGACACCCTGATCCGCAGCTGGCCGTCGGTCCTTCAAGAGGTGCCCGATGCGCGGCTTCTGCTGGTTGGCGAGGGACCGCTTGGCAACGCGCTGATGCGTCTGGCTGACGACTTGGGGGTCTCGGACTCCGTGATTTTCACTGGGGGTGTGCCGTGGCATCAGATGCCTGCGCACTTCGATGCAGGGGATCTGTTCGCAATGCCATGCAGGACCCGCCGCCTGGGGCTGGAACCAGAGGCACTCGGAATTGTCTTCCTGGAAGCCTCCGCCTGTGGTCTGCCGGTGCTGGTCGGTGACTCGGGAGGTGCTAGCGAGACCGTCCTGGTCGAGGAGACCGGCTACGTCGTGGGTCCGCGTGAGGCAGACGAGGTAGCTACTTGGGTGTCCAAGCTGTTGAAGGACCCGACGCGGGCCCGGGAGCTTGGTCGGAGCGGTCGCAGCTGGGTTGAAAGCGAGTGGACCTGGGGTGAAGCCTCACGGATTCTCGACGAGCTGCTCCAGCTCGGGTGAACCTAACGAGCGGCTCAGCAGTTAGCGGCGGGAGGCCGACCTGCAGCTACGACGCCGTTGCGCACTTCGGTACACGAATCGCCGAACATCTCAGCGGTGACCCCGCCAAGAGCGAGGACGATAAGCACGATGACCCCTGCGATGAACGCGGCCAAAAGCCCATACTCAACACTCGAGGCGCCGCGCTCGTCGCGGGTTACGATCCTGATCATAAGTTCCACCTTGCTCGAGTGACATGGTGCAGGCATGCTTCGGGGGCCGCACCGCCAGCGGTGACGGCCCCCAAACATGATCCGTTACTCGTCGCAGCTGGCGGTGATGTTGGAGTTACCAGATGCGATGCCGTCACAGGTGTCCTTGAAGGCTTCCTTGACGATGCCACCAAGCGAAAGCACAACGACGACGATGACGGCCGCGATCAGCGCGACCAGCAGACCGTACTCAACGGCGGAGGCTCCAGCCTCGTCGTGGCGGCGCTTCTGGATGGAGCGGATGTACTCGAGCATGTGATTCTCCCAAGGTTCTTGACGATTGTCGGATCGCAGTAACCCGACACATCGATATTGCCTTTTCCCGACACTGCTCGGGTATCGGGAGAACAGTTATAAGCAGGGCGTCTGTTCGGGGGGTCGAAACTTCCGATTCATGGCCAGAAATGATCATTTCTGAAGTTTCTGCCGATGCACTAATCACGGTCTGTTAGCAGACCAGTCCGGATTGCGTTCATGATGGCTTGTGCCCGGTTCGCGGCGCCGAGCTTCTCGTAGATCTTCGAGATGTGAGTCTTCGCTGTGGACTCGCTTACGAACAGAGTCCGGGCTATAGCCGAGACTCCAAGTCCCTCAGCGAGGAGTCTGAGGACCTCGGCCTCGCGTGGCGAGAGTTGCGGACCTGTGGGCGACATTCGGCGTCGCATGGCGTCGGCAAGGTTGGTGGCGGCGAACGAGCAGGGTGAAACCGACGCCTGGCGCGCGGCGGCGACGACATCGTCGGCAGGTGCATCCTTGGCTACGAAAGCCGACGCTCCCGCTTCGAGGGCCGCGAATAGCTGCTCGTCCCCGGCGTACATCGTCAGGACCACGAGCCCGATCTCCTTGCTCTCCGCCCGCAGGGCCTTGACGAGGTCAAGTCCCGTGCCGTCCGGGAGGCGGACGTCGGTTACCACGACATCGGGCCGAGTCCTCAGGGCCAACTCGTGGCCTTCCGCAACCGAATCGGCCTGGCCGACGATGTCGAACCCTGGGTCTCGCTCGAACGCACGTGCGAGTCCCTGTCGGATCAGATCGTGGTCGTCGACGAGCACAACGGTGGTCACCTCAGAGCCTGCCATGTCTCTCCCCCTTTGATTTCCTCGGGCTGGTTCGCGGTCGAAAGTTCTCCGAGTGTGACGATGACGCGTGTGCCACGCCCGCATCTGCTGGGGTCGCCGTCGATCTGAAGATTCGCTGAGATCCGTTCGGCACGCTCGCGCATGATGTGGATGCCGTAGGAGTCGTCGCGCCCTGTGCCCAGACCGTCGCCGTCGTCCCTGATCTCCAGCCACACGGACGGCGGATGTACCCGGCAGTTCACCCAGAGGTTTTCAGCCCCGGAGTGCTTGCGAGCGTTAGTGATGGCCTCTTGGGCGATCCGCAGGAGTTCGCTCTCTACATCTCGCCGAAGCCGGTCGGGTGCTTCGTCAAGGGTCAGGTGCACCGTCATCTCGGAGCGGGAACCAACCCGTCGCACGTAGTCCGACAATGCCGCACCAAGGCCAGCGGTCGCATCTACCCCGCTGCGCAGGTCGAAGATCGACAGCCGCAGGTCACTGACAACTTTAGTCAGCTCAATGCGGAGCTCGCGCAACTTGTTGCGCTGGGTCTCGTCCGTTGCGCTGGCAACAAGATCATCTACGAGGTATCCCAGTGAGGCGACCTCCTGCGCGACGCCATCGTGTATCTCGCGAGCGAGCCGCTGGCGCTCTTCGGCCGCTGCGATCGTCCGTACCTCATCGAATGTCAGCGCAGTGTCGAGGCGCAAGCTGTGCTCGTCGATCGCGGCCATCAACTGTCCGATCAGCTCCTCCACAGGAGGCCCTGTCGAGTCACTGAGTACAACTCCAATCATGCGCGACCCCGCCCGGAGCGGCAGGGCGCAACGGTGGATATGGAGGCCGGCGGTGGCTTTCATTTCGCCGTGAACGGGCTCCATCTCCGCCCAACAACGCTCCACGAGTGGATCGGCAGACGAAAGTTGCGGGGCCGCGGGGGCGCCGCGATAAGCCAACGGTGTTAGTCGGCCGCCGTCCGTGCGTACGAACACAGCGGACTGGTGATCACCCAGAGCCTCATGCACGATTGTCAGCAGCTGCGACGCCATGCTTACAGGATCGAGTCCCGCCGAAAGCCTCCGCGCGACGGTTCGTAGCTGTGTCAGTAGTCTCCGTGCCGACTCGTAGGAACCGTCGGGGTGAGACACCGTTGGAGCCTTGCCCAACTGGCGAAGCCAGGCCCCTAGTAGACCGACACCGAGACTCGTTAGGAACCAGGGGCTGGTGAGGCTCGCTCTGTCACGAATCTCGTCGACCTCGAAGGGGATGATCACCGGCAGCACAGAGATGGCCTCAGCGACAATGACGAAAGTGACTCCCACAAGTCCACGCGATATTCCCGCGATGAGGCAGGGTACGGCGAGGTAGGGAAGGAGCAAGAGCCCTCCGGCGGAAGGGAGGATGAGGGCGATCAGAAGACCGACCAGCAAAGCTTCTCCGACCGTGACCCAGGCCTCTGGCATCCGGGTGACCAGCGCCAGGCCGCTTGCGGATGCCGCGATTGCGGAGAGCATGATGGTTGCCTGAAGAGCCACTGCGTCTGCGGTAAGCAGACTCAACCCGAATATGGCGGCGATGCAGAAGGCTCGACTCGCAATGTTGATGCGGTCGAAACGGTTCAACTATCCACCACCGCGCAGGCTATCCATGACCCCGATCACCGCCGGCCCCATCACCGCGATGAAGAGGCAAGGGAGGATGCAGAGCATGAGCGGGAAGAGGATCTTGACCGGAACCTTCTGCGCGAGCTCCTCAGCCCGCTGACGTCGCTTCAGTCGGATCTCCTGAGACTGCACCCGAAGAACCTGCCCGATTGGGATGCCGAAAGCATCCGCCTGAACCATGGATGAGACGAAACCTCGGAGCTCGGAAACGTTGGTCCGGTCACCAAGGGCACGCAATGCACTTGAACGTCCGAGTCCGATTTGCATCTCCTGGAGCACGCGGGCGAACTCGTCGGCAAGGGGCCCCTCGGTGTTCCGTGCTACGTGAGAGAGGGCCGCGTCGAAGCCAAGTCCGGCCTCAACTGAAATGGTGAGCAGGTCGAGCGCGTCCGGGAGAGCTCGGGCGACTTTCTCAGTGCGGTCATAGCCCTTCTGGTACAGGTAAAGGTTGGGAGCCATGTATCCGATGAGTGCGGCGATCACACAAACGGCCACCGCAGGGCCAACCCCAGCTCCAAAGGCAAGGGACATTAGGAGACTGACGCCGAGGAGCGCTGCAAACCCCACGAACTTAAGGGACGTGACGCGGTCGACCGTCCACCCCGGCGGGTTTCCGGCGACGTCAAGTCGCTGTCGAATCCTTTCTCCGTGGTCTGTCGGGGTGAACTTCTTCCCGATCTCAACGAAGCGGTTGAGGAGAGGCGTTAGAACCCGGTCATTGAAGGATGGTTCGAGCTCCTTCTTCAGTTGTTCAGGGGCAGTGGTGAACGCCTGGACAACCGACAAGGACTTGCTGACCCCGCGGGCTTCGTTCGTGAATACGCCGATTGCCGTCAGCGAGAGAACCAGGGCGACGAAAATGGCGCCGAGCCCAACGATCAGCGCCACGGATGAGATTGCCATCTTAGACCTCCACCTTGACCGTCTTCGACATCCAGAAACCGCCGACGAGCATCATTCCGGTCATGACGCCGAGCATCACCCACCCGAGCAAGCTCGTGAACATCGGTTGGACATAGTCGAAGTTCGTCAGCGAAAGATAGAGCAGAAAGACAGGAGGAAGGCCGCCCAGGATCACTGCTGAGAGCCGGCCCTCGGCGGACAGCGCCTTTACCTGCCGTCGCAGATACTCCCGTTCACGGATAGTCCCGGCGACGCTGAGCAGCAGCTCGGCGAGGTTGCCGCCGACCTCGCGCTGGATTCGGATGGCCATGACGATCCACTTGAAGTCATCGCTCTCCATGCGCTCCGCGATCGACTCGAGGCCGTCTTCGATGTCGACGCCGAGCCGGGTCTCCACCAGTGCACGTCGAAACTCAGCAGCGATGGGCTCAGTGCCTTCACGGACCACAGTATCGACAGATTGCGCGAGCGACAGTCCTGCGGAAAGGCTACCTGCCATCAGTTGCAGTGTGTCCGCAAGTTGGCCGTTGAACGCCTTGACGCGGCGGCTCCGCTTGAACCCGAGGTAAAGCCACGGCATCACTAGGCCCCCGAGGAGCATCAGGACCGTCACGACTATGTTTCCCGAGCTGAGCAGCAGACCCAGGAAAGCAATGCCGAAGCCGGCACCCACGTGCGCGAGGAGCCACTCTGCGGGCTTCATCCTTAGCCCGGCCGCCTCCAATCGGCCCCCGAGGGCGGCCTCCAGCCCCTTGTTGCTGTCGAGCGCCTTCTGTGCCATGCCGACTGCCTGATCACCCACGCCCTGAGCCTGCGGGTTGCCGGACCTTCTGCTTGGCCCGGGACCCCCACCGCGCTTGTAGGCTGCGATCCGCTCCTCGACAGTTTGCTGCTTCTTCTTCGTGAAGACACCGAAGGCGCTGAGGAGAACGAACAACCCGCCGAGCGTGGCCAGTCCCAGTCCCGCGAACATTATCTCCGAGGTGATCGCGAACCGCGGGGGAGCGACATCCAGCGGTCCCTGCGGAACGTGCGAAGACGTAGAAGCACCCTTGATCGTGACGAAGGCGGAGTCTGTGTAGGTGTCACCGTCGGCGTTGATCGAGACCGCGAGGGTCCCCTCCGTTCCAGCCTGGTCCTTTGGGACGTCGAAGGTGACGAGCACCTGCTTGGCCAGCGCGCTTGCCTGGCTCGCGAAGACGTCGGCGAGTGCCTCGGGCTCGTCAGCGGTGAGCACCCGTCCGCCCCCCGCCAGGGAGATCCGCTCGAGGCGCCCGAGCTGACGTCCGGACTGGGCGAGCGCGACGACGTCGACCCGAACATCCGACCCCTCTACTTGCTCGGCGATGTCGTCCAGGGGAGTGGTTGACGTGTCAGCACCGTCGGAGAGCACGAGCACGCTCCGCTGGCCTTGTTCACCCGCTGTGCGCACGGCTTGCGAGATGCCGTCGTATAGCCGGGTCTTGGCCGACAGGGTCAGGGTGTCCAGCAAAGCGATGGATTCATCCCGGTCGAGGGTTGGCTCCTGCACGATGTCGACCTCGCCGGCGAACGTGACGATGCCGACGAAGACGTCGATCGGAGCCGCTTCGAGGTAGGTCTGAGCGGCCACCTTCGCCTGCTCGAACCTGTCTCCACGCATGCTGTTGCTTACATCGATCGCGAGAATCGCCGTTCGTCGAACGCCCTCACTCGAGTCCGAAGCCAGGTCCGCCGTCGCGTCGACCGGTGAACCGTCGACGGTAACGGCGAGGGAGTCGAGGTCCGGCTCCGCCCCCTCGCCGATGCCCGGAATGGAGTAGAGAACCCGAACTACGCGGTCCGAGGTTTCCACGTGGTCGATCGTGCCCTCGCTAGCGGCATGCGCGGGAGCCGCCACGAGGGCGGTCACGGCGAATGACGTAATCAGCGGCAACAGGCGCATGCCTACCATCGCTCGATGGCCAAGCCCTCGTCGCATGGTCACATCCCATCCATGGCGAAGAGCATCGGATCGACGTGGACGTTTGCGTGAGCGAGCTTCTCGAGGAACTTGGGTCGCAACCCCGTGGATCGCAGCCGGCCGAGGCTCCTGCCGTCGTCATCAAAGCCGAGAGAGTGGTCGTAGATGAAGATGTCCTGAAGCGTGATGACGTCCCCCTCCATCCGCTCCACCTCGGTGACGTGAGTGATTCTGCGCGAGCCGTCCTTCAGTCGGCTCTGGTGCACGATGACGTCAACGGCGGAGGCGACCTGCTCGCGGATGGCGCGCATGGGAAGGTCCATGCCCGCCATGAGGACCATAGTCTCGATTCGTGCGAGTGTGTCTCGTGGTCCGTTGGAGTGGATCGTGCAGATCGAGCCGTCGTGACCTGTGTTCATCGCCTGAAGCATGTCGAGAGCGGCTGAATCTCGAACCTCGCCGACGACGATTCGATCGGGTCGCATACGCAGCGAGTTCTTCATCAGGTCCCGGATCTCAACTGCACCCTTGCCCTCGATATTGGCCGGCCGCGACTCGAGACGCAGGACGTGATCCTGGTGGAGTTGGAGCTCAGCGGCATCCTCGATCGTGACGATGCGTTCGTCGCTCGGGATGAACGAAGAGAGCACGTTCAGTGTGGTCGTCTTCCCTGCCCCCGTGCTACCGGACACGATGATGTTCAACTTGCCCTTGACGCAGGCATCGAGGAACTGCGCCGTTCTCTCGGTGAACGATCCGAAAGCAATTAGATCCTGGACAGTGTAAGGGTCGGCCGAGAACTTACGGATTGTCAAAAGGGACCCGTCTACGGCGAGAGGCGGGATGATCGCGTTAACGCGGCTTCCGTCAGGCAGCCGGGCATCCACCATGGGGCTGGACTCGTCCACTCGGCGCCCGATCCGGGACACGATCTTGTCGATGGTGCGGCGCAGGTGCGCCTCGTCGTTGAACGAGCCCTCAACCTTGTGCAGTCGCCCGTCGCGCTCGATCCAGATGTCGTTGGGTCCGTTGACCATGACCTCCGTCAGGTCAGGGTCACGGAGGAAGGGTTCGATCGGGCCGTAACCCAGGATGTCGTCAGCGATATCCTGGGTGATTCGGGCACGATCGGCTGCGGTCAGCGGCGTTTCATTCTCCGCCATTACGTCCTGCAGCGCTGCTCTAACCATCTGCTCGAGCTCTGTCTGCGTGGTCTCCGCGTCGTAGAGCTTCGGACCCAATTCCTGGAGGAGCCGCGCGTGGACGTCCGACTTCAGCCTCTGGAACGGATCTTGTACGTGTCCCTTGCCTGCTTCGGGCCGCTTCCCGTTCATCTGAGGTACGTCGTCGGTTGCCACCACGGAAGTCCCGCGGTCGCGCGACGCCCTGGCAAGGCGGTCAGTGAGGCTGCTCATGTCCAATCAGCTCCCGGATCGACGGAGAAGTCCGCGACGTCGTGGCGCGGAGTCGGTGTTCTTGCGTGCACCAGGTCGCGGCACCTGGCTGGAAACGACGGGAACGCTGGTCGCCAGGTCGCGGGCCAGACACGAGATCGCCTGGCTGACCGGGTGACGAGGAAAGGCGACCATGATCGGTTCGCCGGAGTTTGTCGAGTTGGGGACCTGTGAAGAGGTTGGGATGGAGGTGGCGATCGACATGCCCAGGGTGCTCTCCACCTTCTCGGCTGTGAGCCCAACCTTTTCGTCAGCTCGGTTGAGAATTAGCCGGCGTCTGGAAGGAGGAATGTTCAAGAGGTCCAGCGTCTCGACGGCGATCTTCACGTTCTTCAAGGTCGGCACGTCGAGCGTGGTTACGAGGAGAATCTCGTCAGAGTCATCGAGCGCTTGTAGCACGTGCTCGTCGAAGGCCGGCGCGGTATCTACCACGACGTAGTCGTGTTCCGCTTTCAGGAGGCGGAGAATCTTCCCCACAAGCGCCGGCGGGATGGTGTCTTTTGCGTCGGGCTGGACCGGAGCCACCAGAGCGCTGACGTTGTCCTTGTGCGGAGTCATCAGCGTTTCGAGCGCGCCGATGTCGAGACCGGATCCCATCGAAACCGTGTCCGCGATGGTCCGTGCTGGGAACAGCTGCAGCGTGATCGCGACGTCGCCGAAGGCAAGGTCGAGGTCGACGAGTGCGACCTTCTTCTGGCCGCCGTCGGCAAGAGCCAGCGCTAGGTTCACCGCAAGAGTCGTCTTCCCCACACCTCCCTTGGACGAGAACACGGTGATCTGCTTGCCGCCCTGGGAGTCGCCTCCGCCAACCACGGGGCCGTTAAGGGCCTCCCACACTTCCTTGGCGCGGCGAACCGCTTCGGTGAGCCCGGTTAGATCGCGCTCCTCGACGACTTCGCGCATACCGGATCGGAGGGCTTCGGCGAGCACGCTGGTGTCGACTCGTCTGCGGACGAGGATGACGCTCGTGGCGGGGCGGGTCACGCGCAGCGTGTCCGCCAGGGCAGCGGCTGCGTCGAGGTCGATCGCAGGCCCGAGAACAACTGCGTACTCGTCGGGATCGCCAGCGAGCTGCTGCTTCAACTCGTCGAGAGAAGGCACGACTCTGGCATGGCGACCGACGGCCGAGGCGAAGAGATCGGCGCTGGCTTCGAGGCGTTCGACAATGGTAGGCACGTCATTCTCACTTGAACATGTCGGCAGCGGTGACGCCCGGCCCGGACTTGACCGTCGACTTGTCGGTCAAGAGCCCGAAGGCGACCTCGCCATTCTTGGCGGCGTAGATCACGCGCTCCGCCTCGTCCTGGTCGAGTGCGAGGGTCAAGAGTGTGCGAGGCAGCTGCTCGGTCGTCTGCTGACCTTCTTTATCCGTTGTCGTAGTAGGGATGACGGTCGTGGTTCCAACACCGATCACCTGAACTCGAGGGAGTAGCAACCGGGTGAACTCCGGCAGCTTCTTGGTCGCACCAGTTGCCAGATCGATCGACTCAGGCTCGGCGCTCAGGAAGATCGCGACCTCGGCGCCGGGCTGGACGAACCCTGCGACGCGGGCGGGGTCGGTCAGGTTGACGGAGATCGCCATCTTGCCGTCGGGGATAGTTAGGACTTTCTGCTCGCCGGGCTCCCCGAATTTCCCGCTAATGAGCTGCTCTCCAGGGAAAATGGTGCCCAGGGCGACCTTGTTGCTCATGTCCGTGGTGCTGGTGAGTGCGCCAGCGAGGGCCTCGCCACTCGTGACCTTTCCCATCTCGATCTTTCCGGCCTGCTGCGCATCGCCGAGTGTCTCGCCGGGGTTGATCACCGCCACGGACTTGAGCACCTGGACCATGTCGTACTTCTCGCTGGCTCGAGCGTCCGCGTTCTGCACGTACAGGAACACCAAAGAGCTGCCGAGTGCGGCCACTACCATGGCCACGATCAAGAGAACTGTCCTGCGTCCCATGCGCCCATCCGATATCTGCTAGTCGTGTGGCTCGCAGACAAGCTCCCGAAACGGTCCCTTGCCCTCTCCCCAAGGCCTTCCCCTAGAGGCCCAGACTCAAGATTTCCTCAAACGGGCACGTACGTCTCGGAAATGGACGATTTAGCACCAGAGACGGCCTGACCTGGTCTATTCGGACTAGGGAGGGCACCATTCAGCCAGCCCCGTGCGCGGCGCATCGGTCGACCCCGGAAGAACCCGTTAGGCCCGGCAACAATTCTTGCCCTGTGTCGCGCGCATGTGGCCGGTGAGACTGAGTGGGCTACTTGGAGTAGAGCGACTCAACGTCAGCTCGGAACTCGCGCATCACGACGTTGCGCTTCAGCTTCAGGCTCGGTGTGAGCTGACCGCCTTCTTCGGTCCAGTCCACCGGCAGGATCGTGAACTTGCGGATGGACTCGGCCCTGGACACGGCTTTGTTGGCCTCCTCGACGGCTTGATCGATCTCGGCGAGCAGATCCGCATCGTCGATGAGGTCGAAGAACCCGTCCGTCTTCTGGTGCTGCGTCGCCCACATCGCCAGCGACTCCGGGTCGATGGTGACCAGCGCAGCAACGAAGGGCTGCCCGTCGCCGACGACCATGCACTGGCTCACCAGGTAGTGAGACCGGATCCGATCCTCGAGCACGGTCGGAGCGACGTTCTTGCCGCCGGCGGTCACGATGATCTCCTTCTTCCGGCCGGTGATCCGCACGAAGCCCTCGTCGTCGATCTCTCCCAGGTCGCCGGTGTGGAACCAGCCCTCCGGGGTCAGTGCCTCCTTGGTAGCGACCTCGTTGTTCCAGTAGCCGGTGAACACCTGACCGCCCCTGACCAGGATCTCTCCGTCCTCGCCCACCCGGATCGCGGTGCCTTCCATCGGCCGGCCAACTGTCCCGATCTTGGAGTCGCCCCCGACGTTGATGGTGATGGCTGCGGTGGTCTCGGTGAGGCCGTACCCCTCCAGGACGATCAGTCCGATACCCCGGTAGAAGTGGCCGAGTCGTTCGCCCAAGGGAGCGCCCCCGGACATCGCAAAGCCGCACCGGCCGCCCAGTGCCGTGCGTAGCTTGCCGTACACGAGCCTGTCGAAGATCGCGTGCTTCACGCGGAGCCCGATCCCGGGTTTCCCTGAGTCGAGGGCGCGGCTGTAGGCGATGGCTGTGTCCGCCGCCACGTCGAAGATCCGGCCCTTGCCGTCTGCTGCTGCCTTTTGGGACGCCGTGTTGAAGACCTTCTCGAACACCCTGGGGACAGCCAATATGAAAGTCGGCTTGAACGTGCCGAGATCGTCGAGGAGGTTCTTGACGTCCGCCGAGTGGCCCATTCGGGCGCGTGCCTTGACCGCGCCGATCTGGATGATCCGGGCGAACACGTGCGCGAGAGGAAGGAAGAGGAGGGTTGCGGCCCCTTCGACCTCGAAGACCTCGTGCTCCTGGTGCACAGCAACACCGAGCTCGAACATGAAGTTGCCGTGTGTGAGCATGCAGCCCTTGGGGCGGCCGGTGGTGCCGGAGGTGTAGATGATCGTCGCGAGCGACTCCGGGGTCGCAGCCGTCCTGCGGTCCTCGAGCTCGGCGTCGTCGACGTCCGAGCCGAGCGAGGTGAGTATGTCGATTGCCTCGTCGTCGAGCGACCAGACGTGGTTCAGCGCGGTCAGGCTGTCGCGGACCTCGGCGATCCGGGCAAGGTGCGTGTCCGTCTCGGCGACCACGGCCACGGCGCCCGAGTCGGTGAGGATCCACTCGATCTGCTCCGCGGACGAGCTGTCGTAGATCGGGACGGTCACCGCGCCAGCGAACCAGATGGCGTAGTCGACGAGCGTCCACTCGTAGCGGGTCTTCGAGAGCAGGCCGACCCGGTCGCCCTCGCCGATCCCGGCGGCGATGAGGCCCTTGGCGACGGCCCGGACCTCGTCGAGGAACTGGGCAGCGGTGACGTCCGCCCAGCCGTTGCCGGCCCTGCGGCTGAATGACACCGTCTCCGGGTACTCAGTCGCATTGAAGACGATGTCGTCTGTCAGGTTCCCGGTCTGGGGGATCTCGATGTTCAAGGGCGTCGTGTACTCACGCACGCGGTTCTCCTCAGGCCGGCAACATCAACACGTCGCACGTTACCGTCGAGATCACCTCGGCTCCTAGCACCGTTGATCGCGCCCGCGGATGCTGTGACGCGGGCCACGAGAGGCCATCCGGTACGCTCACGCCACACATGTCTTCTTCGAGGTAGGGGGCGCCCAACGCCATGGCTGAACAGACGACTTCGAGCATCGTGGTCCACGCCGACCCGTCCTCGGTGATGGCCGTCATCGCTGACTTCCCCGCCTACCCCGAGTGGGTTCAGGGGGTGAAGGTGGCCGTGGTCCTGGACGAGAACGCCGACGGTGAGGTCGAGCGGGTCTACTTCGAGCTCGACGCCAGCCCCATCAAGGACCAGTACACCCTCAGCTACGTCTGGGAGGGCGACGAGGCAGTGCACTGGCAACTGGTCGAGGGCCGGATGATGAAGGCCATGGACGGAACCTACGAGCTCGCCGACCGCGGCGACGGCTCCACCGAGGTGACCTACCGGCTGGCCGTGGACGTAGCCATCCCGATGATCGGCATGCTCAAGCGCAAGGCCGAGAAGGTCATCGTCGACAACGCGCTGAAGGGGCTCAAGAAGCGCGTCGAGTCCCTGGCCTGACTGAGACTGTGCGGATCATCCTCTTCACCGGGAAGGGCGGCGTCGGAAAGACAACGGCAGCCGCGGGTACGGCGACCATGGCCGCCCTTCGTGGTGAACGCACCCTCGTGCTCTCGACGGATGCCGCCCACTCTCTCGCGGACGCGTTCGGCGTTCCAATCGGCAGTGAGCCCACGGAGGTCGACACCGATCTCTTCGTGCAGCAGGTCGACGCCCAGCGTCGGTTCGAGCGCTCCTGGAACGAGATTCAGGGCTACATGCTCTCCGTGCTCGACGCGGCCGGGGTCGATCCGATCACCGCGGAAGAGCTCACGGTCATCCCGGGCGCCGAGGAGGTCCTCGCGCTTCTCGAGCTGAGGTCACACGCGACGTCGGGCAAGTGGGACGTCATCGTCGTCGACTGCGCGCCCACGGCCGAGACCCTGCGCCTGCTCGCGCTGCCGGAAGCGCTTGGTTGGTACATGGACCGGGTCTTCCCGATGGAGCGGCGCGTCGTGAAGGCGCTCAAGCCTGTTCTAGCGAAGGCGGCCGGCGTGCCCATGCCTCATGACTCGGTCTTCGATGCTGTCGAGCGGCTGCACCGTGACCTCGAGGAGGTGCACGACATCCTCACGGGCAAGGAGTCGAGCGTCCGGCTGGTGCTCACGCCCGAGATGATGGTCGTGGCCGAGGCTCGCCGCTCGCTGACAACGCTGTCGCTCTTCGGCTACCGCGTCGACGGGGTCGTGGCGAACCGGGTCTTTCCGGAGGCCGGCTCCGACGCCTGGCGCAAGCAGTGGGTCTCCGCTCAGACCGAGGTGCTAGGCGAGGTGGAGCAGTCGTTCGTCGACCTGCCGATCTGGCGCTCGGCATATCGTCCGTGCGAGCCGGTCGGCGTCGCGGAGCTCGCGGCGTTCGCCACAGCGGCGTACGGCGATGACGACCCGCTGGCCGCACCTGTCGGCGAGGGACCGATGACCATCCGCCGGACGGAGTCGGGGACCACGCTGCGGATCGCACTACCCTTCGTCGCGAAGACGGACATCGACCTGGCCAGGCATGGCGACGAGCTCGTCGTGACCGTCGGGTCCTACCGGCGAATTCTCGCTCTTCCGTCCGCCCTGGGAAAGCAGGCGATCGTGGGAGCGCGGATGGACGAGGGGGCGCTCCAGGTCCGGTTCCAGGCTGCAGCAGGTGGGGAGTCGGAGTGAGCGACGACGAGAAGGAGCCGGTCGGCAGCGTCGGCGACGAGGCCGTCAAGTTGCTGGCGGCTCTGCAGGGCTGGGCTCGCGAGAGCGGCAGTGACTATGCGAACGCTGCCGCCGATGCTGCGGCTGGCGCAGCCTCGGCCATGGACTCGGTCAACGAGCACATCGCGACCGGAAGCAAGGATTGCCAGTACTGCCCGGTCTGTCAGGTCATCTCCGCGGCTCGTGGGATCAGCCCAGAGGTCAAGCAGCACCTGTCGTCCGCTGCGTCGTCGTTCGTCCAGGCTGTGGCGACCGCAATGGCGACCCATGTCCCAGACTCGAGTGAGAGGCGTCGGCCGGACTCTACGGTCGAGAAGATCGACCTGAGCGACGAAGGCGACTGGGAGGGCGACCAGTGGGACTGACAGTGGGGATCGACGTCGGCGGAACGAAGATTGCCGGGGGAGTGGTCGACGACTCGGGACACGTGCTCGCGACCGCTCGTCATGAGTCACCGGCGACTGACACGGATGACATCGAGCGAACGATTGACGACCTGGTCACCGAACTGCGGGGATCCCACGACGTCGAGGGAGTCGGCATAGGCGCGGCAGGGTTCGTCGACGTCAAGAGGGCGACCGTGCTCTTCGCACCAAATCTGGCTTGGCGGGACGAGCACCTCAAGCACGATCTGGAGGCGCGGCTCGGTCTGCCCGTAGTCGTCGAGAACGACGCCAACGCCGCCGCATGGGGGGAGTTCACGTTCGGCGCAGGTGCCGACGTAGACGACTTCATGTTGGTGACCGTCGGGACCGGCGTCGGCGGAGGCATCGTCCTCGACGGAGAGCTGCACCGAGGAGCGTTCGGTGTCGCGGCCGAGATCGGCCATATCCGGATGGTGCCGGATGGACGGGTCTGCGGGTGCGGCAACCTTGGGTGTTGGGAGCAGTACGCCAGCGGGACTGCGCTCGTTCGGGAGACTCGCGAACTCGCCCGCGAAGGGTCACTCATTGCGGGGCGGTTGCTTGACCTCGCTGGTGGTGACGTTAAAGCCATCACTGGCCCGCTGATCACGGAGGCGGCGCAGGGTGGTGATTCTTTCGCAATCGAGCGGCTGGAGACGCTGGGTCGCTGGCTGGGGGAGGGCATCGCCACTCTGACAGCCGTGCTCGACCCTGCCGTTGTGGTGATCGGAGGAGGGGTCTCCGAGTCCGGCGACCTGCTGATCGAGCCGATCCGATCCCACTTCCGTCGGAACCTGACCGGCCGCACCTACCGACCCGAGCTCCAGATCCGCAAGGCGGAGCTAGGAAACCGAGCCGGAATGATCGGCGCCGCCGACCTCGCCCGCCGTCCTTGAGGCCCAGTGGACGACAAGGTCAGCGCACGAGTGAAAAGCCGCCCAGGATCGGGATGGTGACGACGTCCTTGGCGTTCGGCTTCATCGTCAGGGTTCCAAGTCCCGTAACGTTCAGCTTTCGGACGATATACTGAGAGTTCTTCACATCCTGGAGTCCGCCGCCCTTGATGTTAAAGGCATCGGCCTCTGGCAACATGAAGACCCCAGCCAGGTGCATATTGCCACCGCCGGAAATGGTGTGGGCGCCATACGCCTCGGTCCACAACGCGAGATCCTCGAACTGGCCCCAGAGTGAAGTGTCTGCCTGGTCGGACGTCGAGTTCGGTGCGGTCCAGTCTTGTGACCCACCGGTGATCTGGATGATTCCGTTGCACAGGTTGTCGACCGGGTCGACACCGTTGGTCGCGGGCAGGCAGCCCCCCAGCTGGGCTCCGCCCATAATGAGAGTGGTGTTGCACATCTGGAGCTGCGACGCGCTGTTCGATGACTT
Organism: uncultured Actinomycetota bacterium; assembly: GCA_963707425.1. GTDB lineage: Bacteria > Actinomycetota > Actinomycetes > Propionibacteriales > Nocardioidaceae > Nocardioides_C. The sequence continues at coordinate 517,989 of CAVPPN010000009.1, read as the reverse complement.
GAGAAAGCCGCCGGCGATGTAGAAGACGGCGCGGTTGTTGGCATCGCCCGTCGGCGTCGATGCGCAAGTGGGAGCGCCGAAGTGGTGCATGCGGAACGTCGGGGCGACATCGAAGGCGAGGCCGCTGCCGCCCCATTCCCCGTAGACGTAGACACCGGTCGCCTTGGGAATAGTGAGGTTGTCGGCGCTCACCTTGCCATTGAAGATCACGTCGATTGCGTTCGGCAGGTTGACGTTGGACTGCTTGAAGCCGGGGTTTCCCGTGCAGTCCACATAGAGCAGGGTGGCGGTCAGTTCGGCCCCGCTCAGGTCGCATCCGCTGCCTTCCTGGGTGCTCAGGGTGTAACCCGCAGCCGACGCAGTTGCTGGGCTCATCACGGTCTTGGCGTAGCCGACAGCCTCCTGGGTGCGCACCGCGTCCAGCCAGCGGTTGTCAACGGGGCGTCGCGTGATGAGCCCGCGACCGTCGGGTTCCGTTCCGGGAGGGTAGGGGCCGCCGTGAACCTGGTCGATCGGGTCGGTGGCGTTCCCCGCGACCGCCCCCGCGTCACCACTCAGCGCCCGGGTACTCAGCAGGCCAGGCAGGAGATGATCCTCAGATTCCTCGGCGACGATGCCGTTGGCGTGGTTCCCGTTGTAGACCTTGTTTGTTGAGTTGCAGTCGTCCCCGTCGCCGAGGCTGTCTGTGTGGATCATCCCAGGCATCTCACCGTTCCCGAGCACCTGCACCCTCGCACCGCCCACAGTGTCGATCGCACGGCAGTCGTGCCTCTCCAAGAGCAGAAGGGCGACTGCCCCTTCACCGTCGTGGCCGATGGTGACTCGCCCAACCGAACGCACACTGGAAGTGATGTCGCTCTTCGTCGCGATGCTGCCCAGACTAGGCTGGCGCGACTCGGTGATGTTCACACCGACCTGGTCACATCCAGCTTCTGCCACGTCGCCTTGATCTGACGCAAGCGTGGTCTTCGACTCTTCCTGAAACTGCGCCATATCTGTCTGGGTATATGGGATACGGATCTGGATGGTATACGTCGCGTCGTCCGCGGTTGTCACCGTCTGCTCGAAGCGTGCCCAGGTGTCGGGTAGCGCAGGCTTGCACACGACCGAGTCATAGCTACCGTTGCACCGGCTCCAGGCCAGGCCGGCGTCTCTCAGGTCGGGTTGGTTAGCGTTGAGATAGTCGATCGCCTCACAGACACCCCTATACGAGTAAACCTCGCCAGTCCCGCCGTCCAGAGCGCGCATTGCGGCACCCACGGCGGCGTCAGCGGACGACTTATTGGACTGCCGGTCGAGTCTCGCAAGTCCAAAGTCCAGAACCATTGCGACGACGATCACGAGGGCTGTCAGGCTGATGGCGACCATAATTGCTACGGCGCCCCGATCGCCCCGGTCCCGTCGGCGCCTTGTCACTACGGCAGTGCCCATCTCAGCAGTCCCTTTCGTAACGGGCGACCGAGTATCGGAGCATGTCGTTTTCTATCGGCTTGTAGGCACCGAGGGTGATCACGAAATGGCGAGCAGCCCATACTTTCACGACGCATTCGCCGGCTCCAGGTGTCGGCACTGTGGCCGAAGCAGGGAAGGATGGTGCAGCGGGAGGATTCTTCCCCGCCGTACTACACTGAGGGCCGAAATTGGTCGCACCTATGATCTGCACACAAACCGTGGTGGACGAATCCCCCTCGACAACTGCGTCGTCGAACTGTGTCTCACGTGTCCGAGCGATAACGTCGTCAGCCCAGCTAGGCCAGTCCGCCGGGTCGCCCGCATCGCCTGTGGCGCCGAACCTTGCGCCTTCGCGCACCGCGTTCGTGAGCCCGATGCTGCGCGTATACGACAGGCCAGCGGTAACGGTTCCCAACAGCAGCATCATGATGAGAGGCAGTACGAGCGCGAACTCCACCGCCACGGCACCACGCTCCGGACGATTTCGCGTCCCCCCTCGAAGCGCTGAACTGATCGCACGACCAGACATAAACATCCCCTCTATTCCACCCGTTGCTGACGTTATTGGCCATCCGTAGACGGAGGGGAAGAATCGGTGAGAAATAGCCCATTCGGGTGGTGAGTGCTGGCCAACAGCACTTCGCGCCCCAAACTGCGATGATTACCAGTCATGTGCTCAGCAGCTACGAACATCCCTTCGGTTGTCGGCGTCGATGTCGGTGGCAGCAAGGTGCTCGCTGGTGTCGTGTTAGCCGACGGAACAGTCGCCGCGAGAGTGCGCCTCGAGACCCCGCACCGGAGCAGGGCCCCTGACGTCGTCGAAAGCACCATCGTGGAGGCCGTGCAAGGACTTGGGGGTAATCACCCGGTCGGTGTTGGCGCGGCTGGATTCGTGGACGAAATCCGCGAGAGCGTGGTGTTCTCCCCCCACCTGTCGTGGCGCAACGAGCCGCTCAAGGATGCGCTCGAGAAGCGGCTCGGCGTACCTGTCCTGGTGGACAACGACGCGAATACGACCGCCTGGGCCGAGCTCCGGTTTGGAGCTGGACGCGGCTACCGGCAGGTCCTCTGCGTGACCCTGGGTACCGGGATCGGCGGTGCACTCATTGTGAACGGCGAAGTCTTCCGAGGCGGTCACGGCATGGCGGGCGAGTTCGGGCACATGCAGGTCGTCCGCGATGGTCGCCGCTGTGAGTGCGGCAACCGAGGCTGCTGGGAGCAATACTCCAGCGGGAACACCCTCGTGCGAGAAGCTCGCGAGCTGGTCGAGGGCCGGTCCCCTGCGGCGTACAGCCTGCGGCAGCTCGTCGCAGAGGATCCTGACAAACTCACGGGGCCACTGGTCACCGAAGCGGCCAACGCAGGAGACCGGGCTGCCATAGAGCTGTTCCAAGAGGTCGGCGAGTGGCTAGGCCGCGGCCTAGCGAATCTGGCCGCAGCCTTCGACCCGGAGGTCATCGTCGTGGGCGGGGGAGTTTCCGAGGCGGGGGAACTGCTGCTCGGGCCCGCTCGCGAAGCGCTAGGCCGGACGCTCACGGGCCGAGGCTTCCGTCCCGAACCACCAATCGTCCGTGCTGAGCTCGGGCCGGATGCCGGTTTTGTCGGTGCTGCCGACCTTGCGAGGTCTGCCCTGATGTGATGAACGGGCAGCCTGTGGGCAGACTCGGCTAGGCGTGGTGGCTATCAAACGTGACCGTACGGAGCATGGGAACATCTGACGCATGACGCAGGTCCGGGTGATGACCTACAACATCCTCATGGGCGGACAGAGCGGCGCAACCCTGCATCAGGTGATCCGCGAAGCGAAGCCGGACGTGCTCCTCGTCAACGAGACCCCGAAGCCACCTGTCCTCTGGAAGCGACAGTGCCGCAAGCTCGCTGAGAAGTGGGGGATGCGCTGGATCGTCGGCGGCCGCGAGGCCGGGTCGAACATGATCGCGGTCAGTGATCGGATCGGGGTCAAGTCCTTCGACGCGTACACCCTGTGGACGCCGCCCTTTCGGCCGCGTCGCGGAATCGCGACCGCGCAGCTACGGATCGAGGGGAGGCTGTTCGCTGCCGTGTCCTGTCACCTGAGCCTCGAGCGTGAGCGGCGGGTAGACGACGTCGAACGCGTGATCGAAGCCGCCAACCGCCTCCGAGGACCGGTCGTCCTCGGAGGCGATCTCAATCAGCCTCCTGGCCAGTGGAGCTGGCGGCGTCTTAGGCAGGTGGGTTTCGTCGACTGCGGATCGGACGAGTGGTTGACCTTTCCGGCCGCTGTCCCTGAGAAGCGGATAGATGCTCTGCTCGTGCGTGGCAATGCAAAGGTCATCCAGCATGGAGATCCCGGCGTGCCCCTGGCGTTGCAGAGCGAGGCGAGCGACCACCGTCCCGTCTTGGCAGTCCTCGATCTCTGACGATACGCTTCTGCCCGAGCGGTGGGACTCAGCCGCGCTGGTTGCGGTACTCCGGCACGAGCTCGACTGCGAGCTGCTCGAGGAAGAGGCCAACGTCGGTCACGATGCCCCTGGCCTGGGACGAGCCACGGTCAGCGAGCTTGGTCACAGTCGCGGGGTTGATGTCGACACACACAAGCGGAATCGATGCGGGAAGGATGTTCCCGGTCGCCACTGAGTGGAGCATTGTCGCCACCATCAGGCAGAAGCCGACGTCCTTGAGTTTCGCGCGCATCGCCCGCTGGCCGTCGATCACGTCCGTGTAGACGTCGGGCAGCGGGCCGTCGTCGCGGACAGACCCGACGAGGACGAACTCCTTGTCATGGGTGACCAGGGCGTGCATGATCCCGCCGGTCAAGACGCCCGACTTGACCGCAGCCTTGATCGAGCCTTCCTTGCGGATGGTGTTGAGGGCCCGGATGTGGTGCTCGTGGCCGTGTTCGACTCCGCGGCCCATCGCCAGGTCGACCCCAAGGGAGGTGCCGTACAGGGCGGCCTCGATGTCGTGGGTGGCGAGCGCGTTGCCCGCGAAGAGGATGTCGACGTACCCGGCGTGGACCAGCGCCATCATCGCCGGCGCCGCCCCCGTGTGCACCACACCGGGACCACCGACCCACAGCACCTTCTTGCCGGCCGCTTTGGCCTCGCGCATGCCTTCGGCCACTCCGCGGACCAGCACCGCCTGGGGCTTCTCGCTGGAGACGTCGGACTCCATGAAGCCGAAGTGCTCAGCGTTCTTGTCGATCATGGGGGTGGTGACCTTGATGCCCGACGCGCCGCACACGACCTTCATCCCGGCCTTCACGTCGGCCATAGGCAGCGTATAGACACGGTCGTCCCCGACGATCAGGCCGCAGTCCATCTCGGGGTTGTCGACCTTGGTCCATCTGCCGCCCAGGCGCACGCGGGTCTCGAGGTTGGTCGTGGAGTAGAACCCCTCGGGGAAGACACCGTCCATTTCCGCTTCCGAGACGTGTGCCTCACCGGGGTCGACCTGGTTCACGCCACGGGTCTGGAGCCGCATCAGGAGTCGCTGCAACGCGTCGTCGTCCTCCGCAGCGACGGTGAGGACGGCGTGGGACAGGTCTTGGGCCTCGTGGCCGACGTCGAACCGGTCGATCACATAGTCGCCTTCGTACTCCCGAATGTCGTCGAGCACCCGCGACAGGATGCCGGTGTCCATCAGGTGACCGGTGATCTCGACGGTCTCGTGCGACTGCACCTGCGCGCTCCTTCTTATTTGGGTGTTGGTGGTCTCGAAGGCACGACCGACCTTGGACAGTCCGACCGGCCTAGAGGCGATCCTTACACAATCGCGCCGTCGTCGCCTGAGTCGTCACCGGGTCGCGTCCGGGGCATGGTGGCTACGAGGTAGACGAACCCGCCGACGAACCCTCCGACCAGGAGGGTCATGAGCCAGCCGGGAAAGTGCACGCCGAGTACAACGGCGAGAAGCATCAGCGCTGGGCCTCCGAACAGCCCGATCCAGGCCAGCTTGCGGCGAGGCTCGACGGGCGGGAGCGGGGGAGGGTCCGGTGGCACGAAGTGACCTTCGTCGTCCCAGGTCGCCTCGGTGTTCAGCCCGTCCCGCCAGCCCGGCTCGAGGACCGGGCGGGGCTCGACAGGCTCGATCGGCTTTGAGGGCTCGACCGGCGAGGAGTCGTCCGGAGTCAGCTCTGCGCGGTCGCCGTAGTTCTCGATGATCGCTCGCCAGGCCGCGTCCTCGTCGAGCTTGCGGGCAGCGTCCGGAGGCCCGCCCTCGGGCTCCTCGGGGTGGTTGCCGTCCGGATCGTGAGTCATGGCCCCGTCACTCGTCGTACGAACTCCGCGGACTCCTCGAAGATCAGAGGAGCGTCATTATCGAGCGTAGCCACGTGGTAGCTGTTTTCCAGAATGCGCTCGGTCAGGTCCCGGGACGAGACCCGGCTCATCAGGACCCGGCCGGACGACGGTGGCACGACGTGGTCCTCCGCGGAGCGGAACGCCAGCAGCGGCTGGGTCACCTTCGGGAGGTCGTGGATGATGACCGTCCACATGTCCATCATCGAGGCAGCGGCGCGGGTGGGCACCCGGTCGTAGGCGACCTCGTCCTGGCCCGGCTTCTTGATGTCGTTCTTGATCGCGCCGACCGAGGGGACCACCCGCTTGAGGATGTGCCGCGCGTGCCGCAGCGGGCTGTCATGGGTCAGCCCGGTGTTCACCACTACCAGCCCGGCGATCTCGTTCCCGCGTTCCTCGGCGAGGTGCACGGCGAGCGCTCCACCCATGGACAGGCCGCCAACCACGACCCGGTCACAGTTGGCCTTCAGCTTCTCGAAGGCGCGCTCGACCTCGCCGTACCAGTCCGCCCACGTCGTCCTGTTCATCTCCTGCCAGGTCGTGCCGTGCCCGGGCAGCCGCGGGACCGCCACCGCGAACCCCTGGTCGGCGAGATACCTACCCCACGGCACCATCGACGCCGGCGAGCCGGTGAAGCCGTGGACGAGCAGCACACCCACGTGTTGGCCGCCCGTCTCGCCGGGGGCGCCGTCGGAAAAGAACGGCTGCACTTCCGGGGCTAGAGACACGATGACTCCATATGGCTCGCGGGGGTGTTAAATGATCTAGTCACAAGTCTGAGGATGCTCGTCAGCATCGTCGCACGCGGGTCGGTTCGGGGCTAGGGTTTCGACATCGGACGGGAGGTACACGGGTGTTCTACTGGCTACTGAAATGGGTGTTCATCGGCCCTATTCTGAAGTTGATCTTCCGCCCGCAGACCGAGGGAGCAGAGCACGTGCCCGCGGAGGGTCCGGCCATCCTCGCGAGCAACCACCTCTCCTACGCCGACTGGCTGTTCATGCCGCTCACCCTGCCGCGCCGGGTGACCTTCGTCGCCAAGGCTGAGTACTTCAACGGCAAGGGCATCAAGGGCTGGCTGCAGCGCTCGTTCTTCTCCGGCTCCGGCCAGGTGCCGATCGACCGGTCCGGCGCCAACGCCGCGGCAGGCGCCATGCTCGCAGCACAGAAGGTCCTCGCGAACGGGGAGCTCTTCGGCATCTACCCCGAGGGCACCCGATCCCACGACGGCAAGCTCTACCGCGGCAAAACGGGTGTCGCCCGGTTGGCCCTTGAGATGAAGGTCCCGGTCATCCCGGTCGCTGTGGTCGGCACCGACGTCGTGGCGCCTCCCGGCAAGAAGTTCGGCTCCGTCACCCGCCCGGTGGTCCGGTTCGGTGAGCCTCTCGACTTCTCCCGCTACGAGGGCCTTGAGAGTGACCGGTACATCCTCCGCTCCATCACCGACGAGATCATGTACGAGATCATGCGGCTCTCGGGACAGGAGTACGTCGACATGTACGCCACCCGCGCCAAGGCGCTCGAGAAGGAAGCCGCCAAGAAGTCCAGCGGCGTGTCGCCCGAATCGGACACGAAGGACGCTGAACTCAAAGCATCCTGAACTGTGTGACGAGCAGAGTCGTGGCCCGCGCCGCCGCGGATCCGGCCACCTGGGCCGTCGAGACCACGATGTTCCGCGCGCTGGCGGTGCTGCGCGTCGTCGTCCTGGTCAACACCTTCATCGTCACCCTGCTCAAGTGGGACGACCTCGCTCGACCGCTGATCACTGGACTCGCTCTCGCCTGGATGGCCGGGTGGACCGCCTTCGTGACCTGGGCGTACGACGAGCCGCGCCGCCGTCGCGCTCCTCTGCTGGTGTCCGACCTGGTGGTGGGCGTCGTACTTGTCCTCCTGACGCCGGCCGTGCAGGGCGATGCTTCGGGCATCTCGACGCTGCCGTCCTTCTGGGTGATGGCGGCCGTCCTGGCCTGGGGAATCCACTGGCACTGGGTAGGCGGTCTCGTTGCCGCAACGGCCGTCTCGGTGGCCGACCTGTCGATCCGGAGTGAGGTCAGCCAGGCCAACGTCGGCAACATCTTCCTGCTGATGCTCGGTGGGCCGGTCGTGGGCTACATGACCGGCCTGCTCAAGGAGATGGCCACTGCCCGAGACCGTGCCGAGCGCTCGGCGGCTGCTGCGGCGGAGCGAGCGCGGTTGGCGCGTGTGGTGCATGACGGGGTGCTCCAGGTGCTTGCGCTGGTGCAGCGTCGGGGCCTCGAGATCGGAGGAGGGGCCGCTGAGCTTGGTCGTCTGGCGGGGGAGCAGGAGGTGGCACTGCGTGCGCTGGTGCAGCAGGGCGCCGGCCCGGATGTCTTGTCATCCACGGCCGACCTCGCTCGTGCACTGTCCTCGTTGCAGTCCCGCTCGGTGACGGTCTCCGTGCCGGGTGCGGCCGTCGAGCTTCCCGGTCGTGAGGTCGAGGAGATCGTGGCCGTCGTACGGGCTTGCCTCGACAACGTCTCCAGGCACGTCGGTACGGACGCGCCCGCCTGGGTGCTGCTCGAGGATGTGGGCGACTCGCTGGTGGTGACGGTCCGCGACGACGGGCCGGGAATTCCCGAGGGGCGGCTGGACCAGGCGCGCGGCGAAGGTCGCCTGGGCGTTAGCGAGTCGATCTGCGGTCGGGTGAACGATCTGGGCGGCAAGGCTGACCTGGTCACGGCTTCTGGCCAGGGGACTGAGTGGGAGCTCTCTTTCCCGCGAAGGTACGCATCATGATTGGCCCCAGGTATACGTTGCGGACATGCGCTTCGAGACGATGGTGACGGTCGACGCTCCTCCCGACGTGGTGTGGGAGGTGCTCTCCGACGTCGAGTCCTGGCCGCAGATCACCGAGTCCATGACCTCGGTGAAGGTGGTCGAGGAAGGTCCGCTGAGAATCGGGTCGCACGTGAAGATCAAGCAGCCGAGGCTGGCCCCGACCGATTGGACGGTCACCGAGCTCGTCGAGGACGAGCTGCGGCGGTTCACGTGGGTGTCGAGCAGCATGGGGGTGCGCAGCACAGGGGTGCACGACGTGACGACACAAGACGGCACTACGCATCTCCGGCTCGAGCTCGACCAGACGGGGTTACTGGCAGGGGTGGTTGGCTTGCTCGCCGGCGGCCTCATCCGCCGCTACATGGGTATGGAAGAGCAAGGCATCAAGAAGCGCGCCGAGGAGCGCGCGTGACGATCCACTCCTCGCATCCCTTCATGGAGCCGGAGAACGAGCGCGATCCCGTACGAAGGTTGCGCGGTCGACTCGGCGGGGCGGTGACGCTCTGGACGACGGGGGTCGGCCCGTCTCGCGAGGGCCTGACCGTGTCGTCGCTGATGCTGGCGAACGGTGAGCCGCCGCATGCCCTCGCCCTCCTCGATCCGGACTCCGACTTTGCCGTGGCGTTGGAGTCGACGCGCACCGCCGTCGTACAGCTTCTCGAGTGGCAACACCGGGATCTGGCCGACGCCTTCGCCGGCGTCGCACCTGCCCCGGGCGGGGTCTTCAAGCTCGGCACCTGGACCGACACCGACTGGGGACCTGTGCTGCAGGGCGCGTCTGCCTGGGCTGGCGTACGCCTCGCGGACGAGCCACGGGACGTCGGCTGGTCGTCACTCGTAGACACCGTGGTCGAGCACGTCGAGATCACTGAGGAGGCGCAGCCGCTGGTGCACCGACGAGGTCGGTACGAGCCGCCGCGTTAGTTACGGGGCATGTCTTCGGGGTCGGGGAGCTTCGCCTCCGAACCCGGGTAGTCGGGCTTGGCGTGCTTGCCGGCTTCGCGTTGGCCGGGGATCACCGCCGCTAGGTGCAGCCACGGGTTGTCGGCTTCCTCCGCCGCATCCTTCTCGCGCACCGGTCTGAACCCGTGGTACGGGCCGAACAGATCAGCCAGGTCCTTCTGGTCTGCATCGTCGTCCATGTCGTTCCCCCCGCTCGCTGATGAGCCCCGATGGTCACTCTGTCGGGAGACACGACCTGTCGCCATAGGCCTGAAGGCTCATATCGGGACACCGCGAGGGACTATTCGCCGGTGATGGCACGTCCAGACATATAGCGTTTGCCCGAGCGCGTCATGAAAGGCGGATTTCATGCAGGATGTGGGAGATGGGGCCGGTATCAGGGTGATGGTCGTGGACGACCATCCCATGTGGCGCGACGGGGTCGCGCGGGACCTGACAGAGGCTGGTCTCGACGTGGTGGCGACGGCCTCGAACGGCACCGAGGCGTTGAACCGCGCACCGGCGGTCCGCCCGAACGTAGTCGTGCTCGACCTCCAGATCCCCGCGCCGAACGGCGTCGAGGTGACCGCCGCCCTGGTGAAGGACGACCCCACTGTTCGCGTCCTGATCCTCTCGGCATCCGGCGAGCAGGACGATGTGCTCGATGCGGTGAAAGCAGGCGCGACCGGATATTTGGTCAAGTCGGCATCGCGAGAGGAACTGCTTTCCGCCGTAAGGCGGGTGGCAGAGGGGGACACCGTGTTCACACCGGGGCTCGCCGGTCTCGTGCTGGGGGAGTACCGCCGGCTCTCAGATACGCCCGTATCCGCGTCGGACCCGGACACGCCCCGCCTGACGGACCGGGAGACCGAGGTGCTGCGGTTGGTGGCGAAGGGGCTCACCTACAAGCAGATCGCGGAACGGCTGTTTCTGTCGCACCGAACCGTGCAGAACCACGTCCAGAACACGCTCCGGAAGCTGCAGTTGCACAACCGAGTGCAGCTCGTCCGATACGCGATCGAGCGAGGGCTCGACGAGGGAGAGTAGCCTCGCTGGCTTGTAGTCCGCGGCGTTTCAGCGCTTCGAGGCGCCGCCGACTAGTTGGCCGGCAAGCACCAACGCTACGACCGACTCGGTGATGAGCGTTTCCGCGGCCAGGGCCATCGCGAACATGGTCGCCGCGACCACGAGAAGCACATGGGCTACGCGTAGCGGAATGATCATGAAGCAGACCGTAGGGCGCATTGACCCAGGTCGGCCAGATGGCGGATCTCCCTCAAAACCCGGTGAATCGCCAAGAACTCGGGCCGACAAACGCAGATTTTGCCGAGCACCACTGAGCCCTCGGAAACCACGATGGATTGCTCCTGGAGACGGAGGCAAGGGGCGACAGGGCCTTCGGACGTAGCCCTCGGGTTATGGCCTGACCGCGAGCGAGGCATTGGTTTGTCGATGTTAGACCGCGTCACTGACCCTGGCTGACCCGCGTAAGCGCCACCGGGCAAATCCGGCAATTTGCCGGACTGGGACCTCTGCTGGCTGTTAAGTTTCGTGCCGGTCAGTCGGTTTATCGGTAGGGGGTCTCCGCTCGTGTTGATCGCAGAAGTCTTGAGCAAGCTAGTTCCGGCATATATCGATCCCGGCGCTGGAAGCCTGGTCTTTCAGGCGGTCGTGGCTGGCGCCATGGCGGCGGGACTGACCATCAAGGTCTACTGGCGCAGGTTCCGCGGCCTCTTCCGTCGGCATGAGAGATGAGTGAGCGACTCTCAGCCTCCTTCCGGGATCCCGCGGGCTTTCTCTTCCGGCGTGACGGCGTTCTCTATCGACAGATCAACGAAAAGCATCGCGGGAATTACGACGCCTTGATGCAGAGCGGCCTGTACGACCAGCTCGTCGATCGGGGGCTGCTCGTACGGCATGTCGAGGTGGATGTCTCTCTCGCCGAGCCCGACTCTGGCTCGCTCGTCATCATGCCGGATCCCGTGCCGTTCATCTCCTACCCATTCGAGTGGTGTGCGGGGCAGCTCCGCGCTGCCGGTGAGGCGACTCTGGCGATCCAGCGGATTGCAATCGACCATGGGATGTCATTGCGTGATGCAAGCGCCTACAACATTCAGTTCCACCACGGTCAGCCGCTCCTGATCGACACGCTCTCGTTCGAACCCTTGGCGGAGGGAAGGCCCTGGTCTGCGTACGGGCAATACTGCCGACACTTCCTTGCGCCGCTGGCACTGATGAAGCACGTCGATGTCAGGCTCGGCAACCTGTTGCGGACGGAGCTCGACGGCGTCCCCTTGGACTTGGCTGCGAGTTTGCTGCCCAGACGAACGCGGTTTCAGTGGGGGCTAGGCGTACATCTCCACGCGCATGCCACCAGCCAGCGTCGCCACGCCGGCGAGCAAGGGGAACGCGGGCGTCCTCAGAGCAGCAAGATGTCCCGTCGGGCGTTGATCGGACTTGTTGACAGCCTGCTTGCAGCTACTAAAAAACAACAGTGGCGTCCGGCTCCGTCTACCTGGCGTGATTACTACGCGCTGGGCGAGAGCTACAGTCGTGACTCGATGGACCACAAAAAGGGCGTCGTGGCCACGATGCTTCAGGATGTATCGGCAGACTTGATATGGGACCTCGGTGCCAACACGGGTCAGTTCTCACGCTTGGCAGCTGACGTCACGGGCGCCCAGGTCGTGGCCATTGAGATGGACTCCTCGGCAGTCGAGCTCCACTGGCAAAGTCTTAGAGACGAAGAGAACGTTCGGGTCCTACCCCTGTTGAACGACTTGTCGAATCCGACGCCGGCTCAAGGCTGGGCGCACCGGGAGCGGGCCTCCCTGGAGGATCGCGGGCCTGCGGATGTCGTCTTGGCCTTGGCGCTTGTTCACCATCTTGCAATAGGGAACAACGTCCCCCTGCGCCTCTTGCTGGAATGGCTCGCGTCTCTTGCCCAGACCGTCATCATCGAGTGGATCCCGAAGCAGGACCCCATGGTCCAGAGGCTGCTCGCCAGTCGAGAGGACGTCTTCGACGACTACTGCACAGATGAGTTTGAGCGTGCGGCAGAGCAGTTCTTCAAGATCCGACAGACAGAGCCCGTCGAGGACTCCTTGAGGAGGCTCTATGTCCTGGAGCGGCGTTGACATTCAGTCGACTGCAACGCGCGACCAGGTCTCGAAAGAGCGCCGAACCGACTTCGACGGAGAACGAGCGGGTGACGGTTGGGCGACACCGGCCGCCGCACTGAGGGCTTGCGCGCTGATCTTTCTCGCCAGCCTAACGGTGATGACGTACCACTTGCTCTTCCAGTTCACCAAGCCCTCTCCGTTGTCGACTGGGGCCTGGTTGGACCTGTTGCCCGTAGCTAGCTATGCAGTTCTGGTCGCCTTGACGATCACCGTGGTCGGACTACCGGTTGCGTTTCTGGTCGATGTCCTTTCATGCACGCTTCTCGGACGCCGACAGGCCGGGGTGGGAACTGTCGTGGTCACCGCAGGGATGTACTTCCTGGGTCTTCTCGCCTTCTTGGAGAACTTCCTCTACACGCTCGAGGGTGTGGGACTTAAGACGGACAATTCTGTGCTTTTGAAGGTGGCCTTCGGCGTCCTAGCAGTGTCAGCCGGGACGCTCTTGGCGCGTCAGACTGCCAAGATGTCCGCCCGGGGTGTACGAAGGATGCTGCTGCTGATGCCGGTGCTGTGCGTGCCGGCAGTCGTGGTCGTTATTCACTACCTTGCTAGTGAGGAGGCGCCGCAGCCTTTGGTAGCCGCAGCCGAGCCGAACCTTCTCAACGTGGTGATCCTGTCATCTGACGGGATCGATGCGGAGCGAATGTCCGTGTACGGATACTCGCGCGAGACCACGCCGTTCCTCGACTCGAAGGCCTCAGAGTTCCGAGTGTTCGAGAACGCCTTCACGAACAACGGAAACACGACCGGGTCGATCACGTCCCTGCTGACTGGATCATCACCGCTTTCAACAGGTGTTGTCTACCCGCCGGACACGCTCAACGAGGACCACGCCATGCGCAGTCTTCCCTATTTGCTGGGGAAAGCTGGGTACTACAGGAGCAACTGGGCTGTGCCACACTACGCCGACGGCCACGACCAGAACCTGGTGGGAGCGTTCGACGTTGACAACGGGTACCGCGAAGCCGACTCTCTCGTTGCCAGGCTGCCCTTGGGATCCGGCCCAGCGCGATGGTTCGTACTGGAAACCCTGGAGGGCAGTGAGGACCTGGTTCTCGACGTAGTCGGCGCGAAGGAGATGGAGAACCCCTATTCGCAGGTGGCGACGGTAGTAGGGGATACGTTGAGTGACGACGGGCGCATGGCGTCAGTGAAGGACGAGATTCGTACTAAGTCGCGGTTCTTCGTCAACACGCACTTCATGGTCACGCATGGACCATCCTTCAGGGTGAAGGAGCCACTATTTTCCCGCGGCGAGCAACAGGCGACGGCGTGGGAGCGCGACTTTTACGACGACGCGATCCGTCAGTTCGACTCGAACGTCGAAGGTGTCTACGACCAGCTCCTCCAGGCGGGCAAACTCGACCGGACCTTGCTTATCGTTACGTCCGACCACGGGATGGACTACGACGCAACCAAGCGGATTCCTCTGATGATCCGCTTTCCCCGCGGTGACCTGGCTGGTCGCTTCAGCGTGAACGTTCAGAGATTGGATGTTGCGCCGACGGTCCTCGACGCTCTGGGCTTCGCGCCACCGACGTGGATGCACGGGAAGAGTCTCGTCCGCACCCAAGATATTCCCCCGGACCGCCAGATCACGGCTGCGAATACGGCCACCCGTATCTTTCCGAACCATTACGGGTTCAGGCCACGTCACGGCGATCTGTTGTTGACGGCCATTCGTTGCGACTCGTACGTGAGACGGCAGCCTTCTGGCGAACTCGAACGGGGTCGCGTGTCTGGGTCAACGGCTCGGTGCCAGGCGGCTCCGGACTCGCCGTCCGAGCCTGGACCGTGACCATGAGCTCAACGTCACCCGGCAACCACCGGATCGGGTCGTCGTAAGGGTGCCAGCAGCAGGACGCCAACCTGCAAGAGTAGTTAGAGCACTCTCTCAGCCGGGGGAGGGGACCTAGCTAGAGCGTGTCGGCCCCCTGGCTGATGGACACGAATGTAGTGGAAATGTGAACTATTCCTGCGGCAACGCGCCGCGAATGTCGTAGCTTCTGACTCCGCGTCACGTTGCGCGCAGTGGGCTGGCCATGGCCTCCACCACGACCCCGACGCGGACCGCCTCGCCGGTGTTGTTCAGGCCCTGCTCATCTGCCCGGGGCTGCACGACGACGTTTGGGGGTAGACGCGTCGCCCCCCGGTTCGACCGTCCCGCTCCAGCGGACCCTGCTGTCCTTGGGGCCAGTTTTCGTCCACCGTCGCTTGGTTCGCCGGCTTGTCCACGAGTGTTCGAACGTGTTCGAAAACAGTCTGACACTGCGGCGTAGGTTCGGGGCATGACGACATCGACCCGTGAGGCGGCCACCGGGGGCTCTGGCCCCGGTGCGCCGCACGAGCTGGTGCGGTTCGCCCGGGCGGTGGAGCAGGCGTTCGCCCGGGTGGCGCAGACGCCCGCGTGGTCGATGACCCCCGACGAGCAGCGCGAGACGCTGCTGGTGCTGGACCGGCTCGGCGCGCGGATGGCCGAAATGCGGCCCGGGTGCTGGCGAGCGCGGACCGCAACCAGGTCGGCGCCGACTCCGGCGCCACCTCGACCGCGGCGTGGCTGGCGCACGCGACCCGGCAGACCCGGGCCCGGTGCGCGGCGGCGGTCCGGTTCGCCGAGGCTCTGGACACCGAGTTCACCCGCACCGGGCGGGCGCTGCGCGACGGGCTGGTCAACGCCGACCAGGCCCGGGTGATCGTGGAGGCGGTGAACCTGCTCACCGCCGAGCACGACGACCTACCACCCGGCACCCGGGTCCTGGCCGAGGAGCACCTGCTCGACCTGGCCAGGCAGTTCGACGCGGCGGTGCTGCGCCGGCTCGGCAAGCGGCTGTTCGAGGTGGTCTGCCCCGAGGCCGCCGACCACGCGGAGGGCGAACGGCTCAAGCGCGAGGAAGAACGGGCCCGCCGGCTCGCCTCCCTGTCGATGCGGGACAACGGCGACGGCACCGTCGAGGGCCGGTTCCGGCTGCCCATCCTGCACGCGCAGCTGCTGAAGAAGGCGCTGGAGGCACTGACCGGCCCGCGTCGGCTCGGGAAGGGACGGCTCGACCCGGCCACCGGGAAGAAGCTGGACCACCGGACCCTGCTCGGGCACGGGTTCATCGAGCTGCTGGAGTGCCACCTGGCCCCCGACCGGCTGCCCGCCCAGGGCGGCAGCCCGTTCACGGTGGTGGTCACCATCGGCCTGGACGCGCTGCGGACCGGGATCGGCGCGGCCAGCCTGGACACCGGCGCACCGATCAGCGCCGGCGAGGCCCGGCGCCTGGCTTGTGAGGCCGGGATCATCCCGATGGTCCTCAACGGCGACTGCGTCCCGCTCAACCTGGGCCGCAAACAACGACTGCACGACACCTACCAGCGCATCGCGCTCCACCACCGGTACAAAGGCTGCGCCGCCATCAACTGCGACCGGCCCCCGGCCTGGACCGAGATCCACCACCCCCACGCCTGGGCCGACGGCGGCCGCACCGACCTCGCCAACGGCCTCCCGCTGTGCCCACCCCATCACCACATGGCCGACCACCCCGACTCCTGGAACATGACACCGACAGCCCAACGGCGGCGTCAGCTTCTCCCGACGCCAATAGGAAACAGGGTTCCGGCCGGCCAGGTTCGCATAGACCGCGCGTTGGCCCGGTAGGTCTTTCGATGTGCCCGGTCGGGGTGCCGTGGCGTCTAGCTCCTCTGGGTGCTCTCCTCGTTGTCGGCCATGAGCATGAACGCCGCGCCCTGGTCGTCGGTGACGGCGGCCATGGTGCCGAACGGCGTCTCCCACGGCTCGCGGGTCACCGTGCCGCCGAGCTCCCTGAGCCGCTCGACCCCGCTCGCCATGTCGCCGACCTTGAAGTAGTTGTTCCAGTGCGGCGCCACCTCGGACGGCCAGTCATCCCCGATCTGGCCGATGCCGCCGGCGACGGTTCCGTCGACGGTGAAGGTGGCGTACTCGAAGCCTTGGTCGGACATGTCGTCGTACTTCCAGCCGAACACCGACGCGTAGAAGTCCTTGTTCTGCCGCCAGGCCCGGGAGAGGTTCTCGCTCCAGGTCAGCGAACCCGGTTCGTCGGTGAGCCGGCATCCCGGATGCGTGCCCGCCTGCCACAACCCGACGACGGCGCCGGCCGGGTCGGCGGTCAACGCCTGGCGTCCGAGCTCCCCGACCGTCATGGGGTCGAAGAGCATCTGGCCTCCGAGCTCCTTCATCTTCGCCAGGGTGGCGTCGAGGTCGTCGACCGCGAGGTACGTCGTCCAGACGGTCGGCTGCTCGGGGTTCATCAGCTCCATCAGCCCCGCGACGGCCCTGCCGTCCTTGGTGCAGGTCGTGTAGCCCCCGAGCTCCGGCGGGCCTGGCGTGATCTCCCAGCCGAAGAGTCCGGAGTAGAAGGCCTGGGCCTTGGCGAAGCTCTCGACGCCGACGTCTACCCAGCAGGGAGTCCCTTCGGGCCAGGCCGTGTCGCGGGTGGTCATAGCCGTACCTCCCTCTGTCAGGTGCCGATGCACGGCACAGTTCCATTCGGGCCAGGGCATCACAACGGCACGTTGTGACCAGCGAGGTCCTCAGTCGAGGAGGGTGCCCAGCGGTCCCAGATCGAGGTTCAGGTCGTCGGCGGAGAGGTCGAAACGCTCGCGCAGCTCGAGCATGGCCTCCTCGAGCCGCATCAGGCCGACACCGAGCTCCTCGACCTGGTCGTCGGTCAGGTCGCCCTCGTCGACGCGCCGGATCGCCTGGCGCTCCATCAGCTGCCGGACCAGCTCGACGATGGTCAGCACCAGCTTCATCAGGTCGCGCTGCACGGACTCGGAGTCGGTCTCCAGCCGCTGCGGAAGCGAGTAGTTCTCACTCATGTCTCGGCACCATCTCTGCCCGCACCGAGGCGATCAGGGCGTGCAGCCGGACCTGCACGAGGTCCACTCCGGCCAGCGAGATCGTCAGGTCGCCGGAGATCACCACGCCGGCGCCGAGCAGCCGGTCCAGCAGGTCCACCAGCGCCACCGCCTGCAACGGTTCACCGGATGACCGCGCGGCAAGGGATGCCGTCTCGGTCATGGCGTGCCCAGGGTCGCGAAGGAGTACGGCGGCCAGGGACCGCCGAGCTCGACACGCACATGGGCGTGTCTGCCCGCGAGCCGCTCGACGACCGCCTTGAACCCGGCCACCTCGTCCCTGTCCACCAGGTAGGTGCCGTTGAGGATCATCTCGCCCGTGTGACCGGTCAACCGCCTGTCCTGTGGAGGCAGCCGACGGCTCTGCACGGAACCGGCCTCGAGCTGTGCGTGGAACTCGTCACCGATCTCGGCGAGGTCGCGTGCCGACTGCTCACGCTGCTCGGTGGCGGCGCGTCGCTTCAGGAGGTAGGCCTTGCCCGCGCCCATGCCCTCGGACGCGGCGGGCTCCTCGCCGGTTTCAGCAGGTGCGGTGGTGTCGGCGTACGCCTTGACGCTCCACTCGTTGCGCCCCTCGATCCGGTCCAGGGCCTGCTCGGCACCGTCGTGCCAGAGAGCCAGCTGCTCGCGGACGGCGTCCTCGCTGAGGAAGACCGTGGCCAGGCGGAGCGGCGCCGTCGGGGCGTGCTCGGACGCGACCCGCGCGACGCGGTCGTGGGCGGTGGCGACCGACTCGAGCCAGGCCAGGTCCTCGAGGTTGCGACGCAGCCCCTCCTCGCCGAACTCGGCGAGGTCCACGTCGCTGACGACCGCGCACAGCCCCTGGTGCTCGACCAGCCTCAGCGGGGCGTCCTCGATGCCCCGCTCCCCCTCGACGACCTCCTGCGTGACGCCGCGCGAGATCGCGTAGAAGTAGATGCCGGTCTCACTCATCGGCGGACTCCAGCTCGCGCAAACGCGCCTTGAGGCGGCGGTTCTCATCCTCGAGCTCTCCGTCCTGCTCCTCCTTGGCGCGCGAGCTGAGCATCGGGTCGTTCTCCCACCAGTCGATGCCCATCTCCTTCGCGCGGTCGACCGAGGCCACGAGGAGCCGGATCTTGATCGTGAGCAGCTCGATGTCGAGCAGGTTCACCTTGATGTCGCCCGCGATGACGATGCCCTTGTCCAGCACCCGTTCCAGGATGTCGGCCAGGTTCGCCGGCTGCGGGCGGTCACTCGACATCTGGTACTGCGACTGAGGCGACCTGGCTCCACTGGTCATCAGCGGACGGCTCTGCTCCGTCACCGCGAGCTCCCCTCACCGTCTCCGCCCTTGCCGCGGATGTAGCGCCGGGCACGGTGGTAGCCGACCAGGTCACCGTCCTCGTCCACGTCGACCGCGTAGATGGCGAGGACGTCGGTGGAGTCCGGGATGCGGCGGCTCTCGACGACCTCGAGGTCGACCGTCCAACCGTCGTCGGTGCGCTCGATGCCGATCACGCACTCCGGTTCCCGGCCCGTCAGCTGCGCGAGCTGTTCCGCGGCGGCCTGGGCCACCTTCAGGGCCGGCATCTTCTTCGGCTTGTCCACTCGGGGCTGGGTGTCACGCTCCTGCGTCTCGTCGGGGCGCTCCTGCGACTCCACGGAACGCTTGGCCGAGTCATCGGAGCGCCTGGGCGACTCCTCCGCGGCCCTACGGGACGCGGTGGTCTTGCGTGTGGCCGTGCCCCCGCGGGCGGCGCTCGCGGTCTTCTTGTTGGCGCTCGCGCTCTTGCGTGCACTCGCGGTCTTGCCTGTGCCCGCAGTCTTGCGTGTGCCCGCCGTCTTACGTGCGCTCGCGGTCTTGCTGGCGCTCGCCGTCTTGCGTGCGCTCGCGGTCTTGCTGGTGCCCGCGCTCTTGCGCGCGCTTGCGGTCTTCCTTGTCGTAGCCATGCGGTTACAGGCCCTCCCGTCCGCCCCCGCGACGGCGGCTCTCCATGAGCCGCTCGATGAGCTCGTCCTCTAATGCCTCGGCGTCCTCCTCCGAGATCTGGCCCGTGGCCCGGAGCTCGTCCACCTCTTCGAGCTGGCGACGGATGACGCCCGGGTCGTAGTACTGCCGCTCTGCCTCCTCGAGCACCTGCTCCGCCACCCATACGGTCCCCCGGACAGGGGCCAGTGGAAGCGTCAGCAGACCTGTGAAGAGACCCATCCCGATCAGTCCTCCGGAATGAAGTCGTAGAGCGCCATCGGGCCGACCAGGCTGAGCCGGGCACGGCCGGCCATCTCCTCGGCCATCTCCTCGGCCACCCGCTCGAACGCCTCCTGCTGCTCCGTGGTGACGAGGAAGGACACCTCGGCCAGGTCGTCCATGCTGGAGACCTCCCTGGTGAGGTGGTCCTCGGCGTGGGGAGCCAGCCTCTCGAGGATGCGTTCGGCGTCCTGGTGCCGCCGTACCTCGACGGCATGCGCCACGAGCTCGCCCAGACGGATCCGGTCGTAGTGCGTGGCGTCGTCCGGGAGGTCCGCCGTACGTCGGCGCAGCTCGGCCACCTCAGGCTCGGCCGCGACGACCTCTGCCAGGACGGTGTCGAGCTCGTAGCGGGCCCGCAGGTTGAACTGCAGCCGACCCTCGACCTGCTCGAGCAGGGACGCGAAGTGGTCCTGCTGCGGTCGCAGCAGCTCCTCGACGACCCCGTCCGTGCCTTGCACGACCGAGCCGAACCTCATCGGCAGGACCGGGCCGTGAGCGGCGAGCTCGTTGAGCACCGAGCTGTGCGCGACGAGGTCCTTCCGCCGACCCAGCGGTCGCTCCGGGTCGACCACCTCGACCAGCGCGCCGACCGGACCCTCGGTGAGCAGCAGCAGTTCACTGCCCATCCCGAGGGACTGGTCGAGCCTCTCGACGGAGGCGTCCGCGGGAACGATGCCGTAGACGTAGTACGCCTCGTCGGTCGTCGCACCCACCGGACCCTCCCTCATCGTTGTTGACGTGTCCATGGTCAGTCAGACTCTCGCCTGCGGCGCGGCCGCGAGGACGATGAGGAGGACTTCCTGGCGGGCCTGCGTTCCCGCTCCTCGTCATCGTCGTCGGACGAGCCACCGGTCAGGACCTTCTTGGCACCTTCGAGCGCGCCCGAGGTCTTGCCCTTCGCGCCGCTCTCCGTCATCCCCTCGACCATCTCGGGGAGGTCTTTGCCGCCCTTCTCGTACAGGTCGAGGCGGTTGGTCGCCTCCGCGAAGCGGAGGTACGTGTCGACGCTGGCGATCACGATGCGTGCGTCGATCGTGATGAGCTCGATGCCGACAAGGGAGATCCGGACGTAGGCGTCGATCACGATGCCCTTGTCGAGGATCACCTCGACAACGTCCGCCAGTCCGCTGGGGGCGGGACGCTCGAGATATCCCCCGCCCTGTCTGCGTGTGCTCGAAACCGTCACGTGATCACCTATTCTTCCGGGACTTCGTCCGGGTGCCGGAGCTGCGCCTACGGGGCGCCTCCTCAGGCTCTTCCTCTTCCTCTAGCTCGTCCTCGTCGTACTCGTCCTCAGGCTCCTCGTCCTCGTACTCGTCCTCTTCGTCTTCGTACTCGTCCTCGGGCTCTTCCTCGGCCTCGTCGTACTCGTCCTCAGGCTCTTCCTCGGACTCTTCGTCCTCGTACTCGTCCTCGGGCTCGTCTTCGTACTCTTCCTCGGCCTCGTCGTACTCGTCCTCAGGCTCTTCCTCGGACTCCTCGTCCTCGTACTCATCCTCGGGCTCGTCGTACTCCTCGCCCTCGGCCTCGTCGTACTGGTCCTGGTCCTGCTGCTCTTCCTCCACGACCTCGTCGTGGCTGCGCACGACCTCGCCGTCCTCGATCTCGCCGCGCCAGCCCTCGAGCTCCTCGGGCTCGAGGACCACGCGGGTCATGACGTGGCGCCGGAAGTGCTTCAGCTCGAGGCGTGCGCGGCGGCCCTGGGCGCGCCAGATGTTGCCGGTGCGCTCCATGAACCCCTGCGGGTAGTACTCCAGGACGACGAGGACGCGGGTCAACTTCGGTGCGACCTCGTGGAAGGTCACGGCACCGTCGACGTGGCCCTTCTCGCCCTTCGAGCGCCACACGATCCGCTCGTCGGGCACCTGCTCGAGGATGGTCGCCTCCCACGTCCTGTGGGACCAGAACACCTGAGCCTTGAAGTTGAGCTTGGCGTCCTCCTCCTGCTCGACGTTGTGGACCTTCTTCATGAAGCCGGCGAAGTCCTGGAACTGGGTCCACTGGTTGTAGACGACATCGATCGGAGCACCGATGTCGATCTCCTCGATGATGTTGGTGGACTTCGTGGCCTTGCCGCCACCGCCGTTGCCACCACCACCGCCGGGCAGCTTCTCCTTGACCTTGTCCTTCACACCGCCGACGCCGCCCTTCAGGGCCCCCATCACCGGGGACTTGCCCTGGACTGCCGCCTTGCCGCCCTCCTTGGCCGCCTTGGCGACGGGTCCGCCGTTCGTGGCGATGTCGGTCAGCGAGTCGGTAGCGTCGCTGATGCGCTGCGTGACGGACTCCATGGTCCTCTCGCCGAGCGCCTTCAACACGTCCTGGACCTCGTCCTTCAGACGGTCCAGGGGAAGTTCCCCGGCGACACTCTTGAGGGCGCCGCCTGCCTGGCTGGTCTTGTTAGCCATCTGGTCCACCACCCTCACCGGTTGCTACGCGAGCGGCTGGAGCTGCTCGACTTCTTCGCGGTGCTCCGCGAGCCGCTCGAGCTGCCGCTCGAGGACCGCTTTGCCGTGCTCTTCGCCGCCGTGCTCTTGGCCGCCGCCTTCTTGGCGGGAGCCTTCTTCGCGGGGGCCTTCTTCGCCGGGGCTTTCTTTGCCGTGCTGCGAGAGGACCCGCTGCGCGAGGCTGAGCTGCCCGACGAGGAGGTGCTCTTCTTCGCCGTACCTCCCCTGGAGGAGCCTCCGGCGGTCTTCTTCGCCGTCCCTCCTCGCGAGGAGGCGGTGCTCTTGGAGGCGGTGCTCTTTGAGGCGGCCTTCTTGGCGGCGCCCGAGGACCGGCTGCTCGTGGAGCCACTCGACGACCTGCCGTCACCGCTGCTCTTCCGCGTGCGGGAGGCAGGGCGCCGCCGCTTCGGCTCCTCTTCCTCAGCCTCGTCCTCGGGCTGCTCCTCGTCCTCTGCTTCCTCCAGGTCCTCCGTCTCGTCGGCGGCTTCCTCCAGCTCGCCCGCAACCTCTTCCAGCTCACCGGCCAGGCCGCGCAGCTCGTCGGTGCGACCACGCAAGGACTGGCTGAACAGGTCGAGGCGTGAGTTGAGGGTGGCGACGGCGGCGGCCTTCGCGGCCTCGAAGAGCTTGCCGCTGATCTGGTCCTGGAGCTTGGCAAGCTCAGGGTTGCTGTTCACGAGCCCCTGGCCCTGCTTCAGGAGCCCCCGTGGGCTCGTCGCGACCTTCTGGCCGGCGAGCAAGCTGCCGACCGTGATCGCCAGCTTCATCTTCCTGCTGCGTCCGAGTAGGTAGCCGCTCGCTACGGCAGCGGCTATCCGTGCTTCGTTGCTCATGTGCTCCCTCTTTTTCGTCGTCGGGCGTATTCGGTCGCCATGTCGACGTCTCTCTCCCAGAAGCACAGGTGCCCGATCGCACCACTCCAAAACCCCCGGAGTCCGAGAAGCGGACCACACGTGGCGTGCGGCGTTCGGGGCCTTGGTCCCGCCGGACTGGGACCAGCGCCCCTGTCCGGGGGGTCCCTATGGGAAGAGAGTTGTTCATGCGGGACCGGAACCAGATGGGGACGGAACCGCCGGAGATTCGGGTTTCGGCCCGAACCATCTGCCGCCGGCCCGACCGGAGGATGGTCAGGAAAAGCGGTGGTCCTCGGACCACGCGACCCACCGTCGCCAAGACGGTACGACCATCCCACCGGCGGGCCGGTTCATGTCCGCCCTGACCGTTGCCGTCACGGGGTCTCGCGGGGAGGCTGGTGAGCGTGAGGATCGTGCAGGAGTCGCCGTACCGCTTCCGGATCGACCGCGAGGGTGGAATGCGCGTTCCCGGGATTCTCTTCGTGTCCAAGTCGCTGCTGCCGGACGAGCGCGGCGACAAGTCCCTCGAGCAGGTCGCGAACGTCGCCACCCTTCCCGGGATCGTGACGGCGTCGTACGCCATGCCCGACATGCACTGGGGCTACGGCTTCCCGATCGGCGGCGTGGCGGCCACCGAGGTCGACGACGACGGGGTGGTCTCGCCGGGTGGCGTCGGCTTCGACATCTCGTGCGGGGTCAGGCTCCTCGTGGCCCGGGACATCGACGCAACGGGCCTCGGCGCCCGGATCGAGGCGGTGATGGACCAGCTGGACGCGTGCATCCCGCGTGGGACGGGACGCGGCGGCGTGTGGCGGCTCCACGACCACCGAGACCTGCACCGGCTGGTCGATGGCGGCTCCCGCTTCGCCGTCGAGCGCGGGCACGGTGTGCAACGCGACCTGGAGCGTTGCGAGGACGGTGGCGCGGTCGGCGGCGCGGACTGGACGAAGGTCAGCGACCGGGCACGCGAGCGCGGCCTCGCACAGGTCGGCAGCCTCGGCTCGGGCAACCACTTCCTGGAGGTGCAGCGCGTCGACGAGGTGTACGACGAGGCGTCCGCCGCGGCCATGGGCCTGTCGCTCGGCGCGGCCTGCGTGATGATCCACTGCGGCTCGCGCGGCCTCGGTCACCAGATCTGCACCGACCACGTCGGGGACATGGGCGGGGAGATGAGCCGGTTCGGCATCTCCGTTCCCGACCGGCAGCTCGCCTGCGCCCCGGTCCGGTCGCCGCACGGGGAGGCGTACCTCGGCGCGATGAACGCCGCCGCCAACTACGGACGCGCCAACCGGCAGCTGCTGGCCGAGGAGTCGCGGCGGGTCTTCGAGAAGGAGGCCGGCACGACGCTCGACCTGGTCTACGACATCTCCCACAACCTCGCGAAGATCGAGGAGCACGAGGTCGACGGCCGGACTCGCCGGTTGTGCGTGCACAGAAAGGGTGCGACACGGTCGCTTCCGCCGTACCACCCCGACCTGCCGATCGACCTGGCACCGGTCGGGCAGCCCGTGCTCATCCCCGGAACGATGGGGACCGCGTCGTACGTGCTGGCCGGGGTGCCGGGGAACCCGGCGTTCTTCTCGGCCGCCCACGGAGCCGGGCGGGTGCAGAGCCGGCACCAGGCCGCGCGCAACGTCAGCGGCAGAGCCCTCCGCGACCAGCTCGAGTCGGACGGGATCCTGGTGCGCGGCACGTCGTGGCGGGGCCTCGCCGAGGAGAAGCCGGACGCCTACAAGGACATCGACGCGGTCGTCGACGCCAGCCAGGGCGCCGGCCTGGCGCGGAAGGTGGCCCGCCTCGTGCCGCTCGGCGTGGTCAAGGGCTGAGGAGAGCCTGACCGAGCCCTTGGCGACAGGGCCGTCTCCAGAGGAATCCCGGTTCAGACGTCGAGGGTCACCGAGCACGACCAGCCGTCGGGGTCTCGGGCGAGCCGGAGCTCGTGCAGGGACACCGCCTTGGGCACCGCACCCACCTGCGGCAGCCGGTCAACGCCAACCATCCCGAACCGGACATCCGCTCCGGCCGGGGTCGGCTCGACCTCGACCTCCACCGGGATCTCCCCGGCGGTGTCCATCAGGTAGACCATCTCGTCGAGGGCGGCCACCAGGAGATCCTCGTCGGCGGTGGCCGTCAGGTGACACAGCCGCGCGGTCTCGGCGCGTGTCGACGAGATGTCCACGAATGTCTCGACCGTGCCGCGGACGGCCTCGGCGATGCACTGCTCGCGGGTTGGCGCCCACGCCTCGATCCGGAGGTCCGCCGTGTGCGGCGCCGTGCGGTGCCCCGCTCCGCCGAGTCCCATCCCGCCTCCCGGGTTCGTAGGACCTTCGACTCTTCTCCAGTGTCTCCCCGCACCAGAGCCTGAAATTGGCTACCGAGGAGTGAGAGTCGCATGCGAAGGACGCCTGCCCAGTCATCGCCTGACCGGGGTCACCCGTGGCGTGTCGAGGGCACACCGAAGGGCGGCGACCGGGGCGGCGGCACAGGTGGGGACGACCGCGAGAAGCGCGGCTCCTCCTTTCCCGGGTGGCTGCGCTGGCTGATCGTCGGACTGCTCGTCGTGAACTGGCTGATCGTCTCCACGCTGTTCAAGGCGCCCGAGCAGACGGATGTCTCGTACTCGTTCTTCCGTGAGCAGGTGCAGGTCGGGAACGTCACCGAGGTCACCTCGGTCGAGGACCAGATCAGCGGCAAGTTCGAGACGGAGGTCAGCTACCCCCCGAAGGACAAGGACGCGGCCAAGGTCACCGACTTCCAGACCCAGCGGCCGGCGTTCGCGGACGACAAGCTGGTCCAGCTGCTCATCGACAAGGGCGTCACTGTGAACGCCGAGCCGGACACGGGCGCGCCGCTGTGGCAGCAGGTCATCTTCGGGTTCGGACCCATCCTCCTGTTCATCGGCCTGCTGATCTGGTTCTTCCGTCGTAGCGCCGCGATGTCCGGCATGGGAGGGCTCGGCGGCCTGGGCCGGTCGCGCGCCAAGCTCTACGAGCCTGAGTCGGGGCCACGGACGACGTTCGCCGATGTGGCCGGGATCGACGAGGTCGAGGCAGAGGTCATGGAGGTCGTCGACTTCCTCAAGAACCCCGAGCGGTACCGGAAGGTCGGTGCCTCCATCCCGAGGGGTGTGCTGCTGACCGGCGCACCGGGGACCGGGAAGACGCTGCTCGCCCGGGCGGTCGCCGGCGAGGCGAACGTGCCCTTCTTCCACCTCTCAGCGTCCGAGTTCATCGAGATGATCGTGGGGGTGGGAGCCAGCAGGGTGCGAGACCTGTTCGACCAGGCGAAGAAGAACGCGCCGTCGATCATCTTCATCGACGAGCTGGACGCGATCGGCCGGGCACGCGGGGCGGGCGTGAGCCTCGGCGGGCACGACGAGCGGGAGCAGACTCTCAACCAGATCCTCACCGAGATGGACGGCTTCACCGGCAACGAGGGGGTCGTGGTGCTCGCGGCGACGAACCGTCCGGAGATCCTCGATCCGGCGCTCTTGCGGGCCGGCCGGTTCGACCGCCGGGTCACCGTCAACGCCCCGGACCGGACCGGTCGCGAGCAGATACTCGGGGTGCACACCCGCGGCATGCCGCTCGCCGACGACGTCGACCTGGGCACGGTCGCGGCCGCGACGCCCGGCATGGTGGGCGCCGACCTGAAGACCCTCGTCAACGAGGCGGCCCTGCTCGCCGCCAAGCGCCTGCACGAACGAGTGGCGATGAAGGACTTCACCGACGCCCTGGAGAAGGTCGTCCTCGGCACCGCCCGGCACATCATGCTCTCCGTGGAGGAGAAGGAGCGCACGGCCTTCCACGAGTCCGGCCACGCCCTGCTCGGCATGATCACGCCGGGGGCCGACCGTGTGCGCAAGGTGTCGATCATCCCGCGCGGGAAGGCCCTCGGCGCAACGTTCCAGGCACCCGACATCGAGAAGCACGGCTTCTCCGCCGACTACCTGCGCGGCCGCATCGTCGGGGCGCTCGGTGGCCGCGCCGCCGAGGAGCTCGTCTTCGGCGACGTCACCACCGGCGCCGAGTCGGACCTCGAGAGCGTGACGGCAATCGCACGGCAGATGGTGGGCCGCTGGGGGATGTCCTCACAGATCGGGCCCATCACCGTGCTCCCGCCGCCCGGGCAGGAACAGTCCCTCTTCGACGGCAGCGGCCCGTCGCAGGCCACGCGGGACCTGGTGGACGCAGAGGTACGTCGGATCGTCGACGACTGCTACGCGAAGGCGCTGGAGACCCTCCGCGCCAACCGGTCCAGCCTCGACCGTCTGGCGCACCGGCTGGTCGAGGCGGAGACCCTTGACGAGCACGAGGCCTACCTCGCCGCCGAGCTTCCCGCAGGGATGGTGCCGGACCCTCCGATACCCGAGGCCGCCGGAACAGCCTGAGCGCCGAGTGCGACACGGGGTGATTTCGAGGCAGAGGGCCCCACTGCCTCCGATAATCATCGACATGCTCCTGACTCTCGGCCTATTCGGCCTGATCCCGGTCGGACTGGCGGCGTTCTTCCTCGGCCGCGACGGCGGCATCACGGACAAGGGCGTCCTCGTCGCCGGAATCATCGGTCTGCTCCTCGCAGTGAACGTCGGCCTCGTCCCGGTAGCCATCGTCGGCGTCGGGACGTTCCTGCTCGGCCGCGGCGCGGCGGCGAACGCGTCCAAACGCGTGGTCCTCATGCTCGGCGGTGGCGCCGTCCTTGCTGCGCCCCTCGCACTCGGCGCGCTCTTCTATCTCGCCTCGTTCGCGAACTGACCTATGGCGCCCCGACAGTCGAGCCGACAGAATGCGCGCATGGACAACGCGGGCGCACGGCGCTCATCCCGCCGGATCATCGCCGGAACAGCCGTCGCGCTCCTCGCCGCGGGAGGTCTCGCGGCCGTGCTCCTGGATGACGAACCCAGACGTCACGTGGCGATGCCGGCCACCGACGCGACACCCGCTGACGTGGTGCGTGCCTACGTCGACGCCCTCGACGCGCACGACTTCGACACAGCCGGACGGTTGCTGACCTCCGAGTCCGTCGAGCAGGTCCGGGACACCTGGTTCGAGGACGTGGACCGCATCACCGACGTACAGATCGGCACCACGCGCGCCGAGGAACCGCGGTGGACGGGGCACGACGAGGATGAGCAGGTGATGCGCGTCCCCGTGACGTTCGACCTGCGGTGGAGGTTGCTTCACAACGACGGCTCGCTGCAGGAGGGGCCGACCGCCTGGGGCTACCTGTTGGTCCGCGGCTCCGATGACGAGCCCTGGCGGATCTTCGACCAGGGCATGGGCTAGCGCCTTTCGTCGGTGCCCGACGTCGTGGACAGCGTTGGTACGTCGCGGTCGCCAGCGGACTGCTCTTCCCGGTCGCCTGGCTGCTCTGGTACGTCAGGGACGAGCACCCGTACCGTGACCGGCGTCCACGCATCGGCCAGGGATGAGGCACGTCATCGGTTCAGGATCGACTCTCCCGGTCCGGTGGTGAGCCTCGCCGGCATGTCCGCCCTGCACTCCTCTGCCTGACAGTCCGCCATCCGGGTTCTTTCGTTGCGCAGCAGGGCGAGGACGTCCGCCGCCGCCGGATCGGTCACCAGGTTGACGTACTGGTTCGGGTCCGTGGCGAGGTCGTACAACTCCTCGTCCCCGTTGTCCTGCCGCACGTAGAGGTACCGGTCCGTACGGATGCCGGTCGCCCACCAGGGGGAACCGGTCTCGGTGAGGACGGCGCGCTTCCACCCGCGGTCTCCCTGGCGCGCCACTCCGAGCATGGAGACCCCGTCCACCGATCCGGCTGGCTGCACGCCCGCGAAGTCCGCCACGGTCGGCGCGAAGTCCATCGACATGTACGGGTCGTAGCGCACCTCGCCCGCCGGTATGCCTGGTCCGCGCATCAGGAGCGGGACCCTGAGGGACGGCTCGTGGGGGAAGATCTTGCCCTGACGCATTCGTTGCTCGCCCAGGAAGTAGCCGTTGTCCGAGGTGAAGATCACCAGGGTCTCCTCGAGCTCACCGCTCGCAGCGAGGGCGGCGACGGTCCGCCTGACCTGCTGGTCCACCACGGAGAGCGCCTCCACGCGCTGCCGGGTGAGATTGAGCATCGCCCGGCGCTCGGCCGCGGTCGTCGGGGGCGCAGCGAGGTAAGCAGGTTTGTCGCTGAAGTCCGGGTCTGCCCAGTCGGCGCCCGGTGCCGCCGTGATCCTGGTGTCGAACAGACCCTTCACGTCGTTGGGCCGGGCGGGCGACCCCATCCGGTACTCCACGCCGTCACTGCGCGTCAGCATCCCCGGGTCGTCGGGCTCGATGGGTCCTCCGTTGTGGGGCGCGGTGTAGGAGGCGTAGAAGAAGAAGGGCTTGTCGGACGCCGTGCGTGCGCGGATGATCTGCTCGGACAGTCCGCCGTACACGCGGGACTGGTACCTGCCGGCGTAGTTGTCGAAGGCCTTCCCGTTGCGGCTCAGGGTCGTGTCGAAGTACTCGTACGTGTTGCCCCTCTTGGGGTGACCCGCGGGCAGCCCGCCGTCGATCGACGCCCGCCACTCGGTCCAACCGGGCGGCACGTAGTAGATCGACTTGCCTGACGTCTCGCCCGGTTCCGGCATCCATCCGTACCCGTTGAGGTACTTGCCGAGGTAGACGGTCGAGTACCCGGAGCGCCGCAGCCACGTCGCCACGGTCGACGAGTCGTCGAAGGAGGGGAAGCCGTAAGGCGCGTAGACATGGAACACCCTGTGGTTGTGGGTGTACTGGCCGACGAGCACAGAGGCACGCGCAGGGCAGCACAGCGGGTACGGCGAGAACGAGTTCCGGAAAGTGACACCCCTGTTGCCGATCAGCTTCCGGGTCCAGGGCATGTACCTGATGTCGTCGGCACGCATGTCGTCGACCATGATCATGACCACGTTCGGCCGGGTCTGCTGCAGGACCACGTCGCTGGATGCCCGGTCCGTCGTGCGACCCGGACTGATCGCGAAAGCCCTCACCCGCATCCGCGGCGCCATCGCGAGACATTTTCGGCCCGCAGTGAGCAGAGTCTTGCTGCTGCCGGGCCAGGACGTCGCCGTACGACTACCGCACTTCCATCGGCTGCCGTCAGACCTGGTAAACACGTTCTGCAGAGGCCGGGTATGACGAATCACCGCGACGAACTCGGCTGCCGGGCCTCCGGCCACGTCGAACTCGAGTCGGACGCGCCCGCCCCAACGTGACCCGCGGTGCGCCACCGTGGCGCCGACCTTGTCACCGGTGTTGTCGACCGTGAGGGTCAGGATGTCGTGGAGACCGATCTCGTCCCTCGGATCGTTCACCCTGGTGGTGTCGGCCACGGCCTGGGCGGCGGCCCCCATGCTGACGAGAAGTGCAAGTGTCAGGACGCTGAGACGGCGTGGCATGGGAACCCCCGGGGTGCCTGCTCCTTGTCGGACCCGAGCCGTCCGGCCATCTATTGGATGCCTTTACGTTACGTCGAAACGATGCGCAATGTGCTCGATCCGCGGAATGCCACATGAGCGTGGGATGAGAAGCGAGTTGCCTATACCCGACCCCAGACAGACATGCAGACATAGGGAGAGGGCAGCTCGTGCGAGCTGCCCTCTCCCTATGTCTGTCTGGGGTCTGCCTACGCGGACTCCCGCGCGCCCACCTGCGCGGGTGGAGCCTGTTCTGGTCGCCGAAGGTACTGACGACGAATGTGCGAACGGTTGGCGCTGAGCACCTTCGCGACCTGGCCCTTGTGGCACCCCGCCAGGTAGCCGATGCACCAGTCCAGCTGCTGCAAGGTGTCTTCGGCGGCGCTGCGATAGCGCTCGACGTCCTCCATGAGGTGAGCCACCTCGCCCTCGAGCTCGGCAATTCGATCTGACTCTGCTGACATGGGTCTCCTCCCGGCTCCCTCTACAAGCGCCGACGGCGCTCTGGCTCTCAAGGGGTATACCCCATCTGCGGAATCTCATGGCTCGCGATCTCGTGTGGGCCTGCGCCGCCACCATCGGATGCGGGTGCCTCCCAGGGCGTGGCGCCTAGGAGCTGCTCCACCAGAGCTTGAGAACACGGCTGTAGGACTTGGCGTAGCCGCTGCTCGCCCTCACCACCGCGCGGTAGCTGATCCGCCTGCCGCCCGGCGGGACGTAGACCCGGACCCGGTACCTGCTCTGGGCGTTGGTCTTGTCGCCGCGGTACTTGCGGAACGAGCACGTTGGGCAGTCCCTTCTCTGAATGCCGACCCACTTGTTGCGCCACACGCCACCGACCTTGCCAACGACGTAGACCCTGCGATCGACATTCGTGCCGCGGATGGAGATCGAACGGGTGGGCAGCACCTGCACCTCGCTTGCACCGCTGGCGACCGGCACGCCGAAGGCGAACACCGGGAGCGCGACGACCAGGGCGATGAGAACGGCGACAGTGCTCTTCAGACACGTTCCCGCCTGCATTGGTGAACGTTTCGTGGTGCTATGCATGGTCCGGTACCTCCCGAGAACACGATCTGGATCTTGTGCATGGGCTGCTCCCAGCAAGGGTTGCCAACGACCTCGGCAGGCACCAGTGGCCAACGTCCCGAAGCAGACGCGACGTCGCTGGCATCAGTTGATCCCTTTAAGGCCACAACCCGTGCCCCTTCACTCGCGCAGGCTCTCCCGCATGAGCAGGAGCGATCACGGAATTTGTAAAACCGGCTCTCCGGAACGGCCGGAGTCTCTAATGTGACGTTGAAAGGGGAAGCCGCGGGTTTGTCGCTAACTGTCGCGTAAGTCGTCGGCAGCACGGAACAGCGTGGTTCACAGTCCCGGTTAGGCGACTGGACCCCTTGCACGAGGTCGTGTTCGGGCATAGGCCGCTGCGAGTCAGGCAACGGGGGAGGTCCGATGATCGAGCGCATCGTCCGGCACGTGGTCAACGTGCTGGTCGCACCAAGCGGGGTGCGGCGATGAAGTCCAGCAGCATCGAGCAGTTCCGGTTCGAGCCGACCGTGTTCGGCTCCGTACGCCGCTACCGCACGATGGTCGTGGTGGTCGCGCTCATGACCGCGGCGGCAGCCGTTGGGTACACGCTGGTGCAGCCTGAGGTCTACCGTGCCCAGGCCACGGTCTCGGTGCCGCAGCCCTTGTTGTTGCAGGGCCAGGGCAGCGACCAGTATCTCGACAGCCAGGTGCTGCTCCTGCAGTCTCAGGAGGTCGCCGAGCGAGCGGTCCGCATCGCCAACGGCGCCCTCGACGGCAACGTACTGGCCGTCCGCGACTTCTCCGGTGACGACAGGTCGCTGGAGATCACTCCGCCGGAGGGTGCCTCACCTGGCAGCTACGGGTCCACCATGATCGTCGTGTCGTTCACAGGGCCGAGCGCCGCGGTCGCCCAGGAGGGTGCCAACGCCTTGGTCCGGGCGTACGACGACGTCCGATCCGCCGCCATCACCGCTCAGGGCGAGGCCACCGTGGCCGGCATCGAGAACGCCATCGCCGATGCCACGACCGAGCGCCAGCGCACCGACCTCATGAACCAACGGACACAGGCGTTGATCGACCAGCAGGTCGACCTTGCACGCCAGCCGACGGTCGCGTGGGCCCTCGAACCCCAGGATCCGATCAACGGCAACTCGAAGAAAGGCGGCGCCATCGGCCTGGTCATCGGCGCCCTCCTGGGTGCCGCTCTGGCCTTCGCGAGAGGCAGTCGCCGCAGGTGCATCGATGACCGGTTGGACCCCGCGGCGTTCTACGGCGCGCCACTGATAGGGGAGATCCCGACCTCTGCGAAGAAGAAGCGACGGTCCAGGACCGCTGCCGCTGGCCTCCTGCCGATGACTGCCCGTCCACGATCTGTCGACGCCGAGGCGTTCCGGTTCGCCGCCGGG
Organism: uncultured Actinomycetota bacterium; assembly: GCA_963707425.1. Lineage (GTDB taxonomy): Bacteria > Actinomycetota > Actinomycetes > Propionibacteriales > Nocardioidaceae > Nocardioides_C. The sequence continues at coordinate 485,109 of CAVPPN010000009.1, read as the reverse complement.
TCCATCGGGCGAATCTGCGCAGCCCGCGGTCAGCGGCTGTCGCTGGCCTTCGTCTCGGCGGCGGACGCCGGGCGGAGTGCCGTCGTTGCCAATGTGGCCCTCGCCATCGCCGAGAGCGGCACCCGGGTGCTTGCCATAGATGCCGACGCGGGCAACCTCACCGCCCTGCTTCTGCCCGACACCCCGGTCGCTGACGGCTTCGAGCAGGTGCTCGCCGGACAACGCGCCGCAGCGGACTGTGTGGAGCCCAGCCCTCTCCACAGGGGTGTCTCCGTCCTCAGGTCCGGCCGGACGACCCTGGCTGGGGTGTCCAGCGCAGCCTATTCGAAAGCGGTCGAAAAGGTGCTCGCCGAAGCGAAGGCCAGCTTCGACGTCGTCCTGGTCGACAGTCCGGCTCTGCTACGAGTGGCCCACGCCAGCGAGCTCGTCGACGCCTCCGATGCGACGATCGTCGTCGTCGGCCCCCATGAGCCGATCCAGGACCACCTCGACATGGTGGACCGGCTCGACCTGATCGAGTCCGACGTCGTCGGTTACATCTACAGCCCGGCACCCAGGCGGTCCCACCTCGCCCACATGCGCGGTCGTTCTTCCGCCCGATCCGGCCGACGTGCGATCTCGTCGGTCGTACCGGCACCGGTGTTCGAGCGCACCCACTCAATGGACGGCGACGACTACCCGTCTCCGGTGCTCGAGGCAGGCCGTTAGCCCCACCATGTCGTCGCCCGTACGCAGTCCAGGTCCCCGTAGGGCCACAGTCGTGCAATCGGCAGCACAGGCGCCGGGCGGGTCAGGGCGCCTGCTTGTCCTCTACGGCCTGCTGCTCGGCCCCCTCCTCGGCGGTTACCTGCTGTTCGACAGGGCCTTCGCCTATCTCCACCTCCCCGGCACGCCGTTGTACGTCGGTGAGATGGTTCTCGCCGTCGGTGCCTTGGCGGTGCTCGCCGCCCCTGGTTTTCTCCGAGTCCCGTCAGGGACGAGCCGATACTGGCGCTACTTGCGGCGTTCGCCCTCTGGGGACTGGTCCAGACTCTGCCCGGTGTAGGCGCCTACGGGATGGACGCCGTGCGCGACGCAGCCCTCTGGTACTACAGCTTGTTCGCGTTTCTGGCCATAGCTGCGCTCGCGAGATCCTCGGACCTACTCGAACGCCTGGTCCTCCAGATCGCCCGGCTGACGCCGTGGCTGCTGCTGTGGCTTCCGCTCGGCCTGGTTCTGACGCCGATGGCGGACAGCGCCCCCACTGTGCCGTTCACGACGGTCTCGGTCCTGTCGCACAAGCCGGGCAGCGCGGCCATCGCCGCACTCCTCGTTCTCGGGTGCATGTGGCTGTTCCGCGACGGACGCAGCGCCCGAAGCCGGGAGGCATGGAGCATCATGGCCCTCGTGGTCGTCGCGCTCGCCGCCACCCAGAACCGAGGCGGTCTTCTCGGTGCTCGGCGCAGGTGCGATGGTCGGACTGGCGTTTATCCAGGACCGACGACGGCTGATCGTGCGAGCGGTCGCGTTCACGGTCCTCGGGCTGGGCCTCGCCTCCCTGTTGTCCCTGAAGGTGCCCTTCCCCGGCGTCCAGGGTCGCGAGTTCTCGGCGTCGCAGCTGGTCGCCAACGTAGTCAGTCTCGGAGGCAAGGAGTCACCCGGCAACCTGGGTGGCACCGTGGACGGGCGTCAGGAGCTGTGGTCACGGATTCTGGACAAGCAGGTGGCCGACGGCCGTCTCGTCGACGGGTCCGGGTTCGGGCCGAACCTCGCCGCCGATGTGGGCGTTCTCGACGAGGGGAAAGACACACTGCGTAGCCCGCACAACTCGCACCTCCATGTCTTGGCTCGGATGGGCCTGGTGGGTATCTCGCTGTGGATCGCCATGTGGGTGGGCTGGTACTGCCGTCTGGTCGCGGGCTGCCGGCGCCTGGCACAACAGGGGCTCTACGTGCGCCGTCAGGCAGCCGTCCTGTCCCTGATGTTGGCTACGGCGATCCTGGTGTCCTCCTTCTTCGACCCCCAGCTGGAAGGGCCGCAGGTCGCGGCGCTCCTGTGGACCACCTTCGGGGTCGGGGTAGCGGTGACCAGCGTCCGAAGCTGGGTCGGCGGCGGAACGTCGACCTCGGCCGCATCGCCTCCCCGCCACGCTCGCGTCCTGAGCCGTTGAAAGCGGGTGGGTCCCGGCTGGTTCTTCCGTTCCTCTGACTCAGGGTGCGACGTGCTGCGACCATCTAAGGGTCTTCGGGGACGGCCGCACCACGGGTTCGCCCCGCCAGCGGTACAAGGGGGAGTCCGTGAAACCTGAACCCTCGATCTTCAAACGTCAGCTGCCCCGCCCGGGGTCAGTCGGCGTGCCGAGTCGGCCGTGAGCGCGACGTCCGCCCCGCCGGGCGTCCGGCCGTTCACGACTCGCGCCGAGGTCACGACGGGCAAGAGGCGACTCGCCCTCAACACGGTCACGATGGTCGCGTCGGCGTTCCTCGCTGCGTACTGCTCCCGCACCTTCGTCGACGACCGGATCGTGGTGATCTACCTGGTCGCTGCGGGCATCCACCTGCTCTCGGCTGTGTTCATGGCGCTGCGGCTGTCCGCCACACCGGAGCCGCCGCACGGCGAGCCCCCCACGGGTTAGCTGCCCACTCGCCGGAGCCGAAACCGCCGAGTCACAGGCAGGTAGTTCACGACCATAGAAAGTACGTCGGCCGCCGGCAGACCTTCGCGCCGGTGTCGATCGTCTGGTGGAGGAGGACCCGCCGCAGTCATGATGACGGCTATGGAGGTGCCGATCCCCGCTGAGCGGCTGACCATCGTCCCCGCCAACGAGGCGTCTTGGGACGACCTCGCCACGATCTTCGGCACCACCGACCCGGGTCAGTGCCAGTGCCAGCGGTTCAAGGTCGTCCCCTGGATCTGGCGCGACTCCACACAGGAGGAGCGGACCGCGATGCTCCGGGCTCAGACCGCCTGCGGCGACCCGAACGCTGCGGCCACCAGCGGGCTGGTCGCCTACGTCGAAGACGAGCCGGTGGGCTGGGTCGCGGTCGAGCCGCGTACGGCGTACCCCAAGCTGCGCACCTCTCGCGTCCCGTGGAGCGGTCGGGCCGAGGACAAGAGCGACGACGACATCTGGGCGGTGACCTGCTTCGTGGTCCGGAAGGGCTACCGGGGCCGCGGCCTCACCTATCCCCTCGCCCGGGCCACCATCGACTTCGCCCGCGAGCGCGGCGCCAGGGCGCTCGAGGCCTACCCGATGATCACCCATCCGGGCAAGGAGATCACCTGGGGCGAAGTGCACGTGGGTGCCCGTCAGGTCTTCGAGGACGCCGGGTTCGAGGAGGTCAGCCGCCCCACCATTCGCCGGGTGGTCATGCGGATCGACTTCCAGCCAGGAGACGACGTACGTGGACGTACGTGACCAACGTGATCAGCGCGGCGCAGTTCCACGACGCCGTGTCGATCGGGGCCGGAGGGCGGTCAGTCGGTGCGTCTGGCGACGAAGACGAACTCCCTGCCAGGTCTGTCCGGTGCGTCCCGTACACCGTCCACCACGAAGCCGGTGGCGCCCAGTGACTCCGCTACTTCGTCCCGGCTACGAAAACGGAGCGTCGAGTCCGAGGTCATCACAGCACCGTCGGCCTCGAAGACATGGGTCCACCGGAAGCTGACGAGGGTGCCTGCGACATCCGTCAGCTCGCACCAGGTCTCGACGACGCCAACGCCAGGTATCTCGGCGCGGGCGTGCGTCAGCTCCGGGATCCACTCCTCCCACGCCTTCCGCGCCGGATCGCGAGTCTCGAACACCAGGCGTCCACCGGGCTTGAGCGCGGCGTGCACACCGCGCAGGGTTCCGGACCAGTCGTCATCGGTCAGGAATACCTGCGCAACGTTGGCGGTCATGGTGACCAGGTCGACCTGGAGCGGAGGCAACGTGGTCGCGTCGCCATGGACCCAGGTCACACGATCGGCGTGAGGCTTCTTGCGGGCGATGTCGAGCGACGCACCGGCCGGGTCTACGCCCACCACCTCGATGCCCCGCTCCGCGAGCAGACAGGCGAACGTGCCCGTGCCACAGCCGACGTCGAGCACACTCCGTGCTCCGAGCTCGCCGACGATCGCCGCGTAGGCATCGAGATCACTTCGATCGGGGTCGAGGGGGTCGTAGATCGCAGCCAGACGTCGCTCGGCGAAGATCGGGTCGGGCATGAGCTGACCCTAGGAGCAGCAGCGGCCTTACCGCGAAGGGTTATGTGAGCGCCACGTCCGCCCGGCTTAGGCTGGAACAGTCCCGAGCCGGCGCCAGGGAGCCTGCATTGCGGCAGACCGCGCTACCGTCGCGGGGCGGCGGGATCCCTCGCCGACGCCCGCTCGACGGTCTACGCGCGCTTGCCGTCACCGGCGTACTCCTCTACCACGGCGGAGTCTCCTGGGCCGATGGCGGGTTCCTGGGGGTCGACCTGTTCTTCGTCCTGTCCGGGTTCCTCATCATGTCGCTGTTGCTCGACGAGCAGCGACGGACCGGACGTCTTGACCTCATGGCCTTCTGGGGCGCCCGAGCCCGTCGGCTGCTTCCGGCGGTCGCCCTGCTGCTCGTGGTCGTCCTCTGGGTGCTGCCGGCGCTGGGGGCACGCTGGGGGCAGCGCGTGGCAGGGGACGCCTGGGCGACGGCAGGCTATGTCTCGAACTGGTGGTTCATCGGCTCCGACGACTCATACGTGGACCAGGCCAACGGGCCGTCACCGCTGCTGCACACCTGGTCCTTGGCGATCGAGGAGCAGTGGTACGTCGTACTGCCGCTGCTCCTCGTCCTCGCCTTCCGGCTGGGGCTCTCACGGCGGCTCCTCACGTTCGCACTGCTGCTCAGCACCGTTGGCTCGGTGGCGATGGCCTGGTGGCTTCACCCTGCCGACGCCGACCCGTCGCGGGCGTACTTCGGCACCGACACCCGGGTCCAGGCGCTCCTGGTCGGCTCGCTGGCGGCCCTGCTGGTAGGTGGCTCCGTGTGGCACCCCCGAGACCCGGTCCGCTCCCGTCGCCTGTCCTGGCTCGCCGTGCCAGGCGCCGTGCTTCTCCTCGGCCTGGCCGCGGTGGCCAACCCCGAGGACGACTGGCTCTACACCGGAGGCCTCCTCGCGGTTGCCCTCGCGTGCGTGCTGCTCGTCGTGGGCTCCGCGGCGGCTCCACCCGAGTCACACGGCCTGTCCTCGGTGCTGTCCTCTCGGCCCTTCGTGGCACTCGGCCTGATCTCCTACGGCGTCTACCTGTGGCACTGGCCGGTGTACCTCGCACTCGACGAGCAGCGCACCGGCCTGGACGGCTTGTTGCTCCTCCTGCTGCGGGTAGCCGTCACGGTGTCCGCGGCCACGGCTTCCTACCTGCTCGTGGAGCATCCCGTGCGACGGCAGGTCTGGCAGCGCTGGCGCCGACCACACGTCGCGGCACCGGCGCTGGCGGCCGCGGCCGGAGCCGTCGTTGTCGCAGCACTGGTCCGGCCGGCTGCACCGGCGCCGGTCGAACCGGGGTCGATGGTCGCGCTCGCCCGGCTCGAGGCCCAGGAAAGGAGCCGAAGCGCCACAAGGCCGGACGACGTCGTCCGCTGGGCTGCCCCGGGTCCGGCGTCGGCGGGCGCTCACCCGAGACCCACGAGCCCCCACGAGCCCTCCCCGCAGGTTCACCCCGTGCGGTCGATCGTGCTCGTCGGTGACTCGCAGGCGCTCAGCCTGTTCGCCGCGGTGAGGAACGCCCCCGGGACGGGCCTGACGCTGCACGTTGCCACCCGGTTCGGCTGTGGGGTGGTTCCCTACGTCGCGACCGCCGAGGGCGTGAGGCTGACTCCCCAGCAGCCGCTGTGTGGCGACTGGGCCAAGGCCCGCGAGTGGGAGATCGCGTCTGCGAGCGCAGATCTGGGAGTGCTCTTCGCCGGCGGCTGGGAGCAGTACGACAGGTACGTCGCAGGGCGGGCCGTCTCGTTCCGCGACCCCGAGTGGCTGCGTATGACGACCCGTGGCTACCGAACCGTCCTCGAGGAGATGTCGCGGCATGTCGACCACCTCGCCGTGGCCCTGAACCACTGCCACGACGCACCCGAGATCCAGCTTCCGGTCACCACCCTCTACCGGTGGGGCCGCTACCCACCCGTGGTCAACGACTCGGCCCGTGTAGCTGCCACGAACCGGGCCATCCGAGCCGCGGCTGCTGCGTTCCCTGAGGTCACCGTGCTCGACGTCGATGCCTTCCTCTGCGCTCACGGCCTCAGCGACAGCCTCGACGGCGTGACCCTTCGCACCGACGGCCTGCACTGGACCACCGAGGGAGGTCGGCTGGTGTGGGCCTGGATGGTCCCGCGACTGCGGGAAGCTGGAACCGGCTGACTGGGGCGCCCGCTGGTACTTTGCGGGCATGGCGACACATTGGACGCTCGGTTGCGACGCGGCCGACCCGCATGGGATTGCTGCGTTCTGGGCGATCGCGCTCGGGTACGTGGCTGAGCCGGGGTACGACGACCCGGACGGTGCTTCCATCGTCGACCCGGACGGGGTGGGCCCAGCCATCGGCTTCCTCAGGGTGCCGGAGGGCAAGACAGCCAAGAACAGGATGCACATCGACATCCGGGTGGCAGGCGAGCCGCCGTGGGACATGGCCGAGCGCGAGCAGCTCATCCGTGCGAAGGCAGCCGAACTCGTCACCGCGGGGGCTACGACTGTCCGCGAGGAGTCCTACGGCGAGCACCTTGGTCATGTCGTGATGCTCGACCCAGAAGGCAACGAGTTCTGCGTCGCGTGACGGTTGGGGTCACAGAGACCCGGTGCAGCCTTGTACCATGCGCCGCGTGCTGTGGCTCCTCAAGGCGATCGCAGTCGGTCTGCTCTACGGGCTCTTGACCGGGACCTTGAAGGCGGTGCTCCCGTCGTCATGGACTCGGGCGGATCGCATGCGGCGCTTCGCGATCATGTTCTTCCTGCTGTTCGCCTGCTTGCTGTGGGTGCTCGCAGCCGACATCCTCTTCAGCCGCGATCACGCAGGAGCAGCCACGCCACGCGACGCAACTTTCGTCGGCACCTTCTTCGTTATCGGCGGCTTCGCGATGGCGGGTTTCGCGGTCGCGGCTGCTGCAAACAAAACGGATCGGTCCGACTGACGGAGATTCGGACGTTCCCTCCGGATGCTATGGCCACGACGCCACGGCACATCGTGCTGACACGCCGATTCCGGGCGCCGCAGCGTTGCCTAGCCGGCGAAGCGGACAGTGCCCGTTCGCAACTCTTCCCAACGGCGAGTGAGGGTCTTCGGTCGCGAATAGCGCACCAACCACCAAGCGGCTCGAAGAGGGTGGCGACGGTAGAAGTTCTCGTCTCCCATCAGGCGGGAGAGCAGTTCTAGATGCGCCTCCGAGAACATCAGCCCCTTCGCCTGGCTCAGATCCCGTAGCCGGGTCTTGACCTCACTGTGAGGCAAGTGCGTGGCTTCCGCCTTCAAAGCCTGTATCGCTGCGTTGTACTCCTTGAAGGGCCCTTCCGGATCGCTTGCCAGCTCCTCGGCCACGCGACGCTCCTCTTCATCCCAGGCGCGTTGCCACTCCCTGTTTGCCAGCTCCACACGACCAATCAGTTCACCCGTCAACTCGAATGGGCGCCAGTCCGGATCACGCTCTTCCCCCCGCTTGGGAGCGCGGACCTTGCCCGGGCGCAGGCGGTAGGGAAGACATTGCGCCAAGTACTCCTGCTGCGCCTCAACCAGCGTCTGCCCGTTGGGTTCGCTGTACTCCCAGGGCTCTACGCCCTCGTCCTCCCACCAGCACACAGGGCACAAGTCGTAAGCGCCTCTGTCAGGCAGGGTCTGGTAGCCGCAACAGGGACATGGGTACATGAGGCCGAGTCTGCGTCACGGAAGTCGGGACCGTCGCCCCTGTCCACGTGCTGTCCAGCAGCACGACGATGGGTGAAAGGCGCGGCGTGGGCCTTGAGGGGTCCTGTCAAGAAGGTGAGTTCGATGAGGGTCAGCCCAGCTTCAGGACAAGTACACACCCGTCTGGCGCAGTGGGCCGTCGCACTCGCAGCGGCCAGCGTCATCATGCTGGCGCTCGCCTTCAGCGGTCTGGGATTCGGTGGCGCCGGAGCGTTGACGTCCTTCGTCGCGTTCGCGCTGGCGGTCGTGGCCAGGCTCAGGCACGAACGGTGGGCGCCACTGTGGCTTCCGCTGCTGCTGTTCCCGGTGCTGGTGGTCTCTTCGCCTCTCTGGGTCTGAACCCGAACCAGCCAGGTGTTCTGTCCACCGAGGTTGGGCTAGACGTTGAAGCGGAACTCCACCACGTCGCCGTCCTGCATGACGTAGTCCTTGCCCTCCATGCGGACCTTGCCGGCGGCCTTGGCAGCGTTCATGGACCCGGCTTCGACGAGGTCGCCGAAAGAGACGATCTCGGCCTTGATGAAGCCGCGCTGGAAGTCGGTGTGGATCACACCGGCCGCCTCAGGAGCGGTGGCGCCCTTAGGGATCGTCCACGCCCGGGTCTCCTTCGGGCCTGCCGTCAGGTAGGTCTGCAGGCCGAGGGTGTCGAACCCTACGCGGGCGAGTACGTCGAGACCGGGCTCGTCGATGCCCATCTCCTTGAGCATCTCGCGGGCCTCGTCCTCGTCGTCGAGCTCGACCAGCTCGGCCTCGAACTTGGCGTCGAGGAAGATCGCCTCGGAGGGCGCGACCAGGTCCCGCATCTTCTGCTTGAGCCCCTCGTCGGAGAGCTCGTCGCTGTCGCAGTTGAACACGTAGATGTAGGGCTTCGCGGTGAGCAGCATGAGCTCACGCAGCAGCGCCTTGTCGATCTTCGTGGCGATCACCGGCGTACCCGACTCGAGCGCCTCCTTCGCCTCCTTGACCGCTCCGAGGACGGCAGCGGTCTCCTTCTTGAGCCGCGCCTCCTTCTCCAAACGAGGCAGCGCCTTCTCCACCGTCTGGAGGTCGGCGAGGATCAGCTCGGTCTGGATCGTGGAGATGTCGTTTGCGGGGTTCACCTCACCGTCGACGTGGGTCACGTCCTCGTCGCGGAACACCCGGGTCACCTGGCAGATCGCGGCCGACTCACGGATGTGCGACAGGAACTTGTTGCCCAGGCCCTCGCCCTCGGAGGCGCCGCGGACGATGCCCGCGATGTCGACGAACTCGACGGTCGCGGGGAGGAGCTTGGCCGACCCGAAGATCTCCGCGAGCACCGGCAGGCGAGCGTCGGGGACACCGACCACGCCGACGTTCGGCTCGATCGTCGCGAACGGGTAGTTCGCCGCGAGGACGTCGTTCTTGGTCAGGGCGTTGAAGAGGGTCGACTTGCCCGCGTTGGGGAGTCCGACGATTCCGATGGTGAGTGCCACGGGCGGCAACTTTACGGCGCGGCGGGCTCTGCCGACGAATCGAGGACCGCGGTTTCTCACGCTCCGCCGCATCTGGTCACCGTTGCCCGAGCAGCCACGCGAGCGCGCCCGTCGTACTCGCTTCTAGAGTGGCGCAATGCGCATCGCCACGTTCAACGTGAACTCTGTCCGCTCACGGATCGACCGCGTCGAGGCGCTCCTGCAGCGACACCAGATCGACGTACTCGCCATCCAGGAGACCAAAGCCCGCGACGACCAGTGGCCGATCATGGGTCTCCAGGCGCTCGGGTACGACGTGGCCACCCTCGGCTACGACCAGTGGAACGGTGTGGCGATCGCGAGCCGGGTCGGCCTCGAGGACGTGCGTCACGGCTTCGAGGGGATGCCGCAGTGGGGCGAGCCGATGACGTCCGAGGCACGAGCACTGGGGGCGACCTGCGGCGGCACGCAGGTCTGGTCGTTGTACGTGCCCAACGGCCGCAAGCTCGGGGACCCGCACCTGGACTACAAGCTCGAGTGGCTCGACCGGCTCCACGTCGCCGCAAGGGGCTGGCTCGACGACGACCCCCAGGCTCGGATCGCGCTGACCGGCGACTGGAACATCGCCCCCACCGACGAGGACGTCTGGGACATGAGCGTCTTCGCGAAGAGCACCCACGTGTCGCCACCGGAGCGCGCCGCCTTCCAGTCGTTCGTCGACAGCGGGTACGTCGATGTGGTGCGACCGTTCACGCCTGGTCCGGGCGCCTTCACCTACTGGGACTACTACCGACAGCGCTACGAGAGGAACAAGGGGATGCGCATCGACTTCATCCTCGGGTCGCCGGCGCTGGCGAAGCGGGTGACGGACGCGATGATCGACCGGGAGGAGCGCGCGGGCAAGGGCGCCAGCGACCATGCCCCGGTCATCGCCGAGCTCGCCGACTGACGCCGGTCGGCGGAGGTTCTCCAACACCCGACAAACGGGTGGTTTGAGGATTTTCGAACTTTGTTCGATTAGTGTCTCGAATGGCGGGATCTGAGCGCGGTATCGTCGGTGGTGATCCGTAGCGTCGGTGCCATGACCAGCACCCTCGCTCCGCCACCGGCCGGCCCGGCCGCGGTGGTCGAGGCGGCGCGCGGCGAGGTGCTGGCACTGCGTGAGGAGCTGTGGGCGGCGAAACCCGCCGCCACCTTGTTGGACACCTTCGCCCAGCTGGAGGCTCTCCGGTCGACGCTGGACGCCGTGCAGCTCGCGGTGATCCGCGAGATCGATGCCACCGATGCCGCCAAGACCGAGCAGTGGTCGGCCACCCGGGACTACATCACCGCGGTCGCCGGGGGCACCAAAGGAACGGGCCCGGCGGCGGTCAAGCTCGCGGCCGCCCTGGAGGGCGCCTGCACCCGCACGGCCCAGGCGTTGGCCGATGCCCGGATCAGCCGCAAGCAGGCCGAGGTGATCACCCGCGCGATCACGACCCTCCCGGTCAAGGCCTCGTTGCGTGCCCGCGCCGAGGCCCGCCTGCTGCGCGAGGCCCGCAGCCTGGACGCCACCGACCTGGCGACCGCAGCCGAGCACCTGATCGAGATCATCGACCCAGAAGGCCATGAGCGCCGCGAGGAACGAAAGCTGCGGCGACTCGAGCGCGCAGCGCACCTGAACCGGTTCCTCTCCATCACCGAGGACGGCGCCGGCGGGGTCAAGATCAAGGGCCGCACCACGGTCGAGGACGCCGCGGTGATCAAGACCGCGCTCTGGCCGCTTGCCGCGCCCGCCCCCACCACGCCCGGCGCCTGCGGCGGCTCGGCCGACTGCCCGGTCACCGGGTGCGCCCACGACGGCCAGGACCCCCGAGACCACGGCGCCCGCTTCCTCGACGCGCTGGTCGAGGGCTGCCAGCGTCTCCTCGACACCGACGTGCTCCCGCATGCCACGGCGCCAAGCCCCGGCTCACCCTGACCATGGACCTGGCCGACCTGGTCGCCGGCCTCGGCGTCGCCCTGCTCGACACCGGCGACCGGCTTCCCGCCTCCGTGGTCCGCCGGCTCGCGTGCGACGCCGACGTCATCCCGACCGTGCTGGGCACCCACAGCGAGGTCCTCGACCTCGGCCGCCTCCGCCGACTGGTGTCCACCGCGCTCTGGAACGCGCTGGTCACCCGCGACTGGCACTGCGCCTTCCCCGGCTGCCGCCGGCCCCCCATCGCCTGCGACGCCCACCACATCGTCCACTGGGTCGACGGCGGCGGCACCGACCTCGACAACCTGGTCCTGCTCTGCCGCACCCACCACACCGTCATCCACACCACCGGCTGGGAGATCCGGATCAACCCGATCGACCGAAGACCGGAGTTCATCCCGCCATCGACCCTCGACCCCGAGCGACAACCCGTCCGAGAACGACAACCCCGCGAATAACCCCGGCCCGCCGACGCCCGGCCGCCACCAGCCGCCACCAGCCACTGCCGGTCACAGCCTCGCCCTGTCCCTCGCTCTCCCGCACTGTCTGCTTGCGGATGCCGTCACACGCGCACATGCCCGCCTTCTGCAGTTTTGTCGGAGGCGTGATCCACGATGGGGACCATGGAACTCACCACGGTCCTCGCACTCCTCCTCGTCCTCGTCGTCGGTGTCGGCATCGGCGCGCTCGTCGGTGTCCTCTGGACCAAGTCCCGCTCGGTCGCCGTGGACGAGTCCGCCTCCCGGTTGGAGCTCGAGGCCAGGGCGGCCGACCGGGCCGTCGTCAAGGAGGGGCTGGAGCGCCTGCACGACCAGATGCGCGACCTCGAGCAGCACCGCGTCTCCTGGCAGAGCCAGCTCAAGCAGCAGGTCGACGAGGTGCGCCACTCCACCGACTCACTGCGTCGCGAGACGGCCTCGCTCGCGACCGCTCTGCGCAAGCCTCAGGTGCGGGGCCGCTGGGGCGAGCTGCACCTTCGCAAGGCCGTGGAGATCGCGGGACTGGTGTCACGCTGCGACTTCTCCGAGCAGGTCTCCGTGCGCCACGACGACGGCCTGCTCCGCCCGGACCTGGTGGTGAACCTGGCCGGCGGCAAGAGCGTGGTCGTCGACGCGAAGGTGCCGCTCGACGCCTTCCTCGACGCGACCGGGGCGGAGGACGACGAGGAGCGCGACGCGCACCTGACCCGACACGCGCGGCAGCTGCGCCAGCACGTCGACGCGCTCGGCGCGAAGTCCTACTGGCGGGCCCTGCCTGCGACGCCCGAGTTCGTCGTCCTCTTCGTCCCGGGCGAGTCCTTCCTCTCCGCGGCGCTCGAGGCCGAGCCGGCCCTGCTGGAGTACGCCGCCGCCCGGCACGTCGTGCTGGCCACGCCCACGACGTTGATCGCACTGCTTCGCACTGTCGCCTACGCGTGGACGCAGGAGGCTCTTGCCGACAAGGCTCGCGACATCCATGAGCTGGGGCGGGAGCTCTACGACAGGATCGGGGTCATGAGCAGCCACCTCGACAGGCTGGGCAGGTCGCTGACCAGCGCCGTGGGCAGCTACAACAAGGCGATCGGCTCGCTCGAGACCCGGGTGCTCGTCTCGGCCCGCCGATTCTCGGAGATGGGCGTGAGCGACACCGAGCTGGAATCCCCCACACCGGTGTCGGAGGCGGCCCGTCCGTTGACCGCCGCGGAGCTCATGGAGGAGGTCGCCGAGCCCCGGGAGGCGCTCACCGAGCTGCACGCAAGCTCTGGCCACTCTTCGGCGCGTCGCGCACAAGGGGCATAACGGGCGCAATAGCGTGGAGGCGTGAGCAGCACGCGCACGCTCTGGGACGACGGCCGACGGTCCGGCCGTCAGGTCGTCGCGCTCGCCAGCGCTGCGACGGCGCTGGTGGTCGCGATGGACGTGCTGCTCAGCCAGGAGCTGACGCTCTTCTTCGACCTGTGCTTCATCACGGTCTGCCTCGTGGCGGTCTTCTCGGTCCACCGGCGGGACTTCTTCGTCCTCGGGGTGCTGCCTCCGCTGCTCATGTTCACGACCGTCGGAGTCGTCGCGCTCCTGTTCCGGGAAGCGGTCGCGGACCCGGTGGACGGGCTCGTCCAGGCAGTCGTCTCCGGGCTTGCCCACCACGCAGGCGCCCTGCTCGTCGGCTACGGCATCGTGCTGGGCGTGCTTGCCCTGCGCCAGGTGGCCGCCCTGCATCTGCGTCCGGCTGTCCCCCAGCACCGGCGTCCCGCGCCCGTCGTACGCCGGGAGCAGGCGCCGCCGCGGCGAGGGTCCATGGCGGACGCTGCTTCGTGAGTGGGCTGCACCTTCTCTCGACAGAGGCGACCTCATGAGCTCCCTGGAGACGACGGGCAGCAGGCGCGACGCCGCTGTTCGAGACATCCGGCCCGACGAGTACGACCTGCTCCTCGCCATCGAGCTCGCAGCAGACGCCCGGTTCGAGGACGCCGGCATCAAGGATCTGCCGGCCCCGAGCTCCCCGGACACCTGGCGTGACGCCGCCCTGTACGTGCTCGTGTGCGGCGACCCTCCGACAGGCTTCGCGGCGGTGACGGAAGCGGACGGCCAGGCTCACCTCGAGCAGGTCTCCGTCCACCCCCGGCACGCGGGACGGGGGCTCGGCGCAGACCTCGTGCGCGCCGCACTCCGGCGAGCGTCGTCGCTCGGCTACACGCGGATGACCCTGATGACGTACGCCGACGTCCCGTGGAACGGTCCCTACTACCGTCGCCTCGGGTTCGAGGCGCTGTCCGCGCCGGGTCCTGACCTCATGCGGATGCGGGAGCACGAGAGCACCCTCGGGCTCGACAGGCACGGCACCCGGGTCGCCATGTGCCGCGACCTCCAGGACCCCGCCTCGGAGTGCTGAACCGGGTCAGGCTCCAGACTTCTCACGGGCGCGCATGTCGCGTCGCAGCTCCGGAGGAAGCGCGAAGATCAGCGACTCCTCCGCAGTGTGGACTGCGTTGGCGTCGGGGTAACCGCGCTGGGCCAGGAACTCCAGCACACCCTCGACCAGGTCCTCCGGCACCGACGCGCCAGAAGTGACGCTGACCGTCTCCACCCCTTCGAGCCACGCCTCGTCGATCTCGGTGGCGTCGTCGACGCGGTACGCCGCCTTGGCGCCCGCCTCGAGCGCGACCTCGACGAGGCGCACGGAGTTCGAGGAGTTGCCGGAGCCGACCACGATCACCAGGTCGGCGTCCTTCGAGATCTGCTTGATCGCCATCTGGCGGTTCTGCGTCGCGTAGCAGATGTCGTCCGACGGCGGGTCGAGCAGCTGCGGGAACCGCTCACGGATCGCGCCGACGATCTCCATCGTCTCGTCCACCGACAGCGTGGTCTGCGACAGCCAGGCCACCTTGGCCGGGTCGCGCACCTCGATGCTCGCGACGTCCTCGGGGCTCTGGACGAGCTTGATGTGCTCGGGGGCCTCGCCGGCCGTGCCTTCGACCTCCTCGTGCCCCTCGTGGCCGATGAGCAGGATGTCGTAGTCATCGGTGGCGAACCGCCGCGCCTCGTGGTGCACCTTCGTCACCAGCGGGCAGGTGGCGTCGATGGTCTTCAGGCCACGTGCCTCGGCCTGGCGGTGCACCTCCGGCGAGACGCCGTGGGCGGAGAAGACAACCGTCGCGCCCTCGGGAACCTCGGCGAGCTCCTCGACGAAGACAGCGCCCCGGGACTCGAGGTTGGAGACCACGTGCTTGTTGTGCACGATCTGCTTGCGGACGTACACCGGAGCGCCGTACAGGTCGAGCGACTTCTCCACGGTGATCACGGCCCGGTCCACCCCCGCGCAGTAGCCGCGAGGTGCGGCCAGGAGGACAGAGCGGTCGCCTGCCTCGCCCGGGTCGGGGGTGCCAAGGAACACAGCGGCATCCTTCGCTTCGACGTTGGTCATGGGCCCCATGGTAGGCGGTCTCGCATAGGGTTCCAGGCGTGGCACTCCAGACCTCCCTCGAGTCACCGGCACCGGTCCGGCAGATCGCCAACGCCATCTCCGGCTGGATCGACCGCCTCGGAGCCGTGTGGGTGGAGGGCCAGATCGCCCAGCTGAGCCGCCGCCAGGGCATGAACACCGTCTTCATCACGCTGCGCGACCAGGTCGCCGACATCTCGTTGTCCGTGACGTGCTCGCGGCAGCTGTTCGACTCGCTGAACCCGCCGGTCGTCGAGGGCGCGAGCGTCGTGGTCCACGCCAAGCCGTCCTACTACGCCACGCGCGGGACCCTGAGCCTCTACGCGACGGACATCAGGATGGTCGGCCTGGGCGAGCTGCTGGCCCGCCTCGAGCGCCGCCGGCAGCTGCTGGCGGCGGAGGGGCTGTTCGCCCGGGAGCTGAAGCGTCCGCTGCCGTTCCTGCCCGGGACGATCGGCCTGATCACCGGTCGCCAGTCGGCCGCCGAGCGGGACGTCCTCGAGAACGCCCGCCGTCGCTGGCCTGCAGTCCGGTTCAAGGTCGCGAACACCGCCGTGCAGGGTGCGAACGCCGCCCGCGAGGTGATCGAGGCGATCGGCGCCCTCGACCGGGACCCCGAGGTCGACGTGATCGTGATCGCCCGAGGCGGTGGCTCGGTGGAGGACCTGCTGCCGTTCTCCGACGAGGCTCTCATCCGGGCCGTCCACCAGGCGCGCACCCCGGTCGTGTCCGCGATCGGGCACGAGCCCGACACCCCGATCCTCGACCTGGTCGCGGACGTCCGGGCGTCGACGCCGACCGACGCGGCCAAGATCGTGGTCCCCGACGTCGCCGAGGAGACCGAGCGGATCACACGGATGCGGGACCGGGGGCGCCGGGTGATGACCGCCTGGCTGGCACAGCAGATGCACAACCTGGAGTCGATCCGCGCCAGGCCGAGCCTGGCCGACCCTGGCAGCGGGCTCCGGGACCGTGCGCTTCAGATCGAGGAGCTCCGAGCGCGCACGCGTCGTTGCCTCACCCATCGGCTCGACCATGCGCACACCGACCTGACCCATCAGCTGGCGCGGGTCAGGAGCCTCTCTCCCCTGGCGACGCTCGAGCGCGGCTACTCCGTCCTCCAGGACGACGACGGCCACGTGGTGACCAGCGTCCGCACGGTGGCGCCCGACCAGGTCCTTCATGCCCGGGTGCGGGACGGCCGGGTCCACGTCGTCGTCCGTGACACGACCACCGACCCGACAGACACCAGCGACACCACGGCTGATCCCACGGCCGAGGCCACGACAGACCCCCACGACTGACGACGAGGAGCACCGGACATGAGCGAGCAGCAGGCCGACCTCAGCTACGAGGCCGCCCGCGAGGAGCTGGTCGAGGTCGTCCGCCGCCTCGAGAACGGCGGCACGAACCTCGAGGAGTCGCTCGCGCTCTGGGAGCGCGGCGAGAAGCTTGCGCAGGTCTGCCAGGGCTGGCTGGACGGCGCCAGGAAGCGGCTCGACGCCGCCATCGCCGCGGGCGAGGACGACACCGGCGTCAGCGAAGGGTCTTGATGTAGTCGACCAGCACGCCCTGGTCGGCCGTCCCCACCACGAGCGTGGTGGTGCTGCCCTCGCCGCGCACCAGGGCCGTGTCGCCGCCCGCGTCGGTCCACGAGGTCCACGTGTCGCCGTCGACCGTCACCTCTTCGCCTCGGGTCGCGTCCTGGTCGACGTACGTCTCGACCATCGACTCCGGCGAGCGGTCCGCCTGCTCGAGGCCGACGTACTTCCCCTCGTCGGTGAGCTGGCCGAGGTGCCACCGCGCCGGCCTCGGGACGAACTCGACGCTGGTGACCTTCCAGCCCTCCGGCAGCGGCTCGGGCGCGACCACCTCGATGGCGGCCTGCTGCCGGGCGAACCGTGCGGTCTGCTCGTACTCGACGGCGCGCACCGGCGACTCGGGATCGGTGCGGTTGATGTCGCGGAGCACCACGAACGCGAGAACCACCGCGACCAGGACGATCATCGCGCCCACCATGCCCATTGCCGAACGCTGGTACCGGCCTGCCTGTCCACTCACACGCCTATCTTCGCCGCCGCCCAGATCCGCCGACGCACCGGGACCAAAGGCACGCAATAGCCGGTTCCCCTGGCATGCCACCAGGGACGTGGGGTAGGCAGGATGCATGCGCACCGTCGACGCCCGACCCCTGTCCGAGGAAGAGCTCGCCCACGCCGACGCCTACTGGCGCGCCTCGAACTACCTGGCCGTCGGACAGATCTACCTCCTCGACAACCCGTTGCTCCGGGAGCCGCTCGCACCTGAGCACATCAAGCCGAGGCTGCTCGGCCACTGGGGTACGACGCCCGGCCTGAACCTGGTCTACACCCACTGCAACCGCCTGATCCGCGAGCAGGACCTGGACATGATGTACGTCATCGGCCCGGGTCACGGCGGTCCGGCGATCATCGCGCAGACCTGGCTCGAGGGGTCGTGGACCGACACCTACCCCGGCACCACGATGGACGAGCGCGGGATGCAGCGGCTCTTCAAGCAGTTCAGCTTCCCGGGAGGGGTCCCCAGCCACGTGGCGCCGGAGGTGCCCGGCTCGATCCACGAGGGTGGGGAGCTCGGCTACTCGCTCTCACACGCGTTCGGCGCGGCCTTCGACAACCCCGACCTGATCGTGGCGGCCGTCGTCGGCGACGGAGAGGCGGAGACCGGCGCACTCGCCGCGTCCTGGGGTGGCTGCCGCTTCCTCAACCCGGCGACCGACGGCGCGGTCCTCCCGATCCTGCACCTCAACGGCTACAAGATCGCGAACCCGACGGTGCTCGCCCGGATCCCCGAGGAGGATCTCGAGTCGATGCTCCGCGGCTACGGCTGGGACCCCGTCCTGGTCTCCGGCGACGACCCCGCGGAGGTGCACCAGCAGATGGCGGCCGCACTGGACGAGTGTGTCGGCCGGATCAAGGAGATCCGCGGCATTGCGCGCGTCGGGGCACGGGCCCTCGGCGGGGTCCGCTGGCCGATGATCGTGATGCGCACCCCCAAGGGCTGGACCGGCCCGGAGAAGGTGGACGGCGTCCAGGTCGAGGACACGTGGCGCTCGCACCAGGTGCCCCTGGCGGCGGTGCGTGAAAACCCGGAGCACAGAGCGCAGCTCGAGACCTGGCTCCGGTCCTACCGTCCCGAGGAGCTCTTCGACGAGAACGGCACGCCGGTGCCCTTGGTGGCCTCGTGGGCGCCGAAGGGCACCCGTCGGATGGGGTCGAACCCGCACACCAACGGCGGCCTCGTCACCAAGCCGCTGCGGCTGCCCGACCCCCGGGACTACGCCGTCGAGGTCAAGGAGCACGGCACCGAGGCGCACGAGCCGACCCGAGCGCTGGCCGGCTACCTGCGTGACGTGATCAAGGCGAACCCCGACAACATCCGGCTGTTCGGGCCGGACGAGGTCGAGTCGAACCGGCTCGGTGCGGTGCTCGAGGTCACCGGTAAGGCGTGGAACCTCGACCAGTACCCCACCGACCAGCACCTCGCCCCGGACGGCCGGGTGATGGAGGTGCTCTCCGAGCACACCTGCCAGGGCTGGCTCGAGGGCTACAACCTGACCGGCCGGCACGGCCTGTTCACGTCCTACGAGGCGTTCATCCACATCGTCGACTCGATGTTCAACCAGCACGCGAAGTGGCTGAAGACGATCCGGGAGCTCGAGTGGCGACGGGAGGTCCCGTCGCTGAACTACCTGCTCAGCTCGCATGTCTGGCGCCAGGACCACAACGGCTTCAGCCATCAGGACCCCGGTTTCATCGACCACGTGGTCAACAAGAAGGCGGAGGTGATCCGGGTCTACCTGCCGGCGGACGCGAACACGCTGCTGTGGACGATGGACCACTGTCTCCAGAGCCGGAACTACGTGAACGTCGTCGTCGCCGGGAAGCAGCCTGAGCCCTCGTGGCTCAGCATGGAGGAGGCCGCCCTGCACACCCGGCGCGGCATCGGCATCTGGGACTGGGCCAGCAACGACGACGGCGACCCGGACGTGGTCATGGCCTGTGCGGGCGACGTACCGACGCTGGAGACCATGGCAGCGGTGAGCCTCCTGCGGGAGCACCTTCCCGACCTGAAGGTACGGGTGGTCAACGTGGTCGACCTGATGCGGCTGCAGCCCGCGTCGGAGCACCCGCACGGACTCGACGAGCGGGAGTTCGACGCCATCTTCGGCACCGACACCCCGATCATCTTCGCGTACCACGGCTACCCGTGGCTGATCCACCGGCTGACGTACCGGCACACGAGCCACGAGCAGCTGCACGTGCGCGGCTACAAGGAGGAGGGGACGACGACCACGCCGTTCGACATGGTGGTGCGCAACGACATGGACCGGTTCCACCTGGTGATCGACGTGATCGACCGGGTGCCCGGCCTCGCCCGGAGGGCGGCGGTGCTGCGCCAGGAGATGCAGGACCGCCGGGTCCGGCACCGGGCCTACGTGAACGAGTTCGGCGCCGACATGCCCGAGATCACCAACTGGCTGTGGGCCCCGAGCGTCCACCAGGACGGAGCGTTCGGCGGCTGACAACGCCGAGCGGTGAACCCGCAGGTGCGGTCGATCTATGGGCATTCGAACCGTAGGTGCGGCACACTGGGAGCGTGACCACCTACCGAGTTGCCGAGGCGGCCGACCTGCTCGGCGTCAGCGACGACACGCTTCGTCGCTGGATCGACGCCGGCCGGATCGCGGCGTCCACCGCGGCCGACGGCAGGGTTGCGGTGGCCGGCGAGGACCTGGCCCGGCTTGCGAAGACACTCGCCGAGACCGGGCCCGAGAGCGTCACCCAGGCCGCCCGCGCCACCGCTGTCAGCGCTCGCAACCGGATGCGCGGCATCGTCACAGCGGTGAAGAAGGACGCGGTGATGGCGCAGGTGGAGATGGTCTGCGGGCCCTACCGGATGGTCTCCCTCATGAGCTCCGAGGCCGCCGATGAGCTCGGGCTCGAACCGGGAGTCGTCGCGATCGCGTCGGTGAAGTCCACCAACGTCGTCGTGGAGCTGCCGTGAGGTCTCGACAGGCTCGACCAGCGGGTGGACGTCGGCCACCGGTGGTCGCTGCCGTACTGGCAGCCTCGGCCGCACTCCTGCTCGCGTCCGGATGCGGGGGTACGTCGGACGGGGCGGACGGCGAACGGACGCTGACCGTGCTCGCCGCGTCCTCCCTCACCGAGTCGTTCGACGAGCTGGCGACCTCCTTCGAGAGTGACCATCCGGGCGTCGAGGTCCGCCTCACCTACGACTCCAGCACCACCCTGGCCCAGCAGGTGGTGGCGGGCGCACCCGCCGACGTGCTCGCGACCGCGGACGCCCGCTCCATGCAGACCGCCGTCGACGGCGAGGCCATCGAGGGCGAGCCGCGCGAGCTCGCCACGAACCGGCTGGTGCTGGTGGTCCCCGCCGGCAACCCCGCGGACATCGGCGGGCTGCCCGACCTTGCCCGCGACGACGTCACCTTCGTCATGTGCGACCCGTCGGCGCCCTGCGGGGCCATCGGGCAGGCAGTGCTCGACGCGAACGGGGTCGACGCCACACCGAGCAGCCTGGAGCCCGACGTGAAGGCGGTGCTGACCAAGGTCACTCTCGACGAGGCCGACGCGGGACTCGTCTACGCAAGCGACGCGGTCGCGGCGGGAGACGCGGTGCGGTCGTTCCCGGTCCCGGACACCGCTGAGGCCGTCACCAGGTACCTCGTCGCGCCGGTCGCAGACTCCTCCTCCCCCGAGCTCGCCCGCGAGTGGATCGACCTGCTCCTCTCGGACAAGGGGCAGAAGGTGCTCAGTCACCACGGGTTCGGCGCGCCGTGAGCGCCTCCGGCCCAGCCCGTCCCGCCGCCCTCGGGCGGCCACCGGCCCGGCTCGTGGCGCCGGCGGTGCTCGGGCTCGCGGTGCTGGTCCTTCCGCTGGTCGCGCTGCTTGCCCGCACCCCCTGGTCGACGATGCCGCAGCGCCTGGTCGAACCCGCGATCCTCGACGCTCTCCGACTGTCGCTGGTGACCTCCACCGTCGCGATAGCGATCTGCCTGGTGCTCGGGCTACCCCTTGCCTGGCTGCTCGCGCGGGTGCCCTTCCCGGGCCGGGGGTTCGTGCGCGCCCTGGTCACGGTGCCGCTGGTGCTGCCTCCGGTCGTCGCCGGTGTCGCGCTGCTGGTCGCCTTCGGCCGCAACGGCATCGTCGGCGGCCCGCTGCGCGACTGGTTCGGCGTGACCATCCCCTACACGACCGCGGCCGTGGTCATCGCGCACACGTTCGTGGCCATGCCGTTCTTCGTGATCAGCGTGGAGGGGGCGCTGCGAGCGACGAGCCAGGAGTACGACGTCGCGGCCGCCACCCTCGGCGCGGACCGGTGGACCGTCTTCCGCCGGGTCACCCTGCCTCTCGCCCTGCCCGGGATCGCCGCCGGCCTCGTCCTCGGGTGGGCGCGCTCGCTCGGGGAGTTCGGGGCCACGATCACGTTCGCGGGCAGCTTCCCGGGGACCACGCGGACGATGCCGCTGGCGGTCTACAACGCCCTGCAGTCCGACTTCGAGGCGGCCCTGGTGCTGAGCGTGATCCTGCTCCTGGTGTCGGTGCTCGTGCTCGTGCTGCTCCGTGACCGCTGGTTCGAGCAGGCAGCGCGATGAGCTACCTCGACGCGCAGGTCGTCGTACGCCGTCCTGGCCACACCCTCGACGCGCACCTCGCGGCGGAGGCCGGAGACGTGGTGGCGGTGATCGGCCCGAACGGCGCCGGCAAGTCCACCCTGCTGCGCGCGCTTGCGGGGCTGCTCCCCGACAGCGAGGGCCACATCGCCTGCAACGGTGTCACCTGGGCCGGCGAGCACCATCGGCCCTTGGGCACGCAGGACCGCCAGGTCGGCGTGGTCTTCCAGAACCAGCTGCTCTTCCCGCACCTCACCGTCCTCGACAACGTCGCCTTCGGCCCGCGCAGTCGCGGCCGGCCACGGAGGGACGCCGACCGGTACGCCCACGAGTGGCTGGAGCGGCTCGGTGTCGCGGACCTCGCGGGCCGGCGGCCGGGGCAGATCTCCGGCGGTCAGGCGCAACGTGTCTCCATCGCCCGGGCGCTGGCCACTGACCCGACGCTGCTCCTCCTCGACGAGCCGATGTCGTCACTCGACGTAGGCGTCGCGACCGCCCTGAGGTTCGAGCTCGCCCGCCATCTCGCGGAGTACGGCGGCGTCAGCATCCTCGTCACCCACGACGCGATCGACACGTTGACGGTCGCCAACCGGGTCGTGGTGCTCGACGAGGGCCGGGTCGCGCAGGAGGGCACGCCGGACGAGGTGGCCCGGACCCCGCGGACCGAGCACGTCGCCCGCCTCGTGGGCCTGAACGTCCTGCGAGGCACGAGCACCGGGACCGTCGTACGCCTCGCCGACGGCACCGAGCTGGTCACCACGACCCCCTTCGACGGCGAGGTGTTCGCGAGCTTCGGCCCGGCCGCGGTCACGCTCACGCTCGAGGAGCCGGTCGGCAGCGCGAGGAACCGCTGGCACGGCACTGTCCGGTCGGTCGCGCCGCACGGGGCAGCGGTCCGGGTCCATATCGACGGCGCGGCGGCACTCATCGCCGACGTGACGCCGGAGTCGGCCTCGCGCATGTCGCTCATCCCGGGCAGGACCGTGTGGGCTGCGGTGAAAGCCACAGAAGTGGGCATCTACGGCACACGCCCCGAGAGCTGATACCACTCCGTTACCATCTCGCTATGTCTGACAGCATGCTCCCGCCCGATCTCTCCGCCGCGCACGACGCGCCCGACCGCAACCTGGCCCTGGAGCTCGTCCGCGTCACCGAGGCGGCCGCGATGGCCGCGGGCCGGTGGGTCGGACGAGGCGACAAGAACGGCGC
Source organism: uncultured Actinomycetota bacterium (assembly GCA_963707425.1). GTDB lineage: Bacteria > Actinomycetota > Actinomycetes > Propionibacteriales > Nocardioidaceae > Nocardioides_C. The sequence continues at coordinate 462,029 of CAVPPN010000009.1, read as the reverse complement.
GGACGGCGTGGCCGTCAACGCCATGAGGGTGCTCATCTCCACTGTCGGGATGCGCGGCGTGGTGGTCATCGGCGAGGGCGAGAAGGACAACGCGCCGATGCTCTACAACGGCGAGCAGGTGGGTGACGGCAGCGGCCCCGAGTGCGACGTCGCGGTCGACCCGATCGACGGGACGACGCTGACCGCCAAGGGCATGGCGAACGCGGTCTCCGTGCTCGCGGTGAGCCCACGCGGGTCGATGTACGACCCGTCCGCGGTGTTCTACATGGAGAAGCTGGTCACCGGCCCCGAGGCCGCGGACGTCGTCGACATCCGGTACCCGGTCGCGGAGAACATCCACCAGGTCGCGAAGGCCAAGGGCAGCATCCCGGAGGACGTCACGGTGGTCGTCCTCGACCGGCCGCGCCACAGCCAGCTCGTCGAGGAGATCCGGGCGACAGGGGCGCGCATCAAGTTCATCACCGACGGCGACGTTGCGGGCGCGATCATGGCGGCCCGGGCCGACACCGGCATCGACATGCTGCTGGGCGTCGGCGGCACCCCGGAGGGCATCATCGCCGCGTGCGCGATGAAGTGCATGGACGGCGTGATCCAGGGCCGGCTCTGGCCCACCGACGACGACGAGCGCCAGCGAGCGATCGACGCCGGGCACAACCTCGACAAGGACTCCATCCTCACCACCAACGACCTGGTCACGGGCGACGACTGCTTCTTCGTGGCCACGGGAATCACCGACGGCGAGCTGATGAAGGGCGTCCGCTACCGCGCCGGAGGAGCGAGCACGCACTCCCTCGTGATGCGCTCGCGCAGCGGGACCATCCGCTCGATCACCAGCGACCACAAGCTGGCGAAGCTGCGCTCGTACTCCGCCGTGGACTTCGAGCGCTGAGCTCGGACAGCGAGGTCTCGGCCGTGAACCCCCTGCCCTTCGTCGTCGTCGGAGAGTCGCTGGTCGACGTCGTCGTCTCGACCGACGGCCAGATCTCGCACGCGGTGGGCGGATCGCCCATGAACGTCGCGGTCGGCCTGGCCCGGCTCGACGTGCCCGTCCTGCTGATCACCAGGCTCGGCGACGACGAGCACGGCAGGTGGATCTCCGAGCACGTCCGGTCCAGCGGGGTGCAGCTCTCCGACTCGTCGGTGGTGCCCGGCTCGAAGACGAGTACGGCGACCGCCCGGCTCGACGAGGACAACTCCGCGGCGTACGAGTTCGACCTGGTCTGGGACCTCGAGCACCACCAGCTCCCCGAGACCGTCGCCCTGCACGTCGGCTCTCTGGGCGCGAGCCTGCTGCCGGGTCGCCACGCCGTGCTCGACCTGGTGCGTCAGGCCGAGCAGGACGACATCTTCGTCAGCTACGACCCGAACATCCGCTCCGCCCTCGTCGACGACACGGCGCGCGCGTGGGACGAGGTGGTCGAGGTCGCCGCTCGGAGCAGGCTGGTCAAGGCGAGCGAGGAGGACTTCCACATCCTGCGGCCCGGCGAGTCGGTGGAGGACCTCGCCAAGGGGCTGCTGTCCGGCGCCGAAACCGAGCTCGTGATCGTCACCCGTGGCGCACAGGGTTCGGTCGCGTTCGCCGAGGGCCTGCGGGTCGAGGTCCCCGCGCCGCGGACCGACGTCGTGGACACCGTCGGGGCCGGGGACTCGTTCATGGCCGCCGCCTTGGCGATCCTCGACGACTGGGACCTGCCGAAGGACGGACCGGGCAGCCTCAGCGCGCTGGACGCGGACCACGTGCGCGTGCTGCTCCACGGCGCGATGTCCGCGGCGGCGTTGACGTGCTCCCGGCGTGGGGCTAACCCGCCGACACGTCTGGAACTACCGACAACGTGGCCGGTCTGACCTGCCGCTCGCGGTTGGCCCGCAGCGTCTCGGTGACGATGTCGAAGACGACGGGGTCGACCGCCATCCCGAGGTGACTCGTCCTCACCTCCACGGTCTTCGCACCCGGGTCGAGGCAGCCGCGCCAGTCGATGACACCGTCGCGGCGGGAGAAGATCGAGGTGAAGGCGACGTCGGGGTCCAGCGGTGTCTGGGCCTGCTCCCAGCTGAGCCTGGCGCAGTCACCGGAGGTGCAGTCCTCACCCATCATGTTGCCGAGTCCGGCACGCCGCAGTGCGACCACGACCGCCAGGTCGAAGGCGAGCACGGAGTGGATGGCACCGGGCGCGAGGATCGGGCTGCCCATGGCGATGATGCCGTCGACGAGGTCGGGGCGGCGGCTGGCGATGGCTCGGGCGAGCAAGCCGCCGAGACTGTGCCCGACGATGGTGACCTTGCGGTCGCGCTTGATCGCGATGGACTCGATCCGGCGCTCGAGGGCGTACGCCGCCTCCTGGGTGCAGCCCACGTTGGCGTGCATCGTCGACCGGTAGGTGCGGTAGCCGAGCTTGCGCAGGTGGCGCGACATCAGCGCCAGGGTCGAGTCGCCCGCCATGAAGCCGGGCACGAGCACCACCGGCTCGTGCGCCCGGGTCGGGGTCAGCGACGCGTAGGGCGTCGGGCGCCGACGAAGCCGGTCGCTCGCGGATCGTCGTGCCAGCCGGGCGGCCTCGACCACCGCGCTGCTCTCGCGTGCGATGGCACGAAGACCGCTTGGCCCGGCGTACCCGGGCGGGCAGAGGAAGTCACCCAATGGCGTGCTCACATTGTGACGATAACCACGTGAAAGGGCAGATAAACGTAGGCGTACCGGATCGTTACTCGCACATCGCGCCGCTGGCCTCCCGTTTTCCCACAGGTAAACTGGCGGGTAACAAGCCCCCGACGAAAGGTTGTCGATGTCCACCAAACCCGAGTCGCGTTCCCTGCCGTCTGCGGAGCAGACCGCATCGCTGTCGACCGGTGTGGACATCTGCTACCAGACCTTCGGCGACCCGTCTGATGAGCCGCTGCTGCTGGTGATGGGGCTCGGCGGTCCGATGACCTGGTGGAACCCGGACTTCTGCCAGCTGCTGGCCGACCGCGGGTTCTACGTGATCCGGTACGACAACCGCGACACCGGTCGTTCCTCGAAGGTCAGCGGGCGGATCAACCGGCGGATGATCATCGCCTCCTTCTGGGGGCTGAAGCCCAAGACGCCGTACTCCATGCAGGACATGGCCGACGACGGCTTCGCGCTGCTCGACCACCTCGGCCTCGACGCAGCCCACGTCGTAGGCATCTCGATGGGCGGCATGATCGTGCAGACGATGGCGCTCAGCCGGCCGAAGCGCGTCCTGTCGATGACCTCGATCATGTCCACCACCGGCCGCCGCTCCGTCGGCTGGCAGGACCCCCGGCTGCTGCCCATGCTGCTGGCGAGGCGCTCGCAGTCCCGGGAGCACTACGTGGAGTCGTCGTCCCGGCTGTGGAAGCTCATCGGCTCGCCGCTCTACCCGGACACGACGGAGTCCGTCCGCGCCCGCGCCGCCGAGACCTGGGACCGTGGAGTCAGTGCCGCCGGCGTCGCCCGCCAGATGGGCGCGATCCTGACGCAGCCGGACCGGTCGCGCTCCCTGCGCAGCCTGCGGGTCCCGTCGCTGGTGATCCACGGGATGTCCGACCGGATGGTCCACGTCTCGGGCGGCAGGGCCACCTCGCAGTCCATCCCCGGGAGTGAGCTCCTGCTGATCCCCGGCATGGGTCACGACGTGCCGATCGAGCTGCACGAGACGTTCGTCGACGCGATCCGGCGTACCGCCGACCGCGCCGGCCAACCCCGCCCGCGCCGGTAGGCCGCGGGCTACTGGCTCTTCTTCGCCGCTGCCTTCTTGGTGGGGGCCTTCTTCGCGGGTGCCTTCTTGGCCGGTGCCTTCTTGGCCGGTGCCTTCTTGGCCGGTCGCCTTCTTGGCGGACGCCTTCTCAGCGGCCGGCTTCTCCGCTGCGGGAACGAGGGCAACCAGCTCGTCCATGGCCTCGCGCAGGTAGGTGATCAGGTTCCAGACGTCGGGGACCATCTCCCGGCAGGCGACCAGCCCGAAGTCCACGTTCCCGTCGTACGAGAAGAGCGTGATGTTCAGGCCACCCGTCATGTCGGTGACCGCCGAGACGGGGTACATCCCCTCGACCTTCGCGCCGCCGATATAGAGGGGGATCTGCGGCCCCGGGATGTTGCTCACGAAGAGGTTGAACAGGACCCCCGGAACGGTGACCAGCCTGAACAGCGCGCGGGCAGCCAGACCGGAGAGCGCCGTCGGGATGACGTGCGCCAGGTCCTGGAGGAACCCGGCGGGCACGGTCTCGAAGTGTCGCTTGGCCTCGTGCATCGACTCCCGCATGAACCGGAGCCGCTGCTCCGGGTCGGCGATGTGGGTCGGCAGCTCGGCCATCATCACCGACACCTGGTTGCCGTGGGTCCCGCGCTGGTCCTCGGTGCGGATCGAGACGGGCACGGCCACCACGAGGGGCATCTGCGGTAGGGCGTCGTGGTCGAGCAGCCAGCGCCGGAGCGCGGACGCGGTGAGGGTCATCACGACGTCGTTGACGGTCATGTCGAAGTGGTTCTTGACCAGCTTCACCTCGCTGAGCGGCACGGAGCCGTAGGAGAAGCGGCGGTGCGGCGTGATGTGGCCGTTGATCGGTGTCTTGGGGGCGTGCAGCTCCCGGTGGCGGACGTGCGGCTGCGGCTTCCCGAGCAGCCGTCCCACCGCACCCGCGGTCTCGCTCAGCAGGTGCGAGCCCGGGAAGTTCGCGGCACCGGGCAGCTCGTCGACGTACCCCAGCGACCTCGGCACCGTGCGCAGGAGCTCGACCGGGTTGAGCGCCGCAGAGGCGAGGCCGCGGCGCAGCAGGCTGCCCGTCGACGGCATCGCCCGTGGCACGAACGACTCCGGCTCCGGCTCCACGACGCGGGGCTCAGGGGTGACGTCCATGATCGTCTCGAGGATCTCCGCGCCGGAGACGCCGTCGATCGCGGCGTGGTGGACCTTGGAGTAGAAAGCGGACTTGCCGTCCTCGAGGCCGGTGATGACGTAGGCCTCCCACAGCGGTCTGGTCCGGTCGAGCGGTCGCGCGTGAATGCGCGCGATCTGCTCGCCGAGCTGCTCCTGGGTTCCTGGGGCGGGCAGCGCCAGCTCGCGCAGGTGGAACTCGAGGTCGAAGTGCGGGTCGTCGATCCAGTACGGCCGGCCGAGCCCCATCGGGACCGGCACCAGGCGTTGCCGCAGGGGTGCGGCCAGGTGGAGCCGTGCCTCGTAGATCGCCCTCACCGAGTCGAGCGTCCACTCACCGCCGGGTGCGGTCGAGGGGTCGACGATGACCAGGCTCCCCACGTGACCGACCGTCGTCGGGGACTCGACGTTGAGGAACTGGGCATCGAGTGACGTGAGCTGCCGCATGTCTCAGTCTTACCTCATGGCCACCCGCTGTTACGAAATACGTGACGGATGCGGACAACTGCCCAGTCGTGGGGCGATGGGTCTTCCCAAAAGGCTTGCATATTGGCCGATCGGGAGCAGGATGTGTTCCACGACACATTTCGGGGGGAGGCGCAGATGGCTAGACCCACGGACCGCGCACAGAGGACGAGGCCAACTCGTTCCAAACTCGCCCTCGCCCTGGTCCTCGCCATGGCGTCGGCACTTCTCGTCGCGTGCGGCGACAGCTCCGGGAAGCCGACCCTCACCTGGTACATCAACCCCGACGTCGGCGGCCAGGACGCGGTCGCGGAAAGCTGCAGCACCGACAAGTACACGATCAGCACGCAGGTGCTTCCCACGGACGCCAGCCAGCAGCGCATCCAGCTGGCGCGCCGCCTCGCAGCCGGTGACTCCAGCATCGACCTGATGAGCATCGACCCTCCCTACACGGCTGAGTTCGCCAACGCCGGCTATCTGGCGCCGATCCCGGCCGACCTGGCCGCCACGCTCGAGCAACAGTCCTTCAGGAGCGCTACCGCCGCTGCCACCTGGAAGGGCAAGCTGGTCGCGGCGCCGTTCTGGTCCAACACCCAGGTGCTGTGGTACCGGAAGTCGTTCGTGGACAAGGCCGGCATCGACATGAGCAAGCCGGTTACCTGGGACCAGATCATCAAGGTGGCTTCCGACAACGGCGGCACGGTCGCGGTCCAGGCCAACAAGTACGAGGGCTACGTCGTCTGGATCAACGCCCTCGTCGCCGGAGCAGGTGGCAGCCTGGTCGAGGACGCCGACCAGGGCGTCGACGCCAAGATCACCATCAGCTCGCCGGCCGGTGAGGACGCCGCCAAGGTGATCGAGGACCTGGCCGGCTCCAAGGCCAAGCCGGCGGATCTCTCGGTGTCCACCGAGGGAACCGCGGGAACCACGTTCGGCTCTCCCCAGGGAGCCTTCATGGTCAACTGGACGTACATCTACCACAACTACGACGCCACCGACCCCGACGTCGCCAAGGACATCGGCTACACCACCTACCCCGAGACCGTGGCGGGAGAGCCGGCACGGCCCCCGTACGGCGGAATCGGGATCGGCGTGAGCAAGTACTCCGACCACGTCGACCTCGCGATGGAGGCCGTGGCGTGCATGACCTCTCCGAAGAGTCAGGGCATCAACGCGGAGCTGACGGGCAACATGCCTGCCAGCGCGGCCGGCTACGACTACCCGCCGCTGAAGAAGGACTACCCGGCAGATCTGCTCGCACTGTTCCAGGAGAGCCTGGACGTCGCGGCGCCGCGCTCGGTGACGCCGTACTGGGGTGACATCTCCAGCGCCATCCAGAGCACCTGGCACTCCCCGACCAGCGTCGACGAGAACACTCCCCAGTCGTCCGCGACGTTCATCGAAGAAGTCTTGAAGGGAAAGGCGCTGCTGTGACCACTGCAACCGCAACAACGCCGCCGCCGACAGCGACGCGCACCAGCGACCGATCCGTCGCGGAGAACCGGCTTGGCGCGAAGCTGGTAGCCCCCGCCGTCATCCTGATGCTCATCGTGACGGCCTACCCGATGCTGCAGGCGTTGTACCTGTCGCTCTTCCGCTACCGGCTCACCACCCCGGGCGAGAAGGATTTCGTCGGCCTCGACAACTACTTGACCGCCCTGTCGGACTCGCTGTTCTGGCAGGACCTGTTCAACACCGTGGTGATCATGGTCGTCACCGTTGCCGTGGAGCTGGTGATCGGGTTCGCGTTCGCCATGGTGATGCACCGGATCCTGTTCGCCCGAGGCGTGATGCGGACCGCGATCCTCATCCCCTACGGCATCATCACGGTGGTGTCCGCGTTCGCGTGGCAGTTCGCGTTCAGCCTGAACAACGGCTTCGTGAACGGCTGGTTCAGCTGGCTCCCGTGGATCAGCCCGGACACCAACTGGTTCGGTTCACACTGGCCCGCGATGTTCGCCATCATGGCCTCGGAGATCTGGAAGACCACACCGTTCATGGCGCTGCTGCTGCTGGCAGGCCTGTCCCAGGTGTCGGAAGACATGCTGGAGGCGGCCCAGGTCGACGGCGCGACGTGGACGCAGAGGCTGGTCAAGGTGATCCTGCCGAACATGCGGGCGGCGATCATGGTCGCCGTCCTCTTCCGTGCGCTCGACGCGTTCCGCATCTTCGACAACATCTTCGTCATGACGAGGGGTGCGCAGGACACCGAGTCGTCTTCGTTCCTCACCTACCGGCAGGTGATCGAGCAGTTCCAGCTCGGCATGGGGTCAGCGCTCTCGGTGCTGCTGTTCCTGTCGGTGCTGGTGATCGCGTACCTCATCGTCAAGCTGTTCAGGGTGGACCTCGCCGCAGCAAGGAGGGAAGGCTGATGAGACGCAAGTCCGGAGCCGGGACCTGGATCGGGTTCACGATCATCCTCGTGTGGTGTCTGCTGCCCGTGGCATGGATCCTGTCACTGTCGTTCAAGCCCGTCGCCGAGACCACGGTGGGCAGCCCGCACTTCCTGCCGGAGACCTGGACGACCCAGAACTACAAGGACATCATCGACAACCCCGACTTCACGAGGGCGTTGCTGAACTCCTTCGGCATCGCGCTGATCTCCACCGTGCTGGCGGTCGTCTTCGCCACCTTCGCGGCGTACGCGATCGCCCGGCTCGAGTTCCGGGGTAAGCGGCTGGTGCTCTCGCTCGCGCTGGCGATCGCGATGTTTCCCGTGGTGGCTCTCGTCGGCCCGCTGTTCGACTTGTGGCGCACGATCGGCCTGTTCAACACCTGGCCAGGACTGATCATCCCGTACATGTCGTTCACGCTGCCGCTGGCAATCTGGACCCTGTCCGCCTTCTTCCGGGAGATCCCCTGGGAGATGGAGCAAGCGGCGCAGGTGGACGGTGCGACGTCGTGGCAGGCGTTCCGCAAGGTGATCGTGCCGCTGGCCGCACCCGGTGTGTTCACTGCGGCAATCCTGACGTTCTTCTTCGCGTGGAACGAGTTCGTGCTGGCTATCTCGTTGACGTCGACGACGGCAGCACGCACGGTGCCGGCGCAGCTCTCCTACTTCGTAGGCCCGGACCCGTTCAACCCGCCGTACTCCCAGCTCGCCACCGCATCGGTGGTCGTGACCATCCCGGTCATCATCATCGTCCTGCTGTTCCAGCGCAGAATCGTCGCCGGCCTGACCTCCGGCGCAGTGAAGGGTTAACCACATGGCTGCCATCGAGATGAAGAACATCGTCAAGCAGTACGGCGACGGTTTCCCGGCCGTCAACGACGTGAGCATCGACGTCAAGGACGGCGAGTTCATGATCCTGGTCGGCCCCTCCGGCTGCGGCAAGTCCACCCTGCTGCGGATGATCGTCGGGCTCGAGGACATCACCTCCGGGGACATGATCATCGAGGGCGACCGGGTCAACGACAAGGCGCCGCGTGACCGGAAGCTGGCCATGGTCTTCCAGAACTACGCCTTGTACCCACACCTCACGGTCTACGAGAACATCGCGTTCCCCCTTCGCCTGTCGAAGGAGTTCAGCGAGTCCGAGATCGACGCCAAGGTCCGCGCGGCCAGCAAGACGCTCGAGCTCGACGAGCACCTCCAGCGCAAGCCCGGCAACCTCTCCGGCGGTCAGCGCCAACGAGTGGCGATGGGGAGGGCGATCGTGCGGGAGGCAAAAGCGTTCCTCTTCGACGAGCCGCTGTCGAACCTCGACGCCAAGCTGCGTGGCCAGATGCGCACCGAGATCTCGCGCCTCCAGAAGCGGCTGGGCATCACCACGGTCTACGTCACCCACGACCAGACCGAGGCGATGACCCTGGGCGACCGGGTTGCGGTGCTCAAGAGCGGCCTCCTCCAACAGCTGGCGACACCGCGCGTGCTCTACGAGCAACCCAACAACCTGTTCGTCGCGGGTTTCATCGGCTCCCCGCCGATGAACTTCATGCCCGCCACCGTGACCGGCGACCAGGTCGAGCTTCCGTTCGGCACCGTGACGATCCCGACGGCGAAGGCCGAGCGAGCGCAGGGCAAGGGACTGCTGATCGCCGGTATCCGCCCCGAGCACTTCGATGACGCGTCGGTCGTGGACTCCCGTTTGAAGGCCGAGGGGTCGACCTTCAAGGCGAAGGTGGATGTCACCGAGTGGCTCGGCAACGAGGCCTACGCCTATATCCCGTTCGAGGCACCCCCGGAGGTGCGTGCCGAGCTCGCTCAGCTGCAGAAGGAGCTCGAGGGTGAGCAGCTGCGCACCCAGCTCGTCGCCTCCCTCAGCGCGTCCAGCCGGATCAGGGAGGGTGACGAGGCTGAGATCTTCGTCGACGCCCGGAAGATGCACCTGTTCGACCCGGAGTCAGGCGAGAACCTCACTGTCGGTCTCTAGGTCGGCCCTCCCCGAGCGCCTCGGCCGGTCCCGCCTACGTGGACCGGCCGAGGCGCCTGCGCGACTCCCCCGGCATGGCCTTGCGCTGCACCGAGACGCTGGCCATCAGCGCGAAGCCCTTCACCCGCACCACCTGCGACTCCGGGGTCAGCTCGGCTGCCACCTTCGCCCCCGCCTCGGTGAACTCGGCCATGATCGGCACCCCTTCGACCACCACGCGGGTCCACGGGTTCACGATGACCTTGACGTCGCCCATGATCGAGACCGCGGTGACCGTCACGTCCCTGGTCTCGAACTGCGCCTCCCGTAGGTCGAGCTCGACCGAGCCCATCATCGAGAAGGCGGTGTGCTGCGCAGGGACGAGCCACACGCCACGCCGTCTGTTCTCCGACATGACAGCGACCGAGGAGGAGTACGTCGAAGCGGGAATGGCCGGCTGCGGCTGTTGCACCGGCGCCGGGCGCTGGACCGGTTGGTGGCCCGGGAGGTCCGCCGTGATCGGGACGAGGTCGGCGTACGTCTTGGCGGCGTACGTCTGCTCGAGGCGCTGGTCGAGCTCGTCGAAGTCGATCCGACCCTCGCCGGCAGCGTGCCGGAGCACCTCGGCGACCTGGTGCCGGTCGGCGTCGGAGATCCGCAGCAGGCCCGGGTCGTGTCGCTGTTCCTGTCGCTGCGGCATCCGGTCGGCGTCTCCTGGGCGTCCCTCCATGTGAACACCTTAGTCGCGGTCAACTAGGCTCAGGCCCGCATGTTCGACCGTTTCGCGAGGAGTCCCCCGGTGAGTTCAGAGCCTGAGTTCCACTATTCCGACCTGCTTCCCACCGGCTCCGACGAGACGCCGTACCGCCTGCTGAGCACCGAGGGTGTCAGCACGTTCGAGGCGAACGGCCGGACGTTCCTGCAGGTCGACCCGTCGGCACTGCGGCTCCTCACCGCCGAGGCGATGCACGACATCGCGCACTACCTGCGGCCCGCGCACCTCGCCCAGCTGCGCAAGATCATCGACGACCCCGAGGCAAGCGGCAACGACCGCTTCGTGGCGCTCGACCTCCTCAAGAACGTCAACATCTCCGCCGGCGGCGTGCTGCCCATGTGCCAGGACACCGGCACCGCCATCGTCATGGGCAAGAAGTCCGAGGGTGTCCTCACCGGCGCCGACGACGGCGAGTGGATCAGCAAGGGCGTGTACGACGCCTACACCGAGCTGAACCTGCGCTACTCGCAGCTCGCTCCCCTGACCATGTGGGAGGAGAAGAACACCGGCACCAACCTGCCCGCGCAGATCGAGCTCTACTCGACGCCCGGCGACTCGGGCAAGCCGGAGTACAAGTTCCTGTTCATGGCCAAGGGCGGCGGCTCGGCCAACAAGTCGTTCCTCTACCAGGAGACCAAGGCAGTCCTGAACCCCAAGCGCATGCTGGAGTTCCTCGACGAGAAGATCCGCTCTCTCGGGACGGCCGCCTGCCCGCCGTACCACCTCGCGGTCGTCATCGGCGGCACCTCCGCGGAGTACGCCCTGAAGACGGCGAAGTACGCCTCCGCGCACTACCTCGACAACCTGCCTACCTCCGGGTCCGCGGCCGCACACGGGTTCCGGGACCTCGAGCTGGAGGAGGAGGTCTTCAAGCTGACCCAGTCCTTCGGCATCGGCGCGCAGTTCGGCGGGAAGTACTTCTGCCACGACGTGCGCGTGGTCCGGCTCCCCCGTCACGGCGCGTCCTGCCCTGTCGCCATCGCGGTCTCCTGCTCCGCGGACCGCCAGGCGCTCGGCAAGATCACGCCCGAGGGTGTCTTCCTCGAGGAGCTCGAGCGCGACCCGGCGAAGTACCTGCCGGAAGTCACGGACGACAAGCTCTCTGCTGTTGGTGGCGACGTGGTCAAGATCGACCTGAACCGGCCGATGGACGAGATCCGGGCCGAGCTGTCGAAGTACCCGGTCAAGACCCGGCTCTCCCTCACCGGCCCGCTCGTCGTGGCTCGCGACATCGCGCACGCGAAGATCAAGGAGCGCCTCGACGCCGGCGAGGAGATGCCGCAGTACATGCGCGACCACGCCGTCTACTACGCCGGTCCCGCCAAGACCCCCGAGGGCTACGCGTCCGGCTCGTTCGGCCCCACGACCGCGGGCCGGATGGACTCCTACGTGGAGCAGTTCCAGGCGGCCGGCGGGTCGATGGTCATGCTCGCCAAGGGCAACCGCTCGGTGCAGGTGACGCGCGCCTGCGACACGCACGGCGGCTTCTACCTCGGCTCGATCGGAGGGCCGGCCGCGCGGCTCGCCCAGGACTGCATCAAGCACGTCGAGGTGCTCGAGTACCCCGAGCTGGGCATGGAGGCGGTCTGGAAGATCGAGGTCGAGGACTTCCCCGCGTTCATCGTCGTCGACGACAAGGGGAACGACTTCTTCGCCGAGACCCAGAAGCCGATCGCACTCACCGTCCGCACCCGTTCCGCCGAGAAGGTCTGACCGCCGACGTTCCGCGGGGGACGACCTCCCGGGGACGTCATACGAGCTGGTCGCCACCGCCGCCGGGTTGGATGACGTCCCGGGGTACGACGGGCAGGGCTCAGGCGGTACGGCGGCCCGGGATCGGGCATCCCGCGGAGACGAGAGCCTCCTCGATCTGCGCGAAGAACTCCTCAGGCGCGATCCTCAGGCCGAGCAGCGGAAGGCGAAGCACCGTGTGTCCCTGCAGAGCCAGGTCGTTCTGGCGGATCGCGTCGCCCACGACCTGTTGGGCCCATGCGTGCTGGATACCGTCGACCTCGACCACCAGCTTCCACGGCTCCCAGCACACGTCGAGGTAGTACTTCCCGTTGCGGCCCCGGCGTACTACCTGCCGGCTGGGCTCGGGAAGCCCCCGTCGCCTGCACTCACGAGCCACGTCGAGCTCCCCGAGGGACCGGACTCCTCCGAGCAGGTCGAGCAGCACGGCGTGGATGAACGACCGCCGCTTGTCTCGACGTACGCGCAGCATCTCGACCCCGATCTTCTCGGCCGTGGTCAGCTCCTGCTGCACCACCATCGTGAGCACGAGTCCCGCCTCGCGGTTCGACCGGGCCCACAGGGCCGCGCGGACGGCCGCGACCTCCACCCGCGAGCGCCGCAGTCCGCCCGCGACGACGTCGGTCTCGTCCCACCTACGCGTCTGCCGGATGTCCACGCCGGGGACCCGGAAGACACGGGCGCCACGAGGGACCGAGACCCGGATCTTCTCCATCGTGAAGTTCTTCAGACCGGCCGCGACCAAGGCGGAGCCGCCGTCGAGGTAGGCACGCGGACCGGCCTCGAACACGGCCACCCAGTGGCGGGCCTCCTGCGACAGCGGACCGCGGTGCACGCAGATGCTGTGCCGCCCGACGCGGGCCCACCTGTCGGCGCGGACGTTGGCCCGCACCTCTCCCCTCGACAGGCCGAGGGCGTAGACCTGGCGACGCGACACCACGCCCTCCTGCTCCCAGGCCAGACGTTCGACCCGACGACGGCGTAGCCACCGGACCTGCCCTGCCGTGACGACGTCGGTGTCTGGCGATGACGAGTGCTCCATGTGAGTACGGTCGCTGCTGTCCGCTGTTTGCGCGGGGACCGATCGGGAACTTGTGGACGACGCCGCCCGTCCACAACGTCAGCCGCCCTGGCCGTCGTACCAGCCGGAACGGATGACGCAACCGCGGGACGTCATACGCTGTGGCACACACAGCGACCAGGGTGGATGACGCAAGGGGAAGCCATGGAGTACGTCGAAGTGGCGCGGGCCGAGTCGGAGCGCGGCGAGGTCGTCCTACGCGAGCGCCGCGACCCCGACGCCGGGCCGAACGCGCCGGTCGTGCTCGAGCTCCGGGTCAACGGCGTCTTCGTGATGGACACCTTCGAGACCAGCAGCGAGAAGGGCCTCGCCACCGCGGCGCTCAAGCAGGTGGAGAGCCCTCGCAACGTCGTGGTCGGAGGTCTCGGTCTCGGCTTCACCATGCACGAGGTCCTCGCCGACAAGCGCGTGGAGAAGCTCGTCGTCGTCGAGCTCGAGGACGCACTCGTCCAGTGGATGCGTGACGGAACGATCCCGCACGGCCCGTCGTACCTCGCCGACGAACGGCTGACGGTGATGGCCGCCGACATCCGGCTGGCGATCGCGGAGGCCACCCCGGCGGCGTACGACCTGATCCTGCTCGACGTCGACAACGGACCGGGGTTCCTGGTGCACGACGACAACGAGGCGATCTACCAGCGAGAGTTCCTGGACCAGGCGCGAGCCGCTCTCCGCCCCGGCGGCGCGCTGGTGGTGTGGTCGGCCGCCGAGTCGCCCACGCTGCACGCGGAGCTGAAGCAGTCGTTCGACAACGTGGTGGCGCTGCCCTACGACGTCACCCTGCAGAGCCGGGAGGAGCACTACTGGCTCTACCTCTCCCGTCGGTGACCCTTCAGGACGTGAGGGTCCTGACAGCACCACACCCGGACGAGTCGGCGGCTAAGGTCAGGAGCATGGCTGACTTCCGCATCGAGCACGACAGCATGGGCGAGGTCCACGTCCCCGCGTACGCCCTGTGGCGCGCGCAGACGCAGCGGGCGATCGAGAACTTCCCGATCAGCGGCAACACCCTCGAGCCCGCGCACATCAAGGCGCTGGCCCAGGTGAAGGCCGCGGCGGCCAAGGTCAACGCGGAGCTCGGGGTCATCAGCTGGGAGATGGCCGACGCCATCGGCGAGGCGGCCGCCGAGGTCGTGGAGGGCGATCACCTCGAGCACTTCCCGCTCGACGTGTTCCAGACCGGGTCCGGCACCTCGTCGAACATGAACATGAACGAGGTGCTCGCCTCCCTGGCCGCGCGCAACGGCGTCGACGTACACCCCAACGACCACGTCAACGCCAGCCAGTCGAGCAACGACACGTTCCCGACCTCGATCCACGTGGCAGCCACGGAGGCGACCACGAACGACCTCATCCCCGCGCTCGACCACCTCGCGGGGGTGCTCGAACGCAAGGCCGAGGAGTTCGAGAACGTCGTCAAGTCCGGCCGCACGCACCTGATGGACGCGACACCGGTCATGCTCGGCCAGGAGTTCGGCGGCTACGCGGCCGCTGTGCGGTTCGGCGTCGAACGTCTCCGGGCGGCGCTTCCCCGCGTCGCGGAGCTCCCCCTGGGAGGTACGGCGGTGGGCACCGGCATCAACACACCGGAAGGCTTCCCGGCGAAGGTGATCGCCGAGCTCGCGGCCTCCACCGACCTGCCGTTCACGGAAGCCCGGAACCACTTCGAGGCGCAGGGCGCACGTGACGGGCTCGTGGAGCTGTCCGGCCAGCTCAGGACGGTCGCGGTCAGCCTCACCAAGATCTGCAACGACCTGCGCTGGATGGCCTCGGGGCCACGCACGGGGCTCGCGGAGATCAACCTGCCCGACCTCCAGCCCGGCTCGAGCATCATGCCCGGCAAGGTCAACCCCGTCTTGCCGGAGGCCACCCTCATGGTGTGCGCGCAGGTGATCGGGAACGACGTCACCGTCACCATGGCCGGCTCCTCCGGCAGCTTCGAGCTGAACGTGATGATGCCGGTCCTCGCCCGCAACCTGCTGGAGTCGATCCGCATCCTCGGCGCGAGCAGCCGGCTCCTCGCCGACCGCTGCATCGACGGCATCACCGCGAACGTCGACCGGTTGCGCACCTATGCGGAGTCCTCGCCCTCGGTGGTGACGCCGCTGAACCGCTACATCGGCTACGAGAACGCCGCGAAGGTCGCCAAGACGGCGCTCGCGGAGGAGAAGACGATCAAAGAGGTGGTCCTCGAGATGGGCTTCGTGGACCGGGGCGACCTCACCGAGCAGCAGCTCGACGAGGCGCTCGACGTGTCCCGGATGACCCACCCGTGAGGAGCGCGGAGACCAACGACCCTTCGACCGTCCGCGACCAGTACCGCACCGAGTCGCGCCTGGAGACACGGAGATCCGTCTGGCACCCGGCCGAGGACGGGCGCAACCCGGTCGACGCGGCGGCGTCAGCGGTGCGCACGGCAGGTCCCGCCAGCATCCTCGAGGTCGGCTGCGGCACCGGCGTCTTCGCCGAGCGGCTGGTCTCGGAGAACCCGACGGCCCGGGTGATCGCGACCGACCAGTCATCCCGGTTCGCCGAGCTCACCAGGGCCCGCGGCGTCCAGGCGGCGACTGCCGACGTCCAAGACCTGCCGTTTCCCGACGACTCCTTCGACGCCGTGGTCGCGATGTGGATGCTCTACCACGTGCCCGACCTCCGTCGCGGCCTCGCCGAGCTACGACGTGTGCTCCGGCCCGGCGGTGTGTTCGTCGCCGCCACCAACGGGGACGGCCACCTTGCGGGGCTGCTCGCCGACGCTGGTGGGGGCCCGCTCCTCACCGGGTTCAGCAGCGAGAACGGCGGCAGGTCGCTCAAGGCCCACTTCCCCTCGGTCCGCCAGGAGGACATCGCGACCCGTGCTGGCTTCGAGAGCCACGGCCATGCGGTGGACTACCTGAGCACCTTCGACCCGGCGCTGGCACGGAACCTGCCGTTCTGGGAGGGAAGCCGGTGGTACGCCGGGGCCACGACCGTCTTCGCCGCGTCGTGAGAGCGGGCAGCAGCAAACCGACGGAGTGACGCCTCAACACCGACCGAGTGACGCCTCAACGGCTCAGTACCAGTTGTTGCCCTGCTTGAACTCCCACGCGGCGCACGGAGTGCCGTAGCTGTCCTTGATGTAGCCGAGGCCCCAGCGGATCTGGGTCACGGGGTTCGTCATGTAGTCGGCGGGCAGGTCGTGCGTGCCGCCGGTCAGCGCCTGCGGGATGCCGTACGCCGACGACGTGGGGTTGTCGGCCGTCATGTCCCAGTCGCTCTCGCTGGTCCACAGCTCGTCCAGGCAGCTGAACTCGGACTCCGAGAAACCGAACTCGCCCATCATCTCGAGGGCGATGTCGCGCGGGTCCTGGCTGGCCAGGTCCTCGGTCCGGGTGACCGCCCCGCCGGACTCCTGGTCGAGGACGTCCTTCTTGTCGACCGCGGTACGACGGTCCGACCGAGACGTCGTCTCCTCGCGCTCGCGCTCGCGAGCCGGGTCGGCCGAGGGCTGCTTGGCCTCATGCTCCGCCTCGGCGGCGGCGATGGTGGTCGCGGCGGTGTCGGTCTCGGCCGGGGCACCGTCCTTGGCGAAGACGCCGCCCCCGACGGCGATGCCGGTGGCCGCCACGGCGACTCCTGAGAACACGACGGACTTGCGGACACCCTTCTTGAGCGCAGGCTCGGCGGGTGCGTTCCGGTGCTTCGGAACGTACTTCCGGTTGCGTGGCACAGGTGGATCTCGCAGACGATCGGGGACAGGTCTTGACAAGTCGCGCCAAAGCGCGCAAGCCATCCACCATGAGTGATGCTGCCCGGCACGTGCAAATCGAAAACGACTTCCCCGCTGTGGTCTCGACCACGTCAGCGGCTGATCCACACCGCCGTGTCGCTCGGCAGACGACCGTCGTCAAGGTCGCCGCTGGCCACGAGGACCTCGCCCGCCGGGAGGTCGAACGGGTCGGCCGTCAGGTTCACCAGGCACAAGAAGCCCTCGTCCCGCTCGAGACCGAGCGACCCCGCCGGGGTGTCGACCCAGCGCATCGACCCGTCCCCGAGCCCGAGGGTCTTGCGGCGCAGGTGCAACGCGGTCCGGTACAGCTCGAGCATCGAGCCCGGGTCACCTTCCTGCCGCTCGGCCGTGCACGAGGCCCAGGTGGTCGGTTGCGGGAGCCACGGCTGCGCCGAGGCGCCGGGTGGACTGAAGGAGTACGGCGGCGACGTACCCGCCCAGGGCAGCGGCACGCGGCACCCGTCGCGCCCGCGGTCGGTGTGCCCGCTGCGCAGCCAGGTGGGGTCCTGCAACGCCTCCTCGGGCAGGTCCTCCACCTCTTCGAGCCCGAGCTCCTCGCCCTGGTAGACGTAGGCACCACCGGGCAGTGCCAGCGTGAGCAGGACCGCGGCCCGCGCACGACGACGGCCGAGCTCGAGGTCGGCCGGCACGTCAAGGAGCTCGCGGAGCGCGATGCCGGCGCGGTCCTGCGGGCGCGCGTAACGCGACACGTGCCGGACCACGTCATGGTTGGACAGCACCCAGGTGGGTGGGGCACCGACCGCCTCGTGCTCGGTCAGGGTCTCCTCGACCGCCGCGCGGAGGGAGTCCGCATCCCACGGGCACTGCAGGTAGGTGAAGTTGAAGGCCGTGTGGAGCTCGTCGGGCCGGACGTAACGGACCAGCCGCTCCGGCTCGTCGACCCAGGCCTCGGCGACGAACACCTTCGGGTCGGGATAGGAGTCGGCCAGCCGGCGCCAGTCACGGTAGATCTCGTGGACCTCGTCGCGGTCCCAGTGGGGGTGTGCCTGCCAGGCTCCCCGCTGCAGCCCACCGTCCACCTCGACCTTGGGCGGCGGGTAGACCTGGCCGCCCAGGTCCGGCAGTCCCGGCTCCTTGACCAGGGAGTGAGCCACGTCGATCCGGAACCCGTCCACGCCGAGGTCGAACCAGAACCGCAGCGTCTCCAGGAAGTCCTCGCGGACTTCGGGATGCTCCCAGTTGAGGTCGGGCTGCTCGGGCGCGAACAGGTGGAGGTACCACTCCCCCAGCGATCCGTCCGGCTCCGTCACCCGCTCCCAGGCCGGTCCGCCGAACACGCTCACCCAGTCGTTGGGTGGCTGCTCCCCACCCTCGCCCGCTCCGGGGCGGAACACGTAGCGCTCCCGCTCGGGAGAGCCCGGCCCCGCCGTGACGGCCTCCTGGAACCAGGGGTGCTGGTCGGAGGTGTGGTTGGGCACGATGTCGAGGATCACGCGCAGGCCCAGGTCATGGGCCTCGGACATCAGCTCCCGTGCCTCGTCGATGGTCCCGAAGCGGGGCTCGACGTCACGGTAGTCCGAGACGTCGTAGCCGGCGTCGGCCATCGGCGACGGGTACCAGGGGTTGATCCACACTGCGTCCACACCGAGCTCGGCCAGGTAGCGGAGCCGCGAACGGATCCCGGCGATGTCGCCGAGACCGTCCCCGTCCCCGTCGCAGAAGCTGCGGATGTAGACCTGGTAGATGACAGCGCTGCGCCACCACCGCCCGGGATCGGTGAGCCCCGCCAAGCTACTTCACGCCTCCGGCTGTGAGTCCGGCGACGATCCGGCGCTGGAAGATCAGCACCATGATGAGCAGCGGCACGGTGAGCACGACGCCGGCGGCCATGATGCTGCCGAACGGCGTGTCGCGTCCCGTGGCGCCCGTGAAGAGGGAGACGGCGACCGTCGCCGTCCGGATCTCGGGCGTGTTGGTCATCGTGAGGGCGATGATGTACTCGTTCCAGGCCGCCACGAAGACGATGATCGCGGTGGTGAACACGCCGGGTGCGGCCAGCGGCAGGATGATCCGCCGGAAGGCCTGGCCCTGGGTGCAGCCGTCCACCATCGCGGCCTGCTCGAGCTCCTGTGGCATCTGCCTGAAGAAGGCGGTCAGCAGCCACACCGACAACGGAAGCGAGAACGACATGCTCGGCACGATCAGCGCCTGGTAGGTGTTGATCCAGCCGATGTCGGTGAACACCTGGAGCAGCGGAATCACCATGGCGATACCGGGGAACATCGATGTGGCGATGATGATCGCCAGGGTGACGTTCTTGAAGCGGAAGTCGAGCCGGGCCAGCGCGTAGGCCGCGAAGGTGCCGATGACAAGCACCAGCACGGTGGTGGTTCCGGCCACGATGACGCTGTTCAGCAGCGCCCTGGTGAAGTGGTTCGACGGTTCGAAGGCACCGCTGTAGCTCTCCCACGAGAAGGGAGAGGGGATGAGCGAGTTGTCGAAGATGTCGGACGTCCGCCGGAAGCTGGAGACGACCATCCAGTAGAACGGCGCCAGGCAGTAGATGACGATGGCGGCGATGCCGACCAGCATCAGCACGCGCTTGGCGATGTCGGCCCGGCGAGAGGACGTCCTCAGCTCGCGGCCGCTCTTCGGCCGACCCGAGATCGTGCTGCTGCTCATGCCATGTCTCCTCTTGCCACGGTGGTGCCACGCCGCCTGCGCCGCCCCTTGGTCTCCTTCTTCTTGTCTGCGGCGTCACCGATCACGTCGGCGCCGAGCAGCCTCACGAAGGCGTAGGCCACGAGTGCCACGTAGAGGAAGAGGATCACCGCGTACGCCGAGGCAGCGCCGAAGTCGCCTGTGCTGGTCTGCACGTAGGCAAGCATCGACATCGTCTCCACGCTCGGTTTGCCCCGTCCGATCAGCACCCAGGGCAGGTCGAACATCCGCAGGTTGTCGAGCATCCGGAACAGGACGGCGACCAGCAACGCCGGTTTCACCAGCGGCAGGGTGATGTGCCAGAACTGCTTGAACGCGGAGACGCCGTCCAGCTTGGCGGCCTCGTAGACCTCGTCGGGGATCAGCTGCAGACCGGCGAGGGTGAGCAGTCCGATGAACGGCGCGGTCTTCCAGGTGTCGGCGATGATCACGGCCAGCTGGGCCTGGATACCGTCGGTCGACCACAGGACCTCGGTGTTCAGGATCTGGTTGGCGATGCCGTTGGCGTCGAAGATCCATCGCCACAGCAGGGCGGAGACAGCGGTCGGGATCGCCCAGGGCACGAGGATGCTGGCCCGGATCAGTCCGCGGCCCTTGAAGGCCCGGTGCATGATCAGCGCCATCGAGACACCGATCACGACCTCGATGGCCACACAGACCACGGTGAACATCGTGGTCACGTAGAGAGCGTTCCAGAAGGCGTCGCCGGTCGAGCCGGAGAAGACGTCGGTGTAGTTCTCCAGGCCGACGAACTGGTCACCCTTGATCACGAAGCCGTTCTCGTCCACCGCATCGCTCTGGGTGTAGAGCGACTTCCTCACGGCAGAGACGATCGGGAACCCGATCACGAGGCCAAGCACGATCATGGTGGGCGAGACGAGCATGGCCGCGAGCCTGCCCTGCCCCTCGTTCGGGGACTTCCACTGCTTGCCGGGCTTCTTCTGCTGCTGTTTCTCTTCCGGCGCTGTCGCTACTGCCACGAGTCCTCCTCCTCGTGGTGGTGGCGGCCCGTGGCCGCCACCACCACAGCTACCGGCTTACTTCTTGGTGACCTCTTCCAGCTCGGTCTGCATCTGCGCGACCGCTTCCTCCGAGCTCATGTCGCCCTGGAGCGCCGCGTACGCCGCGTCCTGGATAGCGATGGTCGCGTCACCGTAGTTGACGACCTTGGGTCGTGGCTCGGCGGAGAGGATCGAGTCCTTCAGCGTGGGCAGGAACGGGAACTTCTTCTGGAGCTCGGGGTCCTCGTAGATGTCGGTGTAGATCGGGGCCAGCGACGCCATCTCCAGCTGCTTCCTGGCCTGCTCCGGGCTGGTGTAGAACTTGATGAAGTCCATCGCGGTCTGCTGGTGCTTGGAGTACGTCGAGATCGCCATGTTGTGACCACCCAGCGACGAAACTCCTGGGCCGTCCATACCGGGCAGCGGGGCGACTTCGAACTTGCCGGCCACCTTCGACGAGCCGTCCGTGGCGTTGGCCAGGGCGTACTGGTACGGCCACTGGCGGTGGAAGATGAGGTTGCCCGCCTGGAAGGCGCGTCGGCCCTCCTCCTCCTGGTAGGTGATCGCCTGCTTCGGGATCAGCCCGGAGTCGAAGCTGCTGGCGAGGAAGTCCAGTCCCTCCGCCGCCTCCGGGGTGTCGACGTTGGGCTTCCCGTCGTCGCCGATGATCTCGCCACCCGCGCCGTTGATGGCCTCGGCGGCGTTCACCGTCAGGCCTTCGTACTTGTCGAACTGGCCCGCGTAGCAGCCGACGCCCTTGCCCTCAGGCGTGGCCTGGATCTGCTTGCACTGGTCCTCCATCTCGGCCCAGGTCTCCGGTGGGGCGTCGATTCCGGCCGCCTCCAGCAGGTCCTTGCGGTAGTAGAGCAGCCCGCCGTCGGACGCCTGCGGGATGCTGTAGAGCTTGCCGTAGTACTTCGCGGTATCCAGGGTCGGGCCGAACATCTGGTCGGTGGGGAACTCCTCCTCAGGGAGCTCCGCGATGTACTTGTTAGCCGCGAACTCGGCGTTCCACACCACGTCGACGACGAGGACGTCGTACTCGTCGGACTCGGTCTGGGCGTTCTGGATCATCTGCTGCCGCTGGCTGTCCGCATCTTCGGGAAGCTCGACCAGGGTGACCTTCTCGTCCGGGTGCTCCTTGTTCCACTCGTCCAGGACGTCTTGCACGAAGCCGGAGGTGTCCTTGCCCTGGACCAGGGTGATCGGGCCTCTGCCCGTCAGCTCGGTCGAACCGCCTTCCGTCGAGGTGTCGCTGCTCCCGCCGCAGGCGGAGACCCCGACCAGCGTCGAGAGCGCCAGGGCGGCGTAGAGGACCTTCTTTTGTCTCATCCGTGAACCCTTTGCACGTAGTTAACGGTCGCGTGGCACAGAGATGTGATCTGCGACACATCCACCTGATCAGGTTTACCGTTGTCGGACAAGACTGTCATGTCCAGAAACGGGCTGGCTAGACAGGCGAAGCGGCCCAAGTGACATGTTCGTTACCGAATCGTCACATTGGGCCGCTCCGCGGCCGTGCTCGCGCCTCAGAGAGTCACGTGCTCGAGCATCTCCGTGACCAGTGCCGCGATCGGCGAGCGTTCCGACCGGGTCAGCGTGACGTGGGCGAAGAGCGGGTGGCCCTTCAGCCGCTCGACCACCGCGACCACGCCGTCGTGCCGACCGACCCGCAGGTTGTCCCGCTGGGCGACGTCGTGGGTGAGCACCACCTTGGAGTTCGCGCCGATGCGGGAGAGCACCGTCAGCAGGACGTTCCGCTCGAGCGACTGCGCCTCGTCGACGATCACATAGGCGTCGTGGAGGGACCGTCCGCGGATGTGGGTCAGCGGGAGGACCTCGAGCATGCCGCGGTCCACCACCTCGTCGATCACGTCGGACGAGGTCAGCGCGCCCAGCGTGTCGAACACGGCCTGGCCCCAGGGCGACATCTTCTCGGACTCGTTGCCCGGCAGGTAGCCGAGCTCCTGGCCACCGACCGCGAACAGCGGGCGGAACACGACGACCTTCTTGTGCTGGCGACGCTCCATGACCGCCTCGAGCCCCGCGCACAGGGCCATCGCGGACTTGCCCGTCCCGGCTCGTCCCCCGAGCGACACGATGCCGACCTCCGGGTCGAGGAGCAGCTCCAGCGCGATCCGCTGCTCCGCGGAACGGCCGTGCACACCGAACGCCTCCCGGTCGCCGCGGACGAGGTGAACGCGCTTGTCGGCCCTCACCCTGGCGAGGGCGCTCCCCCGCTCGGAGAGCAGGACGAGACCGGTGTGGCAGGGCAGGTCCCGGGCCGGCTCCAGGTCGATCACGGAGTCGGCGTACAGCTCGTCGACCTCGGCCGCGGTGGCCTCCACCTCGGCCATCCCGGTCCAGCCGGACTCGACGGTGAGATCGGCGCGGTACTCCTCGGCCTCGAGACCCACCGCGGAGGCCTTGATCCGCATCGGCAGGTCCTTGGAGACGAGCGTGACGTGACGCCCTTCGTTGGCGAGGTTGAGCGCGACCGCGAGGATCCGCGAGTCGTTGTCGCCGAGCCGGAAGCCGGACGGAAGGGCCTCCGGGTCGGTGTGGTTGAGCTCGACCGCGATGGTGCCGCCTGACTCGCCGACCGGCACGGGCTCGTCGAGCCGGCCGTGCAGAACTCTCAGCTCGTCGAGCATCCGGAGGGCGGAGCGGGCGAAGTAGCCCAGCTCCGGGTGATGCCGTTTGCCCTCGAGCTCGGTGATGACGACAACAGGAAGAACCACCTCGTGCTCGTCGAACCTGCGCAGCGCGCCCGGGTCGGCGAGCAGCACGCTGGTGTCGAGCACGTAGGTCCGGATCTCGGCCTCAGTGTCGACGGGCGCTGCGCTCTTGCGGCGAGTGGTGCTCTTGGTTGCAGCCACAGTTCGCTCCCTCGCGGGCCGACGCACGCACTCAGCGCCCCGGCCCTAGATCTCTCCGTTGGACCGGGAACGGGCCCGAAAGTCCGAGTGCGGACCTCCGGATGTCGCTTGGTCGTGAGTGTTCACGAACGGGCCTCCCGAACGGCGAGCTTCCCCACTCGCCATCACCTACGACGGTAGCCCCTGTTGCGGCTGCCCTGTCGCAACACGCCCGAATGTCGCCAAGGCTTGACCAACGGGTCGTTATGCCCCGAAACGCCGCTCTCGCTCGGCGTAGGCACGGAGTGCGCGCAGGAAGTCGACGCGCCGGAAGTCGGGCCAGTAGGCCTCGCAGAAGTAGAACTCGCTGTGGGCGCTCTGCCAGAGCAGGAAGCCACCGAGACGCTGCTCGCCCGAGGTGCGGATCACCAGGTCCGGGTCGGGCTGGCCCTTGGTGTACAGGTGCTCGGAGATGTGCTCGACGTCGAGGATCTCGGCCAGCTCCTCGATCGACGTCCCCTTCGAAGCCTGCTCCTGGAGAAGCGAGCGCACGGCGTCGGCGATCTCGCGGCGTCCGCCGTACCCCACGGCGACGTTGACGATGATCCCTTCCACGTCGCGGGTCTCGTCCGCGGCCTCCTTGAGGCGGTGCGCAGTGGTTGCGGGAAGCAGGTCGAGCGCGCCCACCGGGTGGAGCCGCCATCGCTTGGCGGCCGCCAGGTCGGCGACCGCCTCCTCGATGATGGTCAGGAGCTCCTTCAGCTCCTCAGCCGGGCGGTTCAGGTTGTCGGTGGAGAGCAGCCACAGGGTGACGACCTCGACGCCGACCTCCTCGCACCAGTCGAGCAGTGGGGAGATGTTCGCCGCGCCTGCCCGGTGCCCGTGTGCGGCGTCGGCGCCGACGGCGCGGGCCCATCGCCGGTTGCCGTCGAGCATGACGCCGACGTGCTTGGGCAGCCGGTCCGACGGGAGGCGGCGCGCCAGCCGTGCTTCGTACACGGGGTACAGCACTCGACGGATGCCGCTCTTCCAGTCAGCCACGACACACCACTGTACCTGTGATGTGGGGCGCTATTCCTTGATCGTCCCTTGCCTCCCGCCGCTACGTTTAGCGACGTGACCCCGCGCAAACCTCGAGCCGTCGACCGGCAGGCCCGGAAGGCGACCGAGGCCACCGAGCACCTCCGTGAGCACGTTCGTGAGGTCTTCGACGAGGTCAAGCCGAAGCTCCGTGGCTGGCTGCACGCCGCCACCGCCCCGCTCACCCTGGCTGCCGGGATCGTGCTGATCGTGCTCTCGCCGAACACGCCGACCAGGGTGGGGTCGGCGATCTTCGCCGCATCGGCCCTGGTGCTGTTCACCGTCTCCGGCATCTACCACCGAGGCACCTGGTCGCCGCGCGCCTGGGCTTTCCTGCGCCGGTTCGACCACGCCAACATCTTCCTGCTGATCGCCGGCAGCTACACGCCCTTCACCCTGCTGCTGCTCGACGGCCGCGACCGGACCGTCCTGCTGACCGTGGTGTGGGTAGGGGCCGGGCTCGGCATCCTGTTCCGCATCTTCTGGTCGCACGCGCCGAGGTGGCTCTACACGATCATCTACATCGCCCTCGGCTGGGCGGCGGTGTTCTACTTCCCCGGCTTCGTCGCGAACGCGAGCACCGCCGTGCTGACGCTGCTGGTGGTCGGCGGGCTGCTCTACACGCTGGGCGGCCTGGTCTACGGCCTCCAGCGCCCCGACCCGCACCCCGGCTGGTTCGGCTTCCACGAGGTCTTCCACACGCTCACGATCGCGGCATTCGTGACGCACTACGTGGGGGTCTCGATAGCGACGTACTCCCTGCGCTGAGATTCCCTTATGCGAGGTATGGACGAACCTGCGGGACCGGCGTAACGTCGAAAGTGCATTGCAGGTCGATCGAATCGGAGGTTCTGGATGGTAGACCCCACACGATCGCATCACGAGCCAGAAGGGCCGTGAGGAGCAACCGAAGATCAACGTCGAAGGGGAAGGCCGAGGCCTTCCCCTTCGTCGCGTCCGGACCCTCCCGTGCCGCGCGCAGGGTTACCGGCCGATCCTTGCCCGCAGCTCGTCGGTGGTCGTGACCGGGCGGTCGCACACCATCCCCCGGCACACGTAGGCAGCGGCCTTCCCGTCGACCAGGCCGCGCTGGGACAGCAGGGGTACGACGGTCCGCCCGCCCGTCGCGCCGCCGTCGGCAGGCTGGTCCGGGAGACCCACGACCACGACCATGCCGGGGCTGCTCGACGCCCTCGCCACGCGTTCCAGGTCGTTGCGGAGCGGATCGCCCGCGCGGCCCACCACGGCCACCTCGAGGGGACCCGCCAGAGCCGCTTCCGCCGCGGCCAGCGACCAGCCGGCGAACCGCGGGGCGCGTTCGGCGAGCAGCCGCACGTCGCGCAGGGCGGACTCCGCCGCGTCGCGGTGCCGGCCCGAGCCGGTGACCGCCGCGTAGGCCAGCAGGGCGTGGACCAGCGCCGACTGGCCCGACGGGCTCGCGTTGTCGCTGGGGTCGCGCGGCCTGGCCACCAGCGTCTCCGCGTCGTCCGCGGTGTCGAAGAAACCGCCGTCGGCAGACGCGAAGTGGTCCAGCGCCGTGTCGAGCAGGGCGCCCGCCCGCTCGAGCCACACCGGGTCGCCGGTCGCGGACAGAAGCGCGAGGAACCCGTGCGCGACGCACCCGTAGTCCTCCAGCACCCCGGCGTGCGCACCGACCACCCCCGCACGCGAGACGCGCAGCAGGCGGCCGTCACGAACATGCAGGCCTGCCAGGAGCTCCGCGGCCTCGACCGCCGCGTCGACGTACCGCTGTTCGCCGAGGAGCAGACCCGCCTCGGCCAGCGAGGCGATCGCGAGCCCGTTCCAGGCGGCGACGACCTTGTCGTCGCGGGCAGGACGCACCCGCCGCGCACGGTGCTCGAGCAGTCGCTGCCGCACCGAGGCGTACCGGTCCGGGTCGTCGGCGTCGTGGTGGAGCTGCAGGGTCGACATGCCGTGCTCGAAGGTGCCGGCCTCGCTGACCTTGAACAGCCAGGCCGCCCAGGCGCCGTCCTCGGGACCGAGCGCGTCGACGAGCTCGTCGTGCGTCCAGGCGTAGTACTTCCCCTCGACGCCCTCGCTGTCCGCGTCCAGCGCGGACGCGAACCCGCCCTCGTCGGTGCGCAGCTCGGCGAGCAGGAAGTCGGCCGTCTCCCTCGCGACCCGCGCACCCAGCGGGTCGCCGCTCTGGCGCCACCAGCGGGCGTAGACGCCCAGCAGCTGGGCGTTGTCGTAGAGCATCTTCTCGAAGTGCGGCACGACCCAGTCCCGGTCGACGCTGTAGCGGGCGAACCCGCCGCCGAGCTGGTCGTACATCCCGCCGCGGGCCATGGCCTGGCAGGTCGCGTCGACCATCTGCCCGGCGGTTGCCGAGCCGGTCCGCGCCTGGTGGCGAAGCAGGAACTCGAGGACCATCGACGGCGGGAACTTGGGGGCCCGCCCGAAGCCCGCGGAGGCCTGGTCGAACTCCTGCGCGAGCGCCTCGACCGCCCCGTCGAGCACTGCCTCGTCGAGATCACCCTCGCCGGACAGGACGGCCTGCTGCCGCAGGTGCTCGCGGACGTCGCCCGCGACGGAGGTGACCTCGTCACGCCGGTCCCTCCACGCAGCCGACAGCGCCTCGAGGACCTGCCGGAACGACGGCTGGCCGTGGCGCGGCTGGTCGGGGTAGTACGTCCCGGCGAAGAAGGGCTCGCCTTCCGCCGTGAGCACGGCCGTCATCGGCCAGCCGCCCTGTCCGGTCATCGCGGTCGTGGCCTGCATGTAGACCGCGTCCACGTCCGGGCGCTCCTCACGGTCGACCTTCACGTTGACGAAGTGCTCGTTCATGAAGGCAGCGGTGGCTTCGTCCTCGAAGGACTCGTGTGCCATCACGTGGCACCAGTGGCAGGCGGCGTACCCGACGCTGAGCAGGACCGGGACGTCGCGGCCACGGGCCTCCTCGAACGCCTCCGGCGACCACTCCCACCAGTGCACGGGGTTGTCGGCGTGCTGGAGGAGGTAGGGACTGGTAGCTGCGCTGAGTCGGTTGCCCATAACCCCCAGGCTAGGAGGCCCTCCCAGCCTTCTTCCAGGCCAGGAGGCCCTCCCACCCTTCGCGCTACTCCGCCCTGCGCACCAGTGGCAGGCGCCGGGGCGTCACCACCCAGCCCGCACCGCCTCCCAGGAGGGGTACGACGGCCAGGGTGGCCGCCACGGCGCCCCAGGGAACGGCCAGACCCGGCAGCCCGTCGACCTGCATGAGCGAAGTCCCGGCAGGTACACCGACCAGCAGGCCGAGGAGCGCACCCACCACCCCGAGGAAGACGCCGTGCATGGCGCCGAGGGCTCGCCGCCGCCAGGGCCCCGCGCCCACGGCCGCCATCGTCGCGGCATCGGCCCTGCCCTCCGCGGACGCGAGGGCCACCGCGATCCCGACGACGACGGCGGTGAGGAGGCCGGCGGCACCGACGACCCCCAGGAGCAGCCAACGCAGTGACGCCTGGTCGGGGTCCGGGGACCAGGCCTCGATGCCGTACACCGAGAGCCGCGTCATGTCGTCGTGCGTGACGGGCCGGGTGGTGGCGAGCGTGGCGCTGCTCGGCGTGACCACGAGCCCGAGCTCGGTCGCGGCCGTGCGACTCATCCAGGTCATGGAGAAGTCGCCCCTGCCGGCGATCTCCCTGCCCGACACCACGACCGCCGGGAGCCGCCACTGCTGGCCCGGTCTCTGCCCGCCGGGAAAGAGGCCGACCCGGATGATGCCGTTGCGCACCGCCCGCTTCTCGGTCGTGACGACACCCTGGGAACGGAACGCCCTCAGCGCGCGCTCGTCATCTCCGACGAGGAAGCGAAGTGTCTCCTCGTCGACCACCCTGACCTCGGAGCTCCATCCACCGCGAACCGTGAGGCTGCGGCCCCGCTTGCGGGGGTCGTGGGCCCGGTAGGCCACCCGCGCCGTCACCGGGCCGACGACGTGCTCCACGGTCTCGGTCACCCGCTCGACGCGGCTCCCGTCGTCGTCACCGAGACCCAGGTCGTCCAGGTAGACCGTGAGGCTCTGCGGCGCTCCGTCCGACGCGGCGTCCGAGGTCGCGCTCACGGAGTCGACCACGAACCCCGCGAACAGGGCACCCGCGACCGTGACCGCCACCGTGACCACCGAGGCCGCGGTGCGGAACCGGTGCCGGGCGGCGTCGCGGAACGCGAACCGGCCGGACAGCGGCAGGAACCTGCCGAGCGCCGCGACCCGCCTCACCACGTAGGGCGCGCACCAGACCGCGCCGCCGACGAGCAGGAGCAGACCGAGAGCGCCGAGCGCGACCGGCAGCGGGGAGGGTTGAAACCACTGCTGGCCCGGCCGCGGGGAGTACTCGCGGGCGGTCCACAGACCCCCGAGCACCAGCATCGACAGGCCCGCTCCGACGAGCACGAACGCCGGGCGGTGGGCTGCCGCCTCACCGGAGCGCAACGGGAAGCGGCCCGACAGTGCGGCCACTGGAGTCAACCGTCCGATGCTCCATGCGGGCAGCAGCGCCGCGACCACCCCGGTCAGCGACCCGAGCACGGTGACACCGGCGACCGAGAACCAGTCGACCTCCGTCATCCAGATCGTCTGCTCAACGACCTGCTCGTAGAGCGGAACAGCGGCGAAGGACAGGCCGATCCCGGCCGCTGCGCCGAGGACGGACGCCCCGACCCCGAGGACCAGTCCCTGCGCGAGCACCACGCGGCGCAGGTCCGCGGGCGACCCACCCGAGGACGCGAGCAGGCCGAGGTCGCGGACCTGGCGGCGGGCGCTGACCGCGAACGCGGAGCCCACGATCAGCACCACCTCGACGAGCCCGAACAGCACCACCAGAGCACCGATGGCCATGGCCGCCGGGTCCACCGGAGAGGCTGGTCCTACGCGGGCTCCCCAGGCACGGGGGTGGAAGACGACGTCCCGGGGCATCGCCGCGACCCCCTCGTCGGCCAGGTCGGCGACGAGGGCGCGGGTCTGCGGTGCGGACATCGCCGGCAGGTCGACCAGGAACTCGCGGGGAGGACGCCCGCCGTGCAGGACGCTGTCCGGCGGCGCAAGAAGTCGGGCAGAGGTGGACGACCAGCCCTCTTCGGCGATGATCCCGACGACATGAACGGCGGGGCCGTCCATGAGGTCGAGCGTCGCATCCGGCAGGAGGCCGCCTTCGGCGTCGACCAGGTCCAGCTCGTCGGCCATCGGTAACGGCACCGCCACCTCGTCGTCCTTGGACGGCGCACGACCGGCGTCCACGCCCCCGATACCGACCGACATCGGGTCGCTGACGTCCAGGAACAGCACGCTCGCCCTACCGCCGCTGGCCAGCCGGACGTCGGTGTACTCGGGAGCCTGGATGACGCGGCTCCCGCGGGGGAGCAGGTTCTCGACCTCGACGCCGGAGGGGTCGCGACGCACCGGCTGCCGCTGGCCGGAGTCACGGGTGAACGCTCCCGGGCGCGCGATGAGGTACCCATCGGTGAACGCCACGCGTGTCTTCACGTAGGGAGTCACCTGGACCAGGGCGTCGGCGCCGCCCATGACCTCCCGGGCCTGTCGCTCCCCCTCCCAGCGGCTGTTGTGGTGGAGCTGAGCCGCGGCAGTGCCGACGACGACGGGCAGGGCGATCAGGAGCATGGTCAGGACCGCCCGCGTCCGGTGCCGGAGCAGGTCCCGCCGCGCCATCCGGAGCGCGGGACGCCAGTGCCTCATCAGGCACCCGCCAGCAGTGAGTCGGGGGACGTCATCGGGGCGGTCTCGTCGACCACGGCGCCGTCGCGCAGGAACACCACCCGGTCGGCCCACCCTGCGTGCCGCGCCTCGTGGGTGACAAGGAGAGCGGCCGCACCTGCCTCGCACCGCGCACGCAGCAGCGCCAGCACCTGCTCGCCTGTCTCGGAGTCCAGAGCCCCGGTCGGCTCGTCGGCGAGAACCAGGCAGCGTTCACCCACCACGGCGCGAGCGATGGCGACCCGCTGCTGCTGGCCACCGGAGAGGTCGTCGGGGAACCGGTCGTACAGTCCGTCGAGGCCCACCTCGTCGAGGACCTCCCGGGCCAAGGACGCCGCGCGCCGGGCTCGCACCCGGTCCAGCTCCAGCGGCAGGGCCACGTTCTCGGCCGCCGTCAGCGACGGGATCAGGTTGTAGTCCTGGAAGACGTAGCCGACCCGGCGGCGGCGCAGCTGCGCCAGTGCCACCTTCTTGAGGGACCCGAGCTCCTCTCCCTGGACGCGGACCCGGCCGGCCGTGGCCTGGTCGAGGCCTCCTGCGACGTTGAGGAGGGTCGACTTCCCGGACCCGGACGGTCCCATCACCGCGACGAGCTCGCCGGGCTGCACCGTCAGCGACAGTCCCCGCAGCGCGTGCACCGCGGCGTCTCCGCGGCCGTGGATGCGGCTGACATCCTCGATCTGCAGCGCAGGTGTGCTCATCGACGTACCCCTTCGTTCCTGTCTGCCACGGTCTTGCTCGTCGTGTGTCCCCCGCGAGCCCGGGCCGCCCGCGCCAACGCGGTCTCGCAGTGGTCCAGCCAGCGCACCTCGGCCTCTGCCTGGAACCGCATCGCCTCCACCACCAGCGCCCACGACAGGTCGTCCTCGGTGTTCCGCTTGAGCCGGGTGAGGCCCTGGAGCGTGGAGATGGTGGCGGCCCGCTGCCGTTGGATGACCGCGGCGACGTCGACCCCGGGCACGGTCACCGCGAGGGCCAGCTTGATCGCCAGCTCGTCGCGCGGACGGTCCTGCGCGGTGACCGGTGCCTCGAACCACCCGGTCAGCTCGGCGCGACCCGCGCTCGTGATCGCGTAACGCGCCCGGCCCTCGTCGTCCTCTCCCTGCGGCGCGACCAGGCCGTCGCGTTCCAGGCGGGTCAGGGTCGTGTAGACCTGCCCGACGTTGAGGGGCCAGGTGGAGCCGGTGGCGGACTCGAACTCGCTGCGCAGCTGGTAGCCGTACATCGGTTCGCGTTCGAGAAGGGCGAGCAGCCCGTGACGGATCGACATGGATACTGAGTATGCATACCGAGTAGGTACGCGTCGAGGGGACACGCCGTTCGGAGTAGCGTCCTGCTATGGATCAGGACGCCGCGACCATCGTGATCGTGGACGATGCGCCCGAGGTTCGTCTGCTGCTGAGGACTCGCCTGGGGATGTCCGGGCGGCTGCGGGTGGTGGGCGAAGGCGCCGACGGGGCCGAGGCGATCGCGCTGGCAGAGCGGCACCAGCCATCGCTGATGTTGCTGGACGTCTCGATGCCCGGCATGGACGGTTTGGAGGCGCTGCCTCGCGTACTGGCCGCGTCACCCCCCACCCGCGTCGTGCTGTACAGCGGCTTCGAGGAACAAGGGCTGGTCCAGAGAGCCCAACAGCTCGGTGCGGCTGCGTTCATCGAGAAGTCCGCTCCGGTCGACTCCCTCGTCGAGCGCCTGCTGGCCGTGCTCGACGTACACCCGGCGCCCAGCCGTGTCGGGGCCCGACACGCCGCCGAGCCCCCGGCCCCGGGCGAACGCGGCGCCGCGTCGGTCGACCAAGGCGTGCTCCGCGACCACCTGGAACGGTTCCGGGAGGTCTTCGAGGAGGCTGCGATCGGCATGGCGACGATGACCTTGACGGGCCACATCGTGCGCGCCAACCGTGCTCTGGCGACGCTGGTGCAGCGCCCCACCGCCGAGGACCTCGTCGGTTGCTTCTACGGTGAGCTGACGGACGGACAGGAGGGACTGGTCACCTCCGCCCTCGAGGACATCCAAGGGCACCCTGTCGACGTCCTGCACCTGGAGCATGGCGTGGCGGGCGCGACGGACGACCGGCGAGTCCGCGCAACGCTGGCTCCCGTGCGGGACACCGGCGGCCGTGCCCTGTACCTGTTCCTGCAGGTGCAGGACGTCACCGCGGAACTGGCGGCCGTCGAGGAGCTGCGCAAGAGCGAGGAGCGCTTTCGTCTCCTGGTCGAGGCGGTCCAGGACTACGCCATCTTCATGCTCGACCCGACCGGACACATCGTGAGCTGGAACAGCGGCGCGGAGCGCAGCAAGGGCTACACCGCCGAGGAGATCATCGGACAGCACTTCCGCGTCTTCTACCCTCCCGAGGAGCAGGCGCGAAAGCACCCCGAGCACGAGCTGGAGCTCGCTCTGCGTGACGGGCAGTACACGGAGGAGGGCTGGCGCGTCCGCAAGGACGGCACCACGTTCTGGGCCAACGTCGTCATCACCGCCGTGTTCGACGCGACCGGCCGGCACGTCGGGTTCGCGAAGGTCACCAGGGACGGCACCGAGCGGCGGCAGCTGGAAGAGGAACGTGAGCAGGCGGTAGATGCGTTGGGGGCGGTCAACTCGGAGCTCGGGTCGCTCAACGAACGCCTCCAGCAGGCAGCGCAGGACCAGGCCCAGTACCTGGCCGTGACCGCGCACGAGCTGCGGACGCCCATCGCGGTTCTCGGGGGCTCGGCGGAGACGCTGTCGCGGCACTGGGCCGACTTCACCGACGAGGAACGCGCCGAGCTGTTCGACTCGATGTCGACGAGCACCGCGCGCCTGCGAAGGCTGCTCTCGGACCTCCTGACGGCCTCACGGCTGCAGGAGAGCAAGCTCGAGATGCGCCCCGGACCGGTGCTGGTGAGCGACATCGTCGCGGGCGCCGTCGAGACGGTGACACGGACGCAGCCGAGCGCCGAGATTCTTTTGGAAGGGCGCACCGACCTCACCGTTGTCGGCGACAAGGACCGCCTTTCCCAGGCCATCGACAACCTGCTCGGCAACGCCCTGAGTCACGGCACTCCGCCCGTTCGGGTGAGCGTCGACGGCGACGCGACGACGGTCGAGATCCGGGTCAGCGACCGGGGGCCCGGCGTGGCCGAAGCAATTCAGCCCCGGCTCTTCGAGCGGTTCGCGACGGGTCAGAGCAAGGGTGGCACCGGGCTGGGCCTGTTCATCGTCCGCGAGCTCGCCCGCGCGCACGGGGGTGACGCCTTCTACGAACCCTCGTCGCCCGGGAGTCCGGCGGGGGCGTTCGTCATCAGCCTCCCCATCGCGACCACGTCCGGGCGGCCAGACTCGTCGTAGAGCGTCGGCCGGGCGGCGAGTGGTATGCGGCGCGGACTAGTCCTACGCTCACGTAGTGGGCATTCGCGTGCTGCTGGTCGACGACGTCGTGGACGTGCGCAGACTGGTACGCATGGCGCTGCGGCTCCGTGGCGGCTTCGATGTCGTGGCCGAAGCCAGCGACGGCGGCGAGGCCGTCCGCCTCGCTCAGGAACTGCACCCGGACGTGGTCGTCCTCGACCTCGGCCTACCCGACATAGCGGGACATGAGGTGCTCAGCCGGATCAGGCTTCACTCGCCCTCGTCGAAGGTGGTCGTCTTCTCGGGTGTCGAGCAAGGGGACCGCGGCTGGATCGAGGATCGCGTCGACGGCTACGTCCTCAAGGACTCCGATCTCGACTACCTCCTGGACCTGCTGGAGTCAGTCGGGCACCGGCGAGACACCGAGGCCACGCTCGACCTGCCGCAGGCGTTGACGAGTGCACGCGCGGCACGGCGGTTCGTCATGGAGAAGATCTCTGAGTGGGGCATGGAGCAGCTTCTCGACGACGCTCTCCTGGTCGCGAGTGAGCTGGCGGCCAACGCGATCACGCACGCAGACTCACCCTGTCGCATCCGGCTGTCGCTCACCCCGGCCACGCTCCGGATCGACGTGATCGACACCGGCGCGGGAACGCCGGAGCCCCAGCCGCCCAGCTCGACCGAGGAGCACGGCCGCGGCCTGCACATGGTGGCCGCCCTCACCACCGCGTGGGGCTTGGAGATCATGCCCGGCGAGGGAAAGCTGGTGTGGGCCGAGCTCGCCCGTCCCCAGTAGGACCCCACCCCGTCACGGCCACTTCGCGCGGCATCCTTCACCGCGGACCCGGCAGCAGGGATAGCCTTTCCCCATGGGGAGCGGTGAGACCACCGAGGGGTCCAGGAAGGACCAGGGCATCCCGGCCGCGCTCTACGAGGCGGAGCTCTTCCGGCTCCAGACGGAGTTCGTGAAGGCCCAGGAGTGGGTGAAGGCCGAGGGACAGCGCCTCGTCGTCGTCTTCGAGGGCCGCGACGCCGCCGGCAAGGGCGGCACCATCAAGCGGATCACGCAGTACCTCAACCCGCGGGTGGCCCGGATCGCGGCGCTCCCGGCACCGACCGAGCGCGAACGAAGCCAGTGGTACTTCCAGCGCTACGTCGAGTACCTGCCGAGCGCCGGGCAGATCACGCTGTTCGACCGGTCCTGGTACAACCGCGCAGGCGTGGAGAAGGTGATGGGCTTCTGCACTCCCGCGGAGTACCGCAGGTTCCTGCACCAGTGCCCGATCTTCGAGCGGCTCCTCGTCGAGGACGGCATCCTCCTGCGGAAGTACTGGTTCTCCGTCAGTGACCAGGAGCAGCAGCGGCGGTTCAAGGCGAGGCTGAAGGACCCGGTGCGCCAGTGGAAGCTCTCCACGATGGACCTGGAGTCCATCACCCGCTGGGAGGACTACTCACGCGCCAAGGACGAGATGATGGTGCACACCGACACCCCCGAGGCGCCGTGGTACGTCGTCGAGAGCGACGTGAAGAAGCGGGCCCGGCTCAACATGATGGCCCACCTCCTGGCCAGC
The DNA here is from genome assembly GCA_963707425.1 of uncultured Actinomycetota bacterium. Classification (GTDB taxonomy): domain Bacteria; phylum Actinomycetota; class Actinomycetes; order Propionibacteriales; family Nocardioidaceae; genus Nocardioides_C. The sequence continues at coordinate 426,735 of CAVPPN010000009.1, read as the reverse complement.
ATTCCCTACACCGAGCTGCCACCGCCGACCCTGAAGCTCCCGCCGCGGCCGAAGTCGACCGGCTACGTGCGCACGCCCCGCGAGCACGCGACGTACATCGAGGACTACTGCGCGACGCTCCTCGCCCAGAGGGGGACGAAGCACTAGGAGAGCAGCGTCGGCACGCTCTGCCAGGCGGTGTAGCCGGCCACACCTAGGAGCAGCACGCTGAACGACAGGCTCAGCGCACGCGGATCCAGACGGGACGCGACGCGAGCGCCGAAGAGGCTGCCGAGGATCGCCGCGGCGGTGAGGGTGAGGACAACGCCCCAGTCCAGCGCGACACCGTGGCCGAGCCGGACCGCGAGCGCCCCGGCGCTGTTGACGGTGATCACCAGCAGCGACGTGCCGACCGCGACCGGCATCGGCAGGCCGAGAGCCAGGACGAGGGCCGGCACCACGAGGAAGCCCCCGCCCACGCCGAAGAAGCCGGTCGTCACGCCGATCACCAGGGCGGTCACCACGAACTTCAGCGCCCGCGGGCAGTTGCAGGCGAACCCCGGACTGATCGAGATGATCGGGTCGTCGACCTGGACCGACCCCAGCGACGACCGGTCGCTCGGTCCCCCGCGGAGCGACTTGGACAGCATCACCCCTGCCACGACGAGCATCAGGGCGGCGAAGCCGGCGAGCAGCACATCCTCGCCGACCCGGGTCGACAAGGTCGCTCCGACCGCGGCCCCTGCCACCCCGGTCAGCCCGAACACGAGCCCCTGAGCGACGTACACGTTCCCCTCGCGCCGGGCGGCCACCGCCCCGGTCAGCGCCGAGATGCCGACGATCAGCAGCGACCCCGTGGTCGCGGCCACCGGGGTCTGGTCGAGCAGGTAGACGAGCACGGGAACGGCGAGGATCGAGCCACCGCCGCCGAGTGCGCCCAGGCTGAGGCCGATGAGCACTCCCGCGGCGGCCGCCACGACCAGGGTCACTGCTTCACCAGCGCCAGGCCGGCCGACTCCGCGTTGCCGAAGTCGTCGTCGACGAGGACGACCTCGCGTCCCGCCGCCGCGACGAAGGATGCGGCCATCGAAGCGCGGTAGCCGCTCGCACAGTGCACCCAGACCTGGCCCTCCGGCACGTCGCCGACCCGGCCGGGCAGCTCGTGGATCGGGATGTTGAGCGCACCCTCGATGCGGCTCTCCTCGAACTCGCTCGCACGGCGCACGTCGAGCACGACCAGGGGCCGGTGGTGACGCGCGTCGGCGAGCTCCGCGAACGTGGCGCGCGGGAAGGTGCCGAGCGGCCCGGTGGTCCACGACTCCGGCTCCCCCGCCGCGGCACCCTCGAGCCGGTCGATGCCGATCCGGACCAGCTCACGCTGCGCCTGGGCGACCTGCTCCTCGCTCTCACCGAGAAGCGTGAGCGGCGTGCCCCACTCCATCATCCAGCCGACGTAGGTGCTGAGCTGCCTGTCCACCTCGAAGTTGTACGTGCCCGGCGCGTGTCCCGCGGCGAAGGCCGTGCGGTTGCGCAGGTCGACGACCCACTCCCCGGCCTCGATCCGCTTGCGCAGCACCTCGGCGTCCGCCCGCTCGGGGAAGGCGAGGTCGGGGGCGTCGGGGCCGGCGGCGTTCGCGGGCGCCATGTGTGCGTAGTACGTCGGATAGACGTCGAGACCGTCCAGGATGTCGCGGACGTACCTCTCCTCACTCTCGGTCAGCGCCGGGTTGCTCCGCTTCTCCTGGCCGATCGTCGACTCGGACGCCTGACCGGCCGGCCCGGCGGAGCAGAAGCTGCCGAAGCCGTGGGTCGGGAAGACGTCGGCCGAGTCCGGCAGCTCGTCGGCGAGCCGCTGTGCCGAGGAGTACTGCAGCCGGACGAGCTCGCCGGTGTGGTCCGGTCCGAGCAGGTCGGGGCGCCCGGTCGCGCCGTACAGCAGCGAGCCTCCGGTGAACACGGCGATCGGCTCGCCGTCCTGCTCGAGCGCGTAGGACAGGTGCGTGAAGGTGTGCCCGGGCGTGGGGATCGCGCGGACGACCATCCGGTCGCCGACCGGCACGGCGTCGCCGGCGCGGATCGGGGTCCGGTCGTACCTCACGTCGTCGTCGGCGTTGACGTGGTACGCCGCTCCGGTCTCGCGCGCGAGCGCCAGCCCGCCGGTCACGTAGTCGTTGTGGATGTGCGTCTCGAAGACGTGCGTGATCCGCACACCCTCCGAGGACGCGAGGTCCAGGACTCGGTCGATGTCGCGCTGTGGGTCGACGACGACCGCCACCTCGCCGTCGTGGACCAGGTAGCTGCGGTCACCGAGGCTCGGGGTCTCGATGGTGTGGATCCGGAGGCTCTTCACGGTCATCTCAGATCAGCTCCCATGAGGCGTGGCGCCCTGCACCACCGGCCGGCCGGTCCGAACCCATCCACCCGTTCCGTCGGCGACGGAGTAGGCGTCGTAACCAGCCTGCATCAGGAAGCTCGTCATGGCAGCACTGCGACTGCCGGACGCGCAGATGACGTAGACCGGCTCGCCCTTGTCCAGCTCGTGGAGACAGCTCGGAAGCTGACCCATCGGCATCGGCCTCGCGCCAGGGACGTGCCCGGCGACGTACTCACTCGGTTCCCGCACGTCGACGACGGCCGCGCCGTCCGCGTGCGCCTGTTCGAAGTGGTCGAGGGTGACCTCGCGCATGCTCTCTCCTTTCGATTCATACCCCTAGGGGTATTGTCCGAGGAACGCTAGCATGGGGGAAGAACATTCCCGGAACCTCCGGGGAATGTCCCGCGACCTCGCCGAGTTATACCCCCAGAGGTATACGATCTATACACCGGAGGAACAGACATGGCAACGACCAACCTGACCGCGACCGACTTCGAGAAGACCGTCGAGGACAACGACATCGTCCTGGTCGACTTCTGGGCCGCGTGGTGTGGTCCCTGCCGCCAGTTCGCACCTACCTACGAGAAGGCCTCCGAGGCACACGCCGACATCGTCTTCGGCAAGGTGGACACCGAGGCGGAGCAGGCGCTCGCCCGGGCCGCCAACATCACCTCCATCCCGACGCTGATGGCGTTCCGCGAGGGTGTCCTGGTCTTCGCCCAGCCCGGCGCACTGCCGCCGCAGGCCCTCGACCAGGTGATCACCGCCGTGCGCGACCTGGACATGGAAGAGGTCCACGCGGAGGTCGCCGCCCAGGCCAAGCAGGCCGGCGGGGCCCGGTGAGCGACCAGCCCGACCTGACCGCGTAGCGAGAGCAGAGAGAAGAGGCACGATGGAGCTCGACCCCGAACAGATGGTGTCGGTGATCAACCGGCTCAAGCGGGCCCAGGGCCAGCTGAGTGGCGTGGTCCGCATGCTCGAGGAGGGGCGCGAGTGCGAGGACGTGGTCACCCAGCTCGCTGCGGTCAGTCGTGCCCTGGACCGGGCCGGCTTCGCGATCGTCGCCACCGGGCTGAAGCAGTGCGTGATGCAGGAGGGCGACGCCGCCGAGCTCGACACCAAGAAGATGGAGCGCCTCTTCCTCTCGCTCGCGTGAGAGTCTGCCCAACATGGACGCACACGAGTGGGACCTGAGGTACGCCGACAGCGACCTCGTCTGGTCGTCGACACCGAACCAGTTCGTAGCCTCGGACCTGGCCGACCTTCCACCCGGGCGAGCACTCGACCTCGCCTCCGGTGAAGGTCGCAACGCGATCTGGCTTGCCGATCGAGGCTGGGACGTGACGGCGGTCGACTTCTCGCTCGTGGGTCTCGACAAGGGACGCACGCTCCAGGCCCGGCACGAACGCGGACGTGACCTGCACATCGAGTGGGTGCACGCGGACGTGCTCGAGCACGACCCCGGCGCCGGGTCCTACGACCTGGTGGTCCTCGCCTACCTCCAGCTGCCCGCCGACCAGCGACGGACGGCGGTACGACGCGCCTTCGACGCCCTTGCCGACGAGGGGACCTTCTTCCTCATCGCCCACGACAGCAGCAACCTCACCGAGGGCACCGGCGGCCCGCAGGAGCCCTCCGTCCTCTACACCGCCGAGGACGTGCTCGCGGACCTCGACGGCGAGCGCTTCGAGGTCGCGCGCGCCGAACGCGTCGCGCGCAGGGTGGAACCGACGCACGAGCACCCTGGCGAGCCGGCCAGGACGGCCTATGACGCCCTCGTCCGGCTCCGCAGGACGCCGGCCCTCTGACCTGTCAGGGTGTGGTGGGGACATGGCGCCCCCACACCCTGACCAGTCGACGGACTAGTGTCCGGGCTGCGGAGCCTCGCCGTTCGGTCCGGTGTCAGGGGTTGCGTCGTCTTCGCGGGTAGCCGTGTCGTCGCCGCCGAGGTTCGCCTGGGCCCGCTTCAGGTGCTTGACCAGGCTGAACGCGAGCAGGACGACGGCCACGATGAGGAGCAGGAACACCCCGAAGGCGAGCCAGCCCGCCTTCACGTCCTCCGGGTCGGGGGACTTCTCGGTGAGGAGGGGCAGCGCGGTCAGCAGGAGGTTCATACCCCCATCCTCTCAAGTGCCTCGCGCACTCCGGCGAAGAGATCGTCCTCGGGCGTCTCCACCTCGACCACGCTCCGCGCGAGCTCGTAGTCCTCGGTCGGCCAGGCGTCCTGGTGCACCTCGAGCGGGCAGGCGAACCATGCTCCGTCGGGGTCGATCTGCGTGGCGTGGGCGAGCAGCGCCTTGTCCCGGACCGGGAAGTACTCCGCGCACGGGACCTTGGTGGTGATCCGCGCGGCGTGGACCGGGTCCGGCGCCCACTCCTTCAGGCGCTCTTCGTACGGCGACTCGAGCCCGCGCGCGACCATCCCGTCGTGCAGCGCCTGCGTGCGCTCCCGGTGGAACGAGTGGTGGTAGTACAGCTTGAACGGCTGCCACGGCTCGCCCGCGTCGGGATAGCGCGACGGGTCGCCGGCCGCCTCGAAGGCCGCGACACTGACCCGGTGGCACATGATGTGGTCGGGGTGGGGGTAGCCGCCGTTCTCGTCGTACGTGGTCATCACGTGCGGCCGGAACTCGCGGATGAACCGGACCAGCGGCTCCGCGGCCTCCTCGACCGGGACGAGGGCGAAGCAGCCGTCGGGCAGCGGCGGCTTGGGGTCGCCCTCGGGCCAGCCGGAGTCGACGAAGCCCAGCCAGTCCTGCCGGACGCCGAGGATCTCGCGTGCGCGTTCCATCTCCTGGCGTCGGACCTCGGTGATGTTCTCCAGCACGTCGGGTCGCTCCATCTTCGGGTTCAGGATCGACCCGCGCTCCCCGCCGGTGCAGGTGACCACGTGCACGTCGACACCTTCGGCGACGTACTTGGCTGTGCTGGCCGCCCCCTTGCTCGACTCGTCGTCGGGGTGGGCGTGGACGTGCATCAGACGAAGCATGGGCCCAATCCTAGGATGTGGGGGTGAGTGATCTTGCCGAGCGTTACGGCACCGACCGCCCGATGCGCCGTGGACTGCTGGTAGCCGGCGTCGCCGTCGTGGCGGCCGTCGCGCTGGGCTGGCTCATCTGGGCGATGCTCTTCCACAGCCGGCCGCTCGCACGGTCCGAGCTCGTCTCCTTCCAGGTGAACAGTGAGCACTCCGCGACCGCGACCATGACCGTCGTCCGTCGTACCGCCGACGTCGAGGCCTCGTGCCTGCTGCGCGCCCAGGCCGAGGACCACTCCACCGTGGGCGAGCTCAACGTCACCGTGGACTCGTCAGAGCCGGAGACTGCGACGTTGACCGAGACCATCCGCACCGAGCGCAGGGCCACCAGCGTGATGGCGGTCGGCTGCGTGGCAGACGGCCAGCCGCAGCGGCGCTGAGCAGTTTTCGGCCCGTCTCGACGATTGGGGTTGGCTGCGGGCGATTGGTAGACTTGGTTACTTGCCTGAAGGACCCCTGCCCGTCGTGACGGGTCATTCCCAACAAGCATCAGGAGCAGCACAAGTGACGCAGTCCAGCGAGCAGAACGTGATCTGGCTGACTCAGGAGGCATTCGACAAGCTCCAGGGCGAGCTCGAGCACCTCCGTGGCCCTGTCCGCAACGAGATCATCTCCCGTATCAGCGCTGCGCGCGACGAGGGTGACCTCAAGGAGAACGGCGGCTACCACGCCGCGCGTGAGGAGCAGGGCAAGGCCGAGGCGCGTATCCGTCAGCTCGAGGACATGCTCCGCCGGGCCGAGGTCGGCGAAGTCCCGGCCGACGACGGCGTCGTCGAGCCCGGAATGAAGGTGACCACCCGGTTCGTCGGCGACGACGACACCGAGGTGTTCCTCCTGGGCGCACGCGAGATCGAGACGCCCGCCGACCTCGAGGTCTACTCACCGCAGTCCCCGCTCGGTGCCGCGATCATCGGCAAGAAGAAGGGGGACCGGGTGGCCTTCGAGGCTCCGAACGGCAAGGAGCTCAAGGTCGAGATCGTGGACGCGGTCCCCTACGAGGGCTGACCCCTCCCCCACACCCCCGCCTCGTCCGGGTGAGCGCGCGTCATACGGCGCGCTCACCCGGACGAGGTCTTTTTGTCACTTGTCGGGACGTTGGGCCCTGCACTCACGCACCGACCGGCGCGAGGCTGGACTCCTCACCACACGATGCCGGGAGCGAAGATGAGAAGACTCGAGGGACGCGTGGCGATCGTCACCGGCGGGGCCAGCGGGATCGGCGCCGCAACCGCGCACAGGCTCGCCGCTGAGGGCGCGCACGTCGTCGTGACCGACATCCAGGACGGTCTCGGCAAAGAGGTCGTCGAGGCCATCCAGGAGCGGGGCGGGGTCGCGATGTACGTCCACCACGACGTGACGTCGCCGAGCGACTGGGAGCAGGTGGTCGCCACCACGGTCGCGGAGTACGGGGGCCTGGACATCCTCTTCAACAACGCCGGAGCAGGCGGCCTCGGCGCCATCGAGGACATGTCGCTCGAGGACTACGAGCGCAACGTCGCGGTCGACCAGACAAGCGTCTTCCTCGGCATGAAGATCGCGGCCGACGCCCTCAAGCGCTCGCCGCACGCCTCGGTCATCAACAACAGCTCCATCTTCGGTACCAGCGGAGGCTTCGGGACGTCGACCGACTACCACGCGGCCAAGGGTGCGGTGCGGACCATGACCAAGAACCTCGCGCTGCACTGGGCGACGGAGGTGATCCGGGTGAACTCGGTGCACCCCGGATTCATCGACACCCCGATCATGACGCAGACCAAGGGCACCCCGTACGAGCAGGCGATGCTCGACCTCACGCCGATGGGGCGACTGGGCTTCCCGGACGAGGTGGCGGCTGCCGTGGCGTTCCTGGCCAGTGACGACGCGTCGTTCGTGACCGGCACGGAGATGTACGTCGACGGCGGCTACACGGCTCGCTGACAGACCGCCGACCCGTTTCGAACGCTGCTCGGGCACCCAGGCCGGTAGTCCGTGAGCAAGTGGTCGTCCGCGACCCGCGAGGCAGCCATGTGCTCACGGACTAACGGGGAGGCCCGCCGAGCCAGCGGTCACTCGATGACGTGGTAGCCGCACTCCCGTAGCCGTGCGAGCACCCGGTCCGCGTGCGGGGTTCCCCGGGTCTCGACCTGCATCGCGACCTCGACCTCGTCGAGGCGCAGGTTGGGCGCCGTGCGCTCGTGCACGACGTCGAGCACGTTGGCGCCGACGTCGGCGAGCTCCCTGAGCAGCCGCGCCAGCCCGCCGGGCAGGTCCGGGATCCGCACCCGGAAGTAGAGGTAGCGGCCGGCGGCGGCCATGCCGTGCCGGATCACCTTCATCAGGAGCAGCGGGTCGACGTTGCCGCCGGAGAGCACGGCGACGGCGGGGGTCTCGAACGCGTCCTGGTGCTCGAGCAGGGCGGCGACCGCTGCCGCGCCGGCCGGCTCGACGACGAGCTTCGCCCTCTCCAGGAGCAGCAGCAGCGCCGTGGACAGCGACTCCTCGGTGACGGTGACGACCTCGTCGACGTACTTCTGGACCGCCTTGAAGGGCACCTGTCCCGGGCAGCCCACGGCGATGCCGTCCGCCATCGTGCTCATCGAGGACAGCGCGACCGGATGCCCCTCCGCGAGAGACGTGACGTACGCCGCGGCACCCTCGGCCTGGACCCCGACGACGCGGACATCGGGCCGCACCGACTTGATGGCCGTGGCGATGCCGGCGATGAACCCGCCGCCGCCGGTGGACACCAGGACGGTCTTCACGTCCGGGGCCTGCTCGAGGATCTCGAGGCCGCACGTGCCCTGGCCGGTGACGATGTCGAGGTGGTCGAAGGGGTGGATCAGGACCGCCCCGGTCTCCTCGGCGAACCGTTTCGCCTCCACGAGCGCGTCGTCGACGGTCTGGCCGTGGAAGCGCACGTCGGCGCCGTACCCGCGGGTGGCCTTCTCCTTGGGGATGGGCGCACCGTCCGGCATGAACACCGTGGCCTTGATGCCGAGCAGCTTGGCGGCGAGCGCGACCCCCTGGGCGTGGTTTCCCGCGCTGGCGGCCACGACGCCGTTCGCGCGCTCGTCCTCGGAGAGCCGGGCCATCCTGAGGTAGGCGCCGCGGATCTTGAACGAGCCGGTGCGCTGGAGGTTCTCGCACTTGAGGTGGACCGGGCCGTTGGCGGCGGCGGAGAGCCAGCGGGACTCCTCCATCGGCGTCTCGATGGCCACACCCCGGAGGAACTCGCGGGCCGTCTCGATGTCGGCCAGCGTCGGGATGACGACGTCGGCGCCGGCGTCGCCCTCTGCTTCGCTCGGGTGTCCGGTGGTCTGCCTCGGTGTCGCCGATGTCATGGCGTCACCCTAATGCGGCCGAACCACGAGTGCCCGAGGGGGCGTGAGCACGGTCACGCGAAAACAATTTGCGTGCTACATGCAAATCATTCATAGTTGCGACATGCAACCATTTTCCTCCCCTGCCGTCACGCCCTCGGCGGATCCGGCGACAGCCGAGGAAGCCGTGATGGTGGCCATGATGACGCTCGGGCGACGGATGCGTCAGCGCCTGCCCGGCGAACGGCTGGACGTGTCCGCGCTCCCCCTGCTCCGAGCCCTCAACGAGAACGGGCCGATGCGGCTCTCCGCACTGGCGTGTCAGCTCGAGCTCGACGCCTCGACCGTGAGCCGGCACGCCCAGCATCTCGAGAGCTCCGGCCTGCTCGACCGCACCGACGACCCCGACGACGGCCGCGCCCGACGGATCACCCTGTCCGCCCTCGGCCGCGACTGCCTGGAGGAAGGCATCGCCCGGCGTCGCGAGATGGTCGCGCAGGTCCTGGCCCACTGGACCGACGAGGACCGCGAACACCTCCGCGTCCTGCTCACCCGCCTCCACGCGGACCTCACCAACCCTCACAGCACCGAGGAGACCTCATGACCCCCGACAAAGACGGCTACCTGAGCCACCGGCAGATCCTGGTGGTGATGGGCGGCCTGATGGTCGGCATGTTCCTGTCCGCTCTCGACCAGAGCATCGTCGGAACAGCCCTCCCCCGCATCACGAGCGAGCTCGGCGGCCTCGACAAGCTCTCGTGGGTGGTGACGGCGTACCTGCTCACCGCCACCGCCTCCACCCCTTTGTGGGGCAAGATCTCCGACCTCTACGGCCGCCGCCTGCTCTTCCAGATCGCGATCCTCTCCTTCCTCGTGGGTTCGTTGCTGGCGGGGTTCTCGCAGAACATCGAGCAGCTGATCGCCTTCCGCGCGATCCAGGGCCTCGGCGGTGGTGGTCTCATGGCGCTGGCCATGGCGACCATCGGTGACGTCGTACCTCCGCGCGAGCGTGGCCGCTACCAGGGCTACTTCGCCGCAGTGTTCGGGACCTCGTCGGTGCTCGGGCCGGTGCTCGGCGGCTGGTTCGCCGACGGCCCCGGCTGGCAGTGGATCTTCTTCGTCAACATCCCCATCGGGCTGGTGGCGCTGGTGATCACCTCCGCCGCCCTCAAGATCCCGCACGTACGCCGGGACCACCGGATCGACTACCTGGGCGCGGCGGTCGTCGTCGCGTCGGTCAGCTCGATCCTGCTCTACACCGCCTGGGCCGGACCGGACCTCGGCTGGGGCTCCAGCACCGGCCTGATGCTGCTCGGCGCCGGCCTCCTGCTCGCGGTCGTGTTCGTGTTCGTGGAGCTCCGCGCCACCGAGCCGATCATCCCGATGCGCCTGTTCCGCAACTCGATCTTCTCGATCGCGAACCTGTTCGGGTTCCTGATCGGCGTGGCGATGTTCGGCGCGATGATCTTCATCCCGGTCTACCTGCAGGTGGTCGACGGGATGAGCCCGACCGAGTCCGGGCTGGCGATGATCCCGATGGTGGTCGGCATCTTCACCACCTCGATCACGGCGGGCCGGCTGATGAGCCGTAACGGTCGCTACAAGATCTACCCGATCCTGGGTGCCTCGGTGGTGATCGTCTCGCTGTTCATGCTCTCCCGGCTCGACAACGCCTCGCCGTACTGGTTCGCAGGGCTCTCCATGTTCGTCATGGGCCTCGGGCTCGGCCTGACGATGCAGGTCCTGATCGTGGTCGTGCAGAACTCCGTCGACCGCACGGACATGGGCGTCGCCACCAGCTCGGTGGCGTTCTTCCGCCAGATGGGCGGCTCGTTCGGCACCGCGCTGTTCGGCGCGATCCTGTCGAGCCGGCTGGCGGTGCACATGGCCGACGCGTTGGCCGGGGCGCCTGCCGGCGCGACTCCCTCGGGCACGGCGAACGTCGACGAGATGGCCAACAACGTGCAGGCGATCAACGCGCTGCCCGAACCGTTGCACGGCCTGGTCACCGGCGCCTTCAGCGGTGCGCTGCACGACATGTTCCTCACGGCCGTGCCGCTCGTGGCCGTGGCACTGGTGGTCGCGTTCTTCGTCAAGGAGGTCCCGCTGGGCACTCGCGAGGACGCCGTGGTCCCCGCACCTGCGGGACCAGCTCCCGGCGAGGCCGAGACCGCCGCGCGCGTCTGACCGCAGCCGGGCGGCCGTCACGGCGCCGGCGGCCCGGTCACCGCTCCGGTGACCGGGCTACCTCTCGGGCGGGCCGGCTACTTCTCGGGCGACCCGGTCACCTCTTCGGTGGCCGGGTCCTCGCCTACCTCGCTGTCCTCGGAGAGGTGCTGCACTACGGCGTTGAGCGCGGCGACCAGCGGCACCGCGACCAGGGCCCCCGCGATGCCGGCGACCAGGACCCCGCAGGCGATGGCGACGATGACGCCGAGCGGGTGGACCGAGACGAACCGGCCGAGCAGGAACGGCTGCAGGACGTGCGCCTCGATCTGCTGGACCAGGATCACGCCGGCGAGCATCAGCAACGCCACGACGGGCCCGTGGGCCACGAGCGCGACGAGCACCGCCACGGTGCCCGACAGGAAAGCGCCGATCATCGGGATGAACGCGCCGAGGAAGACGAGCACGCCGATCGCGCTCACGAAGGGCACGTCGAGGATCAGGGCGACGATCACGACGCCGGTCGCGTCCACCAGCGCCACCAGCACCGTGGCCCGCACGAACTGGGTGAGCGAGGCCCACGCCGCCTTGCCGGACGAGTCCGCCTTCACCCGTGCTGCCCTCGGGAACAGCCGGACCACCCAGGCCCAGATCCGCTGGCCGTCGGCGAGGAAGAAGTAGGACGCGAACAGGACGATGAAGAACCCGGCGATGATGTGCCCGATGGTGGTGCCCACGTCGGTGACCCGGGTGACGATCTCCTTGTTGCTGCTGGTGACCAGCTCCTGGGCGGACTTGATGTAGTCGTTGATCTGCGAGTCGCTCGCCTGGAGCGGCCCGTCCCGCAGCCAGGTGCGGATCTCCTCCAGACCGCTCACCACCTGGTCGGCCAGGTCGCTGGCGCCCTTGGAGACCTGCGTGCCGACGAAGGTCAGCAGCAGGCCCACCGCGGCCAGGCCCCCGACGACCACGACGATCGAGCTGAGTCTGCGGTTGATCCCGATACGGCTGGCCAGGGAGACCACCGGTGCGGCCAGTGCGGCGATCAGCAGGGCGACCGCAAGCGGCAGGAACACGACCGAGAAACGGGCGACCACCCAGGTGACCGCGTAGCCGGCCGCCACGATGACCAGGAACCGCCACGACCAGGCTGCGGCCAGGTCGACCGCCCACGGCACCTGCGCGCGGCTGAAGTTCGACGGCCCGGCGTCGATGTCCGGCTCGGTCTGTTCCTCCTCGCGGCGTTCGCCACGCACCTGCGCCCACTGGTGCGCGAACTGCGCGGCGAAGCGTTCGGCGAAGCGGTCCTCGGACCGGCGTCGCTGACGGTCGCGCAGCTTGTTCATCCCACCTGTCAGCCGGTTCCCAACTCCCATGACGGCAAGGCTAGGCGGCTACTCCCAGTAGGAGCGGCGCGACCCACCGGGCTCGCCCCCGCGACGCACCCTCGGTCCGGGCTGTCGTCGAGGCGACCGCAGCCGATGTGAACGCGTCGTTGACGGCTCTCAGCGGAGGGACCGGAGGAGCGCGTACGCCGCCTCGGGGTACTGCTCGGCAAGCAGTCCGGCCGGCGCCAGCACGTAGTCACGGTCCACGACCAGCCGTGGCGCCCTGGGCAGCTGCCACCCTCCGTCGGCGTCGTCCCCCACCGCGGCGCCGAGGATGCGGTCGGTCACGGTCGACGGGCTGTTGCGCAGGAGGCCGCCGGACCCCACGAGCAGGTCGATCTCGCGCAGGTCCTTGCCGGTCCGCTCGACGACCCGTCCGCCGGCTCCGAACATCACCTGCTGCCGGCCGGCGTGCCGACGCAGCGCGAGCAGCATCGCCGTCGAGGCGATCACCTCGTCGTCGTGGGCCTCGAGCCCGTCCCCGGGCAGGAACGCCGGGTCGTCCCGGCGTACCCGGGCAGCGGCCGACAGCCCGTCCGCGTTCTCATGCGCGACCACCCCCGCGGCCACTCCCTCCGCCACGGTGGAGACCGCGCTCCACCGCATGCCGAGGTCCGCCTCGACGGTGCGCGTGACCGGGACGGTCGCCACCACCTCGGTGGACAGGCCGGCCTCCTCGGGGTCGACCTCCACCACGGAGTGCACGTCGGTGGTGGCTCCGCCCACGTCGACGACGACGACTTCGCCTGCGCCGGGCCGCTCCTCGTCGAGGCCGTGCGCGAGGAGCTCGACCGCGGTGAGTACGACGTCGGGGGTGGCGCCGCGCACCATCGCGGTGAAGTCGCCGCGCTCGGACAGGTGCTTGCCGCCGATGACGTGCCGCAGGAACATCTCGCGAATCGCGTGCCTCGCGGACTCGGGCGCGAGCACACCGATCTGCGGCACGACGTTGTCGGCCAGCACGAACGGGGTGGCGGAGCGACGGAACAGGCCGGAGATCTCCTTCCGCGCGTCGGTGTTCCCGGCGACCACGACCGGGCCGTGCCACGGCGCGTCGGCGAGGGTCCTCGCACAGGACAGCAGCACCTCGGAGTTCCCGCCGTCCGTGCCGCCCACGAGCAGTACGACGTCCGGCCGCGACTCCCGCAGAACCTCGAGCGAGGAGGCGGTCAGCCCTCCGTGGGCGACGTGAACCACCCGGCCACCGCTCGACAGGGCGACGCGGCGACCCGCCTCGGCGGTGACCAGCTCCTCGTTGCCCACCACACCGATCCGCAGGCCACCCCCGGCCGACGAGCAGGCCATCACCTGGGCGTCACGTGCTCGTGGGTCGACGTCGGCGAGCTGCTCCAGGCAGGCGTCCCACCCGTCGAGGACGTCGGTGTCGATCGTCGTACGGTGGCTCGCCGTCGCCACCAGCTCGCCGCTCGGCACGTCGACCAGCGCCGCCTTCGTGAACGTCGACCCGAAGTCCACGCACGCGATCAGGGTTGCCGGCGCTGCGGTTCTGGGGTGCGCCTCCGGGACGACGCGCGGCTTGCCTACCATCCGGCCTCGCTCCGCTCGGCCTCCCGCCAGGCCCAACCACGGCTGCGCCGCGCGTCCTCCCTGCGCCGCTCCACGGTGCCGCCGGGCCCGCACCAGCCCCGACGCGGCGCCGAGCGCCAGTGCGGAGCCGCACGCCGTCCACGCGCCACGAGCCGGGGCTGGCTCACGCCAGCGCCTGGTCGAGGTCGGCGATCAGGTCCTCGGCGGTCTCGATGCCGACGCTGATCCGGATGAGGTCCGCGGGGACCTCGAGCTCGGTGCCGGCGACAGAGGCGTGGGTCATGCGTCCAGGGTGCTCGATCAGCGACTCGACGCCGCCGAGCGACTCACCGAGGGTGAACACCTTTGCCTTGGCGCACGTGTCGAGCGCCTTCTGCTCGCCGCCGTGCAGCCGGAACGACACGATGCCGCCGTACCTCTTCATCTGCCGGCTCGCCACCTCGTGGCCCGGGTGCGCCTCGAGCCCGGGGTAGATGACCTGCGAGACGGCAGGGTGCGCCTCGAGGAACTCGACGACGCGCTCGGCGTTGTCGCAGTGCCGGTCCATCCGCACACCCAGCGTCTTCAGCCCGCGCAGCACCAGCCAGGAGTCGAACGGTCCGGCGACGGCACCGATGGAGTTCTGGTTGAAGGCGATCCGGTCGGCGATGCCGTGGTCCTTCACGACGAGCGCCCCGCCGACGACGTCGGAGTGTCCGCCGCAGTACTTCGTCGTCGAGTGGACGACGATGTCCGCGCCGAGCGTGAGGGGCTGCTGGAGGTACGGCGAGGCGAAGGTGTTGTCGACGACGAGCAGCGCGCCCGCTTCGTGAGCGACGGACGCGAGCGCCGAGATGTCGGCGATGTTCAGGATCGGGTTCGTCGGGGTCTCGACCCACACGACCTTCGTACGTCCCGGCTGGATCGCCGCGGCGACCGCGTCCACGTTCGCGACCTGCGCTGGGGTGTAGTCGAGACCCCACGGCTCCTCGACCTTGGCGAACAGCCGGTAGGTGCCGCCGTACGCGTCGTCGGGGATCACGACGTGGTCGCCGGGCCGGCACAGCGTGCGCAGCAGCGTGTCCTCGGCGGCGAGGCCGCTGGCGAAGGCGAACCCGCGCTCCCCCTCCTCGAGGGCCGCGAGGCACTCCTCGAGCGCGGTGCGGGTCGGGTTCGCGGTGCGGGAGTACTCGTACCCGCCGCGCATGCCGCCGACGCCGTCCTGCTTGTAGGTGCTCGTCGCGTAGATCGGCGGGATCACCGCCCCGGTCATCGGGTCCGGCTCGTAGCCGGCATGGATGGCGCGCGTCTCGAAGCCTGACTTCTGGATCTGTTCACTCACCCTCCCGAGCCTAGACCGGCCGGGGTTCCATCCAGGGCCGGGGTTTCATCAAGGTATGCAGGTCAGCCTGCACTTCCCACGGGGAATACGCCGTGGGGTGTGACGGTTGAGCGACATACCTTGATGAAGCAGCGGCCACACCCCAGGGGTACGACGGGCCAGCTGCTGGACGACGTGAAGGAGTAGCCGTGCTGTTCAACCGCCACAAGCTCGACATACCCACCGAGGAGCAGGCCCTGCGCGGCCGCGCGGAGCAGCCGTTCACGTTGTCGGAGCGGCACCGGGTGCTCGACGCGCCGCTGGTGACCGACGAGTCGAACATCCCCGAGGGGTTCGAGGTCGCCGTCTTCGGCTCCGGATGCTTCTGGGGCATCGAGGAGATCTTCTGGCGGAGTGCCGGGGGTCTGGTCGACGTCGGTCGGGTACGCCGGCGGCAGCACGCCGCACCCGTCGTACGAAGAGGTGTGCAGCGGGCAGACCGGTCACACCGAGGCGGTGCGCGTGGTCTTCGACCCCTCGAAGGTGTCCTACGCCGACCTGGTCAAGGCGTTCTTCGAGACCCACGACCCGACCCAGGGGATGCGCCAGGGCAACGACGTCGGCACGCAGTACCGCTCGGCCATCTACACGCTCTCTCCGGAGCAGGAGAAGACCGCGCACGCGCTCACGGAGGCCTACGAGCCTGAGCTCGTCCGGCGCGGCTACGGCCCGATCACCACCGAGATCCGGCCCGCGCGCACCTACTACTACGCCGAGGACCACCACCAGCAGTACCTGGCGAAGAACCCGCACGGCTACCGCTGCCACTCGGCGACCGGTGTGCCGTTCCCGGCCGGGGTCTGACCGCCGGGTCGGAGAAATCTGCTGCCCGCTGTCGGATCCGGCTGCCGCCGTTCGTGGAGTAGAAGTAGAGGCGGACACCGGGTCCGCGACTGAAACGAGGAGCAGACATGACCGAGTACCTCATCTACTTCAACCAGCAGTGGGTGGGCGACCACACCGAAGAGTGGTTTCGCGCGCGCGGGCCGCTCGCCATGGCGGTCGTCGACGAGATGAAGGCTGCTGGCGTGTACGTGTTCGCCGGAGGACTGGAGGAGGAACGGCCCGGTCTTCAGCGCAGACGCGACCAGCGGCACGTTGACGTTCACCGACGGGCCCTTCGTCGAGACCAAGGAGTTCCTGGGCGGGCTCACCGTGGTGGACGTGGCCGACGAGGAGGCCGCCAAGATGTGGGCCGGCAAGATCGCGGAAGCGTGCGGCTGGCCCCAGGAGGTTCGCCGATTCAAGCCGCAGCCCGAGCCGCGGCCCGACACCCAGTGATGAGGCCGCGACTCATCACGGAGGGCTGAGCCAGGCGAGGCCGATACCTGGGCCACGTCGCTGGTACGTGTTCGCGGAACGGCGTCGGACGTCATACGGACTGGTTGCCACGGCGACCGGCTCGTATGACCTCCCGCGGTGGTCGGCCGCTCGAGCTGGCGCGGGACGCGGAGGTGGAACCCCTGGTCGGGCTCGGTGCCAGGGTGGTCGCTGACCGTCGCGACATCCACGGACCCGGTGTCGGTTGGGTGACGATGACCGCCCCGAGGGGAACGAGTTCTGGGTGCTGCGCTCCGAGCAGGAGCGCGCAGCACGCTGACCATCGGACCGCCAGGGCGACACTCCCTCAATCGCAGCGCTCTACTCGGGCACTACGTGTCTTCACCGGCACCACCAGGAGTACCTGGCGAAGAACCCGCACGGCTACCGGCGCCACGGCGCCACGGGCGTGCCGATGCCGTGGCCCGTCGAGGGCATCGAGACGAAGCAGGGCTGAACTCGGTCCACCGGGCTTCGACGGCCGAGCGCACGTCATCACCGGGGTGAAGCGAGCCAGACCCGTGCGCGTACCGTTCTCACATGTCTGACTCCGTCGCCCTCACTTCGGTAGTCGCCTCCGGGCTCGTGGCCCTGGGGGGTCTCGTCATCACCTTCCAGAGCAGCCGTGAGCAGCGGCGGCACGAGAGACGGCTCGCGTTCGAAGGGCGGTCCTGGGCTCGTAAGTCCGACGGACTGTTCGACCTCGTCGCAACCTGTCGTTCGCTCATCGACGCCATCGACAAGCCGGGAAGTATCGACGCCGTGGAGACGCTCGATCTCGAGAGGGGCCCGTATCTGGCGACGGCCAAGGAACACATCGGGGTGAGCGAGATCGGAGTCCGGGTCGGCGACGTCCTGTACCGGCTTCAGGAGCTCGTGCCGATCGTGGAGGTCTACGGTTCCGCCGAGTGCCGCGTCGCCTTCGACGACCTGCGACAAGTGCTTCGCGGCTCCGACTTCGACCCGCGCGCGTCGGACAGGCTGGCGGCCGTACGCCGAGGGAAGGTGGCGGCCATCGACGCGAAGGACTACCACAGCGCGGCTACGGCCAGGCGGCTGGAACGGGAGGTGCTCGATGATGCACGGACCCGGCTCACGATCGACCTCCCCCAGACACGAGAAAAGGCGGAGCGGCTCATCGACACCGCAAGGCAGAGCCTCGAGGGGGACGAGTAGGCGCAGCCCTACTGCTTCTCGCCCTCGGTGCGCACCACGTCGAGGTTGCGGAACACGGGTGGGGCGTCGGTCAGCTGGGCAAACTTCTCGGCGAACTCCGTGGTGAGGGGATCCTCGGAGTTCTTCATCGCCGCGTCGTACGAGTCGAAGCTGACCATGGTCACGTACTTACCCGGGTTGTCCCGGTCGGCGCCGAGGAGCAGCCACCTGTAGCCCCGCTCCGGGTGACGCTCTCGCCACTCCTCGTTGAGCTTCTCCATCTCGTCGAACTTGGACGTCGTGAACTCGATCAGCTGGACGAATGTGGTCATCGGGGGCTTCCTCCATGGAGTTGATGGACACGGGCACCCGTTCCGGACGCTACGCCGCGTCCAGGAGAGCGGCCATAGCCCACGTGGGCGAGCCCCCAGAAACCGCACGGAGCCTGCGTCGCTCGCACTAGCGTGAGCCCAGCGGGGAGGAGCGG
Organism: uncultured Actinomycetota bacterium; assembly: GCA_963707425.1. Taxonomy (GTDB): domain Bacteria; phylum Actinomycetota; class Actinomycetes; order Propionibacteriales; family Nocardioidaceae; genus Nocardioides_C. Next base: position 408,622 of record CAVPPN010000009.1, on the reverse strand, counting down.
ACGCATGGACGCCGACACGACAGGCACGGCGGTCTTCGTGGCTGTCGTCGCGGCGCGGTTCCTGCTGCCGCTGCTCATCCCGGCCTTCCCGCTCCCGGCGATCGTCGCCTGTCTCGTCCTCGACGGCATCGACAAGTCGATCTTCGAGCTCTTCACCACCGCGGACCTCGAGGGATACCAGAGCTACGACAAGGCCCTGGACGTCTTCTACCTCTCGATAGCCATGCTCGCGGTGCTGCGGAACTGGACCAGCGGGCCGGCCGCGGAGGTGGCCCGGTTCCTGTTCTACTACCGGCTGGTGGGCGTGCTGTTGTTCGAGCTCGTCGAGTGGCGGCCGATCCTGATGATCTTCCCGAACACGTTCGAGTACTTCTTCATCTTCTACGAGGTCGTCCGCAGCCGCTGGGTGCCGGAACGGCTGGGCTTCCGTTTCTACGTCGTGGCGGCCGCGGCGATCTGGGTGTTCGTCAAGCTCCCGCAGGAGTGGTGGATCCACGTGGCCCAGCTCGACGTCACGGACACGCTGAAGGAGACCGTGTTCGGCGTGGACGCCTCCTCCAGCTGGGGCGACGCGATCGCGAACCGGCCCCTCGCCCTGGTGGGCCTGCTCGTGGCCGTCGCCGCCCTCGCCGCCGTCGTGATCGTGGTCTTCCGCCGGAAGGTGGCGCCGCCGGCGCATCCCCTTGTCCTGGCGGCCGGCCCGTTGCCGCTCGACATCGACGAGGCGCACGAGCGGGCGCGGTACGTCGCGGCCCACTGGCGCGTGTTCGACCGCCACCTGTTCGAGAAGATCGCGCTGGTCGCGCTGGTCACCGTGATCTTCGGGCAGATGCTGCCCGACGTACGCGCCACACCCCTGCAGCTCACGGTGGGTGTCACCGTCATCGCGGTCATCAACGCGTTCCTGACACTGCAGTTCGCGCGGTCGGGCCGGTCGGTCGAGTCGATCGTCGTCTCGTTCGCGCTGCTGCTGGCGACAAACGTCGGCATCGTGTTCCTGGCCGACGCGCTGCTCCGGCGCGGCCAGGGCGACCTCCGGCTGAGCGCCACGTTCTTCTTCCTGCTGCTGCTCACGCTGATCGTCACGTTGTACGACCGCTGGCGACCGGTGTACGACGCGCGGTTCGGCGTCCTTGCCGAAGCCAGGTAGCTCCGCGTCACCGGCCTCAGGTGACCGCCGGGCCCGCCTGTCCGCCGTCGCCGCTCTCGACGGCCACCGTGGCCCGTTCGCCGGGGCGCAGCCGGATGGCCCGGCACTCGGGGGCAAGGCGTTGCAGCGCCGCCTCGAACTCGTCACCGGGGCGGTCGAACCACCCCGAGCCGAACCTGGTCATGAGCGGCGGGTGCAGCGTCCCCCAGTGGACGGGCAGCGCCCAGCGCGCACCGGAGCGCGCACACGCCATCGCGGCCTGGTCGACACCCATGTGTCCCTCGGACAGCCGCGGTCCCCAGCCGGCGATGGGCACCACCGCGACATCCAGGGCAGGTCTGCCGAGGAGCGCCGGGAGCTCGCTCATCTCGTCGTAGAGGCTGGTGTCCCCTGCCACCCACAGGCTCGCCGTCGGGCCTCGCAGCAGATGCCCGTGAGCGGCGTTGGGCCGGTGCGGCATCAGCCGGTGGTGGTGTACGGCGGGAACGAGGTGGACCTGCACGTCTCCGGCGCCGACGCCCTGCCAGCCGTCGCCGAGGGCGACTGCCGCGCTCACCCCGTGCCGGCGCAGCCAGTCCGCGTTCTCGGACGCGGTCAGGATGGGGGTCTCGGGGAGCATCCGCAGGGAGGCCAGCTCTGCGTGGTCGTGGTGGAGGTGGGAGAGCAGGACTGCGTCGCTCCCCGTCCAGTGGGAAGGATCCGGTCCGGCGGCACGGCGCCGGAGCAGCCCGGCATTCCGCCGCAGCAGCGGATCGGTCAGTATGCGCACTCCGTCCATGTCGATCACGACGGTGGAGTGGCCGAGCCAGGCGAGCCTCAGCACGCCCTGCACCCGGTGGGTCGGTTCACACCTCGACGGTACTCGCGCACACCAACCCACGCAGTACGTCACAAAACACCGCGCCGGGAATCCCCACCCACCGGAGGGCGTTGTGCGAGATGCCGGCCCTGGATGCGATGGCGGTCCTTCACCGCCGGCAGACGGCGACTTGCTAAAAGGCGTGGCAGTCGAGCATGGGCGATGCGGGAGGTTCGATTCCACCCGACGGCACCATGCTCAGGCTTCGACCACCTCTCCGCCGGTCACCTTCACCTGGATCTCGTCCAGGGGCCGGGGTGCCGGGCCACCGGTGTTCTGCCCCGTCAGGTCGTACGTCGACCCGTGGCACGGGCAGGCCAACGTCGAACCATCGGGCGCGACGGTGCAGCCCCTGTGCGTGCAGATCGCCGAGAGGCCCACGATGTCGCCCTTCGTCGGCTGGCTGACGATCAAGGGCTTGTCGTCGCTCCCCGTCGCGGACACAGCACCACCCACAGGAATGTCGGACACCTTGGCGAGGACGGTGCCCTCGCCGCCCGAGGACGAGCCGCCCCCGTCGGTCGCCGAGCCGGTCGCGGCCCCTGTGCTGTTGCTCGAAGCGTCGTCACCCCCGCAGGCGACGAACGTCGCGAGGCCGGCTGCGGTTCCGGCGCCCGCCACGAGCAGACCTCGACGCGAGACGGCGTGCCCGGCTTCGGTGACCTCCATGACAACCTCCTGATCCATTGATTCTCCGATATCTCTGATACGGAGGAGGCGGCCCGCAGGTTCAATCCGAGCCCGGGCCAGATCTGCTTTGTCGGTTCTCGGGACCCTCAGGTCCGCCCGGGTCCGGCGCCCTACTCGGCGGTCGGGTTCGGCGCCTCCACGCTCGTGGCGTTCGTGATCTCCGCGACCGTGGCCTCTTCGGCGTCCACGAGACGTGGACGGGTGGAGCCGTGCTCACCGCAGCAGCGGCCGAGCTCGCAGCCGTGGTGTTCGGTGTCGCAGCCGGCGCCCAGGAGCTGCTCCCCCGACTCGCCTCACGTCGGCAGCCGCAGGACCGGCTCGCCGGCAGCCGTCCGGACCTCCACTGAGGCGATGTCGCTGCGGGGGTGGGCGGTCGCACCGCTGACCTTCATGGTGCCGTCGGGCACCGCCTGCCACGTGGCCACCTGCTCGGTGGTCCCGTCGACGGTGGTCACCACCAGCGAGTACGCCGGGCGGTCCCCGAAGTCGGGGGCTCCGTAGCCGGAATCACCGCCCGGCTGGTAGGTGCAGGTCAGGCTCAGCCTGGTCCCCCAGGCGACGTCCTCCAGAGCAACGCTGGCCTCCAGCGGGCCTTGGATCACCTCGGCCATCTGACGTGACGGGACGGCGACCGCGGACGCCGTCGGACCATCGCCGCCACCGGGCTCGGACCCGTCACCGAGCACGCCCCCGACCGCGAGCGAGGTCACCGTGACGGCCGCGGCCGCCGCAAGGGCAGCCGCGGCCATCCCGGTGCGCCGGCGGCGCTGCGTCCTGCGGACCTGCCCGACCAGCCGCGGCAGCAGCGTGCTGGGCGGGTCGACAGGCTGGGGCTCGGCGGGCTGGGGCTCCTCGACCGTGTCGAGGTCGACTCGGGAGAGCAGACCGGGCAGCCCGGCAAGCTCACGCACAGCCCGCGCACAGCCCGAGCACGAGGCCATGTGCTGCTCGAACTCCTGCCGCTCCCCGGCCGAGAGCGCGCCGAGCACGTAGGCGCCGTCGAAGTGGGCGTACTCGCAGCTCATGCGCCTGCTCCCATCTCCTCGAGGGCGAGCCTCAGTGCCCGCAGCGCGTAGTGGGTCCGTGACTTCACGGTGCCTTCCGGCACACCGAGGCGTGTCGCGGCCTCGGCGACGGAGACGCCGCGGTAGTAGCACTCGACGAGCACCGCCCGGTGCTCGGACGACAGCCGGGTGACTGCTTCGGCGACCACCCAGGACAGCAGGAGCTCGTCGGTGTGGTCGCCTTCGTGTGGCTCCGGCGGCTGGGCCGTCGTCACCTCGGCGTGTGCGCGGCGTGACCGCCATTCGTCGATCACGATGTTGCGCGCGACCGTGAAGAGCCAGGCACGGACGGAGCCGTGTGCCCCCTCGAGCACCGACGGGTTGCGCCAGGCACGGAGGAGGGTCTCCTGGGCCACGTCCTCGGCGCGGGCGTGGTCGTGGCCGGTCAGCCGCACGCAGTAGCCCCACAGCGCTGCCGCGTGCTCGTCGTGCAGCTCCTGCATGAGCACGACCTGGTCGTCGGGCAAGTCATACCTCCTCACCCATGACACGAGCACCGTGTCCGTCTGGTTCAGTGTGAGCCTGGACCGGGCTCTCGATCCACCCACTCCGTCCCGACCGGCACAGCTGTGCCTGCACCGCCGGTGAGCTCCGCAACGCCTCTGTCGAGCTCGTCCGCGTCCTGCGAGGGCACGGCGAGGTGGAGCGTGGCCCGCTCCGCGTAGTCGACGCCGAGCACCGCCACCCCTCGGCTGCGCAGGTCGTTCTCGAGCCGGCCGACCGTGGCATGGTCCACGCTGACGTCGTACAGACGCAGCAGCCTGCGCTCGCGGACGCCCACCTCGTCAAGCGCCGCCCGGACCGCGTCGGAGTACGCACGCACCAGGCCCCCGGCTCCGAGCAGCACTCCCCCGAAGTACCGGGTCACCACCGCCACCACGTCGCTGACCTCCCGGCCGCGGAGCACCTCGAGCATGGGCGCACCCGCGGTCCCGGACGGCTCGCCGTCGTCGTTGGACCGCTGGATCCCGGCGTCAGGCCCCAGGACGAACGCCGAGCAGTTGTGCCGGGCGTCCCAGTGCTGTTTGCGGATCCGGTCGACGACGGCACGCGCCTGGTCCTCGGTCGTCACCCGTTCCACGTGGCAGATGAACCGGGACCGCTTGACCTCGGTCTCCGCGGCGCCGTTGCGGGCGACCGTGAGGTACGACGGCACGTCACCACCACTCACGCAGGACGTCGGAGCCGATCTTGAGGATGAAGGCGCCCACCACGATGATGAAGACCACCCGGACGAACCCGACTCCCCTGGCCACCGCGGTCCTCGCGCCGACGTAGCTGCCGAGCAGGTTGCAGCCGCCCATCAGCAGCCCGATCTTCCACGCCACCGCACCCTGGGGGATGAACACCACCAGTGCGGCGACGTTGGTCGCCCAGTTGGCCATCCGCGCCTTGGCGGACGCCTCGAGGAAGTTGTAGCCGAGGAGCCCGACGAGCGCGAAGACGAGGAACGAGCCGGTGCCTGGCCCGAGCGCGCCGTCGTAGAACCCGATCGCAGCCCCGGCGGCCGTGGCCGCGAGCAGGTGCCGATGCCCCGCGAAGCGCAGCCTCGTCACCTGGCCGATCTTGGGCTTGAACAGGACGTAGGCGCCGACGACGACGAGCACCACCAGGATGATGGGGTTGAACGCCGACTTCGGGATGTGCGACGCCACGACCGCCCCCGCGAGAGAGCCGCAGAACGCGAGCAGCATCAGGGGGAGGGCCGTACGGAGGTCCGGCCGCACCCTGCGGTAGTAGGTCACCGAGCTGACCGTCGTACCGCAGACGCCGCCCAGCTTGTTGGTGGCGAGGATCTGCACGGGTGACGCTCCGGGGAACCCGATGACGAGCGCGGGCAGCTGGATCAGCCCGCCCCCGCCGACGACCGCGTCGACCCAGCCCGCGCCGAGGGCGGCGAGCGCGAGCAGCGCCATGGTCAGGGTCGAGGGGTCGTCCACGCCGAAACCCTAACCGCCGTGGAACGGTGTCCAGCCGAGCACCGCGGCGGCAACGGGGTCATCCGCTGAGCATCTCCTCACGTCTCGCATCGAGCTGGGCGAGCTCCTGCGCGATCTCCTGGCCCTTGCTCCCCAGGCCTGACAGGACGGCATGGACCGCCCTCAGCGAGTCCTCCACCTGCCGGCCCGCGTTCTGGATGCGGGAGCGCACCGCCATGTCGCTGAAGATGTTGTCGAAGAAGATGTCGAACGCACGCGTCATGTCGTCGATGCGGACGCTGCCCATGGCGGGAAGGCCGACGTCCGCCAGCTCCTGCGAGAAGGACGTGAGAGCCAGGTCCGCGCGCCGCAGCACCTCGGTCGCCTGGTCGATCTTGTCGTACTTCGCCATGTCCGACAGGAGTCCCCCGCCGCCGAAGGTGTCCCAGGTGGACCACGACTGTGCGCTGCCCAGGAGCTCCTGAGCGTGCGTGAGCAGGTCGCGCGCGGCCGCACCGGCAGCGAACGCCTCCCGCGCTTCCTTGTCCTGGGCGAGCAGCATCCCGCGCCGCTCGGCGATCTCCGCCAGCGCAGCGGCGGTGACACCGCCGTTCGCCGCGACCCACTCCTCCTTCGCGGTGAGGGCCCGGGCGTAGCGCCCTTCCACGTCACCGAGATCGTTCAGCCGTGCCTGCACGGAGTCACGGTCGCGCTGGGCGACGTCCCTGCGCGCCTCGGCCACGGCCAGCTCATAGCGCGCCGCCTCCCGCTCTGCCGTCTCTCGCTCGAGGTCGCCCGCATGCGAGCCCTTGAGGGTCGCCCAGATCTTCGTCGGCGAGAACGACTCGAGCTTCTCGACGTCGCCGGTCTCGTCGAGCAGCCTGTGCCGCAGGTCGTCCAGGCGGCGCTCCTCCGACTCGAGGTGCGCTGCCGCGGCCTGGAGCCGGCGCGTCAGGCCGCTGTGCTCCTGGCGGTCCGCTGCGGCCCGTTCGAGGTCCGCGTTGACTTGGGGTACGTCGGTCACGCGGGAAGTCTAGGGCGGACGTCGACCCGCGTTTGGCAGGATCGGGACATGCGCATCGTCTCCCTGCTGCCCTCGACCACCGAGATCCTCTTCGACATCGGCGCCGGTGACGACGTCGTCGGGGTCACGTTCGAGTGCGACCACCCGGCTGAGGCCCGGACCCGGACGATCGTGTCGACCAGTGCCATGCCGGAGGGCCTGACCCCGACAGAGATCGACGCCTTCGTGGTCAAGGCCATGCAGTCCGGCGAGGACCTGTACCACCTCGACGCCGGCGCCCTCTCCGGTCTCGACGCCGACCTCGTGGTCACCCAGGACCTGTGCGCGGTCTGCGCCGTCGACGTCTCGGTCGTGGACGACGCGCTGGCCCATCTGGGTTGCACCGCCGAGGTCCTGACCATCGACCCGCACCGTCTCGACGAGGTGCTCGAGTCCGTGCGCACGTTGGGCAGAGCGACCTCGAACGAAGCGAACGCCGAGAGCCTGGTCGCGTCGCTGCGGGCTCGTCTGGACGCGGTGGTACGACGGACCGCGGACCGCCCCAGGCCGCGCACCCTCGTCCTGGAGTGGACCGACCCGCCGTTCGCGCCGGGCCACTGGGTCCCGGAGATGGTCGAGCTCGCCGGCGGCTCGTCGGTCCTCGGCTCACCCGGTGAGAAGTCGTTCCGGGTCGACTGGGACCAGGTGCGAGCGTCCTCGCCCGAGGTGGTGGTCTGCGCGCCCTGCGGCTACGGGCTCGAGCAGTCGGCCGACCTGGCGGAGACGCTGGCGCGTTCCGGCGTACTGCCCCCGGACGTGCCGGTGTGGGCCGTCGACGCCAACGCTTCGTTCGCGCGGCCCGGACCGCGCCTGGTGGACGGGGTCGAGGCGCTCGCGGGGATCCTGCACCCGGAGCATCCGGCGCAGCCGGCCCCGGACCTGGCGCGGCGCGTCCGCTGACCCGCCCCGGAGACGAAGAAACGGTGCGGCCGCCGAAGCGACCGCACCGCTCTCGTGGGTGCGCTGTTCGTCAGCCGACCTTGACGGCGGAGACGTTGGCGAAGGCCGAGAACTGCGGGGTGGCGCTGTTCGGGGCGCCACCGAAGCCGCTGCGGTCCTCGTTGTAGCCGAACGCCCGCACGGTGATCGTGGTCGGGGCGTCGACCGTCACGACCTGGGCACCGCTGACAGTGGCCTCGATGCGGCCGCTAGGCGAGATCGCACCGGTGAAGTAGGTGCCGGGCTGGACGTTGGCGCCGCGGAGCGACAGCTGCAGGTAGGTGTCGGTCGTGGGCTCCTCGTAGCCGGCCACACCAGCGTCGAGGCGGTCGAAGTAGCCGTAGGCGTTGACCAGGTAGGTCCCGGCCTCAGGCAGGTCGAACGTGAAGAGGTCGGTGGCGTTCTCGGCGTACTTGCCACCGATCTTGGCGATCGGGGTCAGCGCGGTGGAACTCGCGGTCGCGCTCAGCTTGCCGAAGGAGTCAGACGCCGGGTCGCCCGGGTCACCCTTGTCACCCTTCGGGCCCTGCTCGCCCTGCTCGCCGACCGTGTTGAGCTTGGCGACCACGCCGGCGGTGAGCTCACGCTCGCCGATCGCGGCGTTGGCGATCTCCGAGCCGCCCACGGCACCGGCGGCGACGTCGGCCTTCTGCACCTGGCCGTCGCGGATGTCGACGGAGCGGATGCTGTTGTCGCGAATGCCGTCGGAACCGATGTAGCCGGCGGCAACGGCGCCGACCGAGCTGAACCCGACGAGGACTGCTGCGCCGGTGGCGACGGCGGCGATGCGGTTGTTGCGCAAAGACATGCGAGATGCTCCCGAGAAAGAAGTGGATGAAGCGTGTTGAGGAGAACGCTATGCGGCGTTTTGAGTGCTTCTGACCAAACTTTAGGAAAATAGTCCAAAAGGACTATAAAAATGACCCTTCCGGACAGTCGACGCCGGACAAGGGCCACGACAGGGTCCGCGGCGTCACACGAACCCGCCACGCCCCAGACAGAGCGTGGCGCGGGAGTCGCGAACCCGGGTTACGCGTCGCCGAGCAGGCCGGCGTCGGACAGCTTCCGGCCGGCTGCGCGCACCGCGGCGAACGGCATGCCTGCCGTCTCGCTGATGTCCAGCAGCGAGGTGTCCCCGTCGGAGTAACCGAGCGTCCACAGCATCGCCATCACCTCGTCGTCGGCGTTGCGTCCCCCGACCGTCGGGTACAGGCCGCGCTTGCCGAGCTGGGGCTCGCCGTAGGGACTCAGGTTGCGGTAGGCCCGGTCGTTCTCGAGCACGTCGACGACCTCGAGCAGCGCTCCCAGCGAGTCGACGAGCTGAGCCGGCGTGACGAAGTCCAGGTTGTCCGCGGACGTGTGGTACTCCGGGTACTCGCCATGCGGTGTCCGCGAGAGCCTGCCCACCGGAAGGTCGAAGCCGATGGCGTTGAACTGGCGCTCGTCGTAGCCGTAGGGCGAGTAGCCGCGGACCTCGCCCCCACGCCGCAGGACCACGTGGGCGGTGGCCCGGTCGACCAGCCGCTCCCCTCGGCGGGTGCGCTTGTAGACCAGGGATCCCGGGCCGCCCAGCCCCGTCAGGACCAGCCCATGCCGGATCCGCGGGAGTACGTCGGCGTTGCGGCTCAGCCACGTGATCGAGCCGATGGTCCCCGGCGCGAAGATGAACCGGTAGGTGTACCTGCGCCGGTCGAGGCGCTCCAGCGCGCGCACCAGCTCGATGGCGACAGCGAGGCCGGAGAGGTTGTCGTTGGCGAGCGACGGGTGGCAGGTGTGGGCGCTGAACAGGACCTCGTCGGTGGACTCCCCGGGAACCACCAGCTCGCCGTACGTCAGCTCACCCGGCTCCAGCCTGGTGTCGACGACGACCTCGAAGGGGCCCTCACCGAGCCGCTGCAGCTGGTTGTGCGACAGGCAGAATCCCCAGGTGCGGTTGTAGTAGGTCGTCCGGTAGGGGATCCAGTCCGGGCGGTCCGGCAGCGTGTGCAGGTGGGGCCTGAGCTCCTCGAGGGTCATCGTGCGACGGACCGGCGTGCTGTAGCCGACCAGATGGAGGTTGTGCTCGTTGAAGTCGATGAGCCTGTTGCCGTGCCGGTCGGCCACGTAGGCGTCCCTGACGTTCCACTCGTCGTTGACGGTCCAGTCGAACGCCTGGGTCCCCGAGGGCACGGCGTGGCGCTGCAGGGGCACCGACTTCTCCAGCACGTCCAACGTGGCCCGAACCCCGTCACCCGTGATGCTGCGGCAGATCGGGTACAGGGCCTGCATCGTGGCGTGCATCTGCCCACCGAGGGTGTCGGCGTTTCCGTTCTCGGCGGCGAGCTCGTCGATCAGCTTCGCTACGTCCATCGCCCGCTACCTCTCCCCTGATACGCGGCCACCCGACACCGACTACGCACGTTCCGGCGCGTGGAGCCTGCGCGGTTCCGCGAACTCACGCAGTGCGGGTGCGACCGGCCGACCGTGCAGCAGCCCCTCTGTCGTGCCGGCTTCCACGGCGCGACCGTAGACCTCCAGGGCGCCGCGTACCGCGGTGACGGTCACGTCGATGTCGTCGTCGGTGTGTGCAGCCGAGATCACGAACGACTGGCCGAGCACGCCCCGCAGCAGCATCTCCTGCAGGAAGAGGGTGCGGAACTCCTGCGAGGGAAGTCCGCGATGGTCCCGGGTCGCGAAGACGAGGCACGAGGGACGGCCGAGGCACGTCACCTGGTCGGCCAGGCCCGCGGTCGCCGCCTCCGCGTTCACCGCGTCGGCCAGCTTGGTGCCCTGCTGCTCCATGACACCCACGACGTCGCGCTCGCGATAGGCCTCGGTCACGGCCAGGTACGCCGCCAGCCCGGTCGCCTCGGCGCCGTGGGTGGTGGACAGCAAGAAGGGTCGCGAGGCGTCCGTGTCGAGGCCGCCGAGCTCCATCAGCTCCCGCTTCCCCGCCAGCGCGGAGACTGCGAAGCCGTTGCCCATGGCCTTGCCCCAGGTCGACAGGTCCGGGGTGACGCCGTACACGCTCTGCGCTCCCCCGAACGCCCAGCGCAGTCCGGTGATCATCTCGTCGAAGACCAGCACGAACCCGTCCCGGTCCGCCAGGGCTCGCAGCCCCTCGAGGAAGCCGGGTGCCGGCTCGGTGAGCGCGGTCGCCGCCTCCAGGACCAGACACGCGATCTGACCCGGGTAGGTGTCGAGCAGCGCCTGGACCGAACCGAGGTCGTTGTACTCGAACGCGACGGTGAGGTCCCGGTGAGCAGGAACGGTACCTGCATTCATGGCGGTGGTGCCGATGAACCAGTCGTCGATGGAGAAGAACGGCTGGGAGGCACAGATCGCGACCATCGGACGCCCGGTCGCCGCCCGGGCGAGCTTGACCGCCGCAGTCGTCGCGTCGGAGCCGTTCTTCGTGAACTTCACCATGTCGGCGCCGGGCACCTGCTCCAGGAACCGTTCAGCCGCGCGAAGCTCCCACACGGTGGGGCGGCTGAAGTTCACGCCGTCGGCGGCTGCGCGCGCCACTGCGGCCGTCACCGGGCCGTAGCCGTGGCCGAGCGTGACCGACCGCAGGCCCATGCCGTACTCGACGAACCAGTTGCCGTCCAGGTCCAGGACCCTGGCTCCCCGGCCTCTGACAAGGACCGGCGCCATGTCCTCGGGATACTGGTCACTGCCCCGCGCATAGGTGTGCGCGCCGCCCGGGATGATCTCGTGCAGGCGGTTCTGCGCTTCGCCGGAGCGCTCGAAGCTGGAGACGACGTCGTGCGTGAAACGGGTCGTCGTCATGGCCGTCCACCCGACGTCAGGTCGATCATGACCTTGGGCGCGGTGAACGCCTCGGCGTACTTGTTGCGGCTCTCCACTCCGCGCAGGCGCATCATTCCGAGGAAGAACTCGTCGTCCCACCAGTCCCTGTCCAGCTGCGACGGGAAGGCCGCGTTCAGCAGATCCACCTTCTGGAGAGCGCGACGCGGCGAGACCGCGACGTAGTGCGTCGGGCGGGGCAGGTCGCCGTCCCACTTGGGGATCTCGTAGTGGAGCGTCAAGGAGTCACGCCACACCGTGCTCACGAGGCGACCGACCAAGCGGTGGTCCTGGTGCGCGTCCTCGGGCCGCGGGGCGAGGACGATGTCCGGCCGAAGGCCACGACCGACCTCCTCGAGCGTCTCCTTGACCTCGTTCCAGTGCGCCGGCAGCCGCCCGTCGGGGAGTCCCATGACCTGGACCTCCGCCCCGGGGAAGAAGCGGGGCAGCGACTCCTCGGCCTCCTTCTTCCGCTGGCCTTCACCGGTGAGCACCACGCCCGTGACAGCGACGTCCGAGCGCCTCGAGAGCTCGAGCAACAGCCCTCCGCACCCGATCTCGATGTCGTCGGGATGCGCGCCGAGACACAGCACGTGAAGCGGCCCGCTCGCAGGGACCAGACCGAGCATCAGACGCCCTCGTCCGCGGTCACCGGCAGGCCCATGTCGACGGGGCTGCCTCCGCCCGTCCCGTCACGGGAGTGGTCCATGGGCCGGTCCAGCCACAGGGCCCAGGGCCGGATTCCCCGGTGGTACTGGTCCTCGAGTGTGGTGCGTTCCTTGAGCGTGTCCATGGGAGCCCAGAAGCCGTCGTAGGGCACTGCGAGCATCTTGCCGTCACGGGCGGCGCGCACGCAGCCGTCCATGACCAGGTCGTCGCCTTCGTCGAGGTAGTCGAAGATCCCCTGGCGAAGGACGAAGTAGCCGCCGTTGATGCACATCGACATGTCGGCGACGGGCGTCAGCCCGGTGACCCGGTTGCCCTCGACGAGGTTGACGACGTGGAAGGAGTCCTGCGGCTTGACCGCCAGCATGCTGCCCACCGCGTCGGTCTCGACGAAGTTGTCGATGATCTCGTTCATCGGCGCGTCGGTCAGCACGTCGCCGTAGTTGGCGAGGAAGACCTCGTCCTCCTCGAGGTAGGGCCGGACGCGACGCAGCCGTTCCCCGATGGCCGTGTTGATGCCGGTGTCGATGAACGTGATCGACCAGTTGCTGATGTCGGTGCTCAGCATGTCGATGTGGTCACCGCCCTTGGTCAGCACGAAGTCGTTCGACCCGGTCTCCCGATAGTTGAGGAAGTACTCCTTCACCGCGTGCGCCCCGTAGCCGAGGCACAGGATGAACTCGTTGTGACCGAAGTGCGCGTAGTAGCGCATCACGTGCCACAGGACCGGCCGGTGGCCGATCGGCATCATCGGCTTGGGCAGGGACTCCGAACCGGACCGCATGCGCATGCCCAGCCCCCCACAGAACAGAACCACCTTCATCGTTACAACCCCTCCAGGTAGCGCTAGAAGACTTCGAGCTCGGGAAGGGCGACGACCAGCTGGCCGCCCCAGTCCCGTACGTAGGTCAGCTGTTGCGTGATCTCCTTCCGGAGGTTCCACGGCATGATCAGGACGAAGTCGGGTCTCGCCTCGGCGAGCTTCTCGACGGGATGGATCGGGATGTGCGTGCCCGGCAGGAACTTGCCGTGCTTGAAGGGGTTCCGGTCGACGCTGAACGACATCAGGTCGGAGCGGATACCGCAGTAGTTGAGCAGGGTGTTGCCCTTGCCCGGCGCCCCGTAGCCGGCGACGACCTTCCCGTCGCGCTGGCACTCGAACAGGAAGTCCATCAGCTCCCTGCGCACCTTCATCACCGTTGCCGCGAACCCGTCGTGGCCCTCCAGCGTGTGAAGACCTGCCGCGGCCTCCTTGGCCAGGACGTCGGCGACCGCGGCGGAGGGCTCGACGTTCCTCTCGGTCGGGGTCGACCAGGTGCGCAGAGAGCCACCGTGGGTGGGCAGCTCCTCCACGTCCACGACCGTGAGCCCGGCGGTGGCGAGCACCCGTTGCGTCGTCAGGAGCGACAGGTACGAGTAGTGCTCGTGGTAGATCGTGTCGAACTCGCTGCCCTCGATGAGCTTCATCAGGTGCGGGATCTCGATCACGACGTGCCCGTCGTCCGCGAGGAGCGCGCGCATCCCCTTGCTGAAGTCGACGATGTCGGGGACGTGCGCGAAGACGTTGTTGGCCACCACCAGGTCGGCCTTGCGGTTCGCGTGCGCGATCTTCTGGCCGGTCTCCTCACCGAGGAACAGCACCTCGGTCGGCACGCCCCGCTCGACAGCGGCCTCTGCGACGTTCGCCGCGGGCTCGATGCCGAGACAGGGAATCCCCCGGTTGACACAGTGCTGGAGCAGGTAGCCGTCGTTGCTGGCGACCTCGACGACGAACGAGTCACTGTCGAGGCCCAGGCGGTCGATCGCCTTCTCTACAAAGGTCTCCGCGTGCTTGACCCACGAGTCGCTGAAGGAGGAGAAGTACGCGTAGTGCGTGAAGATGTCCTCCGCGGGGATGTACGCCGGAAGCTGCACCAGCAGGCACTCAGGACAGACCCTGACGTGCAGCGGGTAGAACACCTCACCGGCGTCGATCTGCTCGACCGTCAGGTAGTTCTCACACGGCGGCGACATACCGAGGTCGACGAACGTGTGTGTCAGCTCGGATGAGCACAGTCGACAGCGTGGAGCCATCCTCATGGTTCCCCCCCAATTCTCACTCCATCGGGACCAATGCTTGTCATGCTGGCACGAGGGAGAACCGGCAGAAGTCCCTTTCCGGTATGTACGAAACCGCCTGGTCCTCCTGGGTTTCGACCGCTTCTCAACAGAGTCCTGGGGGACGAATGCAGGCCAGCAAGACGAGCATCACCGGGGTCGTGGTCTTCACCACGTCATCACATCGAGACGACCGGGGCTTCTTCACCCGCACGTTCGACGCCGAGGTCATGGGCGGGGCGGGTATCCCTCCGGATTCCTTCGTCCAGGACTCCCTGTCCCGGTCCCGCCAGGGGGTCGTGCGAGGGCTCCATGTCCGGACCGGGCTCGGCGAAGGCAAGCTGGTCCGCTGCTCCTCCGGGGCGGTCTTCGACGTCGTGGTCGATCTCCGCGCTGGTTCGCCGACCTTCGGGGAGTGGGAGTCCTTCGACCTCAACGGCGCGGACCAGACCTCGATCTACATCCCGCCCGGCTGCGCGCACGGATTCCAGGCGCTGACGGAGCCGGCGGACACGTCGTACCGGATCACGCGCACGCACGATCCTTCGGAGGACCTCACCATCGCCTACACGGACCCCGAGCTCGCCATCCCCTGGCCCCTGCCGGTAGGGCTGGTCTCGGACCGGGACGCCGACGCGCTGCCCATGTCAGAGCTGGGCGAGGAGCTCGCCCGCATCACACCCAGCCCGTGGTGAGAGGGCTGACGGCTCAGCCGCGGGCGATGTAGGCGAGCAGGTCCTGCCGGGTGAGCACGCCCACGGGCCTGCCGTCCTCGTGCACGATCACGGCATCCGCGTTCTCGAGCTCGGCCACCGCCTCGGAGACGGGCTCGTTCGAGCCGACGGTCGGCAGGGGCTCGCTCATGTGGTCACCGACCGGGTCGGCCATCTTGGCCTTGCCGGCGTACAGCGCATCGAGCAGGACCCGTTCCGAGACCGACCCGGCGACCTCCGCGGCCATGATCGGCGGCTCAGCACGGACCACAGGCATCTGCGAGACGCCGTACTCCTGGAGAATGTGGACCGCCTCGGCGATGGTCTCGTTGGGGTGGGTGTGCACGAGGTCAGGCAGCGTCCCGCTCTTGCCCCGCAGCACCTCACCGACGGTCTGCCCACCCGCCGCGGGCAGGAAGCCGTACTGGTTGAGCCACTCGTCGTTGAAGACCTTCGTCAGGTAGCCGCGCCCGGAGTCGGGCAGCAGCACCACGATCACCATGTCATCAGCGTCAGGATCAGCAGACAGTTCTTGGGCGAGCTCGACCGCGGCGAACGCGGCCATGCCCGACGAGCCCCCGACCAGCAGCGCCTCCTCGCGCGCCAGCCGGCGCGTCATCGCGAACGAGTCGGCGTCGGAGACCTCGATGATCCGGTCCGCGACGCCCCGGTCGTAGGTCGAGGGCCAGAAGTCCTCACCGACCCCCTCGACGAGGTAGGGCCGCCCGGTCCCCCCGGAGTACACCGAGCCGTGCGGGTCGGCGCCGACGATCTGCACCTTCCCGCCGCTCTTCTCCTTGAGGTACTGGCCGATCCCGGTGATCGTCCCGCCGGTGCCGACGCCTGCGACGAAGTGGGTGACCTTGCCGTCGGTCTGCTCCCAGATCTCCGGCCCCGTCGTCTCGTAGTGCGACCGGGGGTTGTTCGGGTTGGAGTACTGGTCAGGCTTCCACGCGCCCTCGATCTCGCGCACGAGGCGGTCGGAGACGTTGTAGTAGGAGTCGGGGTGCTCCGGTGCGACGGCGGTCGGGCAGACGACCACCTCGGCGCCGTACGCCTTCAGGACGTTGCGCTTGTCCTCACTCACCTTGTCCGGGCAGACGAACACGCACTTGTAGCCCTTCGCCTGGGCGACCATCGCCAGTCCCACGCCGGTGTTCCCCGAGGTCGGCTCGACGATCGTGCCGCCGGGCTTCAGCGAGCCGTCCGCTTCGGCTGCTTCGACCATCCGGAGGGCGATGCGGTCCTTCACCGAGCCACCGGGGTTGAGGTACTCCACCTTGGCGAGCACCAACGGCTTGGCACCGTCAGTGGTCTTGGAGAGCCGCAGCAGCGGGGTGTTGCCCACCAGGTCCAGGAGTGAGTTCACGTATTGCACGCAGTCAGTTTATGGGTGATCCGTAACATTGGTGTCGTGGGGAAGGTTGCGGCGGCTCGGAAGCTTGCAGCCGCTGCCGCATACGGCGGCGGTGGCCTCTCCGTGCTGGGCGCGTCGCTGTACGGCGTGCTGGCCACCGAGGCCAAGCTGGCGCGCAAGACCATCGGCGGGCCGCTCAACGACCCTTCCCCCGACCCCACCGGCTGGTACGGCAAGGGCCGTCCGGGCCCCGCGATCAGGCTCGCCCTGCTCGGCGACTCGAGCGCCGCCGGCTATGGCGTGCACAAGGTCGAGGAGACCCCCGGCGCACATCTGGCGTCGGGCCTGGCGGAGGGCGCCGACCGCAGGGTCTACCTCAGCTCGTTCCCCGTCGTCGGCGCGCAGACCATCGACCTGGCCACCCAGATCGACCGTGCGCTGGCGATGGAGCCGCACGTCGCGGTGATCCTGATCGGCGCCAACGACGTCACCCACACAGTCCGCCCGTCCGAGTCGATCCGGCTCCTGGAGCAGGGAGTACGCCGGCTGCGCGACGCCGGCGTCGAGGTCGTCGTGGGGACGTGTCCCGATCTCGGGACCATCGAGCCGATCGCACCTCCGCTCCGCCAGCTCGCTCGTGCCTGGAGCCGGCGCCTCGCCGCCGGGCAGACGATCGCGGTCGTCGAGGCGGGCGGGCGCACGGTCTCGCTGGGCTCGATCCTGGGTCCCGAGTTCAGCGCGTCGCCCAAGGTCCTCTTCGGACCAGACCGGTTCCACCCGTCCGCAGCCGGCTACTCCAGCCTGGCGTCGGTGCTGCTGCCTTCACTGCTTGCCGCTGTGGGTGCGCTGCCGGAGGAGGAGATCGAGCCGGAGGCCTTCCGGGGCGAGGGTGTCCTGCCCATCTCGTACGCAGCCGTCGAGGCGGCACGCACTCCGGGCACGGAGGTCGGCGGTACGGAGGTCGGCGGAGCCAAGCGTGGCGCCCGCGGGCGGTGGGTGCTCCTTCGGCACCGTCGCCGTTCGCCGCAGCCCGAGGCCGAAGGGCCGGAGCGAACCGAGGCCGACGGCCGGGAGCAGTCCTCGCAAGAGAGCCCACTCCCCCTCTGACGCCGACCCGTCAATATTGGCCCGGGAACACGCGTGTCTCGGGCCATTATTGACGGGTCGGCATGGCGGCGTTGCGTCATCGCGCCCCGAGTGCCGACGAGCCCAGCCTCGTGGTTCCAGGCTGGTCCCTGTGCTGGTACCACTCGACGGTGCGACTGAGGCCGTCAACCAGGGTGACCTGGGGGCGCCAGCCCATCCGTCTGACGGTCGCTTCCACATCGGCGACACGACTCTGCTCCATGGGGCGGTCGGTCAGGCCACCGAACTGCGGCGTAGCACCGGGGCGCATGAGCTCGTGGATGTGCTCCACCACCTGTCGAAGGGTGACCAGGCTTCCTGAGCCGACATCCACCGTGGCACCAGCGAGGTCTGGCGCGGTGGCGGCGCACGCGAAGGCGTCCACCACATCGTCGACGTAGACCCAGTCCACCTCCCTGGTGCCGCTGCTCAGGCGAGGCGCCTCGCCCTTGAGCAACGAGGTGATCACGTACGGGACCACCTTGGTGGTGTCGCGCTGTCCCGGCCCGTACACCATGAACACGCGCAGCGTCGTCACCGGAAGGTCGTAGAGCGCGTGGAACATCCGTCCGTAGGCGCCGGCCGCGTGCTTGGCCGCTGCGTAGGGCGAACACGGCACGCTCCAGTCGTCGCTCGGCTCCGGCTCGTCGCAGGACCCGGTGAGCACCACGCGCTGACAGCCCATCTCCCGGGCGACGAGCAGCACGTTCATGGTGCTGGTGAGGTTGTTATGGAACGTCGGCAGCACCGCGTCGGGCGTGCGGGTGCCCGCTACGTGGCTCGCCAAGTGCAGCACCACCTGCGGCCGGACACGACGAAACAGCTGACGCGTCGCGTCGAGATCCGCGAGATCACAGCCATGCCAGGGAACGCCAGGCTGGACGAGAGGTGTGCGGGACGTGGCATGCACATCGGCGCCGACACGAACCAGCGCGGCGCACAGTATCGAGCCGATGAAGCCGCTCGCGCCTGTCACCAGGACCGACAGGCCGGCCAGGCCGTCCCAGACGGCTTCGATCATGGGCACCCCCGTGTATCAGAAGACCCAGGTGTTCCAGTCCCCCCGGGGAGCACCTGCATTCCTCGCACGGTAGCGCGGCAACCTGTCGCCACAAGCGGATCGGCGCTTTGCGTTGTCTCCTCCCACAACGCACGAGGGCCCCCGGTTTCCCCAGGGGCCCTCGTGCGGTGAGCGGTTGGATCAGTCGCTGCCGCGAAGGATGGCGAGGATCCGCAGGATCTCGATGTAGATCCAGATGATGGTGACCGTGAGGCCGAACGCCGCTCGCCACGACTCCTGCTCCGGCAGCCCGGCGGCAATGCCACGCTCGACGAAGTCGAAGTCGAGGATCAGCATCAGCACGCCGATGCCGAGGCCGACGACGCTCATCACCAGGCCCAGCGTGCCGAAGCCGTTGAAGCCGATGGCGGTGCCGAACAGGCTCAGCACGAAGTCGAGCAAGGTCACGGCGACGAAGCCGAACATCGCGGCGACGACCCACTTGCGGAACTTGTCGCTGACCTGGATGTTGAAGAACTTGTACGCCGCGAGCGTGCCGGCGACCGCCGCCACGGTGCCGACCACCGCGCCGACGACGATGCCGTCGAAGACAGTCTCGAACGTCTTGCTCATCGCGCCGACGAACAGGCCCTCCGCGACCGCGTAGGCCAGCACCAGTCCAGGGCTGATCGTCCCGCTTGAACGAGAGGACGAGGGCGATACCGAGGCCGGCGAACGCGCCGCCCATCCACGCCATCCCGAGCAGCTCGTCCGGCATCAGCACCCAGGTCAGGGCAGCGGTCAGCACGACGAGGCCCAGGGTGATGCCGGTCTTCTGGACGACCGTGTCGATCGTCATGCGGCCCCCGCCGACCCGGCTGGGGGCCTGCGGAGCGCTGTAGGTCGAGGTGTCGCCGTAGCCCTGCGCCGGCGAGGAGCCGTAGCCGGGGTAGCTCACACCGCTGGCGGGATACACCTGGTTGTTCGACCCGCGGCCGTTGAAGCCCTCGGATCGCGCGAAGACGGGGTTGCTGCTCTGCATGTCTGGTCTCTCCTCGGAGGCCTGGGCGGGCCCCGCTCTGGGGCCGCTCGTGAACCGCAAAGTTCATACTACGGACTCGCTACTGCTTTCAACGGTCGAGTCGGACGCACTGTTCCCAAACGCCGGACCCGGACGTTCCGTACATTCCGGAAACAGCCCAGGGAGCCCGCGACCGCGTGCCAGCATGAATCCGTCCGGGGGCGGATCCGGACAAGCGAACACGGGCAAGTCATGGGAGGACAGATGCGCGTACTAGTCGACGGCGACCGGGGTTACATCGGTGCAGTGCTCGTTCCGATGCTCCTGGCCCAGGGCCACGAGGTCGAGGGGCTCGATGCCGGCTGGTACGACGGATGCGACTTCGGCGCCCAGCCCGACGGCTACGTCTCGCGCACCGGGGACATCCGCGACGCGCGCCCCGAGGACCTCGAAGGCTTCGATGCGGTCATCCACCTGGCGGCGATCTCGAACGACCCGGTGGGACACCTCAACCCTGACGCCACCTACTCGGTCAACGCCGACGGCGCGGTCCACATGGCCAGGACGGCGAAGGAGGCGGGCGTCACCCGCTTCCTGTTCTCGTCGTCCTGCTCCCTCTACGGGGCGGCCGGTGATGCCCCCGTGACCGAGGAGAGCGACTTCAACCCGGTGACGCCGTACGGAGACAGCAAGGTGCGAGCCGAGGCCGCGATCAGCGCCATGGCGAACATCGACTTCAGCCCGACGTACCTGCGCAACGCGACCGCCTACGGGTCCTCGCCGCGCCTTCGCGCGGACATCGTCGTGAACAACCTGACCGGTACGGCGTTCACCCGCGGCAAGGTGCAGCTGCAGAGTGACGGCAGCCCCTGGCGTCCGCTCGTCCACGTCGAGGACATCTCCCGAGCCTTCCTCGCCGCGCTCACGGCGCCGCGCGAGATCATCCACGACGAGGCGTTCAACGTCGGCCGGGACGAGGACGTCGTCCAGATCCGCGACATCGCCACCTCCGTGGCGCGCGTCTTCGACGCCCCGGTGACCTTCGCGGCGGGGGCTACGGCTGACAAGCGTGACTACAAGGTCGACTTCACCAAGATCAACAAGCTCCTGACCGACTTCACACCGGCCTGGACGGTCGAGCTGGGTATCGATCAGCTCGCCTCCGACATGAAGCGGATAGGGCTCTCGGCCGAGGACTTCGAGGGACCCCGGTTCGTGCGCCTGGAGAAGGTCAACGAGCTGCGCCGGACCGGCCGGCTCGACGACATGCTGCGGTCGACCGGGCGCTGAGGGGACCCGCCTGGTCCGAAGCAGGCGCCGGCTGCGCCTCGCGCAGCCGGCGCACTTGCGTGTCGTCCCGGGCTCACTTGGTGGACGGTGTGGGCGATGGCGCGGGTGAGCCGTTCAGGGCGCTGTCGGTGTCTTGGTCGTAGGGGGAAGCCTGCCACTGGCCGAAGGACTTGAGGTTGCTCTGCTCAAAGGGCAGGAACTGCCAGGAACCTTGGTAGGTGTTGTCGTAGAAGGCGTTGTGCTGGTGGTAGGTGATCGCTTTCTGGATAACGGCACCCTTGTACGGCGACCAGTTCGGGTAGGACCCGGAGTTGGACATTATCGAGCTCACACCACAGCTGCTGGCGAACGTGCATTCCGCACCGATATGACTGGGATTGTGGAGGAAGATGTTGCCGTGCACCTTCACATTCTGCGTCTTCCAGCGACAGTCGCTGTAGTAAGGCTCTTTCGAGATGTTTTTGGGGTTACAGGCAGGTTCGGTGACGACGTCGGGGTTGACGAGGGTGCATTCACCGGTTGAGGTGTTCGCCGGCGAGCCGCAGTAGCGGTCGGCGTTCTCCCAGAGCACCACCCCGCTCCAGTTGTCCTTGAGCAGGTTGCCGGTGATCTCGAGAGTGGTGTTGTAGTCGGTGTCCACGCGGCTGTCGGCACCGGACTCGGACAGGTAGATGCCGCCGGTGGGGAAGCCCGGGTTCTTCGGGCCTGCGACGAGCGCGTTGCGCACGATGGCGTTGTTGCGGATGACGGCGTTGTAGCTGGTCTCGTAGAAGATCCCGACGTCGTCGTTGTCCGAGACGTAGTTGTTCTCGAACAGGAAACCGCGGTTGTTGTTGTCCGCCCAGAGGCCGACGCTCTTGTTGTGGTGGACGTAGTTGTTGGTGACGGTGGCATTCGTGACCGACCAGAACTTTCCGCCACCGGTACAACCACAGCCGTCTATCTTGGCTTCCCAGTCGTAGGTGTTGTTGTAGGACAGCTCGTTGCGGTCCATCGTGATGTCGACCGGGCCGGTCTGGCTGTAGGCGTTGAAGCCGTACTGCTCGTTCCTGGTGAGGCAGTTGTGCTCTACGACGTTGCGCGAACCGATCATCAGACCGGCACCGGCATTGTTCTTGATGGTGTTGCGCCTGATGGTCCAGTTCTCCCCGGAGTCGTGGTTGACGACGCCCTCGTTGTTGTTGCTGCCGACGGGACCGAAGTTCTGGACGGTCAGGTACTCGATCGTCACGCCTGTGGCCCGCCCCGTGAAGGCGTACTGGTTGAGCTTCTGGCCGTCCAGGACAGCTCCGGGCGCACCGACGTACCGAGAGTCGTCGGCCGGGATGATCTGGGCGTACTGACCGCTGCCCAAGGTGTGGGTGCCCGGCGCGAACCAGAAGGTCCTGCCGGCCTGGGTGAAGTTGACCGCGCTGTTGTCCCCTGCCGGAACCACGACCGCGCCTTCCGGAGCGGCAGCAGGGCCCTTGCCGAGGATGGAGCTGTTGCCGCAGACCTGGACCGGAGGGGCGTGCGGCCAGGTGGCGGCGCCCCGCACGTCGTCGTTGTCCGTGACGACGCATCCGACGGCCGCCCCGGCGAGCAGCACCCCAGCCGCAAGTGCTGTCCACTTGAACGGGATCCTGGGCCCTGACCTGAGCTTCGGTTTCGATCTGAATGTCATCACTGCTCGTTCCGGGATAGTCGAGCCGCGTCACCTGGTTTCAGTCACGCTATCCAAGGAGTCGACGCCACCCGCTCGAACATCAGAAAAAGGCCGGTCGGACGTCTCGCCATTGCAGGTCACCGCCTTTTTCTGAAGAATGAACGTTTTTGGTCATTCTGTCCGTTTCCTTGTCATTCTTGTGGGATTAGTGGAGAACCTCCCCAGTCGAATATGGAGTCGTTCACCACAAACCCAGGAGTCTGCTGATTCCGGGGATTGCCGAAGCGTTCTCAGTTACATTCGGTTCGTGCCGAGCCTCTCTCGGGGGGCGGCTGGATGTCGGGGGGCATTCAGTGGTGTTTACGCCCTGGGGAGGGGTTTCATGAGGGTCGCTGTCTTTGGTCTCGGATATGTAGGAACCGTGACGGCCGCGGGCTTGGCCTCGCGTGGTCATGAGGTTGTCGGGGTCGATGTCGACCCGTTGAAGGTGGAAGCGATCCAGCAGGGGCGGAGCCCCGTCGTCGAGCCCGGCATCGAGGCCGCGATCGCGGACGGGGTGTCCTCGGGCAGGTTGCGTGCGACGTCGGACGCGGCTGTGGCCCTCGACCGGGCAGAGGTGTCACTGGTGTGCGTCGGCACCCCGTCGGCGTCGAACGGCGACACCGATCTCACCTACATCTCCCGTGCCCTGGCCGACCTTCGGGCCGCGATGTCCGTGGCGGCGCCGCCGGCCTCGGGGTTCCACTCCGTGGTGATCCGCAGCACCGTCCCACCGGGCACGGGCGCCCGGGTCGTGGCCCCGGTCTTCGCGCCCTCCGAAGTCCCCGCGGGGTGGTCGGTGGGGACCGCGATGTGTCCCGAGTTCCTGCGCGAGGGATGCGGGGTGGAGGACTTCTTCGACCCGCCCTTCGTCGTGGTCGGGACCAGCGACGAACGCACCCGGCAGGGGCTGAGCGAGCTGTTCGCGTTCCTCGGTCAGGAGATCCACCAGGTCGGTGTCGGAACCGCGGAGGCGCTGAAGTACGCGTGCAACGCCTTCCACGCGACCAAGGTCTCCTTCGCCAACGAGATGGCCCGCGTCCTGCGGTTCCACGGGGTCGACTCGCGCGAGGTCATGCGGATCTTCTGCGAGGACCGCAAGCTCAACATCTCCCCCACCTACCTGCGCCCGGGATTCGCCTTCGGCGGCTCGTGCCTGCCGAAGGACCTGCGTGCCCTCCAGCACATGGCCAGGGTGAGCAGCGTCGACGTCCCTCTGCTGGCCGGCACCACGCTGACCAACGATCTCGTCGTGCGCGACGTGGTCGAGCGGATCATCGCCACCCAGGACCGGCGCGTGAGCATCCTGGGGCTCAGCTTCAAGATGGACACCGACGACCTGCGCGAGAGCCCGAACGTCGAGCTCGCCGAACGTCTCATCGGCAAGGGCTTCGACGTGCGCATCTACGACCCGATCATCAACCCCGACCGCCTGGTCGGGTCCAACCGTCGCTACGTCGAGGCGAAGCTGCCGCACCTGAACCGGCTGCTCGCACGCTCTCCCGAGCAGGCGCTCGCCGGCGCCGAGATCGCCGTCGTCGCCTCCTCCGAACCGGCCCTGCTCGGGGCGCTTGCCACCACGCCACCGAAGCTGATCCTCGACCTCCACGGACGCCTGGGAACCCACATCGAGCAGCTCGCCGGATACGAGGGCATCGGATGGTGACCACACCGCCGCGTCACCGCCGCCCCCGGGTGCTGATCATCGTGCAGAACCTGCCCGTCCCGTTCGACCGGCGGGTGTGGCTCGAGTGCCAGTGCCTGAACCGCGCCGGCTACGACGTCACCGTGATCTGCCCACGGGGCAAGGACTCGGCCGCCCACCAGGTCATCGACGGGGTCACCATCCACACCTACCGGCCCTATGCTCCCGGCGGCAGCAAGATCGGGTTCCTGGTGGAGTACGTCTACTCCTTCCTCGCCACGGCACGGCTGGCGTCCAAGGCCCGCCGGCGAGGACCTTTCGACGTCATCCAGGCCTGCAACCCGCCGGACATCTTCTGGCCGCTGGCCCGGTGGTTCCGCAGGCGTGACGGCTCGCGGTTCCTCTTCGACCACCATGACCTGTGCCCGGAGCTCTACGAGTCGCGCTTCCCTCAGGGCGCCCGGCTGCCCCATCGGGGGCTGCTCTTCCTCGAGCGGGCCACGTTCCGGACCGCTGACCGGGTGACCTCCACCAACGAGTCCTACGCGAGGGTCGCTGTCGAACGCGGGAAGAAGCGACCCGAGCACGTCACGGTGGTGCGCACCGGACCCGACCCCGACATCCTCAAGCCAGTCCCCGAGGACCCGGCGCTCCGGCGGGGCCGGGCCCACCTCGTCACGTACCTCGGCGTCATGGGCCCCCAGGACGGCGTGGACATCGCACTCGCCGCGGCAGACCTGATCGTGAACGAGATGGGCCGCAGGGACATCTCCTTCACGCTGATGGGTTCGGGCGACTGCTTCGACGACCTGGTCGCCCAGCGTGACCGGCTGGGGCTCCAGGACTACGTCGAGCTCACCGGACGGGTGCCCGACGAGACGGTGGCCAGGGTCCTCTCGACCGCTGACGTGGGTCTGTGCCCTGACCCGAAGAACCCGCTCAACGACGTCTCCACGATGAACAAGACGATGGAGTACATGGCCTTCCGGCTCCCTGTGGTCGCCTTCGACCTGCGCGAGACCCGGGTGTCCGCAGGCGCCGCCGCCGTGTACGCCGAGCCCAACGAGGTCGACGGCTTCGCACGGGCGATCGTCGATCTCGTCGACAACCCCGAGGCCCGCGCCGAGATGGGGCGCATGGGCCGCGAACGCGTCGAGCAGCACCTTGCCTGGCCCCACCAGGAGAAGGCCTACCAGGGCGTCTTCGACGACCTTCTCGCCGGAGACGCCGTCCTTCCTGACACCGGCGAGCGGGTCGGTCCGGGCGTTCCGGACGACGCCCGGGCGGAGGGCTGAGCAGTGTGCGGAGTGGCGGGGGCGTTCCAGCAGTCGGACGGCAAGCTCATCGTCAACACGATGATCGACCGTCTCGGGCACCGGGGCCCGGACGCCTGCGGTGTTCTCGAGGTCGTGGACCCGGAGACGTCGGTCTTCCTGGCGCATCGTCGGCTGTCGATCATCGACCTGTCCGCGGCAGCGGACCAGCCCCTGGTCAAGGGCGGGCTGACCCTCAGCTTCAACGGCGAGATCTACAACTTCCGTGAGATCCGCCGAGAGCTCGAAGGTGGCGGGGTCAGGTTCACCACGAACTCCGACACGGAAGTCGTGCTGGAGGCGTGGCGAGCGTGGGGGCCCGGCTCGCTCGAGCGCTTCCGCGGCATGTTCGCGTTCGCGATCCACGACGAGCGCACCGGCAGTCTCACGTTGGCCAGGGACCCGCTCGGCATCAAGCCCCTCTACACGATGCGGCGAGGTGACGGAGTCGTCTTCTCGTCCGAGCTGAAGGCCATCGTCTCCGCCCTCGGCCCCGAGCTCAGCGTCGACCCCGCGGGCATGGTGGCCTCGGCGCTCTACTACTGGCTCCCTCAGGAGTACGACGCCGTGCGCGGCGTGCGGAAGCTGCCTGCGGGTTCGTGGACCGAGTACCGCAGGGACGGCTCGTTCGTCAGCGGCGAGTACTGGAACCCGGTCGAGGTGGCTGCCGAGGCCGCGGGCGGGCCACGAGCCGACCTGGCCGAGACCATCGAGTCCTCGGTCGTGGCCCACCTCGTCTCCGACGTACCGGTCGCATCGTTCCTCAGCGGTGGCCTCGACTCCAGCATCGTCACCGCGTTGGCGTACCGGAGCGACCCGTCGATCGAGGCCTACACGATCGCCTTCCGCACCGAGGACCAGCGCCTCGAGGCCATGCCGGACGACGCGCACTACGCGCGGAAGATGGCGGCGCACCTCGGGATCCGTCTGCACGAGATCGAGATCCAGCCCGACGTCGTGGACCTGCTCCCTCGCATGGTCGACATCCTCGACGAGCCGATCGGTGACCCTGCCGCCATCAACACCCTGCTGATGTGCGACGCCGCCCGCGCCGCGGGAGTGAAGGTCCTGCTGTCCGGCATGGGCGCCGACGAGCTCTTCGGCGGGTACCGGAAGCACCTGGCCTGCGTGCTCAGCGCGCGCTACCGGCGGGTTCCCCGGCCGCTGCGCTCCGGCGTGATCGCACCGCTCGTGGGTCGGCTGCCCGTGGCGGCGGGGGGCCGAGGGATCCGGACGGTGCGCTGGGCCCAGCGCTTCCTCACCTTCGCCGAGCTTCCGGAGGAGGAGGCGTTCCGTCGCAGCTACACCCTCTACGGTCAGGACGAGCTGCTCGAGCTCCTCGATCCTTCCCTGGCCACGCACGTCGACGGCGTGATCGCCAGCCACCGCGCCATCTACGACGACAACACGCTCCCCGACCACGTCAGCCGCATGTGTCTCGCGGACACACGGCTGTTCATGCCCGGCCTCAACCTCACCTACACCGACCGCGCGAGCATGGCAGCGTCCACCGAGGTGCGCGTTCCGTTCGTCGACCCGGTCGTGTTCAGGGCGGCGTTCTCCCTGCCCGGTGAGGCGAAGATCCACGGACGGGTGCAGAAGGCGGCGCTCAAGGACGTGGCGCGGCAGTGGATCCCCAGCGAGATCATCGACCGCCCGAAGGCCTCCTTCGGTGCGCCGCTGCGCGCGTGGGTCACCAACGACCTGCGCGAGCTCGTCGACGACGTGCTGGTAGCGGGTGACCTGGTGGCCAGCGGCTTCCTCCGGCGGGAACCGCTGCTCCGGCTCATCGCCGACCAACGCAGCGGCAGGCGCGACCAGTCCAAACAGATCTGGCAGCTGCTCAGTCTCGAGCTCTGGTACCGCAACGCCCGTGCGGCCGGAGTCGGCGCCGCCTGAACCTCTCACCAGAACGGCTACACGAAGGATGGAAGGCGACATGAAGCAGGTGGCCCAGAACTATCGGTCCGGCGAGCTGGTCGTGCTCGACGTACCGGCACCCGCGTGCAAGCCCGGTGGTGTACTCGTGCGCTCGGTGTACTCGCTCATCTCGACCGGTACGGAGATGATGAAGGTCACCGAGGCCCGGATGTCCCTGCTCGGCAAGGCACGTGCCAGGCCCGACCAGGTGCGCAAGCTCGTCGACTCGGTAGCACAGCAGGGGCCGGTGGCGACGTACCAGAAGGCGATGAACCGCCTGGACAGCTACACCCCGCTGGGCTACTCGCTGTGCGGCGTCGTGGTCGAGGTCGGCGCCGGCGCGGAGGAGTTCTCCGTCGGGGACGTCGTCGCCGCCGCCGGGAACGAGTTCGCCCTCCATGCGGAGGTGAACTGGGTGCCGACCAACCTGTGCGTCCCGGTTCCCGACGGGGTGGCTCCCGAGCACGCCGCCTTCGCCACGGTGGGCGCCATCGCCATGCAGGGTGTGCGGCGCGCCGAGGTGCAGCTCGGCGAGATGGCGTGCGTCATCGGTCTCGGGCTCGTCGGTCAGCTGGTGGTCCGGCTGCTCGTCGCCGCGGGCGTCCGCGTCGTCGGCGTCGACACCGTCGAGGCACGATGCCGGATGGCCGAGAAGGCGGGCGCCCTCACGTGTGCGGGTCCGGACACCGAGGGTTCGGCCCACATCGAGCAGGTCCTCCTCGCCGCGACGGGTGGCTTGGGGGCTGACCACATCTTCCTGGCTGCGGGCGGCAGCTCGAACGGCCCGGTCGAGCTGGCTGCGCGGTTCGCGAGGGACCGCGCGCGCGTGGTGGACATCGGCAAGACCCGCCTCGACCTGCCGTGGAACGACTACTACGAGAAGGAGCTCGACGTCCGGTTCTCGCGGTCGTACGGGCCAGGGCGGTACGACGACCGCTACGAGCTCGAGGGGGTCGACTACCCGGCCGGCTACGTGCGCTGGACCGAGCGGCGCAACCTCGGCTGCTTCCTCGACCTGGTCGCAAGCGGCTCGCTCGACGTCTCGACCCTCGTCTCCGGGGTGCATCCGATCGCCGACGCCACCTCGGTCTACGAGCAGCTTCGCACCGGCACCCTGCACGGGGTCGGGTTCCTCCTGGAGTACCCGCAGCCGGCTGCCTCCCCCGAAGGCACGGGCGAGTCCGCCGAACGGACACTTCGCGGCGCGCCCGTGGCCACGCCACGACAGCACACCGGGACCGGCCGCCCGACCGTGCGGGTGGGGTTCATCGGTGCGGGCAACTACGCCACGTCGATGCTCCTGCCCCATCTCGCGAAGAACCCCGCCGCCGCGCTGGCCACGGTCGCGACGACCCGCTCCTTGTCCGCGGTCAACGCCCAGCGCAAGTTCGGGTTCCACACGGTGACGACGGACACGGAGGTCGTCCTCGACGACCCGTCGATCGACGCCGTGTTCGTGGTGACCCGTCACCACTCCCACGCCGACTTCGTGTGCAAGGCGCTCGAGCGCGGCAAGGCCGTCTTCGTCGAGAAGCCACTCGCCCTCACGGAGGAGCAGCTCGACCGGGTGGTCGAGACGGTCGCCCGCACCGGCAACGACCGGCTGATGGTGGGCTTCAACCGTCGCTTCGCGCCACTGTTCACCGAGCTTCACCGGCGCTTCGGCAACGGCGAGGGACCGGTGAGCGCGCGCTACCTCGTCAACGCCGGCCGTCTCGATGCGACCAGCTGGTACCTGAACGAGGAGCTCGAGGGATCGAGGTTCCTCGGGGAGGGGGGTCACTTCATCGACACCCTGAGCGCGTGGGTCGGCCACGCGCCGGTGGAGGTGTGTGCACAGCAGACCCCCGACGGCGCCGACCTCCACGCGACCCTGCGGTTCGCCGACGGCTCCCTCGGGACCATCACCTACACGACCAGCGGTGACAGCCGGTTCCCGAAGGAGACCTTCGACGTCTCCGGCGCAGGGCGCAACGCGCGCCTGGACAACTTCACCCGCGCCACGGTGTGGACTCGGAACGGCAAGGACGTCAAGCGTTCCCTCGCCGGTCAGGACAAGGGCCAGGGCACCCAGCTCGAGAAGTTCGTCGAGGCGGTCCGCACCGGCTCACCCATGCCGATCGACAGCGAGTCCCTCGTCGCCACCACGCGGGCGACGATCGCCACAGCGACGAGCCTGGTGTCCGGACTGCCGGTGTCGCTGTGACCCGACAGCTGAGCTGGTACGTCCGGCGGCTGCGCCAGATGTCACCCGCCGAGATCGCTGGGCGAGGGGTCGACCAGGCCAGGCGGACCGCCTGGGCGCGACGTCAGGTCCCCCCGGGTGGCGCCGTCGGACTGCCCCGCGGCCTTCGCGAGCACCGCCGGTTCCCCACGCCGCTGCCCGCGGGAACGCGGGAGCAGGTGCCGCAGCAAGCGCGTGAGGCACTCGTCGCCGCCGCCGATCGCCTGCTGGCCGGCGAGTGGTCGCTGCTCGGCACGCCGCGTCCGGACATCATGGACCCCGACTGGTTCCTGGACCCCGTCACCGGACGACGTGCCCCGCAGGACCTGCTCGCCTTCCGGATCGACCACCGGGACGAGAACGTGACCGGCAACGTGAAGTCGGTGTGGGAGCTCTCGCGGCACCATCACCTGACCGTCCTCGCGAGCGCCTGGTGGCTGACCGGCGACGACTCCTACGCCGAGGTCGTGGCCGAACAGCTGGGGTCCTGGTGGTCCGCCAACCCGTTCCTCTCCGGTGTGCACTGGACCAGCGGGATCGAGCTCGGGGTGCGCCTGACCAGCTGGGCCTGGGTCCGCAGGCTTCTCCACGACTGGGGCAAGGTCGAGGACCTGTTCGACACGAACGAGGACGCGCTGCGCCAGATCTGGTGGCACCAGCACTTCCTGGCCGCCTTCCGGAGCCTCGGTTCGTCCGCCAACAACCACGTCGTGGCCGAGGCCTGCGGGCGACTGGTGGCAGCCTGCGCGTTCCCGTGGTACGCCGAGAGTGAGGCATGGCGCGACGACGCGGCCCGGCAGCTCCAGCGGGCGCTTCGGGCCAACACCTTCGAGAGCGGCGTGAACCGCGAGCTCGCGACGGACTACCACCGGTTCGTGACCGAGCTCGGCCTCGTCGCCGCCGCCGAGGCCAGCGCCGCTGGGCACTCTCTCGACACGTCCACCTGGACCCTGCTCACGGCCTCCGTCGACGCCGCCGCCGCCATGGTCGACGCCACTGGGCGACCCCCGCGGCAGGGCGACGGAGACGAGGGACGGGCGTTGGTCCTCGACGACCCCGAGGCCGAGCCGTGGGGTCTGCTGCTGGGTCTCGGAGCCGCACTCGTCGGGCCGCGGCCATGGTGGCCGACCAGGCCCGGAAGCGTCGCCGCAACCGCACTCGGAGCCCTGCTACCGACGCGCGCCCCGCACGTCGACCGCCCCGCAACGGCTCCCCGGGTCTTCGCGGACGCGGGGATGTCCTTGCTCCGGACGCCTCCCGACGACGGTCCCGAGATCTGGTGTCGCTGCGACGGGGGCCCCCACGGGTTCCTCTCGATCGCGGCGCACGCACATGCGGACGCGCTCGCGGTGGAGGTACGGCACGGAGGGGTCGACGTGCTCGTCGACCCGGGGACGTACTGCTACCACGGCGAGCCGCAGTGGCGGAGCTACTTCCGCTCGACGCTGGCCCACAACACCATCGAGATCGACGGGGTGAACCAGTCGGTCGAGGGCGGGCCCTTCCTCTGGAGCACCCACGCGACCAGCCACGTCGCCCGGACCGAGGTCGGTGACCTCCCCACCCAGGCCTGGGCGGCGCATCACACGGGCTATGCGCGGCTCGACCCGGCGCTGCGGCATGAACGGACGGTCACCCTCGACCGTGGCGCACGCCAGCTGTCGATCGTCGACGTCGTGACCGGCGGGACCGAGCACACGTTGCGACTCGCCTTCCATCTCGGGCCCGAGGTCACGGCTCGCCTGTCCGGCAGCGTCGCCACGCTCAGCTGGCCCAGTCACACCGGCGGTGACGCCGGCGAGGTCCACGCCGACCTTCACTTGCCAGGACGGCTGCGCTGGACCGCGCACCGAGGCGAGACCGACCCCGTCCTCGGGTGGTACTCGCCACGGTTCGGGGAGCGGGTCCCGACGACGACGCTGGTCGGCGCGGGCGCGTTCGACGGCTCGCTCGCCCTTCGGACGATCCTCCTCTTTCCTGTGGCCCAGGTGCCGGGTGTGGCGGCTGGGATGGGAGGTGGAAGGGGGTTCCCCACCTGAAGGGCGCCGACCGTGCGCTCCGGCGAGGGGGCTTTTCGCAGCGAATCGCTCGGCCCTAGCGGTCTCGGAGTCATCTTCTCGGGAAAGCCTGCGGCTGCGCAGTGTGCTAGTTACCGTCGAATGCATGATCTTGGGTGGGGGGAAAGCCTATGGGTGAGCAGTCGGTCGACCTGCGTTCAACGCTGGCGATCCTTCGCCGGAACCGTCGTACTCTGATGGGTGCGGCCGCGCTCGGCGCGGCGGCAGGTGCGTGCTCCGTCCTGCTCTGGCCCCCGATGTACACCAGCACCAGCCAGGTACTGCTGCCGCAGGTGCAGGACTCGAGCGGCCAGGCGATCGAACGGAACGCCGAGACCGAGATCCGGATCGCGAGCAGCGACGCCGTCCTCGGCGAGGCAGGCAAGACGCTCCAACCGCCGATATCGAGACGCGCCCTCGACCGACGCGTGGACGTCACGGCGCCAACCACCCTCGTGCTCCAGATCGAGGCGAGCGCCGACACCCCGGATCGCGCTGAGGAGATGTCGCAAGCGGTGGCGGAGTCCGAGGTGACCTGGGTCAGAACCTCGGCGAGCTCCCTGACGGGCACGCAGGAGGACACTCTCAACGAGCGTCTCAAGGAGCTGCAGGCGAGCCTGGCCACCGTGAACGACGAGATCGAGAAGACCAACACTCGCATGCAGACGACCGACCCGGCTTCTGCCCAGGGCAAGGCCGACGCGACAGCCTTGGCGAACCTGACCGCCCAGGCGGCTGACCTGTCTCTCAAGCGGGAGGCTGTCAAGGAGCAGCTTGCGGGGATGGAGCCATCGAAGGGCGCCAGCATCATCCAGGACGCATCGCCGGCGGAGCGGCCGATGCTGGCGTGGCGGTACGCAGTCTCCGCGCTGCTCGGCCTCGTCGCCGCGGTGATCCTCGCGGCGATCGGCCTCACCGTCTTCGGCCGGCGGGACCGCAGACTGCGCTACCGCGACGAGATCGCCGATGCCGTGGGCAGTGCCGTGATCGCCTCGATCCGCAGCCGGGTGCCCCGGGCGGTCGCGGGCTGGACCTCCCTGCTCGAGAGCTACGACCCCGGCACGGTCGACGCGTGGGCGTTGCGACAAGCCCTGCGCCAGCTCGTGTTCGGAGAGTCCGCGAGCGGGCCGCGCCGGGCGGAGAAGAGCGAAGGCAAGCTGCTCCATCCCTCGTCCGTCACCGTGATCACCCTGTCCGACGACCTTCAGGCGCTCGCCATGGGGCCGCAGATCGCGTCCTACGCCGCCTCCGCCGGTCTCCGTACCCGCCTGGTGGCCGCCCAGCGACACGAGACGACGGCTGCCCTGTGGGCCGCCTGCTCCCAGGTGCCCGCCGGCACGGAGGTCCGCCCTGGCCTCCTGGTGGACACCGGGTCGTCCGCAGAGCAGGAGCTGGACCTGACGGTCGTGCTGGCGGTCGTGGACCGGCGCGAGCCCGAGCTCCTCGACCTACCCGACACGTCGGTCACGATTCTCGCCGTCTCCTCCGGCTCCGCCACCGCGGAGGACCTCGCCCAAGCTGCCGTGACGGCAGACGACGCCGGCAGTCGCATCGACGGGATCGTCGTCGCCGACCCCGACGACCTGGACCGGACGACGGGCCGCCTGCTGCAGCACGAGCGCTCTCAGCAGGTTCCCCTGCCCACCCGGCTGACGGGCGCCAAGTCTCCCAAGGCCGGTCGCACCAACGTGTCGGGTTTCCGTAGGAGGCAGGGATGATCGACCCTTCCTGGCGCATCGAGGATCCCGACCCTGACGAAGCAGCTGCCGGCGGGCCACCGCCAGCGCTGGCAACCTTGCGCTTCCTCCTGGCGGCACTGCGACGCAGGTGGCGGATCTGGGTCGGCCTCGGCATCGTCGGCATGATGCTCGGAGTCGCGTGGACGGTGGTGATGCCCGTCAAGAGCGTCGGCACCGTCACGCTGCTGCTCGAACACGACCCGAACGCTGATCCCGACCAGGCCATGTCGACCGACATGAGCCTGCTGCGCACCCGGTCGGTGGCCAGCTCGGTCATCCGCGACCTCGGGCTGCGGATGACGCCGGAAGCCTTCCAGAAGTCCGTCATCGTGACACCGGTGAGCACCAAGGTGCTCATCCTCGAGGTCCCGGCGCCGGGCGACGCGGCTGCTGTGGCACGAGCCGAGGCGCTGTCCAGGGCCTACCTCGACTTCCGGACCGGCGTGATCCGGTTACAGTCCCAGGGGCTGATCGACGGCTACCAGGATCGACTGCGGGACCTCCAGGACGAGGCGGAAAGGCTCACCGACCTGTACGACACATACAGCAGCGGCGGCCCCGATGCCCAGGACAAGGCGACCGACGTGCTGGCCCAGCGTTCGACGGTCATGAGCGACATCAACAGCCTCCAGCAGACCATGCAGGACGCAAGGGTTCAGACCGAGTCCATCATCACGGCATCCACGGAGCTGGACCCGCCTGCCCTCGTCCCCCACTCATCCAAGATGCGGTCGGCCCTGGCCATGGCGTCCGGCCTGGTCGGCGGTGCGGCAGTGGGCATGGGACTCGTGCTCTTCGCGGCGTTGACGTCCGACCGGCTCCGCCGGCGCGAGGAGGTGGCCCTGGCGCTGGGCGCTCCGGTGCGCTTCAGCGTCGGCAAGCTGAGCGGCCGCCGGGCGTGGCCGTGGCGGATCCGGCGCCGTTCGTCGCCCACCCGAGACCTGCAGGTCCTGGTCCACGGACTCGACTCCTCCATCGCGCCGCGCAAGCGAGGGACGCGGAAGGTGCGACCCGCTCGGTGGGCGCTCGCCACCGTCGACAACGGCGACGCCGCCGAACAGGTCATCGCCTCCCTGGCCGCTCAGTTCATTAGCCGGGACCTGGCCGTCTTCGTCGTTGACCTGAGCGACTCGGGCCGGATGGAGCCAGCCCTGAGACGTGCGCTCGGCCAGGCCGACCAACAGCGCGGTGAAACGCCCGCACCCGTGGTCTTCCGCCCCGAGGGAGTGCCCTCCCTCGCCCGGGGGCCCGCCCGCTCTTCGGCGGGCGTCACCAGCGACCTGCCGGACAACGGCCCACTGCGTTCCGCCTGGGACTCGGCCGATGTCATCCTGACCCTCGCCGAGGTGGACCCGGCCGTGGGCGTCGACCACCTCAAGTCGTGGGCCGACCACGTGGTCCTGCTGGTGACCGCCGGGCGCTCCAGCGCCGAGCGCCTGCGCACGACGGCGGAGCTGGTCCGGTCGACAGGTCTCACGCTGCAGTTCGCGATGATGGTCGGCGCGGACCGGACCGACGAGAGCCTCGGCCTGCCCGAGTCCCCTGACACCGACTGGCCAGGGGCCCGGAGAACGTCGTGACGACCACGGCAGGGAGATCGTCCCCCCTGGTACGTCGAGACCGGACTGTGAAGGGCGGTCGCAACCGCGCCGTGCCGCTGCTCCTGGTCGCCGTCTGGGGTGCCCTCTTCTTCAACGTGATGGCGTACACCGGGACCCCGCCGCCCCTGATCCCGATCCCTGTCAGCCTCGGCCAGCTGCTGACCCAGGCCTCGCTCGGGGTCGCCCTCCTGCTTGTTTTCGCCGTCAACCCGCGAGGCGTCCTCCGACCCAACCTCTTCCTCGTGCTGCTGACGATGCTCGGCATCGTCGCCGCGATGGTCAGCATCCACAGCGAGTTCCTCTTCGGGTCGACCTACCGCGCGGCTCGGCTCGTCGGCTTCATCGCGATCCTGTGGCTGCTCACGCCGTTATGGGGGCGTCGGGACATGCTCCTGCTGCGGGTGCACCGTCGCATCCTGTGGATCGTCCTCG
Source organism: uncultured Actinomycetota bacterium (assembly GCA_963707425.1). Taxonomy (GTDB): domain Bacteria; phylum Actinomycetota; class Actinomycetes; order Propionibacteriales; family Nocardioidaceae; genus Nocardioides_C. The sequence continues at coordinate 373,265 of CAVPPN010000009.1, read as the reverse complement.
GCACGGTCTTCGCGGGGATGGCGATCGCCCCCGGCGCGGCGTTCGCCTTCGAAGGACGGCTCGGAGGCGTGCTCTGGCCGATCCCGCCGACCCAGGTCGCCCACTACGCTGCGGTCCTCTTCGGAACGACGGCCGTCCTGTGGATGTGCCGGGTGATCACGAACCGGCACGCGATGATCGCGCTCGCGGTCTCGGGCGCCACGCTGGTCCTCACCCACACCAGGACCGCCCTGCTCGCCACCGCTGTCGCGCTCGTCATCGCGAGCGCCAGTCTCTTCCTCGGGCACGTCCGGGTCCGGCGGATCTCCGTCTGGGGGGCGATCGGCGGGGTATTCGTCGCGACCCTGTTCGCGTCCGAGCTGACGACGTGGGCCCTGCGAGGGCAGACCTCCGAGGAGGCCGGCCAGCTCACCGGGCGGACGAAGGTCTGGACGCAGGTCTTCGACGCACAGCGTCCGAAGATCAACCAGCTCTTCGGCTCGGGGCTGTCCGACCAGTCCTTCAACGGGCTGCCGATCGACAGCAACTGGGTGGCGGCCTACCTGGACCAGGGCTGGTTCGGGGCCATCGTCCAGGCCAGCATCCTCCTGCTGCTGCTCCTGATGGCGGCCATGCGCGAGCGGGGTCCCCAACGAGCCACCGCGCTGTTCCTGGTCGTGTACTGCATGGTCGCCTCGGTCACGGAGACCGGTCTCGGCACGCCCTCGCCGTACGTGCTGGACCTCGCCGTCGCGGCGGCGCTGCTCGCCCCTGAACTTCGGCGGAGGGGGCCGTGAGGATCCTGCTGGTCCACGGGCGCTACCGGTCAGCGGCGCCCAGCGGCGAGAACAACGTGGTCGACCAGGAGTCCTCCGCGTTGGCTGCGGCCGGGCACGAGGTCGAACTGTTCCAACGGCACAGTGACGACATCGCCGGGTGGTCCCTGCCCCGCAAGGCCGCCCTCCCTGCGCGAAGCGTGTGGAACGGCCAGGTCCGCCGCGATCTGGCCCGACAGCTCGAGCGGACGCGCCCGGACGTGGTCCACGTCCACAACACCTTCCCGCTGATCAGCCCCTCCGTGCTGCACGCCTGTCGTGACACCGGGGTCCCCGTCGTGGCGACCCTTCACAACTACAAGCTGCTCTGTGCCAGTGGCGACTTCTTCCGCGACGGGCAGCCGTGCCACGACTGCTCGACCGGGCACGTCGCGCCCGGGGTCCGACACGGCTGCTACCGGGGATCACGGGCCGCGACCCTGCCCGTCGCCGCGGGCATGGCCCTGCACCGCTCCGCGTGGCAGCAGCTGGTCTCGGCGTACATCTTCATCTCCTCCTCCCAGCGCGACCTGATGCACGATCTCGCACTGCCCGAGGACCGGGTGTTCGTCAAGCCCAACTTCGTGCTGCCCGTGCCGCGGTCCCGGAGCGAGCCGGAGCACATCGTCGTCTACCTCGGCCGGCTGGACGCGGCCAAAGGTGCCCCGCTCCTCATGAGGTCGTGGGACGCCTTCCGTGCCCGGTCCCCCGAGTCGACGCTGCGCCTGGTCGTCGCGGGCGGAGGACCTCTCGCCGACGAGGTACGTCGGTGGAGCGCGACGCATGGTTCGGTCGACGTGGTCGGGCTCCTGTCTCCGGAGGACGCCGCGCGGCTGCTCCGACGCGCGGTGGCGGCCGTCGTGCCCTCGCAGTGGGAGGAAACCTTCGGTCTGGTAGCGATCGAGGCCATGGCAGCCGGCGTGGCGCCGATCGCCCCTGCTCGCGGCTCGTTCCCCGAGCTCGTCACCCATGGCGTCAACGGCGCCCTGTTCACGCCCGACGACCCCGTTGCCCTGGCACAAGTCCTCGGCGACGTCGACCGTGAGCCCGAGCGGTACGTCGAGTACGGCCGGCAGGGGCGCACGACGTACGAGAAGCGGTTTCACCCGGCGGCGAACCTCGAGGAGCTCCTCGAGGTGTACCGGTTCGCGATCAGCAACCCCATCGGCAGGGCCCCATGAGAATCCCTGCCCTACGGGGCGGGCCGGGCGCCGGCGGCCGTCTGTTCGACGTCGTGGGCCGGCTCGGGTGGGGGGTCGCCGACCAGGGGATCTCCAGCCTGAGCAACTTCGTCCTCGGCATCGTCGTCGCCCGCTCACTCGGTTCACACGGCTTCGGCGCCTTCAGCCTGGCGTACGTCACGTATGCCTTCATCCTCAGCGCCACCCGTGGTCTCGCGACCGACCCGCTCCTGGTCCGCTTCAGCGGCCCTCCCTCCCCCGCCTGGCGCAAGGCGGTGGCTGCATCGACCGCGACCGCAGCCGTCGTCGGGGTCGTCGCGGGTACCGGCTGCATCCTCATCGGACTGGTGCTTCCGTCCGAGCTGCGCGGCGCGTTCATCGCACTCGGCTTCGCGATCCCTGGGCTGATGTTGCAGGACAGCTGGCGGTTCGCGTTCTTCTCGTCAGGCCACCCGGTCAAGGCGCTCCTCAACGACCTGGTCTGGGGTGTGCTGCTGGTCGCGACGCTGGTCGGGCTGCTCGTGACCGGACGCGCGAGCGTCGTGACGTGTGTCCTCGCCTTCGGGGGCACCGGCGCGCTGGCGGCCGGCTTCGGGTTCCTGCAGAGCCGCATCCTGCCGCAGCCGAGAGCGGTTCGAGCCTGGGTCGTGGACCACAAGGCCCTCGGTGGCCGCTACCTGGTGGAGAACGTGGCCATCGGCGGCGCGCGTCAGCTCCGGATGTTCGCCCTCGGCGCATTCGCCGGCCTTGCCGCGGTCGGAGACACCCGGGCGGCCGAGATCCTCATGGGGCCGTTCCTCGTGATCCTCATGGGCGCCAGCCAGGTGGCGGTGCCCGAGGCTTCGCATGTCCTCACGAACGCCCCACGGCGGCTCGGGCGGTTCTGCTTCGGGCTGGGAGCAGTTCTCGCCGCCGCCGCGGCTGCCTGGGGCGCGGCCATCCTGGCCCTCCTGCCGACGGGGCTGGGGAACCTGCTGCTCGGACCGATCTGGGTCCCCGCCAGTGCTCTCCTCCCGCCGGTCATCCTCGGCTTCTTCATGGGCGGTTTCGAGATCGCCGCCGCCGCCGGGGTCCGAGCACTGGGTGCCGCGCCGCGCAGCCTGACCGCACAGCTGACCAACGCCGGCCTGTACGTCGTGGGCGGCGGTGTCGGCGCGTACGTCGACGGGGCGCGGGGGTCGTGCTGGGGAGTGGCGATCGCCACGACGATCGGAGCGCTGGTGTGGTGGGTCCAGCTGCGCCGTGCGCTCAACGAGTTTCTGACCGATTCATCCGGCCGTGAGCCACAGCCGGACCATCCCGACAGGATCGCTACATGAGCAACACCACTGGAACGCCGGGCAACGGGACGACGCCGACGCTGAGCATCGGGCTGCCGGTCTACAACGGCGAGCGGTACCTCGCCCAGGCGCTCGACTCGCTGCTGGCGCAGACCTACACGGACTTCGAGCTGATCATCTCCGACAACGCGTCGGACGACAGCACGGCGGACATCTGCCGCGCCTACGCCGAGCGCGACAAGCGGATCCGGTACATCCGGCAGCCGGTCAACATCGGGGCCGCGCCCAACCACAACTTCCTGGTGCCGCAGGCCCGGGGCAGGTACTTCAAGTGGGCGTCCCACGACGACCTGTACGACCCCGAGCTGGTCCGCCTCTGCATCGAAGCGCTCGAGGCGCATCCGGAGGTGGTGCTGGCGCACGCCTGGGACGCGTTCATCGACGAGCAGGGCGAGATCCTGCGGCCGCTGCCGTACGAGCTCGACACCGCGAACCCGCGGCCGTCCGCCCGGCTTCGGAGCCTGCTCTACGTCCCCGGCGGCAACGACTTCTACGGGGTCATCCGCACCGACGTGCTCCGCCGCGTCCGTCCGCACGACACCTACTACAACGCCGACCGCACGTTCGTCGCGGAGCTGGCGCTGCACGGGCCCTTCTACCAGGTCCCGCAAACGCTGTACTTCCGTCGCGACCACCCCAACCGTGCCTCGCGGGCCAGCAGCAGGCGGCTCCGAGCCGTCGCCCTCGCCCCGCAGCGTGCGGACCGGCTGCGCAACCCGATGGTTCGCCTGTACCTGGAGTACATCCTCGGATACGTCACCGCCATCCGGCGGGCTCCGATGACCGTCGCCGACCGCGCGCGCTGCCTGGTCCAGGTCGGCGGCTGGCTGCTGAGCAGGCTGCGGCCCGGGCGAGTGAACCAGACGCTCGAGGACAGCCTCGAGAGCGCGTCGTGACTGCCGGAGCGCCGCGCATCGCGGCGTACGGGTACTTCGGGATGGGCAACATCGGCAACGAGGGCTCACTGGCCGCGATGCTGGAATACCTGCGAAAGACGTATCCGGAGGCGGCCCTGAGCTGCTTCGCGGCCGGGGCCGACACCGTCCGGCGCGACCACGGGATCCCCGCGACCCAGCTGATGACCTTTCGCGCCGACCGCGCCCCTGGCGGCCCCTTGACCAAGGTGGCGAAGGCCGCCAGCCGAATCTGGGACATCCCCCGCACCTTCTCGAAGATGGGCGATGTCGACGTCCTGGTGGTGCCCGGGACGGGGGTCCTGGAGACAGCGCTGGTGGCGACGCCCTGGGGGCTTCCGTACTGGCTCTTCCTGGCCACCGCGTCGTGCCGCCTGCGCCGCCGCAAGGTCGCGTTGGTCAGCGTCGGCGCCGAGCACGCGAAGAACCCGGTCACCCGGTGGCTCTTCCGATGGACCGTGCGCCTGTCCCACTACTGCAGCTACCGCGACGAGGAGTCCCGCAATGCTGCGCGCGCGATGGGGGTCAGGGGACGGCTCGGTGAGGCATTCCCCGACCTGGCCTTCTCGTTGCCCACTCCCGAGGGGCAGCCGGAGCGGCCGGGGCACGTGGTGATCGGGGTGATGGCGTACAACGGGAGCCCCGACGACCCTCATCGCGGACCGCATGTCCAGCGGACCTACGTCGAGCACATGGCGCAGCTGGTCACCCGGCTGCTCGACGACGGGCGGACGGTCACCCTGGTCGTCGGCGACGTGGCCGACCACGGGCTCGCCGTGGAGATCGAGGAGCGGGTCCGGTCGGCGAGACCGGAGGTCGCACCGGGCCGGATGTCGGTCAGCGGGGCCGACACCATGGCCGGGATCATGACGGAGATGGCCGGGGCCGAGGTGGTCGTGGCCTCGCGCTTCCACAACCTCATCTGTGCCCTGATGATGTCCAGGCCGACGGTCTCACTCGGGTACGCCGGGAAGAACGTGCGCCTGATGACCGAGTTCGGGCTCGATGGCTTCAGCCAGGCCGTGGACTCCTTCGACGTCGACCTGCTGGCCGGCCAGATCGCCGAGGTGCAACGCGTGCAGCCGTCGGTCGAGGCGCTCATGAAGGACACCCTTCACCGGTTCGAGGACGAGCTGGACGACCAGTTCCGCCGGCTCTTCACCGAGCTCCTCGACTCCGACCACCGACGGGGTCGTCCCGACTGAGCGACGCGGATCCACGGCTCTCAGAGGTCACGGCCTCCGTGCGTGACGACCGGAGCAGCGAGACGCTTGCCAGGGAAAGCACCGCCACCGCCAGCAGGACACCTCCGACCACGTCGGTGAGCCAGTGCGCCGCCTGGACGAGCAGGGCGAAGCCCATCCCCAGACCCGCCACGACGACGACCACCCATTCCCACCAACGTGAGCGCGCGCTGAAGACGAGGACAGCAGCCCCCAGCAACACGAGCACGCCCATCGTGTGGCCCGAGGGAAAGCTGCCGCCGATCGCGGTCATCTCGTAGTGCGGATCGGACCGCTCGGTCACCAGCTTCGTGAGGAGCGTCAGTGCCCCTGCCGCACAGGCGATCGCCGCGACGTACACCGCGGGCCGCCATGACCTCTGCAGCAGCGAGGCGCCGATCCCCACCAGCGCCATCAACGGTGCGACGTTGCGGGGCTTGAGACCCTCCACGAGCACGTCGACGCGCATCTGGAGGGAACCCCACTCGTCACCCGGGCGGAAGTAGTCGCGCGCCGCGACGTCGATGCGTTGGGTGACGCCGATCGCGACGAGGACCGTGAGCACCAGCAAGGCAGTGGCACTGACGATCGCGAGCGCCACCGGGCCTCGGGACCGGCTCACTGAGCCGTTCCCACGCACCCGCGGTCAAGAACAGCAACCCTCATGAGAACCCTCCCCAGGGCGAAGACATCACCGGATGCCCCCCGACATCCAGCCGCCCCCTCATGAGGGGCCCGGCACCCATCGAATGTAACTGAGAACGGCTGCGGCATTCCCCGGAATCCACACACTCCGCAAGCTCGTGCTGGAGCCGCGTTCAGCGGGGCTTCAGGCAGCGTGCGACAAGATGGCAGCACGTGGCGAAGGTTAGGAGAAAACCATGGAGCGCAAGACCAAGGCGATCGTGATCGCGGGGACCGTAGTCGCGGCGACCGGGGCGTCGGCTGGGATCGCCGCCGCCGTCGGCGGGGACGACACCGAGGCGCCGATCACCGGCCAGGCGTTGGAACGTGCCGAGGCAGCGGCGCTCGAGCACACCGGCGAGGGACGCGTCACCGAGACCGAGGTGGGCGACGAGGAGAGCTACTACGAGGTCGAGGTCACCCTGCCCAGCGGTGAGCAGACCGACGTGCAGCTCGACAAGGACTTCCAGGTCGTCGGCTCGGAGACCGACTCCGAGGACGGTTCCGGCGACGACTCGGCCGACAACGGCTGAGGCACCGCACACCGGCTCATCCAGCACACGAGGCACCCAGCACAGGAGGCTCGAGCTCATGCGTCTGTCACTCCCTGCCCTGACCGTCGTCGCAGCGGCGGTCACGGCCACCAGCTGTACGGCGAGCAACGCCCCCGCCGGGTCCGCCGCGGACGACGGGACGGAGTCCGCGGCGACGACCGCGAAAGCGGACCTCCCGCAGGGCGACGACCCGGTCGACCTGGATCCGGCCCGGTTCACCACCGACATCGACAACCCCTACTGGCCGATGAAGCCGGGGACCCGTTGGACCTACCGTGAGACAGACGGCGAAGGCGCCGTGCAGAAGGTCGTCGTCGTCGTGACCCGGCAGACCAAGGAGATCGCGAACGGGGTCACCGCTCGGGTGGTGCGCGACACCGTGACGCAGGACGGCGAGCTCGTCGAGGACACGCGCGACTGGTACGCCCAGGACGACCAGGGGAACATCTGGTATCTCGGGGAGGACACCGCCGAGTTCGAGGGCGGCAAGCTCACGACCAAGGAGGGATCCTTCGAGGCGGGCGTGGACGGCGCCTTGCCGGGGATCATCATGCCGGCCGACCCCGAACCGGGCCTGAAGTACCGGCAGGAGTACTACAAGGGTGAGGCCGAGGACAACGGCGAGGTGCTCAGCACGCACGAGATGGCCGAAGTGCCGTTCGGGCTCTACAAGGACGTCCTGCTGACCAAGGACACCATCACCATCGAGCCCGACGTCCTGGAGTACAAGCTCTACGCCAAGGGCGTCGGGCCGGTGCTCGTGTTCGGCGTCTCCGGCGGCGCCGGCAAGGAGGAGCTCGTCCGGGTTGACCAGGCTCCCGCCTCTGCCGGGACCGGGCCGCTGGGCGATCCCAACCCCTGAGCGAGACGGACGGCGATCTCGGCCGGCTCAGCTGTGGTACCCCCGGTGGGACTCGAACCCACACTGAAAGGTGTTTAAGACCTCTTCCTCTGCCATTGGGATACGGGGGCGCGCCGGTCCACCCTATGCGCCCCCGGCCCCGTTCATGAGCAACCGGACCATCCCTGTCAGGGGCACCACCGAGACCGACGGGTCCACAGCCCGCTGGACACCGACGCCGATCCCCGCGCTGAGCGCGAGATCTGCCGCGTGCTCCGGCGACATCGGCAGGGCGACCTCGAACCGCTCGGCCTGCGCGGCGATGACCGCGGCGACCATGTCCCGGATCTGCTTCCGACGCGCCGTCAGGGCCGCCCGGACGCCCTCGTCGTGACGCCCGACAGTCGCGAACTCGACCTCGAGCGCGGTCCACGCGAGGTTGCCGATGTTCTCGTCCGCCCAGCGCTCCAGGGCCGCGATCCCCTCCTCGGGCGTGGTCACTCCCTCGAACTCGGAGGCGATCGCGGCCGCCTGCTCCTCGTGGATCCGGTCGAGGACGGCGAGGCAGAGCTCGGTCTTGCTCCCGAAGTTGGAGTAGACGGCGCCCTTGGAGTAGCCGGCCTCCTCGGCCACGGCCTCCAGGGAGGTGGCGAAGTAGCCGGCGTGCAGGAACAGCCGCCTCGCGGTCTCCACGAGCTGCCGACGGGTTCGCGCCTGGCTCTCGGCCCGGTTGAGTCGAGTCATGGACACAGGCTACCGCCAGTATCCACATACCGTTAGTATTCGAATACTGACAGTCTCTCGATGAAGGAGCTTCCCATGCCGCAGGAGTCCGAGGTCCTGGTCGTCGGCGCCGGACCGTCCGGGATCGGAGCAGCGATCACGCTCGTCCAGGCAGGCATCGACGACGTCGCCATCCTGGAGAAGGCGGACGACTTCGGCGGGACGTGGCGCGCGAACACCTACCCGGGCTGCGCCTGCGACGTACCCTCGGCGCTGTACTCCTTCTCCTTCTCCCCCAACCCCGACTGGTCTCGAGCCTTCGCGGGACAGCAGGAGATCCTCGACTACCTGCGCCGGACGGCCGAGCAGCACGATCTGCGGCGACGGACGCGCTTCGGCACGGAGATGACCCGCGCCCAGTGGGACGACCACGCCCAGCACTGGGTCGTGGACACCACCCGTGGCCGCCACGTGGCGAAGTTCCTGGTGAGCGCCACCGGGCCGTGGGACGAGCCGCTGGTCCCCGACATCCCGGGCCTGGACACCTTCGGCGGTGAGGTGTTCCACTCCTCCCGCTGGAACCACGACTACGACCTCACGGGGAGAAGCGTTGCCGTCGTGGGGTCGGGCGCCTCGGCCGTCCAGTTCGTGCCCGAGATCCAGCCCCTGGTGGGACGGCTGCACCTGTTCCAGCGCACCGCCCAGTGGGTCCTCCCCAAGCCCGACCATGCGATGCCTCGGCTCGCCCGGTGGGCCCTGCGTCGCGGGCGTGGCACCCAGAGCCTGCTGCGCGGCGCTGAGTACGCCTCGATGGAGCTGCTCGGTGTCGGCTTCCGTCGTCCCGCACTGTTGAAGGCGGCGCAGCTCGTCGGCCGCGCCCATCTGGCCGCGACGGTGCGGGACCGCTCGCTCCGGAGCAGGCTCACCCCCGACTACACACTGGGCTGCAAGCGGCTGCTGTTCTCCAACACCTACTATCGGTCACTCACGCACGACAACGTCGACGTCCACCCCGCAGCGGTGAGCGAGATCCGCGGCAACACCGTGGTCGGCGCGGACGGAAGCGAGGCCGAGGTCGACGCGATCATCTTCGGCACCGGCTTCCACATCACCGACATGCCCGTCGCCGGCCTCGTCCACGACCGCGACGGCCGAAGCCTCGACGGCCACTGGCGTGGCAGCCCCGAGGCCTACCTGGGCACGATGACCAGCGGCTTCCCGAACCTCTTCACCCTGCTCGGTCCGAACCTGGGCACAGGGCACTCCTCGGCCTTCACCATCCTGGAGACACAGCTACGGCTCGTGACCGAGGCGGTCACCCGATGCCGCGTCGAGGGATGGGGAAGCATCGACGTACGCCGGGAGGTGCAGGCGGCGTACAACCGCGAGATCCAGGACGCGCTGTCCGGAACGGTCTACAACGCCGGCGGCTGCTCCAGCTACTACCTCGACCGCAACGGCCGCAACAGCTTCTCCTGGCCGTGGTCCACGGGGCGGATGCGCCGTCGGGTCGGGCGGTTCGACCCAGCGGCGTTCCTGACGCGTCCGTCAGCGGACGTCATCCGTTCCGGTGCCTACTCCGACCGGACGGGATGACGCTGTCAGAGATAGGTCTTGCGCGGGTAGATCGCGTGCGCCCCGGCCGCGCGGTCGAGGAACAGCAGCCCCTCGCAGTGGTCGATCTCGTGCTGCAGCGCCCGGGCCTCGAACGCGTCCGCCGTGAACTGCACCCTCTCCCCCGTGCCGGGTAGCTGGCCGGACACGACCAGGCGGGTGGCCCGCTTCACGTCACCGGTGAAGTCGGGGACGCTCATGCAGCCCTCGCGTGCCTTCTCGTTGCGCGAGGACTCGACGACCACCGCGTTGCAGAGCACGAACGTGCCGTGGTGGGAGCGCGTCTTGGGGTGCGCGCTCACGTCGACGCAGAACACCTTCACGCCCACGCCGACCTGCGGTGCGGCCAGCCCCACGCATCCCGGCGAGACGCGCATCGTCGCGACCAGGTCGGCCGCGAGCTGCACGGTCTCGGGGTGGGTCGGGTCGACCACCTCACCGGACGACGGACAGGACGGACGCCGGGGCGTGGACCACGTCGAGCACGCTCCCCTCGACGGGAAGGTCGTGCTCGCTCCACCGTCCGACGGCATCGTCGACGATCTCGGAGCTCACAGGTCGTCCGCCTCCAGCTGGCGCAGGCTGACACCCACCCCGAGGTCGGCGGCCACCCCGTCGAGCGCGGTCTGCAGCGCCGCCACGTCCACGCCTGCGGGGATGTCCACCTCGGCCACCAGGACGTACATCTCGCCGGACAGTCGCGTGGTGAGGTCGGTGATGTTCCCGCCGACGCGAGCAACCTCGGCAGCCACGGCGGAGACGATCCCCGGACGGTCGCCGCCGTGCACGGTGAGCACGTACGACGCCCCTACCGCCTCGGGCGGCGACTCCTCGGGAACCTCGCGCACCGTCACCGTCAGGGAACCGTCCGCGGTGAGCCCGCTCAGAGCCTGCTCGATCTCCGCGGAGAGCACCGAACCCTCGCAGACCAGCATCATCGCGAAGTGGCCCCGGAGCAGCGTCATCGTCGAGTCCTCGAGGTTGAGCCCGAGGCCGGCGAGGATCCGGGTGGTCTCGGCGATGATGCCGGGCCGGTCGTGCCCGATGACGGTGATGGCTTGCAGAGTCACGACGCTCATCCTTCCACTACGCCGGCGAGCCTGGCCGCGCGTCCCAGCACCTCGTCGAGCATGCCCTCGGTCAGCTTGCCGGTGAACGTGTTCTGCTGCGAGGGGTGGTAGCTGCCGAGCATGGTGACCTCCTGCCCGCCCGGAGAGGTGAGGACGGCCTCGGCGCCGTGCCCGAACCTAGGCTTCGGCCGCGGTACGTCGTACCCGAGTGACCGGTACGTGCGCAGCCCGGCGTCCCATCCGTAGGAGCCGAGGCAGACGACCGCCCTCACCGAGGCGCCCACCAGGGACACCTCTTTCAGAAGCCAGGGCGCGCAGGTGTCCCGCTCCGCGATGGTCGGCCGGTTGTCGGGCGGTGCACAGCGGACGGTCGCGACCATGCGGGCCCCGACGAGCCGTTGCCCGTCCCCGGCGTGGTCGGACCGCTCCTGGACGGCCAGTCCGACCCGGTGGAGCGAGGCGAACAGCCAGTCGCCGGAGCGGTCGCCGGTGAAGATGCGGCCGGTGCGGTTGCCACCGTTGGCCGCCGGGGCGAGCCCGACGATCAGCACGCCCGGGTCGCGGTCGCCCCAGCCTGCGACGGGTCGGCCCCAGTACGGCTGGTCCGCGAAGGCGGCCCGCTTCACCGCCGCGACGTCCTCACGCCACTCCACGAGCCGTGGGCAGGCCCGGCACACCGACACCGCGCCGCCGAGCTCGTCGAGGTCGTCGATGGCCCCGGCCAGGCGTGCCACATCCGCTGCGCTCTCCCCGACCGGCGTGTCCGCCTCGGCAGGGTCGTCGGGCCATCCGGAGCCGGGAGGCACCGGGCTCGGGTAGCGGTCACCGGTGACCGGGTGCGGCAGCAGGTGGTCCGACATGCCCGCCATCCTCAGGCGACCGACCAGGCGATGCCGTCGAGGATGTCGGCCTCGGAGACCAGCAGCGAGTCGACCGTCGTACGCCGGAGCACCCGGTCGAGGATCAGCGCACCCGCCCCGATCACGTCCGCGCGGCCAGGGTGCATGTAGGGCAGCGCCGTCCGCTGCGCCTTCGTCATGCCGAGCAGGGAGTCCGCCGTGGCGTGCACGTCGTCGACCGAGAGCACCGCATGGTCGATCGCGGCACGGTCGTACTTCGGCAGGCCGAGCACGCCGGCGGTCACGGTGGTGATCGTGCCGGCGACCCCGACCACGGTCCGCGCCTGCTCGACAGGTACGACGGTCCGGTCCAGCGCCTCGTCGATGCCGGCGACCGCCTCGGCGATCTCGGCAGCGGTCGGGGGGTCCGATCGCAGATGCCGCTCGGTCATCCGCACCGAGCCGATGTCCAGCGACTGCGCGGCCCGCACGTGCCCGGCCGCGGTCCCTGAGCGTGTCGAAGGGTCTCCCAGGATCAGCTCGGTGGAGCCCCCGCCGATGTCGACCACCAGGAACGGTGCCGGGAGGTCGCTGCCCACGAGGGAGCGGGTCGCGCCGTCGTAGGACAGCTGCGCCTCCTCGTCCCCCGAGACCACCTCCGGCCTGACGCCCAGCCGCGACTCCACGCCGGCGGTGAAGACGGCCGCGTTGCCGGCGTCCCGGGCCGCTGAGGTCGCACAGAACCGCAGACGTTCGACGTCGTGTCGGGCGATGATCGCGGCGTACTCGTCGAGGGCGGCGAAGGCGCGGTCCAGGGCCTCGTCGGCGAGCACCCCGGTGCGGTCCACGTCCTGCCCCAGGCGCACCATCCGCATCTCGCGGACCAGCTCGCGCTCCTCACCGGTCTCGACAATCAGGTCGGCGACCAGGAGCTTGATGGTGTTCGTGCCGCAGTCGATCGCAGCGACCCGCGTCATGAGGGCTCGACCGAGACGCACGGACCCGCGGCCCAGAACTCTCCGAGCCGCTCGAGCACCTCGTCGCCGAGCGGGTTCACGCCCGGCCCCTGGGCGAGGGCCTGGCCTGCGAGCACGTGCAGGCATTTCACCCGCGAGGGCATGCCACCCGCGGAGACACCCGCGATCTCGGGCACCTCGCCGATCGACTCCCGGAACGACAGGTAGGCCTCGTGCGCGCGGCGGTAGCGCTCGGCGAGCTCGGGCTCGGCCTCCAGCCGGTCCGACATCTCCTTCATCAGGCCAGAGGCCTCCAGCGTTCCGATCATCGACGCGGCACGGGGGCAGGTGAGGTAGAACGTCGTCGGAAACGGCGTACCGTCCTCGAGCCGTGGCTCGGTGGCGACCACGTCGGGGTTGCCACAGGGGCAGCGGTGGCCGATGTCGTGGATGGAGCGAGGTGGACGGCCCAGCTGGGCCTCGATGACCGCCTCGTCGTGGGGTTCGACCGGGCTCAACGAATCTTCTTCTTGGGTGCGTGGATCTTCTCCACCGGCTCGGGGAGGTCCTCGGGGTGGCCGGCCGCCTCGACGCTCCCCCAGGCCGTCTGCCACCACGGCGGCCGGTTCGCCTCGGTCACCGCCTCCGGGTCGGACAGCGTGTCGCCGCCGTCGAGCGGCTTGCCGTCGTCGCCGATGACCTGGAAGCCGATCTCACCGGGCATCACCCAGCTCAGCCGCTGCCGTGCCTGCGCCTCGACGAAGGCGTCGTCCTTCCAGCGCCGCTTCTCCCGCTCGAGCGCCTCGATGTTCGCCCGCGAGTCCGCGATGCTCCTCCGGAGGGCTTCGAGGTGCTCCTTCTGCTCGAGGTAGGCACGCATGCTGGAAGCGTAGGACACCACCAGCACCGCCAGCACCAGCACGAGGATCGCGAAACGGCCGGTGAGGCGTGGCCGTGGCGGACGCTGGGCAGCCGACGCCGCAGCCCGTGGGCGCACAGCACCCGGGCGCTGGCCCGGACGGGACGCCGGACGTGACGCCCCCGGGGAGCGCGCAGGGCGGCTCGCCGAGCCCCGAGGGCCGGCCCCTCGGGGCGCCGACGGACGACGGCTGGACATGGGGCGTCCCTCAGGCCTGCGCGTAGCGCGGGAAGGCCCCGCGACCGGCGTACCGCGCGGCGTCGTCGAGCTCCTCCTCGATACGCAGCAGCTGGTTGTACTTCGCGACCCGCTCGGAGCGGGCCGGAGCGCCGGTCTTGATCTGGCCGCAGTTGGTCGCGACCGCGAGGTCGGCGATCGTGGTGTCCTCCGTCTCGCCAGAGCGGTGGCTCATCATGCAGCGGAAGCCGTTGCGGTGCGCGAGGTCTACCGAGTCGAGGGTCTCGGTGAGCGAGCCGATCTGGTTGACCTTCACCAGCAGGGCGTTCGCGGACCGCTCCTGGATGCCACGTGCGAGGCGCTCGACGTTGGTCACGAACAGGTCGTCACCGACGATCTGGATCCTGTCGCCGAGGGCGCCGGTGAGGTGCGCCCAGCCCTCCCAGTCCTCCTCGCTCATCGGGTCCTCGATGGAGACGATCGGGTACGACGCGACCAGGTCGCTGTAGTAGGCCTGCATCTGCTCGGCCGACCGGGCGGTCCCCTCGAACTGGTAGGCGCCGTCCTCGTAGAACTCCGTGGCCGCGACGTCGAGCGCGAAGACGATGTCCTCACCGACCTTCAGGCCGGTCTTCTCCACTGCCGCGGCGATCAGGTCGAGTGCGTCCCGGTTCGACGGGAGGTCGGGGGCGAAACCGCCCTCGTCACCGAGGCCCGTCGCGAGACCGCGCTCCTTCAGCACCGACTTCAGCGCATGGTAGACCTCGGCGCCCTGACGCAGCGCCTCGCGGAACGTGGTGGCGCCGACCGGCGCGATCATGAACTCCTGTACGTCGACGCCCGTGTCGGCGTGCGCGCCGCCGTTGAGGATGTTCATCATCGGGACAGGCAGCAGGTGCGCGTTCGGGCCGCCCACGTAGCGGAACAGCGGAAGCTCGGCGGAGTCGGCGGCGGCGCGGGCGACGGCCAGCGAGACGCCCAGGATCGCGTTCGCGCCCAGCTTGGCCTTGTTCGGCGTGCCGTCCAGGTCGAGGAGGCGCTGGTCGACCAGCCGCTGCTCGGACGCCTCGAAGCCGACCAGCTCCGGGCCGATGGAGTCGAGGACCGCCTTCACCGCGTTGTCGACCCCCTTGCCGCCGTAGCGCTTCCCGCCGTCACGCAGCTCCACCGCCTCGAACGCGCCGGTGGAGGCGCCGGACGGAACAGCCGCCCGGCTCACGGTTCCGTCGTCGAGGGCCACCTCGACCTCGACAGTGGGGTTTCCGCGCGAGTCGAGAATCTCGCGCGCGCCGACAGCCTCGATGGACGCCACGTGTTGCTCCTAGGTCGGTTGGCATTTCGCTGGGCACGCCGGGTCGCCCCAGCGACGTACGACCAAAGCCTAACGGCGAAGGCCTGCGCCCCCTGGCAGGGCTCGCCCCGCGGATCGCAGGCGAGGGGGCGGAGGTCAGTCGGCGGGCTTGCCCACGAGGATCTCGGCGATCGTGGAGTCGATGTCGGTGTGCTGCCACTCCATCCCGGGCCGCACCGTCGCTCTCGTCAGATCGACGAACTGCTGGACGTCGCGCGCCCTGGCCTGCACCCGCGCCCCACCGGTGGGTGCGATGAGCTCGATCACCACGACCGCCTGGCCACCCAGGTCGAGGCCCGGGCGCACCCGGACGTCGCCGTCACCCGTCGGTTCGTACAGCCCCCGGGCGAGCAGGTCGCGCCCGAAGGTCCAGCGGACCCTCCTCTCGCCGGTCAGGAACACGGTCGTCACGGCGAACGGGTCGCGCGGGTCGTACCAGAGCTCGGCCTCGATGGCCGACGACCTGTCCAGACGGATCAGCTCCAAAGTCACGGGCTGGCTCACGGCACGAGGTGCCGTGTTCATCGAGTAGTCCGTCACTGGCTACCTTTCCTACGAGTTGCTTCACCGAGGTCACCGGCTACGCGGCCTTGCCGAGGCCAGGGTCCCTGACCTCCGGGAGATCATTCCAAGCGCCACGCTGTCGTGCCACTCGGAGTTGCAACGATTGCGACCTATGGGTGGATACGGCCGACCTGCTGTGACGAGGATGACGGCCCTCGTCGCTGTCACGCGGGATGCGGGACCGGCCCCGGCTTCCGCCAGCGCGCGAGATACCGCCACATCGGGAGCCGACGGTAGAAGCACCCCCGCAGCTCGCGGCGCAGCATCTCCTCGGTCTCGCGCCAGGTCATCGGGGGCTCCGCGGTGACGGTGCCCGGGTCCCAGAAGCTCCGGTTGCGTGAGTTGAGCCGGTGGGCGACGAGGTCCCGGGCCTCGTGCGGTACGTCGCGAGGGCCGCCGAACCTCCCACCGCCGAGAACGAGGAGCTCGCCGCCCGGCACGAGCACCCGTGCCGCCTCCCACAGCGCCCGTGAGTGGGGCAGGTGGTGCAGCACCATGGTCATCGTCACCGCGTCGAAGGTCGCGTCCTGGAACGGGAGCTCCTCCGCGGAGGCCGCGAGGAACCGCACCTGCCCGGTCGACCGCGGGAGAACCTTCACGTCGAGGTCGACGCCGGTCGCTGCGCGCGTGTCCGTCGCGACGTAGTGGCAGAACGAGCCTTCTCCGCACCCGATGTCGAGAACCTCCCGCGCCGCGTCGGGGACCAGCGACCTCAGCAGCGGGTAGTAGTGGGAGTTGTGGTTCCAGCGGTCGCCGAACGGATGCGGTCGCGAGGCTCGTACCATCCGCCCGAGCATAGGGGGCAAGATCGGACATATGACAGAGCCCGAATCCCTCAGCCACGCTGACCTGACCCGGATGGCGGACCGGCTGGTCGAGGTGTCCGGCGTCGTCGCCGTCCTGCTGGGCGGCAGCCGTGCACGCGGAGACCACGTCCCCGGGTCCGATGTGGACCTCGGGCTGTACTACCGCCCTCCCCTCGACGTCGACGCCCTGAGCGCGCTGGCCCGAGAGGTGGCGGGCCCGGACGCCCGGGTCACCTCTCCCGGGGAGTGGGGCCCCTGGGTCGACGGAGGGGCCTGGCTCATGGTCGACGGCGCGCCGGTCGACTGGCTCTACCGGGACCTGGACCGCGTCCACCGCGCATGGGAGAGCGCCCGTCGTGGCGAGTTCGGCTTCCACACCCAGGCCGGCCACCCGATGGGTGTGCCCGACTTCGCCTACGCCGGGGAGGTGGCCCTCGGCGTGACACTGGCCGACCCCACCGGTGAGGTCGCTGCGTTGCAGCGGGACGCCAGGTCGTACCCGCCGCGGCTGACCGAGGCGCTGGTGGACGGCCTGTGGGAGGCGTCCTTCCTGGTGGGCGTCGCTCGCAAGGCCGTCTCCAGGAACGACGCGACGTACGTCGCCGGGTGCCTGTTCCGGGCCTTCACGCTCTGTGCCCATGCCCTGCACGGTGACGCCGGGCGTTGGCTGGTCAACGAGAAGGACGCGATCGGCGCCGCGGGACGGCTTCCGGGAGCCCCGGACGACTTCACCGGTCGCTGCCAGGGCATCCTCGGCCGGCTCGGCGAGTCGCCCGACGAGCTCTCGGCTGCGCTCGACCGGGCAGAGGCGGTGGTGAGCGAGGTGTCGGCCGCCTGCGGGACAGGCGGCCGACACTGAGGTACGACGGGTGGTGAGGTACGACGGTCAGTCGGACGTCGCACCGGACCCGGCCCGGGACCGGCCGAGGTGCTCCCCGCCGAGCCGCAGGGCGAGCACGGTGAGCCACGCGAAGGCCAGGGCGCAGGCCACGTAGAGGCGGACGCCGGCCCCGTCGATGCCCGGCCAGGCGGCGAGCACGAGACACGCGGCCGCGGTTGCCACGGAGTAGGCAGCGAGGGCGCGCTGCCCGCCGGCCGAGAACCTTCGCGCGAACACGAGGCAGGCCAGGACCAGCCCGAGGTTCGCCAGCGGAGGCGCGACCGCGTGCAGCATGCCGTGCCAGCTCAGGTCGTCGGGGATCCCGTCCGGCGTTCCGGGCGGGAAGCCGAGTCCCGGGTCGGGCAGGAACACCCCGCCCGCGACGAGACCGACGCCGTACACGGCCAGCAGCCGTGGCCCCCAGGTCGACGCTCGTCCGGACCGCAGCACCTGCCGTGCCCCTACCGCGAACGCGAGGCTGAGCACACCCGCGACAACGAAGGTGGCGACCTGGATCCAGCCGTGGTCGCCGAGACTGAGCAGGCTGATCGGCTGGCGGCTCAGGTCGAACCCGTCGCGCGTCAGGACCTGGACCGTGCTGGTGCCCACGAAGACCGGACCGGCGATGACACCGCACGCCAGGAGCGCACGTGTCCGGTCGGTCGCCTGGGGCGAGGTGGTGGGGACAGACCTGGTGGTCATGTCGATCTCCTTCCGATGGGGATGTCTTACGTCTGTGCGTCGTGCAGACAGGCGCAGATTCGACGTGCGGAAGAAAGTTCTCGAGCCGACGACAGCAGGCCCGACGGGCCCACGTCTGACCAGTGCCCGTTTGTGACGATCGGCCGGTTTTGACCCGCGCGGGACCGGCCGATCGTCACAACACAGAGCGCCAGGCCCCGCGGGTCAGCCGCGCTCTACCTCGCGGATGGCGTCGGCGGTCCGGCGTACGGCGTCCCGCAGCTCCTGTTCGGGGTCCAGGCCTGCGGCTCGTGCCTCGACGACCAGCAGCAGCAGCCTGTTGCCGAGCTCGTCACCGGTGGGCGCAACATCGACCCCGACCTTGCCGGCGCGACCGAGCACCTTGTCGGCCAGGGAGAGCGCCGGGAGCGCCTGCGGGATGCCCTCGAGCACCGACGCGCGGCCCTTCTCCGCCGACTTCAGGGCCTCCCAGTTCGCCTCGACCTCGCCCACGTCAGCGACGTCGAGACCGGCGAACACGTGCGGGTGGCGGTGCACGAGCTTGTCGACGATCCCGCCCGCGACGTCGTCGATCGTAAAGGGGTCCTCACCATGCTCCTCGGCGATCCTCGCGTGGAAGAACACCTGCAGCAGCAGGTCGCCGAGCTCCTCACGGAGGTGGGAGTAGTCGTCGTTCTCGATCGCCTCGAGCGTCTCGTAGCTCTCCTCGAGGAGATACTTCACCAGCGACCGGTGCGTCTGCTCGCGGTCCCACGGACACTCGGTGCGCAGCCGGTCCATCACCGTCACCAGGTCGAGCAGCCGGGCTCCCGGGACGTCGTACGACGCGTGGAGCACCTCGACCTGCGGCAACCGGCGACCGCCCTCACCGGCCGCGACGATCTCGCTCGCGAGCGACGCGGCGAGCGTCGTGGCCTCCTCGTCGCTGGCCAGCCACACGACGTCCTCGGTGGACGCCGCCTCGAGGAGCCCCGAGGCCGTCGGGGTTGGGAGTACGTCGACCCGGTGGCCCGCCGCGGTCACGGCGCGGAACACCGGCGACGTGTCGTCGGACGCGAGCACCCTGCCCGCGGACGAGATCGCCTGCCACGCCGGCCACGACATCAGCCCCGGCGCGACCCGGGGGCTGGTGACGAGGAAGGTCAGCTGCACTTCTGCGACGCAGGGAGCTGCGCCACCCACGCGGAGGCCGGCTTCGCCCGCGTTCCGGCCTTGGCAGTGCCGGAGGCGGCCACCGAGAGCTCGGTGCCGCCGTGCTTCACGGTGTCCTCCTTGAGGGTGCCGTAACGGGGGTCGACCTCGACGTCGAGGTCCTTCGCGAAGTCCTGGCGGATGCGGTAGCCCTCGGCGATGGCCTGGTCGTCGGGGATGCTCTCACCGAGTGACTGCCGGCCGGCCGCGACGAGGATGTAGTTCCCCTCGACGTACTCCTGGAGTGCCGCGCGGAAGTCGTCGCGACGGTCCTCGGGGAGCGACCCGATCATCTGCTCGCTCTGGGCGAGCGCCTGCGAGACCTGGCTCCGGTTCGCCTGGATGCCCTCGGCCTCACCGAACTGCAGGGAGAGCTCGGTCTGGATCAGGAACCCCAGAGCACGCTCGCGCTGCGCGCGGCTCATGATCTCGTCGGTCGGCTTGCCCTGCGCCTGGGCGTTCACGATCTCCGCGGAGCAGAGCGCCTCGGCGAGAGCGTCCACGTCGTCCCGGGGGATCGTCTCGTCGCCGACGACCGCAGCCGCCCCAGGGTGCAACCCGCCGCACCCTGTCAGTGCCAGCATGGCCGCGGCCATGAGCACGGACAGCTTCGCCTTGCGGCGGCCAACGATCGAGCGAGCGATCACGTTTCTTCCCCTAGCCCTTCTCAACTGCCTGGGCACGGTCGACGACCGTGTCGATGATTTCACGCGCCCACGCCAGCAGCTCCTCGTCGCGGATGGGCTTGCCACCCACGACCTTGGGTGTGGGACGCGGCACGAGCATCGTACGCACGTTGGCCTTGACGATGCTCTTCGGGTAGATCCTGTCGAGCCGGACCTTCACCGAGTCGGGAAGCTCCACGGGCGCGAACCTGACGTACTTGCCCTGCAGGGTGACGTCGGTCAGCTTCGCCCGGCGGGCCCGCGCCCGGAGACGGGCCACCTCGAGCAGGCTCGCGACGGGCGGCGGCGGGTCGCCGTACCGGTCGACGAGCTCCTCACGGATCTGGGCCACGTCGTCGTCGCTGCGGACCTCGGCGAGCCGCTTGTACATCTCGAGCCGCAGCCGCTCGCTCGGCACGTAGTCGTGCGGCAGGTGCGCGTCGATCGGCAGCTCGATCTTCACCTCTGGTTCCTCGACGTGGCCGTCGCCCTTGAACTCGTTGACCGCCTCGCCGACGAGGCGCACGTAGAGGTCGAACCCGACGTCGGCGATGTGCCCTGACTGCTCGCCGCCGAGCAGGTTACCGGCGCCGCGGATCTCGAGGTCCTTCATCGCGATCGCCATGCCGCCGCCGAGGTCGGAGTGCTGCGCGAGGGTGGCGAGCCGCTCGTGCGCGGTCTCGGTCAGCGGCTTGTCCTGCGGGTAGAGGAAGTAGGCGTAGGCGCGCTCGCGGCCGCGACCCACCCGGCCGCGCAGCTGGTGCAGCTGGGAGAGGCCGAGCATGTCCGCCCGCTCGATGACCATCGTGTTGGCGTTGGAGACGTCGAGCCCGGACTCCACGATCGTGGTGCACACGAGCACGTCGAACCGCTTCTCCCAGAAGTCGACCATCACCTGCTCGAGCTGGTGCTCGCCCATCTGGCCGTGCGCCGTCGTCACCCGGGCCTCCGGGACGAGCTCCCGGATGCGTGCGGCCGCCTTCTCGATGGACTGCACGCGGTTGTGGATGTAGAAGACCTGGCCCTCACGGAGCAGCTCCCGGCGGATGGCCGCGGTGACCTGCCGGTCCTCGTAGCCGCCGACGTAGGTGAGCACCGGGTGCCGCTCCTCCGGCGGGGTGGTGATCGTCGACATCTCCCGGATGCCGGTGATCGCCATCTCCAGGGTGCGCGGGATGGGCGTGGCGGACATGGCGAGTACGTCGACCGATGTCCGCAGCCGCTTCATCAGCTCCTTGTGCTCGACGCCGAAGCGCTGCTCCTCGTCGACGATGATCAGGCCGAGGTTCTTGATCTTGACGTCGGGGTTGAGCAGCCGGTGCGTGCCGATGACGATGTCGACCGTGCCCTCGCGGAGGCCGTCGATCACCTCGGCGGCCTCCTTGTCCGTCTGGAAGCGGCTCAGCCCCTTGAGCACGATGGGGAAGCCTGACATCCGTTCCGCGAAGGTGGAGAAGTGCTGCTGCACCAGCAGCGTGGTCGGCACGAGCACCGCCACCTGCTTGCCGTCCTGCACGGCCTTGAACGCGGCCCGGACGGCGATCTCGGTCTTGCCGTATCCGACGTCGCCGCAGACGAGCCGGTCCATCGGGACCTGCAGCTCCATGTCGCGCTTGACCTCGTCGACCGTGGACAGCTGGTCGGGGGTCTCGACGAACGGGAAGGCGTCCTCGAGCTCACGCTGCCACGGCGAGTCCGGCCCGAAGGCGTGGCCCTTGGTCGCCTGCCGCGCTGCGTAGAGCTTGATCAGCTCCGCGGCGATCTGCTTGACCGCCTTCCGGGCACGGCTCTTGCGCTTGGCCCAGTCCGACCCGCCGAGCCGGTCGAGGCTCGGCTGCTCACCTCCGACGTACCGGGTGACCTGGTCGAGCTGGTCGGCCGGCACATAGAGGCGATCAGCGGAGAGGGTGGCTCCCTTCCCTCTGGGCTTCGACGCGCCGTACTCCAGCACCAGGTACTCCCGTGTCGCCCCCTGGACGGTGCGCTGGGACATCTCGACGTACTTGCCGACGCCGTGCTGCTCGTGGACGACGTAGTCGCCGGGCTTGAGCTCGAGCGGGTCGATCTGCCGCTTGCGGCGGGTCGGCATCCTGCGCATGTCCTTGGTGGACGAGCGCTGGCCGGACAGGTCGTCGCCGGTCAGCACCGCGAGGCACTGGTTGTCGTCGACGAAGCCGTGGTCGAGCACCGCGGTCGTGATGTGCACGACTCCCGCCTCGGGCTGCTCGTCGAGCGACTCGACCAGGCGCGCGGGCACGTCGTGCTCCTTGAGGACCTCCGCCATCCGCTGCGCGGGGCCGTGGCCCTCGTTGACGAGCACCACGCGGGAGCCGCTGGTGAGCCAGGCCTTCATGTCCGTGACGGCCTTCTCGATGTCGCCGCGGTAGGCCTCGACCGGCCGGATGTCGACCGTCCTGGACTCGACGGCACCGGCCTCCACGTCGATCGGCAGCCCGGTGGTCGAGCTCGTCGAGACCACCACCTCCCCCAGCTCGTCGCGCAGCGGCTCCTGCCGGTCGAGACCCTGGGCCTCGGGATCGAGGCCGAACGGGGAGATGCTCCACCAGGGCTTGTCCTGCTCGAGGCCGAGCGTCCGGACGTCGGCGAGGGAGCGGTACGACGCGGCGCCGAGGTCGATCGGCGCCTTGCCACCGCCGGCCGCGGCGGCCCACGAGGCGTGCAGGAACTCCTCGCTGGTGGCGACCAGGTCGTGCGCCCGGCTGCGCGCGCGCTCGGGGTCGAGCACGAGGACGTGCGAGTCGTCGGGCATCAGGTCGATGAGCATCTCCATCTCGTCGACCAGAACCGGGGCCAGGGACTCCATGCCCTCGACGGCGTGCCCCTCGGCCAGCTTCTCCGCGAGCTCGGCGAGCTCGGGGTGCTTCTCCCCGAGCGTCCTGGCACGTGCGCGGACGTCGTCGGTGAGCAGCAGCTCGCGGCAGGGGGGTGCCCACAGCCGCTTCGCCGGCTCGAGCGAGCGCTGGTCGGCCACCGAGAACGAGCGGATCTCCTCGACCTCGTCGCCCCAGAACTCCACCCGGAGCGGATGCTCCTCGGTCGGCGGGAAGACGTCGACGATGCCGCCGCGGACGGCGAACTCGCCGCGCTTCTCCACGAGGTCGACCCGGGAGTACGCCGCGCCCGCGAGCCGTCGCACGATGTCCTCGAGGTCGGCCTCCGCACCCACGGTGAGCTCCACCGGCTCCAGGTCGGCGAGACCCGCGACCTGCGGTTGGAGGATCGACCGGACCGGCGCGACGACCACCTTGAGCGGGCCGTTGCTCGCGTCCGTGCCGGGATGCTTCAGCCTGCGCAGCACGGCAAGCCGTTTACCGACGGTGTCCGAGCGCGGAGAGAGACGCTCGTGCGGCAGGGTCTCCCACGCCGGGTAGTAGGCGACCAGCGACGGGTCGACCAGGCAGGACAGCGAGCTGACCAGGTCCTCGGCCTCACGGGCCGTCGCGGCGACGGCGAGAACGGTGCGGCCCGCGTCGACGAGGCCCTTGACCACGAAGGGGCGCAGCGCGCTGGGGGCGGTGAGGTCGAGCGCCCGCACCTTGCCACCGCGGGCGTCCTCGACAGCGGAGGCGAGGACCTCGTCACGCAGGACGAGGTCGGCAAGACCGGTGAGGCTCAACAGATGCTCTTTCGGTTACCGGACAACACAGCCACCCCCTGTCGGGAGGACGAGGGGGTCGATCAGTGAGTCTACGTCCTCTCCAGCAACCGAACGTGTCGCCGCCTTACCGCGGTGGGGGACCTCCCACCATCGCGAAGCTCAGCCCGAGTAGATCGCGTACTCGAGGAGCGCGGGGTCGACGCCCTCGTCGTACGGGGCGATGACGTCCGCCGGCAGACGCTCCAGGTCCGAGACCCGGAGGTAGTCACGCATCGTCGTCCCGGTGCAGTGCGAGTCCACGTTGCGAGCGCCCCGCCTGGCTTCGACGTCGGCGCGGTGGACGGTCCGGAAGTCCACGCTGATGCGGGTGCGTCCTGAAGAGTTCGGGACCGACGAGTGGAGCTGGGCGCCGGAGAAGATCATCACCCCACCGACGGGCGGGACCGGCCGGATCTGCGGGTCGAGCTCGATGTGCTCTCGCGGCTTGGGCTGTACCCGCGTGTCCTGGCCGACCTGAGAGGCGGCGAGACTCCGGCTGTCGCGGTTCCACTCGTAGTAGTTGTAGCTCTCGCTGCCGTTGTCGACCGCCTGGTCGAAGTAGGCCGGGTGGAACGCCACGACGTTGTCCGGCGAGGCCTCGTAGATCGGCAGCCACCAGTTCACCTGCATCATCGGGGCGGAGTACCACGTGTCCCGGTGTGGGTGGAAGGCGTACGCGATCCCAGTCGTCAGGTAGTCGTTGGACGTCGACGTCCGCAACCGAGGGACGTCGAAGTACGTGAGCTCGGGGTCGCAGCCCTGCTCGACGAGGATCGCACGCAGATGCCGCTTCGACTCCGGATGGTGGATGAACCTCGGCTTCAGCTCCCCCAGCACCGAGGCGTACGCGTTCACGTCCATCTCGTACTGGGCGGTCTCCGGGTCAAGAGGGTGGAAAGCCTCCTCGACCATCGACCTGGTGAACGCGACGAACTCGGCGATCGCACCCGGCGATTGTTGGACAAACAGGTCACCCGCATACAAACGGTCACGACGTTCGTCGTCCGACATGCGCGAGTCCACGATGATGCTGGTCATATGATCCCCCGTACTGCAGTTGTGCCCTTGTGAAGCACAGACTCAGGGCAGCGTAAGCACCCGAATTCAGGACACGTCCGGGTTTCCGTCGAAGTGACCATCGCGGCGGAGGAAAGATGTCCTTTCGGGCAACCCGCGGCACCCGGTCGGGCTAGTTTGTGGCCATGGCAGCCTCGCCCCACAAGAGCCCGGCCGTCGAGCTCGAGGTCGGCGACCGCACGGTGCGGATCTCCAACCCCGACCGCGTCTACTTCCCGGCGCGCGGCGAGACGAAGCTCGACCTGGTCAACTACTACCTCGGCGTCGGCGACGGGATCGTCCGCGCCTTGCGAGAGCGGCCGTGCATGCTGCACCGGTTCCCCGAGGGCGTCAGCGGGGACAAGGTGCACCAGAAGCGGGTGCCCGCCGGCGCTCCGCCGTGGCTCGAGACGGTGCGGGTCGAGTTCCCCCGCTACGGCAGGCATGCGTACGAGCTGTGCGTCACCGAGCTCGCCCACGTGATCTGGGCCGTGCAGATGTCGACCGTCGAGTTCCATCCCTGGAACTCCCGCCGCGCCGACACCGAGAAGCCCGACGAGTGGCGGATCGACCTCGACCCGATGCCGTTGTGCGACTTCGACACGGTCCGGCGCGTAGCCCACGTCGCGCACGAGATCCTCGACGAGATCGGCGCCGTCGGCTGGCCCAAGACCTCCGGCGGCAACGGGTTGCACGTCTACGTCCGCATGAAGCCGGACTGGGGGTTCCACGACGTACGACGGGCCGCACTGGCGTTCGCACGCGAGGTGGAGCGACGTACTCCGGAGGACGTCACCACCACCTGGTGGCGCAAGGACCGCGACCCCGCCAAGCTCTTCGTCGACTACAACCAGAACACCCGCGACCACACCATCGCGAGCGCCTACTCCGTACGCGGCAACCCGCAGGCGACGGTCTCCACGCCCATCACCTGGGACGAGATCGACGACGTGCACCCGAGCGACTGCACCATCGCCACCGTGCCCGCACGGTTCGCCGAGCTCGGGGACCTCCATGCGGGCATCGACGACGCGGTGTTCACGATCGAGCCGCTGCTGGAGTGGGCCGACCGCGACGAACGCGAAGGCGTCGGCGACCCCGGCGGTGACGAGGAGGAGTGAGTCGAGGCCATGAACACGGTGCCTCCACCGTCGCCTCCGCCACGGTCGTCGCCACCTCCCCCGTGGAGGCCGCCGTCCTCCCGGTCAGGGTCGCGCACTGCCCTCAGGGTCGTGCTGCTCACACTCGCCGTGCTCGTGACGCTCGGGATCGTGGGGGTCTACGGGTACACCAGCCTCTTTCGCGAAGCGGCCTCCCCACGGGACCTCACCGACCAGTTCGACGAGGCCGGGGTGACCTGCACCCGCTACGACCTGTTGGGCGACTTCCGCGACTCGAGGTCGCTTTGGTGTGCGACCGATGACGGCAAGGCGATCACCGTGAACACCTACACCGCTGGCATGACCACGGAGGAGTACCTGGTCGGCAAGTGTGGCGCCTTCGCACCCGACTCGCCCCGCGGATCCCTGGTCGTCGATGACACCTGGGTGGTCGACGTACAACAGGTGGCCACGACACCGCCGACCACGAAGCGGGTGGCTGAGGACATCGCGATCGTCCTCGGCGGGACCGTGACGCCGTACGACTGTGCGCGCGTGAAGCGAGGGTGAGCCGTCACACCGGAAGGCCGAGGAGCCTCAGCCGGGTCCGCAGCTCCCTGGCTCCGTCGTCCACGGACCACCTCACCCCTCGCAGGCCGAGACCCTCCGCCTCACGCACGTTGCGCTCCTGGTCGTCGACGAGCACGGCCGAGGTGGGCGGCAGCTGCACGCTTCGCAGCACCGACTCGAAGTAGCCGGAGGCAGGCTTCATCACGCCGAGGTCGCAGGAGTAGAACTGCCCGTCGAAGAGCTCGTCGTACCCGAGCTCCGATCGCATGCACCGGGCCCGGTGGTCGTGCTGGTTGGTCACGAGGTAGCAGCGCACGCCTTCCGCGCGCAGCTCCTGGACGACGTCCACCGTGGGGTGGCTCACCTGGATCCGGAACCAGTGATCGAGCAGCTCGTCGAGCCGATCGCTGAGGCCCCAACGGCCCGCCACGCCGGCGAGCACTGGCGCGAAGCCCATCTCACCGGCCATGGCAGGCCTCTCGGCCGCGAAGACCTCGTCACGGAACCGTTCGCCACCTTCTCCGTCCACGAACTCCGCGATGGCCTCGACCCAGCCCGCCGGCGTGGTCTGGACGACACCATCGGCATCGAACAGCACCGCGCCGACGGAGCGGTCGCTCGTCGTCGGACTCCCCACCTGTGGCTCGGACCGTTCAGGCCGGCGGGTTCTCGGCCCAGTAGCGCTTCACGAACGAGGTGATCTGGTCGGCGAGCTCGGGGCGGCAGACCAGAAGGTCCGGGAGCAGCACGTCGTCCTGGTTGTACTCCAACGGCGCGCCGTCGGCTCGGCTGGTGTGCAGGCCGGCCGCCCGGGCGACCGCGACCGGCGCGGCCGAGTCCCACTCGTACTGTCCACCCGCGTGGACGTAGGCGTCGGTCACGTCACGCGCGACGGAGATGACCTTCGCGCCCGCGGAGCCCATCGGCACGAGCTCGGCGTCGATCTCCTCGGCGAGCGCCTTCACGAACTCCGGCGGTCGGGTACGGCTCACCGCGATCCTCGGCCGGTCGCTGGTGCGCGAAGGCACGACGGGCGGCTCGCCGGTGTTGAACGTGGCGTCGAGGCCAGGCTGGGCGACCGCACCGGCGACGAGATCACCGTCCTGCCACAGGGCGACGTGGACGGCCCAGTCGTCCCGGGGAGGCTCGGAGAACTCGCGCGTGCCGTCGAGCGGGTCGATGATCCACACCCGCTGCGCAGTCAAACGACTCTTGTCGGCGATGCTGTGGGCACTCTCCTCGCTGAGGACGGCGTCGCCGGGACGGTGCTCCGCGAGCAGTCGCATCAGGAACTCGTGTGACGCCTGGTCGCCGGCGTCCTTGAGCTCCTTGCCCTCGAGGCCCTGGCCGCGGACCTGCACGAGCAGGTTCCCCGCGACGGTGGCTGCCCACGTGGCGAGCTGGTGGTCGTCGTCAGCCACCCCGGCGGGCGGCGTTCCTGGGTCGAATTCGGTGTCAGTCACGGGGTCCAGCCTCTCACGACGCCTCGTGACTCCTCGCGCCGTCCCGTCAGCTGTTGAACCGGCTCTGGGTGCGCTCCAGGCCCTCGGTCACGAGACTCTCGACCGCGTCGGCGGCGCGGTCCACCTGGAAGGGAAGCACCTTGCGCTCTGCGGAGGAGTAGTCGGACAGCACGAAGTCGGCGGGCGCCTGGCGACCCGGCGGTCTGCCGATACCGACCCGGACCCGGTAGAAGTCACCGGAGTCCAGCGACTTGCGCATGGACCGCAGCCCGTTGTGGCCGTTGTCGCCACCGCCGAGCTTGACCCGCAGCGTGTCGAAGGGGATGTCGAGCTCGTCGTGGATCGCGATGATCCGTTCGACGGGCACCTTGTAGAACCTGGCCAGCGTCGAGACCGGACCACCGGTCTCGTTCATGTAGCAACGGGGACGGGCGAGTACGGCGCGCACGCCGCCGATCCCGCCAGGAACACCGAGCCGCCCCTCGACGACATCGGCCCGCCCCGACTTGTGCGGGCGGAAGGCCCCGCCCATGCGCGAGGCGAGCTCGTCGTTGACCAGGTAGCCGACGTTGTGCCGGTGCCGGGCATAGGAAGGGCCGGGGTTCCCGAGCCCGACGACCAACCAGACGTCGCCTGTCACGGAATCCCCGGCCTTTCCACGAAACACAGCCCCCAGTCGGGCGAGCCACGCCGGCCTCGACCCAGGGGTAGGGGTCACTCTTCCTCGGAGCCCTCTTCGCCCTCGGCAGGAGCCTCGACGGCTGCCTCTGCAGCCGGCTCGATGTGCTCCTCCTTCTCGATGCCCACCTCGGCCTCGGCCTCGGCGAGCTCCTCCTCGACCTCCTCGGCGGTCGGGGCGTGCGTCACGTTGACGATGAGGGTGTCCTCGTCGAGGTGCAGCGCGGAGCCCGACGGCAGGTCGAGGTCCTTGGCGAAGAGCTGGGTGCCGACCTCGGCGCCCTCGACCGACACCTCGATGAACTCGGGGATGTGGGTGGCCTCGGCGTCGAGGGACACCACGGTGTGCTCGGTGACGACCAGCGTCTCCGGGGCGGCGTCGCCGATGACGTGGACCGGCACGTCGACGGTGACCTTCTCGCCCTTCTTCACGACGAGGAGGTCGACGTGCTCGAGGAAGCCCTTGATCGGGTCGCGCTGGACCTGCTTCGGCAGAGCGAGCTGCGACTTGCCCCCGATCTCGATGGTCAGCAGGGCGTTCGCGCCGCCGTGCTTCAGCGCCAGCATCGTGTCGTGGCCGGGGAGGGTGATGTGGATCGGGTCGGTGCCGTGTCCGTAGAGGACAGCGGGGACCTTGTCGGCGCGACGGATGCGACGCGCGGCACCCTTGCCGAACTCGGTGCGGGACTCAGCCTGGATCTTGGCCTCAGACATCGGGGGAGAACTCCTCAATCAACTATCTACAACCGTGCGTCTTGCGGAAGATGTGGCTGCTCTCACCGAGGGGCTACGCGAATACGGGGCGGAGCCCGGACCCAGGACAGGGTCGAAGCCGAACCACCGCGTCGATCACGGAGCGAGAACGTCTCCCTCGCCGAGGCAACTGCCCAATCCTAGCGACTGCCCCATGCCTTCGCGAAATCCGGTTTGCACGCACCCGACTCCCGGTGCCACCTCCTCCAACACACACGCGGACCCCGATGTCATTTCCTCGACACAAACGCGTGCTGTTCAGTCGGCCTCTGTGGGTCGTTGAGTCGGCCCTCCCGGGTCGTTCAGTCGGCCCTCCCGGGGCACATGTGTCGCCATCGCCCAGCGGCACCCTGAGCCGATATAAGCCGGCAAGGATGCCGTCGCCGCGTAGAGCCCGATCGGTGAACGCCTGGCGAGCTTCGCGAGACGAGCGTGAGCCCTCCGCCCCGCGGAGGCCGAGTCAACGCCCCGCGGGGGCCGAGTCAACACCCCGCGGAGGGCCGAGTCAACACCCGCGGGGGCCGAGTCAACACCCCGGGAGGGCCGACTGAACACCCCGGGAGGCCGATGCGGACTGCTCAGGGCGTCCAGATGCAAGGCGGAGGAGCGAAGGCGTGGCGGGCCACGTCGAGCGACGACAACGCAGCAGATGGACGCGCTGAGCAGTCCGCCCCTCAGGCGTGGCCGTCGAAGAGGCTCGTGACCGAACCATCCTCGAAGACCTCGCGGATCGCCCGGCTGATCAGCGGGGCGATCGACAGGCAGGTGAGCTTGTCGAACTGACGCTCCGGCGGGATCGGCAGGGTGTTGGTGACGATGACCTCCCTCGCCGAGCAGTTCTTGAGCCGGTCGACCGCGGGGTCGGACAGGATGGCGTGCGTGGCGGCGATGACCACGCCGCCCGCGCCGTCGTTCATCAAGGCCTCGGCGGCCTTCACGATCGTGCCACCGGTGTCGATCATGTCGTCGACCAGGATGCAGATGCGGTCACGGACGTCGCCGACGACCCGGTTGGCGACCGCCTCGTTGGGCCGGTCGATGTCGCGGGTCTTGTGGATGAACGCCAGCGGCGCTCCGCCGAGCCGGGTTGACCACTGCTCTGCGACCTTGATCCGGCCTGCGTCCGGGGAGACCACGGCCAGCTTCTCGTGGCCGTACTTCTGCTTGACGTGCTCCGACAGGATCGGGAGGGCCATCAGGTGGTCCACCGGGCCGTCGAAGAAGCCCTGGATCTGGGCGGTGTGCAGGTCGACCGCGATCAGCCGGTCGGCGCCCGCGGTCTTGAACAGGTCGGCCATCAGCCGGGCGGAGATCGGCTCCCGGCCACGGTGCTTCTTGTCCTGCCGGGCGTAACCGTAGAACGGCAACACGACCGTGATCCGCTTCGCCGACGCGCGCTTGAGGGCGTCGACCATGATCAGGTGCTCCATGATCCACTCGTTGATCGGAGCGGTGTGGCTCTGGATCACGAAGGCGTCGCAGCCGCGGACGGACTCCTCGAACCGGACGTAGATCTCGCTGTTGGCGAACTCGTAGGCCGAGGTCGGGACCAGGCCCGTGCCGAGCTGCTCCGCCACCTCCTCCGCAAGCCCGGGGTGGGCACGCCCACTGAAGACCATCAGGTTCTTCTCCGTGGTCCGCTTCATTCCGCTCACGCCGGCCTCTCTCCGTTCACTGCCCACTCACTGGTTCGATTGTCACCCAGGCTCGCCATCGGATGCGACCTCGGCCTGATCTTTGTGAGACGACGCACCCTCGTCGAGTGCCGCCTCTGCCGCCTCCGCGGCCGGGGTGCCCGGCCGCTTCCGCAGCACCCACCCTTCGATGTGGCGCTGCGCGCCCGTCGACACCGCGAGGGCGCCCGGCGGGACGTCCCGGCGTACCACGGTCCCGCCCCCGGTCACGGCTCCGTCGCCGATCTCGACCGGGGCGACGAAGGTGTTGTTCGCGCCGGTCCGCGCGTGCTTCCCGACCTTCGTGCGGTGCTTGCGGACCCCGTCGTAGTTGGCGACGATCGTCCCCGCGCCGATGTTGCTGCGTTCACCGATCTCGGCGTCGCCGACGTAGGACAGGTGCGGGACCTTGGCGCCGTCCCCGATCTCGGAGTTCTTGGTCTCGACGAAGGTGCCGATCTTGCCCTTGACGCCGAGCACGGTCCCGGGTCGCAGGTAGGCGAACGGCCCGACCGACGCCTCGGGGCCGATGACCGACTCCGAGCCGTGGGTGCGTACGACGGTCGCGCCCTCCCCCACCGTGACGTCGGTGAGGGTCGTGTCGGGGCCGACCACGGCGTCCTCTCCGACCACGGTCGACCCGTGGAGCTGTACGCCGGGCTTGATCGTCACGTCGCGCGCCAGCTCGACGGTGGCGTCGACCCACGTGGTGGCCGGGTCGACGATCGTGACCCCGTCGCGCATCCACCGGGTGAGGATGCGCCGGTTCAGCTCCGCACCGAGCCCCGCGAGCTGTGCGCGGTCGTTCGCGCCCTCGGTCTGCATCACGTCGTCGATCTTGTGCGCGCCGACCGCCAGTCCGTCCCGGTGGGCGATCTCGACGACGTCGGTGAGGTAGTACTCGCCCTTGGCGTTGTCGTTGGTGATCCGGCCCAGCGCGTCGGCGAGGAACTCTCCGTCGAAGGCGAAGATCCCGCTGTTGATCTCCCCGACCGCGGCCTGCTCCGGCGAGGCGTCCTTCTGCTCCACGATCGCGGTCACCGCGCCGGACCGCTCGCGGATGATCCGACCGTAGCCGAACGGGTTCTCGACCTCCCCGGTGAGGATCGTGATCGCCCGCCCGGAGCCGGCGTGGTCCTCGACCAGGCCGGCCAGCGTCTCTCCCTCGAGCAGCGGGGTGTCTCCGGCCATGACGACGACGGTGCCGGCCGTCGTACCGGCCTTCTCCCGCAGCGCGTCCATCGCGACACGGACCGCGTGGCCGGTGCCCTCCTGGGTCTCCTGGACCGCGAGCAGGGCGCCGGGCGCCTGCTCCAGGATGTGCGGCTCCACCTGCTCCCTCTGGTTGCCGACGACGGCGACGAGGTTCTTCGCCTCGACGGCCCCGGCGGCGGCGATGACGTGGCCGATCATGCTCCGGCCGCAGATCGGGTGGAGGACTTTCATCTTCTTCGACTTCATCCGCGTGCCGCTGCCCGCGGCGAGGAGGACTACTGCTGCAGGGACCTCGGGACCCTCGATGGCCGGTTCTGTCACGCTGTTGAACTCCCCATGCTCGTGGTCGGCCCGTCGTCGGCGGCCAGTGAATGCTCCTGGCTCCCCGGGTAGGAGTCGAACCTACGTCGCTTTGTCCGCATTCAAAGTGCGGCGGGCCCTGCCGACAGACCAACCGGGGATCGATGCTGACGCACAGACTACGCAATCGCGGGGTCCTCACCGAACAGCCACGATTGAGCGCGTGTGATGTGGGGCACCCTCGAAGGTGAAGCATCGCCCGTCGACCGACGCTCGACTAGAAAGCTACGGTTCCGTAGGTTACGGTTGCGTAGGTAGGTCGGACCGACTGACGTCAATCTCTGCGAGGAAGTACCCGATGACCCCTCCCACTGCTGTCACCGACACGCGCCCTGATTCCGCCGACGGCGCCGACAGCGCCGAGCCCGGCGTGATCAGCGCGACGTGGGGAGGCGACACCCAGTCCCGCAAGGAGCAGGTGGCTCTCGCGCTCTTCATCGTCGTCCCGTTCCTGGCCGTCGCGGCCGCGGTCCCCGTCGCCTGGGGCGGCTGGCTCGGCTGGACCGACATCGCGATCATGGCGGCCATGTACTGGCTGACCGGTCACGGCATCACCGTCGGCTTCCACCGCCTCTTCACGCACAAGTCCTACAAGCCCAACCGGGCCACCAAGGTGTTCTGGGCCATCGCGGGCTCCATGGCCATCCAGGGCCCGGTGATCCGCTGGGTAGCCGACCACCGCAAGCACCACAAGTTCTCGGACCGCGATGGCGACCCGCACTCGCCGTGGCGCTACGGCTACGACCTCAAGGCGCTCGCGAAGGGGTTCTGGTACGCCCACATGATGTGGCTGTTCAACCCCGAGCAGACCCCGCAGCGCAAGTACGCCCCCGACCTGATGAAGGACCGCGACATCGTCAAGATCTCGCGCCAGTTCCCGCTGTGGGTCGCGGTGTCGCTGATCACCCCGGCGATCGCCGGCGGCCTGCTGACCTGGTCGTGGCAGGGCGCGCTCACCGGGTTCTTCTGGGGCTCGCTGGTCCGCGTCAGCCTGCTGCACCACGTGACCTGGTCGATCAACTCCATCTGCCACACCATCGGCGAGCGCCCGTTCGTGTCCCGCGACAAGTCCGCGAACGTCTGGTGGCTGGCGATCCCGTCGATGGGCGAGTCCTGGCACAACCTGCACCACGCGGACCCGACCTGCGCCCGGCACGGCGTACTCAAGGGCCAGGTCGACACCTCCGCCCGGGTCATCTGGTTCATGGAGAAGGTGGGCTGGGTCCACGACGTGCGCTGGCCGGTCAAGGAGCGCATCGACGCCAAGCTGGTGAAGAACCAGCAGCTGCCCGAGGCGGCCTGACCCGCCTCGCTCACCACACACGGCGGGAGCCTGAGGAGCCGGTAGGCCAAGGACCCGACTCCCGCCGGACCGGACGAGAGCGGCTGGACTGGCATCATGTGCCCTGTGAACCCGGCAACCCCCACCGACAGCGCCGCGACGGCTCCGAGCAAGAGCAAGCGGAACCACCGCGGACGGATGACCGCGGCCGAGCGCCGCGAGCAGCTGATCGACATCGCGCGGGGCCTGTTCGCCGAGCGAGGCTTCGACGGCGCCTCGATCGAGGAGATAGCGTCCCGCGCCGAGGTGTCGAAGCCGGTGGTCTACGAGCACTTCGGGGGCAAGGAGGGGCTCTACGCCGTCGTGGTGGACCGTGAGGTGCGGCGGCTGCTGGAGATGATGCAGGCCGCGCTCACCGCCGGCCATCCCCGGGTCCTGCTCGAGCAGGCCGCCTTCGCCCTGCTGGACTACATCGAGCAGGCGCCCGACGGCTTCCGGATCCTGGTCCGCGACAGCCCCGTCGGCTCCGCGTCCGGGTCGTTCGTGTCGATCATCGGCGACGTCGCCTCTCGGGTGGAGTACATCCTCGCGGGCGAGTTCAAGCAGCGCGGCTTCGACCCCAGGGCCGCGCCGATGTACGCCCAGATGCTGGTCGGGATGGTGGGTACGACGGGCCAGTGGTGGCTCGACGCCCGGAAGCCGCCGAAGCAGGTCGTCGCAGCGCACCTGGTGAACCTCGCGTGGAACGGGCTGGCCGGCCTCGAGAAGGAACCAACTCTCCGCACCCAGCCCTGACGCCGACCCGTCACTTTCGGCCCGGTTTGGTCGGCGTGTCGCGCACGGACTGACGACTCGGCCCGGGCTGGTCGCCATCCGGCACGTTCCGCGCTGGTCGCCATCCGGCACGTTCCGCAGGTCCTGGACGCGTATGCCCAGCCGATCGTGCCGGACGCGCGACCTGCCTCACCCCGACATGTCGCTCACCGCGCGACACGCCGATGAAACCGGTCTCGAAGTGACGGGTCAGCCGGAACGGGCCGCGAGCCGCTCCCGGAGCTTGTCGCGCTTCTCCTCGAACCGCTGCGCCTGTCGCTCCAGGTCGTCCATGAAGGCCGCGAGCTCGGACCTGGCCTGCTCGCCCTCGGCGTCGAGACCCTCGATCTCGAAGACCTTCCAGTAGCGAAGGACCGGGGCGACCACGTCGTCGCGGTGCTGGCGCAGGTCGTAGACCCCGGCGATCGCCATCTCGACGGCCTTGCGCTGGAAGCCCGCGATGTCTGTCCCGGGCATCTGGAACGTGGTGACCACGTCGGTGATCGCCCGCATCGCCTGGTTCGGGGACAGCTCGAGCGCCGCCTGCAGCAGGTTGCGGTAGAAGATCATGTGGAGGTTCTCGTCCGCCGCGACCCGAGCGAGCAGCTGGTCGGCCACCGGGTCGTCCGTGAGCTGGCCCGTGTTGCGGTGCGAGACGCGGGTGGCCAGCTCCTGGAACGACACGTAGGCCAGGGACCGCATCAGGTCCTCGCTGTGCGCCGACTCGTAGCCGGTCGACATGTGCTGCATCCGGAGCCGTTCGAGCTGCACCGGGTCGACCGCCCTGCTGGTGAGAAGGTAGTCGCGGATCGCGATGCCGTGCCGCCCCTCCTCGGCGGTCCACCGGTGCACCCAGTCACCCCACGCCGCGTCCCGCCCGAACAGGATCGCGATCTCGTGGTGGTAGCTCGGGAGGTTGTCCTCGGTGAGCAGGTTGACGATCAGCGACGACCGCGCGACGTCGGACATCGGCGAGTCCTCAGGGCTCCACGCATCACCGCCGAGCAGACCGTCGAAGTTCCGGCCGTCGCTCCACGGAACGTACTCGTGCGGGAACCACTCCTTGGCCACCTTGAGGTGCCGGTTCAGGTTCTCCTCGACGACCTGCTCGAGCTCGAGCAGCATGTGGGTCTGGTTCAGGGGTTTGCTGGTCACGGTGCTTCCTCCCGCCAGCGGTGGGGGTGCGTACCTACGCCACCGTAACCTACGTCGCCGTAAGGTGCCAGGCGGCTCCGGCGCGACCTGTCACCCAGTGCGCGACACGCCGAGGAAACCGGTCCGGAACTGACGGGTCAGCCCAGGATCTCGACGCGGTTGCCGTTTCCGTCGGCGGTGTAGAAGCGCCGGTAGCCGGGGAAGTCGTCGTCCCAGGTCACCGGGAAGCCGTGCTCCGAGGCCCGGGCGGCAGTGGCGTCGATGTCCTCGACGAGCAGCGCGGGGTGCGCCTTCGCCGCCGGCGCGAACCCGGCCTCGACCCCGACGTGGATCTCGATCGCCTCACCGCGGAACCAGCACCCGCCCCGAGCAGCCAGCGCCGGCGGCTTGGCGACCTCCGGGATCCCGAGCGCATCCGCGTAGAACCGGCGCGCGGCGTCCTCCCCGCCTTCGGGGCAGCAGACCTGAACGTGGTGCAGTCTCATCTCTCTCCTCCTGGGCAGTACGTCGGACCGGCGGGCCGCGCCTCGCCGACGGGCAATACGATCACGCGGGGACCTGCGCGACGGCGAAGACCCGCCGGAACGGCAGCACGGTCCCGAACGGACGAGCGGGATAGGCGTCGCGCAGCAGCTGCTTGTACTCGCGCTCGAACTCCGCCCGAAGGTCGTCCGGAAGCGCCTGCAGAGTGGGCCGGGCACCGGTGCCGCTGATCCAGGTGAAGACCGGGTCCTCGCCGGGCAGGAGGTGGAGGTACGTCGTCTCCCAGGCGTCCACGCGGCAGCCCAGAGCGAGCAGCGCCTCGAGGTAGGTCTCGGGGTCGTGCGCATCGGGACGAGCCACACCGTCGACGTACTCCACGAAGCGCGCATCGGAGGCGAGCTCGTGCAGCAGCACGTGACTGGGCTCGGCGAAGTTCCCGGGAACCTGGAAGGCGAACCATCCCCCGGGCGCGACCTGGGCGACCAGGTCCGGCAGCAGCTCCAGGTGACCCGGGACCCACTGCAGCGTGGCGTTGGACACGAGTACGTCGACCGGGTCGTCGGCCTTCCACTGCCGAAGGTCGGCCACCTCGAACCGGACGCCGGAGACACCGGACTCGTTCGCACGCGCGATCATCTCCGGCGACGAGTCGAGACCGAGGACGTCGGCCGCGGGCCAGCGGGTCGTGAGCATGCTCGCGAGATTCCCGGGCCCACACCCCAGGTCGACCACCCTCCGCGCTTCGACTGCGTCGACCCGGCTCAGCAGGTCGGCGAAAGGGCGACCGCGCTCGTCGGCGTAGGTGAGGTAGCGCTCCGGGTCCCAGCTGTGCCTGCTCATGCACCCTCCAGAAGAATGCGAGATATCTTGATGTCAAGATAAATGGTGCTCCCGATATTTCTCGATGTCAAGAATCTCGACGGGTAGACTCGCCGCATGCACGATGAAGTCGACAGGCTCGTGGAAGCCTGGCAGCGGGAACGCTCCGACCTCGACCTGCGCCCGATGGAGGTGCTCTCCCGGGTCAGCCGACTCAGCCATCACCTCGACCGCGCGCGGCGCCAGGCGTTCTCCGAGCACGGGATCGAGTCGTGGGAGTTCGACGTACTCGCTGC
The DNA here is from genome assembly GCA_963707425.1 of uncultured Actinomycetota bacterium. Classification (GTDB taxonomy): domain Bacteria; phylum Actinomycetota; class Actinomycetes; order Propionibacteriales; family Nocardioidaceae; genus Nocardioides_C. Next base: position 335,903 of record CAVPPN010000009.1, on the reverse strand, counting down.
CTTGCGCCGAGCGGGCGCGCCGTACGAGCTCTCCCCCGGCCGGCTGCTCAGGGAGACGCTGGTGACCAGCGGCACGATGACCAACCGCGTCGACAGGCTGGTGTCCCGCGGCCTCGTGGAGCGGCTGCCCGACCCCCACGACCGGCGCGGCGTCCTGGTGCGGCTCACCGACCAGGGGCGGACCACCGTCGACGGGGCCCTGAAGAGCCTCCTGGACCGGGAGCGCGAGCTCCTCGCCGGGCTCGACCCGAACGACCAGAAGCGGCTCGCGTCGCTGCTGCGGAACCTCGTCGCCCCCTTCGAAGGCGACTGAGCCCGCGCACCTCGTGATGAGGCCGTTGGACCCTGTGCCGACTCGCTGGTGAGGCGCACAGTGAGTTCGTCAGGGGGTGACATGGACGTAGAGACGACCGAGGTCGCGTCAGGCGTGCATCACGCGAGGGCGAAGCACGTCTCCTGGGTTCTCGTCACCGACGGCGACGCGGTGACCGTCGTGGACACCGGCTATCCCGGGGACCGGGAGCGCCTGATGCTGTCGCTCCGCCGAATCGGTCGGGCTCCGGCAGATGTCACCGCCGTGGTCCTGACGCACGGCCATCCGGACCATCTCGGGAGCGCGGAGCACCTCCGTACGACGTTCGGCGTCCCCGTGTGGGCACATGAGCAGGAAGCCGCGAACGCGCGAGGTGAGCGCATCGAGCAGGCGGGAGAGATCGACGTGCTCCGCAGGGCCTGGCGTCCGGCCGTACTCCTGTGGAGCCTGGACGTCATGCGACTGAAGGTGAAGCAGGCGGAGCGCCTGAAGGAGGTCCATCCCTACCGAGAGGAGACCCTCGACGTCCCCGGACGGCCGGTCGCCGTGCACACACCCGGCCACACGTCGGGTCACTGTTCTCTGCTCCTCCCCGACCGGGGCGCACTCCTGGTCGGCGACGCCCTGATGACCGAGCACGCCGTGGGCCGCACCAGTGGCCCACAGCTGCTTCCCGACTTCTTCAACACCGACACGGACCAGGCAAGGGCATCCCTGCAGCGCATCAGAGGGCTGGCCGCCGAGGTGGTGGTCCCCGGACACGGCCCGGCCTTCCGCGGTACGCCGGAACAAGCCGTCCGTCTCGCCCTGGCCGTCTGATCGCTGTCAGCCGGCGGCCCCTCAGCCCGCCGAACCGTTCGGGCTATGGCAGACGGGACGGGGCCGTGGTTGGTTCGAGAGGTGGGAGGTGTACGTCGCGCCCGCCCAGACGGACCACATCGGAGCCGGGGCAAACCGGACGGAGGATCGGTCATGAGCGAGACCACGGTTCAGGAGCTCTTCCGCAGGGCCGTCACGGCCAGCGATGCCGACGCGATGCGCGAGGGGGTCGAGCGGCTGTTCGGGCTCGTCGGGCGTGAAGGCGTGTCGGCCGAGGCGGAGTACGCGCTGCGCCACGACGACTACGTCATGGAGATGCCCCAGTCCGGCGAGCGGATCCGAGGGCGCGACGCGATGCGTGCGATGCAGGAGTCGTTCCCCACGCCCCCGACCATCACTCTCCGGCGCGTGGTCGGCTCCGGACAGGTCTGGGTGCTCGAGGGGGTCAACGACTACGAGGGCGACAGGTGGCATGCCGTGGTCATCCTCGAGCTCGATCCCGACGGGCTCATCAGACGCGACACCCGCTACTACAGCCAGGAGCTCGAGGCGCCGGACTGGCGCGCATCCCTGGTCGACCGGATGTGACGACGCGAGGGCAGGGCGTCTACCTGCCCGGGCCTGGCGTGCTCAGCTCCTCGACGCGCGTCGTCGGCACGGTCCGCGACGCCCTGATCATCCACACACCCAGCCACGCGACGGCCAGTCCCAGCGGGATCCCGAACGGTGACAGCAAAGCCGCGTACCCGGCAGTCCCGCCGATGATGACCGCGACGGAGACTGCCTTGGGGAAGACGGCGGCTCGCAGGCTGGCCACGCCGAACAGGATCCAGCCGACGGCGAAGAGCAGGTAGCTGGAGATCGCGCCGAGCGCCAGAAGGGTGGTCGGGTCGGTGTCGAAGGCGGCGGGCGCCTCGTCGGCGAGCCACGGCACCGCGAAGGTCTCGAACCAGAGGTCGCCACCCAGCGCCATGGTGCCGATCGCCGCGACCGTCACCCCGACGACACCGAGCCTGCCGGCGTCGCGGGCCTCCCACAGGTACGTCACGAGAAGCGTGAGCAGGAGCATGCAGAAGGCGATGAAGTAGGCCACCCCGGCAAGCTGGAACACCACGTCCTGCGAGGTGGTGACGTGGTCCTCGGTGTCGAACGGCCACATCACGAGCTGGGCGATGATCATCAGGACCCCCGTCGCGACTGCAAGTGGCCCGGCGATCCGCGGACGTGTGGTGGTGTTTGCGCTGGTGATCATGCTCTTCCGCCTCTCCGAGAAGGCCGTCAGACGTTGCCCCCAGCGAGAGCGACCAGATGGTCCCTGCCGGCACGACGAGATCTAGGGCAGTGACCCGGGCCCGCGGTTCGAAGTCGCAGGCATCAGCGTCCGACGCTACGCCTGCGCGGGCCCCAATCACATGGGCAGAAGTGGCCAGCAAGGCCCGGGAGTGCGTGCAGGAGTGGTCCCGGCGTGGTGCCGGAGTGGTGGGGCTACTCGAGCACGGAGGCCGCCTCGAGCCACTCCTCCTCGAGCGCTTCCTTCTCGGCGGTGACCTCGCGCAGCTTCACGTCGAGCTCGGCCAGCTTCTCGTAGTCCGTCGCGTGCTCGGCCAGCTCTGCGTGCAGGTCCGCCTCGCGGTTCGAGACCTTGGTGAGCTGCCGGTCGATCCGCGACATCGCCTTCTTCGCCTCGCGCTGCTCCGCTGCCGACGCCGCCGGAGCCGCGGACGGGCCGGCCGGCGAGGACGGGGCGGTGGGCCCATCTGGCGGCGAGGACAGGTGGGCCGGTGAGGACGGGTGGAGGGGCGGCGGGGCCCCGGCCGTGGATGGGTCTGGCCGCCTCGCGACGGAGGAGCGAGGCTGGATGGACGGGGCCCCGCCGCCCCGCAACCCGGCCGGACCAGCGGGCAAGCCGGCCTTGCCGTCCCCCGGCGCTGCACGCCCGGCCTTGCCCGCCCCACGGGCGACCCTTGCCTGGTCGGCCAGCCATGCCTCCCGACGCTCGAGGTACTCGTCCACCCCCCGCGGCAGCATCCGGATGGACCCGTCGCCGAGCAGCGCCCAGACCGTGTCGCACACCCGCTCGAGGAAGTACCGGTCGTGCGACACCACGACCAGCGTCCCGGGCCAGCCGTCGAGGAAGTCCTCCAGGACGGTCAGGGTCTCGATGTCGAGGTCGTTGGTCGGCTCGTCGAGCAGCAGCACGTTCGGCTCGGAGAGCAGCAGCCGCAGCATCTGGAACCTGCGCCGCTCGCCGCCGGACAGGTCGCCGATCCGCGCGGTCAGCCGGTCACCGGTGAACCCGAACCGCTCCAGCATCGAGGTCGCGGTGATCTCCCCCGCTGCCGTGCGCGTGACCCGCTTGATGCTCTCGACCGACGCCAGGACACGCTCGTTCGGGTCGAGGTCGTCGAGGGCCTGGGTGAGGTGCTCGAGCGCCACCGTACGACCGGTCTTCACCCGGCCGGCGGACGGGGAGAGCGTCCCCGCCAGGAGCCGGAGCACCGACGTCTTCCCGGCGCCGTTCACGCCCACCAGGCCCACCCGGTCGCCTGGTCCGAGCCGCCAGGTGGCGTGGTCGAGCAGCATGTTGTCGCCGCGGACGAGCGTGACGTCCTCGACGTCGAGGACGTCCTTGCCGAGCCGTTGCGTCGCGAACCGCTGCAGCTCGAGCGAGTCACGTGGCGCGGGCTCGTCGGCGATCAGCGCGTTCGCGGCGTCGATGCGGAACTTCGGCTTCGACGTACGCGCCGGAGCGCCGCGCTGCAGCCAGGCGAGCTCCTTGCGCATCAGGTTCTGCCGGCGGGCCTCCGACGCGGCTGCTTGCCGTTGCCGCTCCGCCTTGGCGAGGACGAACGCCGCGTAGCCGCCGTCGTACACGTCGACCACGCCGTCGTGGACCTCCCACGTGGTGTCGCAGACCTCGTCGAGGAACCACCGGTCGTGGGTGACCACCACCAGCGCGGAGGTACGGCGGACCAGGTGCCGCGCCAGCCAGGAGACTGCCTCGACGTCGAGGTGGTTGGTCGGCTCGTCGAGGATGATCAGGTCGTGCTCGTCGAGCAGCAGGCGCGCCAGGGAGCAGCGTCGCCGCTCCCCGCCGGAGAGCCCGCCGACGACACGGTCCAGGGAGACACCCGCCAGCAGGACCTCGACCACCTCGCGGGTCGTCGCGTCGGCGGCCCACTCGTGGTCCGCCCTGCCCTGCAGCACCGCCGCCCGGACGGTCGCGTCAGGGTCGAGGTCGTCACCCTGGGTCAGGTACCCGAGATGCAGCCCGCGGGAGCTCGACATCCGTCCCTGGTCCGGCTCCTCGAGCCCGCCGATGATCCGCAGCAGCGTCGTCTTGCCGTCGCCGTTCCGGCCGACGACACCCACCCGCTCGCCGGCGCCGACGCCGAGGCTCACGCCGTCGAGGAGCGGCCTGATGCCGTAGGACTTGTGGACACGCTCGAGGTTGACCAGGTTCGGTGCGGGAGTAGCCATCAGGGTTATCGGATCACATGCGCGCCCGGCACCGGACCCGGGGCGACCAGAAGGTCGGGGACGGAGTCCCGCAGCCAGCCGCGGATCAGGTTGGCATGGTTCTCGTTGCCGCCGAGGAAGAGGCAGGTCGGCCCGGACCCGGAGACCACCGCGCCGTGCGCGGACCCCTCGATCCCGGAGGCGAGCAGCTGCTCGAGCTCGGGGCGCAGGGTGAACACGGCCGGTTGCAGGTCGTTCGTGAGCGCCTTGCCCAGCAGGTCGGCGTCGCCCAGGCGCAGGGCGGCCATGAGCTCCTCGGGGATCTCCGGCTCGGGCACGGGCGCATCCGCGGCGAGGCGGTCGAACTCGGCGTAGACCCGGGGCGTGGACAGCCCGTCCGGGGCCAGGGCGACCACCCACCAGTACGTGCCCCGCGTCATCGCGGGCGCCACGAGCTCGCCCCGACCGCTGCCGACCGCGGTGCCGCCGACCAGGCAGAACGGGACGTCGCTGCCGAGCTCGGCCGCGATCTCCATCAGCTCCTCGCGGGGGGTGTTCGTCTCCCACAACGCGTCACAGGCGACCAGGGCGCCCGCTGCGTCGGCGCTGCCCCCGGCCATCCCCCCGGCGACCGGGATCCGCTTGCGGATCACCATCTCGACGCCCTCGTCGATGCCGTGGTGTGCCGCCAGCAGCGCGGCAGCCTTCATCGCGAGGTTGCTCTCGTCGACGGGTACGTCGGACACGTCCACGCCCTCGCCGATGAGGGCGAGGGTGTCCTCGTCGCCGGGCTGGACCGCGACCTCGTCGAACAGCCCGATCGCCTGGTAGACCGTGGCCAGCGGGTGGTAGCCGTCTGACCGCACCGGCCCGACGCCGAGCGACAGGTTGATCTTCGCCGGCGTGGCCACGACGACCCGGCCGCTCATCGGCCCTCCCCGGCTCCGCGAGCCAGGGCGAGGCCCTCGGCGATCCGCGCGAACTGCTCGATACCCAGGGACTCCCCGCGTGCCATCGGGTCCACGCCGGCGTGCGCGAGGGCGGCCTCCGCGGCCGCTGCCGAGCCGGCGAGCCCCTTGAGGGTGGACCGCAGGGTCTTGCGCCGCTGGGCGAACGCCGCGTCGATCACGGCGAACACCTGGTCCCGTCCGACGGAGACGGCAGGCGGGTCCCGGTGCTCCCAGGCGACGAGACCTGAGTCGACGTTGGGGGCAGGCCAGAAGACGGTGCGGCCGATCGAGCCCGCCCGCCGTACCGAGGCGAACCAGGCGGCCTTCGCCGAGGGGACGCCGTACGTGCGGGAGCCCGGCGGCGCGGCGAGCCGGTCGGCCACCTCCGCCTGGACCATGACCAGCCCCTTGCGGAGCGTGGGCAGCAGCGCCATCAGGTGCAGCAGCACGGGAACCGCGACGTTGTACGGCAGGTTCGCCACCAGAGCCGTCGGTGGAGGCCCCGGGACGCTGGTGACCCGGAGCGCGTCGGCCTCGACCACCTCGAACCGGTCGACGTGCTCGGGCGCGTAGGTGGCGATGGTCGTCGGCAGCGCTCGCGCCAGGACGGGGTCGACCTCGATGGCCACGACCCGCTGTGCGGCCCCAAGCAGGCCCAGGGTGAGCGAGCCGAGCCCCGGCCCCACTTCCAGGACCACGTCGGAGGGGTCGAGCGCGGCAGCCCGCGCGATGCGCCGCACCGTGTTCGCGTCGATGACGAAGTTCTGTCCCCGTTGTTTCGTGGGCCGGACCCCGAGCGAGGCGGCAAGAGAACGCACATCCGCCGGGCCGAGAAGTCTCGGCCCGGCGGATGTCAGGTCATCACTCACACGCGTGAGCCTAAACCGTGTGCTGGTCAGTCGGTTACTGCGGCAGACCGAGCTCCTGCGAGCAGGCCGGCCACGAGCCGTAGCCGCCGCCGTTGGCGTCGCGGACCTTCTCCGCGATCCGGATCTGCTCCTCACGGCTGTTCTCGTGCGGGTAGCCCGAGCCGCCGTAGCCCTGCCAGGTGTCCAGGTTGAACTGGAGACCGCCGTAGTAGCCGTTGCCGGTGTTGGCGGCCCAGTTGCCCCCCGACTCGCACTCGGCGAGCTGGTCCCAGACGGTGTCTCCGCTGGCGTAGTTGGTGGCAGGCGCACGGTCCTTGGTGCCCACGCGGACGATCTCGTCCCTCGGCTCGCTCAGCACCTTCGAGCGAAGCGCCTTCTTGGCGACGAGCTTGCCGTTCTCGTAGGTCAGTCGGTAGACGACCGACTGGCTGCCGTCGCGGCCGGAGCGGATGGTCTTGCTCTTGCCTTCCAGCATGCTCGAGTCGGACTTCTCGACCGTGTCGAAGTCGATGTCCTCGGTGACCTTGCGGGTCACGGTGCGCACGTCGGTGACGACGATCCTGTCGCCGTCCTCGACCGTGGCGCCCGCCTTCGGCTTCACGCGGTCGTCCTTGTCGAACTTCACGTCGAGGTCTTCGAGCGCCTCGCGGACGGTGAGTGCCGGAACCTCGACCTTGCGGGCCTTCTCGGTGCCGACCTTCAGCGTCACCCGCTTGGGCGTCACCACGTCGAGGTCGAGCCCCTCGCGGCCGATCTCGGCTCCACGGCTGGCAGACAGCTCGGCACCTGCGAACCGCAGACCCAGCTGGTCGAGAGCCGTGGTCACGTCGGTGGCGGTCACCCAGTACGTCTTGTCCTTGCCGTCCAGGCTGATGTCCAGCGGACGACCGTAGCGCACCGCGACTCGCGTTCCGTCGTTCACCGGGGAGTCGAGGCTCGGCGCGACCACGTCGTGCTCGCCCACCTCGATGCCTTCGCTTTCGAGGACGTCACCGACGGTTCTGCCGAGGGTGCCGACCTGAGTCGCTTGTCCGTCGACCGACAGGGTCACTGTCTTGTTCATGGCGGCGTACCCCATGGTGGTGGCGAGGAGGGCCACGACCACGGCGCCGACCAAGACGGGAAGCGCTCTCTTGCTCCTGGTTAGGAGTGCGATCTTGCTCCGCACATTGCTCCAATGGTGGTACTCCCCGGGCCGCAGGAGACGGCACCACGGCTCGCCCCCTTCAGAACCCCCCGGTCCTGAACAGCACGATGGCCCGCACGTGGATTACGCTGCCGGATCCTTCCCGGCTCCCGTGTGGGCCCCTCTGGTGCCGCCCGAAAACTTCCCCGCTCCCGGCCAACAATCACAAGACGATAACGGCGATCCGGACCAGAGCCAAAAGCCGCCACGACCCTTTTACCCACAGTGACCCGTTTTGAGGGTATCGATTTTGCGTTCTGGTAGCCCGAAATGACTAGTCCAGATGGGCTACCAGTGCCCCCCGAAAGCGTTCTCGGTGTTGGAGTCCAGGGCCGAACAGAGCTCCTCGAGGTCGTCGCCGCGGGTCTCGGCCATGGCACGCACCGTGAGCGGGACGAGGTACGACGCGTTCGGTCGACCGCGATAAGGCATCGGCGTGAGGTACGGCGCGTCGGTCTCCACCAGCAGCCGGTCGGGGGGCGTGACCCGCAGCGCTTCCCGCAGGGGCTCGGCGTTCTTGAACGTCACCGTGCCCGCGAAGGACAGCCAGGCGCCCCGGTCGAGGCACTCCCGGGCGAAGGCGGCGTCACCCGAGAAGCAGTGCATCACCAACCGGTCCGGCGCGCCCTCCTCGTCGAGCAGGCGGACCACGTCCTCGTGGGCGTCACGGTCGTGGATCACCAGGGTCTTCCCGAGCCGCTTGGCCAGGTCGATGTGGCGCCGGAACGACTCCTGCTGGGCGGGCCGCCCCTCGTCGTCGGTCCGGAAGTAGTCGAGCCCGGTCTCGCCCACGGCGCGGACCCGGTCGCTGGAGCCGGCGAGCGACTCGATCTCCGCCCACGCGGCGTCCAGTGCCCCGTCGGCCGCGAGCCGGGGAGCCTCGTTCGGGTGGAGAGCCACACCGGCGACGACGGCGTCGTACCTCTCCGCCGTCTGCACGGCCCAGGCCGCCCCGGGTAGGTCACAGCCGATCTGGACGATCCGGGGGACCCCGACCTCGGCGGCCCTGGCCAGCGCCTCCTCGGTCGGCAGCCAGGAGCCGTCGGGCCCGTCTGCGATGTCGAGGTGGCAGTGGTTGTCGACGACAGGGCGCGGCAGCGGGTCCGGCGCCGGGGGGCGGTTCCTGTCGCGGCCGCCGCCGTTCTCGTTGCCGCTTGCCCGGGCGCGGGTGGGTGCGTCGGGTGCCATGCCGGCCAGCCTAGTGACCGGTCTACTTCTTGTGCACGGCGTCGTACACCACACGTTTGGGCAGTCCCGCGCGCCTCGCGACGTCGAGGATCGCCTCCTTGCGGGTCGCCCCCTCCCCCTCCGTCTCCGCGACGAGCGCGGCGAGCGACTCGGGGTCGGTGGGCACGTCGCTCCGCGCCTCGGCTCCCGCGACGACGATGGTCACCTCGCCCCGGACACCATCGGCGGCCCAGGCGGCGAGCGACACCAACCCCGCCCGCCGTACCTCTTCGTGGGTCTTGGTCAGCTCCCGGCAGACGGCCCCGCGCCGCTCGGGGCCGAACGCCTCGGCCATCGCGGCCAGCGCGGCCTCGGTCCGGTGCGGGGCCTCGAAGAACACCATCGTGCGCTGCTCGTCCCGCAGAGCCGACAGGCGGCGTGCCCGCTCACCGGCCTTGCGCGGCAGGAAGCCCTCGAAGCAGAAGCGGTCCACCGGCAGTCCGGAGACGGCGAGTGCGGTGAGCACCGCGGAGGGCCCGGGGACGGCGGTGATCGGGATGTCCCGCTCCACCGCTGCGGCGACGAGCCGGTAGCCGGGGTCGGAGACGCTGGGCATGCCGGCGTCGGTCACGACCAGGACCCGCTCACCGGCCTCGAGGGCATCGATGAGCACCGGCGTCCTTGCCGCCTCGTTCCCCTCGAAGTAGGACACGACCCTGCCGCGGATCTCGACACCGAGGTCGCTGGTGAGCCGCTTCAGCCGGCGCGTGTCCTCGGCGGCGACGACGTCCGCCGTCGCGAGCTCGTCGGCGAGCCTGGGAGGTGCGTCCGAGACCCGCCCGATAGGCGTGGCTGCGAGGACCAGGACTCCGGGGCTGTTCGGTGCGGACACGACCCGATCATCGCAGGACTCGGCCGGCTACCCGAGTTGCCGGGTCGAGGGCGGCGATGCTCCGTAGCATTGCGACTCGTGACGACCCGGCAGGAGAACCCCACGGCACCGCCCCCCGACTCGGTGGGCCCTGGCCGAACGGTGGGGCTGTCCTCGACCGCTGACGGCCGCGTGGTGCCGAGCGCCCGCCGCCGGATGGTGCCCGCGATCCGGCACAGCGACCGGTTCACCGGCTGGGCCGCGACCCTCGCGGTCACCCTGCTCGCCGGTTTCCTGCGGCTGTGGAAGCTCGGGGAGCCGAAGGAGTTCCTGTTCGACGAGACCTACTACGCCAAGGACGCCTGGTCGCTGCTGCACCACGGCTACACCACGGGCTACGTCGACGACGCGAACCAGAAGATCCTCGACGGTCAGCTGACCGGGATCTTCACGGACTCCCCGAGCATGGTGGTCCACCCGGAGGCCGGCAAGTGGCTGATCGCGCTCGGTGAGTGGGCGTTCGGCATGGACCCGTTCGGCTGGCGGATCGCCAGCGCCGTCGTCGGGTCGCTGATGGTGCTCGTGATCACCCGGCTGGTGCGCAGGCTGACCGGCTCCACCCTGCTCGGATGCACCGCGGGCCTCCTGCTGTGCGTCGACGGGCTGCACCTCGTCATGTCGAGGCTCTCCCTGCTCGACATCTTCCTGGCCTTCTTCCTGCTCTCCGCGGTGTCCTGCCTCGTGGCCGACCGGGACTGGGGCCGGTTCCGGATGGCGCAGCTGGTCCCGGCCGGCTACCGCCCGCCTCCAGGGGGCTGGGGACCGGTCCGTGGGCTCCGCTTCCGGCCGTGGCGGCTGGCGGCCGGGGTCTTCTTCGGGCTGGCCGTGGCCACCAAGTGGAACGCGCTGTTCCCCCTCGCCGCGTTCGGTCTCCTCGTGTGGGCTTGGGACGCGGGCGCCCGACGCTCCCTCGGGGTGCGTCGGGCGTGGCTGAAGTCCGCCGTCGTCGACGCGCTGCCCGCCGTGTTCTACCTGGTGGTCGTCGCCCTGGTCGTGTACGTCGCGACGTGGACCGGCTGGCTGCTGCACGCGCACGAGTACGAAGCCGCTCTCTCGGACACGCAGTACGGCGCCTACTGGGGCAGCTACCTCGAGAAGGACGCACACGGCTTCCTGCCCGAGCTGCTCCAGTCGCTGAGGTCGCTGTGGAACTACCACCAGGACGTGTACACGTTCCACACCGACGGGCTGAAGGACGCCCACCACGTCTACCAGTCCCACCCCGGGGGGTGGCTGATCCTCAACCGCCCCGTCGGCGTGGACGCGGACCTCGACATCAACCCGGGCGACCAGGGCTGCGCCGCGCCCGCGGGAAGCACGTGCCTGCGCCAGGTGGTCCTGCTCGGCACGCCGTTGCTGTGGTGGGGCGGCGTCCTCGCGCTCGTCCACGCCGGGTTCGCGTGGGTCGCCCAGCGGGACTGGCGGTACGGCGTGGCCGTTGTCGGCGTGCTCTCCACGTGGCTGCCGTGGCTGCGCTTCGCCGACCGGCCGATCTTCTCCTACTACGCGGTGGCGATCATCCCGTTCACGGTGGTCGCGATCACCCTGCTGCTCGGCAGACTGGTGGGGGGTCGGCGGGCGTCGTACCGGCGACGCCTGTGGGGCTCCGTGGCGGCCGGGACGTTCGTGGTGCTCGTCCTGCTGAACTTCGCCTACTTCTGGCCCATATACACCGATGAGCTGATCACCAGGACCGAGTGGCTGCGCCGGATCTGGTTCCGGGTCTGGATCTGACGGGGACCTTGGTCCCTACCTTTCGGGTCGGTCACAGCGTTCGCTGGAGGAGACGAAGGGAGCTGTCACCGATGAGACTCAACCTCCGCGACCTGATCGGCACCATCCTCGTGGGCGCCATCGCGATGGTCTATCTCGGCTACCTCTTCCTCGGCGACTTCACGATCGAGCAGGACGTCCGCCGAACGGCAGCCGCCGGGCTGGTGTTCGGCTTCGTGGCCTTCGTGATCGTGCGCGGCAACAACCTGGTCGACTGGGTCGGCCAGCTCGAGCTGGTGGTCGCGGTCGGCTCCTTGATCGTGGGTCTCATCGCCCTGACGCTCGGCGACGAGGCGGTCCTCGCCATCTTCATGGCGACGATCTTCGTGGTCTGGCTGCTCGAGACGCTGGATCACTTCGGCGTGCTGCCGCACCCGGGTGGGACCCCGCGGCCGAGTCACTGAGGCCGGGCGCCTCGAGCGGTCAGTGGCCGTAGACGGCTCGTGCCACGGCCTCCTTGGCGGTCACCTGCGCCTCGACCGAGCGTCCGAACCCGGCCTCGCCGTACACCTCGGGCGCCACCTCGCCGGGGGTCCCGATCGCCCACCGCGACCCGCGCCTGACCAGGTCCTGGTGCGCGACGTCGGTGTACCCGGCCTTGGTCGGGAACGCCACGCCCCAGGCTCCGGCAGCAGCGGCGACCAGGTGCACGTCGGACCGGGTGGTCAGCCAGCGCTGGCCGCGGCGTGCCGGCATGCCCTCGCGCCACACCTCGGTGAAGGGGTAGAACCGCATCCCCGGCAGTGCCTCGGAGATCAGGTCGAAGACGATGCGGTCCTGGCCGGGGATGCCCTCGACGTAGCCGATCTTCTCCCCGTCGACGCCCCACGCCGCCGCAGTGGCGCGTGCGCTCTCGGCGAGCGCCTCGACGTCGGAGTCGAGCTGGTCGGACTGGAAGCACATCATGACCGACCGCGACTCGCGCGAGTCGTACGCGGACTCCCCGAGGTCGAGGAGCGCGTCGTCCCCGGACTCGGAGACGTTCCCTCCGGACACCAGCGCCGCGGACGCCTCGTCCCGCACGTCGAACACGGCGTAGGGCTCCGCGAGGCCGTCGAGCAGCTTGCCGGAACCCGCGGCCGGGACCAGACCGGCACCGGTCACCGCGGCACGTCCACCGAACTCCTGGGCGACGACGCCTCCGGCCGCGAGCAGGGCGAGATGGCGGGGCCAGATCGCGTTGACGTAGGCGCCACCGATCACGTGGAAGACGTCGACGTTGTGGAGCAGCTCGATCCCGAGGGCCCGGTGGGGCACACCGAAGCCGAGCTGCCGGACCGACTGCGAGGCGAAGTCCACGACCTCGTCCGGCTCTTCCGACGGGGCCGCCCAGGCGATCCGGAACAGGGTGTCGACGAAGCGGACGTTCGGGTGCAGGTCGCTGAAAAGGAGCGTCGCCCCGCCGGGGTTCGGGCTGTCCAGCCACACCTCGGCGTCGGGCTCGTGCTTCGCGAGGTAGCGGAGCCAGTGTGCAGCCACGATCTCGTCGCCGTAGTTGGGGTACCCCGACGAACCAGCGAGATAGATGCGACGACCTGCCATTGTTGTTCTCCCTCAGTCGGTACGGAACGAACCCCGTCGATCCGAGAGGCGATCGTACGCCACGTTTTTCACCCTGTCGCCGGTCGCGGAACCCAGGGGACTAGGCCGGAGTCGCCGCCGAGCACGGCAGACCCGTGACCGCGTTCAGTCCCCGGTCGCGCCATCGATCCGCTCGCGCAGCAGGTCCGCGTGTCCGTTGTGACGGGCGTACTCCTCGATCATGTGGACGTACACCCAGCGCAGATCCATCTCGGCATTCAGGCGCGAGTGGAAGAAGGTGTCGTCAAGAGAACGCCCGGCCGCCGCCGCACGTGCAAGGTCCAGCTCTCGCGTGTACGCAGCGAAGTCCGTCTCGGCGTCGGCGGCATCCACGTCGTCGAAGTCTCCGTCCGGGCGTTCCTTGCTGCAGTAGAGGTAGGCGACTTCCTCTCCCGCGACCCTCCGCCGGAACCACGCCCGCTCCACTTCGGTCATGTGTCGCACGAGCCCCAGCAGGGACAGGCTCGACGGCTCGACCGCGCGCCGGCGAAGCTGCTCGATTGTCAGGCCGGCGCACTTCAGCTGCAGCGTCTGACGGTGGTACTCGAGCCATGCGTCCAGCATGGTTCGCTCGTCGCCGACTGTTGGCGGGTCGGAACGGAGAACTTGCGGCGCTGTCCACGACATCCGCACAGCATGGACGGACATTCCCGGGAGCGGCAACCGAATTCGAGGCACGGACCAAGAAAGGCATCGGTGCGGTCCCTGGTTGTGCAGCGTTGAGGCTGGTGGCTGGAGTGCTCGGCTCAATACCCGCCCGCGTCGCCTAGGTCGGCTCCGAAGCCGCCCGCGTCGCCGAAGCCGCCCCCGGGGTCGGAGTAGCCACCCGGCGCGCTTCCACCAGATGCTGAATCGAAGGCCCAGTCGAGGCCCACGCCCCCCGCCCAAGCCGTCGCAACGGGAAAGTAACCGCGACCGTAGGGCAAGTACGCCGCACCAGCCTCCCAGTACGGGACGGTCCGCGAGCCTATCCGCACCGTCCGGAGCTCTGGCTGTTCGCGGGCCGCCACCCGGGCCGCGTCTTGGGCGCACGCAGGAACAGTTCGGGTGCCGTAGCGCGGCCGGGTCCAGACCACGTCGGTGACCGACGGCCCGTGCTGGGGATTGAAGAAACACGGCACGCGTAGCGCCGGCACCTCGCGGCCGGCGGCGCGGGCCTGGACGCACGCCAAGGCGTAGCGGCCGCTGGCCAGGGTGTCGGTGATCTTGCTGACCTCTTCCAGGTCGCACAGACGCGGGACCGCCCGCTGTGCCGACTCGTAGGCGTCGAGGGCGCATTGGTAGTCCAACCGGGCCGCGGTGTCGAGCTGGCGACCACCAACCTCGGCATCGAGACGTTGCAGCTGCTCCCCGAAAAGGGTGACATCCTCGTCCGCTAGTCGCCGCACGCCCTCAAGCTCTTCTTGGTGCTCGCGTCGGTTCGCGCGGTGTGCAGCCAGCCTCCGTGCCGCGAACGCCGCCCCGCCGCCACCGGCCAGGATGAGCAACAGCCACTCCGTCATGTCCCCTTCTACCACGCCGTACGTCCCTCGACTCGGAGCTCCGCAAACCGGCGGGAATGGCGTGTCTGAACGCGAAGGGGTGCGCGTGGGCGCAGGCACGGGCAACCACAACGAGACCCCGCCTCGGCGGTTGCCCCGGCTCGCATCTCGACGAGAGGGCCTCGGTCAGGTGCCGACGTAGGCCGCGAGGTGTTCGCCGGTGAGGGTGGAGCGGGCGGCGACGAGGTCGGCGGGTGTGCCCTCGAAGACGATCCGGCCGCCGTCGTGGCCGGCGCCTGGGCCGAGGTCGATGATCCAGTCGGCGTGCGCCATGACCGCCTGGTGGTGCTCGACGACGATGACCGACTTGCCGGAGTCGACGAGCCGGTCGAGCAGGCCGAGCAGCTGCTCGACGTCGGCGAGGTGGAGGCCGGAGGTCGGCTCGTCGAGGACGTAGACGCTGCCCTTCTCGGCCATCTGGGTGGCCAGCTTGAGCCGCTGCCGCTCGCCGCCGGACAGCGTCGTGAGCGGCTGGCCGAGGCTGACGTAGCCGAGCCCGACGTCGGAGAGCCGGGTCAGGATCTTGTGGGCGGCCGGGACCTTCGCGTCGTCGGAGCCCAGGAACTCCTCCGCCTCGGTGATCGGCATCGCCAACACCTCGGCGATGTTCTGGCCGCCCAGCGTGTACTCCAGCACCGAAGCCTGGAAGCGCTTCCCCTCGCACTCCTCGCAGGTGGACTCCACGGTGGCCATCACGCCGAGGTCGGTGTAGATGACGCCGGCACCGTTGCAGGTGGGGCAGGCGCCCTCGGAGTTGGAGCTGAACAGCGCGGGCTTCACTCCATTTTCCTTCGCGAACGCCTTGCGGATCGGCTCGAGCAGTCCGGTGTACGTCGCCGGGTTGCTGCGTCGCGAACCGCGGATCGCGCCCTGGTCGATCACCACCACTCCGTCGCGGTCGGCGACCGAACCGTCGATCAGCGAGCTCTTGCCGGAGCCGGCGACGCCCGTGAGGACGCAGAGCACCCCGAGCGGGATGTCGACGTCAAGGTCGCGGAGGTTGTGGGTGTCGGCGCCGCGCACCTCGAGCACCGTGGACGACGTACGCACCGACGGCTTGAGGGATGCCCGGTCGTCGAGGTGGCGGCCGGTCGTGGTGTCGCTCCCCCGCAGCCCGTCCACGGTGCCCTCGAAGCAGACGGTGCCGCCGCCGGTGCCGGCGCCGGGGCCGAGGTCGACGACGTGGTCGGCGATCACGATGGTCTCGGGCTTGTGCTCGACGACGAGCACGGTGTTGCCCTTGTCGCGCAGCTGCAGCAGCAGCTGGTTCATCCGCTCGATGTCGTGCGGGTGCAAGCCGATGGTGGGCTCGTCGAAGACGTAGGTGACGTCGGTGAGCGACGAGCCGAGGTGCCGGATCATCTTGGTGCGCTGCGCTTCGCCGCCCGACAGGGTGCCCGCGGGCCGGTCGAGCGAGAGGTAGCCCAGCCCGATCTCCGCGAACGAGTCGAGGAGGTGCTGCAGCCCGGCGAGCAGCGGCGCCACCGACGGCTCGTCGAGGCCGCGGAGCCACTCGGCCAGGTCGCTGATCTGCATCGCGCAGACGTCGGCGATGTTCTTCCCGTTGATCTTCGAGGAGCGGGCCTCGGAGCTGAGCCGGGTCCCGTCGCAGTCGGGGCAGGTCGTGAAGGTGATGGCACGCTCCACGAACCGGCGGACGTGCGGCTGCAGCGAGTCGACGTCCTTCGACAGCATCGACTTCTGGATCTTGGGGATCAGGCCCTCGTAGGTGAGGTTGATCCCCTCCACCTTGATCTTGGTGGGCTCGGCGTACAGGAGTTTCTGAAGCTCCTTCTTGGTGAACGTGGCGATGGGCTTGTCCATGGGAAGGCCGGCGCCGCTGAAGATCCGGCCGTACCAGCCGTCCATGCTGTAGCCGGGCACGGTCAGCGCGCCCGTCGGCGAGGCTCTTCGAGTCGTCGTACAACGCCGTCAGGTCGAAGTCGCTGACGTTGCCCATGCCCTCGCACCGCGGGCACATGCCGCCCTGGTAGACCGCGTTGCGGACGACGGTCTTCTCCTCCTTGCCGCCCTTCTCGGTCTTCATCACGCCGCTCGCCGTCCGCGTCGGGACGTTGAAGGCGAAGGCGGTGGGCGGGCCGATGTGCGGCTGCCCGAGCCGGCTGAACAGGATGCGCAGCATCGCGTTGGCGTCGGTTGCCGTGCCGACGGTGGAGCGCGGGTTGGCGCCCATCCGCTCCTGGTCGACGATGATCGCCGTCGTCAGACCTTCGAGTACGTCGACCTCCGGCCGTGACAGCGTCGGCATGAAGCCCTGCACGAAGGCGCTGTAGGTCTCGTTGATCAGCCGCTGCGACTCCGCGGCGATCGTGTCGAACACCAGCGAGCTCTTGCCGGAGCCGGAGACGCCGGTGAACACCGTCAGCCGCCGCTTCGGGATCTCGACGCTCACGTCCTTGAGGTTGTTCACGCGCGCGCCGTGCACGCGGATCAGGTCGTGGACGTCGGCAACCGGCAGCGCAGGTGACTGCGTGTCCGTCCTCGTGGCCTCGCTCATCGTGTCTCCTTCTCGTCAGACCAACCAGCGGCCGTCGCGCATCAGGTCTCGATCGGGGATCTCGTTCGCCTCGCGCCACGCCTGCACCCTCACCGGCCGCAGCACGAGGAACACGTATCCCGTGCTGCGGCGTGGATCCCAGTCGGCCTGTGCGACGTAGGCCGCACCCAGGGCATCGTCGGCCGTGACGTCGACCGCCTCCTCGAGGACGGCGTCGATCATCACCACGTCGCGGGTCGGCCCGACGGCGAGCCGCGCCTGTCCGGACGCGATCAGGTTGCGCGCGGTCACGGAGGACGCCTCGACCGCGATCACCACCCGCTCGTCCACCCAGGCGAGCGACACGGGAACGAGGTGCGGCGCCCCCTCGGCGGATGCCGTGGCGACCCACACGTCGATCGCCGGGGTCGCCAGCATCGCCAGCGTGTCGGCCTTGCGGGTCTCGCGGTCGCGAGCCTCGGCCGTCACCGGACTCAGCGCAGCTCCTGGATGCGGATCAGGTTGCCGGCGGGGTCGCGGAAGGCGCAGTCGCGCACGCCGTACGGCTGCTCGGTCGGCTCCTGGACGACCTCGGCGTCGCCGGCCTGCAGCCGTGCGAAGGTGCCGTCGAGATCCTTGGTGGCCAGGTTGATGCTGGCGTAGGTGCCCTTGGCCATCATCTCGGCGATGGTGCGGCGCTCGTCGTCGGTGATGCCGGGAGTGGCCGCCGGTGGGTACAGCACGATGGACGTGCCGGGTTGGTCGGCAGGGCCGACCGTGATCCAGTGCATCCCCTTGTAGCCGACGTCGTTGCGGACCTCGAAGCCGAGGGTGTCGCGGTAGAAGGCAAGGGAGGCGTCCGAGTCGTCGTGCGGGAGCATGGTCTGGTAGATGGTGATGTCCATGACGGTCACGCTAGCTGCGCCTCGGCGGCCGGCGCTTCTCGATTCCTGATCGGTCTGGTGACCTGTTTCGCCACGCACGGCGGCATCCCCGCCGTCGCGAGCTCCGCGTGCCGCCGGTAGGTGCTGGGCGGCACACCGACCAGCTCGGTGAAACGCGTGCTGAAGGTCCCCAGCGACGAGCAACCGACTGCGAAGCAGACCTCGGTGACGCTGAGGTCGCCATGCCGCAGCAGCGCCATCGCGCGCTCGATGCGCCGCGTCATCAGGTAGCTGTACGGCGACTCGCCGTACGCGAGCCGGAACTGGCGGCTCAGATGCCCGGCTGACATGTGCACGCCGCAGGCGAGCGCCTCGACGTCCAGCGGCTGCGAGTACTCCCGGTCGATCCGGTCACGGACGCGGCGCAGCAGCGCGAGGTCGCGCAGGTGCTGCGTCGCGGCGGGACTGCTGGTCACCTACGAGATCGTGCCACGTCACACCGGAGTTGCCTACTGCCGCTGGCGCCCCACCCCACCCGTGTGGGCCCGTCTGAACGCGCTGGGGGCGCGGGGTGCGTGAGAGACCTGGGGCGCGGGTGACAACGATGAAACCCCGCCTCGTTTGCAGCGTTGCTGCAGGTGAGACGGGGTTTCTCGGTGGTGGAGCTGAGGGGATTCGAACCCCTGACCTTCTCATTGCGAACGAGACGCGCTACCAACTGCGCCACAGCCCCGGTGCAACCGGGTCGGACCCGGCTGCTGCGCGGAAAACATATCACCTTCGAAATGCCACATCCCAATCGGTCACGAGCCGACGGCGCGCTGCTCGTCCTGGGGGTTCGCAGCCTCCCCCTGGGCCGCCGTCGAGTCCTCCACGAGCTGCGAGTCGCTCGCGGATCGGCCAGAGGTCCAGGTGCCTGGCTCCTCGAGGTTGATCGTGCGGACGGTTCGGACCGCGCGGCGCTTGTTCACGTACGTCGGAAGGGTCATCGGCAGCGGATCCCACAGCGAGCCGCCTTCCGCGGCGAGGGCGCGTGCTGCCGCGGCGTCCGCTTCAGCAGCGCTGGGCGCGCCCAGGGCCGCCGTCACGGCAGTCACGGAAAGGCCGATGGTGTCCTCGTCGGGCGAGACCTCCTGCGGGGCGTGCGCCCTGCCGGCCGTCTGGGGTGTCCCGTACGCGGCGTCGACACGAGCCGCACGGCGGGGAGTGGTGGGACGTGCCCTCTCGGCAGCGGGCCGCTGGGCCGGTGACACGTCGCGTGCGCCTCGGACGCCGTACGCATGCTTGGCCTGGAGACGACACAGGAAGAGGTAGCAGAGGGTCAGCGACACGGGAATCGCCACCGACCACCACGGGACCAGGCCGATCGCGGCGACGGTCACGGTGGCGAGGTCGGCGACGACCAGGACGAGCAGGATCCGCCTGCGGCGCCTCGCGGCGGCGCGTGCGGCCGCACGGCTTGCTGCGGGCCGGCGAGGGCCGAGCGTCTTGGCGGGCGACTTGGCGGGCGACGGGGCTGGGCCGGAGGCCGTGGCCGGAGCCGTCGTGGAACCGGAACGGGCCGTTGCCGGCGCGGCGGTGGAAGTCGGCGTGGGCGCCGTCGCGGAGGCGGTCGGGGCGGTCGGCCGGAAGGGCTCGGTCGGAGAGTGCGGCGTCACCACGAGACGGGTCTCGCTCCGGTTCACGGGCTCGCGTCGCGCGAGCACGCGCATGGCGGTCGAGAAACGGTCGACAGATCGGGTGCGAGCGATTTCGTCGTGGTGTTTGAGCGCCTTCGGAATCAGATAGACAGCCCACGCCAAGGCGAGCACCACGAAAATGATTCCTGACAGATCCACGCACTGACCATAGAAGCGTTCGGCGCCCGCACGCGGCATGCGAATCGGTGTGTCGCAAGCGAACTCGTGTGACACATGTTAATTCACGCCGCGGGTTAGCCCGAGCCGCTCTTCCAGCGCCGCAACAGCCCGCCCGGGCATTCCTTCACATCGATCGAAAACAGCCGGTGATCACGCCACTCGCCGTCGATGTGCAGATATCTCTCGGCATAACCGAATTCGGTGAAACCGAGTTTCTCCACGACCCGGAGACTCGCGGTGTTCTCCGGGCGGATGGCGACCTCGATCCGATGCAGACCCATCTGGAAGAGGCAGTAGTCGACCGCCATCGCCACCGCGGTCGGGACGTACCCGTGGCCGGCGTGCCTGCTGTCGATCCAGTAGCCGACCTGGCCCCAGCGCGCCGAGCCACCCACCACGTTCGTCACCGTCACCTGCCCGGCGAACGCGTCGTCGACCGTCAGCGCGAACGGCAGGCAGCGGGAGTCCCTCGCCTGACGGTGCAGGTCACGGACGAGCCCGCGGAAGGTCTTGGGCGCCGTCCGGTCCCCCGGCGGAACCGTCGCCTCCCAGGGCCGGAGCCAGTCCGCGTTACGGGCGCGAACGTCCTTCCACGCCCGGCCGTCGCTCATCCTGATCGGGCGGAGACCCACTCGGCCCGACTGGAGCTCGACCGGCCAGTGGCGGCTCAGTGGTCACTCCCCGCGATCTGCTGCACCGCATGGAGAAGCAGGGGCGCGACCACGGCGAGGCCGTCCTTCACGCCGCCCTTCGAGCCCGGCAGGTTCACGATGAACGCGTTGCCGGAGACCCCCGCCAGGCCGCGGGACAGCGCCGCGGTCGGGATGCCCTTCGCCGAGCCGTGGGCGCGGATCGCCTCGGCCACACCGGGCACCTCCCGGTCCAGCAAGGGCCTGGTCATCTCGGGGGTCAGGTCCGTGGGGGTCAGACCCGTCCCACCGGTGGTGAGGATCGCCCGCGCCCCACCGTCCCGCGCCGCCCGGATCGCCTCCCGGACGGGCTCGCCGTCGGGAACCACGACCGGGCCGGTGACCTCGAAGCCGAGCTCAGTGAGCGCCGCCACAATCACCGGGCCGCCGGTGTCCTCGTAGACCCCCGCAGCTGCCCGGTTCGACGCGGTGATGACCGTTGCCTTCAGCGGCCCGTTCGCTCCCGACGCGGTGTCCGCCTGGTCGGTCGCGCTCATGAGGGCCGCGCCCAGTCGCCGCTCTTGCCGCCGGTCTTGGACTCGACCCGGACGTCGGAGATGACCGCGCCCTTGTCGACGGCCTTCACCATGTCGACGACCGTGAGAGCGGCCACCGAGACGGCGGTGAGGGCTTCCATCTCGACACCGGTGCGGTCGGACGTCTTCACGGTGGCCGTGATCGCGACCGCCTCGTCGTGGACCTCGAGGTCCACGGTCACGCCGGAGATCGCGAGGGGGTGGCACAACGGCACCAGGTCCGGCGTGCGCTTCGCGGCCATGATGCCGGCGACCCTGGCGACGCCCAGCGCGTCGCCCTTGGGCACTCCCTCACCGCGCAGCAGTGCCACCACCTCGGCGGACACCAGCACACGCCCGGTGGCGACGGCGACCCGGGCGGTCACGTCCTTGGCGGACACGTCGACCATCCGCGCCGCGCCGGACTCGTCGACGTGCGTGAGGCGTGCTCCCGTGCCTGTGGAACGGTCGCCGGTGGGACTGTCGTCGGGTGTCATGTGGTGGTCGCCTGTCGTGGTCGCCTGGTCGGAAGTCTGCCCGTCAGAAGTCGCGGTCGAGCACCATGACGTGCACGTGGGTTCCCGGCTCGACCTTGGTGACGTCCTCGGGTACGACGATCAGGGCGTTCGCCTCGGCCAGGTCACCGACCAGGTGCGAGCCGTGGCCGCCGACCGGGATCACGTGCGCACCCATGTGGTCGGTCTCGAACGAGGCGCGCACGAACTGCCGCTTCCCGGGAGCGGAGGAGAATCCCTGCGAGGCGAGCGCCCGGACCAGCGGCCTGCGGTAGGGCAGCCGTCCCATCATCCGCCGGATCGCGGGGACCACGAAGACCTCGAACGAGACGTAGGAGGAGACGGGGTTCCCGGGCAGTGTGAAGATCGGGGTGGTGTCCTCGCCGATGACGCCGAAGCCCTGCGGCTTGCCGGGCTGCATCGCCACCTCGCCGAAGTGGACGGTGCCGAGCTCGCTGAGCGCCTCCTTCACCACGTCGTACTGACCCTTGCTCACGCCGCCGCTGGTGACGACCATGTCGGCGCGGACGAGCTGGTCGCTCAGGGCGTCGGTGAACTCGTGAGGGTCGTCGGAGACGATCCCCACCCGGTAGGCGATGGCGCCGGCCGACCGGGCGGCCGCCGCGAGCATGTAGGAGTTCGCGTCGTACACCGAGTCGTGCCCCAGCGCGACGCCCGGCTCGCGCAGCTCGGACCCGGTGGACAGGATCACGACACGCGGGCGGGGCCGGCAGCGCACCTGCGCCCGGCCCACGGAGGCGAGAAGCCCGAGCTGCCGCGGGCCGATCACGGCGCCCTCCTCGAGCAGCACGTCGCCGGTCCGGATGTCCTCGCCGCGGCAACGGATGTGCTGTCCCCTGGTGGGTGCCCGGGTGATGCGCACCGCGGCCACGCCCCCGTCGGTCCACTCGACGGGGACGACGGCGTCGGCGCCCTGCGGTATCGGCGCACCGGTCATGATGCGGACCGACGTACCCGGAGACAGCGCGAAGAGCTTGGTCTGCCCCGCCGCCATCTCGCCGACCACGGGGAGGTGCACCGGATGGTCCTCGGACGCGCTCACCACGTCGTCGAAGAAGACGGCGTAGCCGTCCATGGCGGAGTTGTCGAAGGCGGGGAGGTCGATGGGGGCGGCGATGTCCTCGCAGACCGGGAGGCCGAGGGCATCGAGCAGCGGCTGGTCGTAGGGCTGCAGCGGTGTCAGCGTCTCGAGGATCCGCTCGAGGTGCTCGTCGACCGACACCAGCGGGTGGTCGTGCGAGGGCATGGCAGACATGCTGAAACCCTAACGCTCGCCAATCGTCGATCCGGGCTGAATCCGACCCGGCGCGCCCTCTGCCTGCACCACCGCATCCCCGACGACGCGGACGCCGGCTCCGAAGGCCCAGTCGCCGTGCACGGTCAGCGACCGCGCCTCGCTCAAGGAGGGCACACCCGCCGAGAACCGCGCGTCGAACTGGCCCACCAGCTTGTAGTAGTCGCCGTCGAGGTCGACGAACGGCACCGACCTCGCCTCCAGCTCGAGCACGTAGTCGTCGGTGAGCGCGTAGCAGTCCGAACGGAGCACGAGCAGGTCGTTGGTCGTCTTCACCGGAACGAAGCGGTCGCGGCCGACCTCGATCGTGGTCGCCCCGTCGAAGACCTCGATCGCCGCGCCCATCGCGGTCTCGATCTGGATCACCTTCGGGCTGCTCGGGTCCGCGGGGTCGACGGTCTTGGTGTTCTTGATCATCGCCAGGCCCAGGATCCCGTCGCGCCGGTCGAGCTCGTCACGCATCGCCGCGAGGTTGAACCACAGGTTGTTGGTGCTGGTGAACCTGTGGCGCTCCAGGTCGGCGAGGGCGTCCTTGTCCTCGTCGAGCGTCTGCGCGGTCTCGCGGAGCACGATCCTCCCGTCACTCTTCCGGGTCGCGAAGTGTCCGCCCTTGCGGTCGGAAGGTGTACGGCGGACCGCCTCGATGGCGAACGGCGCCCCCGACTGCGCGAACCAACCGGCCACCCGTGCGTCCGGGACCGCTCCGAGGTTGTCCGAGTTGGACACGAACACCTGCGTGTAGCCCTCCGCGATCAGCCGGTCGAGGAGCCCGGTCCCACGCAGCGCGGTGTAGATGTCCCCGTGGCCGGGCGGGCACCACTCCAGGGCCGGGTCCTTCTCCCAGGTGACGGGGGTCAGGTCGTCCGTGCGGAGCTTCGGCTCCTTGTTCTGCAGGAACTCCAGCGGCAGCCCGTCGACCTGCAGGTCGGTGTACCCGGCGAGGGCGTTCCGCGTGTCGTCCGACGTACGGAAGCTGTTCATGAAGACCAGCGGCAACGGCGCGTCGTACTCCTTGCGCAGCGCCAGCACCTGCCGAGCGATGATGTCGAGGAAGCTCAGCCCGTCGCGCACCTCGAGCAGCGACTTGGCACGATCCATGCCCATCGACGTGCCCAGCCCGCCGTTGAGCTTGACCACCACCGTCTTCCCGATCGCGTCGCGGGCGGTCTCCGCGGAGACGTCGACATCGGCGAGGGCCGGCATGTCCAGCGGCTCGATGGTCGACTCGGGAACCATGCCCGTCTCGCCACTCTCCACCAGCCGGTAGTAGTGCGCGAAGACGTCGATCGCGACGGGGTCGACCCCGGCCTCTGCCATCTTGTCGCGCGCCTGCTGCAGTCCCTCGTCGCTCATGCCCCGATCGTAGGGTCTTCGGTGTGCGGCGTTTCGATACGGTCACGGCATGGACCCGATCGAGGCGCAGAAGATCGCCCTGCGTGACCAGTTGGTGACCCGCCGACGGCGTCAACCCCTCCATGCCATCCGCGAGGACGCGGAAGCGATCGCGCAGCACCTGCTGGCGACCGACGAGGTACGACGGGCCGCGACCGTCGCGGTGTACATCTCGGTCAGCAACGAGCCGGGAACGGGGCCGCTCGTCGAGCAGCTCCATGCCATGGGCCGCCGGCTGATCCTGCCGGTCCTGTTGCCGGACAACGACCTGGACTGGGCGGTCTACACGGGACCGGAGGGGCTGATGCCGGCCGGTCGCGGCCTGCTCGAACCGGCCGCGCCTCGGCTCGGCGTGGACGCGGTCGCCACCGCCGACGTGGTGCTGTGCCCGGCCCTCGCCGTCGACCGGAGCGGGATGCGCATCGGGCGCGGCGGAGGCTCCTACGACCGGGTGCTCACCCGGATCCCGGCCGGGACGTTCGTGTGCGCGCTGCTCTACGACGGCGAGGTCGTGGACCGGGTCCCGGCCGACGAGCACGACCGCCGGGTGACGGCGGCGGTCACCCCGCAGGGGGTCAGTCGCTTTCCTTCGGCACGAGCGTGAGGGTGTCCTCCTCCTCCTCGTCGACACGTTCGCGGCTGAAGGACCACGGCAGCGTCTCACCGTCCACCCACAGCTCCGTCTGGTCGACGTAGTGCCCGTTGAACGCGTGACCGGAGACGCCGGTCAGGTTGACCCAGCGCGAGTCGTCGAAGTCCGCGAGTGAGACGACCATCCGCATCGACGGCGCGATCGTGACGTCGTACCCCTCGGCCGCGTTCCAGTCGGTGGCGTTGAGGAGGTCGCCCCCGCCGGACACCTGGTAGCCGCCGCGGTTGAACAGCCAGCGGACCAGCCCGACGTCGGACTGGCCGAGGCTCTGGTGCTCCAGGTTCATGCGGTGCCGGCGGCCCCACTGCCAGTCGTTCGCCCGGCGCGACTGCGTCATCACCAGCTCGTCGCGAGCCTCCGCCATCGCGCGGTACAAGATGTCGTCCCGGGACTCCACGACCGTCTTGGTCTGGACGTCGTCCCACCAGCCGTTGCCGGGGTCGTCGAGGAGCCGGCGCATCACCTCGAACCACCGGTCGCTGCCGTCGGGCCAGGCCGACTCGGGCAGCTGGTCGTGGAAGGTGAGCGCGAGGGTGTGCCGCCACACCGCGTTGTAGTAGGCGGCCGCCGCCGAGTCCGCCGGCTGCTGGTACCCCCAGCCCCTGAGCAGCCGCTGCCCTGCCGCGAGGTACTGCGAGGGAAGCAGGATGTCGGTCAGGTAGGGCACGAACGTCGGCGCGAACCCGTTACGCGTGTCGAGCTGCATCTCGGCCATGTCGTCGACGCTCAGCTTCTCCTTGCTCTCGAGCAGGTCCACGATCCGCTGGCTGCGGTAGCCGTACGACTCCGGGTCGCCGAGGGCATAGGGGTAGTCGCGACCGGTGACGGCCTGGTTCGCGGTCGCGATGAACCCCTCGTCCGGGTCGAGCACGCTCGGCAGCGCGTCGAACGGGACGAAGTTCCCCGTCCAGTCGTTCGAGGAGTCCCATCCCTCCGCCGGGTAGTCACCGGTGTTGCCGGACTTGCGGATCGGGATCAGCCCCGGCGCCTGGTACCCGATGTGGCCCCTGCGGTCGGCGTACACGAGGTTCTGCGCCGGGGCGGCGAACTCGCGGGCCGCGGCGCGGAACTGGTCCCAGTCCTTCGCGCGGTCCATCAAGAAGATCGCGTCGGTCGTCCGGCTCGGGGTGAGCCCGGTCCACGAGAGGGCGACGGCGTACCCGTTCCCGGGGTTCGGGGCGTCCGGGGACACGTCGGCGTTGGCGCCCACGGTGCTCAGCTGCTCCGACACGTCGGACAGCAGCGGGCCATGGCGGGTCGAACGGACGTTGAACCTGAACGGCTCGTCCTCCCCGAAGACCTCGATGCTCTCCTCGCGGGTGTCGAGCCGCCGCAGCTTGCCGTCGTAGCGGTACCTCTTGCCCTTCACCTTCTCCAGATACAGGTCCAGTACGTCGGGACCGAGGTTCGTGAAGCCCCAGGCGATCTGCTGGTTGTGGCCGATGACCACCCCGGGCAGGCCGGAGAACGTGAATCCGGTGACGTCGAAGGGACACGCCTCGCTCACCTCGCGGCAGTGGAGGCCCGTCTGGTACCAGATTCCGGGCACGGAGGTGCCCAGGTGCGGGTCGTTGGCCAGGATCGGCTCACCGGTCGTCGAGCGGTCGCCGGAGACGACCCAGCTGTTGCTCCCGACGCCGGTGCCCTTCCCCATCAGCTCGGGCATCTTGGCCAGGCCCTGGCCGAGCCGGTCGAGCGAGTCCACCAGCTCCGCCGGGAGGGCGGACCGGGCCGGCTTGCGGGTGTCGCTGCTGCGGGCGTCCTGCTCGAAGACACCGTCGACCACACCGCCCTGGTCCACGATCGGCCGGTGCCTGTCGTACGGGTAGGGCGGGTAGAGCGAGTCGATCTCGTCGGGCGTCAGCCGCGCCGAGGAGATCGCCCGGGCCACCTCTTCGACCATGTTCCCGCGCAGGTCCCACGCCATCGCCTTGAGCCAGGCGACCGAGTCTGCCGGGGTCCACTCCTCCGGTGTGTACTCCAGGCCGTTCAGCGCGAGGACGGAGTACTCCAGAGACATCTCCGACGGGCTTCGCGCGTCGATGTAGGCGTTGACGCCGGCGCTGTAGGCCTCGAGGTAGCTGCGCGTCTCGGGGCTCAGCAGGGACAGCTCCTCCTCGGCGACGCGTCGCCAGCCCATGGTCCGGACGAACATGTCCGCCTCGAGGGCATCCCGCCCGAGCAGCTCGGAGAGGCGGCCGGACGTCACGTGGCGCCGGAAGTCCATCTCGAAGAACCTGTCCTGGGCCTGGACGAACCCTTGCGCGTAGAAGAGGTCCTCCGCGGTGTCGGCGTACACCTGCGGGATGCCGTTCTCGTCGCGGATCACCTCGACCTCCGAGCCCAGGCCGGGCACCTCGATCTCGCCGTTGGTCTTGGGGAAGGGTCGGCGGACCATGACCACCCCGGCGACCACGCCGGCGACCAGCACGAGCACGAGGAAGACCGCGATGTACGTCGTCCAACGGGCCGTCCGGGACCAGGAACGGAAGGTTCTGCGGGGTGCGGCAGCGGAATCGGCAGTAGCGGCTACGGACTCGGGCACGGCGGCAATTGTGCCTCACCCCCTCGGGGAGTTTGCGATTCGCCCTTGGCTTGCGATAATTGGCAGTCGCACTATGCGAGTGCTAATGGAACGAGTTTTCGGAGGACGAGCGTGCCGACCTACCAGTACGCCTGCACTGACTGCGACCACGCTTTCGAGCAGGTCCAGAGCTTCAGCGAGGACTCGCTGACCGAGTGCCCCAGGTGCGAGGGCCGCCTGCGCAAGATCTTCAACGCCGTGGGAGTCGTCTTCAAGGGCTCCGGCTTCTACCGCACCGACAGCCGGTCGGACTCCAAGTCGTCCGCCGCCACGGCGGGCTCCTCCTCGAGCGGGTCGTCGTCGAGCGAGTCCTCGACCGGGTCCACGAGCGAGTCCTCGAGCGCGTCGCCCTCGAGCTCCACCCCGTCGAAGCCCGCGGCGGAGGCCGGCGCGGCCTAGCCGACCAAAGCCTGTGGACGACCGTCCGCGTCGTCCCGCGATTGCTCCTAGCCTCCTGAGGCATGAACCGCCTCACCCTGCTGCACAGACGTGTCCGCCGCGCCCTGCTGGCGCGACGCCGACTGCTCGCCGCCCTGGCTGCCGCCACTGCCGTGGCCGCCGGGCTGCAGGCGGCCTCGGCGCCTCCTCCCCCGACCACGACCGTCCTCACTGCCTCCCGGGACCTGCCGGGAGGCACCGTCCTCAGCGCCTCCGACCTGGCGCGCACCGAGTTCACGCCTGCCAGCGTTCCCTCAGGGGCCCTGCCTTCCGTGGCAGAGGCGGTGGGGCGTACGACGGCCGCGCCCGTGCGCTCGGGAGAGCCCGTCACCGACGTGCGCCTGGTGAGCGGCTCCCTGCTCGACGGCTACCCGGGGCTGGTCGCCACTCCGGTCCGGATCGGTGACCCCGGCGCGGTCGCCCTGCTCCGGATCGGTGACCGGGTCGACGTGCTGGCGGCCGACCCCCAGGGCCGCAGCGAGGCCACCGTGGTCGCCTACGACGCGCCCGTCATCGCACTGCCGAGGCAGCCCGAGCAGGTGTCGACAACGGCCACCGGCGGGCTGGTCGTCCTCGCGATCTCGGAAGCGACAGCACGGGCCGTCGCCGGGGCAGGGGTCTCCCAGTACCTGTCGGTTGTGATCAGGCAGTAGCGTGCGGTGGACATTTCCACGCATAAGGGGGCCGAAGGGCGTCGAGTCGTCTGCCTCCGCCTAGGAGACTTACATGCTCAAGGGCTTCAAAGAGTTCATCATGCGCGGCAACCTCGTCGAGCTTGCCGTCGCGTTCATCATCGCCACCGCCTTCGCCACGGTCGTGACCGAGCTGGTCGCGGTGATCATGGGCTTCATCGGGAAGCTCGGAGACCAGCCGAACTTCTCCTCGGTGACCATCGCAGGCGTCGTGGTCGGCAAGTTCATCAACGCCGTGATCTCGTTCCTGATCATCGCGGCGGTCGTGTACTTCTTCATCGTCTTGCCGTACAACAAGCTGCAGGCCCGCCGGGCGAAGGGCGAGGAGCCCATGCCGCCGTCCGAGGAGGTCACGCTTCTCACCGAGATCCGCGACCTGCTCCGGAGCCAGAACACCGGCAGCCAGGGTCCCGGTGGTCCGGGCACCCAGATCTGACCCCGGATCCGACCCGGCTCAGCCGTGGTGTGGCGGGACCTGGCCGCGGAGCCACTCGTCGGTGCCGCCGCCCTCGCGGTCGCCCCAGGCCTCGGGCCGCTCGTCGCTGGTGCCGTCGGGAAGCGTCTCACCGAAGACCTCGGCGAGCCTGCGCCTGCGTCTCCGCTCGGCCTCGCGTTCCTCGTCTGCGGGATGTTCTGGGGTGGGACTCACCGGGGTGCCTCGTTCGGGGTGTGTACGACGTCGAACCATGACGCGTCGAAGACCGACCGTCGAGGTGACCAACCGGTCTGGGCGGTGAAATGTTCCGAGTTCACCCTGAGGGAACGGGTCAGCGGCTCGATCCGCGAGCCGGCGAGCCTTTTCAGCAGGGGCCCGGCGAACTCACCGGACTCCTTGCCGACGGCCTCGGCGTACGCGTCCACGACCTCCTGCCGCAGAACCGGCTCCGCACCGACGTTGTAGACACCGCTCGGCGCACACAGCGCAGCCACGACCGCGGGCCCGAGGTCGTCGGTGTGCACCAGGTGCGCCCAGCCCTCCGGCTCGCCGACGCCCACGGGTCGGCCATGCTCCGCCGCCCTGACGAGCCACCGGGTGATCGAGTCGTCGCCGACGATCGTTCCGAAGCGGAGGACGACGCCGTGCCGCGTGTCGCGCTGGTACTCCTGCACGTGCGACTCCCCGACCGAGGCCGGCTCGGTGGCACGGGTGATGCCGAGCGGGCTCTGCTCGTCGATCCAGTCGTCCCCGTTGTCGGCGTACAGGAAGGAGACGCTCTCCTGGACGAAGCGCCTCACCCGGGCGGCGCGTGCGGCCTGGACCACCCGCTCCACGCCCTCGGTCCGGAGCCGGTCGTTCTCCCGCCAGGCGCCCGGGCGTGCGGCCCGGTAGCCGACGGGGACGTGAGTGGCGAAGTTGCAGACCACGTCACAGCCCTCGAACATCGCGACGAGAGCGTCATGGTCGAACAGGTCGCCGAGCTCGGCACGCGCACCCATCGCCTTGAGCATGTCCGCCTTGTCCAGCGAACGGGCGAGTCCGACGACGTCGTGACCAGCCGCGACGAGCGCACGGACGGCGGAGGTGCCGATAACCCCCGTCGCCCCGGTGACTGCGACCCTCACAAGAGGCCTTCCTAACTTGTTGCTCTCCCCCGGTCGGGAACGCCGGGGCCATGCTCTGCTCCCAGCGGTCTACCCGGCTGCGGATATAACAGAACCATAACGGCAGCGTTGATGTCGCGAAATCGGTCCTAAATCTGCCGCTTTGGGGTCGAGTTGCGAAGAAAAAAGTTCGCCGTCAGGCAGCGTCCCGTGAGATCGAGCTCAGCGCAGCGACTCGTAGAGGCGCACCGTCTGCCGCGCGATCGCATCCCAGGCGAACCGGTGTACGGCGCGCTCACGGCCCGCCCTGCCCAGGGCCGAGGCCAGTGACGTGTCGGAGGCGAGACGGTTCACCGCCTCGGCCAGCCCACGCTCCAGCCCGGAGGGATCGGACTCGTCGTAGTCGACCAGGAGCCCGGTCTCGCCGTCGACGACGACCTCGGGGATGCCCCCGACCCGGCTCGCGACCACGGCCGTCTCGCACGCCATCGCCTCCAGGTTCACGATGCCCAGCGGCTCGTAGACCGACGGGCACAGGAAGGCGAGGGCGTGGGTGAGCACCTGCCGCACCTCCTCGCGGGGCAGCATCTCCGACACCACGAAGACCCCGTCCCGTGTCGACCGGAGCTCGGCGATCGCACGGTCGGTCTCGGCCTCGAGCTCCGGAGTGTCCGCCGCGCCCGCGAGCAGCACGATCTGCAGCGACGGATCGAAGGACAGGCCGGCTCGCAGCAGGTGGGGAACACCCTTCTGGCGGGTGATCCGGCCGACGAAGGCGACGTACGGGCGGCTGACGTCGACCCCGATCCGCTCGAGCACATGGGTGCCGTGGTCCGGCCGGTAGAGGTCCGTGTCGATGCCGTTGTAGATGACGTGCACCACCCCCGGGTCCAGGGACGGGTACGCCTCGAGCACGTCGCGCCGCATGCCCTCGCTGACGGCGATCACGGCGTCGGCCGACTCGAAGGCGGTCCGCTCCGCCCACGACGACAGCCGGTAACCGCCGCCGAGCTGCTCGGCCTTCCACGGCCGCTGTGGCTCGAGCGAGTGCGCGGTGACGACGTGCGGCACGTCGTACAACAGCTTCGACCAGTGGCCGGCCATGTTGGCGTACCAGGTGTGGGAGTGCACGACGTCCACGCCGTCGGCACCGCCCGCCCCGACACCCGCGGTCATGGACAGGTCGGTGGAGAGGATGCGCAGCGCGGCGTTGGCGTCGACGAGCCGGGGGTCTCTCTCGCTGTGCGCGCTGGCGCCCTCGCGCGGCTCACCCATGCAGTGCACGTCGACGTCGACCAGTCGGCGCAGCTCGCGCACCAGGAAGTCGACGTGCACCCCGGCACCGCCGTACACGTCGGGAGGGAACTCACGGGTCAGGATCGCAGCGCGCATGTCGGGAATCTAGGGCTAGTGTCGGGGCATAGCAAAGGGTGCCGGACCGACGAGGGGACCATCGGGATGCCGAAAGTACTGGGGATCGTGCTCGCCGGGGGCGAGGGCAAGCGCCTCATGCCGCTGACGCTCGACCGCGCGAAACCTGCCGTGCCGTTCGGCGGGAGCTACCGTCTGATCGACTTCGCCCTGTCGAACCTGGTGAACGCGGGCTACCTGAAGAACTGCGTGCTGACGCAGTACAAGTCACACTCCCTCGACCGGCACATCTCACTGACCTGGCGGATGTCCACGCTGCTCGGCAACTACGTCACCCCGGTTCCGGCGCAGCAGCGTCGCGGGCCCCAGTGGTACCTCGGCAGCGCCGACGCGATCTACCAGTCGATGAACCTGATCAACGACGAACGGCCGGACATCATCGTCGTGTTCGGCGCCGACCACGTCTACCGGATGGACGCCTCGCAGATGGTCGCCGCGCACGTCGAGAGCGGCGCCGGCGTGACCGTCGCCGGGATCCGCGTGCCACGCAAGGACGCCTGGCAGTTCGGGGTGATCAAGACCGGCGGCGACGGGCGCGCGATCGAGGAGTTCCTCGAGAAACCGGCCGACCCGCCCGGCCTGCCGGACGCGCCCGACGAGACGTTCGCCTCGATGGGGAACTACGTGTTCAGCGCCGACGTGCTCGTCGACGCGCTCGAGAAGGACGCGGTGAACCCCAACTCCCGTCACGACATGGGCGGCGACATCATCCCGATGCTGGTCGAGGCCGGGCAGGCGAGCGTCTACGACTTCCGCGACAACATCGTGCCGGGGTCGACCAGCCGCGACCGCGACTACTGGCGTGACGTGGGGACCCTGGACTCCTACCACGAGGCTCACCTGGACCTGGTGTCGGTGAACCCGGTGTTCAACCTCTACAACACCGAATGGCCCATCTTCACCTCACACCCGCAGCTGCCGGGCGCGAAGTTCGTCGAGGACGCGACCGCGCGCGACTCCATCGTGTGTGCCGGCTCGATCGTGTCGGGAGCGAGCGTGGAGAGCTCGGTCATCGGCACCCACGCGTACGTGGCGGCCGGCGCCAGCGTCGAGCGGTCGGTGCTGCTCGACAACGTCACCATCGGCAAGGGCGCGGTGGTCAGGAACGCGATCCTGGACAAGAACGTGGTCGTGCCGGACGGCGTCCTGATCGGCGTCGACCCCGAGGAGGACCGTGCCCGCGGCTTCACCGTCAGCGACGGGGGCGTCACGGTGCTCGGCAAGGGGCAGACGGTCCTGGCCTGAGCCGCGGTCAGCCGCGGTGCATCCGTTGCGGCAGGACGGGGTTGGCCGCGGCCACCTCGCCCATCGAGGCGACGATGTTGCGCAGGTTCATGATCAGGCCGCCGTACTCCGGCCAGTGCAGGGCGGACAGGTTCTCGGTCGAGAAGTCGGAAGCCAGCCCGGCCAGCCGGGTGCGGACCTCGGCGATGCGGACGGAGTCGGGGTCGGCGATGGCCCTGCCCGCGTCACCGAGCAGGTCGAGCCATCGCTCCCGGAACTCCGGGTCCCACTCGTTGAGGTTGGTGATGCTGTGGTCGAGCGTGCGAGCCATGCTCCGGGCCTCGGCCACGGCCTGCTCGATGCGCTCCAGCAGCTCGGCGAGACAGTCGGAGGTCCGCACGGTCCGTGACGCCCGTCGCGGGTTGAGCCGTCCGCTCTCACGCGCCTGCCGCAGCAGCGCCCACGCCTCGTCGATGGCCAGGTCGATCCGCTGGGTGCGCTCGACCCAGGCCTGAGCGGCCTCGGTGCCACCGTCCTGGCCCAGCTCCCGGGCCATCTCGGTGAGCAGGTCGCCGACCTGGTCGTCGATGGCGTCGACCGCCCTTGCCGCGCTGAGGTCGCGCAGGGGCGGCCAGACCACCAGGTTGACCGCGAGCCCCACCGCGATGCCGATCGCCGTGTCGAGCAGTCGCCCCAGCAGGACCTGGTCCTGGTCGCTGAAGCCGGTGGTGAGCACGATGAGCGCCGTAGCCGCCACCGTGGTCGAC
This sequence comes from uncultured Actinomycetota bacterium, assembly GCA_963707425.1. GTDB lineage: Bacteria > Actinomycetota > Actinomycetes > Propionibacteriales > Nocardioidaceae > Nocardioides_C. The sequence goes on along the minus strand of CAVPPN010000009.1, from coordinate 302,318 downwards.
TGCTCGCGCAGCCGGCTCAGGCTGCCGATCACCAGGCCGAGCGCCAGCATCACCGCCAGAGCGACCGGGTCGAGGCCGAGGGTGTTGCCGACCGCCCAGGCGAGGACGACACCGAGCACGGTGGCGACGACCTGGAGCGCACCCTGCGAGAACGTGCGGTACACGGTGGAGTGGACGACGAGGAGGGCGGCCCACGGCGCGAGGAACGGCTGGGGCAGGGCGAACACCTCCGCGGCGAGCACCCAGGCGACGGCCGCCGCGACCGCGGTCTTGAGGATCTGGATGACCTCGGTCCAGGCGACCGGGTCCCGCCACGTCTGGCGCATCCAGGTGGCCACGTCTCTGGTCCTCGGCAACGCTGACTCCTCCCGTCCCGTGCGGGCTTGTGCCCGCCCCCGGACAGGGCAAACAGTGGGTTTGAGTGGTCTGGGTCTCGGTAACCACCGGGGCTGAACCCATTGGAGGAGGAGGGCCTCATGAGTGATCTTCAAGGCAAGCAGGTCGCGTTTCTCGTTGCCGCCCAGGGCGTCGAGCAGGTGGAGCTGACCGAGCCGTGGAAGGCCGTCGAGCGCGCCCGTGCCACCCCGAAGCTGGTCTCGCCCAAGGCGGGTCGGGTCCAGGCGTTCAACCACCTGGACAAGGCCGACACGTTCGATGTGGACGTGACGGTGGCGGCGGCCGAGGTCGCCGACTTCGCGGGACTGGTGCTCCCCGGTGGTGTGGCCAATCCGGATGCCCTGCGCATGAGCAAGGACGCGGTGGAGTTCGTACGCGCGTTCGTCGACTCCGGAAAGCCGGTCGCGGCGATCTGCCATGCGGCCTGGACGCTGGTCGAGGCCGATGCCGTCAGGGGGCGCACGCTCACCTCGTGGCCGAGCCTGCAGACCGACGTACGCAACGCAGGAGGCAACTGGGTGGACGAGGAGCTGGTCGTGGACGGGAACCTGCTCACCAGCCGCAAGCCGGGCGACCTGCCCGCGTTCACCCGGGCGCTGGTCAACGCCCTGAGCAAGTGAGCTGAGGGGCCGGGACGAGCGTCAGCGGACCCCGGCGCCGGACGGGATGAACACGGGCACGCCGCGCTCGCCGACCTTCACCTCCAGGATCGCGTGATGGCCGCTGTTGCCGACGTAGCTCTGGTTGGCCACCAGGATCCGGTTGCCACGGAAGGTGGCGCTGGACGGTGTGTCGAACGGGACCGGCGACCCGTTGTCACCGGTCGCCGGCGTCCCGGGGAACCGCTCGACCTCCTGGCCGTCGCGGCCGATCACCACGATCTGCTGGCTGAGCCCCGCGGTCGCGAGGTAGATCCGGCCTGACTCGGCGATGCCGAACCCGTCCGGCAGGTCGCCCGGGAGGCTCTCCCACACCGTGCGCAGGCGTCCTGGCCTGCCGTCGCGGATCGGGACCCGGTAGAGCTTGCCCGAGGTCGGGTTCTGCTCGCCGAGGCCGGCCGAGGTCTGCTGCGCGACGAGCAGCGCCCTGCGGTTCGGGGCGAGGCGGAGGCCCGCCGTACCGAACTCGACACCGTCGAGGCGGCGGTCGGCCAGCCACACGCGGGGCTTGCCGCCACCGGGCGGGACCCTCCAGATCACCGCCTGGCCGTAGTCGGTCAGGTACATCTCGCCTCGGCGACCCCACGCCGCGAAGTTCGGGATCGCCGGCTTGTCGACGAGGTTCGGGGAGCAGTCGTTGCCACCACCCTGTCCGCAGGTCGGCAGGTCCGGGAGCGTGGCGTACCTGCGGAAGCGGCCCGTCTTGGTGTTCAGCAGGAGCACCCTCGCGGTCGACTTCTCGAGCAGTACGAGGCGGCCCCGGGCGTCGCTGAGGGCGACCTGCACGCCGTGCGGCTCGTCCAGCCGCTGGCCGGGGACGGCCCATGAGCGCAGCAACGTGCCGCGTCCGGTCCACTCGAAGACCCGGGACGCGACGCTGTCTCCGGTCGGGTTGGTGTAGCTGCCTGCGTAGACGCGTCCGTTGGGGTGTGCGTAGGCGAACGCCGGGTAGCCGGGGTTCGGCACCAGCGAGAACACCCTCGTGTCCCACTCAGGGCGTGGCTCGGCCGAGTCGGCCCGGGTGGCGCCTTGGGCAAGGGCGAGCCCGGCGATGATGCCCGCGACGATGACACCTCTCACAGTCGTGTCCAACACCTCTCGTGCTGCTCGGTCTCCGGCGCGGACGGCGCCGTCCATGTAGCCGGCCCAGTACGTCGACGTCTCCGTCCCCGCCCAGTGCACCCTCCGGAACGGCCGGCGGATCATCGGGCCGTAGGCCGTGGTGGTGCCGCACCCCGGCAGAGCGACAGGGCCTCCCCCGGTCCAGCGTTCGTGGGTCCAGTCGTGCTCGACGTACTCGACGGGCTTCAGCGCCTCGGGCCCGACGAACCTGGCGAACCCCTCGAGGACGGCCTTGCGCCGCACCGAGCGTGACTTCGTGCCGTACTCCCGCCACGTCGATCCCCCGACGAAGGCGAGGAGTACGCCGACACTGGCGTCGGCCGGGCTGTTGTCGAACGACACCCTCACGGCACCGTGGTCGGACACGCCCATTCCGGTGAGGCCCTTGGCGCGCCAGAAGGGCTCGTCGTAGACCGCGTCACACTTCATCAACACCCCCATCGGCATCCGCTGGAGGAGCTGCATGCGCCTGGGTGGAAGGAGCGGATACCAGTCGATGGCGAGAGCGGTCGGCGGCGGCGCGGCGACGATGACCCGCTTCGCGCGGACCACCCCGCGGTCGCTGGTCACGAGGACGTGGTCGGAGTGTTGCTCGATCCTGCGGACGGCGGCGCCGAGCGCGACCCGGTCTCCGAGCCTGGCCGCAAGCCGCTGCGGGATGAGCCCGGACCCACCGACGAAGCGGGAGTCCTGGGCGCCGTTGGCGGTGTCGGAGGATCGCTCGAACGTGCCGGGGTGGGTCTCGTTGCCGGCCGTGGCGATGTACCAGAGGAAGAAGAGCAGGGAGATCTCCGGCCCGTCGCCACCGAAGCAGGGCTGGAGGTACGCAAGCAGCAGGTTGCGGACCTGCTGGTTGACCGCGTTCTCGCGCACCCACTGGTCGAAGGAGATCGCGTCCCACTCCACGGCGTTCGGGGCGGCCCAGGGCGCGTCGACCGGGACCTGCTTGGACATCTCGTTGATCCGGGTGATCAGCTGCGCGGCATCGGGGAGGATCAGCGGGTCCGGGGGGACGGTGCCCTCGTAGTGGGTGGTGGTGCCGTTGGCGACGTAGGTGTTCTGCCCACCGACGTACTGCTTGAAGGTCTCGACCCGCAGCTCCTTGGAGAGGGCGAGGATGTGGTCCTGCGTCGGGCCCACGAAGGCGCCGCCGGACTCGATCACTGCGCCACCACGCAGCTCGTGGTTGAGCACCCGCCCACCGACCCGTTGTCGCGCTTCGAGAACGAGCACCGAGCGGCCGGCCCGCGCGACGTCACGTGCCGCGACCAGACCGGAGATACCTCCGCCGACCACGACCACGTCGACCCTGGGCGGCAGGTTGCCCTGCAGAGTTGCGGCCTCAGCCGGTCGGGTGAGCCCGAGCCCGCCCGCGACCACGTACGCGCCGCCGGCGGTGACCCCACCGAGCATGGCGCGGCGGCTGAACCCTCGGTCCGAGACCGGGACCGTCTGTGTTCCCTCGCTCAAGGTCGAACCCCATGTCCTGAGTCACTGTCGTGTTTCAGGCAGTGCTGCCTTCAGGGGGCGCAACGATCGACCGGCCGTGAGGCAACGGTCACAGCGCAAATCCGCGAAGGACGCCGGGGTCCAGGTGGTGCGGGGCCGCGAAGGCCGCCGCGGTACAGATACGACCTAGGCCGAGAGCTTGCGGCCAGGATCGGTCAGCTCGTCAGCGATCCTGACCATGATGATCCCGTAGTGGTTCTTGGCGTACTGAGCGGCCTGCTCGGCGTTGGGGAACGAGATGCTGCCGGGTGAAGGAACCGGCGGTGGCGTGTGCGACAGGTGCAGGACCGGGGCACAGCCTCCGGTCGGGTGGCGCCGTACGGTGCAGATCGGCACCGACGAAGCCTCGGTCTCGAACATGAACGATCCTCCTTGATCGCGTTCGACAGTTCTGTGTGTCTGTTTCGGCGTCCAGGATCCCGTCGAACGATCGGCCGAAGATCCTTCCCCCGCAACGAAGCCACTCGGAAACATGCCCCGACAACGCCGGTTTGAACCTCAAATCGTCGACAAGACGCAACTTTCCGTCGCTCACGGGCGCTCAGTCACCCAGATCCGCAGCTTCGCAACCCCAGCCGCGAAGCCTACGGAGGCCGTCTAGCTCGCCGCGAGAAGCCTGAGCCCTACGACGTACCCGGAACAGACCACGAGGACCCGGAAGACCGTGGGAGGCAGCCGGCGGCCTATGTGCGCGCCGACCCACCCGCCCGCGGCGGACCCGAGCCCGACCAGGCCGACCACCGTCCAGTCCAGCGGCGCGGCCAGCACGAAGACGACCGATGCCGCGAGGTTCGCCGAGAGCACCGCCACGTTCTTGAGCCCGTTGACCACCTGGAGTCTCTCCTGCAGGCGAAACGCAAGGATCGCCACGAGCATGACTCCCTGCCCCGCGCCGAAGTAGCCCCCGTAGACCCCTATCGCCGCTGAGAACCCGCGGACCCCCTGTGGAGCGCGGTCCTCGGCGGACGGCCCGGGGTCGCTCCTCGCGGTCCGCCGCCGCGACCAGGACGACACGACGGGCTGGACGCCGACCAGCGTCGCGGCGACGATCACCAGCGCCGGCACGACCCGTTCGAACACGCCCGCCGGCAGGACCAGCAGCAGGAACGCCCCCGCCAGGGCCCCCAGCGCGCTGGCGGCGGCCACCGTGCGCACGAGTTCCCCCTTGCCGGCGAGCTCGCGGCGGTATCCCCAGCTGCCGCTCAGGCCGCCGGGCACGAGCCCGACCGTGTTGCACACGTTGGCCACGAGCGGCGTCAGCCCGACCCCGAGCAGGATCGGGAAGCTCACGAGCGAACCGGCACCGATCGCAGAGATCACCAGCCCAGCGCCGAGGCCGGCCGCGAGTACGGCCAGGATGTCTGCCAGCTGCACGAGGGCCCAGACCTAGTCCCGCAGCAGCGCGACGTCGCTGACCAGGGTCATGTGGTCATGCATGGCCGATGCCGCGGCTTCGGCGTCCCGAGCGCGGATGGCGTCAGCGATCCGGTGATGCCCCTCCAAGGAGTCGTGAGGTCGGCCGGGCTGGGACAGGGACTCGATCCGGGTCTCCCGGATCAGGTCGCTGATCTCGCCCATCAGACGGGCAAGCAGCGTGGAGTGGCCGGCCGCTGTCACCGCGGCATGGAACCGCTCGTCACCCTCCACGCCTCGCCCGCCGGCGTCGACGTCGCGCCGCATGATCGCCAAGGCCTCGTCGATCGCGGCCAGGTCCTCGTCGGTACGCCGGAGCGCAGCGAGGGCGGCGAGCTTCGTCTCGAGGGCGTCGCGGGCCTCGATCACCTCCGGCAGACGTTGTGCGTGGGTCCGCAGCGCATGGACCACCCGCTGCGACCCCGACGTGTCGACGAGGACGGTGCCGTCACCGTGGCGAACCGCGACGACGCCGACGACCTCCATCGCCACGAGCGCCTGGCTCACCGTTGCCCGGCTCACCCCCAGCCGAGAGGCCAGCTCACGCTCGGGAGGCAGCCGGTCCCCCGCCTGCAGACCGTTCTCCGACACCCAGGCCAGGATCTGGCGCGCCACCTGCTCGTACAGACGCGAGCGAGCCAACGGCTGCAGGCGATCCACGTCGTTCATGGCCCGAGTGTATTGACAAGTGGACTGGACACCTATTGGCTAGGCCACTGACCAGACAAGTGAGGCTTATCACTCGATCTCGTCGCATCTCGGACATCGGGTCGCTCGGGGCCCCGACAGCAAGGATCTGCACATGTCACCAGAGTGGGTATCGATACTCGCGCTGATCGCACTGTTCGTGGTCGGCACCATGCTCCCGATCAACATGGGAGCGCTGGCGTTCGTCGCCGCCTGGCTCGTCGGCATGTACTCCCTCGACATGGACGAGAAGGACATCATCGCCGGGATCAGCGGTGACCTGGTCCTGACCCTGGTCGGCGTCACCTACCTCTTCGCCATCGCCAAGAACAACGGGACCGTCGACCTCATCGTGCGAGCCGCCGTGCGCGCTGTCGGGGGCCGCGTGGGCCTCATCCCCTGGGTGATGTTCGCCGTCACCGCGCTCCTCACCGCGATCGGGGCCGCGAGTCCCGCAGCCTGCGCGATCGTCGGCCCCATCGCCCTCGGCTTCGCGGGTCGCTACCGGATCAACGCGCTCATGATGGGGATGTTCGTCGTACACGGCGCGCAGGCCGGAGGCTTCTCCCCGATCAGCATCTACGGCGTCATCACCAACTCGGTGATGCGGTCCGAGAACCTCCCGGTCGGCGAGATGACAGTCTTCCTCACCAGCTTCGTGATCAACCTCGCCATCGCGATCGTGCTCTTCCTCGCGCTCGGCGGGCGCCAGTTGATGAACCGGCGCATCGACCCCGACGACGCCGACAGGGCCGACGACACGAGCGACGCACCCTCCGGCGGCAGCGCCCCGAGGACCGGCACGGAAGGCGGGCCTGTCGCCACGGGCACGACCCGCACGGCCGTCCTGCAGAAGCCCGACACCGACCAGCTGACCACCATCGCGGCGTTCCTTCTCGTGGCCGTCGTGGCCTTGGTCTTCGACCGCAACATCGGGTTCACCGCGATCACGGCCGCCGTCGTACTGACCGCTCTCTTCCCCCAGGCACAGAAGGGGGCCGTCCAGCAGATCGCCTGGGCCACCGTCCTCCTGGTGGCCGGTGTGAGCACCTTCGCCTCGATTCTCGAGACAGCGGGTGTGCCGGAGTACGTCGGAACCTGGGCTGCGGGACTCGGCACCGTGCTGCTCGGCGCTCTTGTCCTCTGCTACGTCGGCGGCGTGGTGTCCGCGTTCGCGTCGTCGACCGCGCTGCTCCCGATCATCATCCCGATCTCCATCCCGCTGATCGCGGAGGGCCAGATCGGTGCCGTGGCGATGGTGGCCGCCCTCGCCGTCGCCTCCACGATCGTCGACGTCAGCCCGTTCTCGACGAACGGCGCCCTCATGGTGGCCAACCGCCCTGACACCATCGACGAGGAGAAGTTCTACAAGCAGATCCTCGGCTACAGCGCCATCGTCGTGGCGGCCGGCCCGCTGCTCGTCTGGGCGGCGGTCGTCCTGCCCGGATGGCTGTGAGGCAAGGCGCTGCCCTGGTCCTAGCCTTGCTCCATGACCAGCCCCTCTGACGTTCTCGCCCAGCGCTTCCAGGCGGCGCTCACCTCCGCCTTCGGCGACGAGTACGCAGCGGTGGATCCGGTCATCCGGCCCTCCCACTTCGCCGATTTCCAGGCGAACGTCTCGTTGCCACTCGCCAAGCGGCTCGGGAGCAAGCCGCGGGAGGTCGCCGAGACTCTCGTCGAGCACCTGAGGGTCGACGACGTCTGCCTCCCTCCGTCCATCAGCGGCCCTGGCTTCATCAACCTCACGCTCCGACCGGACTGGGTCGCGGAGCAGGTCGACGCGCTGGCCTCAGACCGCCGGCTGGGCGTCCCGCTCGAGGCCGGGCTGGTGATCCCCATCGACTACTCGGCCCCGAACGTCGCGAAGGAGATGCACGTCGGGCACCTTCGCACCACGGTGGTGGGCGATGCCCTGGCGCGGACACTCGAGCACCTGGGCCACCGGGTGGTCCGGCAGAACCACGTCGGCGACTGGGGCACGCCCTTCGGGATGCTCATCGAGCACCTGCTGGACGTCGGCGAGGACTCCGACGAGGCGCGCTCGCTGGTGGACAGGCCGAACGACTTCTACCAGGCGGCCCGCGCCAAGTTCGACGCCTCCGAGGAGTTCGCCGTCCGGTCCAGGCAGCGGGTGGTCGCCCTGCAGGCCGGCGATGGGGACACCTTGCGGCTGTGGCACGAGCTGGTGGAGCTGTCGAAGTCCTACTTCAACACCATCTACCAGACGCTGGGCGTCACGCTCACCGACGCGGACCTTGCCGGCGAGAGCAGCTACAACGACGTGCTCCCCGCCATCTGCGACGAGCTCGAGTCACTCGGCGTGGCGACGGTCAGCGAAGGCGCGCTCTGCGTCTTCCTGGAAGGGTTCACGGGCCGTGAGGGCAAGCCCGTTCCGTTGATCATCCGGAAGAGCGACGGTGGGTTCGGGTACGCCACCACCGACCTCGCCACGGTCAGGCACCGGGTGCAGGACCTTCACGCCGACAGGATCCTGTACGTGATCGGCGCCCCACAGCACCTGCATCTTCAGATGGTGTTCGAGACCGCGCGCAAGGCGGGGTGGCTGCCGCCGTACGTCGACGTGGTGCACGTGCAGATCGGCAACGTGCTCGGCGCGGACGGGAAGATCCTGAAGACGCGCAGTGGCGCACCGGTCCGGCTGATGGCTCTCCTCGACGAAGCCGTCGACCGTGCCGCGCAGGTCCTCGCCGAGGCGCGACCCGAGCTCGACGAGGCAACTCGCTCCGAGATCGCCCGCGACGTCGGCATCGGAGCGGTCAAGTACGCCGACCTCTCGGTCTCGCACGACAGTGAGTACACCTTCGACTTCGACCGGATGCTGGCCCTGACCGGCAACACCGGCCCCTACCTGCAGTACGCCGCGGCCCGGATCAGGTCCATGCTTCGCAAGGCGGGTCTGAGCGCCGACGAGGTGGGCGGCAAGGTCGTGCTGGGCGAGGAGGCCGAACGCTCACTTGCACTGGCGCTGCTCGGCTTCGGGAACGTGGTCGAGCAGGTCGGACGCGCCTACGAGCCACACCGCCTGTGTTCCTACCTGTTCGACGTCGCCCAGTCCTTCACCACCTTCTACGAGCACTGCCCCGTGCTGCGGGCCGAGGACCCCGACGTGCGCGCCTCGAGGCTCGCGCTGAGCGCACAGACGCTTCGTGTGCTCGTGACGGGACTCGACCTGCTGGGCATCCGCGCGCCCGACCAGATGTAGCCGAGTCCGGGCGACGTGCCCGTCCTCTCGCGTGCGAGGGCTTCCCTGTGGCGACGACGGCAAACTGCGAAGAGCCGCCCGGTCTGTACCTGTAGGCAGCTGACGAGTGCCCGCGATGCGCGATGGGTAGACCGATCACCATGAGTGCGCAAGTTCCCAGTGCCGCCGGAGAGCGGGGCGCCAGGTACGGTGAGGTCACCGAGCGGCTCGCCGACCACGCGCGCGACATCCTCCACGAGGTCAAGCCGAAGCTTCGCGGCTGGCTGCACGCCGCGGTCGCCCCGGTCATCCTCGTCGCCGGGATCGTGCTGATCGCGCGGACGCCCGACGGCTCCCTCCGGCTCGGCCTTGCGGCGTTCATCGCCTCCGCGGTGGTGCTGTTCAGCGTCTCCGCGCTGTACCACCGCAGGACGTGGTCGCCGAAGGCCAGCGCGCGGCTGCGCCGGCTCGACCACGCGAACATCTTCGTGCACATCGCCGGCACCTACACCGCGTTCGCGCTGCTGCTCCTCCAACCGGACCGGGCGGCCGTGCTGCTGACGATGGTGTGGCTGGCCGCCGGGCTCGGCGTCCTCTTCCGGGTGTGCTGGATCGACGCGCCTCGGTGGTTGCACACGCCGGTCTACGGGGTGGTTGCATCAGCGGCGCTGCTGTTCGTCGCCGACTTCGCCGTCCAGGCCGGTAACCCTGCGCTGACCCTGATGATCGCCGGCGGCGCGCTCTACCTGATCGGCGCTCTCGTCTACGGCGTGCAGCGGCCCAACCCGTTCCCCACCTGGTTCGGGTTCCACGAGGTCTTCCACGCGCTCACCGTCGTTGCGTTCGCCACCCACTTCATCGGGCTCTCCCTCGCCACGAACTCGCTGACCTGACTGCTCGCTGAGCCTGAGGCAGGCAATGGGCGGCAAGCGCCGAGCGGTGCAGGTCACGGCAGCCCTGCCAACTGCCCAGGAACAAATAGATCCATCCCCGGAAGAACTGGTTAAAACAACGCATACCGGGTAGTCGCCACACCATGCGGTGCGATGCAGTGCCGAAAGTCGGCGCGACACGTAGCGGACCCAGGGTGGTCCGGGCGCTGCGCCGGCATCCTCGCTGTCGCCCTCGGCTGCGCCATCGTCGCCGTCCCGGCGGCGAACGCCGCAACCTCCCACAGGTGCGCACTGGTGGCGCATCGCGGCTATCACTCCAGCGCCACTGAGAACGGCATGCGCGCTCTACGCAGTGCGGTCCGCCGGCACGCCGACTACCTCGAGGTGGACGTTCGCGTCTCCAAGGACGACCACCTGGTGCTGATGCACGACGTCACCGTGGGGCGCACCACGAACGGAAGCGGCCAGGTTGCCCGGAAGACCGGCAAGCGGATCCACCAGCTGCGCCTCGACGACGGTGGAACCGTGCCCTACCTGCGCCAGGCGCTGCGCCTGGCGCGGAACGTGGACGTCCGGATTCTCGTGGAGCTGAAGGCCATGGGCACCACAGCGTCGTACCAGCGACTCGCGAGCCTGGTCGACAGGTTCGGTAGCCGCCGAGTGACCGTCATGTCGTCCCACCGCGTGTACCTGGACCAGTTCCGCGTGTTCGCGCCGTTCGTCGACGAGGCGGTGGTGACCAGGCGGGCCCCAAGCGCCGCTGAGGCAGCCCGCTTCGGCGCCGTGGCCGTGCATCATTCCGCGATCACCGACCACTGGCTGGCCACGATGGACACGGCCCGTATCCGCGTCTTCGCGTGGACGGTGAACACCGTCCCGGTTTGGAATCGGCTCTCCGGCGCAGTCGACGGCATCATCACCGACGAGACCCCGGGATACGCCAACTATCGCCGCACCGCCTCGGCCTGCCATGCCGCGTAGACGCCGTCGACAACCAGTGAGCTAGAGGACTGCGCTCCGACAACGTGGCCGGCCTCGACGACACCGGCTATCGAGCCATGCTCGCCTACGGCGTGGGGCGAGTCGTCGACCTCCGTGGCGGCATCCCGAGCGAGCCGGAGCCCAGCACCTCGACAGAGAACGCCGACCGTCTGGTCGTGAGCGTGCCGTGGATCGACCCGGAGAGGGACCCCGAGCGCGATGCGGAGGCGGAGACGGCGCTGGCCGATGTCTACCGGGGCAGCCTCGACCGCAACGTGCGCCGGGTGGCCGCCGTGGTGCGGGCGTTCCTCGACGCGCCCGCCGGTCCGGTCGTGCTCCACTGCTCGGCCGGCAAGGACCGCACCGGCATGGCGGTCGCACTGCTGCTCGAGACGGCCGATGTCCCGCGCGAGCACGTCGTCGTCGACTACGCCCTCAGCGAGGAGGCGCTCGGCATCCCCACCGTGCTGGCCGACCACCCCGGACCGCCCGAGGCACGGGCGTACGCCGAGGAGCACTGGCGCACCCGGCCCTCCAGTGAGCGACACCATCGCGCTCTCCATGCCGTGCAGCGCTTGCGTAGAGTCTCCGCGGACGCGGCCATCCGCCGCGATCCGGTCGTCCGGAACTGCTTGATGTCAGGACGTGCCCACGGAGCCGGCCGGCGCTCCACCGAAACCGATCGGCGCCCGCACCCGCCGCCCATCGATGCAGATGGCGGCCGGGAGCAGCGTACGAGCGGCGGGTCAGCGGCGGTCGAGAGTCTCGCAGTCCCGGTCCTTGTCGGACCCGTCCACCTTGGCGTAGTCGGTGCCGGCGCCGCACTGGGCGATGTCCCGACCCGACCCCGTGTAGAGCTTGTCGTCGAGGTCGCCGCCGGTGAGCTTGTCGTCACCGGCACCACCGAAGAGCGTGTCGCGGCCATCGGTGCCCACGAGGTAGTCCGCACCCGCTCCGCCACGGACCGCATCGTTGCCGGCACCGCCGCGGAGCCAGTCGTTGCCGGCACCGCCGAAGACAAGATCCCGGTCCTGCGCGCCGTTGACGAAGTCCGGGCCGGCGCCGACGCGGGTGACGTCGTTGCCGGCGTCCGCCAGCACAGCCATCGCGACCGTGGCGGAGAGGGTGGATCCGTCAGTGACGTCGTCACCGGCCCGGGGCCACACCTCGAGCAGCAGCGGCTGGCTCGCGCTGACGCCGACCGGCATCGTGCAGACCGCGGCGACTCCGATCCGCACCTGCCGCGGCTTGCAGGCGACCGCGAGACTCTTGAACCTCGCGGTGCCGGTGTCGACGAAGCGCAGCCCACCGGTCACGTGGGTCACCACGAGGTGGCCGTCCTGCTGCCCGGAACGGTAGAGGTACCCGTGCTCGGTCCTGGTGATCATGGCCTGGTTCTTCAGCGGGATCACGCCGTTGCCGTCGAGCCCGGCGCCGTCACCCATCAGCTCGGTGTAGAACTCGTAGGGTGGGCCGTAGGTGGGGTCGGCTTGCGCGACCTGCTGGGTGCTGGTGACGCCCACGAGCATGGCGGCGCTGGCGAGAACCGCGAGCGTGGGACGCAGGGCGCGTCGAAGCAAGGAATCCTCCCGGGAGATGGCGACCGTGACCGTAGGTGAAAAACGGACGTGTCGCACATTTTATGCCGAAACGACCAGGCCTCGCGGAGCTTTGGCAAAGGTGCCCGTGCGCTCATGGATCGCTGACGATCCGGTCTCGGGCAGTCACCCGACATAGGAGCTGGAAGACGAGTAGACCGTCATCGACGGCGCCGCGCCGACATTCCGGAAGGTGCGCGGCGTGATGGCGCATGCGCGCCGTGGGACAGGCTTCCTGGTGGCAGGCCACGGGGACGGCCCGTCACGAGCCTGCGGTCACCTCACGTGCGCGCCTGCACTATCCTTCCTACAGCAGGGCAGACACCCCGACTAGGTTGCAGCGACGCTAGCAGCGAGGGTTTCAGCCATGCGCCGCCCTCGTAGCTCAGGGGATAGAGCGTCGGTTTCCTAAACCGTGCGTCGCAGGTTCGAATCCTGCCGGGGGCACCGAACATTTTCATCGCATCAGAGGCGGTTTTCGCCTCTGCCCCCTCCTCATCGAACAGCGTCGGATCGGGCTGGGACCACACCGGGACCACACCAGATCCGCGCATGGCATCGGCCAGACTGGCGGCGAGAGCGTCGAAATCGTCCCGAAAAGGTGCCCACACCGGTCGAGAGTGAGTGTGGCCGATGCGTGGCCCGGCATCCGTTGAACCGCCTTTACCGAGGCACCGGAGGCGATGGCCAGCGAGGCCGCAGTGTGCCTGCTTCAGTGCTGGAGCCCGTCCCCGACGTATGACTGTGCGGCCAACACCCGGAGCGGTCAAGGGCGGCTCCGGCGTCACGACGTGATTCGCTGCGCTCACTCTTGGCCCACCGGTCGCTGGCCAGGTGCGGCGTCTATCAGGGGACCGGGGCGGGTGCGGTCACGGTCAGGCGCCCAACAGCCGCTCTGCCTTGGCCACGTCAGCCGAGGCAGCCTTCAATGCCTGGAGCAGCCGCCGCCTATCCAACGGCGAGGCCTGCTGCAGAGCCGCTGACCGGATGTACGCCGTGACCTTCTCCCCCGCCTCGTCTGCCTTGGAGCGGAGCAGGGCAAGCTCCTCTTCCGAGAACCGGACCGAGATGGTCACGTTCCGGCGCACCTCCACAGGCTCCTCCGCGCCACTTTCGAAGCCCGAAAGATCCCGCGTCTCGTCGTAGTGCTTCGCGAGCTCTTCCTCGGTCATTGCTCTCGTCGACTTGCTCATCACTCCTCCTCCCAGGCCGTAATCGGTCTAACACCGTCCCGCAAGATCTGCGCCACAACGACCAGCCGCCGACCACCGTCATTCTTGGCCCTGAACAGCACCCGGTCAGGCTGCTCGCGGTGTCGGATCATCCGATCCGCGTTCCAGATCGCTTGCTCAATCTCGGTGGCGGTCACCCGCACAGTTGCGTGGTCGAGGTTCGCCTCGTCCCACTCAATGCGGTCAAAGATCACTCCGAGACCTCTCATTCGATTGTGTTGCAAGTCTAACTTCTAATGCAACACTTGCACAGTCAGCATGTCCGGGCACGTTGGCCTTGTCCGACAAGGAGGTGGACGATGGGCCGGCGGTCCCGGCGGAGCGCGACTATCGCTGGTGAAGCGCCCACGACACTGGGCACCCACGCGAGTGGCGACCTCCCAATCGTCGGTGGCGCGCGCCGGCAGGCTAGGCAGGCGCCGAAGATCCGGCGAGCACGTCCAGGACGATCAGTGCAATGTCGTCCTCATCGCTGCCCCACGTCCCCATCAGCTGGTCACAGAGCATCTCCACAGACATCGTGGAGAACTCCTCGACGCTACGCGCCAACCGGTCCAGGGCTCGCGCTATGTCCTCTCCGCGGCTCTCGACGAGGCCATCCGTCATGAGCAGGATGCGCGTCTCGGCCGACACCGGTACGTCCAAGGATTTCTCCGGAGGCCGGTCGAGGCCCAGCATGGTGCCGCCTGACTCCAGGTAGGACGCCACGCCATCGCGGACGAGCAGCGGGGGGATGTGCCCCGCGTTGGCGACGAGCATCGACTGTGATCCGGCTGGGAACACCAGCATGCACAACGTGGCGGTGAGTTCTGGATGGCTGCGGAGCATGACGTCGTTCGTACGTTCCAGCACGTCCTCCGGACTCAGCCCCACGTACACGTAAGCCCGAAGTGAGTAGCGCAGCTCGGCCATCACGACGGCAGCTTCGAGCGAGTGCCCCTGGACGTCGCCGATGACCACCACCCTGTCGCCCACGTCGGACTGGAAGGCGTCGAAGAAGTCCCCGCCGACCTCTGCCTGGTCGTCGGACGCCCGATAGCGGGCCGCCACCAGCAGCCCCGGCAGCGGAGGAAGGGTCGCAGGCAGCAGGCTGCGTTGCAGGCCCAGCGCGATGCGGTGCTCCTCCACGAACACGCGCAGGTTGTCCAGTGCCACGGAGACGGTTTGCGACAGACGCTGGACCAGCATCTCGTCGTCCTCTCCCGCGACCGCGGGCGCAGGGACTGCGATGAGCCCGGACGGGTCGTGGGCCCGGCCGATCGGAAACACCTGCCAAGGGCCGTCGTAACCGCCGTACAGAATGGCCGACCAGGGCTCGTCCGCCGCGTGTACGTCGGAGCGCGCCGCGGCGCTGTCCAGCAGCCTCGCCGCCATGCTCTGGGAGACTTCGAGGTTCGTGGTGAGGCCACCGAATGTGGTCCTGGCAACGGCCGTTTCGGAGTCGCCGAGCAGGACGACCACGGACTCGGAGTCGAGCATCCGCGCACAGGCCTCCGACGCGGCGGCGGCGAGACGACTTGCGTGAAGCGCGACGTTGATGCGCAGGCTCGCTGCGGCCAGATGCTGCAGGCGGGTAGCCAGCCGTTCGGCTCTTCGGCGGAGGCCGGACGACCGGAGCAGGGCGCGCACCATCGAGAGCATCTCCACCGGCTCGATGGGGTCGACCATGTAGGCATCGGCACCGTTCTCCAACCCGGCGCTGCGGTCCTCCGGCTCGACAGCGATGGCGGAGACGTGCATGACCGGGGTCGCCGCCGTGCGCGGGTCCGCCTTGATCCGGGCGCACACGTCCAGGCCACTCATGTCGGGCAGGTGTACGTCGAGGACGGCCAGGTCGATCGTGCCTCGGGACATGAACTCCAGCGCCTGGGAACCCGTCTCGGCCTCCAGGACCTCGTAGCCGGCCCGGCGCAGCCAGCTCGCTATGACATACCGCTTGGCAGCGGTGTCGTCACACACCAGCACCGAGCCTTCGGAGGTCTGTGTCATGTCGACTGCTCTCCTCCTGGGTTGGTCGACGGCCCGAGGAGGGGCAGGTCCAAGACGAAGGCGCTGCCCTCTCCGAGGGCACTCGACAGCGTGAGGTCACCTCCCAGGATATTCGCAACTCGACGAGCGAAGGGGAGGCCGAGACCCGAACCTCCGGACTGCAGAGGCGTACGGACCTGGAAGAACTCCTCGAACACCTGGGGCTGGTCCTCCGGAGCAATCCCGATGCCGGTGTCCCGGACGGTGATGCGAACGACCGGGCCGTCGAGCACAGCGGACATGCGAACCTCACCAGCCTCGGTGAACTTCACCGCGTTGCTGAGCAGGTTGCGCAGGACGTGCGCGAGCAGGGTGCGGTCGGTCCGGACCACACCTACGCGACGCGCGTCGTCGACCACGAGGGTCACCTCAGGGCGCGTGACCAGAGGGGCAGTTGTCCCCTCGAGCTCGTCGAACAGCTTCTGAAGATCGACGTCCTCCAGGGTCGGCTCGATGTGCCCCGACTCCGCACGGGCGAGGTCGAGGAGCTCGTTGACGAGGCGCACAAGGTCCAGCGCACTGGACTCGATGAACTCGACCTGGTGCCGCTGGTCCTCGGTGAGCGGTTCGACCTCCGCGTGCAGCAGAAGGCGGGCGAGACCCAGCACGGAGTTGCCCGGCGTCCTGAGCTCGTGGCTGATGTTCCGCAGGAACCGGGTCTTCGCCTCGCTCGCCTCGCGTAGCTGGCGGCTCTTGTCGTCGATCTCGGCGTACAAGGCGACGACACCCCGGTTCGTGGTCTCCAGCTCGCCGGAGAGCTCCTGGTACAGGGCCATCACACCGCGGTTGGTCTCCTCGAGCTCACGGTTGACGACGGCCAGCTCGTCACGTCGCGCCTGCGCATCCTCCAGCGCGACGATCAGCTCCCGGTTCTGGGTGCGCAGCTCGTCGAGGGGGCTGCGTACCGCGATCGCGGACAACCGCTGCCGAAGCGCGGCGCGAGCCGAGCCTCCGAGGACAACGGGCATCCCCACCTTCTTGTCGAGCTTGATCCTGGCGTGCCCACCGGCGTCGGTCTGCAACGTCACCGAGTCGACCAGGCGCCCGGCCGCATCCACCCCGGTACCGGGAACGCCATCGCGCAGCTGCGGAGCCGGCTTGAAGGTCGCCAGCTCGATGGACAGCAGACCCGGGTTGGGCGCTCTGAAGGTGAGCTTCCCGCCGCCGGCGGCTATCACGTCGCGGCTGATCTCGCTCAGAGCCGTGGCGACCCGGACCAGGTCCTGGCCCTCGAGGCCGAGAGCCGCCGCCACGTCACGACCCGCCTGACGCGCCGCGAAGACATCGACCTCCTGGCGCAGCTCCATCGAGTAGATCGAGTGGTTCATCGGTCCGCTGCTCTCATGGCGAGAACGCTCGCGTCGTCACGACGTACGCCGGCGTCCCGCATCAACGTGGCCGCGAGCAGCAGCGGAGAGTGGCCCATGATGCCCGGGTAGGCGTCGAGGTCCCACTTGTCGCTGAGGCCGTCACTGTGCAGAACGACCCAGCTTCCCGGCTCGAGCTCATAGACCGTCTCGGTGGGTGTGCGTGCGTTGTGCCCGACGATCCCCGGATGTGTGACGAGGCCCCGAGCCCTTCCGGGGGTGACGATTCGTCCTGCGATGTTGCCGATCCCTACGTGGGTGAGCCGGCCCTGCGCGAGGTCGAGGTGAGCGATCGCGACGGCAGCGCCACGCGTGCCGGCGGTCGCGCGGTGCAGCTCCGCCATCGCCGCGCGGGGAGAACTCTCGCTCGAGGCCAGGAAACACCGGGTGGCTGCCGCAGCCGCCCGTGCCGCCAGTGGGCCGTGCCCGAGCCCGTCGACGGACAACGCCAGCCAGCCGTCCTCGGTCGGTCGGAGGGCGTAGGCGTCGCCGCACTCGGCCTCCCCCTCGAGGGTCCGCGTGATCCCGGCGGCGACCGCACCGAGGATTCCCTCCCCCGCCCAGAAGGTGGCGACCACGACGGTTCCGCGACCGGGGACGGAGTGCACGTCGTAGCTGTCGGACAGCCTGGGGATCGCGCCCAGGCCGATGCCCAGCGTGCCATTGGTCGAGGTCCCGTCACGGAAGAGCGCATGGACATCGCGAATCCCGGGCCCACGGTCGAGGGCCACGATCTCCACACCACCCTCCTCCCCGCGACGGAGAACCCGGAGCACGACCACGCCCTTGCGAGCGTGCCGGTACAGGTTCGTCGAGACCTCGGTCGCCACGATGGCGACCTGCCCGGCTCGGTTCTCGTCGAAGCCGATCCGTTCCGCGAGGTCGACGGCCCGTCGACGTACCGTGCCCGGAGCGATGTCGTCCTCCACCCGCAGCCAGGCGACGTCCTCTGCCCGGACCGGGGCGCCGAACCGATCCGAGCCGCCAGGCTCACGGCGGATCATCGGGCCCACTTGACGACGCTCACGCTGGTCCCGGCGCCCGGGTCGGACTGCAGCTCGAAGTCGTCGACGAGCCGTCGCGCGCCTGACAGCCCCAGCCCCAGGCCCGAGCCGCTGCTCCATCCGTCGGTCAGCGCCAGGGACACGTCCGCGATGCCGGGCCCGGTGTCGACGAACGAGACCCGGACACCGTGTCGATGCCCGGCGGTGACCACCTCGACCGTGGCGTCACCGCCGCCGCCGTGGACCAACGTGTTGCGGGCCAACTCGCTGGCGGCGGTCACCAGCTTGGTCTGGTCGATGAGCGAGAGCTTCGCGGAAAGAGCGACGCTACGCACAGACTGTCGAACCCGCACGACGTCCGCGTCGGCGCTGATGCGGTAGGTCTCACGCGACTCGACCACGAACGACGCGTCCATCAACCAGTCGACGAGAGTGTCTCGGGCGACTGCTCGTCAAGGGCCTCGTCGGTCTCGGCACGGTCGGCCCGCAGCATGGCCAGCCCCCGGTCCACGTCGAGGGCGGTCCGCACCCCGGAGAGGGAGAGGCCCAGCTCCACGAGTGTGATGGCGACCGCCGGCCGCATGCCGACGACCACCGTCTCGGCGTCCAGCACCTTCGAGATCGAAGCGATGGTAGAGATCATCCGGCCGATGAAGCTGTCGACGATCTCCAGCGCCGTGATGTCGATCAGTACGCCGTCCGCGCCGGACTCCACGATGCGTTCGGCGAGGTCCTCCTGAAGCGCCACGGCGACGTGGTCCTGGAGGTCCACCTGGATGGACACAAGCAGGATGTCCCCAAGCCTGAGGATGGGGATCCGCTCCATCAGCGCTCCTTGGTCGCGGAGCGCTTGATGACGTCGTACCCCGACCGTCTCAACGCCAGGAGGAGGGCATCGGACAACGAGGACTTCGTGGCGATGGTGCCGAAGTCGATGCCCAGCCCGACGACAGTCTGGGCGATCTGCGGGCGGACACCCGAGATGATGCACTCCGCACCCAGAAGCCTGGCGGCCATCACCGTCTTGAGGAGGTGCTGCGCCACCTGGGTGTCCACAGCGGGTACTCCCGTGATGTCGATGATGGCGTGCTCGGACCTGGTGCTCACCAGGGCCTCGAGAAGCTTCTCCATCACGACCTGGGTGCGCGCCGAGTCCAGTGTCCCCACGAGTGGGAGCGACACGATGCCGTCCCATACGCGGACAACCGGCGTGGACAGCTCCAGCAGAGCAGCGCTCTGCTCGTTGATGACCCCCTCACGCGCCTGTGTGTAGGTGTCCAGCATGAACAGGCCCAACTCGTCGACGAAGCGCGAGAACTCCGCGAACTTTCTGTATCCCTCCAGCTCGGCCTTCGACGCGAGCACGTCCAGCACGGCCTCTTTGAGAGCGAAGACGCCGACCGCTGTCTCCGTGGGGCTGAACCCTTGACGAGCGCGGGTCCGGGCAAGGTCGCTCAGGAGAGACCGCAGCTCGGCGTACACGGAGTCGGACAGATGGCGCTCCTCGCCGTGCGGGACCGAGACGATGGCCTCGAAAATCTCCCGGACGTCCCGCTCCAGCTCCGTCCGGGTCATCCGACCGCTGAGCGACTTGACGACATTCGCGCTCCAGCGTTCGAGCACTTCGTCGCGGTTCGTCTCCAGAATCGCCCAGCCTCCGGGCGTGGCAGCCACGGACATGGTCAGCACTCCGGTCCCGCCGTCCAAGCCGGCGTTCTCGCCCCGTTAGGAGAGCGGGCACGACAGCGAGCTTTGGTGCGCGAACCTCCACCCCCGACCGTGACCGCTCCACCCACAGTAGGCCAGCCCATGCGACATCGCCAGAGCCTCCCGTCCACGGTGCGACCACCCGACGGAGACGGACCCGAGCCGTCGTCCTCCCTTGCTGCCACACCGTGCGCGCTTGGCCCCCGGTGGCGTCACTCCTGGTAGAGCTCTTCGATCTCGTCCTTGTAGGTCTTCTCGACGACCATGCGCTTCACCTTCATCGACGGCGTGAGCTCGCCCGACTCCACAGTCAGGTCATGGTCCAGCAGTCTCCAGTTCTTGATGGTCTCCCAGCGGTTCAGGCGCTTGTTCAGGGCGTCGACGTAACCGCCGACCATCTCCTGGACCTGAGGTGAGGAGACGATCTCCTTGTAGGACCTCCCGTCCGTGCCGTGCTGCTTGCCCCAGTCCTCGATCGCCTCCGGGTCGAGCGTGATCAGTGCTACGCAGTAGTTCCGCTCGTTGCCGAGGACCAGGAACTGGCTGGCATACGGGCAGATGGCCTTGAACTGCGACTCGATCTGGGACGGCGCGATGTACTTGCCGCCCGAGGTCTTGAAGAGGTCCTTCTTCCGGTCGGTGATCCTCAGGCGGCCCTCGTCGTCGAGCTCGCCGATGTCGCCGGTGTGAAGCCAGCCGTCCTCCAGGGTCTCCGCGGTCTCGTCGGGGAGGTTGTGGTAGCCGTCCATGACCCCGGGGCCCTTGATGAGGACCTCCCCGTCGGAGGCGATCTTGACCTCCGTGCCGGGGAAAGGCGGCCCTACCGTGCCGAACCTGTTGAACGTGGGCAGGTTGACGAAGGAGCCGGCCGAGGTCTCGGTGAGGCCGTAGCCTTCGAGGACGAGGATGCCCGCCGCGTTGAACCACTCGGCCACCTCGCGGTTCAGCGCTGCGGCTCCGGACACGAAGAACCGGACCTTCCCACCGAACCGCTCGCGGATCTTGGAGAAGACGAGCCTGTCGAAGAGGGCGTGCTGCCGGGCGAGCAGGAACGGGACCGGTCTTCCCTCGCGCCTGAGCTGGTGCACCTGCAGGCCGACGTGGAAGGCTCTGTTGAAGAGCTTCTCCTTGATCCCGCCCTCGGCCTGCTGCATCAGCACGATGCGGTCGTGAGCCTTCTCGAAGATGCGTGGCGCGGCACCCATGAACGTGGGCCGGACCTTCCCGGTGTTCTCGATGATCTTCTCGACGCGACCGTCCACGGCGGTGGGGAACCCGATGGCGAGCTGTGCGCTCAGCAGCACCTTGCCGAACGAGTGGGCCATCGGAAGCCAGAGGAACTGCAGGTCATCCGCGCCGAGGATGCCCAGGGCGTCGACGGCCGCACCCTCATAGGTCCACGACGAGTGCCGGAGGCGCACGCCCTTGGGGCGGCCCGTAGTTCCCGACGTGTAGATGAGTGTCGCCAGCGAGTCGGGGCGGGTGGCCTCCATCCGCTCCTCGACGATGTCGGGCTGCTCGGCGAGCAGCCTCTCGCCGCGCTGCTCGAGATCCGCGATGTCGATCACCCAGTCTCCGTCCGGCGTCCCGTCGAACGTGACCACCTTCTCCAGGCGCGGCAGCTCGGAGCGGTGCTCGACGAGCTTGGCGATCTGTACGTCGTCCTCGGCGAAGACGACGCGACACTCGGAGTCCGCCAGGATGTAGGCCACGTCACCGGCGATGGTGGACGGGTAGACGGTCGTGGTAGCGGCACCTGCACACATGATGGCCAAGTCCGCGAGAATCCACTCGATGCGCGTGGTGGACGCGATGCCCACGCGGTCCTCGGGCTCGAGGCCCAGGGCGACCAGCCCTGCGGCCAGTCTGGTGACCTTGTCACCGGTCTCGCGCCATGTCATCGACGCCCAGCCGTCTCCGTCCGGGAACCGATACGCCTCACGGTCCGGGGTCGACTGGACGCGGTCGAAGAACTGACGCCCTACACTCGGAGGGCGGTTCTCGATGAGGCTCAGATCGGCGATGACGGCGCTGTGGGACGCTCTCCCTGGGGAATTGAGCATGACAGGCTCCTCCATTCATTCCTCTCCTTCGAGCCAACCGGCGAGCAGCGGGGTCCAACAGAGGCGAACGTCCCGCTATCGGCGGTCCCGACGTCGCCCGAGGCCCACCCGATGTGCAGTTCGTCCCCCTTCGCCTCGTCCCTGGCTATCGTCAGGTCACATGCACAGCTCCTTCATCAAGTCGGTCACTTTCGACTGCCAGAACGCCCTCACCCTGGCTGCCTTCTGGGCGGAAGCCCTCGGGTCCAACGTGGACGAGGACGCCACCGCGGAGAAGGCCTACGTGGAAGCTCCCGGCTGGGGAGGCCCGAACCTCTGGTTCACGAAGGTGCCTGAAGGCAAGGCCGCGAAGAACCGCATGCACTTCGACCTCAGGGCTCCGGGCAGCATCGCCGAGGAGGTACGCCGGCTGAGCAGGCTGGGAGCGACCGTTCTCCGTGAGACCGAGAACCTGGTCGTCATGCATGACCCGGAGGGGAACGAGTTCTGCGTCGAGTGACAGCAGGCGCCTGCCCGCTACTCCAGCCAGTGGACGTACTGCCCGTGAGGGCCGGTGAGGGCCCGCGCCTGGCCATCGAGGGCGGTGACGAACGAGGCACCTTCCGGGAAGGAGGCTCCGGTCGGCGTGAGCTCGGGGAGCACACGCGGCCCTTCGTTGCTGATCCAGTGGGCATCCAGGTCGCTCACCGTACGGGTGAACGCAGCGCGGTCCTCGGGGGTCAGGTAGGCCAGGACGGCGCTGTGGAAGATGACCAGCGTGGTTCCCGCTGGAGCCTCGGCGGCCAGACTCCCCACCGTCTCGTTGAGGTCTCCTCGCATAAGGACGGGTGGGTCTCTCCGGGCGATCTCGATCGCAGCGGCGAGACGTCGACGCCGGTGCTCCTGCTCGGGCCAGACGAGCGTCTGCAACCAGGCAGTGTCCTCGTCGTCGCGGACATCGAGCGGGTTCAGGTCGATGCCGGCGCGCCAGACGACCTGCGGCAGGCTCGTCGGCAGGGGCACGTTCCCCGACACCTCACACGTCAGCTCGACGTCGCTGGGCCCGGATGCCGGGTGAAGAACGGTCCCGTCGCTGTAGCGGTAGCTGTACCGGTCGGGGTAGAGGCAGAGACCAGCCGCAGCGCCTACCTCGAGCAGGGCCACCGGGCCTGAGACCTGGGACAGCAGAGGCAGCAGGGTCGCGCACCGGCCGGCCTCGTTGGTCTGGGTCGACCGCTTCAGGATCGTCTCCTTGATCGCCGGCCAGTCGTCCAGGAGGCTGCGACGCAGGGTGGAGTACGGGCCTGCCTGTACGCCGTGCCAGCGCGCGGCGGCGAAGACGAGGTTGGGCTGGCGTTTCGGCTCGGGCAGCTCCGCGAGCCGTCGCAGGACCTGGTCGTCCTGTGCGACGTTGAGCGCCCACTCCTCGAAGCATGGTGACTGGCCGTGCGCCTGTCGCACGGCGAAGGCGGCGTACTCCTGGGCAGTGCTTGTCATGCCGGCGCGCCGAGTGCGCGGACCGGGCCGTAGATCGCGGCCGGCCGACCGGTCATCAACGCCCAGTAACGGTCCCCGAACGACCAGTGCCACCACTCGGTCGGATAGTTCACCAGTCCAGCGCTGCGCAGCGCGGCCGACAGCACCTGACGGTGGTGGCGCGCCTCGCCCGAGATGTCGTCCGCGGCGAAGTAGCACGCACCGGCACTGTCCTCCGGCGACGCATTGATCGGAGTTCCCATGTCGACCTGCTGCCCCGATCCGTCCACCAGCGTCAGGTCGATCGCCGCCCCGCTCACGTGCGGAGCAACCACCGGGGGCGACACGTACCTGCTCGCCAGCTGAAAGCTCTCTGCTCCATCCAGCTCCGGGTCGCGCATCTCCAGCTCCTGCCGGTAGCTGGAGAAGTAGTGCTCCTGAAGGTCGTAGGGCCGGTAGCCCTCGACGAGCAGAAGGCGGTACTCGCCGGGCAGCCTGTCCTGCGCGAACAGCAGACGCTCCACCAGCCCGTGGCGCAGGTACGCGTACGCACCTTCGGGCGTCTCCTTGAGGCCGTCGAGCCGAAGATCCCTCTCCTCACGTACGTCGACCAGGTCGTCCCCTACCTCCGCCACGGGGATGTCAGCGACGCGAGGGTCACCCATCAGCACGATGTCGTTCATGGCGTTGACTGGCTCCCCGATTTTGCGATGACAAGGCCCGGGAGACCTATCGGCCAGGAGTGTGCGTTGTTGAACAACCGAAAGCCCGGGATCCGTAGACATTCTCTACACCCAACAGCTGGGTATCCACCAGCACCCCACTGACGGGGACCGGGTGGCGCCCCTGCCACCGCGTCGATCCGCAGACCACAGGTGGGAGGATGTGTCGATGACAACGCAGAGCCCTCCCCAGTGGCAGGGCGCTGCGGCGTGGGTTGCGCAGCACCGCAACTGGGTGATCGCACCACTGTTCGTCGTGGTGATGTTCGTTCCCCTGCTGCTGGTCCTGAAGATCGTCCTGGCCGCACTCCTGACTGTCCTGTGGTGGGGACCGGTCGTCTACGCAGCGGTCAGCAGATTCAGGGCCGGTTACCGGGGACACTGATCTCCCGCGCATGCCGCCGATGTCAACCTGACCTGCAGACTTCGCGCAGCACCAACCCCGGGGACACCGCTCGTTCACCCCCTCGCCCGAATCTTGGTGCCATGCGAGTTGCCATCGTGACGGAGTCCTTCTTCCCTCAGGTCAACGGAGTGACCAACACGGTCCGCCACACCGTGGACCGACTCCTCGAGACCGGCCACGAGCCGCTGATCATTGCCCCCGGTCCCGGTCTCAGCACCTACCGCAACGCTCGAGTCGTGCGGGTCCGCTCGATGGGCCTTCCGGGGTACCGGTCGTTCTCGCTGGGTCTGCCAGACTCCACCGTCGAGCGGACGCTCGCGGAGTTCCGTCCCGACCTCGTGCACCTCGCCTCCCCCATCATGCTCGGGGCGACAGGCCTTCGCGCCGCGCGCCGGTTGGGCATCCCCACCGTGGCGGTCTACCAGACAGACGTCGCCGGGTTCGCCCGTCAGTACGGCATCCGGGCGGATGCCGCGGTCACGAGGTGGGTCGGGCGAATCCACCGCCGCTCGACGAGGACTCTCGTGCCGTCGACCTCGTCGTACGCCGACCTCCGCGCACTCGGCGTGACGGACATGCACATCTGGCGTCGGGGGGTCTCCCTGGACCTGTTCGGGCCGGAGCATCGGCACGAGGAGCTGCACGCCCGATGGGCACGGCGGCGAGGCGATCACGTGGTGGTCGGCTACGTCGGACGGCTTGCACCCGAGAAGCAGGTGCGTCGGCTGGAGGAGGTGTCCCGGATCCCAGGGACGCGCCTGGTGGTGATCGGCGACGGGCCGGCGCGTGGCTGGCTGGAGAAGCGGCTGCCGGACGCCAAGTTCACGGGCCTCTTGCGGGGTGAGGACCTCGCACGCGCCTTCGCGTCACTGGACGTGTTCGTGCACACGGGTGAGGCGGAGACCTTCTGCCAGACGGTGCAGGAGGCACAGGCCAGCGGTGTCCCCGTGGTCGCGCCAGCCTCGGGAGGTCCGCTGGATCTCGTCGAGCACGGGCGGACCGGCCTCCTCTTCGACCCGGGTGACAAGAGGTCGCTGCGCCGCAGCGTCGCAACCCTGGTCGGGGACGCCCGACTCCGTGAGTCCCTCGCACGGGAGGCGCTTGCGAGCGTGGAGCAGCGCGGCTGGGCCTCTGTGGTGGACGAGCTGGTCGCGGTTCACTACTCGGCCGTCCTCGGCGGCTCCGAACACGACGTCGCGGCCTGACGAGGGTGCGCATCGCTCAGCTCGCCAACTTCATCGGACCGGCCTCGGGAGGGATGAAGACCGCCGTCAACGCCCTCGGCGCGGGTTACGTTGCGGCCGGCGCACAACGTCTGCTCATCGTGCCTGGACCACGTGACGCCCGGACGGCCACGGAGTCAGGGGACGTCGTGCAACTCCGCGCCCCGCGCGTCGGGGGCGGCTACCGGCTGATCCTCGAACCGTGGCGCGTGATCGACGTACTGGAAGAGTTTCGCCCCACCTCGCTGGAGATCTCCGACAAGTCGACGCTGCTGCCCGTCACCCGCTGGGCCCGGAAGTCCGGCGTGTCGTCCCTCCTGTTCTCCCACGAACGTCTCGACGCGATGCTGTCGCTGCGGACCGGGTGGCAGCTCGGTGTCAACGCGCCCGTGTCGGTGCTGAACCGCGTGCTGGTCCGGCAGTACGACGGCATCGTCGTCACATCCTCGTTCGCCAAGCGCGAGTTCACGTCCCTCGCCTACGCGGCGGGCACCCCGCTCCACCAGGTCGCGCTGGGCGTCGACCTGGAGACGTTCCGACCCCGCCTGACCTCCCCTCCCGCCGTAGGCATCCTGCGGCTCGTGCACGTCGGACGGCTCTCTCGAGAGAAGAGCCCCCACCTCGCCGTGGCAACAGCCGTGGCGCTCCACGCGCGGGGAGTTCCGGTGCATCTCGACGTATTCGGTGACGGCCCGCACCGCGCGGAGCTCGAGGCCATGGCTCGCGAAGCCCCAGTCACGTTTCACGGTCACATCTCGAGCCGGCGCAGGTTGAGCGAGCTGATCGGTGGCGCCGACGTCGCGCTTTCGGTCTGCCCCGGTGAGACATTCGGGCTCGCGGTCCTCGAGGCACTCGCCTCCGGCACACCCGTCGTCACCGCCGACGTGGGCGGGGCACGCGAGCTCGTGGACGGGCGGTCGGGTGCATGGGGTCGGCCGAACCCGGGGGCTCTGGCGGACGCCGTGCTGCGCCTGGCCGAGCGGCCTGTCGCGGCCCGCCGAGCCGGCGCACGTCGACGCGCCGAGCAGTTCTCGTGGGACCGGACCGTCACGGCGATGCTCGAGCTCCACTCCTCCCACGGCGCCGCTGACGACCTCGCCGCACAGCCGGCCTGACCCTCCTCATCGACAGCTCCGTGAACACGAGTCGATGCGACGCTGAATGATCAGTCCGCCACCGTCCTTGACGTACACGACACAGTCACCGGGCATCTTCTTGGAAGGCATGGACCTTTCAGACGCGACTGCTGGTCTGTGTCCATGAACATGCGCATCAGCGTCATCGGCACGGGATACCTCGGCGCGACTCACGCGGCCTGCCTGGCCGAGCTCGGCTTCGAGGTGCTCGGGGTCGACAACAACCCAGCGAAAGTAGCGATGCTCTCAGCCGGCGCGGTTCCCTTCTCCGAGCCCGGCCTGGAGACGATGGTCGCCCGACATGTCCGCACGGGTCGCCTACGGTTCACCTCCGACCTGGGCGAGGCCACCAGGTTCGCCGACGTGCACTTCATCTGTGTCGGAACTCCGCAGGCTGGTTTCGGGATGGCTGCCGATCTCAGCGCGGTGTTCGCAGTTGCCCGCGAGCTCGCGAAGAACCTCACGCGAGACTGCCTGATCATCGGCAAGTCCACGGTGCCGGTCGGAACCGCGGATCTGATGGCGTTCGAGGTCGCCCAGCTCGTGCCGCCTGGCGTCGCCGCGACGCTTGCCTGGAACCCGGAGTTCCTGCGTGAGGGCCACGGCGTCGAGGACACCCTCCGTCCCGACCGGCTGGTGTTCGGCGTCTCCACACCCGAGGCGGAGGGCACGCTGCGCACGATCTACGAGCAGCCGATCGCCGCCGGCGCGCCCGTACACGTCACCGACCTCGCGACCGCCGAGCTCGCCAAGGTTGCCGCCAACGCCTTCCTGGCCACCAAGATCTCCTTCATCAACGCCATGGCCGACGTCAGTGAGCGGTCGGGGGCAGACGTGGTGGCACTGGCCGACATCCTCGGCGACGACGACCGCATCGGTCGCCGGTTCCTGGACGCCGGGGTCGGCTTCGGGGGCGGCTGCCTGCCCAAGGACGTACGTGCGTTCTCGGCCCGGGCCGCCGAGCTCGGCGCACACTCCGTGACCGGCCTCCTGCGGGAGGTGGACGCCATCAACCTCCGTGCGCGACAGCGAACGGTGGACCTGGCGAACGAGCTGTGCGGCTCAGGCAGGCAGGGGCGGCGTCGCATCGCGGTCCTGGGCGCGGCTTTCAAGCCCCTGTCCGACGACGTGCGCGACTCCCCTGCCCTGCACGTTGCTGACCGGCTGCACCGGCAGGGCGCAGAGGTACGCGTCTACGACCCAGAGGCCAACATCAACGCTCGGTCTGTGTTCCCACAGCTGCGGTACGTCGCCAGTGCGGAGGCTGCGCTGACCGGCGCCGACCTCGTGCTCCATCTGACGGACTGGCCGGAGTTCGCGGACCTGGACCCCAACGTCGCCGGCAGACTCGTCCGAGCTCGTCGGATCGTCGACGGGCGGAACCGGCTCGACCGGGACCGCTGGCGCCGCGCGGGTTGGACCTTCCGTGGCATCGGCCGGCGCGAGGAGGGCATGCTCGCACCCGCAGCGCCCACGACCGCCTCGTCGGGGCCGACTGACCACCGCGACTCCCCGTTCGTGTCGGGTGAGGGGCGCCGCGGCCGGCTGGCTGTCCTTGACCACAGCGATCTCCTGGAACGGACATGAGCTCGTCGACGGGCGTTGCCGGCTCCTTGTTCGAAACCTCGACTCATGGGCGGCTAAGAGGGGCTGGCGCGATCTGGCTCGGAGGCGTCGCGGTGTCAGCTGTCCTCGCTCACCAGGTCATCCGGAAACAAGCCGACGTCGCACGCGGCGTCATCGGCAAACCGCTTGGAGAGGAAGCCCACATGGCCGACAAGGTCTACAAGAGGAAGTACACCGACACGATCGAGCTGCTCCTACTCGGCGACTCCATCGCCGCCGGCCTGGGCGCCGAGATACCCAAGCACACGTTGGGCGCCCAGCTCGCGAAGCGGATCGCCAAGCACACGAGCCGCTCGGTCAGTCTGTTCACGGCTGCACACGTCGGCTCCGAGACGTCGATGCTGCGCGCGCAGCTGGCCGCCCTCCCACCTGGATACGCGGCCGACGTCGCGGTGATCGTCGTTGGTGGGAACGACGTCACCCACCGCGTGCGGAGGTCGGTCTCGAGATCGCACCTCGCGGAAGCGGTCGGCTCGTTGCGGGCACAGGGAACCGAGGTCGTCGTCGGCACATGCCCCGACCTCGGCGCCCTCACCGCCCTTCCGCAACCCCTGCGAACGCTTGCCCGGATAGCCTCCCGACGGCTCGCTGCCGCACAGCGCGACGTGGTGACCGAGCTCGGCGGCCGGGCAGTCTCCCTCGCCCACGTGGTCGGGCCGTTCTTCGTAGCCCAGCCCGACGAGATGTTCGCGATCGACAGGTTCCATCCGTCCAGTGCGGGCTACCGCCGCACCGCCAAGGCGATCCTCCCCAGCGTCCTGGCGGCATTGGGCTACGAGGAGAAGCTCCCCTTCGGCCACCACGGCCCTAATGCCGCGGAAACAGTGAGCACCGGCGTTCCTGTCTAGCGTTGGGTACCGCCCGCGCCTCGGGGCGCCCGAACACCTTTCCGATGCGAAGCGGTCCGTCGTCCGCACGATCCGAACAGGTCCTGCCCGAAACGTCGCTGATCCGGCCACGTAGGTTGAGACCCCCCAGGGAAGGAACCTCGTTGAGTGCGCGTTTCCAGGAACTCGACTGGCGTGAGACACCGATCGGCGCCATCAGCCTCCGGCGACGTCGGGACCCGGGCCTCGACACTGACGTGTACGAGGTCAAGCTCGGGGACGACTTCCTCATGTCGAGTGTCTTCACGGCCGGCGAGGTCGAGCTTGCCCGAATCGGCCTGGCCGAACTGCAGGGCACTGGCTTCGACGTCGTCGTGGGTGGTCTCGGTCTCGGGTACACCGCGGCCGCCGTCCTCGCGGATCCGCGCGTCGGCTCCTTGACCGTCGTGGAAGCGCTCGAGGCGGTGATCGACTGGCACCAGCGTGAGCTGCTTCCGGTCGC
This sequence comes from uncultured Actinomycetota bacterium, assembly GCA_963707425.1. Classification (GTDB taxonomy): domain Bacteria; phylum Actinomycetota; class Actinomycetes; order Propionibacteriales; family Nocardioidaceae; genus Nocardioides_C. The sequence continues at coordinate 272,560 of CAVPPN010000009.1, read as the reverse complement.
TCCCGCGTTGACATCGGATCCGCGGTGCCGTCTGGCGAACGGCGACTTCTTCGCCCTTGCCGCCGACCCCGACGGGTTCGACTCGCAGGCGCCGGGCCGCCGTTTCCACGCCATCCTCGTCGACATCGACCACACGCCCAGCCACGTGCTGCACCACAGTCACGCCTCGTTCTACACGGCCGACGGTCTGCGTCGTCTCGCCTCGCACCTGCACCCGGGCGGGGTCTTCGCGCTGTGGTCCGACGACCCGCCGGACCACGACTTCCTCGCCACGCTCGCGACGGTCTTCCCTGACGCAGACGCGCACGTCGTCACCTTCGCGAACCCCTACACCGCCGACGAGGCGGCCAACACCGTGTACGTCGCCACTCGGAGCTCGACAGGCGACATCGAGGCGTGATCGCCAACACCCGCAAGCGACGTCTGCCACCCGGCGCAGTGGCTCACGCTCACATGACGGAGGTCGCCAGCGCCCATCCGCCGGCGCAGGCGACCAGCCCGACCACCAGACTGGACAGGCTGTTGGTCACGGCCGCGAGGACCGAGCCCTCCTCGACCAGGCGCACCGTCTCGTAGCCGAAGGTCGAGAAGGTCGTGAGGGCTCCGCAGAAGCCGGTTCCGACCAGCGGGAGGACCCAGTCCGGCAGCTCTGCTCCGTTCGCGGTGGCAGCCGACGCGCCGAGGACCAGGGAGCCGACGATGTTCACCGAGAAGGTTCCCCACGGGAACACGGTGTCGTGGCGCGACTGGACGAACAGGTCGGTCAGGTAACGGAGAGGGGCTCCGATCGCCCCTCCGACAAGGACCGCGACGAGCGTCATGACGATGCCTCGTCACGCGTCCCGCGGGCGGTGGGGTCGGCGTATCGGATGACCTCGACCTCGTCGAGCAGCACCAGCCCGTCGGCGAGGAGTCCGTCGAGCTGCGGCAGGAACCCCCGGATGCGCTCATCGGTGTCGACGATGACCACGGCGACCGGCAGGTCCTCACTCAGCGAGAGCAACCGGGTGGTGTGGATGTGGTTGGACCTACCGAAGCCCTCGACCCCGCGGAAGACGCTCGCACCGGCCAGCCCGGCCTGGTGTGCGCGGTGCACGATCTCGGTGTAGATCGGATGGTGGTGATGCTGGTCCGACTCCCCGACGAAGATGGTCAGCCGCGTCGCACGTCCTTGAGTGGTCACGACCTGCTCCTTGCCTCGCGTGTGCTCTGTTCCGACGCCCCGTCCGTAGGTCGGTCTCGGTGCCGTCGTACCCGGGCCGACCGCACTGCGGTGCGGGCCAGCACGATCCCCGACCACACGCCGACCAGGCCGACGCCGAGAGTCCCGAAGAGATAGACCATCGCGAGGGGTGCCCGGTCGTTCGTGATCAGGTCGCGGGTCTCGAGCATGTAGGTGGAGAACGTGGTGTACCCACCGAGCAGCCCCACGCCGACGAACGGGCGGACGTAGCGACCTGGTGGCCACACCTCGAGGACGAAGACCATCAGCAGTCCCAGCGCGAACGCGCCCGAGACGTTCTCGACGAACGTCGCCCAAGGGAACCCGACGCCGGTCCACGGCAGGAGCTCGCCGACCGCCCAGCGGGCGAGGCTGCCCAGCGCGCCGCCGGCGCTGACGACGAGCAGGATGTCCCACCGTTCACGGAGAGAGGGCCACGCCCGGGTCGGGCGGCTGTTTCCCGGCACGCGACCTCCTACCTCATCGGGTAGGGACTGTCGGCGGCACGGTGCCGCGGTTGTCGGCGAGCCCCACCGCCATCGCACGGCCCATCGTAGCGACCAGAACGCGGTCACTCATGCCACAGCAGCCTGCCCTGGGGTGACTCCGCCTGGCGTTCCGCGCGGTCCTCGACGGCCTGCGTGCGGCCGAAACGCGCGGCCCGCTCCTCGGCGTACTCGTCACCGCTGAACAGCCCGGCATGGTCGCGTTCGGTCGACGTCGACCCGACTGTGCTCGACTGCTGGACCATCTCGACCCTCTGTCGCGGCATGCCCCGTTCGTTGTGCTTCTGGAGCCAGGTGATGAGCCTCTCGCGGACCAGGCAACGCAGGTCGAACAGCTTGAGCGCGTCCTCCGCCGTCACCAGGACCCGTACCCGTACCCAGCCACCGACCGCGTCGGTCACCTGCAGCACCTTGACACGGTTGTCCCACAGGTCCGTCTCCTCGAGGATCCTGTCGAGCTCGCCGCGCATACCGTCGGTGTCTACCCGCCAGTCCAGGTCGAGCTCGACGGCGCCGAGCAGCTCCGAGCTGCGGCGCGTCCAGTTCTGGAAGGGCGTCGTGGTGAAGTACGTCGACGGCAGCACCAGCCGGCGGTCGTCCCAGAGCCGGACCACCACGTAGCTCAGCGTGATCTCCTCGATCCAACCCCACTCGTTCTCGACGATCACCACGTCGTCGAGGCGGATCGCGTCGCTGAAGGCCACCTGGAGGCCGGCGATGAGGTTGCCGAGCGTGGACTGTGCCGCCAGTCCGGCCACGATGCTGATCAGCCCCGCGGACGCCAGCACACTGGCGCCGATCGCCTCGACCCCGGGAAAGCTCAGGAGCACCGCACCCAGGGCGATCACGACGACCACGGCAACGGTCAGCCGGCGGATGATCAGCACCTGGGTACGCATCCGCCGGGCGGTCCGGTTGTCGGGGACATCGGTTCGGTACTTCGCCAGGCCGAGGTCCTGCAGGAACAGGAGCACCGAGGTCAGGAGCCAGGCGCTGGCGACGATCGCCAGGATCCGCCAGGCCAGCTCGGCCCAGCCCCACCAGGTCGCCTCGATGCTCTCCGGGCGTGACGAGCCGAGAACGCCGTTGACCGCCAGCACGAGCACCAGCAGTCGAAACGGCGTGCGAGCCGTCTCGGCGAGCGCGGACGCAGCCGGCCAGCGGCTCACCGCCATCCGGGTGGCGAGCTGGCCGAGCACGATGACGACAACAGCGATGCCGCACGCGGTGGCGAGGGCGATCATGACGTCGGTCCAGTTCGAAGCCATCCCGTCATCGTGGCCGGTCGGGCGCCGGGGAAAACGTGAGGAAACGTACGAACTCACGTCAGGTTCGTCACGTCATGGCGGAGCCGCGGCCCGGGTCAGCGCTCGCCGTCTCCCTTGCCGGACTCGCCCGAGCCGCGCTCGACGTCGCCGTCGACCTGCCCCTCCAGATGCTCACGGCGTCCGGCTACGTCGGGGGCGTCCGCGAGATCGCCCTCGTCGCGCAGGGCCTCGTTCTCGACCATCTCCAACGCGGCCACCTCCGGGTGGTGCAGGTCGAAGGCCGGCGCCTCCGAACGGATCCGCGGCAGCGTCTGGAAGTTGTGGCGAGGCGGTGGCGAGGAGGTCGCCCATTCCAGCGACCGGCCCCAGCCCCACGGGTCGTCCACGCCGACCGGCGGGTTGGTCCGCGACTTGTAGACGTTCCAGAGGAAAACCAGCGTCGAGGCGCCGAGCAGGAACGCGCCGATCGATGACACCTGGTTCAGCGCGGTGAACCCGTCCTCAGGCAGGTAGTCGGCGATCCGGCGGGGCATGCCTTCCACGCCCAGCCAGTGCTGGACCAGGAAGGTGGTGTGGAAGCCGATGAACAGCAGCCAGAAGTGCAGCTTGCCCAGCCGCTCGTCGAGCATCCGGCCGGTCATCTTCGGCCACCAGAAGTAGAACCCGGCGAACATCGCGAACACCACGGTGCCGAACACCACGTAGTGGAAGTGCGCCACCACGAAGTAGGTGTCCGAGACCTGGAAGTCCAGCGGCGGCGAGGCCAGGATGACCCCGGTCAGGCCACCGAACAAGAACGTGACCAGGAACCCGATCGACCACAGCATCGGGGTGTCGAAGGACAGGGACCCGCCCCACATGGTGCCGATCCAGTTGAAGAACTTCACCCCCGTCGGCACCGCGATCAAGAACGTCATCCCGGAGAAGAACGGCAGGTTCACCGCGCCGGTGACGAACATGTGGTGCGCCCACACAGCCGACGACAGCGCAGCGATCGCGATCGTGGCGGCCACCAGGCCGACGTACCCGAAGATCGGCTTCCGGGAGAACACCGGCAGGATCTCGGTCACGATGCCGAAGAACGGCAGCGCGATGATGTAGACCTCCGGATGGCCGAAGAACCAGAACAGGTGCTGCCACAGGATCGGCCCACCGTTGGCCGCGTCATAGACATGTGCCCCCAGCCTCCGGTCCGCCTCCAGCATCAGCAGCGTCCCCGCCAGCACCGGGAACGCGATCAGCACCAGCAGGCTGGTCACCATCGTGTTCCACACGAAGATCGGCATCCGGAACATGGTCATGCCCGGAGCGCGCATCGTGATCACGGTGGTGATGAAGTTGACCGCGCCCAGGATGGTGCCGAACCCGCTCAGGGTCAGGCCCATGATCCACAGGTCCCCGCCGACGCCCGGAGAGCGGACCTCGTTCGACAGGGACGTGTACGCCGTCCAGCCGAAGTCGGCGGCGCCCTGCGGGGTCAGGAACCCTGCCGCCGCGATCAGCCCACCGAACAGGAACAGCCAGTAGCTGAACATGTTCAGCCGCGGGAACGCCACATCGGGCGAGCCGATCTGCAGCGGCATGATCGCGTTCGCGAAGCCGAAGAACAGCGGGGTCGCGAAGAGCAGCAGCATGATCGTGCCGTGCATCGTGAACAGCTGGTTGTACAGCTCCTCGTTGACCACCTGCTGGCCCGGGAAGGCGAGCTCGGACCGGATGATCATCGCCATCAGGCCACCGACGAGGAACCACGCGAAGGACGTGACGAGGTACAGCTTCCCGATCACCTTGTGGTCGGTGGTGGTGATCACCTTGACGATCCGCTGGCCGAGCGGCCTGGGGATCTCTGCCGCCTGGGCGGTACGCGCTGCAGTCGTGGCCATGGGCGCTCCTCAGCCTCGACAACAGGCTAGGACGGCTCCGGCCAGGAGTCCATCGACCCAAGGGGCCATCGACCCGACCATCCGGCCGGACCACGCGGAGGACGGCGGTTCCTGTGTCACCATCGAGAGGTGACGGCCTCGATCGTGCCGCCGGAGGACGAGCACCTCACGACGGGCTGGGAGCCCGAGCTGCCGCCGGACGACACCCTGGTGCGCCAGGCGGTGCTGGCTCACGCCTCGTGGCCGGTCGAGATCGCCGGTGCCCTGGGCCGGCCGACACGGTCGGCACCCCGCTGGGCGGGAGGATGGGTCGGCGACCGAGGCGCCCTCACCAACCCGGTCGTCCTGCTGCAGCCGCTCACGGACCCGGCGGGCGTCCTCGGCGAGATCGCGGAGCTGTTCCCGACGCATGTCCCCTACCTGCTCGTCAGCGCCTGGCCCACGGCCGACCTGCGTGAGCATGGCCTCGAGCTCCTCGGCCACCCGCCGCTCATGGTCCGGCTGCCGTCGCACCACCGCATACCCCACCCTCGCGGTGTCGACGTGCTCGAGGTGCGCGACGACAAGGACCTCGCCATCGCCGAGCGCATCCTCGTGGAGGGGTACCCGATCCCCGACCTGCAGCCGCTCAGCCCCGGCGACCTGTTCGGTCCTGCGATCCTGGAGGGCAGCACCCGCATCTGGGTCGGCCACGTGGACGGCGAGCCGGCCTCGGTCGCCGCGGCACACCTGCAGGCGGGTGTGACGCTCGTCGAGTACGTCGCGGCACTCCCGCAGGCCCGGGGGCGGGGAGCCGGCGGGGCGGTCACCTGGGCCGCGACGCTCGCCGACCCGGACGTGCCGGCCGTCCTCCTCGCGAGCGACGACGGCCGCCCGGTCTACGAACGCATGGGCTATGTCGCCGTCGAGCGGTGGACGGCCTGGCTACGGCCGGGGCGCTGAGGGCGTGTGGTCGTCGCGGATCTCCCGCGCGTCCGCGAGCACGTCGTCGCCCAGCTTCGCGGGCTCGAGTCCGAAGCGTCCGTCGTACGCCGTGAGCACGGCCGCCTCCAGCCGGTCGAGGTCGACGTCGCCGCTCTCCTCCCGGACCGAGCCGACCGACCCGGCGTCGAAGGGGAGGTCGAGGTGGCGGTACACCTCGCCGAGCAGCGGTCGCAGCCGGTCTGCCCCGTCCACGATCGCGACGGCGCTGAACAGCCACGCGCCGCGGACCATGCGCTGCGCCGTGCCGACGAGCTTCACCACCCCTCGCGCGTTGACGCTGTGCGACCCCGGGCAGTACTCCCCTGGCACCTCGCCGACCCGCGCGTCGAGCCCGAGGCCCCGTAGGACGTCGGCCAGCAGCTCGCCGTACTCCCGGAACCTCCCCTCCAGGCCGGAGGGGAAGTCGGGGTCCGGGCTGATGTGGTCGATGACCAGCGCCTGCTCCGTGTAGGCGACCGCCCGGCCCCCCGGGGCGCGTACGACGGGCACGAACCCGGCTTCGCGGGACGCGGCGACCGCTTCCCCGAACCCGGGAAGCCGCACGTCGCGCCGGCCGAAGGCGAGAGTCGCCGCACCCGGACGGTAGACGCGCAGCGTCGGGCCGAGCCGGTCCCGGCTCACGTGCCGCAGCAGAGCCTGCGCGAGCGCGACCTCGAGCGCCGAGTCAGAGCCGTCGCCGAGGGCACCGTGCAGGAGGTCCACGCGTGAACCCTACGGCCTGTCAGGGCCTCCGGGGGCTACTGCGCACTCACGCCCTGGCAGGTCGGCGGGTACGTCGGCGCGCGAGCCCGGCGACGAGAAGTGCCGGCGCCACGATCGCGAAGCCGGCGATCGCCGTCGTCCTGCCCTTCGGCTGCGTGCGCTTCGAGGCGAGGTCGGTCGGCTCGAGGGGCGGCACGGTCAGGCCCGCGCCCGAGAAGCGGTAGACGTCGAACCCGCGGACCAGGTCGTTGCCGTAGCCGTAGAACGAGCCGTCCGCCGCGATCCGGTTGGTCTTGAACGACCAGGTGTCCGAGTCGGGCAGCACGTAGCTCCCGACCTCGCGCATCCCGACGCCGTCACCGATGCCGACACTGGCGGGCGACCCCTGGAAGTCGGCGAGCCCCGAGATGTCGAGCACGCGCACCCCCTGGGCGTACCAGGCGATCGTCAGCAGCTCCTGGTCCGGGTAGATCCGGAGCACGTGGGAGGTGCAGGTGGCGCCGTCCTGGACCTGCACCGCCGGGATGAACCAGGTGCCGATCTTCTCCGGGGCGCGCTCCTTCGCGCCGGTGATGTCGTACAGGTGCAGACCGCCGCCGGGGCACTCGGCGCTCGCCGCGGCGCCCGCGCGCTCGTCGGTGACCACGAGGACCTCGCGCTTCGACCCGTCCGCGCGGGTCAGGGTCACCGGGTCGGCCTGGTGGGCGACGTTGATCGTCGGGTCGAGGATCTGCGAGACCTGCTCGGGGTGCTCGGGGTCGGTGGTGTCGAGCACCAGCGTCTGCGACAGCGCCGCCGAGTACGCCCGCGTCCCGTCGGCGTTGAACGTGATGTCGTGGGACTCCGACCCGAGGGACAGCGGCACGAACGGAATCGGGTAGTCCTGCACCTTCTTCGGCGTCTCCGGCTGGGAGATGTCGTAGATCGTGATCGTGGGGCTGGTGCTGGTGAGCAGGTCGGAGTTCGAGTTGTAGAGGTACTTGCCGCTCGGATGGATCGTCATGTTGTGCGACCCGAGGGGGACGTGGAGGTAGCTCACCGTCTGCGGCTGCGTGGGCGTGGTCAGGTCCACGATCACGGTCCCGGAGGCCGAGGAGTCGAGCTTCAGGTCCTGGCCGCACCGCGACGCCGCGCCGGCCGCCCCGAAGGTGCCGTCGGCGGTGTAGCTGGCCAGGATGCGGTTGCCGTTCTTCCACACCTGGATGTCACCCTGGCTGACCGCGCAGTCGTAGACCGCCGCGACGAACGGGGTCTCCGGGTCGGTGATGTCGACGATCTGCATGCCGCCACGGAGAGTCCCCGCCAGGGCGTACTCCTTCTTGCCGACCTTGAGGAACTCGATGTCGGAGCCGTTCTGGGCGGCGCCGCTGCCGTCGTACTGCAGGTTCGCGACGAACGACATCTCCTTCCCGGTGCCGGACTCCGCGACAGTCAGGCCCCGGGTGTTGGTCGGCAGGTCGCCCACGCCCTCCTCGTGGGCGAGACCAGGGGCCGCGCCGACCAGGGTCAGCGCCAGCGCAGCCGCGCCGCCGAGCAGCGCGCGAGCAGTCCTGCGAGTCGTTCGGGTCATGGGTCCCTCCACCGTCGGATCCGTGCCGTCCGCCCACCCCAACGAGGCTCCCCGGCATGTGGTCACCACTCCTTCCCCTTTCGGGTCTTCGCATTCACGCAGTGCACATTCCTGCATGAATCCATCCGTTGTGGTCCAGACCACACTCTGATGGGCTGGGGCATCCCTTTACACCCGAAGGAGTCAGCAATGGCACTACGCCTGTTTGCCATCAGCACCGCCACAGCGGGCGTGGCGAGCGCGATCGCCGGCCTGGTCATCTCGACCCTCCCCGCATTCGCACACGAAGGCGAGGAGGAAGGGCAGGGCAAGGACGCCGTCGGCGAGGTCGACCCCGACTTCCCCACCACCTCGATCACCGGTGACAGCGGCGGGCCGGGCGCCGCGTGCGTCGACGGTCGGGCCGGATACTTCCCGTGCGAGAACGTGAACCTCTCCAGCTACCTGCCGATGTCGGCGATCGGCGGCGGACGCGGTTCCGACGTCTGGGGCTGGACCGACCCCGCCACCGACCGCCGCTACGCGATCGCCGGTCGCGACAACGGCACCGCCTTCGTCGACGTCACCAACGAACGCAGCCCCGTCTACCTCGGCAACCTGCCGACCTCGGGCACCAGCAACGTCATCTGGCGCGACATCAAGGTCTACGACAACCACGCGTTCATCGTGTCCGAGGCCCGCGAGCACGGCATGCAGGTCTTCGACCTGACCCAGCTCCGCGACGTCGACCGGGCTGCCGCACCGGTCGCCTTCGAGGAGTCCGCGCACTACAGCGGGTTCGGCCGCGCGCACAACATCGCCGTCAACGAGGACAGTGGGTTCGTCTACGCGGTCGGCGCACGCGAGGACGTCCACGCGTGCGCCGGCGGCCTTCACATGGTCGACGTACGCGATCCGGACTCCCCGACGTTCGCCGGCTGCGTCGACGAGGACGGCTACACCCACGACACCCAGTGCGTGCAGTACGACGGGCCCGACAACCGCTTCACCGGGCGGGAGATCTGCTTCAGCTCCAACGAGGACACGCTGACCATCGTCGACGTGACGGACAAGGCGGATCCCGTCCAGCTCTCCCGGGTCGGCTACGACGGCGCGTCGTACAGCCACCAGGGCTGGCTCACCGAGGACGGCTCCCACTTCCTCATGGGTGACGAGCTCGACGAGCTCAGGCTCGGCAACCGGACCCGCACGCTGATCTGGAACGTGAAGGACCTCACCGCTCCGTTCCAGTTCTCTCGGTTCACCAACGACACGACCGCCATCGACCACAACCTCTACGTCAAGGGCGACCGTGTCTTCCAGTCCAACTACCGCTCGGGTCTGAGGATCCTCGACGCCGAGGACGTGGCCGACGGCAACCTGAGGGAGGTCGGCTGGTTCGACACCTGGCCCGAGGACGACGACACGGCGTTCAGCCACGGCACCTGGAGCAACTACCCGTTCCTCGGCAACGGGCTGGTCGTCGTGCACGGCTACGACGGGTTGTTCCTGCTCCGGCCCACCGGAACCGCCGCGAACTGAGTGACAGCCCGAGTTGTCAGGGCCTCTGGGGGCCAGAGCGCCCCCACGCCCTGACAACTCCTGGTCACTCGAGCGGTACGTCGTTGATGCTGTAGATGCCCGCACCGCCGGACGTCCGCCGCACGATCACCATCGTGACCTCGTCCATGGTCAGCAGTCCGCGGATCTCCCGGCGGTTCGTCCCCACGACGCCGTCCAGGTCGAAGTCACCCGCGGCCTTGGCGTCGAGGTCTGCCAGCTCGCCGAGGTCGAGGAGGAGGTCGCCGAGGCAGTAGGTGGCGTCCTTGTCGTCGTCGCAGTCCCAGAACACTGCGGTGACGGTCTCCGGCTCCGGCTCTGTCGATGGGCTCGGCGACGGGCCTGGCGACCCGCTGGGCGATCCACTGGGTGACGCGCTCGGGGACCCACTCGGAGAAGTACTCGGCGACCCACTGGGAGACGTGCTCGGGGACCCACTCGGCGACCCACTGGGCGACCCATCGGGAGAGCTGCTCGGCGACGTGCTGGGAGACGTGCTCGGTGACGTGCTCGGCGACGTGCTCGGCGACGCCGACGGGCTCCCCGCGGACGTCGGGTTCGAGACCGAGCCGCTCGTGGCGCCGGCATTCGAGTCCCCGGAGCCCTTGGCACCCTTCGCGTCGTCCTTCTTGCCCTTCCCGTTCTTCCTTGCCGGGCGGTCCGCCTTCTCGTGGTCAGGGGCAGGCGGCGTAGGCAGGACGAAGACGCCGCCGCTGTAGCCGCGCTCGAGGGCCATGACGAGCGCCACGTAGTAGTCGTCCTGGTTGTAGCGGTAGATCGCGGCACGCATCGTCGCCTCGTCGAGCATGCTCCCCGACCCTGCGCACAGGTAGCCGGCGGCCGCCAGGGCGGCGTCGTCGAGGTCGTTGGGCGATGCGACACCGTTCCCGTCGCCGTCGCGGCCCGCGAACAACCACGTGGACGGGATGAACTGCATGGGACCGACGGCGCGGTCCCAGACCGTGTCGTGGTCGAACCGCCCGCCGTCGGTGTCCCTGATCGCGGCGACGGGTCCGGCGCCGTTGAGCGGCACACCGATGATGAGCGGGTGCGAGACGCCGTCGGGCGACAGCACCGATCCGCCGTACCGGCCATGGTCGGACTCGACCCGCCCGATCCCGGCCAGCAGCGTCCACGGCAGCTGGCAGGACGGGTCCGTCACAGCGGTCGCCGCAGCGGCGTTGCGGTACGCACGAGCCGCCGCCGCCGGGATGCCACCATCGGTCAACGCACTCACCGACCACACCCGCGTGCCCTTGGGAGAGGAGAGCACCACCCGGTCCGGGGGCTCGGGATCGCCGGCATCCTCGAGAAGCAGCGACTCGGGGTCTACCTGGCCGAGAATCGTCGTCCGGTCCCCCGACCGGCTGGCGGTCTTCGCCACGCGGTCCTGCTGCCCCAGGTCCCGCGCGACGAGAACCGACTGCGACGCGGTGCCGATGACGAGCGGCAGCACCGCCAGTGCGAGCGCCGCAGGCTGCAAGGCCTTGCGGCGCTCAGTGGGCTGAAACGCCTTGTGTCGGCCTTTGGCTTGGATTGACATCCCAGAACTCCCCAAAATCCCCGTGCTACCGACCCTAGGAGCGGCTCGCAGCCGTTGACAGGCCCTCGAAGCACAAATGGCCCGATGAGCGGGGACGCAATGGCCCACCTGGGTGGATATGTCAGGTGCCGGAAATCCCGGGAAGACTCAGGTCAGCTCAGAGCCTCGGCGAGGAGGCCGCGGGGGTCCGCCGCCGGCTGGTGGGGAGACTTGCCGGTCGGCCACGATCAGAGAACACGCAGTCGGCAGCCACGCCGGACAGGATGCCAGAGCGTGGCTGCCGCGTCTCGGCTTCACCCGGAGGCGTTACTTGCCTGCCGGGGCAGCGGTCATCGGCCTCACCTCCGGGAGGTGCTCACGCACCATGTAGCCGCTCGCGGCGAGGACGACGATGCCGCCGGCGACGAGCGAGATGAACGGCATGAAGGACCCGCCGGGAACGTAGTCCCCACTGGTCGCGAAGATGGCCAGCGACGCCAGGCCCGAGATCGCCGCCGCGACCAGGGCGACGTAGCCCAGCCAGTCCGGCATCATCCGGGTCCTGAGGACACCGATCCCCGCGGCAGCGAGCGGTACGGCGGCCGCCAGGCCGATCATCGAGCTGAGGACCATCGTCCCCTGGAAGATGCCGACGGAGAGCACATCGATGCGCCCGTCGACACCGTTGGCCATCACGGCCTGTCCGACCGCGAACATGAACAGCGCTGCGCCGACGAGGACGGCTCCCGCCATCATCGCCATGTGCACATCACTGCGTTCGTCGCGTTCGCGCAGTGCCTCCGCGAACGCCGCACCGAACCAGATGACCAGGGCGGCTGCGACCGCCCACAACAACGCAGCCAGAAGGATCCGCCCCTGGCCGTCTGCGATGTAGTTGGTGATCTCGTCCGCAGAGTCGGTCACCTTCGGCGGAAGCCCCGGCAGGAATGCCGCGACCGCCGCGAAGACGACGAAGGCTATGCCGGCGAAGCCACCCCACCGCAGTTCGTGGCGCTCAGTCATGACGAACCTCCTCGAAGGAGACGCACCACTACAAGGGGTACCCCCGCACTTCTGATGATCCGCCCTACCCGCCGCTGGTCAAGAGGACGTTTGCGACCTAATCGGACTCGACGCTGAGCACCTCGAAGGTGATGCCGGCCTTGGTCAGCCGGTCGGTCAGGTTCCCGCCCATGGCGACAGCGGTGGTGATGTTTCCGGAGGTCTCCGGGTTGTCGTCGAAGGCGAGGCAGAGCGCGGACTCGGCGAGCATCTTCGAGGTCTCGCCGTATCCGGGGTCGCCGCCGGCGACCTCGGTCACGACCCGCCGCCCGCCTCCCTCACCGACGAACCGCATGGAGAACCAGGACCGCTCGCGCCTCTCCTCGCTGGGACCCTGACCCTGCGGGACCATCCGCATCATGAGCTTCCGCAGCGGCGGGACCTGCGCCGCCACCGCGAGGGTGCCGACGCCCGCGATCCCGCCGGCAACCACGGGCAGCCGCTTCACCGCGGCGTAGTGGGCGTACTCGAAGTCGGGGCCGTACCGGTCCAGCGCCGCCGCCGAACGCTTGACCACCAGCGGGTCCACCGTCGGCAGCGGCACCAGCCAGAACCCCTGGTCGCGGTCACGGTGCGGTGGACGGGCGACCGCGCGTGCCTTCCTCCCTGCGGGTCGCGGCTCGACCTTCCGCCGCGCGGCGGAGGCCTGCTTCATCTGCCGACCCCGGGAGATCGCGGTGAGGGCGGAGTGGAACGTGCCACCGGACCAGGTGCCACCGGCCCGGAGCATGCCCTTGACCCGGAGCGGGACGTCCTCCGGAAGCTGCAGCACGGTGAACCGCGCGCCGAGGTCGTGCGGGATCGAGTCGAAGCCGCACGCGTGCACGATCCGGGCTCCGGACCGCACGGCCTGCTCGTGGTAGCGGACGTACATCAGGTCGACGAACTCGGGCTCACCGGTGAGGTCGACGTAGTCGGTGCCGGCCTCCGCGCAGGCGGCGACCAGCGGTTCGCCGTACTCGATGTAGGGGCCGACGGTGGTGATGACCACGCGGGAGGACCGGGCGACCTCCGCGAGGGACGCGGCGTCGCCGACGTCGGCGTGGAGCAGTGGCAGCGAGTCGAGCGCGGGGTCGATCGCGGCCAGTCTGGCGCGCACCGCCTCGAGCTTCTCCGGGTTGCGGCCCGCGAGTGCCCACCGGCAGCCGGCGGGGGCGTTCCGGGCGAGGTACTCGGCGGTCAGGCCGCCCGTGTAGCCGGTGGCCCCGAACAGGACGAGGTCGTACTCACGCTGGTCAGGCACGTGTCATCTCCCGGGATGCTCGACGAATGGGGCAACTCTGCCCAGTGGAACCGCATTCCCACAATGTGCGTCCCACCACAGAAGACCACGTCCGACAAGGAGAGCTCCCATGAGACGACGCACGCTGGCGGCCCTCGGCCTGGGCACCACGGCGGGAGCGGCTACCTGCGCGCTCCTCACGACCGGCGTCGTCGGAACCTCCCTCGCGGTCCTGGTCGCGCCACCCCTGACCGCGCCCGCGGCGGCCGAGCTCCCCCTGTTCGACAGCTGCGAGGAGCTGCGCCAGTGGTACGTCGACGCGGCCCTGCCCCACGTCGGGGCGTGGGGGTTCGCCGGAGGCCCGGTCTACGCGCTCGAGGATGCAGCCGTCGACGGGGTTCGCGCCTCCGTTGCCGAGGCCGCTCCCCAACCCGACGCCGCGGTCGGCAGCGGCGACACCGGCACGAACGTCCAGGAGGCCGGGGTCGACGAGCCGGACGTCGCCAAGACCGACGGGGAGATCGTGGCCCATGTGCGCGGGCACCGTGTCGTGCTCACCGACGTGACCGGCGAGCCGCGCGAGCTCTCCCGGATCAAGGTGCCCCGCGAGCTCGGCGAGGCCGAGCTGCTGCTGGTGGGCGACAAGCTCCTCGTCCTCGGGCAGACCTACTCCTTCTGGGGTCCCGCCGCCTCCCGGGTCGGCGTGGACGTGATGCCGGTCCCTGGTGGAGACCAGGCCCAGACCCGTGTGCTGGTGGTCGACGTCGCGGACCCCTCGTCACCACGCGTCGAGCAGGACACGACGTACTCCGGCAGCCTCCTCTCGGCCCGCGAGTACGACGGGACGGTCCGGCTCGTCGTCTCCACCGGCTCGCCCGCCCTCGACTTCGTGCACCCGGGCAGACGGCGCACCGAGCGGGAGGCGACGCGGGAGAACCGCCAGATCGTCCGGGAGAGCTCGATCGAGGACTGGCTGCCCACCGTGCGCTCGGGCACCGGCTCGGAGCCTCTCGTGGAGTGCACGGACGTCCGGCATCCCGAGGAGAGCTCCGGCTTCTCGACGATCAGCGTCGTCACCTTCGACACCGAGTCGCCGGCCGCCCGCGACACCACGGCAGTGACCGCCTCAGGCGACCTCGTCTACTCCTCCGCGGACCGGCTCTACGTCGCCACGTCCACCGATGGCTGGTGGTCGGAGCCGGTCCCCCTGGTCGAGAGGGGGGCCGTGCCGCGCAGGCCCCAGCCGCCCACGACCCAGGTGCACGCCTTCGCGCTCGACGGCCCGCGCACCGACTACATCGCCTCCGGGGACGTGCCCGGCCGGGTCTCCGACCGCTGGTCGTTCAGCGAGTACGACGGGCACCTGCGCGTCGCCACGGCCCTGGGTCGGGACTCGTGGAACCCGCGGGAGAACGCCGTCGTCGTGCTCGAGGAACGGGGTGACGAGCTCGCCGAGGTCGGCCGCGTCGGGGGGATGGGTATCCGTGAGCAGGTCCAGTCGGTGCGCTGGTTCGGCGACGTCGCGGTCGTGGTGACCTTCCGGCAGGTCGACCCGCTGTACACCGTGGACCTGTCGGACCCCACCACGCCGAAGGTGCTCGGCGAGCTGAAGATCCCCGGATTCTCGGCCTACCTCCACCCGGTCGGCGGCGACATGCTGCTCGGGCTCGGGCAGAACGCCACGAGGAGGGGCACCAGCCTCGGTGCCCAGGCGGCCACGTTCGACATCCGCGACCTCGCGGCACCCGTGCGGCTCGACACCGAGGGGTTCAGCAAGCACACCGACTTCCTGGCCGGGTGGGACAGCCGCGCCTTCACCTACCTGCCGGAGCAGCGGACGGCGCTGGCGCCGGTGCAGAACACCTGGAACGGCAGGACAAGGGTCGCCATCCTGAGGCTCGGCGAGGACGGGACGATCCGACGTACCACCACCGGCGCCGTGGGCGGGTGGTACCCCAGCTCGGTCCGGACCCTGCCGCTCGGTGGCCCGGAGGTCGCCCTCGTCGCAAACGGGACGGTCACCAAGCTCACCTTGTGATCCCGCCGGTCTCACTCTGCGAGCCGCGGACTCCAGGCGCACCGGCGTACGCTCAGGGTATGTGCCGGAACATACGCACCCTCCACAATTTCGACCCTCCGGCGACGCGCGAGGAGGTGCAGGCCGCGGCGGTGCAGTACGTCCGCAAGATCATGGGCAGCACCAGGCCGTCCCAGGCGAACCAGGACGCGTTCGACCGGGCGGTCACCGAGGTCGCGGCGGCCACCGAGCGCCTCCTGGACGGGCTGACCACGTCGGCACCGCCCAAGGACCGCGAGGTCGAGGCCGCGAAGGCACGCGCCCGTTCGGCGGCCCGTTACGCATGACCTCCGCCGACCGGATCGGCAGGGCCTTCGACACGATCCGCAGGAAGGACTTCCTGCCGCGCGTGCGGCGGGCGTTCGCCGGCCAGGACCGGGCGCTCGACATCGGCTACCACCAGACCAACAGCCAGCCCAGCACCGTGCGTCAGATGCTGGAGCTGCTGGAGGTCCGCCCCGGGCAGAGGATCCTCGACGTCGGCTGCGGCTCGGGCTGGACCACCGCGCTCCTCGGCGCCCTGGTGGGACCGACCGGCGAGGTGGTCGGTGTCGAGCTCGTGCCAGAGCTCGCGAGCTGGGGCCGGGAGAACCTCGAGGCCTACCCGATGCCCTGGACCTGCGTCGTCGAGGCGTCACCTCACGTGCTCGGGCTTCCCGACCGCGCCCCGTACGACAGGATCCTGGTCTCGGCCGAGGCGAGGTCGGTGCCCGACGAGCTCGTCGACCAGCTCGTCGTGGGCGGGTTGATGGTGGTCCCGGTGGCGGGCCGGATGACCGTCGCACGGCGTACCGAGGCCGAGCCAGCCGTCGTACGCCACGGCTACTACTCGTTCGTGCCGCTGATCGAGCCCTAGAGCCCGCTTCCGGTCAGGGGCTACGCGAAGCTGCGCGCCACGACGGCGCGTCTGGCAGGCGTGTTCGCGGCGGTGGCGATGCCGGTGAACCCGGCTGCCAGCGTCATCAGTCCGACCGCGCTCAGGACCGGCCCGGCCAGCGGGATGAGCGGCTGGATCGCCAGGAACGCGACCAGCAGGATCGGGACCCACACCGGGGTCTGCTTGGCGCGGAAGAGCGCCGCGGCGACGATCAGCACCCCGCCGAGGAACCCGTAGACGTAGACGTTCAGCATCACGACCATGCCCGGCTCTTCCACCACGGCCTTGACCTCGCCTGCCTGGAGCGCCCCCTCGAGGGCCAGCGAGCGGAAGAAGAGCATCATCGCGGAGAGCCCGGCGACCCCCATGCACCCGAGCGTGAGCACGCCGACACCGAGCATCCCCAGCGCCCTGCCCCGACGCCCGGTGAACAGGACCATGACACTCGGCATCCCCAGGACGAGCCCCACAGCCGCGATGAAGAAGAGGATGCTCATCGCCAGCCAGCGGTTGGGGCTGTCGGCGGCGATCTCCAGCTGCCTCACCGGTGAGCTGTCACTGCCCATGGGGTTCAGCATCTGGGCCAGAACGAGTGCCATGGCACCCGTGATCAGGGCACTCGCAGATACCGGGATCCATTCGGAACGCACCCGACAAGGGTAGGTGTTGGGCGGCACGGAAGGGCAATACTCCCCAAACGCGGCCGATCCCATTTGTCGTGAATGCCCGAAGATCGGGGGGCTGTCACCCCCTTCCGGTACGTCGACAACGGCTGTATCGCCCTCGTGTGGTCTAGGCAGATCCGGTGGAAACGGGCGTGGCCGCCGCCGCAGGCTTGCAGCCACGGACCCGCGTACCCTGGCCGGGTGGAGGTGGAGACAGCCCCGGCGCGGCAGGCGTACGACGAGGCCGCCGCGCTGGACCTTCTGGGGAGTCACCGCTTCGTCGCGCTGACGGGCGCCGGGATCAGCACTGACTCCGGGATCCCCGACTACCGCGGGCCCGGGTCACCCGCCCGCACGCCGATGACCTACCAGGAGTTCGTGTCCGGACCCGCCTCGCAGCAGCGCTACTGGGCCAGGTCGCACCTCGGCTGGTCGCGGATGCGGCGAGCGGTGCCGAACGCCGGGCACGAAGCGCTCGCCCGGCTCGAGCAGCAGGGCCGCCTGCGTCATCTGATCACCCAGAACGTCGACGGCCTTCACGAGCAGGCTGGGAGCAGCAGCCTGTGCGCTCTGCACGGCCGGATCGCGGACGTCGTCTGCCTGTCGTGCCGGGCTCGGACCAGCCGCCAAGCCCTCCACCGTCGGATGGTGTCGCTGAACCCTGGCTTCGACGAGCAGCACGCCGGGGCAGTCGTCCGGCCCGACGGTGACGTCGAGCTCTCCGACACCGGCCGGTTCCGGGTCCCGCAGTGCGACCGCTGCGACGGTGTGCTCAAGCCGGACGTCGTCTTCTTCGGCGAGAACGTCCCGAAGGAGCGGGTGCAGCGCTGCCTCGACGCGGTCGAGTCGGCGGAGGCCCTGCTCGTGGCGGGGTCGTCCCTGACCGTGCTCTCGGGATTCCGGTTCGTGCGCCACGCGCACAAGCTCGGCCTGCCGATCGTGATCGTGAACCGTGGGGCGACACGCGGCGACGACCTGGCGACGTACAAGCTCGAGGTCGGCTGCAGCGACCTCCTCCCCCGCCTTGTCAGGGGGTGGGAGCGCCAGGGCACCCCCACCCCCTGACAACTCGGTTCGGTTTCCACAGGCGTGACGAGAGGGCTGTTCACGGCGTGACCTCTCGACGACGGTGTGCCGATGACCACCGACCTCGTCACGCTCCTCCGCACGCAAGCCGGCGTTGCCACCATCCGTCAGCTCGGTGCCGTCGGCGTGAGCCGGGACGCCGTCAAGGCACACGTCCGGGCAGGACGCTGGCGTCGGTACGGCGACCACTGCGTGGTCACGCACAACTTCGTCCCCTCGCGCGAGCAGCGGATGTGGCTGGCCGTGCTCGAGCCCGCAGGTCCCGCTTGTCTCGCAGCCTGGACCGTCCTCGAGAACGCCGGGTTCCGGTTCTTCGGCCAGGAGCTCGACGACGTCCACATCCTGGTGCGGCGAGGCAACACGTCCGGGCGCGCAGAGGGCGTCACGGTCCACGAGTCGCGTCGCTTCACTGCCGCCGACCTCGACCCGCACGCCGCCATTCCCTCGACCACGTTGCCGAGGTCGGCGCTCGACGCAGCTGCATGGCAGCCATCGATCCGCTACGCCTGCGGGCTGCTCGCCGCGGTCGTGCAGCAGCGTGTGTGCAGGGTCGAGGACCTCGGGAGCGAGCTCGCTCACGTCGGACGCATCCGGCACAAGGCACCGATGCGGCTCGCACTGCACGACATCGCAGGGGGCGCCGAGGCGCTCAGCGAGATCGACATAGCGGCGCTCTGCCGCAGGTTCGGCCTGCTGCCACCCGACCGGCAACGGGTCCGCCGCGACCGCCAGGGATGCAAGCGCTACCTAGACTGTGAGTGGGTCCTGGCTGATCGTTCGGTCGTGGTCCTCGAGGTCGACGGCAGCCACCACATGGAGGTCGGCCACTGGGAGAGCGACATGAAGCGGGAACGCGGTGTCGTGATCAGCGGTCGCCGGGTGCTCCGAGCCACCGCGGGCGAGGCCCGTCATGACCAGGCCGCGCTGGCCGCGGACCTCCTGGCCGTCGGAGTTCCCCCACTTGTCAGGGTGTCGGGGCGCCATGACCCCCGCACGCCCTGACAACTCGGGTCAGGCGACGTCGCGGCGGGTGGACAGGAGCACGCCGAGCGCGGCGAAGACCAGCCCGTACCCGACGAGCACCAGTCCCCCGACCCACCAGTCGAGGTAGGTCAGGAGGGTGTTGCCGGGCGCCATGAGCGCTGCCGAGGCGTTCGTCGGCAGCCACTTCACGACCCAGTCCAGATCCGCCGCGGCCAGGCCGAAGGTGAGGAGCGGCTCGATGAGGAAGGTGATCAGGACCGCGATCAGGATGGCGGCGACCTGGTTGCGGATGAGCGTCCCGATGCCGATGCCGAGCAGCGTCCAGATGGCCACCGCCACGACGGCCAGGCCCATCGTGGCCCACAGGCGCTCGGTGTCGAGTCCGAGGTCGTACCCCCGGATGCTGATCACGACCGCACCGACCACGAAGGCGGCCACCAACGCCACGAGGCCGTAGACCGCCCCCACTGCCAGGTGCGCGAGCATCTTCGCTCCGACCACCCGGCTGCGGCGCGGTGAGACCAGGAACGTCGAGGTGATCGTCTGGTAGCGGTACTCCCCCGTCATGCCGGTGATGCCGAGGATCAGCGCGAAGATGTAGGTCCCGCTGAACATCGCCGACGCGTAGACGGCCCGGATCCCCTCAGGGGTGTCGAGCCCCGGTGACGGGTCCTGGCCGGCTCCCGGGTCCACGCCCGCGAAGCCTGCGGACACGCCCGCGCTGATGGCGGTGTACACGAGGGCACCGATCAGCAGCCCCCACCACAGCCTGGTGGAGGTGATCTTCCTCAGCTCGGAGCGCACCAGGCCAGAGGTCGGGTTCGTCATCGCGTCAGCTCCAGGAACGTCTTCTCGAGGCGGCCCGCCTCTGCGACCAGCTCGTGCAGCTCGACGCCGTGGACGTGCGCGGCGTGGCCGACCTGTTCCGGCGTACCCCCGCTCACCCGCAGCCTGCCGGACCCGTCCGCGTCGCCGACGGTGAGTCCGGCGGCGGCCAGCGCCTCGCGCAGCCGGTCGGGTTCCGGCGTCCGGACGAGTACGTCGGGCGGGCCGCTGTCGAGGTCGGCCAGCCTGCCCTGTCTCACCAGACGGCCGCGGGAGATGACCACCACGTCGTCGACGGTCTGCTGCACCTCGCTGAGGACGTGGCTGGAGACCAGGACCGTGCGACCCTCGCCCGCGAGTGTCCGAAGGAAGTCACGCAGCCAGGCGATGCCAGCGGGGTCGAGCCCGTTGGAGGGCTCGTCGAGGACCAGGACCTGCGGGTCACCGAGCAGCGCGGCGGCCAGGCCGAGGCGCTGCCGCATGCCGAGCGAGTAACCGCCCACCCGCTTCTCGGCGACCTCGGCCAGCCCGACGTGGGCGAGCATCTCTCGCGCCCGGGCCGGGTCGATGCCGGCACCGAGAGCCATCACCTCCAGGTGCGCACGCGCGGAGCGTCCCGGGTGGAAGCTGGAGGACTCGAGGAGGGCACCCACCGTGCCGACCGGATCGGTGAGGTCGCGGTAGGCCAGGCCGCCGATCGTCGCGGTTCCCGCGGTCGGGGCGACCAGGCCGAGGAGGCAGCGCAGAGTCGTGGTCTTACCGGCACCGTTCGGCCCGAGGAACCCGGTCACGACCCCTGGGCCCACCGTGAAGGAAAGGTCGTCGACGGCCTTCAGGGTGCCGAACATCTTGGTGAGTCCGGCGACCTCGATGTGCAATCCCTGCCGCCCCATGCGCACCATCCAACCAGAGGCGGCGCGCCAGCCGGGTGCGCTTGCGCCCCTGGCGCAACAGCGTGTCGCGAGGAAGTCAGGAGGCGGCGGTGGACGGGCGTCAGAGGCGGCGGACGAACATGTGGGAGGCGGCGTCGAGGTCGATCTCGGCCATCTCCCCACCACTGCCGACCAGCACGCCCTCGGCGCCGGCGGCGACCGTGACCACCTTGTCGGGGAGTGCCCCGACCCGGCGCAGCGCGGCCATGAGCGACTCGTCGGTCTGGATCGGCTCGCCGATCCGCCGGATCAGCACCCGCACCTCCCCCTCGGTGTCGGCGACCTTGTCCAGCGGCTCGACGTCGTGCATGAACTCCTCGCCGTCGGACGTCTCGCCCAGCTCGTGCAGCCCGGGGATCGGGTTGCCGTAGGGCGACTCGGTCGGGTGGTCGAGCAGCTCGACGAGCCGTCGCTCGACCGTCTCGGACATGACGTGCTCCCAGCGGCAGGCCTCGGCGTGCACCAGCTCCCAGTCGAGCCCGATGACGTCGGTGAGCAGCCGCTCGGCGAGACGGTGCTTGCGCATGACGCGGGTGGCGAGCCGGTTGCCCTCCCCGGTCAGCTCGAGATGGCGGTCGCCCTCGATCGTGAGCAGGCCGTCGCGCTCCATGCGGGCCACCGTCTGGCTGACCGTGGGGCCGCTCTGGTGCAGGCGCTCGGCGATCCGGGCACGCAACGGCACGATGCCCTCCTCCACGAGCTCGTAGATCGTGCGGAGGTACATCTCGGTGGTGTCGATCAGGTCGCTCACAAGGCACATTGTTACGTACCGTCCGTCAACGCTGGCACATTGGACTCATGGACTCCATGCCCCCCGGGACCGTCGACGCCGCGCCCGCCGTCATGTGGTTCCGCCGGGACCTTCGCCTCGGCGACAATCCGGCGCTCCTCGCCGCGTGCGCCGCGGCCGGCGACGAGGGGGTTCTGCCTCTGTTCGTGCTCGATCCCGCCCTCTGGGACCCGGCCGGTCCGAGCCGCCGGGCCTACCTCGCGGACTCCCTCACCCGGCTCGACGAGTCGCTCGGCGGGCGGCTCGCCGTCCTACGAGGCGACCCCGTCCGCCAGGTCGCCCGGGCGGCGAGGGCGGTCGGAGCCCGGACCGTGCACGTCGCCGCCGACTACGGCCCCTACGGCAGCCGCCGCGACGCCGCCGTCGAGGAGTTCCTGCGCGGCCAGGGCGTCGAGCTCCAGCGGCTGGGGTCGCCGTACGCCGTCGCGCCCGGCCGCGTGGTGACCGGAGGCGGGGAGGCGTACAAGGTCTTCACGCCGTTCTCGAGGGCCTGGGCCGACCACGGCTGGAGGGCTCCGGTCGACCCGCCGGACCCGCGGCAGCGGTGGCTGCGCCCGGCAGACCTGGACGGCGTGGAGATCCCGACTCCACGGATTCCCGCGGCCCTCTCCCTCCCCCAGGCGGGCGAGGAGGCGGCGCTCAAACGGTGGCAGGAGTTCCTCGACGACGCCGTGGGCGACTACGACGGCGCCCGCGACCGCCCCGACCTGCCCGGCACGTCGAGGATGTCGGCGCACCTGAGGTGGGGCGAGATCCACCCCCGGACGATGCTGGCCGACCTCGCCCGCCTCCGGAGCACGGGCGCAGCGACGTACCGCACCGAGCTCGCCTGGCGCGAGTTCTACGCCGACGTGCTGTGGCAGCGCCCGGAGACGGCACGGGAGTACCTCCGCCCGGAGTTCGCCCGCATGGAGTACGACGACCCGGGCGAGCGCTTCGCGGCGTGGCAGGAGGGCCGGACCGGCTTCCCGATCGTGGACGCGGGCATGCGTCAGCTGCGGGCGACGGGCTGGATGCACAACCGGGTCCGGATGGTCGTGGCGAGCTTCCTGGTGAAGGACCTGCACGTCGAGTGGCAGCACGGCGCGCGGCACTTCATGAGGTGGCTCGTCGACGGTGACCTTGCCTCGAACCAGCACGGCTGGCAGTGGGTCGCAGGGTCGGGCACGGACGCCTCGCCGTACTTCCGGGTGTTCAACCCGACCACCCAAGGGCGGAGGTTCGACCCGGACGGCAGGTACGTCCGCCGGTGGGTCGAGGAGCTGCGCGACGTGGAGACCCGGTATGTTCACGAGCCCACGAAGGATCCCGCCGGGCTGCCGGACGGGTACCCGGAACCGATCGTGGACCATGCCGAGGAGCGTCGCGAGGCACTGGCACGGCTGGAGAGAACGAAGAAGTGAGCACGGAGTGACGAGTACCTCGACCTTCGAGGGCGACCTGACCATCCCGGCGCGGTTCTGCGGGCCGGCCACGTCCGGCAACGGCGGGTACACCGCCGGGTCGCTGGCCGAGCGCATGGAGTGCGACGACGACTGCCCGGCGATCGAGGTGACCCTGCGCCAGCCTCCCCCGCTCGACGTCGCGATGCGGGTGCAGCAGGTGCCGGCGGAACACACCGCGAACGTGGCCGAGCACCCCGTGCTGTGGCTGACGATGGGCGGCATGAAGATCGCGGAGGCCCGAGTCGTCGACGCGGACCTCGAGCCGGTGGAGGCGGTCTCGATGACGCGTGCCACCGACGCGATGGCGCGGTTCCCCGGACTGGTCAGCCACCCCTTCCCGAACTGCTTCGCGTGCGGCCCGGACCGCGCCGAGGGCGACGGCCTGCGGATCTTCCCGGGCCGGGTCGCGGAGGGCAGGGTCGCCTCGCTGTGGGTTCCGCACCAGAGCCTGGCGGAGATCTCGGACCTGCACGACCCGGGTCAGCAGCGGGTCGGCCTCGGCGTCGCCTGGGCCGCCCTCGACTGTGTCGGCGGATGGGCCGGAGACATGGAGGAGCGCAGGATGGTCCTCGGCCGGATGTCCGCGCAGGTCGACGCCCTGCCGGTCGTGGATGAGCCGCACGTCGTGGTCGGCGCCGGACTCGGCAGCGAGGGCCGCAAGACGTTCACCGCGAGCACGCTCTACGACAGCGACGGGCGGATCGTCGCCCGGGCGCAGCACACCTGGATCGCGGTGGACCCCGCCACCTTCGGCTGAGCCTCCGCCGGTCGAGGCCGTCGAGACCCCGCCGGTCGAGCCCGTCGAGACCCGCGTTTGACAGACAACCCTCTGCTGGCTTGGGATTGGAACGTGCAAATTACTGACTCCCCGTGGTGGAGACACTCCGTCTGCTACCAGATCTACGTCCGCAGCTTCGCCGACTCCGACGGCGACGGCGTCGGCGACCTTGCCGGCATCGAGCAGCGGCTCCCGTACCTCGCCGAGCTCGGCGTGGACTCGGTGTGGATCACGCCGTTCTACACGTCTCCGCAGAACGACCACGGCTACGACGTGGCCGACTACCGCGACGTGGACCGGCTGTTCGGGTCGCTGGACGACTTCGACTCGATGCTGGCGAAGGCACACGACCTCGGCATCCGCGTGATCGTCGACCTGGTGCCGAACCACACGTCGGCGGAGCACGCGTGGTTCCAGGCCGCGCTCGCAGCGGAGCCCGGCGACCCCGTGCGCGACCTGTACGTCTTCCGCGACGGGAAGGGCCGTGGCGGCTCCAAGCCCCCGAACAACTGGAAGTCGGTCTTCGGCGGCCCGGCGTGGACCCGGGTCGGGGACGGCCAGTGGTACCTCCACATGTTCGACCCGACCCAGCCCGACCTGAACTGGTGGAACGCGCGGGTCGGCGACGAGTTCGAGTCGATCCTCCGGTTCTGGCTGGACCGTGGTGTGGACGGCTTCCGGATCGACGTGGCGCACGGCCTCTACACGCCGATCGACCTGGTGGACGCCAAGCGTGGCGAGAAGTTCCCGATGTGGGACCAGCCGGAGGTGCACGAGGTCTACCGGCGCTGGCGCAAGATCCTCGACGAGTACGACGGCGAGCGGATGGCCGTGGCCGAGGCGTGGACGGCGACCGCGGAGTCGATGGCCCGCTACATCCGGCCCGACGAGCTCCAGCAGGCGTTCAACTTCCACTGGCTGACGGCGGACTGGTCCGCCGCCGCCTTCCGCCGAGTCGTCACCGAGACGCTCGACGCGGTCGGCCTGGTCGACGCGAGCGCCACGTGGGTGCTGTCGAACCACGACGTGGTCCGCCATGTCACCAGGTACGGCGGAGGCGCCCAGGGCCTCGCCCGCGCCAGGGCCGCCCTGCTGACGATGCTCGCGCTGCCCGGCGGGTCGTACATCTACCAGGGCGAGGAGCTCGGCCTCGAGGAGATCGACGTGGCGCCGGAGCACCGGCAGGACCCGCAGTACTTCCGCGGCGGAGGCGTGGGACGTGACGGCTGCCGGGTTCCGATCCCCTGGTCGGGCGAGGAGCCGCCGTTCGGGTTCGGCCCCGGCAGCGGGCAGCCGTGGCTGCCGCAGCCGGCGGGCTGGGCGAAGCTGTCGGTCGCGGCGCAGGACGGGACCCCGACTCCACCCTGAACTTCTACCGCCGGGCGCTGCGGACGCGGCGTGAGGTCACCGCGAACCTCGACGACCACGTCACGATCCTGCGAAGCGCACCCGGGACTCTTGCCTTCTCCCGGGGCGACGGCCTGGTGTGCATGGTCAACTGCGGTTCGCGGACGGCGAGGACCCCCGCGGAGGCAGGTGAGCTGGTGCTCGCGAGCGGTCCGGTCGGCGCGGGAACGCTTCCTCCCGACACCGCGGCCTGGTTCCGCCGAGCCTGACGGCCTGGTTCCGCCTGGTCTGAGCCGTCAGCCCTCGAGCAGCGCGTTGTAGTTCCGGAGCTGCTCGCTGAACTCCTCGAGGGCGGGCGCGGTCCACGAGGCCAGCCGCCCCGCGTAGGCGGCGCGCCGGGCCTCACGGAGAGCCGCGACCCTCTCGAGGGCGACGGCAGACGCCTCGATGGTCTGCGCCCTCCGGTCCTCCGGGTCGCAGTGCCGCTCGACCAGCCCCAGCCGTTCGAGCTGCGCGACGTGGCGGCTCACCGCGCCCTTGTCGATGCCGAAGTGGTCGACGACGTCCGAGGCGTGCGTGCCGTGGTGGTCGATGACGTAGAGCAGGATGGAGTACGCCGCCGGCTGCAGGTCAGGGTGGACCGCACGGGCGTTCTCGACCGTCGTGCGACGCACGCGGTGCAGCAGCACGCCCAGCTCGCGTTCGATCGCCTGCACCGAGTCGGCCTTCCTGCGCGTCATGCCTGAACCCTAGTGAGCAGCCGACCCGGCTACCTGCTCGGCCTCGCGCGTTCCGGCCTCGCGCGCGCCGCGCTCGTCATCACGCTCGATCGTGTCGCGCAGCGGGACCTCCTTGATCGCGAGGATGCAGAGGAACGCCATCACCGCGAAGGGCGTCGCCAGCACGAACACATGGCCGGTGGCCACGGCGAAGGCGGACTCGACGACCTCACGAACCGGGCCCGGCAGCTGCGCCAGGTCGGGAATGGTCGTCCCACCCTGCTCGCCGGGCGGGGCGATGCCGAGCCGGCCCAGCCCGGCCGCAACCTCCGCGCTCACCTTGTGGCCCAGCGCCGTGCCGAGTGCGGAGACCCCGATCGAGCCGCCCATGGTCCTGAAGAAGGCGGACAGCGCACTGGCGGCGCCGATGTCGCTCTGCGCGGCGTTGTTCTGGACCGCGAGCACGAGGTTCTGGTTGACGGCGCCGACCCCGACGCCGAGCACGGCCATGAAGACGCCCACGGTGACGATGCCGGTCGACGCGTCGATGGTGCCGAGCATTGCCGTGCCGGCGGCCATCAGCAACGACCCTCCCAGGAGGTAGCGCTTCCACTTGCCGGTGACGGCGATGACGCGACCGGTGGCGATGCTCGACACCATCACACCACCGACCATGGCGAGGGACATCAGCCCGGCGGACGTCGGGGACATGCCCCGGGCGAGCTGGAAGTACTGCGACAGGAAGACCGTGGCGCCGAACATCGCCACGCCGACCATGACGCTGGCGAGGGTCGCGAGGCTGGTCGTGCGGTCCCGGAACAGCCGGAGCGGGATGATCGGCTCCTCGACCCGGGTCTCGACGACGACGAAGGCCGCGAGGAGAGCCACACCGAGCGAGACCATCCAGGCGGTCGTGCTGGAGGCCCAGTCGAACTGCGTGCCCGCGAGCGAGACCCAGATCAGCAGCACGGACACCCCGGAGGCGATGAGCAGGGCGCCCAGGTAGTCGACGGACACGTGCCGCCTGACCGTGGGCAGGTGCAGGGTCTTCTGGAGTACGACGAACGCGAGCGCCGCGAACGGAATGCCGACGAAGAAGCACCAGCGCCAGCCGAGCCAGGGGGTGTCCACGATCAGCCCGCCGATGAGCGGTCCGCTCACGGTCGCCATCGCGAACACCGCACCGAGGTAGCCGAAGTACCTCCCGCGCTCACGAGGCGCGACGATGCTGGCGATGACGATCTGGACCAGGGCACTGAGCCCTCCGACGCCCACGCCCTGGAGAGCCCGCGCTCCGATCAGCACCCCCATGCTCGGAGCCAGCCCCGCCACCACGGAACCGGCGACGTAGACCAGCAGTGAGATCTGGACCAGGGTCTTCTTGCTGAACAGGTCGGCGAGCTTGCCCCAGATGGGCGTGGTCGCGGTGAGGGTCAGCAGGGTGGCGACGACGACCCAGGTGTAGCCGGACTCGCTACCGTGCAGCTCGGTCACGATCCGCGGCAGCGCCGTGGTGACGACTGTCGAGGAGAGCATGGCCACGAACATCGCCATCAGCAATCCCGACAGTGCCTCGAGCACCTCGCGGTGCGACATGGGCTCGGCTGTGGAGTCAGACGGGGAGCTGACTGTGGGGATGGTCGTGGGAGTGTCTGAGACACGGGTCAACGTGACTGGTCCTCGGGTCGCTCGGTCTCATCCGGGAGGAGAGAGTTTGGTTGCCGTGGGCAACTTTATATTAGTTGCTCCCAGCAACCAAAGTCACGGCGAGGGATAGCGGGCGTCGTACTTCAGGAAGCTCCGCTGGAGGGCGACGGCGACGAGCACGCCGACGACGCAGGCGAGGCCGCCGACGACCAGGGCGACGCGCTCGGTGGTTCCCTCACCGAGGCTGCCCGCCACGAAGTCGCCGGCTCTGGGCCCGCCCGCCACCACGACCGTGAACACGCCCTGCAGCCGGCCACGGAGCTGGTCGGGCGCGGCGACCTGGAGGATCGTCGACCGGTACGCGGCGCTCACCATGTCGGCCGCGCCGGAGATCGCGAGGAAGAGCACGCCGAGCCACAGGATGCTGGTCAGTCCCACCGATCCGACCGCGAGCCCGTAGACCACGACCGAGAGCACGATCGCGACCCCCTGCAGCCTGACCCTGCTCACCCAGCCCGAGAAGGCGAAGGCGACCAGCGCACCGACGGCCGGCGCGGACTGGAGCAGACCGACGGTCGCCGCGCCGCCGCCGTACACCTTGTACGCGAGGGCCGGGAAGAGCGCGCGTGGCTGGGCGAGGACCATCGCGCACAGGTCGAGGACGAACGTCATCCGCAGGTTGGGCGACTGCTTGAGGAAGGCCAGCCCGTCCAGCACGGACCGGAAGCCGGCCCTCGGGCTGCCTGCGAGCGGCGGCATCGGGGGCAGTCGCAGGATCGCGTAGAGCGCGGCGGTGAACGTCAGGGCGTCGACGCTGTACGCCGCCTCGAAGCCGCCCCACCTGATCAGGAGGGCCCCGGCCATCGGGCCGATCGTGAAGCCGAGGTTGAAGGAGGCCATGTTGAGTGCACTCGCCGCCGGCAGCAGCTCGGTCGGCAGGAGCCGGGCCACCATCGCGTTGCGGGCCGGGGTGTTCACGGCGAAGCACCCCGACTGGACGGCCACGCAGGCGTAGAGGACCCACTCGGAGGTGTTGCCGACGAACGCCTGCGCCGCGAGCAGCAGCGAGACGACCCAGAGCCCTGAGGACGCGACGAGCGAGAGGGTGCGCCGGTCGACGGCGTCGGCGATGGCGCCGCCGTACAGGCCGAAGGCGATGAGCGGCCCGACGGCGAAGACGCCGACCAGTCCGACCGCGAACGAGGACCCGGTGAGCGAGTAGACCTGGATGGCGACCGCGACCGCGGTCATCTGCTGTCCGAGCTGGGCCACGGCGTTGCCGAAGAAGAGCCTGCGATACGGCCTGGAGACCTGGAGCGGGCGGATATCGGTCACGAGGGCGCGGAGACGCGTGCTCACCGTCCTGCGGCCCTTGTCCGTCACGGCGTCACCCTTTCAAATGTCGGGACAAATGCCTTGTCCGGGTCTCGAGCGCCGACGTACCGTGGACGGACACGAGGAAGGAGGTGGTCCAAAGATGAATTCTTTACGGACTCGTGAGGTGGCTGCTCGCTAGCAGCTCACCGGCCAGCATGACTGTGCTCGATCGTGAGCAGCTGGCAATACCAGGCAGTCACCCGACCCGCAGGCGCTCCGGATGTCCGACCGGAGAGTGGCCCGTACTCGCCCGTGCGCGAGACGGAGCCGCAACGCCTGCGGGTCGCATTTTCCCCCAACTTGTCAGGCGACGGCCGGGGCGGCGAACTGGGAGCTGTGCAGCGCC
Source organism: uncultured Actinomycetota bacterium (assembly GCA_963707425.1). GTDB lineage: Bacteria > Actinomycetota > Actinomycetes > Propionibacteriales > Nocardioidaceae > Nocardioides_C. Next base: position 243,185 of record CAVPPN010000009.1, on the reverse strand, counting down.
GCGTAGGCCCCTTCCGCCTGGAGCAGCTCCTCGTGGGTTCCCTGCTCGACGATCTGGCCGTCCTCCATGACCAGGATCAGGTCCGCGTCGCGGATGGTGGAGAGCCGGTGCGCGATCACGAAGCTGGTCCGGTCCGCGCGCAGGGCCGCCATGGCCTGCTGCAGCAGCCGCTCCGTGCGGGTGTCGACCGAGCTTGTCGCCTCGTCGAGGATGAGCAGCGCCGGGCTGGCCAGGAAGGCCCGCGCGATCGTGACCAGCTGCCGCTCGCCGGCGCTGATGTTGGTGCCGTCCTCGTCGATGACCGTGTCGTACCCGTCGGGCAGGCTGTGCACGAACCGGTCCACGAAGGTGGCCCGCGCGGCCTCCAGGATCTCCTCCTCGGTTGCGTCCGGGCGACCGTAGGCGATGTTGTCGCGGATCGTCCCCTCGAACAGCCAGGTGTCCTGCAGCACCATCCCGATCTGTCCGCGCAGGTCCTCGCGCCGCATCTGCGCGATGTCGAGGCCGTCCAGGGTGATCCGGCCCTCGTCGACGTCGTAGAACCGCATCACCAGGTTGACCAGCGTGGTCTTCCCGGCCCCCGTGGGCCCGACGATCGCGACCGTGTGCCCCGGCTCCGCCACCAGCGACAGGTCGGTGATCAGCGGCTTGTCCTCGTCGTACCGGAAGGACACGTGCTCGAGCTCGACCCGCCCGACCTGCTCGGCCGGGACCAGGGCGGACGGGCTGTCGGCCGGCTCCTCGGTGGCGTCGAGCAGCTCGAAGACGCGCTCGGCGGACGCCACCCCGGACTGCAGGAGGTTGACCATCGAGGCGACCTGGGTGAGCGGCTGGGTGAACTGACGTGAGTACTGGATGAACGCTTGTACGTCGCCCAGGCTGATCGTCCCGTTCGCCACCCGGAGCCCTCCGAGCACGGCGATCACCACGTAGTTCAGGTTCCCGATGAACATCATGGTCGGCATGATCAGCCCGGAGACGAACTGGGCGCCGAAGCTGGCCCGGTACAGCTCCTCGTTCTCGACCGCGAAGACCTCCTCCACCTCGCGCTGCCGGCCGAACACCTTGGCCAGCTCGTGCCCGGTGAACGACTCCTCGACGTGCGCGTTGAGCTTCCCGGTCCGCCGCCACTGCGCGATGAACATGCTCTGGGAGCGCCGCATGACGGCACCGGTGACGAGCATGGTCACCGGGATCGTGACCAGTGCGACCAGTGCCAGGGTCGGCGAGATGTAGAACATCATGGCGACCACGGCGACCACCGTGAGCAGGGAGGTGAGCAGCTGGCTCATCGTCTGCTGCAGGCTCTGCGAGATGTTGTCGATGTCGTTGGTGACCCGGCTCAGCAGCTCACCGCGGGGCTGCCGGTCGAAGTAGCTCAGCGGCAGCCGGTTGATCTTGTCCTCGACCTCGGACCGCATCCGGAACACCGTGCCCTGCACGATGTCGTTGAGCAGGTACCCCTGCAACCAGCTCAGCAGCGACGACGCCAGGTAGACGCCGAGCGCGAGCAGCAGGACGTGCCCGACCGCGGTGAAGTCGACGCCCTGACCGGGCACCACGTCCATCGACGCGAGCATGTCCGCGACCCGGGCGTCGCCGCCGGCGCGCGCGGCCTCGACCGCCTGCTGCTTGGTCATGTCCGCGGGCAGCTGCTTGCCGAACAGGCCCGTGAAGATCAGGTCGGTCGCCCGGCCGAGGATCTTGGGGCCGACCGCGGCGAGCGCGACGCTGACCACCGCGAGGCCGAAGACCGCGAGCACCCTCCCCCGGTCGGGTCGAAGCCTGCCCACCAGCCGCTTTGCCGAGGGACCGAAGTCGGCCGACTTCTGGCCGACCATGCCGCCGCCGAACGGCCCGCCGCGGCCCGGGCCGCCCTGGCCCTGGATGCGCTCGGTCTCCTTCAGGGTGGCGCCACCCGCCGGCTCCGCCGGTCGAGCCCCATCCCCTTCTGGTCGAGCCCCATCCCCCGCCGGTCGAGCCCCATCCCCTGCCGGTCGAGCTTGTCGAGACCTCATGCCACGTCCTCCGCGGTCAGCTGGGACTCGACGATCTCCTGGTAGGTCTCGCAGGTGGCGAGCAGCTCGGCATGTGTCCCGTGGCCGACCACGGCGCCGTCCTCGAGGACGATGATCTGGTCGGCGTCGACGATGGTGGAGACCCGCTGCGCGACGATCACGACCGTCGAGTCGGCGGTGACCGGCTTCAACGCCCGTCGCAGCCGCGCGTCGGTAGCCAGGTCGAGGGCGGAGAACGAGTCGTCGAACAGGTAGATCTCCGGCGTGTGGATCAGCGCCCGCGCGATCGCGAGCCGCTGCCGCTGCCCGCCGGAGACGTTCGTGCCGCCTTGGGCGATCGGCGACTCGAGTCCCTCCGACATCGCCTCGACGAAGTCACGCGCCTGCGCGATCTCGAGCGCGGCCCACATCTCCTCCTCGGTGGCGTCGGGCTTCCCGTAGCGCAGGTTGCTCGCGACCGTGCCCGTGAACAGGTACGCCTTCTGCGGCACCAGCCCGATCCGGCGCCAGAGCATCTCCGGGTCGAGGCGTCGTACGTCGACCCCGTCGACGTACACCGTGCCGTCGGTCGCGTCGAACAGCCGCGGCACGAGGTTCAGCAGGGTGCTCTTGCCGGCGCCGGTGGAGCCGATGACCGCGGTGGTCTGGCCGGGGCGTGCGGAGAAGCTGATGTCGCGGAGCACCGGGGCGCTCGCGCCCGGGTAGCTGAACTCCACGTTCTCCACGTCGAGGTGGCCTCGGACGTCGACGTGCGTGACGGGCTCCGAGGGAGGTACGACGGACGACTCGGTGTCGAGCACGTCCACGATCCGGTCCGCGCACACGGCTGCCCGCGGCACCATCACGAGCATGAACGTCGCCATCATCACCGACATCAGGATCTGTACCAGGTACGCCAGGAAGGCGGTCAGGGATCCGATCTGCATCTCCCCCGCGTCGACCCGGTGTCCGCCGAACCAGAGCACCGCGACGCTGGAGACGTTGAGGACCAGCAGGACCAGCGGGAACATCGTGGCCATCCACCGGCCGACCCTGACCGCGACGTCGGTCAGGTCGGTGTTCGCGCCGTCGAACCGGCGGGTCTCCAGCGGCTCGCGGACGAACGCCCGCACCACGCGGATGCCGGTGATCTGCTCCCGCAGGATCCGGTTCACTCCGTCGATCCGCTCCTGCATCAACCGGAAACCGGGAACCATCCGCGAGATCACGAAGCCGACGCAGACGACCAGCACGGGGACGCTCACCGCGAGCAGCCACGACAGGCCGAGGTCCTCACGCATCGCCATGATCACGCCGCCGACCATCATGATCGGCGCCGCCACCATGAGCGTGCAGCCGAGCAGGACGAGCATGCCGACCTGCTGCACGTCGTTGGTGTTGCGGGTGATCAGCGACGGCGGGCCGAAGTCCAGGACCTCCCGGCTGGAGAACGACCCGACCTGCTGGAACAGGGCCGCCCGGACGTCGCGCGCGAAGGCCATCGCGGTGCGCGCGCCGAAGTAGACCGCGATGACCGAGCAGGTGATCTGCACCAGGGAGACTCCGAGCATGACCAGCCCGGTCCGGACGATGTAGCCGGTGTCGCCCGCGACCACGCCGTTGTCGATGATGTCGGCGTTGAGGCTGGGCAGGTACAGCGCGGCCATCGTGCCGACGAACTGCAGCGCCACCACGGCCAGCAGCCAGGAGCGGTATGTCCGCAGGTAGGTCTTGAGCAGTCGGATCAGCATGTCAGTCCCCGTGTGGTCTGTTCGGTGTCGAGCGAGCCGGGGCGGCGCAGGTGCCGTGGAGCACGACGTCGACGATCTCGTCGGGCGTGAGCAGGTGGTTGTCGGCGATCTCGAGGTGGCTGCCGGCGAAGGTGAGCAGGCGCAGGAGTCGGACGACCTCCTCGGGGGGAACCCGGAGCTGGTCGCGGTCCGGTTCGATGAGCTCGACGATGGACTTCTCCGCTCGGGCCCGCCAGGAGCCCGCGTCGTCGTCCGCGTCGAGGTGCTCCGGCGGCGCGACCAGCCCGACCGCGCGCATGAGCCCGAAGATCTCGAGGAACCGGTCCTGCATGACGGTCACCAGATCGAGGAGGCGACCGCGCAGCGGCTGGTCCGGGTCGACGCCCTCGATGCCCTCGAGAAGTGGCCCCGGCCTGAACGCCTCGACGAGCGCGGCGTCGACGAGCGCGTCCTTGGAGTCGAAGACGCGGAAGATCGTGCCCTCCGCGATCCCCGCCGCCTCGGCGATCTGGCGAGTGGTGACCCCGCGGCCGTGCTCGATCAGCAACGGCACGACGGCGTCGACGATCGCCTGACGGCGCTGGTCGGGCGACATGGGGGTGGCACGAGGAGTCACCCACTCAGATTAAATGAGTGAGCACTCACTCACAAGCGTTCTCACCACGTTCAGGGAGCGAGCCGCTCGGTCACCCAGCCCCCGGCAGTACGCCGATAGCGCAGCCTGTCGTGCATGCGGTTGCGCCTGCCCTGCCAGAACTCCACCGCCTCGGGAACGACGCGGTAGCCGCCCCAGTGCTCGGGCCGCGGGATGTCCCCGTCCCCGAAACGCGACGCCATCTCGTCGTACTTCCCGTCCAGCACCGAGCGGTCCTCGACGGCCTCGGACTGGGGCGACGCCCAGGCCCCGAGCTGTGACGCACGGGGGCGGGTCTCGAAGTACACGTCGTTCTCCTTGGCGCGCAGCGGGGTCGCCCTGCCCTCGATGCGGACCTGCCGCTCGAGCACGTGCCACGGGAAGAGAATCGAGCACGACGGGTTCGCGGCCAGCTCGACGCCCTTGCGCGAGGCATAGTTGGTGAAGAAGACGAAGCCGCGGTCGTCGAGGCCCTTGAGCAGCACGATGCGGGAGGAGGGCACCCCGTCGGGCGTGGCCGTCGACAGGACGAAGGCGTTCGGCTCGTGGATTCCGGCCTTCACCGCGTCGTGCATCCAGGCTCGGAACATGGCTACGGGGTCGGGGGCCAGGTCCGACTCGGCGAGTCCACCTGCCACGTAGTCTCGGCGCAGCTCACTCAGCTCTCGGTCGATCACGAAAAGAATCTAGCCGCCGAGGTGACGCAGCGGGGCGTAGCGGGCACAATGCTCGGCGGACCAGACAGAACAGAGGAGTCGATATGAGCGAGGTTCAGCACGGCCTCGAAGGCGTCGTAGCGTTCGAGACCGAGATCGCCGAACCCGACAAGGAGGGCTCCGCCCTGCGCTACCGCGGGGTCGACATCGAGGACCTCGCGGGCCGGGTGCCGTTCGAGAAGGTGTGGGGTCTCCTCGTCGACGGGACCTACCAGCCGGGCCTGCCGCCGGCGGAGCCGTACCCGCTCCCGGTCCACTCGGGAGACATCCGCGTCGACGTGCAGAGTGCCATCGCCATGCTCGCACCGGCGTGGGGGATGCGCCCGCTGTACGACATCGACGACGCCCAGGCCCGTGCGGACCTCGCTCGTGCCGCGGTCATGGTCCTGTCCTACGTCGCCCAGGCCGCACGTGGCCTCGGCCAGCCGATGGTGCCGCAGTCCGAGGTCGACAAGGCCCACTCGATCACCGAGCGGTTCATGATCCGCTGGAAGGGCGAGCCCGACCCCAAGCACGTCAAGGCCGTGGACGCCTACTGGGCCTCCGCCGCCGAGCACGGCATGAACGCCTCCACCTTCACCGCGCGCGTGGTCGCCTCCACCGGTGCCGACGTCGGCGCCTCCCTCTCCGCCGCTGTGGGCGCGATGAGCGGCCCCCTGCACGGCGGCGCCCCGTCCCGCGTGCTCCACATGCTCGAGGAGGTGGAGCGCCGCGGTGACGCGACGCCGTACGTCAAGGAGCTGCTCGACAAGGGCGAGCGCCTGATGGGCTTCGGCCACCGGGTGTACCGCGCCGAGGACCCCCGCGCCCGGGTGCTCCGCCGCACCGCGCAGGAGCTGGCCGCGCCGCGCTACGAAGTGGCCCAGGCCCTGGAGAAGGCCGCGCTGAAGGAGCTGCGAGAGCGGCGTCCGGACCGCGTCCTGGAGACCAACGTGGAGTTCTGGGCCGCCATCGTGCTCGACTTCGCCGAGGTCCCGCCGCACATGTTCACCTCGATGTTCACGTGTGCCCGCACCGGCGGCTGGGCAGCCCACATCCTCGAGCAGAAGCGCACCGGACGCCTGATCCGGCCCTCCGCCAGGTACGTCGGCCCGTCGTCCCGCCCGGCCGAGGACGTCGAGGGCTGGGACCCGGCCTGGGTGACCGAGTGACGAGCCTCGGGGAGGTACGCGAGGCATGGGACCGCGAGGCGGCCACCTTCGACGAGGAGCCCGACCACGGGCTGCGTGACCCGCAGGTCCGGGAGGCCTGGCGAACGCTGCTCCTGGAGCACCTGCCTCCGGCGCCTGCCCGCATCGCCGACCTCGGCTGTGGCACCGGCACCCTGTCGGTCCTGCTCGCCCAGGCGGGGTACGACGTGCAGGGCATCGACGTCTCGGGCGCGATGGTCAACGCCGCGACGGTCAAGGCTGCCGAGTCGGGAGTGGACGCCACGTTCGCCCAGGGAGACGCGGCCACCCCGGACCTGGAGGCGGGAGCCTTCGACGTCGTGCTGTCCCGCCACGTGCTCTGGGCTCTCCCCGACCCCGATGCCGCACTCGCGCGTTGGGTCGCGCTGCTCGCGCCCGGTGGCCGCCTCGTCCTGGTGGAGGGCAACTGGTCCACCGGTGCGGGTCTGACCGCGGAGACCACCGAGGAGCTGGTACGACGCCATCGCGAGACGGCTACCGTCCGCCACCTGGTCGAGCCGGAGTACTGGGGCCGAGAGATCGACGACGAGCGGTACCTGCTGGTCAGCCCGCGCTGACCGCCGGTCGGCTGCTGCTTGGGGCTGCGGCGACGTGTTCCGACAGCGCCGTGGCCATCAGGCACCACGCCACGACCGCACAGAGCACGAGCGCGCCGGGGCCGGCAGTGGTGCTGAAGCGCTCGCCCAACTGAGCTAGAGCCAGGGCCACGCCGAAGATGAAGACAGCCGCAAGCTGCAGTCCTCGGAACCAGGCCAGAGCCGTCGCCCCACCGTTCCAGATGCGATACGCAAGCCAGAGGTCCAGGACGAGCCACGGCAGCACGGCTGCCGACCTGTCGCCGGCGGTCGCGTACGTCGCGACGTCTGCAGCAAGGGCCGCGGCCAGCCAGTGGCCGGGCCGCGCAGCGCGCCAAGCGGCGTACGTCTTCACGCACTCAGTATCGATGGCCACTGCCGTGACCGGGACCGTTTCGCGACTCCACCGCATCGTGCTGCCGCACTCAGGGCATGCGGAAGCGCCCGGTGCCGTGGGGGTCCGGGCGGTTCGCGGTGGGTGTGGTCAGGCGGTGTCGGGGAGCGTCGGCTCGGCGAACGCCGTGTCGGCCAACTCGAAATCGGCGAGCTCTTCGCTGAGCGCGGTGGACCCGGTGTGGTCGACCAGGTACCGCCGGCCCAGGGGTGAGCGCCACAGGTAGAGACCGGGTTCGGGCATGGTGCAGGTCCAGCCGCCGTGGGTCTTGAGCCGGTGGTGCCGCCGACACGGCGGGGCGAGCTTGTCCGGCGCGGTCTGCCCGGGTGGGCCGCCGCGTTCGGGTGGCACATAGGGCACGAGGTGGTCGGTGTCCTTCTTCCGCGACAGGTTGTCACACCACGGGAACGGGCAGCACGGGTTGCGCAGGTAGACCGTCTCCCCGATCCGGTCGGGCACCTCGTAGGCGTCCACGCTGGCCCGGTCCGCCAGGTCGATCACCTGCTTGATGGTGACCTCGGGTGCGGCGACCTCGCGGCCCAGCCATTGCTGGATCTGCTCGAGGGTGACCGGGCCGAGCCCCTCGACCCGGCCCACCCCACCATGCCCGTGCCCGCGTGCCCGTCGTGCCCGTTGGCCGTCGACGGTGGCGTGGCCGCGGATCGCGTCGGCGTGCAGGTGCACGTACAGGGTCACCCTCGCCCGCCCCGACGTCCGCCGTGGCGGGGTCTTCGGCTTGGCGTCGGGCGACTTACCCTCGTCGCTCTCGCTGCCGGTGTCGGATGCCTGGTCGGCGAGCAGGTCGAGGGTGCCTTGGGGGTCGGCGATCACCCCGACCGCCTTGGCCCGCCGCACGTCGTGCAGGTCGGCGTCGCCGAGCCTTCCCAGCGCGGCCGCGATCTGCGCGATGGTCGCATCGAAGGAGGCGGCGTCCAGCGCGTCGGCCTCGATCCGGATCGCGCAGGTGCCGTCGGTCATCTCCTCGCCCAGCCACACCCCGCGGGTCTCCGCGGCTCGTTTCGCGCGGCGGGCGGCCTCGGCCGGGTCGAACCGGATGATCGCGGCCTCGACCAGGTCGAGCACCCGTTTCAGGCCGATCTTGTGCGCGAACGGCGCGACCTGGGCGTCCACCCACCCCGCCGCATCCGGCGAGAGGCAGCGGGTGCGCTGGCGCGATCTGTCGGCCCCGCCACGCCTGCAGCGACCCCTCGGCGATCCGCGCCCACAGCCGCGGCAGCCGGTGCCGCAGCTCCAGCGCGTCCCCGACCAGGTCCTGCCCCGCGACGGTGGACATCCCCAGCGCCGCGGCCAGCTCGGCCGGCGCGAACTCCGCCACCTCCGGCGCGCCCGGCCCGGCCAGCGGCATCAACCGCTCCATCCCCGCCACCGGCACCCCATCGCCGCCGACGAGCACCGCGTGCAGGTCCGCCCAGTGCGCCGCCAACCCCAGCAGCTCCGCCTCCGCCCGGTCCGCCGCCCCGCGCCGCGCGACCGCGCCCGCCAGCGCCCCGGCCGCGTCCAGATCATCGATACCTTCGAACATGTGTTCGAGTCTATGGGAGGCCACCGACACTTTCGCCATGAAAACAAGGGGATTCAGGGCCGCGCCAAACGACAAGCGTTCGCAACGCCCATGTCGCCCGACACACGGACGCCTCCATCCTCAGGGCGCGGGATCCCCGCCAGGCGTCACGACCAGCCACAGACCGCCGTACTCGGAGACGTTGTGGCACAGGACCTGGTTCTTCCCCTCGTGCGCGTAGAAGTAGAGCGGATGCCCGGCGTACGTCACCTGCATCGACCCGTCCCTGCGCCGGGTCGTGCCCAGCAGCTCTGCATCGACCTGCCCCGACGCACGCGGGCTCCCCTTCGTCAGCACTGGCGGCCACGCAGCGGCGCAGGCGCCGTAGCACTCGGGGCGGCTGGAACCCTCCTTGTCGAAGAGGTAGATCGCCTGCCTGGTTCGGTCGAAGAGCATCTCGCCGTACTCGCTGCCGGCCGTCGTGACCACCGTCTCGCGGAATCCCTGGCCCTCCCCGGCATCGGAGTCGCGCGACGGCGACAGCGCTGGCGACTCCGGCTCGGACGGCGAACCCGAGCCGGACTGCGACTTCGTGGGAGCGGCACCAGACGCGGCGTCTGACGCCGTGGCGTCGCCCGCCGATGTGGGATCTGACCCGGCACACCCAACTAGCGCGACTGCCAAGGCCAGGGGCAGCACCGGAGCCAGGAGCCGGGCGCGAGTCATCGGGACTCCAGCAGGCCCTTCAACCGAGCCAGGTCTTTCGTGTTGGCGCGCCGCATCGCCTTCGCCATCACCGGGGCGGTCACCGACGCGAACCCCGAAGGCTCGCCGCGGTTCCGCAGGGTCATGCGCGTGCGATCTTCGGCTTCGGCGCTCCAGGTGTACGTCGTCTCCATCGGAAACGGGCCCTGCGCGGTTCGCATCACGAGCCGCTCGCGCGGGGCGAGCTCGACGATCTCGTAGGTGTAGGCCAGCCGGCGACCCAGGAACTGGGCGACGAAGTCCATCCGTGACCCCACGGCGACGGGAGGCGGCGTCCGCCAGTCGACCGACCGGATGTTGGCGTACCACTCCGGCGCGTTCCCAGGGTCTGCGGCATAGCCCGCAACCACGTCCAGAGGACGGTGGATCACGACCTCGGTCAGCACGTCAACCGGCATGTTGTCCTCCTCGGACCAGACTAGCCAGCGGGCGGACGACGGACAGGGTCAGGCGCGCCAAGGCGAGGCGCCCTTCCGCGAGCGCCGCCATCCGGTGCGGCGCACCAGCCAGTTCAGGACCGGCGAGGGAGTGATCCGGAGAATGATCTCGGCACGGCGCGGCACGATCACCTCGTCCCGACCACGCTCCACCGCGTCGGCGGTGTACCGCGCCACCTCGTCCGCGGTGATGGCGCCGCCGAGAAGTACGCCGGCCCGCGGGATCCGCTCGTGCGAGCCGGGGTTGTGGTCGAAGTACGGCGAGTCCACCTCGGTCGGGGCGACCAGCGAGACACCGACGCCCGTGCCGCGAAGGTCCTCACGGAGCTGCCCGGCGAAAGCCCGCATCGCCCACCGGGCCACGGCGTAGCCGGTTGCACCCGGAATCCGCATGTAGGCGGCGGCCGAGGTCATGCAGACCACCTGGCCGCGACCTCGCTCGATCATCGCAGGCACCAACGCCCTGGTGAGCTCGAAGGCCGCGAGGTAGGGCACCGCCATCATCTGCGCCGCCTCACCCGGAGGCGTCTCGTCGACCGCGAGCCAGCGTCCGGCGCCGGCGTTGTTGACCAGCACGTCAGGCGGGCCGCCTGCGGCGAGGACGCGGCCGGCGAGCGCCTCCACCTGCTCCACCACTGAAAGGTCGGCGGGCTCGACGCGAGCGGCGCCGCCCGCTGCACGGATCTCCTCGGCCAGCCGCTCCAGGGGCTCGCGGCTGCGGGCGACCAGGGTGACCCGGGCTCCACGTGCGGCCATCTCGCGCGCGATGGCCGCTCCGATCCCGCTCGACGCACCGGTGACCAGCACGTCGCTGTCCTTGATGAGCACCCGAGTCCTCCTCCACCACACGCCGCGTGTCCGCGATGGCCGGACCCTACCCGGCCCTCCTCGCGGACGGCAGCCCCGGTTCAGAGCGGCTTCCCGAAGTAGCGCGACTTCCGCGACCACTTGTAGTAGCCGAAACCCTCGACCGGCGTGTAGCCCTCGGACACGTACAGCGCGATCGCCTCCGGCTGCTCGATCCCGGTCTCGAGCACCATCAGGTCGGCTCCCGCGTCGCGGGCGGTCGCCTCGAGTGTGGCGAGGACCTGGCGCGCCCATCCGGCACGGCGGAGCCGCGGCACGACGTACATCCGCTTGATCTCGGCCGACCTCACCCTCCCGAAGGCGGCGACGTCGACGCGGAAACGCCACCCGCCCATGGCGACGGGAACACCTTCGGTGTAGGCCACGAAGAAGGCGCCGCTCGGCTCGTCGAACATCGTCGGGTCCAACGGGGTCTCGTCGGGCCCGCCGTACCGCACGGTGTACTCCGCCTGCACCTCGGCGACCAGGGTGAGTGCGTCCGGGTGGGTGAAGGCGAGGCGACGGATCTCCAAGCTAGACACTCATCGAGGAGCCGCAGTTGTCGCAGAACCGCGCGCTCGCGTCGTTCTGCGTGCCGCAGGACCGGCAGTACGGACCGGTGCCCGGCTCGTTCCGGTCGTCGGAGCGCCGGTCCAGGCCGAGACTGCGGGAGGCCGTGCGCAGCGCCGGGGAGTACTCCTCGGCCATGTAGGACGCCGCCATCCCCGAGAACCCGAGGTTGAGGAACACCCCGCCCAGCGCGAAGCACGGCAGGGCGAGGAAGAACATCCAGAACTTCGTGGGTCCGTCGTCCCCGAAGCCGTCCATCCCCATGTCGCCCGGGGCGGGCATCGTGGGCGCGGTGCTGCCGGTGGCGACGAGGTCCGCGACCGCGGTACCGATCAGCACGAAGGCGGTCAGCATGAGGGCCACACCCAGGACGCGGAAGATCGTGCGCTGCGCGTTCCTGCTCAGGCCCCGGGCCTCCGAGGGCTCTGTGCCTGGCGTGAGGTTGCTCATCTGTCGTCCCCGTTTCGTGTGTGCAGTCGCGGAGGTGACACAATAAGGCAGGAAACAGTTCTGACAACGAAGTCAGGTCACCGCCACTCGATTCCGACGAGGTTCACACGTGACCGACGCGATCACCATCCCTGACTCCCTCAAGCCCGCCGACGGACGTTTCGGCGCCGGCCCGTCGAAGGTCCGCACCGAGGCCGTCGACGCCCTCGCCGCCACCGGCACCTCCCTGATCGGCACCTCTCACCGCCAGGCCCCGGTCAAGAACCTGGTCGGCCGGGTCCGCGAGGGGGTCTCCCAGCTGTTCGGCCTGCCCGAGGGCTACGAGGTCGTCCTCGGCAACGGCGGCGCCACCGCGTTCTGGGACATCGCCACCTTCGGCCTGATCCGGGAGCGCAGCCAGCACCTGTCCTTCGGCGAGTTCTCGTCGAAGTTCGCCAAGGCTGCGAAGCAGGCGCCCTTCCTCGCCGACCCGAGCGTCGTCGAGTCGCCCACCGGCAGCCGCCCCGATCCCCGGGCCGAGGCAGGCGTCGACGTCTACGCGTGGGCCCACAACGAGACCTCGACCGGCGTGATGGCTCCGGTGAAGCGGGTGGAGGGCGCCGACGAGGGCTCCCTCGTGCTCGTCGACGCCACCTCCGGCGCCGGCGGCCTTCCCGTCGACGTGACCGAGGTCGACGCCTACTACTTCGCGCCGCAGAAGTGCTTCGCCTCCGACGGTGGCCTGTGGGTCGCCGTGATGTCGCCGGCCGCCCTGGAGCGCGCCGCGGAGATCGCCGCCACGGACCGCTGGGTGCCTGCCTTCTTCGACCTGCCGACCGCGATCGACAACTCGCTGAAGAACCAGACCTACAACACCCCGTCGATCGCGACCCTGTTCCTGATGGCCGAGCAGCTCGACTGGTTCAACAGCCAGGGTGGTCTGGACTTCGCGGTGTCGCGCACGACCGACAGCGCGAACCGGCTTTACAGCTGGGCCGAGAAGACCGCGTACACCACGCCGTACGTCGAGAACCCCGACCACCGCTCGCTGGTGATCGGCACGATCGACTTCGACGACAGCATCGACGCGTCGGCGATCGCGAAGACGCTGCGCGCCAACGGCGTGGTCGACGTCGAGCCCTACCGCAAGCTCGGCCGCAACCAGCTGCGGGTGGCGATGTACCCGGCCGTGGACCCGGACGACGTCGAGGCGCTCACTGCGTGCGTCGACCACGTCGTCGAGAAGCTCTGACCAGCGCCCCGACGAGGATCACCGCGACGACCCCGAGCACGTAGCCTGCCGGCCGTCCGAGCCCGACCCCGTCTCCGTCACCCTTGCCGGAGGCGGGGTCACTCGTCTTTGCGGGACCTTTCGTCGCGGACGTGCTCCCAGCCTGCTCCTCAGGGGCCGGGGACGCCCCGTTCGCCGGACCGCGCCCCATCGCGTCTCGAACCTCGGCCGGCAGCTCGACCTCGAGTACGTCGGAGCGGGCGCCCTCGCTGCTGAGCAGGATCCGCCCCGGACCGCTGATGGCGACGCCCTCGCCCTGCTCCTGCTGCGGCAGGGCGAACTCGCCGACGGGCTCGAAGCCGGGGAAGGTGTAGACCGCGGCCGAGCCGTAGGTGCGCAGCAGGACGTGCCTGCCGTCGGGGAAGAACGCCCCGTCGGTGACCAGCCCCGGGACCGTGCCCACCTTCGCCATCCGCTGGATCGTCCCGGTCTCGAGGCCGGCCGGGGCCTCGTAGACGCCTCCCCCGAAGACCGGCACCTTGGTCACCACGTAGAGCCGCCCGGTCCGCGGGTTCACCAGCAGCGTCTCCGCGTCGTGCGGCCCGTCCGGGTACGCCAGCTCGAACCGCTCGGCGCGCGGCCGTTCCTGTCCCGGCTCCTCCACACGGTGGACGGTGACCGTGGAGCGCTGCCGGTTGTTGTCGCCGATGTCACCGACCCAGATCTCACCGCCAGGACCTGACGCGAGTGCCTCCACGTCATCGGGCTCGTCGTCTGCGTAGGTGCTCACGACCCTCGTGTCGCCGGACCCGGGGTCGACGCCGTAGAGGTACGGGCCGTCGCCGGAGTCGTTGACGGTGAAGACGAGGCGGTCCCGCGCGACCAGCCCGCTCGACTCGTCGATCCTGTCGTCGGTGAAGGCGAACACGATGCGCAAGGCGACCTCGTCCGCCCCCTTCCCCGAGCTCTCCGCGGCGCCCGCCGTACCGGGAAGGACCGCGAGGGCCAGCGCGGCTGCGGCAGCGGCAGCGGCAGCGGGCGGGAACCTACGGGAGCCGCGCATCCAGAAGCTCCGCCAGCTTGGGATGCACGCCCCAGGTCTTGGTGAGCTCCTCGAACTCCCCGCGCACGGCGTCGGACGGCGCGGCTCCGGTCCGGACCGCCCGGAGGAGCGTGTTGCGCGGCGTGTGCTGGCTCTCGACGAACTCGATCACGTCGACTCGGTAGCCGAGCAGCCGGAGCACCGCCGCGCGCATCGCGTCGGTCAGCGTGTCCGCGAAGCGCTCGCGGAGGATCCCGTGACGGGTCAGCAGGGAGTACGGCGCCGGGGTCGGCGCCCTGCGCAGCTGGGCGGCGACGTCGTGATGGCAGCAGGGCGCGGCCAGGACCAGCGAGGCGTCCCACTCGACCGCCCGCGCCAGCGCGTCGTCGGTCGCCGTGTCGCAGGCGTGCAGCGCCAGCACGATGTCAGGAGCCCGGTCCAGGGTGGCCGAGGCGATGTCCCCCTGGACGAACGTCATCGAGTCGGAGATCCCGAGCTGTGCGGCGACCGCGGAGCTGTGCTCGAACGACTGGGCCTTCACGTCGACGCCGACCAGGTGCACGTCGAGGCCGCGGACGGCGGAGAGGTAGCGGTGCGCGGCGAAGGTGAGGTAGGCGTTGCCGCAACCGAGGTCCACGACCCGCAGCGGCTCGTCGGCGGTGGGCGTCCTGAGCCGTCCGGACGCGAGGGCGTCGTCGACCGCGGGCCCGAGGGTGCGGAGGAACTCCTCGACCTGGCGGTACTTCGCCTGCCGGCTCGGCTTGACCCTGCCCTGCTCGTCGGAGATGCCGACCGCCCTGAGCACCGGGTCGTCCTCGGGCAGCAGCCGCGGCTTCTTGCGGTCATGGCGACGCTGTTCCGGAGGCTCGACGGGCTCCTCACGCGGGCTGGTGTGGACCATCGCCTCGAGCTTCTTGGTCACCCGGAGCTGGTGGGTCTCGGTGACGGTGTCGACGTGCCAGTTGCCGAACGGCTCGTCGAGCAGGTCGTCGACCGCAGCCTTGGCGGCGTCGCCGTCGAGGTGGTTCGACGTGTGCGCCTGGGTCGCGTCGTAGGCGGTCACCTGCAGGTGCCGGCCGGCCTTCAGGTCGACGTACCTCATCTCGACCCGGCGCCAGCGCGGCTGCAGTCCCTTCTGGCGTCCGGACGCGACGGCGCGCACCAGCACCTGGTCGTCGAGGACCAGGGCCCGCATGCGCGACAGGGCGCGGAGGAGTGGCTCGGACAACGTCAGCCCCGGAACAGTGCCGCGACGGCGACGATGAGGATCAGGGCCGCGAGGGCGACAGGGATCACCATGCGTCGGTACCGGGGGTTCATGCTGCGAGTTTAACGAAGCCGCCCTGTTGGCCCGACTTCGCTATGGACGCTGCCCCGGGGCCCGAATAGCGTCGAGATCTGGACACGAGACCGCTTCATCGGGAGGCGGCCTGGCGAGATAGGAGGCCAGCGGTGTTCATTCAGATCATCCAGGGCAAATGCACCAAGCAGGACGAGCTTCACGCGGCGGTCGACCGTTGGACCGCCGAGCTCGGCCCGAACGCCATCGGTTGGCTGGGGGGAACTTATGGCTTCACCGACGACGACACCTTCGTAGGCGTCGTCCGCTTCGAGAACCGGGAGATGGCGATGGCCAACTCCAACCGTCCGGAACAGACCCGGTGGTGGCAGGAGACCGAGCGGCTCCTCGACGGCCCGGCCGAGTTCCACGACTGCGACGAGGTCATGCTGATGATGGACGGCGGCCGGGACGACGCCGGCTTCGTCCAGATCATCCGCGGCAAGGTCGACGACCCGTCGAAGGTCGACGCCGAGATGCGGGAGATGACGCCGCTGCTGCACCAGGCGCGCCCCGAGATCATCGGTGGGACCTTCGCGATGGAAAAGGACGGAACCTTCACCGAGACCGTCGCGTTCACCGACGAGGCGGCCGCACGTGCGGGCGAGTCGAAGGAGATGCCGCTCACCGACGAGGTACGCCACTCGATGCAGGAGTGGAGCCAGAACGTCCACGACCAGCAGTACCTGGACCTTCACCACCCCTGGTTCACGTCACGCACCAGGGCGTGACGGGAACCAGCGTCACTGCGTGGCTTCCGCGAGCCGTGCCCGGAACTCCCCGAGCACCTCGCGGTCGCCGCCGAAGGTCACGGCGTCGTCGCCCCGGCGCCCCCACAGCCACAGCAGCACCGACTCAGGGTCACCGCTGACCGTGGCCGCGGGCTCGGGGCGGTCGACGCCGTCGTACCGCTCCCCAGAGACCGTCACAGCGTCCGGCCCGGCCTCCACCAGCCAGGTGCGGCCGCCGGACTCGATGGCCACCGTGGCGTTCACCGGGTGGGGAGTGTCGTAGTCCTCCCACCCCGGACCGCCGAGCATCAGCCGCAGCACCTCGTCGATCCCGTCGACCGCGAGCTCGGGGTCGACCGGAGTCGTGGCGGCGTGCGCCAGCTCGGCGTCGTAGCGGTGCACCGCGACCTCCTGCGCCATCCGCCGGAACCAGAACCCCACGGTCTGGTCGGCGGCCCACCAGGTGTACGCCGGCGCGTCCGGCCCCCGCGCCTCGAGCTCCGCCAGCAGCTCGTCGGTGGAGGCGGCGAGGAACTCCTTGGGCTCGCGGCCGTCGAGCTCGGGACGCGGCCACGGCTCCGGGCGCGCGTTCTCCCGCATGCAGGCGACCTTGTGCTGGTAGACCATGGCGACGTGCTCCAGCACGTCGCGGACCTTCCAGCCGGGACAGCAGGGCACGTCGGCGTCGAGCCCGGTCTCCCCCATCTCGGAGAGGCGGGCCGAGCCGGAGCGGATGAGCTCGAGGTAGCGCTCGGGCGGCAGTGTCGTGGAGGCGAGAAGAGGCGCGTCGGTCATGGGGCCGACTCTGGCACGCGGCGCCGACAGTTCGCGACCGGTTACCGCCGGGCCGTGCGCGCCAGGCGCGGCCAGGAGTTGACCTCGGGGTCGAGGAGCCCTTGCGTGCGACTGAAGACCGCCACCGCGAGAAGGGTGCCGAGGATCGTCATCCCGCCGCCCCCGATCAGGGTCCATCGGGCGCCGAACGCCTCCCCCACCCAGCCCACTATCGGGGAGCCCAGCGGGGTCCCGCCCATGAAGATCATCATGTAGAGCGCCATCACCCGCCCACGCATCTGCGGCGCCACGCTCAGCTGCACGGTCGTGTTCGCGGCGGTGATCATGGTCAGCGCGGTGATGCCCAGGGCGGGCAGCCAGAACGCGAAGGCGAGGTACGACGGCATCAGGCCCGCCACGATCTCGGCAGAGCCGAACGCGACCGCGGCGAGGATCACCAGCCGGTGACGTGGCTGCCCGCGACGTGCCGCCAGGAGCGCACCGGTCAGGGAGCCGACCGCCATCGCGGAGCCGAGGATGCCGTACTCCGAGGCGCCCTTGTGGAACACCTCGGTGGCCATCAGGGCCGAGGTCATCTGGAAGTTGAGGCCGAAGGTGCCCGCGAAGAACACGATGGCGAGGATCATCATCAGGTCCGGCCGGCTGCGGATGTAGCGCAGGCCGTCGCGGATCATGCCCTTCTGTCGCCCCTGCGGCTCCGGGCTGTCGAGCTCCTCGGCGCGCATCCGCTGCAGCGCGAGGATCACCGCGCCGTAGCTGAGCGCGTTGATCGCGATCACCCAGCCGGTGCCCCGAGCCCCTCCTCCCAGGGCGGCGATCATGAAGCCGGCGAGTGCGGGCCCGACGATCCGGGCGGCGTTGAAGGACGCCGAGTTCAGGCCCACGGCGTTGGTCAGGTCGTCCTGGTGCACCATCTCGCTCACGAACGACTGGCGGGCGGGCGCGTCGAACGCGGTGCCGACGCCGAAGGCGAACGCCAGCGCATAGACGTGCCAGGTCTCGACGAGGCCGGTGATCGCGAGCAGCCCGAGCACGATGGCGGGTCCGGCCATCATCAGCTGCGTCACCTGCAGCAGCCGCCGCTTCGGGAACCGGTCGGCGACCAGCCCCGCATAGGGCGACAGGAGCAGGATCGGGAGGAACTGGAGGCCGGTGGTGACACCGAGGGCGGTGCCGCTGTTGCCCGTCAGCTGAAGGACCAGCCAGTCCTGTGCCACACGCTGCATCCAGGTCCCGGTGTTCGACACGACAGCACCGGCCGCGTACAGCCGGTAGTTGTGGTTCGACAGAGCACGGAACGTGGGGCTCAAGCGTTGGCCAGCCTTTCGATGATGGGAGCTGCCTTGCGCAGCACGGAACGTTCTTCGGGGGTCAGCTCGCGGAGTCGCTGGGCGAGCCAGGCGTCCCGCCTCTTCCGGTCCGCCGCGAGGGTCTCCTCACCCGTCTTCGCGAGGGCGATCACGACCTGCCGGCGGTCGGTCTCGTGCGGCCGGCGTACGACGTAGCCGCCCTCCTCGAGACAGTTGACGGTCCGGGTCATCGAGGGGGGCTGCACCCGCTCGTGGGACGCGAGCTCGCCGATCGAGCACTCGCCGTTGCGGTACAGCGCACCGAGCACGGACAGCTGCCCGATGCTGAGCTCGTTGCGCGGGTCCCGCTCGCTGCGCAGCCGACGGGTCAGGCGCGCGACGGAGACCCGCAGGGCAGCGGCGAGCCCGGCGTCGGTGCGGGCGATCTTCTCGACTGATGGAGCCATGTCCTTAGCATAAGTCATTAGCCTTGCTAAGTATTCCGAATTGTCGGGGAAGCTCCCCGAGTCAGGTGCGCCCGATGTCGCGCCGCTGGAACCCGACCAGCCCGGCGACGACCTGGACGACGAAGACCGCGCTGAGGAGCAGGACGGGAGTCAGCCTGAAGTCCTGCGCCGGCAGCTGCGGGGTGTGTGTGAAGGGCGACAGATCGGCGAACCAGTCGGGGAGCTTGAGCAGGCCGCCCACCCATCCGATCACGAAGGTGAGGGCGAGCGCTCCCCAGGCGATCCCGGACGCGTACGGCGCCCAGCCGACGAGCAGCACCGCCACCCCCGCGGTCACCAGCACGGCGGGGACAAAGACCATGGCCTGCGCCACGAGCGGCCAGGTCACGGACGCGTCGCCCGTCACGAGGGCGTAGGAGACGCCCGAGCCCAGGCCACCGGCCGCCACCACCGCGACCGACCCGAACACCGTGACGACCAGCGAGCCGAGCATCATCTGGGGCCTTGACACGGCCGTCGCCAGCACCGGCTCGAGGCGACCGGAGGTCTCCTCTCCACGGATACGAAGCGCGGAGGCGACCGCGAACCCGGCCGCGCCGATTCCGATGAGCAGCAGCATCGTCCCGAAGTAGGAGTCCACCAGCGAGGCACCGCTGGCCTTCTGGATGTAGTCCGCGAGGGTCGGGTTGTCCTTGACCATGTTCTGGATCTCCTCCGTCACCGACCCGAAGATCAGGCCGAGCGTGAAGATTCCCGCCACCCAGGCGACCACGGTCGCGCGTTGAAGGTGCCAGGCCAGGCCGAGCGGATGCGCGAGACCTCGGGCCGCCTCGGGCGGTCCCGGGCGAGCCGCCACGATCCCCGAGCCGAGGTCGCGACGGTTGGTCAGCACGACGGTCGCGGCCACCAGCACGACCACCAGGGCCAGCGAGAGCAGCAACGGCCACCACCGGTTGTCGTCGAGGGCCCGGACCTGCTGCGACCAGCCCATGGGCGAGAGGAACGAGAACGCCACGTTGCCGACGTCGCCGACGGCGCGGAGCATGAACGACACGGCGAGCACGGCAAGGGAGAGTCCGACGGCACCGCGCGCGTGCGTCATCAGCTGCGCGGCACAGGCGGCGACCGCGGCGTACACGACGCCCATCGCCGCGACGGCCGCGCCGTACACCAGCGAACCGGCGACCTGGACGCCGTTGCCGAGCAAGGCGTAGGCACAGCCCGCGCCGACCACGACGGACGCGCCCGTGGCGACGAGAAGCACCGCCGCGACGTCGGCATGCTCGCCCACGACCGTGGACCGGAGCAGCTCGGTGCGGCCTGCCTCCTCCTCCCTCCGGGTGTGCCGGACCACCAGGAAGATCGACATGAGCGCGACCCCGATGAGGGCGCTCAGCCCTGTCTCGTAGATGAGGATGCCGCCGATGGTGTCGAGCGCGACGGGCGGTCCGTTGAACGCGACCACGGCCGGGCTGCCGCCCAGGTTCACGGCGTACGACGCGATCTTGACCGGCGTGTCGTAGGTCGCGGCGACGGCGTTGGCGGTGGCCAGGAGGTACACGACCAGGGACACCAGCCACACCGGCAGGAAGACCCGGTCCCGCCGCAGGAGCAGGCGCAGCAGCTCGCCCGTGCCGACGAGCCCGCTCATGACTCGACGTCGGCCAGCTCGTCGCCGTACTGGCGAAGGAACAGCTCCTCGAGCGTCGGCGGATGGCTGACCAGCGAGGTGATCTTCCGTGCCGCGAGGTAGTCCATCGCCTCGTCCAGGTGGTCGGTGTCCACGTCGAACGTGACCCGGCCGTCCGAACGGGAGACGTTGCCCACCCACGGGACCACCGTGGTCAGGTCGTCGGACGGCCGCTCGGTCTCGACGATGATCGTGGTGCGGGTCAGGTGCCTGAGCTCGGCAAGAGTCCCGGACTGCACGATCCGGCCGGTACGGATGATGCTCACCCGGTCCGACAGCGCCTCCGCCTCCGCCAGGATGTGGCTGGACAGCAGGATGGTCCGGCCCTCCGTCCGCAGCTCGCGCACGCACTGCTGGAAGGCCGCCTCCATCAACGGGTCGAGACCCGACGTCGGCTCGTCCAGCAGGAACAGCTCGACGTCCGAGGCGAGCGCGGCCACCAGGGCGACCTTCTGCCGGTTCCCTTTCGAGTAGCTCCGGGTCTTCTTCGTCGGGTCGAGGTCGAACCGGTCGAGCAGCTCCGCCCTGCGCTTCGGGTCCAGCCCGCCCCGGAGCCGGGACAGCAGGTCGATGACCTCGCCGCCGGTGAGGTTGGGCCACAGCGCGACCTCCCCCGGCACGTACGCCAGCCTGCGGTGCAGCTCCGCCGCGTGCGTCCACGGGTCGCCGCCGAGCACGCTGACACTGCCCGAGTCCGCCCGCAGCAGACCGAGCAGGACCCTGATCGTGGTCGACTTGCCCGAGCCGTTAGGTCCCAGGAACCCGTGCACCTCACCGGTGCGGACCTCCAGGTCCAGGCCGTCGAGCGCGACCGTCTTGCCGAAGGTCTTGACCAGACCCGATGTGGAGATCGCGGTGCTCATACCCCCATGGTGGCACCGTCAAGCCCCACATCGGGTGCGTTACGGACGGGACGCTGCGCCTCCCGGTCCGCGCGTCAGGCGCCGACGAGCTGCTTGATCGGGTCGATCGCGAAGTAGACCACGAAGAGCGCGGCGACGACCCACAGGAGCGGGTGGACCTGGGAGGCCTTGCCCCGGACCACCTTCACCAGCACGTAGGCGACGAACCCAGCCCCGATACCTGCCGAGATGGAGTACGTGAACGGCATCAACGCGATGGTCAGGAACGCCGGGATCGCGATCTCGACGTCGTCCCAGTCGATGTTCTTGACCTGCTGCATCATCAGGAAGCCGACGAGCACCAGCGCGGGCACGGCAGCCTCGTTCGGGATGACCTCGACGAGCGGCGCGAAGATCGTGGCGAGCAGGAACAGGACGCCGGTCACCACACTCGCCAGACCGGTGCGCGCACCCTCCGCGACACCGGACGCGGACTCGATGTAGGACGTGTTGCTCGAGACACCGGCCGCGCCGCCGGCCGCCGCGGCGACCGAGTCGACGATCAGGATCCGCTTCGTGTTCGGCGGCGCGCCTTCCTCGTCGAGCAGACCGGCCTCCGCACCGATGGCCGTCATCGTGCCCATGGTGTCGAAGAAGTCCGCGAGCAGGAGGGTGAAGACGAACAGCGCCACGGTCACCAGCCCGACCCGGTCGATCGAGCCGAGGAGTGAGAACTCCCCGAGGGTGGGGAAGCTGGGCAGCTCGACGATCTTGTCCGGCAGGGCCGGCACGTTGAGGTTCCAGCCGCGGGGGTTGGTCTCGGTCGGGCTGATGAACGACGGGCCGATCTTGGCGATGGACTCGACGACCACCGCGAGCACGGTGGTGGCCGCGATCGAGATCAGGATGGCCCCCTTCACGTTGCGCACGTAGAGCGTGATCATCAGGATCAGCCCGATCGCGAAGACGAGCACCGGCCATCCCACCAGGTTTCCGGCGTAGCCGAGCTCGACCGGCACGGGACCCGCCTGGGTCCGACGTACGAAGCCCGCGTCGACCAGGCCGATCAAGGCGATGAACAGCCCGATGCCGACGCTGATCGCGACCTTGAGCTGCGCGGGGACCGCGTGGAAGACCGCGGTGCGGAACCCGGTCAGCACGAGCACCAGGATGATCAGCCCCTCGAGCACGACCAGACCCATCGCATCCGCCCAGGTCATCCCCGACGCGATGGAGTACGCGACGAACGCGTTCAGCCCGAGGCCCGTCGCCAGCGCCAGCGGGTAGTTGGCGACGACTCCCATGAGGATCGTGAGCACCCCGGCCACCAGGGCCGTGGTGGCCGCGACACCGGCGAAGTCCCCACCCGCCAGCAGCTGGCCGTCGGCGTCCTTCGCGCCCAGCAGGATGATCGGGTTGAGCACGATGATGTAGGCCATCGTGAAGAAGGTGACCACGCCACCGCGGACCTCCTGCCCGACGGTCGACCCACGCTCGGCGATCTTGAAGTAGCCGGCGATGCCGCCTCGGACACGGCCGGCCGTCGGTCGCCGGTCTGAGGTCTTGGAGAGCTTGTCCACGTGAAGTCCCAGGAGTCTCGTGCGGTTGTGGGTGGCGGGAGCACAGTCGGCCCGGCGGAACCGGACAGAACTGGCGCAGCCTCGACAAATCCTGCCAGAGCACCCCGGAGGTTTTCACCAGGGAGCCCGGGGTGGACTAGATTCCTCTTGTGGAGCAGTACGACGACCCGTCCGGCGAGCAGGCCCAGCCTCAGCCCGCCCCGTCGGCGCACCCGGAGCCGGGCAAGCGGGTGAAGAAGCACGAGATCGGCAGGCGCACGTACATCGTGGCCGACGTCGACCCGCTCGACGTGGACGGCGTCCGCACCATCGCCGTCGGCACGGCGCTCTGGCTGGTGGCCTTCGTGCTCCTGCTCCCCTTCCACGACAGGCTGGAGGCGACCGACCGCATCTGGTGGCTGTGGACCTGTGTCGCCGGGTTCGGCCTCGGCATCCTCGGATGGGACTACTGCCGCCGTCGCCGCAGGACGAAGGCACAGCGTGGCGAGGACGGCCCCAAGGAGACCAGCCCGCTGGGTGCGGCGGGCTAGGGCGACCGCAGGCGGTCTCGGCAGGCTCGACCAGCGGACGCTCGACCTACGGAGTCAGAACTGCTCGAGGTCGTCCCAGGTGAGGGTGTCGAGGACCGGCTCGGGCAGCGGCTGCGGGAGGTTCCGCTTGTGCAGCTGCGCCTCGGAGTGCGCACCGCAGCCGTGGTCGAACGAGACGACCCGTCCGTCGTCGTTGGCGTAGGCGTTCGCGCAGACCCCGAAGAGTCGTGACAACGGACCCGCGAGGCTCACCAGGAAGCCGCAGCTGCCGCAGCTGCCGGGAGCCGACTGGGCGATCGGCGCGTCCGGTCCGTGGCTGCCGTCGTACCACCGCTCGGCTGCGAGGTCGCGACCCTCGAGCGAGAGCACCCGGGGACGTCCGAGGCCGAGCTCGTCGGAGACCGCCTTGACCGAGTCGGGGTCGACCACCTCGTCACCGGCGGTGTAGCCGGGGACCAGGCGCGGGTCGTCCTCCTCGGTGGGGAGCAGGTCGCCGGGGCCGAGGTCTCCGGGCTGGATGCGCTCACGCCACGGCACCCACGTGGGGGCGACGATCGCCTCGTCGCCCGGCAGCAGCACGATCTCGTCGATGGTCACGCTCTTCGCCCGAGGCGCGCGGACCACGGTCACGGACCAGCGCCAGCCGCGGTATCCCGGGCGCACGCACTCGAAGAAGTGGGTGGTGACCCGCTCCTCCTCGGCGACGTGGCCGAGGTGGCTTCCGACGTCGGTGACCTCCACGTTCTCGAGGAGAGCCTCCCGAGCAGCATCGACCGCGGCGACACCTACGTTGTCGGCCTTCGGGGTGCGCGTCGCTGCCATCACGCCGTGGATTCTCCCTTATAGACAGGGGTCTTGTCTCGCCGGGTGCCACATCCGCCCGCCGCGACGGGCAAGATGTGCGTATGGGGTACGACGGACCGGTGCGAAGTGGTGACCGCGCACGCACGTTCACCCAGGCCACGGGCTCGGTCGCGCGTGCCGCCGCCAGAGGAGCGAAGCGGGCCGGAGCGGCCACCGGCCGTCTCGCCGGCTACACCTTCCGCCAGGCTCGCCGCGCCACCCACGCCGAGGGCGCCGGGGACAGCGGCCTGTCCCGACTCATCGAGCTGCACGCCTTCAACGCAGCCGGCGACGCGGCCGTGGCGATCTCGCTGGCCGGGACGCTCTTCTTCCAGGTGCCGACGGGTGAGGCACGGGGGCAGGTGGCCCTGTTCCTGGGGCTGACGATGCTCCCGTTCGCGATCGTGGCGCCACTGATCGGCCCGTTCCTCGATCGCTTCAGCCACGGCCGCAGGTGGGCGATCGG
Organism: uncultured Actinomycetota bacterium; assembly: GCA_963707425.1. GTDB lineage: Bacteria > Actinomycetota > Actinomycetes > Propionibacteriales > Nocardioidaceae > Nocardioides_C. Next base: position 218,514 of record CAVPPN010000009.1, on the reverse strand, counting down.
CGCGACCATGGCCCTGCGCGCCTTCCTCGCCTGGGTCCTCGCGGGCGCCGTCCTGAACGACTCGGTGGCGCTCTTCCCCGCCGCCCTGGGCTGCCTGGTCGCATCCAAGGCGTACGGCGTCACGCGCGCCGCCGCGGTCCCCCGGCTCCTGCCGAGCCGGCTGACCTTGGTGAAGGCGAACTCCCGGATCTCGCTCGCGGGGGTCGCCGGCGGGGCGATCTCCGCCCCTCTGGCCATCCTGGCATCCAGCTTCGGCCCCCAGTGGTCGCTGCGCTACGCGTTCGCGGTCTTCGTCGGGGCCACCGTCCTGGCCATCCTGCTCCCCAGCCGGGTGGACTCGTCGGCAGGCGAGGAGCAGCTCCCTCTGACCTCCGTCGGCCGCGCGGTCGGCCGTGTTCGCCGCACCGCCCCGGTCCCTTCGACGGTGGTGCTCGCGCTGCGCAGCAACGCCGGGCTCCGCCTGCTCTCCGGGTTCCTCACCATGTTCATGGCGTTCCTGCTCCGCGACAGCCCCTTCCCGGGCTGGGAGGACCGGCCCGAGATGCTGCTGGGCCTGGTGATCGGTGCCGCCGGTCTGGGAAGCACGATCGGCATCGCCCTCGGCTCGGTCCTCAAGTCGGTGAAACCGGAGGTCACCGTCCTCGTCACGCTCGTCGCCGACGCGGTGATGGCGGTCGTGGCGGCGATGTTCTACGGGCTCGCGACCGCCGTACTCCTCGGCCTGACCGCGGGCCTGGCGCAGTCGCTGGGCAAGCTGTCGCTCGACGCGATCGTCCAGCGCGAGGTGCCCGAGCGCACCCGCACGAGCGCCTTCGCCCGGGCGGAGACGCTCCTGCAGCTGTCCTGGGTGGTCGGTGGCTTCATCGGGATAGCCGTGCCCCTCGTGCCCCAGGTCGGACTGGGGGTCGCCGCGGGGATCCTGGTCGTCTGGACCGGTTTCGTGCTCCGCGCCCGCGCCCACGCACGGACCACGGCCGACCTGACGTCGCGGTAGCCGAGGGGTCAGAGCTCGAGCTCGTCCGCCAGCGCACGCAACAGCATCGCGGTCGGCTTGGCGGTCTTCGGGTCGGGGTGACGTCCGCTGCGGTAGCTGTTCTCGATGTTCTCGAGGAGCCGGTAGAGGTCCTCGATGATGTTGACCATGTCGGCCGGCTTCTTGCGCAGCGCCTTCGACACCGACTGGGTCGGCTCCATGACACGCACCTGCAGCGCCTGGTCCCCCTTCCGGCCCTGCGCCACGCCGAACTCCACGCGCGTGCCTGGCTTGAGAGTCGTCACACCCGCGGGCAGCGCAGCAGCGCGCACGTAGACGTCGCCTCCCTCGTCCTTGGACAGGAAGCCGAAGCCCTTCTCGGCGTCGTACCACTTGACCTTGCCAGTAGGCACCGGTTGACCTCTTCTTGCTCGGCGGGCTGCAGAACGACAAGGATATGGCGCGACCCGGGGGCTGCACGAACGGGTTAGCGATATTGCCCGGGATCGGGGAGCAACTCGTTCATCGAGCCGGACCGGAAGCCCCGGGGGTCCACCTCGGCCGCCTCGAACCCTGCCCCGACAGCGGCGGCCACCACCTCCGAGACCTCCACCACCGCGGGCACCAGGTGGGCGTCGACCTCGATCCTGGCCCGCTCCCCCATGTCCCGCACCCGCAGGTTGCCGATCGTGATCCCGGCGTCCGCGAGCGCCGCGCGGACGGCCACCTCCGCACGCTCGACGCGTGAGAGCCGGAAGGGGGTCACCTCCACGCCGTAGGCGACGCGCGACGACAGGCAGGCGGCCGCGGGCTTGTCCCAGGTCGGCAGCCCCCACTCCCTCGACGCCGCGCGTATCTGCTGCTTGGTGAGCCCCGCGTCGCGCAGCGGCGTGACCGCCCCCCGCTCGTGGGCAGCGCGTATGCCGGGCCGGAACCCCGCGACCGCGTCGTCGGCGTTGGTCCCGGTCGCGACGTGGGCGAAGCCGTGCTCGCGAGCGAGAGGCCCGAGAGTGTCGAGAAGCTCTGCCTTGCAGAAGTAGCAGCGGTCGCCTGCGTTGGCGCGGTACCCCTCGCGCTCCATCTCGTGGGTCTCCGGGGTGAAGACCCGGACGCCGAGATCGCGCGCGAACTCGAGTGCCGGGGACCGCTCGCTCTGCGGCAGTGAGTCGGAGTACGCCGTGGCCGCGGCCACCTTCTCCGCCCCGAGCGCGCGCACCGCCGCGGCGAGGAGGAAGGCACTGTCCGCGCCGCCGCTGAACGCGACCATGACCGACTCCCGCTCCCGCAGGTCGGCCTCGAGCGCGGCGAGGCGCTGCCGCAGCAGGTGCGACTCGAGCCAGGCCGGAAACTCGGCGAGACTGCGCAGCACCACGTGGGTTCCGGCGGCCCGGAGCTCCTCCTCCGTGCACCCACCTGTCAGCACGGAGACGCTGAGCGCCCCTGCTGCGAGCGCCCCCTCCACGTCACCGAAGTGGTCGCCGACGTAGATCGACGCGCCGTGCTCCCGCAGCACCGCCGCCTTCCCGACGCCCCACACCTCGCCGACCAGATGGTCGATGTCGAAGGCGAGCTCCTCGACGTGCAGGGCCGCGTTGGGGGTGAACTTGCCGGTGACGAGGACGGTCTCCCCGCCCAGCCGCCTGACTGCCGACAGTGCGTCGTGGGCCCCGTCGAGCGCGGGGGTCGAGTCGATCGCGTGCTTCGCGTAGTGCTCACGGAAGCGGGCGACGAGCCCATCGAGCTGCTCGGCGGGGTAGTACGGCTCGAGCATGAGATCCAGGGGAGGGCCGAGCTTGGCGGACATCGCGTCGACGTCGAGCTCGACGTCGGTCTCGAGCGCCAGCTGGGCGAGTGTCGCGGCGAACCCGGACCTGGTGTCGATGAGCGTCATGTCGAGGTCGAAGCCCACGACGAGCCGGTCCGGAATGTTCACGGTGGCCAGCCTATGTTGCCGTTTCGATTGAAACGAACAGGCGACCCTGCGAGCATGTGTTGCTCCGCCTTCTCGGACAGTCCGGCGTGCAGTCCGGCATGCGCCAGAAAGGTCTGACCGATGAGCTCGTACTCGTGCCTGACCCGATCAGCGGCAGTTGTACTTGCCGCAGCCGTGGTCACCTCCGGTGCGACGCAGGCGTTCGCCCTCGAGCCCGGCGGTGCGGTCCTACCGGCCCACGCCGAGGTCACGTCCCTCGACGGCAGCCACGAACCGGCTGCCGCGAGTCCCACGCGCGAGACCGGACCGGGCATCTACATCGTCACCCTCACCGCGAAGCCGTCGGCCGTCTACGACGGCGGTGTCCGGGGCTATCCCGCGACCAAGGCGAGGAAGGGGCGACGGTTCGACAGGACCAGGCCCGCGGTGAGCGCCTACGAGAAGCGACTGCTCGCCGGCCAGGACAGGATCCTCCAGAGCGTGGGCGACCCCGCTGTCCTGTACCGCTACACGACCGCCGTCAACGGGTTCGCCGCCGACCTCACGAGCAGGCAGGTCAAGCAGCTGCGTGGCACGCACGGCGTCGCCCTCGTGGAGCGCAGCACCAAGCAGTCCGTCGACAGCGACGGCTCCGGGCAGTTCCTCGGTCTCGGGAAGACCTGGCGAGCCGTGGGCGGCCCGGACCGGGCGGGCCGTGGCACCGTCATCGGAGTCCTCGACACCGGCATCTGGCCCGAGAACCCGGGCTTCGCCGGACTCCCGCAGCCCAGGCCCGGCGTCTCCAAGCGGCTGCCCGGGTTCCACGGCGTCTGCAAGGACGGTGAGCAGTGGGACGCGAGGGACTGCAACGACAAGGTGGTCTCGGCCCGCTACTTCGTCCGCGGCTTCGGCAAGGGCAACCTCGCGAGCGCTGAGTTCCTCTCCCCTCGCGACGGCAGCGGACACGGCTCGCACACCGCCTACGTGTCCGCCGGCAACGACGACGTGGGCGCGAGGATCGAAGGGCAGGACTTCGGGCAGGCGTCCGGCATGGCGCCCGGCGCCCGGATCGCGGCGTACAAGATCTGCTGGGCGGCCCCGAACCCCGAGGACGACGGCTGCACGACGCCCGATGCCGTCGCCGCCATCGACAGGGCGGTGGCCGACGGTGTGGACGTGATCAACTACGCGGTCTCCGGGACCCGCAACACGGTCGCCGACTCGGTGCAGCTCGCCTTCCTGAACGCCTCCGTCGCGGGCGTCTTCGTCGCCGCCTCGGCGGGCAACTCCGGCCCGGGAGCGGGCACGGTCGCGCACCCGAGCCCCTGGGTCACCACCGTCGGCGCGAGCTCGCACCGGCTGCTGCAGGGGTCCCTCGTCCTCGGGAACGGCCAGGAGCTCGTCGGCGCCATGGTGTCCGACAAGGCGGTGCCCCGCACGTCCCTCGTCCTCTCCTCCGAGGTGGCCGCCCCCGGCGTCGGTGCCGACGAGGCGCGGATCTGCGAGGTCGGGTCGCTGGACTCGGCGAAGGTGCAGGGCAGGATCGTCGTCTGCGACCGCGGCACGACCGCCCGCGTGGACAAGTCGGCGGCAGTGGCCCGCGCGGGCGGAGCCGCGATGGTCCTCGCGAACGTCACTCCCGACGGGGTCGAGGCGGACTTCCACTCGGTGCCGACGGTCCACCTCGACCGGGCCGCCGCGAAGCTGGTCAAGGCCTACGTGGCGGACGCCCACGCGCCGACCGCGTCGATCGACCCGTCGGGCACCGACCACGCCGCCGTGCCCCAGGTCGCGGGCTTCTCCGCCCGGGGGCCCTCGACCGCCACCGACGGTGACATCCTCAAGCCGGACCTCACCGCCCCTGGCGTCGGCGTCCTCGCCGCCGTGGCCCCGCCGTCCGACGCGGGACGCCTGTGGGACCTCAGCTCCGGTACGTCGATGAGCACGGCCCACGTGGCCGGCCTCGCGGCCCTGGTCGTGGCCGAGAAGCCGACCTGGTCCCCGGCTCGGGTCAAGTCCGCGATGATGACCACGGCGTACGACGTCGAGGGCTCCGCCGGCCCGTTCAGCCAGGGCGCGGGACACGTCGACCCGACGAGGTTCCTGGACCCGGGACTGGTGTTCGACGCCACAGCGCACGACTACGCCGCCTTCCTGGCCGGGCAGGGGTTCAGGTACAGCGACGGGACGCGTGTCTCGGACAGCCCCGTCGACGCGAGCAACCTCAACCTGCCCTCCATCGCCGTCGGCGACCTCACCGGCACGACCCGGCTGAGCCGCAGGGTGACGAACGTGTCCGGCTCGGCCGAGACCTTCCATGCCCGTGTCACCGGACTCAACGGCGTCTCCGCGAGCGTGCAGCCGCAGACGCTGGAGCTCGGGCCGGGAGAGTCCGCCCGGTTCACGGTCGTCCTCACACCTCGGGAGACCGCCCAGACCGGAACCTTCGCCAAGGGCGAGCTCACCTGGACCGGCCTGACGCACTCGGTCACGCTGCCCGTCGTGGCGAGGCCCGAGCTCGTGTCGGCCCCCGTCGAGGTGACCGGCAGCGGCACGTCCGGCTCGGTCGAGGTCCGGGGCGTGTCCGGTGCCGCGGGCCCTGTGTCCTTGGGCGCATCAGGCCTCGTGGGAGCCACGCCGTTGAGCGTCTCCCTCGCCCCCGGGGCGTTCGACCCCGACGCCCCGTCCGCCGACGAGGACACGGCGAGCTTCCCTGCGACGGTCCCCACCGGGACCGAGGTGGCCCGGTTCCAGCTCGACGGCGACACTGCGGCCGACGACATGGACCTCTACGTCTACCGGGACGGCGAGCTGGTCGCGCAGTCGGCGGGCGGCTCCGTCGACGAGACGGTGACCCTGGTCCAGCCCGAACCGGGCGAGTACACCGTCTACGTCAGCTCCGTCGACGCTGCGGACGGCTCCACCACGAGGGCCCACTTCTACAGCTGGGTGGTCTCGGCGACGGACGCCCTGAACCTCCAGGTCGAGCCCGGCGACGTCGGCGCGTCGACAGGGAGCCGGTTCGGCTTCGAGGTCTCCTGGACCGACCTGTCGTTGACCGAACGCTGGTTCGGCGCGATCAGGTACGGCGACTCCGACCACCGCACCTTAGTCACGGTCAGGTGAGCCCGAGCCGCCTCGACGACTCCTCGCGCATCTCGACCTTGCGGATCTTGCCGGTCACCGTCATCGGGAACTCGTCCACCAGCAACACGTAGCGCGGGATCTTGAAGTGCGCCAGCTTTCCGGCCGCGAACTGCCTGACCGCCCCGGAGTCGAGCGGCTCCGCGCCGCTGCGCAGCTTGATCCACGCGCAGAGCTCCTCGCCGTACTTCTCGTCCGGCACCCCCACCACCTGGACGTCCTCCACGTCCGGATGGGTGTAGAGGAACTCCTCTATCTCGCGCGGGTAGATGTTCTCGCCGCCCCGGATCACCATGTCCTTGATGCGGCCGACGATGTTGCAGTACCCGTCCTCGCGCATCACGGCGAGGTCGCCGGTGTGTATCCAGCCGTCGCTGTCGATGGCGTCCTGGGTCTTCTCGGGCTCGTCCCAGTAGCCGAGCATCACCGAGTAGCCGCGGGTGCAGAACTCGCCGGGCTGCCCGCGGTCCAGGGTCTCGCCGGTGGCCGGGTCGACGATCTTGATCTCGACGTGCGGGTGCGCCCGCCCGATGGTGGCGGTACGACGGTCCAGGTCGTCGTCGCCGCGGGTCTGACAGGAGACCGGCGACGTCTCGGTCATGCCGTAGGCGATCGCGACCTCGGTCATGTTCATGTCGTTCACGCAGCGCTTCATGACCTCGACCGGACAGGGCGAACCGGCCATCACCCCGGTGCGCAGGGCAGAGAGGTCGTACTCCTCGAAGCCGGGAGCGTTCTGCATCGCGATGAACATCGTCGGGACGCCGTACACGCCGGTGCATCGCTCGTCGGCGATGGTCTTCAGCGTCACCTCGGGGTCGAAGCCCGGGGCCGGGATGACCATGGCGGCGCCGTGCGTGGTGCAGCCGAGGTTGCCCATCACCATGCCGAAGCAGTGGTAGAAGGGCACCGGGATGCAGAGCCGGTCCTCGTGGGTGAACCGGATCAGCTCGGTGGTGAAGAACCCGTTGTTGAGGATGTTGCGGTGCGACAGGGTCGCGCCCTTGGGGAAGCCGGTGGTCCCGGAGGTGTACTGGATGTTGATGGGGTCGTTGTGGTCGAGGGTCGCCATCCGCTCGGCCACCGCGTCCTCGGGAAGGGTCTCGCCGCCTACGACGAGGTCGTCCCAGTCGCCGGTGCCGATGAACACGACCTGCTCGAGGGCGCGGCAGTCCCGCCGCACCTCGTCGACCATCGCGCGGTAGTCGCTGGTCTTGAAGTCGGTCGCGGAGACGAGAAGCCTCAGGCCGGACTGGTTGAGCGCCCAGGCGAGCTCGTGGGTCCGGTAGGCGGGGTTGACGTTGACGAGGATGGCGCCGATCTTCGCGGTGGCGTACTGGATGATCGTCCACTCGGCGCAGTTCGGCGACCAGATGCCGACGCGGTCGCCCTTGGCGATGCCGGCGGCCATGAGCCCGCGGGCCAGGTCGTTGACGTCGCGGTCGAGCTCGGCGTAGGTCCATCGGCGACCTGAGGCGACCTCGACGAGCGCCTCACGCCCGGCGTGCTCCCCGGCGATTCGCTCGAAGTTGGCGCCGATGGTCTCCTCGATGAGTGCGGGCGTGGTCTCCCCTGCTGCGTACGACTCCATGACGGCAGGCTAATCGCACTGGCCGCCCCGGATAACCCCTACACGGCATGAGGCAGGGTTTCAGCGACCAGTGGTCGTGAAGCGTGCGAGGTACGCGTGGATCTCGCCCTCGTCCCAGCCGCGGGACTCGCGCAGGCCGTCGGCGATCACCGCCTGGTACGCCGGGCTGGGGCGGGTGTGCTCGACGTGGTCGATGCCGTGCGGAGCGGTGAAGGTGAGCATCGGGGCGCCACCGATCTGGCCGACCTCCACCAGGGTCTCGTAGTGCCCCGGGCCGACGTGGTGCCGGCCGTTCAGCTCGGGGTGGAGTCCGCCCATGACGATCTCCTCGATGGGGTCGTCCGGGTCGGGGACACGGTGCATCTCCTGGGCGGCGATGTCGGCGAACTGCTGGGCGGTCACCAGGTAGGCGCGCCCCGCGCAAGGCCCCGGTGTCTCGTGGTCGTAGAAGGCGACGCCGCCGCCCCACTGGGTCGACTTCCCCGCGAAGAAGACGGAACCGGGCAGCTCGACTCCGACGCTGTGCCGTGGCGGGCGGGGGTCACGGGCACCCGGGTGGATGCGGTTGGACCCGGGCGGACAGCCACCCTCCAGGTAGCAGGCCAGCCGGGTCGCGGACATGTTCGACCCGTAGCTGACGTACCAGACATCGCCGGGCTCGGGCACGGGCACGGTCTCGGTCACTCTCGGGGCGATCGGTTCTGCAAAAGGCATATCGGACAGGAACATACCCATCACCCACGGGGGCTCAATCATGCTGTGTTCGGGCACACACTCAGAGGGCCCCGCCGGTCGACGGCGGGGCCCTCCTGTGCGGGGTGCGTTACCGGGTGGGTGCGCTCTCGGCGTGGGCGCCGCGCACCACGCGGTCGTGGCGCAGCGACGAGGCCCTGGTCTCCTTGGCGAACAGCACCGCGACGACGGTGATCACGGAGGCGACGCAGACGTAGAGCGCGACCGCGGTGGTGTTGCTCTCCTCGGGTCTGCCGAGCAGCTTGACCGCGATGATCGGGGCAAGCGCACCCGCGAAGATCGAGGCCAGCTGGTAGCCCACCGAGGCACCGGTGTAGCGGACCGAGGTGCCGAAGAGCTCGGAGAAGAACGCCGCCTGCGGCGAGTACATCAACCCGTGCAGCATCAGACCGACCACCACGGCCAGCGTCAGGTTGCCCTGGCCGCCCTTGTCGACGAGGTCGAAGAACACGAACGACCACACGCCGACGCCGATGGCGCCGGCGAGGTAGAGCGGGCGCCGCCCGATCCGGTCCGAGACCGCGCCGACGATCGGGATCCACACGAAGTGCACGGCCGAGCCGATGAGGAGCGCCTGCAGGATCGGGCCGGTGTCCTCGCCGGCGTAGGTGGTGATGTAGGTGATCACCACGACGGTGAAGATGTAGTAGGAGATGTTCTCCGCCATCCGCATGCCCATCGCCACGACGACCTCGCGGGGGTAGTTCTTGATCACCTCGAGCAGCGGCATGTGCGATGCCTCCTGCTTCTTCTCGGCGATCTCCGCCCTGGCCTCCTTGAAGACCGGGGACTCCTCGATGCTGAGCCGGACCCACAGGCCGACCAGCACCAGCACGGCGCTGAGGATGAACGGGATCCGCCAGCCCCAGGCGTTGAAGGCGGCCTCGCTCTGCACGGCGGCGAGCACCCACAGCACACCGGTGGCGAGCAGGTTGCCCATCGCGACCCCGGCCTGCGGCCACGACGACCAGAACCCGCGCTGGTCGTCACGACCGTGCTCGGCGGCCATCAGGACCGCGCCGCCCCACTCGCCGCCGACCGCGAAGCCCTGCAGCAGCCGGCAGGCCAGCAGCAGCACGGGGGCGGCCACGCCGATGGTGGCGTACGTCGGAAGCAGGCCGATGGCTATCGTCGCGGCGCCCATCAGCATGAGCGAGGCGACCAGCATCTTCTTCCGGCCGACGCGGTCCCCGAAGTGCCCGAACACGATGCCGCCGAGCGGCCTGGCGACGAAGCCGACGGCGTACGTCCCGAACGCCAGCAGCGTCGCGTTGACCGGATCGGCCTCGGGGAAGAACAGCGCGCCGAAGACGAGGGCGGCCGCGGAGCCGTAGAGGAAGAAGTCGTACCACTCGACGGCGGTGCCGATCAGGCTCGCGAACACCACCTTGACGATCGACGACTGCTGCGGTGCCTCCGGACCACCCGGGTGGCTTGCCGCATGGGTTTGCGTGGACATGTTCTGGGTTCCTTTCACGCGGCGGTCCAGCCGCCATCCATCACGAATGAGCTTCCGGTGATCGAGTCGGTCCCCTGTCCGCAGAGGAAGGCCACCAGGTCGGCGACCTCTGCCGGCTCCACGAGGCGCTTGACCGGGGTCCTGGCGAGCAGGACCTGGTCGAGCACCTCCGACTCGTCGATGTCGTGGGTGCGGGCCTGGTCGGCGATCTGTCCCTCGACCAGGGGGGTGCGGACGTAGCCGGGGCACACCGTGTTGCTGGTGACGCCCTTGCCCGCCGCCTCCAAGGCGATGACCTTGGAGAGTCCTTCGAGCCCGTGCTTGGCGCTCACGTACGCCGCCTTGTACGGCGAGGCGCGATGCCCGTGCACGGACGAGATGTTGACGATCCGGCCCCAGCCGCGGTCGTACATGACCGGGAGCAGTGCCCGGGCGAACCGGAACGGCGCCTCGAGCAGGACCCGCTGGATCAGGGCGAACTGCTCGGGGTCGAACTCCTCGACCGGTGCGACGTGCTGCAGCCCGGCGTTGTTGACCAGGATGTCCGCGTCGAGGTCGAGCCCGTCGACCACTGCCGGGTCGGCGAGGTCCGCGACGACGTGCTCGCCGCCGATCTCGTGGGCGATCTCCTTCGCGCCGGCCTCGTCCCGGTCGAGCACGACGACGTCGGCGCCCGCCGCTGCCAGCCGTGCGGCGACGGCACGACCGATGCCGCTCGCCGCGCCGGTGACCAGGGCCGTTCTTCCGGTCAGCGTGACCTGCGTCTCCTTGGTGTTCGTCACGGGGCGTGACGCTACGCAACCGGCCGGTCCGGTGGATATGTGGGGATCGCCCACAAAACGGCTAACCCGGTGTGGAGCGCCGGAGCCGCCACAGGCGCAGCGCCATCTGCAGGTCGAGGGCCTTGGCCGGGTCGCGCCAGTCCTCGCCGAGAAGCCGGGCGATCCGGTCGAGGCGCTGGGCGACGGTGTTCGGGTGGATGTGCAGGGTCTTCGCGGTCTCGGCCGGCCGGGTCCCGGACGCGAACCATGCGTCCATCGTCTCGACGAGCTCGGTGCCGCGACGGCCGTCGTACTCCAGGACCGGACCGATCATGGTCGAGATGAACGCGTCCAGCTCCCCCGGACCGTTCTCCCCGAGCAGCAGGCGCGCCAGACCGAGCCCCGCCGGGCCGCTGACCTCCCCCGCCCGCCCGAGCTTGGTCAAGGTGGAGAGGCAGCGGCAGGCCTCGGAGTACGTCCCGGGCAGTGTCCGCGGACCGCCCGGCGAGGTAGCCACCCCGACCGTCGCCCGACCGCCGGCCACCGTGACCCGGTCCTGGAGCAGGTGCCCGACGCCCTCCGCGTCGGTCGAGGGCACGACCAGCACGACGCTCCCCTCGTGGTCGCCGCCGAGGCCGGACAGCTCCCCGGCCAGGCGGGCCGCGAGCTGGCTCGCACGGTGCCGGTCGAGGCCGTCGACCGCCGCCACCGCGACCACGCCCGGCCGGTCCAGCTCCGCACGCTGACGGCGCGCCCGTTCACGCAGGCGGACCGGGTCCTCGTCCCGGCCCGTCAGGAGGTCCGCCAGCAGCTCGCCGCGCACCCGGTCCTCGGCCTCGGCGACCGACCGGTTGAAGAGCAGGACGAGCGCGGTGACCAGCGCCCCGCGCTCGATGGTGCGCCGGTCTGCCAGCCCGAGCGGGCGCGCAGGGCGGTGGAGCACGAGTGTGCCGAGGTGCTGGCTGCCGGCGAGGGCAGCCGTGACGTAGGTGTTCAGGCCGGGCAGCTCGACGCTGCGTCCCGACCGCCGTGACCCGGCCACCGCCTCCGCCAGGCCGGCCGGCAGCGGCGGCGCCTCACCGGCGACGGCCAGCTCTCGCAGCTCGTCGTCGAGGACCACGAGGGACCCGCCGAGCACGTCGGCGAGCACGGCGGCCACGTCCTCGACCCCGCCGCCGTCGAGGAGCGCGTCGGTCAGCCGGTCGTGAGCCCGGGCGGCCACCTCGACCGCCTCGCTGTGCGCGCGGATCTGCCGGCTGGCCTCGTCCACCTCGGCGAGGGCGGCCTGGGTCTTCTGGAACAGGCGCGCGTTCTCGAGCGCGACCGCGGCGTGTGCGGCGAAGGAGGTGAGGAGGCTGATCTCCGAGCGCGGGAAGGCGCGGACCGTCCGGTGCACGGCGAGCAGAGCGCCGATCACCGTCCCCTCGACCACCAGTGGCACCCCCAGGATGGCCCGGATCCCCTCCCCCGCGACCGCGGAGTCGATGTAGTCGCGGTGCACGAACCGCTCGTCCGCCTGGTAGTCGTCGGTGTAGTACGGCGCCCCGGTCTGCGCCACGAGCCCCAGGAGGCCGGTGCCGAGCGGCAGACGCAGGCTGCGGAACTCCGCGGTGAGCGCCCCGTCGGTGACCCGCATGTACGACGCGCCCTCCTCCTCGTCGTTGAGGGAGAGGTAGGTCATGTCCGCGTGCAGCAGCTGGCGAGCCCGTCGCACGATCGCGGCCAGGATCGCGTCCACGTCGCGGATCGCGGTGAGGTCGCTCGCGGTCTCGTACAACGCCGACAGCTCGGCCTCGCGCTGGCGCTGCCGGACGGTCTGCTCATGGATCCGCAGAGCCACGGTCCGCTGCTCGCGCAGCGCCTGCAGCTCGGCCTCGGGAAGCCCGGACCGCTCCGCCTCCGCGACCACCTCGTCGAACGCGTCACGTGGCGCTTCGGCGTACAACAGGTCGAGGAACGACGGCACCCGGGTCATGGCGGGAAGATACCCACGTCCCCGTGGCCCACTCAGGCGTCGCGGCTCCGGAAGAGCACGAGGCTGAACGCCATCACCGCCGCGGTGACGGCCGCGAAGATGACGAACCCTCCCCAGGGGGAGAGCGGGTCGCCGAACACGGACCCGGTCACGTCGCGCACGTTGAGGATGCGTCCGGCCGCGTTGAACGGGAGGAAGCGGGTCAGCGGCGCGATGTCCTCGAGCCCGGGAACGGAGTGCGCGATGGCGGTGATCACATTCTCGATCGCGAGCGGCCACAGGAACATCAGCACCAGGGCCGCCGCCTGCTGGCGCACCAGGCCGGTGAACGCGGCCGCCACCCAGGTGAAGAGGAGGCTGTAGGCACACGCCTTCGCGATCGTCCTGGCGACGTCGGCCGTGGCGAAGGAGACGCCGTCGTCGTGGAGCCAGAGCCAGCCCATGATCGCGCTGAGCAGGAGGGTCAGCGCCGTCATCGCCACCACCCAGGCGCCCACGACGAGGAACTTCCCGATCCAGGCGTTGGTCCGGGACGGGAGCGCGGTCAGGGTGGCGCGGATCATGCCGTGGCGGTACTCGTGCCCCCACGCGAACACGCCGATCATCGCGAGCAGGTAGCAGATGAAGAACGGTGCGCCCTCTCCCGAGAAGTTGCCGACGATGGCCGGTGCGAGCACCGCCCGGTCCTCCGGGCTCATGGGCTCCTGGGTCGCGAGCGCCTGCGAGAACCCCCACCCCATCAGGAAGGCCATGGACGTCCCCATGAGGACGGCCAGGGAGGTGAGCCACCAGGTGGAGCGGATGGTGCGGATGCGCATCCACTCGTATCTCAGCGCCGCGGTCATGGCGTTGCCTCCATTCCGGGCTCGCCGGCTATCTCGTGTGCCTCGAACTCCTGCGCGGCCTCGGTGGCCTCGAGGAAGGCCTCCTCCAGCGTGGCGGTCCGGTTGGCGAGCTCGTGCACGCGGATGCCGTTGTCGAAGGCCAGGTCACCGATCGCACTTGTCGGCATGCCGACGACCGACAGGGCACCGGGCTCGGGGCCCTGTTCCACGGTGACGTCGGGTCCCGCGCGCCGAAGCAGCTCGGCCAGCTCGGTGGCCTGAGGGGTACGGACGGCGACGGAGTTTCGCCGCGAGGTCTTCACGAAGTCCTCGACCGGTCCGCTGGCGATCAGCCGCCCGCGACCGATCACGACCAGCTGGTCGGCCATCAGCGCCATCTCGCTGAGCAGGTGGCTGGAGACGAAGACCGACCGGCCCTGGCCCGCGAGGTGCTGGAGCAGGGTGCGCAGCCACTGGATGCCCTGAGGGTCGAGGCCGTTGGCCGGCTCGTCGAGGATCAGCGTGTGCGGATCACCGAGCAGCGCGCCCGCGAGACCCAGCCGCTGCCCCATGCCCAGCGAGAACGTCTTCGGCTTGCTCCCGGCCACCGCGGTGAGCCCGAGCTGCTCGAGCACCTCGTCCACGCGCCGGAGCGGGATGCCGTTGGCGACGGCCAGCATGCGCAGGTGGTTGCGCGCCTTGCGGGTGGGGTGGAAGGGCTTCGCCTCGAGCAGGGCGCCGACGTGGCGCATGGGGTGCTCCAGCGCGGTGAACGGGACACCGTCGAAGGTGGTCGACCCCGCTCCGTGGTCGAGGCCGAGCATCAGCCGCATGGTGGTGGACTTGCCGGCGCCGTTGGGCCCGAGGAAGCCGGTGACGCTGCCCGGCTGGACGTCGAAGGACAGGTCGACGACCGCGGGCTTACTGCCGTACACCTTGCCCAGACCACGCGCCTCGATCACCGCCATGACGGGCATCCTGCCAGTAACCTTGCCCGCGGTGGGGACTTCCGGCGATGACGCGCCCCACATCTTCCGGAGGGGCCTGACCGTCCCGGTACCGTAGGGAGGATGTCCGAAGCCGCTGCACCGCGCACCTTGGCCGACCAGTTCCGGAGCTGGTCGGACGACGAGCTGGCGCGGCTGCTCTCGGCAAGGCCGGACCTGGCCGCGCCCGCACCGCAGGACTCGACCCAGCTCGCCTCGCGCGCGGGCACCCGCGCCTCCACCGTGCGAGCGGTCGACCAGCTCACCGTCCTCGAGCTGGCGGTCGTCGACGCGACGGTCGCACTCGGCGGCAGCGCGTCGCTGGCGATGCTGCAGCAGCACGTGAACGCCGCACCCGAGCGGGTCGCCGACGCGGTGGACCACCTGGTCGCGATCGCGCTTCTGTGGGGGACGCCGCACGAGCTCCGCGCGCTCAGCGTGCTGGGTGAGGTCGTCGGTACGACGGTCAGCCGGCTGGGCCCGGCCGCGGAGACGCTGCTGGTCTCCTACGGCCCGAGCCGCGTCTCCGCCCTCGCCAAGGATCTCGGGATCAGCCCGTCCGGGGACCGGCAGAGCGACATCGAGGCGGTCGCGCAGCACCTCGCGGACCGGGCGAACGTCGAGGAGCTCGTGGGCGAGGTCGACGACCAGGCACGCAAGATCCTCGACCACCTCGAACGGGAGGGCATCGACGGCACCGTCGAGTCCACCGACCGGCCGGTGAGCCGGCAAGAGGCGCAGGGCCCGGTCGACCAGCTGCTGTCGCGCGGCCTGCTGGTCGCCCGGGACCGCAAGCACGTGGCGGTCCCCCGCGAGGTGGCGATCTGCCTGCGGGGAGGCATGACCACGCGGAGCAGGGTCGACGAGGTCCCGGAGCTCGCCACCTCGACGCGCGACCAGTCGCTGGTGGACCGCGCGGCGGCAGGCGCGGCGTTCGAGCTGGTGAGGCACGTCGAGCTGATGCTCGAGCACTGGGGGACCGCTCCCCCGTCAGCGCTCCGGGGCGGCGGTATCGGCGTACGCGACCTGCGGGCCACTGCGGAGCTCTTGCACCTCGACGAGTCCGGCGCTGCGCTGCACGTCGAGGTCGCCGCCGCAGCAGGCCTGCTCGCGGTCGGCGCCACCGACGAGCACGACGCGGCCTGGCTGCCCACCGACGCCTTCGACATCTGGAACGCGGGCTCGGTCGCGGACCGGTGGAGCCGCCTCGCCCTCGCCTGGCTGGAGAACCCCCGGCTGACGGGGCTCGTCGGCGGCCGCGACGAGAACCGCAAGCCGGTCAACGCGCTCGTCCCGGACCTGGAACGGGCCTGGCTGCCCGAGACCCGGCGCGTGGCCCTCGAACAGGTGGCAGACCTCCCCGAGGGCGAGGTGCTGGCCGCCGGGACCGGTACCGCCTCGCTGGTGGACCGGATGAAGTGGCTGCGGCCGCGACGGCCGGCACAGCGTTCCGAGGCGGTCGCGTGGGTCGTCGGGGAGGCCGCGCTGGTCGGGGTGATGGCGCTCGGCGGGATGTCCGGCCACGGCCGGGAGCTGCTGTCGGACGACCCCCGGCACTCCGCCCCGCACGCACTCGAGCCGCTGCTCCCGCAGCCGGTCGACCACATCCTGCTCCAGGCGGACCTGACCGCGGTCGCCCCCGGCCCGCTCGAGCACGACCTTGCCCACCACCTCGCGGCGATGGCCGACATCGAGTCACGAGGTGGCGCGACCGTCTACCGGTTCACGGCGACCTCCATCCGGCGTGCCTTCGACTCGGGCTGGTCGGCCGGGGAGATCCACGAGTTCATCGCCGCGTCGTCGAGGACGCCCGTGCCGCAGCCGCTGGTGTACCTCGTGGACGACGTGGCCCGTCGGTTCGGCACGGTCCGGGTCGGCGCAGCGGGGTCGTTCCTGCGCAGCGACGACGAGTCGGCCCTGGCCGAGCTGGTGCACAACCCGAAGGCCTCTTCCCTGCGACTGCGCAGGATCGCGCCGACCGTCGTGGTCAGCGACATGCCGATCGACGTACTCCTGCCCCGGCTGCGCGAGCTCGGGACCGCTCCGGTGGTCGAGGCGCCGGACGGCACGGTCCGGCTGGCCCGCAAGGACGTGCACCGGGCGCGGTCGCCG
The DNA here is from genome assembly GCA_963707425.1 of uncultured Actinomycetota bacterium. Lineage (GTDB taxonomy): Bacteria > Actinomycetota > Actinomycetes > Propionibacteriales > Nocardioidaceae > Nocardioides_C. The sequence continues at coordinate 202,024 of CAVPPN010000009.1, read as the reverse complement.
CGGCAGGCCCGGCCGGTGCCCGACATCGGCCTCGCGCCGGGGCCGCTGGACGCCAAGGGCGCGGCTCGGCTGACCGCGCGCATCGCCGCGACGGTCGGGGCGATCCGGGCCGGTGACCGGGCAGTCGCGAGCCGCCCCTCGAACGCGGAGGCGGTGCGCACGGCGCGCGGCGGGCCGATGTCGACGATGGCGGTGCTGCGGGAGTCGGTGGAGAGCAGGAGCACGGTGTGGATCGGGTACGTCGACAACCACGGCTCCACCGTGGAACGGGTGGTCGACCCGGTCGAGGTCGAGGGCGGCTGGCTCAAGGCCTACGACCACCGGGCGGACGACGTGCGGTCGTTCGCCGTGCACCGGATCACCGCGGTGTCGCCGGTCCGCTGAGCACCCCTTACCGGCCGCTGTCCTTGCCGCCGCTTGTAACCTGTACTCATGGACTTTGTCCGTTACGCCGAACGCTCCGCCGACCTCGTGAACGCGGACCTGGACGACGCCGAGGCGCTCGTCCACTTCCTCAGTGCCCGCACCTGGCTCCAGGACCAGGTGGTGGAGCGTGACGCCACGGCGCTGCGGCGTTTCCAGAGGGAGCTCCGACCGGTGTTCGAGGCCTCCAACGAGCGCAACGAGCCCGCCGTCGTCGAGCAGCTGAACGACCTGCTGGCCAAGCATCCGGTGACGCCGTACATCGCCGGACACGAGCCCGGCAAGTGGCACATGCACGTGGCTGACCGCTCGTCGTCGGTGGCCGAGCTGCTCATCGCCGAGTCGCTGATGGGGCTGTCCACGCTCGTCTGCGACCTCGGCGCGAACCGGCTCGGGGTGTGTGACGCCAGTCCCTGCAAGGACGTCTTCGTGGACACCTCGCCCAACCAGTCCCGGCGCTACTGCTCGGACCGCTGCTCGTCGCGGGCGAACGTGGCGGCCTACCGGGCGCGCCAGAGGGCGGTGGCCGCGGGGGTCTCGACAAGCTCGACCGGCGCGGGCTCGACCGCCAGAGGGAAGTCCGCATGAACGACGGTCCCCTGATCGTCCAGTCCGACAAGACCCTCCTCCTCGAGATCGACCACGAAAAGGCCCAGGACTGCCGCAAGGCGATCGCGCCGTTCGCCGAGCTCGAGCGCTCGCCCGAGCACGTGCACACCTACCGGCTGACCCCGCTCGGCCTGTGGAACGCGCGGGCAGCGGGGCATGACGCCGAGCAGGTGATCGACACGCTGCTGGCGTACTCCCGCTACGCCGTGCCGCACGCGCTGCTGGTCGACATCGCCGAGACCATGGCGCGCTACGGGCGGCTGCGCCTGGAGAAGCACCCGACGCACGGCCTCGTGCTCGCCTCGACGGACCGCCCGGTGCTCGAGGAGGTGCTGCGTGCCAGGAAGGTCAAGCCGATGCTCGGCGACCGTCTCGACGACGAGACCGTCGTGGTGCATCCGTCGGAGCGCGGCAACCTCAAGCAGGCGCTGCTGAAGATCGGCTGGCCGGCGGAGGACTTCGCCGGGTACGTCGACGGCGAGGCGCACGCGATCGACCTCGCCGAGGACGGGTGGCAGCTGCGCGGCTACCAGCGTGAGGCCGCCGAGTCCTTCTGGCACGGCGGCTCCGGTGTCGTCGTGCTTCCTTGCGGCGCGGGCAAGACGATCGTCGGCGCCGCCGCCATGGCGCAAGCCAAGGCGACCACGCTGATCCTCGTGACGAACACGGTCTCCGCCCGGCAGTGGAAGGAGGAGCTGGTCCGTCGTACCTCTCTGACCGAGGACGAGATCGGCGAGTACTCCGGCACCAAGAAGGAGATCCGGCCGGTCACGATCGCGACGTACCAGGTGATGACCACCCGCCGGAAGGGCGTCTACTCCCACCTGGAGCTGTTCGACGCGCGCGACTGGGGGCTCGTCGTGTACGACGAGGTGCACCTGCTGCCCGCGCCGATCTTCCGGATGACCGCCGACCTGCAGGCGCGCCGGCGGATCGGGCTGACCGCGACGCTGATCCGTGAGGACGGACGCGAGGGCGACGTGTTCTCCCTGATCGGGCCGAAGAGGTACGACGCGCCGTGGAAGGACATCGAGGCGCAGGGCTGGATCGCCCCGGCGGACTGTGTCGAGGTGCGGGTGACCCTGCCGGAGGGTGAGCGGTTCGCCTACGCCACGGCGGAGCCCGACGAACGCTACCGGCTGGCGTCGTGCACCGGCGTGAAGACCGGCATCGTCGAGCAGCTGGTGAAGAAGCACGAGGGCGAGCCGACGCTGGTGATCGGCCAGTACATCGACCAGCTCGACGAGATCGCCGCGCGCCTCGACGCGCCGGTGATCAAGGGCGAGACGCCGGTGAAGGAGCGCGAGCGGCTGTTCAACGCGTTCCGGCACGGCGAGCTCGACCTGCTCGTCGTGTCGAAGGTCGCCAACTTCTCCGTCGACCTGCCGTCGGCGGCGGTGGCGATCCAGATCTCGGGATCGTTCGGCTCACGCCAGGAGGAGGCGCAGCGGCTCGGTCGGCTGCTGCGTCCGAAGTCGGACGGCCGGTCGGCGCGGTTCTACGCGATCGTCGCGCGGGACACCGTCGACGCGGACTTCGCCCAGCACCGGCAGCGGTTCCTGGCCGAGCAGGGGTACGCCTACCGGATCATGGACGCCGACGACATCGCAGCCGAGTCCTGACCGCCCTCGCGAAAACCGGGTGACGCACTCACAGGCGCTGGTAACGTCGCACGGCTTCCACAACTGCAAACCGCGTCAGCGGAGGTTATCGCGTGCCTACTCCCACCGACTCCGAACCCGACACTGATCCCGACCTCGACCAAGAGCGCGAGCACCTCTCGCGTTCGCGCGCCGCGCTTGCCCGGATGCGGGCGCGGACCGCTTCCCTCGACACGTCCGCTGCCGGCGACTGGGTGAGCCAGCAGGTTCTCGAGTCCACCATCTACCTGAGGATGAAGGCGCTCGAGGACGACCCGACCGTGCCGTTGTTCTTCGGGCGGCTGGACTACCACGACGAGCACGAGGAAGCCCGCGGCGAGCGTTTCTACATCGGCCGGCGCCATGTCACCGACGAGGTCGGCGACCCGATGGTGGTCGACTGGCGAGCCCGGATCAGCCGCGCGTTCTACCGCGCCAGCAAGGCCGAGCCGATGGGCGTCGAGCTGCGCAGGCGGTTCGGCTTCCAGCACGGCGAGATGACCGCGTTCGAGGACGAGGCCCTCCTTCGGGACCAAGGAGAACAACATGCTGAGCCGTCACGGATCCTCGAGGCCGAGATCGAGCGGCCACGCGTCGGGCCGATGCGCGACATCGTCGCCACCATCCAGCCGGAACAGGACCTGATCGTGCGCTCGGAGCTCGAGCACTCGGTGTGCGTCCAAGGTGCGCCGGGGACGGGCAAGACGGCGGTCGGCCTGCACCGGGCGGCGTACCTGCTCTACGCCCACCGCGACCAGCTGCACCGCCAGGGTGTCCTCGTCGTCGGCCCGAACGCGTCGTTCCTGCGGTACATCGGGGACGTGCTGCCGGCACTGGGCGAGATCGACGCCCAGCAGACAACGATCGAGGAGCTCGTCGGGAAGACGCTCAGCCGGCTCAACGCCCGGTACGCCATCCGCGGCGAGGACCACCCCGACGTCGCCACCCTCAAGGGCGACGCCCGGATGTCGTTGGTGATCGAGCGCGCGCTGTGGGCGCACCTGCAGCCGCCGAGCGAGGGGCTGGTCGTCCCCCGAGGCGCGCGCCGGTGGCGGGTGGCGGCGTACGAGGCCGAGGAGATCGTCGCGGCACTACGCGCCCGTGGTGTGCGGTACGGCGCCGCGCGGGCGATGCTGCCGCAGCGGCTTGCGCACGCGATCCTCGTGAAGATGGAGCTCGCGGGCGACTCACCGGACGACCGTGTGCAGGACGCGGTGGCGCGTAGTCGTCCCGTGAAGCAGTACGCCGAGCTGCTGTGGCCGAGTGTCGACCCCGCGCGTCTCGTGCTGCGCTTGCTCGGCGATCCGGCATTCCTGGCCGAGGTCGCGGACGGCGTGCTCTCGCCCGAGGAACAGTCGATGCTGCTGTGGGACAAGCCGGCGAAGGCTCCCGGCTCGGCCCGATGGTCCCTGGCGGACGCCGTACTCATCGACGAGGCCGCCGACATGGTCGAGCGGACCGCGAGCGTCGGCCACGTGGTCGCCGACGAGGCGCAGGACCTCTCCCAGATGATGCTGCGCGCCGTCGGACGACGTTGTACGACGGGGTCGACGACCGTGCTGGGCGACCTGGCTCAGGCGACGACGCCGTGGGCGACCCGGTCGTGGGAGGACGCGCTCGCCCACCTGGGCAAGCAGGACGCCCACATCGAGCAGCTCACGAAGGGCTTCCGGGTGCCGGGCGAGGTCATCGAGTACGCCGCCCGGCTGCTGTCCTCCATCGCACCCGACCTGGAGCCTCCGACGTCGGTACGACGAACCCGCGGCGAGCTCGAGGTGAACCGGGTCGGCGACCTCGTCTCGGCAACGGTCGAGGCCACCCGCCTCGAGGCGAAGAAGGTCGGGTCGGTCGGCCTGATCCTGCCGGACGCACTCGTGGCATCGGTGTCGGCCGCGCTCGCTGATGCGGGAGTCGGCTTCGCGGTGCTCGGCGAGGAGCCGGCGAACGTGGACTCGGAGTTCGACATCAAGCTCGACGTCGTCCCGGCGTCACTGGCGAAGGGCCTCGAGTTCGACCACGTCCTGCTCCTCGAACCGGCCGGGATCGTCGCTGGGGAGGCGAACCATGTGACGGGGCTGCGGCGGCTGTACGTCTGCCTCACCCGAGCGGTCACGTCGTTGGTGGTGCTGCACACGGAGGAGCTGCCGCCCGAGCTCGGCGCACCGTAAGTCGGCAGGCGCCGCGTGGTCAGGATCGGGCACGGGCACGATCTTTACCGCGCCTGCGCCCGGATCCACGTCACAACTCCGCCTGGGCGCGATCCTGACCGCCCCGCCGCCCGGATCCACGTCACAACCCCGCCCAGGCACGATCCTGACCGCGCACCTGTCGGCGGCGACACCACCTATTAGCTGCTTACACAGGCCCTCGTCCGTGATGGCATCGCCGCACGCCACCATCCGCCGGTCGATCCGCAGCGTGTAAGGCTCGCCATCGGCCGTGTAGTCGACGTACGCCGTCGGGATCCGGGCGCCGGGCTCCCCCACACGCAGCTCGAGCACGAGCTCGGTGAAGGCGGCGCCGATCTGGGCCGCGTCCTCGCAGGTCTGATCGACCACGGCTCCGGCAACCCTCGAGGAGAAGTCGCCCCGATGGCCACCGTTCACGTAGTCCTGGTGACGCCCCAGGACCCCGCCGAGCGGGGCCCACTCGATCCGCTCGTCCATCATGCTGCCGTCCATCGGTGGGACGGCTCGGAGCAGGACCTCGACGTCCTCCGGCTCTACGGTCGCGTCGTACCGCACCCGCTGCAGCTCGATCTCGCTGCCCGGCTCACGCGAGCAGAGGAGAGAACCTCCGAAGCTTGCGTACCAAGGCGTCTCCCCCGGCGCCTGCAGGGCCTTCCCGCCCGAGATCACGTTCGCGGAGAGCGGGCCGTCGCCGTCGTCGTGCATCTCCCTCGCCGACCCTGACGAGCAACCTGAGGCCAGTGCGAGGACGAGCACCGTCAAGGCGTGCCGTGAAAGGCAGCGCCACACGCGTCGTCCTCGACCTGGCAGGGCACGCGGCGCCTCGAAATCCTTGTCAGAGCAGTTCCACATGCGGTGAACCCTTTGGTGTCTGCTGCGCTACTGCAGCTTCCGCGCCCGAGAATCCGGGTAGTCCACCACGTTCCCCCACAAACAGCAACAGCCGGTCCAACGTCACAAAACGACCAGTCCGACACCAGTACGGCGAGCCGGCGGACCGCCGACAAGGAGGTGCCGAGCCGCTCGCCGGTGAGCGCTACGAAGCCCTCGAGAACCGCTTGAGCAGGAACCGTTCCACACCGATCACCAGCCCGGGCACGAGCGCGAGCCCGACGATCACCGGCCACCAGTGCGCAGCCACGGGCTCGGTCCCCAGCAGCTCGCGCAGCGGCGGCAGGAGCACCCCGGCCACCTGCAGCAAGGCTGCACCGACCACAGCCAGCTCCAGCCCTCGCGCCCTCCAGCCGGCGTCTCCACGCGGAGCACGCAGTGCCAGGGCCACCCCGAGCTGCGCCAGCCCGAGCGTCACGAACACCCAGCTCTGGATGTGCTCGCCGTTCATGTCGGCGAGGATGCCCGCGAACAACGACACCAGCCCGATCACCACACCCGTGCCGAGGATCTGCCAGCCGAGCCGCTCGCCGAGGACCGACCGCTCCGGGGACAGCGAGGGCCGCTTCATCACCGCCGGGTCGAGCGGCTCACCTCCGAACGCGACGCCCGGCAGGCCGTGCGTGAGCATGTTGATCCAGAGGATCTGCGCCGCCGTCAGCGGCAGGCCCATGCCCAGGAACGGCGCGACGATGATCACCGCGACCTCGGCGAACCCGCCGGAGATGCCGTACCGCAGGAACGTCCTGATGTTGGTGAAGATCCGCCGCCCCTCGGCGACGGCGACGACGACGGTGCGCAGGTTGTCGTCGGCGAGCACGAGGTCGGCTGCCTGGCGCGCGACCTCGGTCCCGCGGTCACCCATGGCCACCCCGATGTCCGCGCTGCGCAGGGCAGGAGCGTCGTTCACGCCGTCGCCGGTCATCGCGACGACGTCGCCACGGTCCTGCCAGGCGCGCACGATGTCGACCTTCTGCTCCGGCTTCGTGCGCGCGTAGACCCCGATCTCCTCGACCCGGTCGACGTGCTCGCCACGCGCCACCATCTCCCCGTCTGCCACCTCCGGCGCTTCCGCCGTGATCCCGACCCGGCTCGCGATCGCGCGCGCCGTCGCCGGGTGGTCACCGGTGATCAGCACCAGCCGTACGCCGGCCGCCTGGCAGTCCGCCACGACCTTCGCCGCGTCCTCACGCGCCGGGTCGGAGATCGCGGCCAGCCCGACGAGGTCGAGGCCCTCCTCGAGGGTCTCCGGTGACGGGCGCGTGAGGTGCACGGCGTCCGCGACCGCCATCACCCGGAACCCCCGATCGGCGAGGTCGTGCGCGACCCGCCTCGCGTCTTCCGCGAGCGGCGAGGTCACCATGCCCAGCACCACCTCGGGCGCGCCCTTGCACACCACGAGCCACTCCCCGGCGCCCGACCGGTCCACGGTCGTCATCCGCTGGCGCTCGCTGTCGAACGGCTCCTCCTGCACCCGCGACCACTCCCGGCGCAGCTGTGCGGACGTGACGCCGCCCTTGGTCCCCGCCACGAGGAGCGCCGCCTCCATCGGGTCGCCGACGATCGTCCAGTCCCCGTCGACGGGGTCGTTGAGGTGCGCGTCGTTGCAGAGCACGAGATCCCTCAGCAGCCGGTCGGTCTCGCCGCCCCCCGCCCCCGAGACGGTGACGATCTCGCCCGCCGTACCGTAGCCGCGCCCGGTCACGTCGTACCGGCCTTCCGGAGTCCACAGCCCTTGCACGACCATCCGGCCCTCGGTCAGGGTCCCGGTCTTGTCGGAGGCGATGACGGTGACGGAGCCGAGCGTCTCGACCGCGGGGAGCCATCGGACGACCGCCGCCCGCTTGGCCATCCGGTAGGCGCCCAGCGCCAGCGCCACGGACACCACCGCGGGAAGGGACTCGGGGATCGCGGCCACGGAGAGGCTCACCGCGAGGATCAGCATCTCGGCGACCCCTTGACCGCGCAGCAGGCCGAGCAAGAACACCACCGCGGCAAGCGCCAGGACGAGCAGCACCAGCAGGTGGGAGAGCCGGGAGAGTCGCCTCTGCAGCGGCGTGGGTCGGGTCCCCGCGCTCGCGATCATCGCCGCGATCTTCCCGAGACCGCTGTGGGCGCCGGTGCGGGTCACCGTCGCCACACCGCGACCGCGGGTCACGACCGTGCCGGCGAGGACCTCCATGCCGCCGTCCCGGTCCACGGGCACGGACTCGCCGGTCATCGCCGACTCGTCGACCTGCAGCGAGAAGGCCTCGTCCAGGTCGGCGTCGGCGGGGACGATGTCACCCGCGTCGAGGCGCAGCAGGTCCCCTGGTACGACGTCCGCGGCCGGGATCTCGACGAGCGCGCCGCCACGGAACACCCGCGCGTGCGGCGCGGCCATCCGTCCGAGCTCCGCGATCGCCTGCTCGGCGCGCACCTCCTGGAACACGCCGATCGAGGTGTTGAGCACGACGACGGCCGCGATGATGATCGCGTCGGTCACGTCGCTGAGCACGACGGTCACGACGAACGCGCCCAGCAGCAGCATGATCATCGGGTCCCGCAGCTGGTCGAACACGCGTCGGAACCACCCACGCGGCGGCGCCTCGGGAGGGCGGTTCGACCCGTGCTCGACGAGCCTGGCCGCGGCTTCCTCGGGGGTCAGGCCGACGTGCTGCGCGAGACTCTCCATCAAGTCAACCCTCCCCGAGGACAAACCCCGCGAGTAGAGACTTTGGTCCCAGAGCGGCGCCACGGCCGGGCGATGTCACACTCTGCGGGTGACCGACCTACGCCGACTGTGGCCCGACCTCCTCGCGGACAACACCGAGATCTACGACCGGCTGGTGGCCGCGTACGACGAGCCTCACCGCGGCTACCACAACCTGCAGCACCTGCAGGAGGTTCTCGAACACGTCGACGCGATCCTCGGGGCCGGTCCCGGGGCCGACACCCAGGGCGTCGACCGTGACGCGGTCGTCCTCGCCGCCTGGTTCCACGACGCCGTCTACGAGGGCAGCGAGGACGAGGAGCGGTCCGCCGTACTCGCCGAACGCGAGCTCGCCACGGTCGACGTACCCCCGCTGCTCGTCGAGGAGGTGGCCCGCCTCGTCCGGCTCACCGCCGGCCACCGGCCGGCCGCCGACGACCGGGCCGGGCAGGTGCTCTGCGACGCCGACCTCGCCATCCTCGCCGCGGACGAGGACCGCTACGCCGAGTACATCGAGGGAGTACGCCGGGAGTACGCCCACGTGCCCGACGACGAGTTCCGGGCAGGCCGTGCCAGAGTCCTGCGCGACCTGATGGAGAGCACGCCGCTGTTCCGGACCCGATACGGCCAGGAGCACTGGGAGGAGCGCGCCCGGTCCAACGTCGGGCGGGAGCTGGCAGACCTCGACCCGACTCGGTCCCCGTGACCTGTTCTGGCGACCGTCGCAAACGCTCCTCGCCCGAACAGGTCCCGGTGACCCGTATCGGCTGGCCGGGGCCCGGCGACGGGACGAGGCTCAGAGCAGCGCGGGCTCCCGCAGCTCCAACGTCCCGGCGTCCGCGTCGAGGACGGCCGGCACGCCCTGCGGGAAGGCGAGGTTGCGGTCGACGTGGCCGACCGGGACGCCCCACAGCATCGGGACGCCCAGCGGCGCGAGGCGGTCCCGCATCAGGTCCCGCACCGACTCCTCGGACCCGCAGTCGGTGAACTGCCCGAGCGCGATCCCCCGGACCCCGTCGAACCAGCCGGCCCGCAGCAGCTGGGTGAGCATCCGGTCGAGCCGGTAGGTCTCCTCGGCGACGTCCTCGAGCACGACGACCGACCCGGACGCGGTCATCGAGTTCCGGGTGCCGACCTCGGCGGCGAGCAGGGCGAGGTTGCCTCCCACCAGCACGCCTTCGGCCCGCCCCGGGACCTCGGCCGCCCCGGACAGGAGTGACTCGCCCGGGGACGGCGTGAGGGAGAGGGCCTTCTCCGGCTCGAACAGCATCGCCCGCAGGTGGGCTCGTGCCTCGTCGTCACCGGCGCCCAGGCTCGTCACCACCGGACCGTGGACCGTCGAGAGACCGAGCCGCGCGGCGAACGCCTGGTGCAGCGCGGTCACGTCCGAGAACCCGACGAGCACCTTCGGCCCGGCCTCGGCCAGTGCGCTCCAGTCGAGCAGGTCCACCATCCGCTGCACGCCGTATCCACCCCTTGCACAGAACACCGCCGACACCTCGGGGTCGCACCAGGCCGCCGTGAAGTCCGCGGCCCGCACCGCGTCCGACTCCGCGAGGTAGGCGAACGTGTCGTGCCGGTTGAGCACGCTGGGCATGACGCGCGTGACGAGACCCCACGACTCGAGCACGGCCAGGCCCGCGTCCAGCCGGGCGGAGTCGACCGGGCCGGCCGGCGACGTGACGGCGACGGTGTCGCCCGCGCGGAGCCGGGACGCCCGGACCAGAGGCCGCCCGGGCTTCCTCGGTGCCAGCGTGGACCCCTTCCTCCGTCTGAGCCCCGCCTCGACCAGGCGGGCGATGAGCTCCCGGCTCGACACCGGCGTGGCTCCTGCGGCCACGACCATGGCGTACCGCTCCGCGGGGATGTCGTAGTGGTCCCGGTCGAACCCCTTGGGCGGGATGCCGAGCCGCTCGGCGAAGCGGTGCAGCTCGTCGAAGGACTCGTCACTGGCGAGGTGCGACCAGAGCCGGCCGTGCCCGGGTGAGTTCGGCGGGTCGATCAGCAGGGTCACTGCGCCTGCCGTGGCCGCGCGGCCCGCTCGACGTGGTCAACGGCGTCGTCGAGCAGCATCCGCCACGAGCGGACGTGGCCAGGGTCGACGTACGACTTGGTCCACGAGCCGCCGGGCCGCACGGTCGAGCCGACGTGGAACTGGCGCACCCCCGCGCGCACGAGCCACGGCACGTGCTCGCCACGAAGACCGCCACCCGCCATCAGCAGCCGCGCCACCTCGGGGTCGGCCGCGGCACGGTCGGTCAGCTCGTCGTGACCCGCCTCGAGGCCCCTCGCCGACCCCGACGAGAGCACCGCGTCGAGCCCGGGCAGCCGTCGCACCTGGCGCCACGCGCGGTCAGTGCTCAGAGCGGAGTCGATCGCGCGGTGGAAGGTCCACGGCACACCGGGCAGCTTGTCGGCGAGGTAGGCGCACACCTCGACGTCGACCTCGAGATCGGAGTCGAGGAACCCGAAGACCAGTCCCGCGGCGCCCATGGAGACGAAGTCCTCACCGAGCCCGACCAGCCGGCTCAGCTCGCCGCCGGTCGTGGACAGCCCGTCGTTGAGCCGCAGCATCGCCCGGACCGGGACGTCGGTCTCCTTGCAGATCGTGGACAGCACCCCGGGCTCCGGGGAGAGCCCGCCGGCGTCGAGGTCGGTCACCACGAACAGCCGGTCCGCACCGCCCTCGTCGGCGCCGGGAACATCGCGTGGATGCAGCACGACGACCTCGAGCAAAGCGCCGGTACCGTGCATCTGGCCACCTCCGTTGCACACAATAGACACTGTGACACCAGACGACCCCCTCATGACCGCACGCGCCCTCGTGTTGCACGACCTCGAGGTGACCTGCTCGGCGGACGCCGAGTCGGTCTCCGCTCTCGAGGAGTCGGTGACCACCCGACGGTGGTGGGCCTCGCAGTGGGAGGAGGGCAAGGCGTACGTCGCCGGGCTCGTCGCCCAGGACGTGCAGGACGCCCTGCTCGACCGGGTGGGCCGCTGGCCGATCTGCAGGGTCTGTGACGGCAATGCCGACTCTTGGGACCCCCACGCGCTCTACATCCATCCCGAGCTCGGCGGACCGGACCCGACCTGGGTGTGCGAGAAGTCAGGGATCGCCGTCGCCCCGCTAGGAGCCTTGAGCCACTGACTCGGTGACGTTCGAACGGTCGTCGACCAGCGTCGCCGAGCGTCGACGCCGACGACGCTGCACCAGCCTCCTGAGGACGAGCAGGACCAGGATCGCCCCGGCGATCTGCTTCCAGTAGGACTTGAGCAGGACCGGAAGCACGGTCGCACCCAGGTCGAGCACGTCGTTCTCGCCGGTAGGCGCCCGGTGCACGCCGGGCTCGGCATGGCGACCCGCCCCGGCACCCGCCTCGAGGCCGGCGCCGGCCGCGGGTCCGGCACCTGCGGGTCCGGCACCAGCTTCAGGCCCCGCGGGGGCAGCCCCCTCCGGCACCGCCGCGACGCCCGCCACGCCAGCTGCCGCCGCTGCCGCGGCCTCGGCGGCGGGAACCGCCTCCGGGGCCGCGGGAGCGGTAACCCTCGACTCCAGGCAGGCCATGAACTGCCCCAGGAGCTTGTCCGAGACGTCCTGGATCACGCTTCGGCCGAACTGCGCGGGCTTCCCGGTGATCGCGAGGTCCGTGCGCACCTCGGCGCTGGTGGCCTCCGCTCCTGCGGGGCTGAGCACGGCGGTGACCGTCGCGCTCGCCGTACCGTTCCCGCGCTTGTCCTTGCCCTTGGCCTCGATGACGAACCGGTAGGCGTCCTCGTCCCGCTCGAGGAAGCTCCCCTCCCCGGTGTACAGCAGGGAGACGGGTCCGAGCTTCACCTTGCAGGTGCCCTTGAAGTCGTCTCCCTCGACGGAGGTCACCGTCGCGCCGGGGAAGCATCCCCCGACCATCTCCAGGTCGTTGAACGCCGTCCAGGTGTCCTCCACGGACGCGGGGACGGTGAACGTGTGGGTGAGCTCCACGCGTCACACCCCCGCGGCGGAGACCACGGCACGATGGGTCAGCACGGTTGCCAGGTGCCTGCGGTAGTCGGCGCCCCCGTTGAGGTCCGACGGCGGGGTGGTGCCCTCGGCGGCCGACGCGGCGGCGGCCCGCACCGACTCCATGGTCGCGGGCCGGCCGGCGAGCGCGGACTCCACCGCGCGAGCGCGCAGGGGGGTCGTGCCCATGTTCGTCAGGCCCACCCTCGCCTCGCTGATCGTGCCTCCGTCGACCTTGACGGCGGCCGCGACGGCGACGATCGGCCACTGGTGGGCGATCCGCACGAACTTCTCGTAGTGCGCGCCCCATCCGGTGTACTTCGGGATCCGGATCTCGGTGAGCAGCTCGCCGTCGCCGATGGCGGTGGTGAACAGGTCCTCGAAGAAGTCGTCCGCCTCCACCGTCCGGGTGCCCCCCGGCCCGGCGATCACGAACGTCGCGCCCAGCGCCAGGACCGGGCCTCCGAGGTCGCCCGCCGGGTCGGCGTGCGCGAGCGCACCCCCGAACGTGCCCCGGTGCCGGACCTGCGGGTCGGCCAGGTGCTCGATGGCCCTGACCAGGAGCGCGGCATGCTCGCCCACCAGCGGGTCGTGGAAGACGTCCGAGTGCGTGGTCATGGCGCCGACGACAATCGCGTCCCCGTCGTCGCGGACACCGCGGAGCGACTCGATGCGCCCGAGGTCGACGACGAGCGACGGGGCGTTGAGGCGCATCCGGAGCACCGGGAGCAGGCTCTGGCCGCCGGCCAGGACCTTCGCGTCCTCTCCGCCCTCGGCGAGCGCGGCCAGGGCCTCCTCGACCGTGGAGGGGGCTACGTAGTCGAAATCAACCGGGATCACTGGACCCCTCCTTCGCTCGCGTCGAAGTGAGGCATAGCCTCGTTCTCGGTCGGCTCGCCACCGCCGGAGCCCCGGCCGTGGATCGCCTTCCAGACCCGCTCGGGCGTGCACGGCATCCGCACGTCGTGCACGCCGAACGGCCGGAGCGCGTCGACGACCGCGTTCACCACGGCCGGTGTGGAGGCGATCGCACCCGCCTCGCCGACACCCTTCGACCCGAGCACGTTGGTCGTCGAAGGCGTCACGGTGTGGTCGGTCTCGAGGCTGATCGTGTCGGCCGCCGTCGGCAGGAGGTAGTCGACGAACGACGCCGAGACCAGGGTTCCCGCGTCGTCGTGCACGGCCTCCTCCCACAGCGCCTGGGAGATGCCCTGCACCACCCCGCCATGGATCTGGCCCTCGACGATCTGGGGGTTGACCATGATGCCGACGTCGTCGACCGCGACGTACTTGCGCAGCCTCACCCCGCCGGTCTCGGTGTCGATCTCGACCGCGCACAGGTGCGTGCCGTGCGGGTACGAGAACGTCTCGGGGTCGAACGCGGCGTCCGCCTCGAGCGACGGCTCCACGCCGGGCGGCAGGTTGTGCGACTGGAGCACCGCGAAGGCGACCTCCCCGATCCCCATCCCCTTGTCGGTTCCCCTGACCAGGAACCTGCCGTCCTTGAACTCGAGGTCGTCGACGGAGGCCTCCAGCAGGTGCGCCGCCATCGGCTTGGCCTTCTCGATCACCCTGTCGGCCGCGGCCAGCAGCGCGGTGCCCCCGACGACGAGCGACCGCGACCCATAGGTGTCCAGCCCTCGGGGCGAGATCTGGGTGTCCCCGTGGAGCACCTCCACGTCGTCGAACGGGACTCCCAGCCGGTCGGCGATGATCTGGGACCACGAGGTCTCGTGACCCTGACCGTGCGGGCTCGTGCCCGTCACCACCTCGACCTTGCCCGTCGGCAGCATCCGGACGTACGCGTGCTCCCAACCACCGGCGATGTACCCCATCTTGCCGAGCCAGCGAGACGGCGCCAGCCCGCACATCTCGGTGTACGTCGAGACGCCGATCCCGAGCTGGACGGGGTCGTCCGCTTCACGTCGCCGCTTCTGCTCGGCGCGGAGCTCGTCGTAGCCGAACATCTCCTTGGCACGGGCGGTCGCCGCCTCGTAGTTGCCCGAGTCGTACTCCAGCCCCGCGGCCGTCGTGAACGGGAACTCCTCGTGGCGGATCCAGTTCCTCTCCCGGATCTCCAGAGGGTCGACGCCGAGCTCGGCCGCGAGCTCGTCCATGATCCGCTCGACCGCGAACGTCGCCTCCGGACGGCCGGCACCCCGGTAGGCGTCGGTCCAGGTCTTGTTGGTGAAGACGTTGGTGAAGGTCAGCTGGTAGGCCGGGAACTTGTAGATCCCGTTGTACATGAAGGCACCGAGGATCGGGATCGCGGACCCGACGAGACCGAGGTAGGCACCCATGTCGACGAGCTGGTCCACCTTCAACCCGGTGACCCTGCCGTCCTTCGTGGCCGACAGCGTGAGCCTCTGCCACTGGTCACGGCCGTGGTGTCCCGACATCAGCGACTCGGAGCGGGTCTCGGTGTACTTGCACGGCTTGCCCGTGTGGCGCGCGGCGATGAGGGTGATGTACTCCTCGGGGGTGACCTGCAGCTTGCCGCCGAACCCCCCGCCGACGTCTGGAGCGACCACGCGAAGCTTGCTCTCCGAGATCCCGAGCGCCAGCGAGGCGAAGATGCGGAGGAAGTGCGGCACCTGGGTCGAGGTCCAGATCACCAGCTGGTCACCGGTGGGGTCGGCCATGAACGAGCGGGGCTCCATGAAGGCGGGGATGAGACGCTGCTGCCGGTACTCGCGCTCGATGACGATGCCGTTCTCGCGAGCCTCCCGGATCGCGTCCTCGACGCTGCTGCCGGTCCCCTCCTCCGCGGAGTCGAACCTCCAGACGGCCGAGACGTTGGTGCCCAGGTCGGGGTGGACGAGTACCTCGTCCTTCACGGCCTCCTTCAGGTCGAGAACCACGGGGAGCTCGTCGTAGTCGACGTCGACCAGCTCGGCCGCGTCCCTCGCCTCGGCTGCCGAGCGCGCCACGACGACCGCCACGACCTCGCCCGCGAAGCGCACACGGTCCACCGCGACGGGCATGTGCGGCGGGGTCTTCTGGTCCGGCGTGACCGACCAGGAGTTCGGCAGGCTGCCCTGCACCTCGGCGAGGTCGGCGCCCGTCAGCACCGCGACGACGTTCGGGGCGGTCTTCGCCGCGGACGTGTCGATGCCGGCGATCCGGGCATGGGCGAGCGGGCTGCGGACCATCGCCATGTGCAGCATGCCCGTCATCTGGATGTTGTCGGTCCACCTGGTCCGGCCGGTGATGAGACGCGCGTCCTCCTTGCGCCGGCGCGCGCTGCCGATCTCTCGTGTGGGCTGTTCCTCGACGCGGGGCTCGGTGGTGGTCACGACGTTGCACCCGCCCCTTCGGCGGCCGCGGCCTGCACGGCCCGGACGATGTTCTGGTAACCGGTGCAGCGGCACAGGTTGCCCTCGAGCCCGACCCGGATCTGCTCCTCGGACGGGTGCGGGTTCTCTTTGAGCAGGTCCACGCTCTGCATGATCATCCCCGGCGTGCAGTAGCCGCACTGCAGGGCGTGGCACTCGTGGAAGGCCTCCTGGACGTCGTGCAGCTCGCCGTTCGTGGCGAGTCCCTCGATCGTGGTCACCTCGTGGCCGTCGGCCTGGACGGCGAGCATGTTGCACGACTTGACGCTCGTGCCGTCGAGGTGGACGGTGCAGGCCCCGCAGTTGCTGGTGTCACACCCCACGACGGTCCCGATCTTCCCCAGGCTCTCGCGGAGGTACTGGACGAGCAGCATTCGTGGCTCGACGTCGTCGGAGTAGGAGACCCCGTCGACCTTGACGTTGATTCGCATGGACCGACCTCCCGATGCGGGGATTACGCGACAATCGATCGTTGCGCCTTGCGACCGCACGTGACAAGGGTCACATCGTGCTATCTACCGGTTCCCGGCGGTTCGGGATCAGCGGGCGACGCCGTGATGGATCCGCCCCTTCTCGTCCGCGAGCCTCCGCCCCTGCCCGCCCCACCGGAGGGCGATGATCTCCGCGGCGATGCTCACCGCGGTCTCCTCCGGCGTGCGCGCCCCCAGGTCGAGGCCGATCGGGCTGGAGAGCCTGGCCGTCTCCTCCTCGGTCAGGCCTGCCGCCCGGAGCCGTTCGAGCCGGTCCTCGTGGGTGCGGCGCGAGCCCATCGCTCCGACGTACGCCACGTCGGGGAGCCGGAGCGCGACCTCGAGGAGCGGCACGTCGAACTTCGGGTCGTGGGTGAGGACGCAGAGCACGGTCCGGGAGTCGACCCGTCCGGCCTCCACCTCGCCGGCGAGGTAGCGGTGAGGCCAGTCGACGACGACCTCGTCCGCCGACGGGAACCGGGACGCGGTCGCGAAGACCGGGCGGGCGTCGCAGACGGTGACCTTGTAGCCGAGGAAGCTGCCCATCCGGGCCACAGCGGCGGCGAAGTCGATCGCACCGAAGACGAGCATCCGTGGCGACGGGGCGAACGCCCAGACGAAGACCCGCATCCCCTCGCCGCGCCGCTCGCCGTCCGGCCCGTAGGTCAGGGTCGCGTGGTGGCCGGCGGCCAGCAGGCCGAGCACGTCGTCGGTGACGGCGTCGTCGGCGCGGGCGCTGCCGAGGCTCCCGGTCCGGGCGCCTGCCTCGTCGGGGTCGCCCGTCGGGCGTACGACGATCCTCCGGCCGAGCCATTCCGGGGAAGGGTGCTCGATCACCGTGGCCACGGCGACCGGTCGTTCGTGCTCGATGTCGTCGGCGACCTCCCGCAGCTCCGGGAACGTCGAGCGGTCCACCTTCTCCACGAACACGTCGAGGATCCCGCCGCAGGTCAGCCCCACCGAGAACGCGGTGTCGTCGCTGATGCCGTACCTCTCCAGCACCGGCACCCCGGACTCGACGACGGACTCCGCGAGCTCGTAGACCGCGCCTTCGACGCAGCCACCCGAGACCGAGCCGACCGCCTCCCCGGACGGGCCCACCAGCATCGACGCGCCCGGCGGCCGTGGCGCGGACTGGAAGGTGGCCACGACGGTGCCGACGCCGACGGTCTCGCCGGCCTCCCACCACCGCAACAGGTCGGGCAACACCTCACGCATGGGCGACCACCTCGATCAGGTCCGCGAACGTGCTCATCGAATGTCCCGCTACGAAGTCGTCAACGTATGGGAGGGCTGCCACGATTCCCTGCTGCACCGGCTGGTAGCCCTCCTTGCCGCGGTGCGGGTTCACCCACACCACGCGGTGCGCGAGCCGGTGCAGCCGTCGCATCTGCTCACCGAGGAGCGCGGCGTCGCCCCGCTCCCAGCCGTCGCTGAACACGACCACGATCGACCCCCGCGCCATCCCCCGCTGTCCCCAGCGGTCCAGGAACATCTTCAGGGTCTCGCCCAGCCGGGTCCCGCCCGACCAGTCGGGGACCGTCTCTCCGGCCGCGGCGATCGCCCGCTCGGGGTCGCGCTGTCGCATGGCGCGGGTGACGTGGGTCAGGCGGGTGCCGACGGTGAAGACCTCGACGCCCTCGGACGTGCCCGGCGGTCGAGCCTGTCGAGCCCCGCCACCCGGTGGTCGAGCCCCGCCGGCCGGCGGTCGAGCCTGTCGAGACCCCTGCACGAACGTGTGTGCCAGCCGCAGCAGCGCGTCGGCGTACAGGCTCATCGACCCCGAGACGTCGACCAGGAGCACGACCCTGCGGGGACGGGTCGCCCTGCGCCGCCAGGCGATCTCGGCCGGCTCGCCCATCCGCGCGAGGCTCAGCCGCAGGGTCCGCTGGGCGTCGACCTCGCCGCGGTGCCACCTGGTCCTGCGGGTGGCGGTACGACGGGGCGCGCGCGGCCGCAGCTCGGAGAAGAGGGAGGCAAGCCGCGCCTTCTCCGACGCGTCCATCGCCGCGATGTCACGGTGGCGAAGCACCTCCGTCGCACTGGCCATGGCGCGGACGTCCTCGCCCTCCTGCTCCTCGTCGCCGAACGCACCGGGCTCCTCGGTCAGCTCCGCCTGGCTGACCTGCAGCTCGGGCCCCTCGGGCCGGACCGAGGCCGGCTCCTGCGCGAAGAACCACGAGTCGTAGACCCGGTCGTACCTGTCGAGGTCGTCCGGGCCGGAGCAGAGGGTCGCCCGGCCGGCCCAGTACGTCGCCCGCCGGTCGTCGAGGCCCACCGTCGCGACCGCCCTCAGGTAGCTCTGGGCCCGGTCCGGTGTCACGGGCACGCCGGCGGCACGCAGCGCGCGGGTGAAACCGAGCAGGAGCTCGACCGGCGTGTGCTGGGGCTGCGTGGCCGTGTCCATGGCGTCAGCCGGCCAGCATCCGGTCCAGGGCCTTGCGCACCCGCTCGTAGTCCTCGCGGTACTTCACGACGGCGCCCAGCGTGGCGGCCGCCGTCTGCACGTCGAGGCTCGTGGTGCCCAGCCGTTCGAGAGCACGCGCCCAGTCCAGCGTCTCCGCGACACCGGGCGGCTTGAGGAGGTCGTCCCGCGTGCGCAGCTGCTGCACGAGTGTCACGACCTGGTGGGCGAGCTTCTCCGAGACCTCGGGCGCCCGGGTCTTGACGATCTCGACCTCGCGCTGGAGTCCGGGGTGCTCGATCCAGTGGTAGAGGCAGCGACGCTTCAGGGCGTCGTGGATCTCCCGCGTCCGGTTGGAGGTGAGGACCACGATCGGAGGGGTCACCGCGGTCACCGTCCCGAACTCGGGGATCGTGACCTGGTACGTCGAGAGCACCTCGAGCAGGAACGCCTCGAACTCGTCGTCGGCGCGGTCGATCTCGTCGACGAGAAGCACGGCAGGACTCTCGCGCAGGGCCCGCAGCACCGGCCGGGCGAGGAGGAAACGCTCGTCGAACAGCGAGTGCTCGACCTTCTCCACGTCCGGCTCCTGGCCGGCGGCCGTCGTGCTCTCGACCGCACGCAGGTGCAGGATCTGGCGGGGGAAGTCCCAGTCGTACAGCGCCTGGCTCGCGTCGATCCCCTCGTAGCACTGCAGCCGGATCAGCGGCAGCTCCAACGCCTCCGCGACGGCCTCGGCCAGCGCGGTCTTCCCCGTCCCCGGCTCACCTTCGAGCAGCAGCGGCCGCTGCATCCGGATCGCCAGGAAGCCGACCGTCGCCAGCGCCTCGTCGCACAGGTACCCGGTCGCGCCGAGCCGTTCGGCGAGGTCCGAGGCGGAGGCGACGCTCGAAGCAGGGTCCACCTGCCCAGCATTACCTACGACGCAACCCATGGTCGACAGAACCGGGAACGTGGCCCCGCTGCGTGCCGGCGGACTCCGCCGGTCAGAGCGCGTCGGGGGTGTCCACGTCGCGGCCGGTCGCGAGGTCACCGCACTCGACCAGCACCGGCCGGTGCTGCGACAGGTAGTCGCGCGCGCCACGGTCGCCCTGGGCCGAGGCGACCACACCCTCCCAGTGGGCCCGGCCGAGCAGCACGGGATGACCGGGGACACCGTCGTACGACGCACGACCCAGCGTCCCCTCGTCGTGACCGAGCCGCTCGAGCACCCGTCTGACCACCGCAGCACCGACGTCCGGCAGGTCCACCAGCGTGACGAGAGCGCAGGCGGCGTCGCCGTCGAGGGCAGCGGTGAGCCCCGCACGCAGCGACGCACCCATCCCCTCGTCCCAGCCGGCAGCCGTCACGACCCGCACGTCCTGGTCGGCCACGAGAGCCGTCACGGCGTCCGACTCCGCGCCGACCACGACCGTGACCTCGTCACAGCCACCGTCGCGCAGCAACGCGGCAGCCCGTGAGACGAACGGCGTGCCGGTGTCGTCGCGCAGCAGCGCTTTCGGCGTACCCATCCTCGTTCCGGCGCCCGCTGCGAGCAGCAGGCCGAGGACAGACGACACCGGAGCGAGGTCAGCTGTGGCGCGTGACGGGCTTGTTCGGCCGTGCCAGCGGCACCCACAACGTGTAACGGTCGGCCCTGAAGGTCGACCGCGACACCTCGACGGCGATGTTCCCCGCGAACGCCCGCCTCGCGATGCGCAGGACGGACGAGCCCTCGTTGATGCCGAGAAGCTTCGCCTCGTCCCGCCTCGCGAGGTCGGCGTCGACCGAGTCCTCGCCCCAGGTGGGCATGATGTCGCGCCGCTTGAGCTCGACGTACAGGCTGGACGGCAGCGGCGCCTCGAGGAAACCCGGCACGATGCTGTCTGCCAGGTAGGCGTCCTCGATGCACATCGGCGTCCCGTCAGCGAAACGCAGCCGCTGCCAGTGGATGACCCGGTCGCCCTCGCTGATCTCGAGAGCACGAGCCACCCCGGGCCCCGCAGACTCCATCCGGGCGAGGAGCGTGCGTGCGTCGGGCTTCATGCCCCGACGGGCCATCTCCTCCGTGTAGCTCGACAGCCTCACCTGCACGTCGATCTTGGTCCGCGCGACGAACGTTCCGCGTCCTGGCACGCGTTCCAGCAGTCCTTCTGCGACCAAAGCGTCCAACGCCTGCCGCACGGTCATCCGCGCAACCCCGAACTGCTGGACCAGCTCGCGCTCGGACGGCGCGGGACTGCCTGGTTCAGCACCCTGGATGAGGTTGCGAACGTATTCGCGAACCTGCACATGCTTGAGCACCGTCGGTCCAGTTCGGTCGGGGGTGATCACGTCACCCATGGCACCTCCCCATCTGCCTGCCCCTGCCCCTACCTTAGCCCGAGGAGAGTTGCCAGAGTCGGGGGTCACACGTCACTCGGACCTTACCGCCTCGGAAACGTCGAAGCATGCGGTGGGGCAAGGCGGTCCCGACCCTCACTCGTTCGCAGCAGGGTCCAGGTGATGCGCGTCCATGCGGGCCATGTGCTCGAGGACCCGCTCGCGGTCGGGGTTCCGCATCTCGTCGACCACCTTTCCGTCCCCGAGGAAGATGACGCGGTCGGTGTACGACGCCGCGACCGGGTCGTGCGTCACCATCACGACGGTCTGGCCGAACTCGTCGACGGCCCGGCGCAGCAGGCCGAGAACCTCCGCACCCGAACGCGAGTCCAGGTTTCCCGTGGGCTCGTCGGCGAACACGATGGACGGGCGGTTGGCGAGCGCCCTCGCGACGGCCACGCGTTGCTGCTGGCCACCGGAGAGCTCGTTGGGCCGGTGGCCGAGCCGTGAACCGAGGTCCACCGTGTCGATCACCATGTCGTACCACGTCTCGTCCGGCTTGCGGCCGGCGATCGACAGCGGCAGCAGGATGTTCTCCTTCGCGGTCAGCGTGGGCACCAGGTTGAACGACTGGAACACGAAGCCGACCCGGTCGCGGCGCAGCCGGGTCAGGTCCTTGTCGTTGAGCGTCGACAGGTCCGTGTCGCCGATGAAGACCGAGCCGCTGGTCGCGCTGTCGAGCGCGGCCGTGCAGTGCATCAGCGTCGACTTGCCCGATCCTGAGGGCCCCATGACCGCGGTGAACTCGCCGGCGTACAGGTCCACGGTCACGTCGTCGAGCGCCACGACCTTCGCCTGCCCGGCGCCGTAGGTCTTGGTCAGGTTCAGCACCCGCGCGGCAATCTCGCGGGTCGTCGCGGGGATCGTGGCCTGTGACATGAGTTTCGGGTCCCTCCGCTCCGGCGCGACCACGAGCGGCCTGCACACTTCTACCAACGTAGTGAGCAACGACCCCGTTGCGACACCGGATTCCCGCTTCTCCCCCGACCAGGCCAGTTCGCCGACCCGTCACTTTTGGCCGCTTTCTGCGCGCGTGTCGGGCCGAAAGTGACGGGTCGGCAGCCCTCAGCGCAGCCGAATCGCTAGAACATGTGTTCGAACGGTCGTATCGTGGGCGCATGAGCGTGGACTTCCAGGCGTCACTCTTCGACAGCGTGATCGACGAAGGCCCCAGCGACGCTTCTGCCGCGACCGCGACCCTCGGAGCCCTCGGCGGGACCGTGCGGCGGCACCAGCTGAGCAGAGGCGCCTGGGTCGACGTACGCCCCGGATGGGTGTCGGGGTCGGACGAGCTGTTCGCGCATCTGGTGGGGACGGTTCCCTGGTACGCCGAGCGGAGGCAGATGTACGACCGCGTCGTCGACGTCCCCCGGCTGCTGAAGTTCTACGGCGCCGGCGAGCGTCTCCCCGCCCCGGTGCTCGACGAGGCGCGCGAGGCTCTCTCCGCCTACTACCTCGAGGAGCTCGGCGAGCCGTTCACGACGGCCGGGCTCTGCTTCTACCGCGACGGCCGGGACAGCGTCGCGTGGCACGGGGACACCATCGGCCGGAGCCGGACCGAGGACACCATGGTCGCGATCGTCTCCCTCGGCGAGGCCAGGCGCCTGCTCCTGCGCCCTCGCAACGGCGGGGAGACCCTGGGGTTCTCGCTGGGCCACGGCGACCTGCTCGTGATGGGCGGCTCGTGCCAGCGCACGTGGGAGCACGCCGTACCGAAGACCGCGAAGCCGGTCGGCCCGCGAATCAGCGTCCAGTTCCGCCCTCACAACGTCCGCTGACCCGCCATTCGCGGTCCGCTGACCCGCACTTCATCAAGGGCGGCGGGCCCGGCTTCATCTAAAGGCGGCCCCGGCTTCATCAAGGTATGCAGGGAAACCTTCACTTCCCATGGCGTGCACGTCGTGGGAAGTGCCGGTTCGACGTCATACCTTGATGAAGCTGCGGCGGATCGGGCGCTGGACGCACGAAGGGCCCCGGCCGAAGCCGGAGCCCTTCGTGTTCTTGTCGCTGAGCCGGAGCTCTGACTGGCAGTAGCCAGGATCAGAAGTCCATGCCGCCCATGCCACCCATGCCGCCGTCGCCGCCGGGCATGGCCGGAGCCTTCTCGGGCTTGTCGGCCACGACTGCCTCGGTGGTGAGGAACAGGGCCGCGATCGAAGCGGCGTTCTGCAGGGCCGAGCGCGTCACCTTGGCCGGGTCGAGGATGCCCTCGGCGACCATGTCGACGTACTGACCGGTGGCAGCGTTGAGACCGAAACCGGGCTCGAGGTTGCGCACCTTCTCCGCGACGACGCCACCCTCGAGGCCGGCGTTGATCGCGATCTGCTTCAGCGGGGCCTCGACGGCCAGCTTGACGATGGCAGCGCCGGTCGCCTCGTCACCCTCGAGCTCCAGCTTCTCGAACGCCTTGAGGCTCGCCTGGACGAGAGCGACGCCACCACCGGCGACGATGCCCTCCTCGACGGCTGCCTTCGCGTTGCGAACGGCGTCCTCGATGCGGTGCTTGCGCTCCTTGAGCTCGACCTCGGTGGCCGCGCCGACCTTGATGACCGCAACACCGCCGGCCAGCTTGGCCAGGCGCTCCTGCAGCTTCTCGCGGTCGTAGTCGGAGTCGCTCTTCTCGATCTCGGCGCGGATCTGGTTGACGCGACCAGCGATCTGGTCGGCGTCGCCAGCACCCTCGACGATGGTGGTCTCGTCCTTGGTCACGACGACCTTGCGGGCCTGGCCCAGCAGCTCGATGCCCGTGGACTCGAGCTTGAGGCCGACCTCCTCGGAGATGACCTGGCCACCGGTCAGGATCGCGATGTCCTGCAGCATGGCCTTGCGACGGTCACCGAAGCCCGGAGCCTTGACGGCGACGGACTTGAAGGTGCCGCGGATCTTGTTGACGACCAGCGTGGACAGGGCCTCGCCGTCGACGTCCTCGGCCAGGATCAGCAGCGGCTTGCCGGACTGCATGACCTTCTCGAGCAGCGGGAGCATGTCCTTGACGTTGGAGACCTTCTGGTTCGCCACGAGGATGTAGGGGTCCTCGAGGACGGTCTCCATGCGCTCCGCGTCGGTGACGAAGTACGCCGAGATGTAGCCCTTGTCGAAGCGCATACCCTCGGTGAGCTCGAGGTCGAGCCCGAAGGTGTTGCTCTCCTCGACGGTGATGACACCTTCCTTGCCGACCTTGTCCATGGCCTCGGCGATGATCTCGCCGACCTGGGTGTCAGCAGCGGAGATCGAGGCCGTCGAAGCGATCTGCTCCTTGGTCTCGACGTCCTTGGCCATACCGAGCAGCTGCTCCGAGACTGCCTCGACGGCCGTCTCGATGCCGCGCTTCAGGGCCATCGGGTTGGCGCCGGCGGCGACGTTGCGCAGACCCTCGCGAACCATGGCCTGGGCCAGGACGGTTGCGGTGGTCGTGCCGTCACCAGCGACGTCGTCGGTCTTCTTGGCAACTTCCTTGACGAGCTCGGCACCGATCTTTTCGTACGGGTCCTCGAGCTCGATCTCCTTGGCGATGGACACACCATCGTTGGTGATCGTGGGGGCGCCCCACTTCTTCTCGAGGACGACGTTGCGGCCCTTGGGGCCGAGCGTCACCTTGACCGCGTCCGCGAGCGTGTTCATGCCACGCTCGAGACCGCGCCGGGCTTCCTCGTTGAAAGCAATAAGCTTCGGCATTTCTCCGCGATTCCTCACGCGTAGAGATGGATGGCCCGGGACGATGCCCGCGACGGACGATCCCTGCGGACCGGCAGACCCTTCCCGCCGGCGCTCGAGACCTCATCTTCCCGGTCCTTGAACAGCGCCCGGACCGGCCGACCGGCACGATCCGAACTGTCACTCTCATAGCGAGAGTGCTAATCACTTTTTAGCACTCGACCGGGGCGAGTGCAAGGCGAACGCCGAGCCTCGCCTCGAGGGCCGGGGACACCGACGAGGATGCCGGACGGACCCCCGGACCCGGCCCGGAGAGCCCGCCCGTCCGTGGTCCGGCATGGCATGTCTAGACCTGTCGAGACGGCCCAGCGCAACCATTGACCCCTGGTTTTGCAGGGTCATAGTCTGATCAGACCTCGTGGGTGCGACGGGGTTTCGGCCGGAGTAGCGGAGTCTCTGACACCGCTCTCCGGCCACTTACATGTCCGGACCCGTCTGGGTCGTGTCTGTGAGACACGACCTACACCTCGCAGCCGAGCAGATCGGCGAGCGTCTGCGCGAACTCAGACGCGTTTCCTGGGACCACATCGAGGTACAGCCCCGGCTCGGTGACCTCCAGCTCGCTCACCGAGAGAGTGCCGTCGTCGAGACGCATCAGGTCCACTCGGGCGTACGGCAGGGCACTCCCCAGGACCTTCACGGCAGCCTCGACCGTGCGGAGCGCGAGGTCCGCGGCCTCCTCGGTCAGTGGCACCTCGGTCGTCCGACCTCCGTACTCCTCGTGCACCCGGATCTCGCCGCCACCCGGCACCTTGCGCACCTGCGACACCGCGCGCCCGCCGAGCACGAACACCGACAGCTCCCCCTCGGTGTGGATCGTCTCGACGAGCGGCTGCACCACCCATGGCCCCGGCAGGAGCTGCGACTCGTCGAGGCCCTCCGGACCGCCGGGGCGGCCGTCGAAGACCACGACGCCGCGGCCGCCGGCACCGACCCTCGGCTTGACCACGGCGGACTCGAACGACGCGATCGCCGGGGGCAGCTCGCCCTCGTCCTCCGCGGCGAGCGTGGGTACGACGGGCAGGCCGGCGTCGAGCAGGTCGAGGAGGTAGATCTTGTCGGTGTTCCAGGCGATCACGTCCGCGCCGTTGACGAGGGTCGTCCGCGACCCGACGGCACGCGCCCAGTCGAGGAACTCGTCGCGTCTGCTGTCGTAGTCCCACGGGCTGCGCACGACAGCGAGTCGCCCGGCGGACCAGTCGACGGCCGGATCGTCCCAGACCACCCATCGGGCGGAGACTCCGCGGGCGGCCAGCTCGTCGACGATCAGCGCGCCACCCACCTCGCCGTCGGGAAGCTCGGCGCAGGTCACCAGGAGGACGTCGGTCATGGGCGAGACGCTACCGGCGAAGGCCCGTCCGGTCCTGCGATTTACGGCGGTCTCCCGCGCGTCGCGCCGACCTCGCGAAGCCGCGGGTCCGGTCGTCAGCCTTGGACGCGGCCGGGAGGGAACCCGCCGGTCGCGATCGGGCCCCACCGCTCGACGGTGACCCGGATCAGCGACTTGCCCTGTCTGGCCATCGCCTCGCGGTACTCGTCCCAGTCCGGGTGCTCGCCCGCGATGCACCGGTAGTAGTCGACGAGCGGCTCGACCGCCTCGGGCATGTCGATCACCTCCGCGGTGCCGTCGACCTGGACGTAGGGGTCGTTCCAGTCGTCGGAGTGGACGAGGACCGAGACCCGCGGGTCCCGGCGGGCGTTGCGCGCCTTCGCGCGTTCGGGGTACGTCGAGACCACGATCCGGCCCTGGTCGTCCACGCCACACGACACGGGAGACAGCTGCGGTCGCCCGTCGCGGCGCAGGGTGACCAGCGTGCCCTTGTGCCGGGTGCGGACGAAGTCGAGCAGTTCGGCGCGGTCGACGCGCTCAGCGGTTGCGATCTTCGGTGCCATGCCGACGAGGTTAGCCAGGCGTTCGACAGGCTGCCTGCTGCCGTGACCCTTCGGCGCCCGAGGTGGCACCTCCGGCGACGGAGGGGATCACCGAGACCTGGACACCGGGCTCCACGCGCGTCTCGAGCCCGTCGGCGAAGCGGACGTCGTCGTTTTCGACGTACACGTTGACGAACCGCCGGATCGCGCCCTGCTCGTCGACGATGCGGCCCTTGATGCCCGGGTACGACGCGTCGAGATGGTCGACCACCTCGGAGAGGGTGGCGCCCTCGGCACTGACCACAGCCTCACCGCCGGTGTAGCTGCGCAGGATCGTGGGGATGCGGACGCTGATGCTCATGCCGTTCCTCTCGTCGGTGGCGGATGACCCAGTGTCTCGCGAGATGATGCACGCATGGACCGATGGCGCGTGAAAGCCGTGGTGAACCGGGTGAACGGCTCGACGTTGTTCGGACTCGCGGTCGCGAGGCTCGGCCGGGCCGAGGTCTCCCCGGGGCCTCGCGGGCTGGTCGTGGCGACGCGCTACCGGATCGCCTTCCCGGTCGCCTCCGCGTTCACCATCGGCAACGTGGTGCTGACGCGGTACGACGCCGCCTGGCTGGCGCAGCGGCCGCGCCTGCTGCTCCACGAGGAGCGCCACAGCTGGCAGTACGTCGCGTGCCTCGGGCTGCCGATGATCCCGGTCTACGTGATGGCGGCGGGCTACTCCTACCTGCGCGGTGGGGACATCGCCGTGCACAACGTCTTCGAGCGGTTGGCGGACCTCGGGGACGGCGGCTACCCGCAGCTCAGCAGGCGGGCCCGGCTCAGGGCCGAGCGCCGGACTGCCGCGCAGCGTCCCGCGCGAACTGCCTGAGCAGGCGCAGCACGCCCTCGGGGCCGTCCACCACGACGTCGGAGAGCTCCACGAGCGCCTTCTGCTCCTCCGACCCCGAGCAGACCAGGAGACCCGGCGCACCGTGCGCGCGCAGGTCGGCGACCGCCTTGAACGCCTCGACGTCGCCGAGGTCGTCGCCGGCGAAGAGCACCCCCTCGGCACCGAGCTCCTCCCGGATCGTCCGCAGCGCCTGCCCCTTGTGCATGCCGGGGGCGCGCATCTCGATCACGAGCCGCCCCGGCTCCACGCCGAGCCCGTGGCGGGCCGCCGCCTCGCTGAGCGCGGGGAGCAGCCGCTCGAAGGCAGCCTCCGGGTCGGGCAGCCGGCGCGTGTGCACGGCGACCGCAAGGCCCTTGTCCTCGACGAACGCGTCGGGTGCGCCGTGCCCACTCAGCAGTCCGGGCAGCTCCTGAAGGAGCTCTGACAGCCCTTCGGGCGCAGGAGGCGACACGACCTCGCGGGTAGTCGACGACCAGCGCTCGTTGCCGTACTGCCCGAGCAGGCTGAGCTGGTTGCCCTGCGCCGCGATCTCCTCCCCCACCTCGTCGAAGCGGCCGAGAGTGATGGCCTGCCGGGCCGGCCGGCCGGTGATCACGGCGACGCCGCGCACCTGCGCCGCGAGCTCGACCAGCGTCCTGGGGCCGTCGGGGTGGATCACCGCGGCGGCCGGGTCGGGGACGATCGGGGACAGGACCCCGTCGAAGTCGAGGCCCACCACCGCCCGCGCGGCAGCGGCCACGAGGTCGTCGTACCTCTGCTGCCCCTCAGGCGTCCGGAAGTCCATGCCTCTACCCAACCAGACCGACATTCGCGCCGCGAGCGGCGTCCAACGGGCGCTGCGAGACAGTGCGTTACAACGCGGAGGTGAGGATCACGGTGAGCCGGTCGAACCGCATGGGCGAGATCGCGGGCTTGAGCCGCTGGATGCCGAGGTCCTTCGCGAGCAGCTTGGCGGCCTGCTGCAGGCGCTCGGGGTAGTAGACGGTGGACTCGGGGATGGTGCCGTACCAGTTGTCCGAGCCGACGACCTGCCATCCGGCGCCCGCGATCCTGCTCGCGACCGCGCCGGCGAGCCCGGAGATGCCGGAGTTGTTGTAGACCTCGACGTAGACCTCGCCGCGACGCACCACCGGCTTCTTGGCGGGCTTCTTCTTGTCGATGACCTTCTTGGTCGCGGTCGCGGTCGGCTCCGGCAACGGGGTGGCGGTGACCGCCTTCGTCGCCTCCTCCTGCGGCTCAGGGGTCCCGCCTGTGGTCACGAAGGCGATGCCCGCGAGCACGACGGCCGCGAGGCTGAGCAGGGCCACGGGCGACGAGAGGGCGATCCCGCGCTCGTCGGACCGCCGCCACCGCAGCGGGGACGTCATGTCAGACCTCGAAGCCCAGCCGGCGCGCCGAACGGGCGCGCTGACGGGCTGCACGGAGGCGACGGAGACGGCGCACCAGCAGCGGGTCGAAGGCCAGGGCGTCGGGGCGGTCGATCAGGGCGTTGAGCACCTGGTAGTACCGCGTCGAGGACATGTCGAACTTCTCGCGGACGGCCTGCTCCTTGGCGCCGGCGTACTTCCACCACTGGCGCTCGAAGTTGAGGATCTCGCGGTCCCGCTCGGAAAGCTCGTGAGCCTGAGGGGCGTTCTGGCCCGGGTTCAGGGCGTTCGCGGCGTCCATGTGTTCGACTCCCAGCGGCTGACGGGTGCGGTCCGCACCATGGTAGGCGAGGAAAAACACCGATGTCATTTGGACACGGCGGTTCCCCGGATTGTTTCCGGACGCTCCATCTTTCCCCAGAGAAACCTTCTAGGACAAGCCGGGCATCTTCCCGAACGACCCGGGCACAATGGCGTGCGTGACCTCGATCCTGCACGACATGCCCCCTCTCGACGTCTCCCCCGGCCCGCGCGTGGCCGAGCCGATCCCCTCCGACCGCCCGGTCCGGTGGGGCATCCTGGCGACCGGCAGGATCGCGGGGGGCTTCGCGCGGAACCTGTCCCTGCTCCCCGACGCCGAGATCGCCGCGGTCGCTTCGCGCAGGCTGGAGTCGGCGCAGGAGTTCGCCAGGGAGCACGGCGCGGTCGCCGCCTACGGGTCCTACGAGGAGCTGGTCGCCGACCCGGCGGTGGACATCGTGTACGTCGCCACGCCGCACGCCCTGCACAAGGAGAACACCCTGATGGCCTTCGAGGCCGGGAAGCCGGTGCTCTGCGAGAAGGCGCTGACGCTGAACGCCGAGGACGCCGAGGAGCTGGTCGCCACGGCCCGCGAGAAGCGGCTGTTCTTCATGGAGGCCATGTGGATGCGCTGCAACCCGGTCATCCGCCGCCTGGAGCAGCTCTCCGAGGCAGGGCGGCTGGGGCGGATCACCCAGATCCGCGCGGACCTCGGCTTCCTGGTCGAGCAGCCGCAGACCCACCGGCTGCTCGCCCCCGAGCTCGGCGGCGGCGCCCTGCTGGACATGGGCATCTACCCGCTGACGTTCGCCTACCTGTTCCTGGGTGAGCCGGAGAAGGTCGAGGCGGTCGCCGAGCTGTCGCCGACCGGCATCGACCTCAACATCGCCCTCAGCCTCGGCTGGGGCAACGGCGCGGTCGCCTCGCTCTCGTCGACGATGACCGCCTGGTCCCCGCGGACCGCCTCGATCGCCACGGACAAGGGACGCGTGGACCTCGGCGAGGCGTTCCACCAGCCGACGCAGGCGACCTGGTCCAGCAACGGGGAGTCGGAGACGATCACGGAGGAGGTCATCGGCACCGGGCTGGCCAACGAGGCGCTCGAGGTGATGCGGTGCCTGCGCAACGGGGAGACCGAGAGCCCGCTCGTGCCGCTGGACGAGACCGTCGCGCTGATGCGGCTGATGGACAGGATCCGGGACAGGATCGGGCTGACCTACGAGGCCGACCGCAGGTAGGTCAGCACCGCGAGCACCCGCCGGTGCGCCGTGTCGTCGGGCTCGAGGCCGAGCTTGGCGAAGATCCGCTGGGTGTACTTCTCCACGGCCCCGTTCGAGACCACCATGGCCTGCGCGATCGACGCGTTGGACTTCCCCTGCGCCATCAGCCCGAGCACCTCGGCCTCACGCGGGGTCAGCCCGGCGAGCGGGTCCTTGTTGCGGCGCATCAGCTGGGACACCACGAGCGGGTCGAGGACCGTCCCGCCGCCGGCCACCCGCTCCACCGAGTCCAGGAAGTCGTCGATGTCGCTGACCCGGTCCTTGAGGAGGTAGCCGGTGCCGCCCTCGCCCGCCGCGAGCAGCTCGTCGGCGTAGGACAGCTCGACGTACTGCGACAGGACGATCATCCGGGCCTCCGGCCAGGTCCGGCGTACCTCCACCGCCGCCCGCAGACCCTCGTCGGTGTGCGACGGCGGCATGCGTACGTCGACCAGGCTGATGTCCGGACGTTCCCGGAGGGCGGCATCGACGAACCCGGGCCCGTCGCCCACACCCGCGACCACCTCGTGGCCCGCCTCGGTGAGCAGCAGGTGCAGCCCCTCCCGCAGCAGCAGGGAGTCGTCGGCGATGACTATCCGCATGCAACCTGACCGTTTTCGATGTGGTCGTTTCCGACGTGGGCCTCGATGGTCGTCGGCCCTCCCTCCGGGGAGGTGATCGACAGTCTGCCGTCCGCGGCGCGGACCCGCTGCTCGAGGCCGGCGAGGCCATGCCCCTTGCTGAGGTGCGCCCCGCCGGAGCCGTTGTCGCTCACCCGGACCAGCACCGCGCCGTCGACCTGACGGACCAGCACCGAGGCCACGGTCGCGTTCGCGTGCTTGGCCACGTTCGTGAGCGCCTCGGAGACCAGGAAGTAGACGGCCGTCTCGACGTGCGGCGGGAGGTCCGAGGCGACCTCGACGGTGCTCTCCACCGGCACCGACGAGCGGGCGACCACCTCGTCCAGGGCGGCACGGAGACCGCGGTCCACGAGGACGGGCGGGGCGATCCCCCGCGACAGCGACCGGAGCTCGTCCACGGTCTCCCGGGCCTGGAGCAGCGCGGCGTCGATGGTCTGACGGGCAGTATCGGGGTCCTGCTCGAGCTGCTTGCGGGCTCGCCCCAGGTCCATCGACAGCCGCACCAGGCGCTGCTGCGGGCCGTCGTGGATGTCGCGCTCGAGGCGTCGCAGCGAGTCCGCCTCGGCGGCCCGGGCGGCGTCCCGGCCCGCTTCGAGCCGGTCCACCTCCTGCTGCATCTCGGCGCGGCTCGCCAGGAGGACGCGCCCCAGGCTGGAGTGCGCCGTCGCGGCCAGCCGCATCACGGCCGGAAGGGTGACCAGCGCGAACACCCCGATGGCCAGGTTCAGCCAGGCCTCGGGTGCCCGGCCCTCACCGAACCCGATCAGCGACGCGAGGGTCACGTTGTCCTCGCCGTAGGGGATGAACCGCTGCCAGAACCAGTAGGTGAGCCCGCCGAACGCGAGCGCCCACCAGGTGATCGTCAGCACGGTCGCCAGGATGGCCGTCGCCAGGCCGATCACCGCCCACACCAGGTCGAGCCAGCTCTGCGGGTCGCGCAAGGGCACCAGCGCCCGTCGTACCCAGCCGTCAGCCGCCGCGGGCACGGCGTACTGCGGCGACGGCACCTCGTGCCCGAGGACGGTCCGGAGCCGCTGTCGCTCCAGGTGCGCGAAGCCCCGCGCGGCGTACGCGGTCAGGGCGAGAACGGGAAGTCCGAGCAGGATGAAGGCCAGCGAGATGCCGGCCGACACCCCGGCGACCGCCACGGCGAACGCCGGCACCGCCAGAGGGAGGGCGGAGAGGCTGTAGCCGCTGTCGCGCAGGACTCGCCTGCGCCAGCTCGGCCGGGAGGGCCCGTGTTCGCGGCCGGGTGAGCCGGCCAGTGGCGTCGTCATGTGAAGGGTCTCTGTCATGTGAGGAACGCTAGGGAGCGAGCGGGGGCACCACGATCCTGCCAGCCGGTCACTCGTTGTCGGGGTAACCCGACATTCTCCGTACGGCGGTTCGTCAGGCGCGGACGTCGCGCCGGCGGAAACCGACCACGGCGAGCAGCACGAGCGCGACCGCCGTGGCGACGGCGACGAGCACGCTGCCCAGGTCCACTCCCGTGCGCAGGGGGTCGTGGCCGACGTACTGGTAGAACGGCGAGAGCTTCTGGAACGGCTCCAGCCAGTCCACCATCGGGGCGAGGCCGTTGACCACGTACGCGACCACGGCCACGACCGCGGGCACCGCCCAGCTGATGCCCGACCGGCCGGTCCAGGCGGACAGCGCGAGCGCCAGCGCGCCGAACACGACGCCGAGAAGCGCCATGTGCAGCATCGCGGCTGCCACCTTCCCCGCGGGCACGTCCATGTCGGTGAGCGGGCCCTCCAGGACGATGGCGAGACCCGTCGCCGCGGCCAGGAGGAAGGTGCCGAACGCCATGGCGACGGCCTTCTCCAGCACCACGCGCGCGCGGCTCACGGGGTTGGCGAGCAGGATGTCCATCGTGTGCCGGTCCTCCTCACCGCTGACCGCGCTGACCCCGGCGACGACCGCGTAGATGAGCAGCAGGATCGGGCCCATGAACGACAGCAGCTCGATCTGGACGTAGCCGGAGGGCGTCGACATGTCCGCGCCGCTCGTCGCGAAGAGGTTCCGCAGGGGCTCCGGCATCTGCTCGAGGTAGTCGCTCATCGCGGGGGCGTCCCGCACGGCCGGCCAGACCGCGACGTACATCGCCACCAGCAGCGCCAGGCTCACCGCCCAGGTGAGGAGCGACCGGCGCTGGTCGTGCAGGGTCTTGCCGAGAACGCTATGCAGCATCGTCGGCCCCGGAACCGTAGTAGGCGAGGAAGGTCTCCTCGAGCTCGGTCTCCGCGCACTCGAAGTCCTCCACGCGCCGGCGGCCGACCTGCTTGATGATGGCGTCGAGGGCGGCCTGCGGCGCCTGGCAGGTCATCGTGTGGTCGGTGACCCGCAGGTCCCGGATCCCGGTGATGCCGGCGAACTCGGCGGCGGTCACGTCCTCGGCGAACGTCGCCCGCACCTGGTGCAACGACTTCGCCTGGAGCTCCTGGAGGCGCTCCACGGCGATCAGCCTGCCGGCGCGGAGCACGCCGATCCGGTCCGCTACCCGCTGCACCTCGCCGAGCACGTGAGAGGACAGCAGCACGCTGCCGCCACCGTCCACGTGCTCGCGCAGCAGGTCATGGAACTCCTGCTGGACGATCGGGTCGAGGCCGCTGGTGGGCTCGTCGAGCACGAGCAGCTCGGGCGCGGACATGAGCGCGAGGAGGACGGCCAGCTTCTGCCGGTTCCCCCGCGACAGGGTCCCGGCGGGCCGTCCGAGGTCGAGGTCGAGGCGCTCGGCCAGCTCACCCGCCCGCGGGTCGGCGGGGGTGCCCCGCAGGTGGCCGAAGTAGTCGATGTGCTGGGCCGCGGTCAGCCTCGGGTACAACGCCGGTTCGCCGGGGACGTACCCGACCAGGCGGTGCACCTCGACCGCCTCGCGCCACGAGTCGTGGCCGAGCACCAGGGCCTGCCCGGTCGTCGGGCGCAGCATGCCCATCAGCAGCCGGATGGTCGTGGTCTTGCCTGCCCCGTTCGGCCCGAGGTAGCCGAAGATCTCACCCGGCTCGATCGAGAGGCTGACCCCGTCGAGCGCCACGGTCCGCCCGAACCTCTTGCCGAGGTCCGACAGCGACACGGGTGCAGTCCCTCGCATACCTTCACGATCGGTCCTTTTCCGTCGGCGGAACAGGGTCGTTCGGCCTGAGACGCGGACGGCCCTTCGAGTCAGCGACTAGGGTTCACAGGGTGAGCAGTCCCGACTCCCCGAGCCACCAGGCAGAGCTGGTCATCGTCGCCAACCGCCTGCCCGTCGACCGTGTGGTGAACGACGACGGGTCCGTGGACTGGCGCCGCTCACCCGGTGGTCTGGTCACGGCCATCGATCCGGTCATGCGCGCCAACGACGGCGCCTGGATCGGCTGGCCGGGAGGCACCGAGCAGGACCTGGAGCCGTTCGTGGAGGACGGTCTCTTCCTGGTCCCGGTCGGCCTGAGCGAGTCGGAGATCGAGGAGTTCTACGAGGGCTTCTCCAACGCGACCCTCTGGCCGCTCTACCACGACGTGGTGGCGAAGCCGGAGTTCCACCGTGAGTGGTTCGAGGCCTACGTGCGGGTGAACCGAAGGTTCGCCGAGAAGGCGGCCTCGGTCGCGGCCGAGAACGCGACGGTGTGGGTGCACGACTACCAGATGCAGCTCGTTCCGGCGATCCTGCGCGACCTGCGTCCGGATCTGCGGATCGGCTTCTTCCTGCACATCCCGTTCCCGCCCGCCGAGCTGTTCCAGCAGCTCCCGTGGCGCCGGCACCTGCTCGAGGGCCTGCTCGGCGCCGACCTGGTCGGGTTCCAGCGGCCGGGTGCGGCGCAGAACTTCGTGCGCCTGGTCCGCCAGCGGGTCGGGCACAAGACCCACCGCGACATGGTCTACCTCCCCGACGGCCGGACCGTGCAGGCCGCCTCCTTCCCGATCTCCATCGACGTCGGTGGGCTCGAGGAGCTCGCCCGCAGCGAGGCTGTCCAGCAGCGGGCCAAGGAGATCCGCGAGCAGCTCGGCAACCCCAAGCGGGTCCTGCTCGGCGTCGACCGGCTCGACTACACCAAGGGCATCTACGCCCGGCTGCGCGCCTTCAGCGAGCTGCTCGAGGAGGGCCACATCGACGTCGAGGACGCGGTGTTCGTGCAGGTCGCCACACCGTCCCGGGAGCGGGTCGAGCAGTACCGCGTCCTCCGTGACGACATCGACCGGCTCGTCGGCAGGATCAACGGCGACCTCGGGCGGATCGGCCGCCCCGCGATCTCCTACCTGCACTCCTCGTACCCTCGCGAGGAGATGGCCGCGCTCTACCAGGCGGCGGACATCATGGTCGTCACCCCGCTGCGCGACGGCATGAACCTCGTCGCGAAGGAGTACGTCGCCTGCCGGTTCGACAACGACGGCGCCCTGGTCCTCTCCGAGTTCGCCGGCGCCGCCGACGAGCTCCGGCAGGCCTTCCTGATCAACCCCTACGACATCAACGGCATGAAGGCGACGATCCTCCACGCGATCCGTGCCGAGCCACGCGAGCTCTCCAAGCGCATGCGGGCGATGCGCAAGACGGTCCGTGAGCACGACGTGAAGGACTGGGCCAACGGCTTCCTGGAGGCACTCGGCGAGGACAAGCCCCTCCACCAGAAGCAGCTCCGGCCCGCCCGTCGTACCTGACCCGGACGTCCGGCTCGGCCTCCCGCAGCAGCGCTGCCTGAGAGGTGAAGGTCACGGCCGCGCTAGCGATGACCGGAATGTTCCCGCCGGTATCCTGCCGCCATGGATCTGATCCCGAAACCGGACCAGGTCGTCTCTGCCGCCAGCAACGTCGCACACAAGATGTTGTACGGCGGCCTGGCCGATCTCCGCCCGATGCCCAGGACGCTCATCGACGAGGGCATGCTGCGCGAGGTCTACCACTACCGCCCGAGCCGCACCGCGCAGGAGCACGGCGACCCGGTCCTGCTCGTGACGCCGCTGGCGGCGCCGGCGATCTGCTTCGACCTGCGCCGCGGCTGCTCGGTCGTCGAGCACCTCGTCGAGCAGGGTCGGCGTACCTACCTCGTGGAGTACGGCGAGATCTCCTTCGCCAACCGCACGCTCGGCATGGAGCACTGGGTGGACGAGGTGATCCCGGCGGCGATCCGGGAGGTCAGCGCCCACGCCGGAAACCGTCCCGTGCACGTCGTCGGCTGGAGCCTCGGCGGCATCTTCAGCCTCCTGACCGCGGCCGACCGGCCCGACCTGCCGATCGGGTCGCTGACCGTCCTCGGATCTCCCATGGACGTCCGGCAGGTGCCGCTCGTGGCGCCGATCCGGCCGCTGCTCAGGATCACCGACGGAGGCGGGCTGGTCACCCAGCTCTACCGGCTCCTCGGCGGAGCCCCCAAGCCGCTCGTGAAGCGGGCCTTCCAGCTGTCGAGCTTCCACAAGCACGTCACCAAGCCGATCGCGATCGCCGCCAACCTCGACGACGCGGACTTCCTCGCGCAGATCGAGGCCGTCGACCGGTTCACCCAGAACATGATCGCCTACCCCGGCCGCACCTTCGGCCAGATCTACCACCGGATCCTCAAGGGCAACCAGCTCGCCACCGGCGTGGTGCGGATGGACGACCGGGAGATCCGGCTGGAGAACCTCCGCGTTCCCCTGCTCGCCTTCGCCGGGGCGAGTGACGGCATCGCGCCGGTGCGCTGCATCCGACCCATCAAGAAGCTCGCGCCCAACGTCGAGGAGCTGCGCTTCGAGGTCGTGCCCGGTGGCCACCTCGGCATGCTGACCGGTCGCGCCGCACGGGACACGACCTGGCGGATCATCGACGAGTTCCTGAGCGAGTGGGCGGCCGACGGGACCCCGGAGCCCGGGAGCTCTCCGGTGGCGGCGAAGTCACCCGCGAGCAAGAAGACCCCGGCGAAGCGTGCGGCGGGCAGGAAGACGCCCGCCAAGAAGGCCGCTGCACGGAAGACCCCGGCCAAGAAGACGTCGGCGAACGAGTCCCCGGCCAAGAAGGCAGCCGCGTCGAGCGGCACCGCGAAGAAGGCGTCGACCCGGAAGGTCAAGCCCAGCGCCGCGGCGATCGGCTCGAACCCGTCGCGCCGCTACGGCTCGGCCGGCTCCCGGTCCCTGGCCTCCTCGCGGTGACCATCGCCGCGGCGGCCGCGCCGACCCCGGACTGGCGCCTGGCCGTCGTCCTCGTCGTCCTGGTCGCCGCCGCGGTGACGGCCTCCTACCTGGGGCACCTCGGCGTCGAGCGCAACCACCTGACGGCCTCCGCCCGCGCGGTGGTGCAGCTCGCGGTCGTCTCACTGGTCATCACGGCGGTGCTCGGCTCGGTCTGGTGGTCGCTCGCCTTCGCCCTGCTGATGTTCGCGGTGGCCACCGTCACCTCCGGCGGGCGCATCGGCGTCCCCCGCACCCAGATCGTCTGGGTCGGCGCCGCCATCGCGTCCGGGGTGGTGCCGGTGCTCGCGCTGATCCTCGGGTCGGGAGTCGTGCCGTTCAACGGCGCCGGGGTGGTGCCGACCGCGGGCATCGTGATCGGTGGAGGGATGACGGCCGCGACGCTCACCGGCCGGAGGGCCTACGACGAGATCACCGGGAACTTCGGCTCGTACGAGGCAGGGCTCGCGCTGGGCCTGCAGAGCAGCGAGGCCGCGTTCGAGGTGATCCAGCCGACCGCCAAGGAGGCCCTGACCCCAGGGCTCGACCAGACCCGTACCGTCGGCCTGGTCACCCTGCCCGGCGCGTTCGTCGGCGTGCTGCTCGGTGGCGGGACGCCGCTCGAGGCCGGCGCGGCGCAGATCATGGTGCTCATCGGGCTGATGGCCGCTCAGGCGATCACCGCCGCCGTACTGCTGAGACTGATCGCGTCCGCACGGGTCGTGCGCAAGGACCTGCTCGCCTCCTACCCGCGGTAGCACTTTGCCACGCGGGGTTATGGTCCGTTGACAGGCGGCGTGACACCGACGACCTGACACTGGAGACCGTCCACAGCACGGGAAGAAGGGGCATCGATGCGGGTGACGAGGCTCGTCGGCGCCGCTCTCGCCGTCGCTGTCGCACTGGCGGCGGCGGGCTGCAGCGCGGAGTCGCGACAGAACCCCCGTTTCGAGAAGTACGTCGCTCTCGGGGACTCGTTCACGGCCGGTCCGTTCGTCCCGACGACGGACCTGGCCTCCGGCTGCTTCCGCTCCGACGGGAACTACCCGTCGCTGCTGGCCGAACGGCTCGGGGTCGTCGACTTCACCGACGTGAGCTGCAGCGGCGCCCAGACCAGTGACCTCGTCCGGCGCCAGGAGACCGTGGCGGACGCCCGGGTCCCGCCTCAGCTCGACGCGGTCGACCCGGACACGGACCTGGTCACGCTCGGGATCGGCGGCAACGACTTCCACCTGTTCAGCACCCTCGTGCACACCTGCAGCCGCCTCAGCGCAGCCGGCGCCTCCGGCTCGCCGTGCTTCGACGAGCTCGAGGCCCGTGGTGTCGACCTCCTCGCGGCGACCCGCAAGATCAGCGACCGGGTCGCGGAGTCGGCCCGCCGGGTCCTTGAACGAGCCCCCGAGGCAACCGTCGTGCTCGTCGGCTACCCCCGGCTCGCACCTCCCTCCGGCAGCTGTCCGCCGACCCTGCCCTTCTCGACCGGCGACGCCGAGATGGGTGACCGCGTGACGCGAGCCCTCAACGACGCGCTGGAGGATGCGGCCCGTCGCACCGGCGCACGGTTCGTCGACATGTACGCCGCGTCGAAGGGCCACGACATCTGCGCCGACGACCCCTGGGTGAACGGACGGCACACCGACCGTGGCGCCGCCCTCGCCTTCCACCCCTTCCCCGCGGGCATGGAGGCTGCGGCCGAGGCGATCGCCGCCCGCTTGTAAATCGGGGTTATGGACCGTTCACAAGCGGCATGCCGCGTGCGAAGGGTCCACAGCACCGCGGAAGCACTCTGGCGCCGACTCTGGACAAAACGGACATGGGGCCAAGAAGATGACCAGGGTCAAGGGCTTCGGCCCGTCTCAGGACTCACCAGGGGTCACCCATGCGCCCTCGTCTCACCTCAGCACTCGTAGCCGTCCTCCTCATGGCGGCAAGCCTGGTCACGATCTCCGTCGG
The DNA here is from genome assembly GCA_963707425.1 of uncultured Actinomycetota bacterium. Lineage (GTDB taxonomy): Bacteria > Actinomycetota > Actinomycetes > Propionibacteriales > Nocardioidaceae > Nocardioides_C. Next base: position 162,892 of record CAVPPN010000009.1, on the reverse strand, counting down.
TACGGCGAGCACCGCCTCCGCCGACGAGTGCTACACGTGGAGCCGCACACTCAGCTCAGGGGCCAGCGGCTCCGACGTTGCGGAGCTGCAGGTGCGGGTCGCGGGCTGGGCCGGCTACGGCGTGAACATGGCCATCGACGGGTCGTACGGCGCGCAGACCGTCGCAGCGGTGAAGGGCTTCCAGAGCGCCTACGGCCTCATCGCCGACGGCGTGGCCGGCTCGCAGACCTACGCCAAGATCTACGAGCTGCAGGACGCGGACTGCTCGCCGCTCCACTTCTCCTGGTCGGAGGTCGACGGCGGCTGCGGCATCGGCGGCTACAGCGGCGGCAGTGTCGACGCGGCGACGGTGAAGGAGAACCTGAAGCGCGCCATGTGGCGGGCCGAGGCGCTGCGCCACCAGCTCGGCGACGTGCCCTTGCGGGTCACGTCAGGCTTCCGCAGCCAGTCCTGCGACCAGTCGGTGGGCGGGAGCGGCACCGGCCAGCACACCTACGGAAGGGCCATAGACCTGACCGGGATCAGCGGGAGCCCCACGTTGTGCGCGATCGCGCGCCAGGCGAGGTACGCCGGGTTCGGTGGCATCTTCGGACCGGGTTACCCCGGGCACGACGACCACACGCACGTCGACATCCGGGCCGGCCAGACCTGGAGCGCGTCCACCTGCGGCATCTGACACCTCGCGCCGGCTTGTAAATCGGGGTTATGGACCGTTCACAAGCGGCATGCCGCGTGCGAAGGGTCCACAGCACCGCGGTAGATGGCTTGGTCGTTGTCGTCCTCCCATAGGGTGTTCGGCATGAGCGCTCTGGGTGGTCTTGTCCAGCGAGGTCTCGTCGCACCCGACTGGGCGGAGGCGCTGGCGCCGGTGGACTCGACGGTCGCCGCGATGGGTGAGTTCCTGCGCGCCGAGGTGAAGGCGGGACGGACCTACCTGCCCCACGGCGACCACATCTTCCGGGCGTTCAGCCGTCCGCTGTCCGACGTACGCGTCCTCATCGTCGGCCAGGACCCGTACCCGACCCCCGGCCACCCGATCGGGCTGTGCTTCTCCGTCGCGGCGGACGTGAGCCCCGTGCCGCGCAGCCTGGCCAACATCTTCCGGGAGCTGCAGAGCGACCTCGGACACGAGCTGCCGCGATGCGGCGACCTCACGCCGTGGACCGACGAGGGCGTGCTCTTGCTCAACAGGGTGCTCACCGTGCAGCCGGGTGCGGCGGGCTCGCACCGCGGCCGGGGCTGGGAGAAGGTGACCGAGCAGGCGATCACCACGCTGGCCGAACGGGGCGGGCCGCTCGCGGCGATCCTGTGGGGCCGGGACGCCCAGACCCTCAAGCCGCTGCTCGGGAACATCCCGTGGGTCGAGTCGGTGCACCCGAGCCCGCTCTCTGCGTCCCGGGGCTTCTTCGGGTCGCGCCCGTTCAGCAGGGTGAACACCCTTCTGCAGCAGCAGGGCGGCGAACCGGTCGACTGGAGGTTGCCATGACCTGGAGGTTGCCGTGAAGGAGACACCTGACGAGCTGGCCGAGCTTCAACAGCTCCTCGACACGTCCCATGCCCGGTCGGGCGAACACCTCACCGGGATCATCAACGAGGACCGCACCCTGCGCGCCTCCGAGATAGCGGGGCTGATGACGGGAATGCGGGTCCTCGCCGTGGCCACGACGACGGCGGCCGGCGAGCCGAGGATCAGCGGCGTCGACGGGCACTTCCTCCACGGCCGGTGGGTCTTCACCACCTCGGGCACCGCGGTCAAGGCCCGCCACCTGAAGGCACGGCCCGCGACCAGCGTCGCCTACATCGACGGCGAGGAGGTCGCGGTCTACTGCCACGGCCACGTCGACTTCCTCACCCCCGCGCACCCCGAGTTCGCCGAGGTCGAGGCGTACCTGACCGACCACTACGGCAGCTCGCCGAGCTCCTGGGGGCCGGAGATCGTCTACTGCCGCGTGCGTCCGACCTGGATGGTCGGGTACGCCTTCCAGCGCAGCAGGATCCTCGCCGAGCGAGGGGTGGCCGAGGAACCGCGCTGAGCCGTCCGGAGGCGGCGGGCCGTCCGGAGGCGCCGGGCCGCCGGACGTGCCGCAGGCCGTCCGGACGTGCCGCGGCCTCACACGTAGGTGCGCAGGTCCGCCTTGTCGAGACGCTCGACGATGTGGCCCGCGATCCGCTCGAGCTGGCGCACCTCGGCCCGACTGAGCCCGTCGAACACCAGCGAGCGAACCGTCTCGACGTGACCGGGCGCGGCGGCGACCACGGTGTCCCAGCCGGCGTCGGTGAGCCCCACCATGGTCACCCTCCTGCTGTCGGGGCAGGGGGTGCGCTCCACCAGGCCACGCGCCTCGAGCTTCTTGACCACGTGCGAGAGCCGGGACAGCGACGAGTTGACCGTCTCGGCGAGCTCGCTCATCCGCAGGATCCGGCCCTCGGACTCGGAGAGCATCGCGAGGCAGAGGTACTCGAAGTGGGTGAGCTCGGAGTCGCGCTGGAGCTGCGAGTCGAGAGCGGGCGACAGCTTCAGCATCACCCCCGCCAGCTTGAGCCAGCCAGCGCGCTCCTCGTCATCCAGCCATCGCGTCATGTCCCGATCCTAGCCCGAGATCACTTGATGCTTCAATCTTTTCGATCTACGCTGTTGGTTGTAAGTTCAAGTACAGGAGTGGAGCCATGACGGAGACGACGCAGCAGTACGACGGGCGCATGCCTGCGCTCTACATCGGCCACGGCGCACCGCCGCTGCTCGACGACCCGCTGTGGTCCTCCCAGCTCGCCGGATGGGCCGCGGACCTGCCGCGCCCCAAGGCGATCCTCATCGTCTCCGCGCACTGGGAGTCCGCCCCGGTGAGCCTCAGCGCCACCGCCTCGGGCACGCCGCTCGTCTACGACTTCGGGGGCTTCCCACAGAAGTACTACGACATGACCTACGTGACCCCCGACGCCGACGCCCTCGCCGCCCGGGTGGCCGCGATGATGCCGGACAGCGAACCGGTGCACCAGCACGCCAGCCGCGGGCTCGACCACGGTGCGTGGGTGCCGCTGAAGATCATGTACCCGGCCGGCGACATCCCGGTGCTGCAGATGTCGCTGCCGACGCAGGACCCCTACAAGCTGCTCGAGCTGGGCCGCCGGATCGCTCCGTTGCGGGACGAGGGCGTCCTGGTGATCGGGTCCGGGTTCCTCACGCACGGCCTGCCGTTCCTGCGCGAGTGGCGCATCGACGCGACCCCACCGGCTGGTCGACGGAGTTCGACGCGTGGGCCGCCGAAGCCCTCGCCCGCGGGGACGTCGACGAGCTCGCGGCGTACCGCTCGAAGGCGCCGGGGATGCCCTACGCGCACCCGACCGTCGAGCACTACACGCCGCTGTTCATCACCCTCGGCGCGGCGACCGACCCGGAGGCACCGTCACAGCAGCTGGTCGACGGCTACTGGATGGGCCTGTCGAAACGGTCCCTCCAGGTCGCGTGAGCGGGGGAGGTTTCCCCAAGGTATGCAGCCGAACCGTCACACCCCACGACGTGCACGCCATGGGAAGTGACGGCCGACCGACATACCTTGATGAAACTGCGCCACCGGGGCCGACGGGTCAGCGGATGCCGGTCTTGCGCATGATCGCGAGCGACTTCAGGGTCGTCGCGGCGTACTTCTCGTAGGACTGGCCGGCCGGCACGCCCATCACCTGCTTCTTGACCACCGCGAGGTTCTGCACGTCGGTGTACTTCAGCAGGCCCTGGTCGCCGTGCCGTGCACCCACACCGGACTGCTTCACACCACCGGACGGCGTGCCCTTGCTGGCATAGGCGGCCGCGAAGGACTCGTTGACGTTCACGTTCCCCGCCTCGAGCCTGGCGGCCACCGTCACCGCGCGCTTGAGGTCGGTGCCCCAGACGCTCGCGTTGAGGCCGTAGTCCGTGTCGTTCGCGAGCGCGACCGCCTCGTCCTCCGTGCGGTACGGGTGGAGCGCCACGACAGGGCCGAACGTCTCGCAGGACCCGGCCAGCATCTCCTTGGTGACGCCGGTGAGCACGGTCGGCTCGTAGAACGCGGGGCCGAGGTCGGGACGGGACCGGCCGCCGGTGAGGACGGTCGCGCCCTTCTCGCGGGCATCCTCCACGTGCGACGCCACCCGGTCCTTGTGGTCGACCGAGATCAGCGAACCGACCTCCGGCTCGTAGTCGTACGCCGCGCCCAGCCGGAGCGCCTTCGTCGCCTCGACGAACCGCCGCGTGAACTCCTCGAACATCGACTCGGGAACGTAGAGCCGCTCGATGTGCATGCAGACCTGGCCGGTGTTTCGGTAGACGCCCGCGATGGCGCCCGGGATCACCTCGTCGAGGTCGGCGTCGTCGAGCACGATCATCGGGTTCTTCCCGCCGAGCTCGAGGGTGCAGTCGATCAGGTTCTCGCCGGCGCGCCGCCCGATGAACCGACCGGTCGCGGTCGAGCCGGTGAACATCACGAAGTTGGCGTGGTCGATCACCGCCGGCCCGGTGACCGGCCCCTCGCCGCAGACCACCTGGAACAGCCCGCGAGGCAGCCCCGCCTTGTAGAGCAGCTCGACCCCGAACAGCGGGCTCAGGGCCGTCTTGTTGTCCGGCTTGAGGACCACGCCGTTGCCGGCCATCAGGGCCGGGACCGCGTCGGAGAGTCCGGTGGCGAACGGGAAGTTCCACGGGGCGATGATCCCGACGACACCCTTGGGCTGCCGGATCTCCGTCGAGGTGGTGACGACGGGGACCGGCCCACCGCGGCGTACCGGCTTCAGCAGCTTCGGCGCCCGCTTGAGGTAGTGGCTGATCACCATCGGGACGTCGCAGGTCTCCTCGAACGCCATCCGGCGCGCCTTGCCGCTCTCGGCCTGGACCAGGTCGACGACGGTCTCGTTGTGCTCGAGCAGGAGCGCGTGGAACCTCTTGAACACCTTCATCCGCCTGCCGACCGGCCAGGACGCCCACTCCGCCTGCGCGCGGCGGGCCTCGGCGAACGCCTCCGCCACGTCCTCCGGGCTCGACTGCGGCAGCGCGGTGATCACCTCGCCGGTGTAGACCTCGGTCAGCTTGTGCGACTCACCGCCCGACGAGGCGACGAGCTGGGTCAGCCGCGCGAGCAACCCGTCGGTGAGGGAAGCGGGAAGACTCATGCGCTGATCTCCTCGTCGGTGGCAGGTGAGCCGTGTGCGACACGGGCCTCGTAGGCCGCACGCTCGGGAGAGTCGATCGCGTCGAGCGCGGCCCGCTCGCCGCCCAGGACGCGGTTGAGCCACTCGCCGACCCGCTGCGGGACCAGCGATCCGGTCTTGACCGCGGTGCCCAGGCTCTTCGGCACGTAGACGTTCGGGCGCGGGGACTTCAGAGCACCGACCACGGCCGCCGCCACGTCGTCCGGGGTCACCGGCGAGACGCCCTTGTTGTCCTTGAGCCCTTTCGACAGCTCGGTGCGCACGATCGCCGGGTGGACGGCGGTCACCGAGATCTGGGTCCGGTCGGCCTTGAGCTCGATGTGCAGCGCGTTGGAGAAGCCGGAGACGGCGTGCTTGGTGCCGGTGTACGTCGCCCCACCCGCGACCGGGACCCGTCCCGCGGCGGAGGAGATGTTGACGACGTGCCCCGGGGCGCCGCGCTTCTTCATCCGGCGCACCGCCTCCTTCGTGCCGTGGATGACCGCCAGCACGTTCACCGCGACCTGGGCCTGGGTCGACTCCTCCGACTCGTCCTCGATACGGCTCAACGGCATGATCCCCGCGTTGTTGACCAGGACGTCGAGCGGACCGAGCTCGCTCTCGACCCGGTCGAGGAACACGGTGAAGCCCGCGTGGTCGGTGACGTCGAGCCGCAGCCCGACCGTGTCAGCCCCGAGGCTGAGCGCGACCTCCTTGGCCAGGGTCTCGTCGAGGTCGCCGACGGCCACCTTGGCGCCTTCCGCGGCCAGCTGTCGCGCGGTGGCAGCGCCGATCCCCCGGCCGCCTCCGGTGATGGCCACGACCTTCCCGGTCAGTGAGCGTGTCTCGCGCGCCATGGTGACTGCCTGCCTCCTCGATGTTGTGGTTCCTCAGCCCTGCGCCATCAGGTCTGCGCCATCAGGTCTGCCGCATCAACGCTGCGCAGTGCTCACCGATCATCATCGACGGGGCGTTCGTGTTCCCGCCGGTGATGCTCGGCATGATCGACGCGTCGGCGACCCGCAGCCCGTCGATCCCGCGCACCCGCAGCTGCGGGTCGACGACCGCGCGCTCGTCGACCCCCATCCGGCAGGTGCCGACCGGGTGGTAGACGGTGGTGGCGCGGTTCGGCAGCTCGCGCGCCATCGCCGCGTCGTCGGCGTACTGCGACCCGGGCGAGAGCTCGCCCCTGACGCCGGATGCCACCAGCCTGTTCGCCATCACCTCGCGCACCAGCCTGATGCCCTCGAGCAGGAGGTCCCGGTCACTCTGGGCCGCGAGGTAGGCCGGGTCGATCAGCGGCGCCGCCGTCGGGTCGGTCGACGCGAGCCGGAGCGTGCCGCGGCTCTCGGGGTAGATCAGCGTCGGCATGACCGTCAGCGCCGGCCGCTTGTCGACCTTGTGGCGGACCGGGGCGTCCTGGTTCGGGAACGGGTAGGACCACGGCAGCGCGTGGATCTGGAGGTCGGGTACGTCGGTCGCGCGTGACGACCTGACGAAGCCGACGGCCTCGAAGACCGTGCGCGACAGCCAGGTGTCGCCCCGCGTCTCCTCCAGCAGCAGGTTCTTGGCGAGGTAGCCGGCCGTGCTGTGGTTCACGGCGCTCTTCATCAGGTAGGTCATCGGCACGAACATGTGGTCGTGCAGGTTCTCCCCGACGGGAAGGTCCGCGTGCACCCTGATGCGGTGCTCGGCGAGATGGTGCGCGGGGCCGATGCCGGAGAGCATCAGGATCTGCGGAGACCCGAAGACCCCGGCCGACAGCACCACCTCCCTGGCCGCGTTGACCACGCGCCGCCCGGACCTGTCGCGCAGCTCGACACCGGTCGCCCTGCCGCCGCTGACCAGCACCCGGGTGACCGTCGCGCCGGTCACGACCCGCAGGTTCGGGTGGGTGTGGCCGTCGAGGTACCCGACGGAGGAGCTGTAGCGCAGGCCGGCGTCGGCGCTCTGCTGGAAGACACCGACCCCCTCCTGCGTCTCGGCGTTGTAGTCGTCGAGCTTCTTCACCCCCGCCGTGTCGCTGAGGGCCTCGATGAAGTCCTGCGACGCGGGGGTGACGTGCGTCTGCCGGGTGACCTTGATCGGACCGCCCGACCCGCGCAGGTCGGTGGGGCCGTCCTCCCAGCTCTCCATGCGCTTGAAGCTGGGCAGCACGTCCTCGAAGCCCCAGCCGGCGCAGCCCTCCGCCGCCCAGTCGTCGTAGTTCTTGCGGTTGCCGCGGACGAAGAGCATGCCGTTGACCGAGCTGGACCCACCGAGGACCTTGCCGCGGGTGCTGGGGATCCGGCGGTTCAGCGCATGCTGCTGCGGCACCGTGTAGTAGTTCCAGTCGAACCGCTTCTTCAGCTGAGGCACGGAGTGCAGCACCGCGATCATGCCGGGCTTGCGGACCAGCCGGGTGCGGTCCGGGCGGCCGGCCTCGAGGAGCACCACACTGGCACCGGTCTCGGCGAGCCGGCGGGCCACGATGCAGCCGGCGCTGCCGCCGCCGACGACGACGTAGTCGGCCTCGTTCATGCGCTACCTCGATCTCGCTCGTCCGGCGACGTCGCACACCCTCCAGTGCTCAGGGAGTAGACTAGAACAAGTTCTACCTCTAGGGAACCCCGCGACTTGCCAGGGATGGGAGGATGCGGTCCGTGAACGTTCTGTCGATCCAGTCCCTGGTCGCCTACGGCAACGCCGGCAACAGCGCAGCACTCTTCCCGCTGCAACGCCTCGGTCTCGAGGTGTGGCCGGTGATGACGGTCCACTTCTCCAACCACACCGGCTACGGCGACTGGCGCGGACCGCTGCTGACGGCCGGGGACATCGCCGAGGTGATCCGCGGTGTCGAGGACCGCGGGGCGCTGGACCGTTGCGACGCCGTCCTGTCGGGCTACCAGGGCGCGGAGGACGTCGGGTCGGTGATCCTCGACGCCGTGGCGACGGTCAAGGAGCGCAACCCCGGGGCCATCTACTTCTGCGACCCGGTGATGGGCGACGTCGGCCGGGGGTTCTTCGTCCGGCCCGGCATCCCCGAGTTCATGCGCGACCGGGTGGTCCCCGCCGCGGACGTGATCACCCCCAACCAGTTCGAGCTCGGCTTCCTCGCCGACACCGAGACCTCGACGCTGGACGACGTACTCCTTGCGGCGGACAAGGTCCGTGAGACCGGGCCGGGCACGGTGCTGGTCACCAGCGTCCTCCACGACGAGACTCCGGAGGACTCCCTCGACATGGTGGCGGTGTCTGGCGACGGGGCATGGACGGTCCGCACCCCACGCCTGCCGATCAACCCGCCTGGTGCGGGCGACCTCACCGCCGCGGTGTTCCTGGCCAACCTGCTCGCCGGTCACGACCTCCCCGTCGCGCTGGCACGCACGACGTCGTCGGTGTTCGCGGTCATGGAGGCCACCGCCATGTCGGGCGAGCGGGAGATGCAGATCGTCGCGACCCAGGACGCGCTCGCCGACCCCGCGATGCAGTTCGAGGTCATGAAGGTCCGTTGACCGTCCTCCTCCTCGGCGGCACGGGCATGCTGGCGCCCGCCGTACGCCGGCTCCTGGACGCCGGGACCCCGGTGCTGTCGCTGTCACGCAACCCCGAACGCCTCGGGCCGCACCCGCTGCTGACAGGCGTGGTGGCCGACTGGGCGGACCCGGCCGGCCTCCGGCAGGCAGCCCGAGGGGCGTACGACGGACCGCTCGGCGTGGCCCTGTTGTGGGTGCACACGGCCTACCGCGGCGGCGTGTACCCGGTCGTCGACGAGCTGCTCACCGACGACGCCGTGGTCGTGGAGGTCAACGGTTCGGCGGCCGGCCCATCGGACCGCAAGCAGTCGGAGCAGCTGCTCGCAAAGCCCGGGCGGACGCTGCGCCGGGTGCGGCTCGGCTCGGTGGTCGAGGGCGGCACCCGCAGCTGGCTCACGCACGACGAGATCTCCGCCGGCGCGCTGCGGGCCCTGGCCGGCGGCCCGGACGACCAGGCCGTCGGCGAAGCCACCTGACCGGTCGCCTCCAGCCGACCCCAGCCCGGACACGCCCCAGACCTCGACACGCCCACACCTCGCCGGAGGTCCCCGGGTCACGGGCCTTTCGGCCATGTCGGCCGGTGCGCCTTCAGAGCATCGTGAAGGTGCAGGCACGGCGTGACGGAGGCAGGCGATGACCAGACCCACGATGACCTTCCTCGGAGCGGCCGGGACCGTCACGGGCAGCCGGTTCCTGATCCGGCGGGACGACGCCGCCGCGCTCGTCGACTGCGGGATGTTCCAGGGCGATCGGGTGTGGCGCCGCCGCAACTGGGAGGAGTTCCGCGCCGACCCGCGCGCCATCGGCTCGGTGGTGCTCACACACGCCCACCTCGACCACAGCGGCTACATCCCGGCGCTCGTGCGTGCCGGCTTCCACGGGCCGGTGCTCTGTACACCCGAGACGGCCGCGCTCGCCGCGATCGTGCTGCGCGACGCCGCGCACCTCGCGGAGGAGGATGCCGAGCATGCCCGCGCGAGCGGTTACTCCAAGCACGACCCGCCGCTGCCGCTGTTCGACGAGGCGGACGCGGAGAAGGCGATCCAGTACCTGCGTCCCGTCCCTTTCGGCGAATCGGCCGATCTCCCCGGGGTCGGAACCGTCACCCTGCACCGGGCGGGCCACATCCTCGGTTCGGCGTTCGCCGAGCTCCACATCGGCGAGCGCAGGATCCTGGTCAGCGGGGACATGGGCCGGCAGGTCCACCCGCTGCTCAACCCTCCCGAGGACCCGACCGAGGCCGACATCGTCCTCGTCGAGTCCACCTACGGCGACCGGCGCCACGACGCGCTCGACTCGGACCCTCTGGCGAAGGCGATCCGCCGCACCGCCCGCAGAGGCGGCATCGTGCTGATGCCGGCCTTCGCGGTGGACCGCACCCCCGTGCTGCTCCGCCACCTGAAGCTGCTGATGAGCCAGGACCGGATCCCCCACCTGCCCGTGTTCGTGGACAGCCCGATGGCACTCGCGGCACTCGACGTCTACCGGCAGGCCATCAGCCGGCACTCCCCGGAGATCCGCGCCGACCTGGCCCTGGACGGCGACCCCCTCGACCCCGGCGACCTCCGGCTCGCCCACTCGGTCGAGCAGTCGATGCGGCTCAACGAACCGGGCTTCCCGTGCGTCATCATCTCGGCGTCGGGCATGGCCACCGGCGGCCGTGTCCTCCACCACCTGAGGCACCAGCTGCCGCAGCCGCGCAACACCGTGGTCCTGACCGGCTTCCAGGTCCCCGGAACCCGGGGACGGCAGCTGCTCGAAGGCGCTCGCACGGTCAAGATCCACGGCAAGTACGTCCCGGTCCGCGCCGACGTTGTCGCCGCGCCGGAGTTCTCCGCTCACGCGGACGCCGACGAGCTCGTCGCGTGGCTGCACCGCTCCCCGAGACGGCCGGAGACCGCGTTCGTCGTGCACGGGGAGCCCGATGCCTCATGGGCGCTCGCGGACCGGCTGAACAAGCAGCTCGACTGGACCGCGGTCGTCCCCCGCTACCTCGAGACGGTGCGCCTGGCCTAGCTAGAGGCAGCTGCTCGAGTCGCGGAGCCGGATCCGGTCGCCGTCGAGCCGGAACGCCCGCATCGACGTGTTGTCGTCGTCGTCGCTCTCGTGCAGCATGTCCTGCGGGTCGACCGTGATCTGCAGGCAGTAGAGCCCGTCGGTGGCGTTCTCCGGCAGCAGCATCGCCTGCCCCGCGAGGTAGGACTGGTACACGTCCACCCAGCCGATCGAGATGCCCTGCGGCGAGGTCTTCGAGCAGGAGCCGTACGTCTGGGGGTACATCCACCCGCCGTACGACGGCGGCAGCCGCCGGCTGTCGCGCAGGCAGAAGCTCATCTTGCGTCGCGCCACCCGGACCGTCTCCTCGTTGCCCTTCTGGTAGAGGCTGTAGCGCGACGCGGCCTCGAAGTGCCAGTGGTCGTGGTAGCGGTGGAACACCATGCATCCGGCGGACCGGCGCGCCACCTCGGTGTCGATGTCACGACGGAACCGTCCGGTGCCGTCGGCGTCGCGGTAGAGGATCTGGGAGGCATGTTGCTTGCCCGCCGGACAGGGGCGGTTCTGGTTCGGGCGGACCTCGACCGGCCCGCGCCCCACGTTGCCGAGGGCGGACTCGAACCGCAGCTTGCGCCCCGCGCTCGTGCGCTGGATGGAGAGGTCAGCCGCCTCGAGCACGATCAGGTTCGGCAGGAGCGGAGGGTCGACGGTGTCCGCACTCGTGGCCTGCACGCCCGCAGGTGCGTCGGCCCGGGCAGCGGCAGCCGCCACGTCGACGGCGGAGGCTCCGGTCAGGGCAAGTGACTGGCCGGCCAGGACTGCCAGCGCACCGGCGGAAAGTGCTCGAAACGGCTTGCTCCAACGGTGCAACACGACGGCCCCCGTTTCCCAGTGCCTGTGCTGCACCTTATTCCGCAATCGTTTCCTTCGGGGAGAGGAACCGGGCGAAATGCGCAAAGCACCCGTCACGGCAGGGCAAAGCTTCGGGTCGTGTCACCCAGACCGATTGCTGACCCGGCGTCGCGGAAGCACGCGGTGGGGTCCGCTGTTCCAGCCGCGTGGGCCCCTATCATCGACGCGTGACCACACGTGACTCGGCGTTGGCCATCGCGGCGGCGGAAGCGGGCGCGGCCGTCGTGCGCGCGAAGTACGGCGAGTCGCTGGCCCGCTTCGACAAGTCGCCCACCGACTTCGCCACCGCCGCCGACATCGAGGCCGAGAAGGCGATCCTCGATGTCCTCCGGAACGCGCGTCCGGACGACGCCCTCCTGGGAGAAGAGACGGGGTACGACGGGCCTGAGTCCGCCGGTCGCACGTGGCTGGTCGATCCGCTGTGCGGCACGCTGAACTACGCCGCGCGGACCGCGCTGGTCGCCGTGAACGTAGCCCTCCGCAGTGGCGACGACATCACGGTGGCGGCGTCATTGGACCCGTTCGCCGGCGAACTGTTCTGGACTGACGGGCAGCGCGCCCGCGTCCGTCGCGACGGCGTGGATGAAGAGCTGACCCCTTCGGCGGAGTCACGGCTCGTCGACGTCAACCTCGATGGGCCGTATCCGAACGCCGCCAGGTTCCGGCCGGTTCAGCTTCTCGCGGACGAGGCGTTCGCCGAGCGGTTCCGGCCGCGCGTCGTGTCCACCACGCTGGCCCTCGCGTGGGTCGCGGCCGGACGACGGGCGGCGTACGTCACCGATGGTGACCTGCGCGACAGCGTGCATTTCGCAAGTGGGATCGCGCTGTGCCAGGCCGCAGGCTGCGTGGTCACCGGCATCCAGGGTCAGCCAGTACATACCGGTGTCGGCGGGCTCATCGCGACAGCAGACCAGGACACGCACGCAGACCTGGTCGCGATCATCGGTAAGCAGTTCGCTTCCAAGGCCGGCTCAGAGGGCATGTCGCCTCCCGCCGGGAGCCCACCGTCCCGAGGCGCGTTCCCCTCTCGCTAGGGACGGTCCGCGAGGGGACCCAGTCCAAGCGTCTCCAGGGTCAGGTCAGCCATGCGCTGATGGCCAGAAGCGTTGGGATGCACAGGGTCGTCCAGCCAGCCCGTGGGCTCGGCCCGGCCGAAGTGCTCTACCCAGTCGGCGTTGTGATCCACCAGGACCGCTCCCTCCTGGGAAGCGAGCTCACGAACGACGTCCACGTAGGCCGCGAGGTCCGCGCGACCCGGCAGTGCCTCGCGGGACGCCAGGTTCGGTGTGTGCAGCACGACCTGCGCGCCGAGCCCGCCACTTCGTTCGACGAGCTGCTGGAGGGCGTCCCGGAACACGCGCCGTCCTTGGGGCCCTTCCAGAACGTCGTTCATGCCCAGCGAGAGACTGACCACGTCAGGATCGAAACGCCGGATCAGGTGGTCGAACTCGCCCAGCACCTCCCGGGCCGTCCACCCCGACATGCCGGTGTTGATGACGGCGTCACGGAGGCGCCCCAGCTGCCACCGCAGCCGTTCGTGGACGTGCTCGACCCAGCTGCGGGAGCCGTGGGTGTGGAACACCCCCTGGGTGATGCTGTCCCCCGCGAAGACCCACGTCATGGGCAGGTCCGACATCCTCAACCGAGACATGGGGCTCCTCTCGTGCGTCCGCGGTCCGGATCATCGGGAAGGCCTCAGGGCGCCACGGTGGTGGTGGCCGAGGTCGTCACCACGTGATCCGGTAGGAGCACCCTATGCGGTGACTCGGACCCATGATTGGAGCCGGCCAGGGGACTCGAACCCCTAACCCCCTAATTACAAGTTAGGTGCGCTGCCAGTTGCGCCAGGCCGGCAAGCAGACCCACGGATCGCGCGGGGCTGCGGAGGCCCATGGTAGTCCGCGCGAAGCCGACAGCCGCACCCACCTTCGAGGGTCGGGTGCATGACGCCCTCGTCGTAGGGGTACTGCTCGGCATCGACCGAAGGAGGTAGCCATGGGTAAGGACGACAAGCTGAAGAACTCGACCGAGGGTGCCGTGGGCAAGGCCAAGGAGACACTCGGTAAGTCCACGAACGACAAGAGCATGGAGCGCAAGGGCAAGACCGAGCAGAGCAAGGCCGACCTCAAGCAGTCCGGCGAGAAGGTCAAGGACGCCTTCAAGAAGTAGTCGCCATGCCGTCGCGCCGGCCAGCCCTCGGGGGCCGGCGCGGCGGTCCCGCCCCCGCGGCAGGAGTTTCATCAAGGTATGCAGATGAACCGTCACTCCCCACGACGTGCACGCCATGGGAAGTGACGGTTCGGCAACATACCTTGGGGAAACCCGGGCCCCAGCGGTACGGCGGTCAGGCGGCCGCCCCGGCGTGGTCGAGGAAGCGGGTCACCGACGAGCGGAGGCCGGCGGCGTCGAGGCCGTGGGCCCTGATGTGGTCGGCGGGCGTGCCGTACCGTCGCAGCTCGTCGCTCCGCACGCCCAGGGACAGGACCCGGTGCGGCACGTCGGAGAGCACGTCGTTGACGAGCCGGGCCGACGTACCCGCCAGATAGGGCTCGACCACCACCACGTCCGGCGTGCCGAGCGCCGCGCGCAGGCCACGACCGTCGAAGGGCCGCACCGTCGAGGCGTAGAGCACGGACACGTCGAGACCCTCCACCGCGGCCAGCACCGGGTCGAGCATCGGCCCCACCGCCACCACGGTCGCGCGCGACCCTGACCTCACCGGGTGGAACCGCCCGGTGACCGGGAACGCCGACCGGTTCTGCTGCCCCACCACGCGCACGTAGTCACGACCGGAGCCGGCCACCGCCAGGCGCAGTGCCTGCTCGACCTCGTCGGCGTGCCCGGGGACGTGGATCGTCCAGTCGGGCAGGGTGTCCATCAGCGCGACGTCACCCGGAGCCTGGTGGGTGCGGCCGCCGCCGGAGACGTCGAACGACCCACCCGACCCGACGAGGACACCGCCGACGTCCTGGTGGCTGAAGCCGAGCTTGACCTGCTCGAAGGCGCGCTCCACGAGGAACGACCCGAAGGTGTGCACGATCGGCCGCATCCCCGTCAGGGCGAGGCCCGCCCCGACGTTGACCAGCAGCTGCTCGCGGATGCCGACGTTCACCACCCGGTCCGGGTGCCGACGCTCGACGTCCCCGAAGTACTGCCCAGAGATCTCGGCGTAGACGAGAGCGACCGAGAGGTCCTCGTCGACCAGTGCGGCGGCGGTCTGCGCGAACGTCCGCCTGGAGTCCCTGCTCATGAGTACTTCCCCTCGACGTTCGCGACGACGGCGGTAGGCCGCCCCGGCGCGCGGTGCTTCAGTGCACGTTCCAGTTGCGCATGATCTCGGCCGTCGACAGCCACCGTTGCCCAGCCCTCGAGCGCGAACCGCCGCTCGATCCGACCGGGCTCCCGGTACGTCGCGGACGCGTTGTCCACGACGACCGCCGTGAGCCCGTCGAGCCCCAGCGCTCCTGCGATCTCGATCCCCTCATGGTTGCTCCCCTCATCCAGCTCCGCGTCACCGACGAGTACGACGACACGCGCGTCGAGTCCCTGCGCCCTGAGGCCGAGAGCCGACCCGACGGCGAGCGGCAGACCGTGTCCCAGCGAGCCGCTGGAGATCTCCACGCCGGGGACCAGGTTGCGGTCCGGGTGGTGTCCCAGAGGCGAGTCGTAGCCGGCCCATGTCGCCAGCCACTCCTCCGGGAAGAAGCCCTTCGCGACCAGCGTCGCGTAGTAGGCCATCGGCCCGTGCCCCTTGGACAGGTAGAACCGGTCGCGTGCCGGGTCCTCGACCGTCTCCGGGGAGACCCGCAGGACCCGGTCGTACAGAACCCACAGGACGTCCAGCGTCGAGGTCGCCGCGAAGGAGTGCTTCTCGTCGCCGGTCATCAGGGAGATCAGCCGCGGCAGGTCGTGGTAGCCGAGGGCGGTGTCGCCTACGGTCTCGGGTTCCAGGCGTGTCGTCGTCATGGCACAACACGATGCAAGTTCAAGTTCACTTCAAGTCAAGTGCTATGTTCTCGGCATGTCGGCCCATGCAGCGCACCTCACCATCGGCCAGCTCTCACAACGGTCGGGAGTCGCCACGTCCGCCCTGCGCTACTACGAGTCGCAAGGCCTCATCCTGTCCGTGCGGACGGCCGGGAACCAGCGCCGCTACCAGCAGGCAACCCTCCGCCGGGTGGCTTTCGTCAGGTCCGCGCAGCGGGTGGGACTCACCCTCGACGAGATCGCCGAGGCGCTCTCGACGCTGCCCGAAGGACGCACCCCGACCAAGGCGGACTGGTCGCGCCTGTCACGGAGCTGGCGCCCGCGCATCGAGGCCCAGATCGAGCGGCTGGAGCGGCTGCGCGACAAGCTGGACGGCTGCATCGGCTGCGGCTGCCTGAGTCTCAAGACCTGCGCCCTCAACAACCCCGACGACAAGGCCGCCCCCCGCGGGCCCGGAGCGGTCTACCTGGAGCCCGGGGCCTGAGGCCTGGAGCGTGAGGCCCCGGCGGGGCCGGAGGGCCTGGGACCCTGAGCGCCCCGGCGGGGCCGGAGCGGTCTACCTGGAGCCACTAGGCTGATCCCCATGCCTCTGCGGATCGTGGCGACCAAGCCCAACCCGGCACTGGTGACCCTCCCCTGGGGGAAGCCCCTCGAGGAGTGGGAGGACGAGCTCTTCCTGCCGCTGCCGCGCGGCATCTCGCGGCACGTCGTACGCATCGTCCGCCTGGGCCACGACGTCTACGCGGTCAAGGAGACGCGGGAGGCGATGGCCTTCCGGGAGTACCGGATGCTCCGCGACCTGCAGCGGCTCGGGCTGCCGACAGTGGTCCCGGTGGGCGTCGTGCACGGCCGCGAGACCCCGGACGGCGAGGAGATCGAGCCGGCCCTCCTGACGCAGCACCTGAGATACTCCCTGCCCTACCGGTCGCTCTTCTCCCACGGCATGCGGGCTGACAGCCTGCCCCGGCTGATCGACGCCCTCGCCGTGCTCCTGGTCCGCCTGCACCTGACCGGCTTCTTCTGGGGCGACGTCTCGCTGTCCAACGTGCTGTTCCGTCGCAGCGCAGGGGAGTTCGCGGCGTACCTCGTCGACGCCGAGACCGGTGAGCTGCACCCCTCGCTGTCCGAGGGCCAGCGCAACCACGACCTGACGGTGGCCTACGAGAACCTGTACGGCGAGCTCCTGGACCTGCAGGCGGGAGGGTTGCTCGACGAGCGGGTCGACCCCGACTCGACCGTCGACCGGATCCGGACCAGGTACGACGCCCTGTGGCAGGAGCTCACCGGCACCGAGGAGTTCGACGCCGCCGAGCTGTGGCGCATCGAGCAGCGCATCGAGCACCTCAACGAGCTCGGCTTCGACGTCGACGAGCTCGACATCGTCACCGACTGGCCGCGCTCGACGGTGCGGCTGCAGCCGAAGGTGGTGGAGGCCGGCCACCACTCGCGCGAGCTGCAGGGCCTGACCGGGCTCGACGTCGAGGACAACCAGGCTCGGCGCCTGCTCAACGACATCGCCTCGTTCACCGCCCAGTTCGACCTGGGCGGCGAGGACCGCGCGGTCGTCGCGCAGCGCTGGCTGACCACGGTCTACGACCCGATCCTCTCGATGGTCCCCGAGGAGCTGCGCGGCAAGCTCGAGCCGGCCGAGATCTTCCACGAGATCCTCGAGCACCGGTGGTACCTCTCCGAGCGCGCCGGCAAGGAGGTGGACATCAAGGTCGCGGCCCAGTCCTACATCGACAACGTGCTCGCCAAGCGGCCCGAGGAGCTGATCACCACCAGCGACGACCCCGAGCTGCTGATGCCGCCCGCCCCGATGGACACCGGGGAGATCGAGCAGGTCAACGAGACCCTGCGGGACGAGACGCCCCGGCGCTGAGCAGTCTCTTACGCACCCTGCGGCTTGCAGAGCCGGCAGGCGGTCAGCCCGGGGGCGTCCGGCCCGGCGGGGCGCAGGTCGTCGCGGTGGCTGACCAGCGCGCAGTCGCGGCGGTGCACCGTGCTGCCCTCCCCCGCGACCACCAGGACCGCGCCGGCGTCACGCTCGGCGGCCGGAACGTGAGGGGCGCCGTCCGAGACCGCCGCACTCCGGGACACCACGTCCGCCAGGAGGAGCAGCGTGTCCGACAGCCGCTTCGAGGAGTCGCGCTGGTCGGCGGCGATCCGGGCGAGCCACGCGCCGAAGTACAGGAACCCGCCGCAGAACGTCAGCCCGAGCCCCAGCAGGCCGCCCGACACCAGGTAGGACAGCTGGTCGTAGGAGTACGGCGTGTGCGCGGCGCCGTACCACCCGAGGATGATCACGACGAGACCGAGCGGCAGCATCACCGCGCCGGCCACGAACAGCACGACCTGCAGGATCCGGTAGCCGCTGTTCTTCAACGGCGCAGCGCCGCTCGAGGTGGACTGGGACCGGGTCGTCGCCCGGGGCATCACCTGGGTGCTCATGTCTCACGCCTTCCGGAGGTCGGGAATGCCGGTGTCGAGCCCGTGGGTGCAGCTGCCTGCGCCACCGAGCACGAACCCGCCGATCTTCTGTAGCCACCAGCCGACGCCGCTGGCGATGACGAGCGCGCCGACCATCAGCGCGCCCGGGATGCTGGCGAGGGGAGGAAGGCCCGGCGTCGACGAGGCGAGTGCGGTGGGCTCGGCGGCCGCCCCGCCTGCCGTGCCCGCCCCTGCCGCGCCGAGCCCGGGAGCCGCCGTCCCCGACGGTCCGGCCGCGGTCCCTGACCCACCCGAGGTGGTCCCCACAGGTGGCGCGCCGGCGCCGTCGAGCTGCGACGGGTCCACCGAGGGGAGGTCGAAGTCGATCGCCGGCACCGTGCTCGCCGTGGCCGCCGCGTTGCCCGCGGTGATCACGAACCTGGGCGAGAGCTGCGTGGCGGCGCCGATCAGGCTCTTGAGCTCGGCTGCCTCGTCCGGAACGAGACCGACGATGTCGTCGAACGGGACGTCGTCGAGCTGGGAGCGCAGCGGACCGGTGTCGACGACGATCCGCAGACCCTCGAACGTCGCCTCGCCGGAGCCGTCACCGACGCTGCGCCGGCCCTTCGGCGCGACCAGCGAGACGCCGAGCTGCTCGAGCGCCTTCGCCGGGTCGTCCGGGAGCCCGGAGACGGGCACCTTCTTGCCGGCCACCTCGACGCCGCCGCGGTTCACCGCGATCGGCGTGCCGGCGAACTCGAGACCGACCACCTTCGACACCCCGGTCGCGTTCGCCCTCTTGCCGTTGCTGGACCCGGTCGTCGTGACGACGATCGAGTCGGCGGTGATCAGACCGCCGAGCAGGGAGACGTCACTGAGCCTGCTGGTGGCCACGGACCGGATGGTGTCGCCGGCCGTCAGGGTGCGGCTGTGGCTGACCATGCCGTCGACGTCGACGAGGGCGGCGAGCTCGGGCGGCATGCCCGGGCCGCTCGGCGGCTCCTCGGCGGCGGAGCGGTTCTTCCCCGTGATCGCGGCGCCCAGGTCACCCAACGGGTTCTCGGGAAGGCCCGGGTCGGGAGCCGCTCCGGGGTCCCTGTCGTCGGAGACGTCGCCGTCCGGCGAGTAGCCGACCACGGACTCGATCTCCCGGCCGTCGGCGCTGGTGCGCATCAGGCTGCCGGGAACCGGTTCGTCGGACGCGCTCTCCGGCCCGCCCGGGTGCTCGGAGTTCACCTGGATCGGGTACCGCTCCTGCTTGAGGTCCGAGGCGGGCACGCCGAACGCCTCGAGGAAGGTCTTCCAGCCCTGGCCGAGCGGGTCGCCGGGCCACAGCCAGCTCGCGGTGCCCTTGCCGGTCGGGCCGCTCGCCGCCTCCACCTTGGTGTAGGCGAACTCCATCTCGGCCTGCGGCTCAGCGGGAATGGGGATGACCGGCTCGTAGATCTCGATCTTCAGCGGCGTAGCGGTCGCCTCGGTCGAGTAGCCGCCGAACTGCTGCTCGGCCTGAGCCGCCGGGATCGGCAGCGCGGCGCCCACCATGCCCGCAGCCGCCACGGCCAGGGCCCAACGGCTGAAGTGGCGTCTCATGCGGCTCCTCCAAGGATCATGTCGGACATCTGTGCGTTGATCTCGTCGGGCTCTCCGGTGGCCACCACGCGGCCGCCGGACATCACCGCCGCGTAGTCGGAGACCCGGAGCGCGGTGCGCGCGAACTGCTCGACGACCAGGATCGAGACTCCGGTCTCGGCGATCCGCGCGACGGTGTCGTACAGCTCGTCCACGATCAGGGGCGCCAGGCCCATGGAGAGCTCGTCGAGCATCAGCAGCGCCGGGTCGGAGGCCAGGGCCCGCGACAGGGCCAGCATCTGCTGCTCGCCTCCGGACATGGTCCCGGCGAGCTGGCCGCGGCGCTGCGCGAGCCGGGGGAAGTACGCGTAGGCGGTCTCCAGCACCTTCTCGGCCGGCACCCCGGCGTAGGAGACGAGCCGGAGGTTCTCCTCGACGGTCAGGTTCGGGAAGACGCTGCGCCCCTCGGGGATGGTGCAGAGACCGGAGCGGGCGAGCTCGTCGGAGTTCGCGCCCTGCACGTGGACCCCGGCCATGTGGATGTCACCGCTCGTCGGCTCCATCTGGCCGCTGACCACCTTGAGCAGGGTGCTCTTGCCGGCGCCGTTGGGACCGAGCAGCGCGAACACCGCGCCGCGCGGCACCACCAGGTCGACTCCACGCAGCACCTCGATGCGTCCGTACGCCGCGTGGAGGTCCATCACCTCGAGGATCGGGATGTTCGCGGTCATCGGCGCACCGCCGGGATCTCGGTGGTGAACTGCTCTGCCATGGCCGGGTCGGCCTCGCTCCCGGAGTCCTCCGGGGGTACGACGGGCGCCAGGTCGTCACGGGTCCGCCCGAACTCATCCGCCTCGTCGGCGTCGGAGTAGCCGAGGTAGGCCTCCTGCACCCGCCGGTCGGCACGGACCTCGGCGGGCGTGCCGGACGCGATGACCCGGCCGAAGTCGAGCACGTGGATCTCGTCGCAGACGCCCATCACGAGGTCCATGTCGTGCTCGACCATGAGCACCGCGCGACCCTCGGCCGCGAGCTCGCGGAGCAGGTCGCCGAAGTCGTCGGTCTCCGACTCGTCGAGGCCGGAGGACGGCTCGTCGAGCAGCAGGAGCTTCGGGTCGCAGGCCAGCGCCCGGGCCAGCTCGAGCAGGCGGGCCACCCCGGTCGGGACCGAGTCGGCGCGCTCGGCGGCGTACTCCGAGATCCCCACCCGCTCGAGCAGCGCGTCGACGCCGCCGTGGGAGCGCTGGAAGAGGCCGCGCAGCCCGTGGTGGATGTCGAGGGCGACGCGGACGTTGTCGCGGACCGTCAGCGAGCCGAACGCCTCGAGCCGCTGGAACGTGCGCGCCATGCCCTTCTTGGCCCGGCGGTGCGGCGCCGCCGAGGTGATGTCCCTGCCCTGGTACCGGACGTGGCCCCGGGTCGGCTTCTGCAGGCCGGTGATCACGTTGAAGCAGGTGGTCTTGCCTGCGCCGTTCGGCCCGATCAGCCCCGTGACGCGGCCGCTCTCGAGCGAGAAGGCCGCCTCGTCCACCGCGGTGACACCGCCGAACTGCACCACCACGTCGTCAACCTCGAGCAGCGCCATGTGCCGCCACCTCCTCCCTGGGTTCGTGCCTCTCGTCAAGCTCCGCACGGTCGGTCTGCCTGCCGCCACGCCGTTCCCTGGCTGCGGCCGGTCCCTCGAGTCGACGCCGCCCGCCCGCGACGGCCGGGACGCCCGTCTCGTCGACGGACGCCCGGCCGGGCAGCCCCTGCAGGCTCGGGAACCGCCCGGCGAGCGCCGGGCCCAACCGCCGCTCCAGCCTCCGTCCGAGACCGAAGATCAGGTTGGCCAGGCCGTTCGGGTCGCGGCCGAGGGCGACCGCGCCGAACCCGATCACCGCGAACGCCAGCCCGGCGAGCCCCGGGTAGCTGCTCTGCAGCACCGGGAGCATCATCAAGAACACGCCGCCGATCGCCGCGCCGGTCACCGAGGTGACGCCACAGACGACCGCGAGGAGCAGCAGCGGGAGGCTGGCGAAGAGCTGGAAGTCCGTGGCCGCGACGGTTTCTCTGAGCCCCGCGAACAGCGCTCCGGCCAGACCCGCCATGCCGGCCGAGAGGCCGAAGAGGGCAACCCGGAACCAGCGCATGTTCAGTCCGAGCGTGCCGCAGGCGGCAGGGCTGTCGCGCATCGCGATCAGGATCCGGCCGAGCTCTCCGCGGCGCAGCAGGAGCAGTCCGATGCCCATGGCCACGAACACGATCGTCATCAGGACGACGTACGCGCCGGTGTCGGAGAACTCGACGCCGAGCAGGGAGAGGCGCCTCGCCGGCAGGCTGCCGTTGTAGCCGAACGCGAAGGACGCCTGGAAGACCAGCTTGTCCATGAGCACCCCGAACGCGAGCGTGCTCAGTGCCAGGTAGAGGCCGGTCAGGCGGAGCACCGGCAGCGCCACGAGCGCGCCGACGCCGGCAGCCACCAAGGCGGCGACCACCAGCCCGGCCAGGTTGGGCGAGTCCAGCTTGGCGTAGGCCAGCGCTCCGACCCCGGCGAACGTGAACTGCGCCAGCGACACGTGGCCGCCGTACCCGGTGAGCAGCACCAGGCTCAGCATCACCATCGCGTAGGTCGCGGCCGTGCCCGCGAGCAGCAGGTTCGACGCCGACATGCTCAGGGTCAGCACGGCGACCACGATGACGAGGACGGCGCCGAGGCTCGCCGACCGGCGGATCGACGGCAGCGGCGCCGAGACGAGGCCCTTCACCTGGCCGACCCGCAGCTGCGCCTGCGGCATCATCACGATCACCACGAACAGGAACAGGGTCGGCACCACGGCACGGAGACCCGCGAGGTCGCCGCTGCTGGGGAGGTACGCCACGGCGTACGACTGGAGCACGCCCAGGGCCATCGCGCCGGTGAAGGTGAGCGGCAGGCTCTTCAGGCGCCCGAGCATCGCCGCGGCGTAGGCGTTGATGACCAGCAGCGTCAGGTCGTAGTAGTCCAGTCCGATGACCGGCGTGAGCAGGATCCCGGCGAGGGCGGCGAGGGAGGTGCCGATCGCCCAGGCCATCGCGGAGACCATCGACGGCTTCCCGCCGTAGAGCTTCAGCAGCTCGGGGTTGTCGACCGAGGCTCGCATCGCGGTGCCGAGCCGGGTCCGGTTCAGCAGCAGGAAGAGACCCGCCGCGACGGCGGCCGACAGCAGGATCGTCAGCAGCTGGTGGTAGGTGACGAACACCCCGCCGGCCTCGAACCCCTTCATGTCGAAGAACTGCGGCACCGCCCGGGCGGCCGGCGGCCACACCTGCTGCGCGACCCCGATCAGCCCCACGAACAGCCCGACCGTCACGACCAGCGACACGCTCACCGGGGAGTCGCCCAGGCCGCGGGTCATGAACCGCTGCACGAAGACTCCGAGCAGCGGCGCTATCAGCAGGAGCACCATGCCCAGGGACACCCACGCCGGGATCCCCTGCCGCTCACTGAGGTCCCAGTAGACGAACGCCATGACCATGCCGAACGCGCCGTGGGCGACGTTGAACACCCGGGTCGTGCTGTAGGTCAGCACCAGGCCGCTCGCGGCGATGGCATACGCCGCACCCGTGAAGATGCCGAGGATCGTGAAGGACAGCAGCGAGCTCATGGTTCAGCCCGCGCTCGTGACGCCGTTGCAGGTGTACTTCGAGGAGCCCTCGGCGACCCACTTGCCGTCCTGGAGGTGGATCCACCGCCAGCAGTCCCCGGTCTTCTTCGAGCCCACGTGCTGCGGGCTGTGGATGCCGTTGCTGGTCCAGTTGTCCACGCCCTTGACGCTGCCGACGAGAGACTCGCGGCTGAGCCGCCCGCCCAGCGCAAGGGACCGCTCGACGAACAGCCGGGTGGCGGACCAGGAGAAGACACCGAAGAACGTGGGCGTGGCGCCCGGCTTCACCTGCTGGAGCCACTGGTTGTACAGCGCCATCTCCCGGTTCGAGCTCATCTCCTCGAACATCGCGATGTTGATGAAGATCTTGGTGCCCTCGACCGCCTCGCCACCGGACTCGACGTACCTCGGGTCGTAGCCGGTCGGGTCGAGCACGAAGGCGTCGGGCTTGAACCCCTGCTGCTGCATCGCCTGGGCGAGCCGGACCGCCTGCTGGTAGGCGCCGAGGAACTGGACGTACCTCACGCCCTTGCTCTCCATCTGCTGGACGTACGGCGCGTAGTTGAACTCCGACACGTCGATGCCCTGGCGGTAGACGAACTTCATGCCCCGCCGCTCCATGGCGTCGGCCTGGTTGTTCGCGTTCAGGGGCCCCACGCCGGCGTTGATCCAGACGTACGCCGCCTTCTGGCTCGCCGCGTGGTAGTTCTTCAGGATGTGGTCCGGCACGGCGTTCTGGAACGTCGCCGGGTTGGCGGACTGGACGCCGAAGCAGCTGTCGCACGCCTGCCGCTCCGAGCTCACGTTGGCCGACCGCAGGTCCGGGAGGCCGCACTTCGCGGCGGTCGCCGCACCACCGCTGTCGAAGGCCGACATCGAGCCGACCGCGGCGAACGCGCCCTCGCAGGCCTTGGCGTAGGCCTGCTGGTCGGCGCCGGCGTCGGTGCGGCTGTCGAGCGTCATCAGCTCGAGCTTGCGGCCACAGATGTCGGAGGTCGCGTTGAAGTAGGCGACGTAGGCCTTGGTGGCCTCCTGCGCCGACGAGAACAGGCCGGGCACCGGGCCGCTGACGTCCGACACGTTCGCGAGGGTGATCTTGTCGTTCGTGATGCCGACCTGGTTCTTGAAGCCGTCACACGGACCCGCCTTCGTCTTCCCGGTGGCTGCGTTCGCTCCCGTGCCCTGGGCGCCACCGCCCGCACCGCCGGACGAGAGGGACTGCCCTCCGGCCGATCCGGCGGCGCCGCCCGACGTACCGCCGGTCCCGCCGGCAGCACCCGGGTCGCTCGGGAGGTCGCCCGCACCGGCGCCGGACTGGTCGAGCCCCCCGACCGCCGTCCCACCGCCCGCGGCCTGCACCTCCTCCGGACTCAGCCGGGACCCGCACGCCGCGAGCACGATGCTCAGCGCACCCACGATCGCGACCATGCCGAGCTTGCGTGCGCGAAGGGACACGGGAGTACTCCTCACCCGCGGCAAGCCCGGACCTCCCAGTCAGGCTCGACCACGCGGAACGTCGAGAAACCTTGTTTCCTGCCGGTAACAACGACCTGCGTGGAAAAAGGTGATGCCGTTCACAACCTCACGAACCGGTTCGAAGTCCGCAAAGCCTCCCTCTCCGGTTCGATGGTAGAACGCGTTCTATTTCGTGGCAACCCTTCCCGTTGAGTCGGCCCTCCCGGGGCGTTCAGTCGGCCCTCCCGGGGCGTTCAGTCGGCCCTCCCGGGGCGTTCAGTCGGCCCTCCCGGGGCCGCGGCCCTCGGTTGGCCAGACCCGACGAGTACGTCGGACGACCTCAAGGGGCCAGCCGAAGCGCGGTTCGAAGTTCCCGCAACCATGAGGTCAGTGCCTCGGGACCGAAGTCGTCCTTGGTCACGACGATCACGGTCCACCCCCTCTGCCGCAGCCATTCGCGTCTCGCCTCGTCGTGTTCGCGCTGCTCGTCGTCCATGTCATGGAACTCGCGGCCGTCGTACTCCACGGCCACCTTGCTCTTGGGGTATGCCAGGTCGAGCCTGAAGACAGGCCGGCCGTGCTCGCAGACCCAGTACTGCAACTGGGGCCAAGGCAGGCCGGCCTCGATGATCTCCAGTCGGGTCCACGACTCGCCGGGCGACTCAGCTCTGGGGTCAGCGAGGGGAACGAGTCGTCGCAGCTGGACCACGCCACGCCGGCGAAAGTACCGGGGAAGCGCTCTTGTCATCTCGGCACGGGTTATCCCATGTTTTCGCATGAATCCATCCAGCGCGGCGAGGGCATCGCGCTTTCCGAGCTTGCAGCCGAGGTCGAGCGTCGTTCTCAGCGGAGTGGTGACCCTGAGCCCATGACGGACGCAGATGTCATGGGGCGCCAGGTCGCGCTCGCCTCCCCGGCACTCACGCCGCTTGACCCGCCCCTTGCCTCGCAGAAGGTAGGTCTCGACAGGCGCGGGAACCTCCAGCTCTCGGTACTCGAAGGTGTCCACGTCCCACAGCCAGCCTGCCGTGCGGTCGCAGATGACGGCATTCTCACTGACCACGAGCGCAGCGGCCTTTGCTCGCACGATCGGTGTGTCGTGGATGTCCGCGCGGAGGTACACGTCACGCATCAGCTTCCGGATCTGGTGCTCGGCCTGTAACTTCCTCAACCGATCGCGCGAGATGCAGATCTTCTCGGCTTCAGCAGACGTGAACGGGACCTCTGGGATTGCTGGGGAGATCATCATCCAAGGGAGGGTGGGACATCGGAGTCCACCGACGGCGGCCCGCCGCTCGCCTTGTTGAAACGCAGGGCTGCTCCCACCGCTGTGGAGGGCGCACGGCGTCCTCGAGACCCACGAGGGCCGACTCAATGCCCCACGGGGGCCGACTCAATGCCCCACGAGGGCCGACTCAACGGGGGGGATCAGCGGGGTGGGATCAGCGGGACAGGGTGCCTCGCGTCTCCGCGACCGAGTAGAGCGTCACGGAGGCGGCGACACCCGCGTTGAGCGACTCCACCGCGTTCACCATCGGGATCGACACGAGCTGGTCGCAGGTCTCCGCGACGAGCCGCGACAGCCCCTTGCCCTCGGAGCCGACCACGATCACCAGCGGACCGTCGGCCAGGTCGAAGTCGGTCAGGGACACGTCGCCGTCGGCGGCGAGACCGACCACCATGCAGCCGGCGTCCTGATACGCCTTCAGCTGCCGGACCAGGTTCGTCGCCTGCGCGACGGGGATCCGGGCTGCTGCACCGGCGGACGTCTTCCATGCCGACGCAGTCATGCCGGCCGCCCGGCGCTCGGGGATCAGCACGCCGTGCGCGCCGAAGCCGGCGGCCGAGCGCACGACCGCCCCGAGGTTGCGCGGGTCGGTGACCGAGTCGAGCGCGACGATCAGCGGCTTCTCCTTCGCCTCCGCCGCCCGGTCGAGCAGGTCGTCGGCGTGGGCGTACTCGTAGGCGGGGACCTTCGCGGCCAGGCCCTGGTGCACAGCACCCTGGGTCAGCCGGTCCATCTCGTTGCGCGGCACCTCGAGCAGCGAGATGCCCTGCTCGGCCGCGACCTTGAACACCTCGCGGAGCCGGCCGTCACGCTCGGCGCCCTCGGCGACGTACACCGTCGTCACCGGCATCTGCGCGCGCAGCGCCTCGACGACCGAGTTGCGGCCGGCGATCCACTCCGAGTCGCCCGGCTTCGCGGGACGCCTCGGCTTCGCGCGCTCGGCCTTCTCGGCCCGCTTGCGCGCCTTGTACGCGACGTGGCCCTCCCGGTCCTTCGCCTTCGGGGTCGGACCCTTGCCCTCGAGGCCGCGACGTACCCGGCCACCCGACCCCGCGGTCGGGTTCCCCTTCGCGGTCTTCCGGATCGCGCCGCGACGCGAGGAGTTGCCTGCCATCGTCTTCCTTACTGTTGCCTGCTGTCATGTGCACGCTAGCGTCCGCCGCGTACGACGTGCCCGCCGACTCAACACCCTGGGAGGGCCGACTCAACACCCTGGGAGGGCCGACTCAACACCCCGGGAGGGCCGACTCAACGGGGGTCAGATGGACCACTTGGGTCCTTGAGGGGTGTCCTCGAGGTCGATGCCCGCGTGCTTGAGCTGGTCGCGGATCGCGTCGGCGGTCGCGAAGTCCTTGTTCGCGCGCGCCTCGGCCCGCTGGTCGAGCAGGGCTGCGACGAGCGCGGAGACCGCGGCGGACAGCTTCTCGTCGGTGCGCGCCACGTCGCCGGCCCAGTGCGCGTCGAACGGGTCGACGCCGAGCACGGCCAGCATCTCGCGCACCGCCGCCAGTGTGCCGCGCAGTGCGGGTGTGTCGCCGTCGGACAGCAGCTTGTTGCCGGCGTGGACCGTCTCGTGGATCGCTGCGACCGCGGCCGGCGTGCTTAGGTCGTCGTCCATGGCCTTCACGAAGTCGGCGCAGAGGATCCCGTCGCCGACGGCCGGGACGCCCACCAGCGCGGCCGCCCGCTCGAGGAAGTTCTCCATCCTGCGGAAGCCGGCTGCGGCCTCCTCCAGCGCGGTGTACGAGAACTCCACGTGCGAGCGGTAGTGGGCGGCGACCATGTAGTACCGCAGCTCGATCGGGCGCACCCGCTCGAGGACGACCGGGATCAGCAGCGAGTTGCCCAGAGACTTCGACATCTTCTCGCCGGCTGTGGTGATCCAGGCGTTGTGCATCCAGTACGTCGCGAACGGGAAACCGGCCGCGCGGGACTGGGCCTGCTCGTTCTCGTGGTGCGGGAAGCGGAGGTCCACGCCGCCGCCGTGGATGTCGAACCCTTTGCCGAGGTACTTCAGCGCCATCGCCGAGCACTCGATGTGCCAGCCCGGCCTGCCAGGGCCCCACGGCGAGGGCCACGCGGCGCTCTCCGGCTCGGACTCCTTCTTGTAGCCCTTCCACAGCGCGAAGTCGCGGGGGTCGCGCTTGCCGCGCGGGTCGGCGTCCTCGGCGGCCTCCATCTCGTCGACCTTCTGGCCGGACAGCTCGCCGTACGCCGGCCACGACTTCACGTCGAAGTAGACGTCACCCGACCCGTCCTCGGCGGCGTAGGCGTGGCCTCGCGAGATCAGGAGCAGGATCAGCTCGACCATCTCGGGGATGTGCCCGGTCGCGGCCGGTTCGTACGTCGGCGGCAGGACGTTCAGCGCGTCGTACGCCTTGTCCAGCTCGCGGCGCATCATGTACGCGAGGTTGTACCAGGGCCGCCCCTGCTCCGCCGACTTGATGAGGATCTTGTCCTCGATGTCGGTGATGTTGCGGATGAACGTCACGTCGTACCCGGAACGGGTCATCCACCGCCGCAACACGTCGAAGTTCACCCCGGAACGGACGTGACCGACATGCGGCTCCGACTGCACGGTCAGCCCGCACAGGTAGATCCCCGCCCTGCCTTCCTCGAGGGGGACGAAGTCACGGACCTCGCGTGCAGCGGAGTCGTAGAGCCGTAGAGTCACCCGGCAATCCTAACGACTCGGCGGGTACGACGGACCGCTCGCCGTCGCGGACGGCAGGCACGCCCGGAGCGCGCGTCCTCTTTACCGATTCTGGACAACTGTCCACCAAGGGCACGGATGGTGGATATCGTCTTGACCGTGCGAAATCGTCTCGGCCGCGCCTGGCTCGTCATCGCGCTCACCGCCACGCTCACCATTCCCGCTCTCACCGCCCCTGCCGAGGCTGCCGCCGGCCGGCGGATCGACTACCGGCAGTGGGAGACCGCGGCGCAGCTCGCGGCCGGCTCGTTCGCGGGCGTCCGCGTGGAACGGGGCATGCTGCGCCTGTCCGGACCGGTCGGAACGCGGACGTACGCCGACCCGCACGGCGGCCCCACCAAGACCTACGCGTACGGCCGCTGGACCTCACCGTGGGCCACGTCGGACTTCGCGATGACCGAGCTGATCGCGTCGTGGGATGCAACCACCCCGCGCGACTCGTGGATCGAGGTCCAGGTTCGCGGCAGGAGCGAGGACGGGCAACGCAGCAGCTGGGACACCCTGGCCCGATGGTCCGAGGGTGACGCGAGCTTCCACCGCACCAGCCCGAGGCGGCAGGCGAACGGCATGGCTGAGGTCGACGACCTGGCCGGCGTTGCGACGGACACGTGGAAGTCCCACGACGGCGTGGCGTTCACCTCGTGGCAGCTGCGCGTCACGCTGCTCCGCAGGGCCGGGACCTCGGCAACGCCGTGGGTCGACACCGTCGGGGCCGTGACCTCGCGGCTGCCGAACGTGAGCACCGTGCCCACGTCGACGACGGGCATCACCGAGCGGATCGTCCTCGACGTCCCGAGGTACTCCCAGATGATCCACGACGGCGACTATCCCAAGTACGACGGCGGCGGGGAGGCCTGGTGCTCGCCGACGTCCACGTCGATGGTGCTCGGCTACTACGACCGGCTCCCGTCCGCCGACGAGATCGCCTGGGTCGAGAGCCCGCACCCGAACCGGTTCGTGGACCACGCGGCACGGATGACCTACGACTACGGGTACGACGGCGCCGGCAACTGGCCGTTCAACACCGCCTACGCCGCGAACCACGCCGACCACGCCTTCGTCACCCGCCTCCGGTCGCTGCGCCAGGCCGAGGCGTTCATCAAGGCGGGCATCCCCGTCGTTGCCTCGGTGGCGTTCGGGAAAGGCGAGATGGCGGGCGTGCCTCCCGTGCTCGCGAACGGCACGAAGGGTCACCTGCTCGTGATCGTCGGGTTCACCGCGTCCGGCGACGTCGTGGTCAACGACCCGGCCGCACCGAGGAACAGAGGTGTACGCAGGACCTACGACCGGGGTGAGTTCGAGAACGCCTGGCTGCCCGGCTCGGGCGGTCTCGCCTACATCATCCGCACGTCGGACAGGCAGCTTCCCGTCCAGCCTCGCGCGACCAACTGGTGAACCGCCGCATCGCCCATCGCCGCTGGCGGTCGGCCGAGGACTTCGACACCGGGAGCCATGACGGCACGGCCGTGGACGACGGCGTGCTCGCCCTCAAGAGCGCCACGCGCATCCGCCACTACACCGACCCCCACCGGGACCAGGGGGCGGTCGCCTACGAGCAGGCGTCGTGGACCTCACCCGAGGTCAGCCCCGGGTTCCTGCTCACGGACCTCATCCCGTCGTGGAACGCGAGCACCCCGCCCGGCTCGTGGGTGGAGGTCGAGATCGCGGTGACCATGGACGACGGCTCGCGCACGGGCTGGTACGCCCTCGGCAGGTGGGCCGAGACCGACCAGGACATCCACCCGACGTCCGTCCCCGGGCAGGACGACCACCATGCCCGCGTGAAGGTCGACGTGCTCACCGCGACCTGCCCGTGCACCGTGTCGTCGTACCGGCTGCGCGTCAACCTCCTGCGCCGGCTCGGGTCCGACGTGACCCCGGCGGTCTCCCTGCTCGGCGTGACGGCGTCCGACGTACAGGCCGGCCACGCCGTCGACAGGTCAGGAGGCGGAAGCGCCTTCGGCAGGGTGCTCGACGTGCCGGCGTACTCCCAGCAGCTGCACCGCGGCGAGCATCCCCAGTGGGCTCTCGGCGGGGAGTCGTGGTGCTCCCCCACCGCGACGAGCATGGTGCTGGGCTACTGGGGCCGGGGCCCGCGTCCCGAGGACTACCCGTGGGTGGCCGCGGACCATCAGGACGGCTTCGTCGACTACGCGGCGCGGCACGTGTTCGACCACAGCTACAACGGGGCCGGCAACTGGTCCTTCAACACCGCCTACGCCGCGCGGTTCGGCCTGACCGCCTACGTCACCCGGATGCGGTCGATGGCCGAGGCCGAGCAGTTCATCGCGGCGGGGATCCCGCTGGTGGTGTCGGTGACGTTCACCGAGGAGCAGCTCGACGGGGCGGGCTACGGCACCGCCGGGCACCTGCTGACCATCATCGGCTTCGACGCCGACGGCAACGTCGTCTCCAACGACCCCGCCTCCCACCAGGTGGCCAGCAACGACGAGGTGCGCACGACGTACGACCGACGGCAGTTCGAGGACGCCTGGCTCGCCCGCACCGGCGGGATCGCCTACGTCATCCACCCGCCCGACGTCACTCCTCCACCCCCACCGCCCGAACCCACCTGGTGACCCCGACGCGATCCCCCCGACCGACGCCGAGCCGTCACTCTTGGCCCGGTTTTCGCGGCGTGTCGGGGCAGGAGTGACGGGTCGGTGGCGAGGTCACGGCTGTCCGTGCGTCGGTCGTGGCCTGGCACGGGTCAGACGAACTTGAAGTAGACCCAAGCCCCGTCCTTGGCGACATTGATGGCGTCGCCGGCGAACCTCGGCCGCACCCGGTACCGCGTCCCGGCCGCCTGTGTCCCCAGCAGTCTCCAGGTCGCGGTGCTCGCGTCGCCGACGGGTTCGCACGCCGAGGTGGACACCGTCTGCCAGAGCCCCGATCCGTAGCGCTGCAGCTGGAACCTGACGCACGCGGTCTCCCGGTCCCGCCAAGGTTTGACGGTCGTGGCGAACTGGGGGTCCGCAGCGGGCCGATAGAGCTTGTACTTCCCCGACGTGCCGTAGTGGCCGGACGCCGTCGTGGTGAGACCCGCCCTCGTGAACACGTCCAGCTCCCACGACGCAGAGAGGGCACGGCCGTCCTCGGGGACCGACGCAATGAACTGCGTGCGGCGAGTCATCCGGTGCTGAAGCGTCAGCCCGGTGGCCGGGACGTCGCCGGAGAAGATCAGCGTCCTCACCCGCCCTGCCTCCTCTGCGTAGACGCGGACGGTCCGCGCCGAGTCCGTCGTCAGCTCCACCTCGAGCTGCGCCGTCTGGCCGTAGTTGTACACGGTCCGGTCGGCCCTCAGCTCCAGAGTCCGTGCTGGGCGGGCCACGTCGACGGTCCAGGAGGCCGCCGCCGCTGAGCGAGTCTCGCTGCCTGGGTAGGACACGGCGTAGGTCACGAACCCGCCGTTCGGTGGAGCGTCCCTGACGAGGAACCTGCCGTCCGCCCCGGTGAGGACCGAGGGCAGCATCACGGTGCCGCCGAAGGCGTCGGAGCGGCTGACCACGAGCTCGACACCCGCCAGCGGGGCTCCGTCCGAGGTGACTCCTCCGTTGAGCACGAGGGGTTCGTCGAGCTCACCCGACAGGGAGCCGCCCAGCGTCAGGGCGCTGGCCAGCTTCGTCACCCCGACGCAGCGGTCCCGGTACGCGGCACGCGTCCGGGAGTCCCCCGCGTACAGGATCCGGTAGCAGTGCGAGCCTGCCTGCGCCGGCACATCCGTGGTCTCGAACCTGCCGTCCGCGTCGGTGGTCAGCGTGCCGAGCTCCCGTCTCCCTGTCGGCGTCGTCACGCTTGCCGTCAGCTCGGCGTTCGCGAGGGGACCGTCCGCGGTCTGGACGGTGCCGGCGACCTTGACCGAGTCACCCACGTGCACCTGGTCGGGCATGTTGAGCACGAACGACGGATAGCGCCAGGTGACCGCGACCTTCGCCGACGCCGACGTCGCCTTGCGCAGCGCGTCGCCGTCGTAGGTGGCCCAGTAGTCGTACGACGTGCAGAACTCGCCCCAGGGGCCGGACGTACCCGGCTCGACCCTGAGGGCGAATGTGCCGGCCGGGTCGGTCGTCGCCGTTCCCACGCTCTCCGTACCCGACCAGTTGGTGCAGCGGCGGCTGACGCCGAGGCTCGCACCCTCGACCGGGTCCGCGCCGTCGAAGAGCGTCCCGGTCAATGTGAAGGGCTCGTCGGGCCACACGGCCGACGGCGCACCGACGGTGAGCGTCGCCGCACGTCGGACGACGTTCAGGGTGGCCTTGCCGACCGCCGGCTTCGTCGGGGCGTCACCCTCGTAGCGCGCCGAGAGATCGAGCGTTCCCGCATCCGGAGGAACCAGCTCCAGCGAGTAACGGCCGTTCGCGTCCGTCGTGGCGGTGCCGAAGGGCTCGTCAGCGCCCTGCCTCCGCACCGTGACCTGGGCTCCGGCGATCGCGGTGCCCCGGTCGCTGAGCACACCGGTGACGGTGACCGGCCTGCCCACCTCGGCCTGGGCAGGCACCTCGAGCGTCAGGTCGGGGGCAGGGACGGCCGGCCGGTCGAGCCGGTAGAGCCGCAGCGTGCTCCCCAGGACAGCAGCGAACAGCTGGTCGCCCACCAGCTCGAGCCCCCTGACCTTGCCAGAAGAGTCCGGCCCGAGGGTGATGGAGTTCAGCACGTCGTTGGTGCCCCGACGCACCACCTCCACCCGGTTGGAGTCGCGCGGCGACGCCGCGACAAGCTCGTCGTCGGCCGCGGACGCAGCCAGCCACGTGCCGCCGGGAACCATGCTGATGCCGTCTGCCGAGAAGTCGGCGGTCCGGTAGAAGCTGACCGAGCCGTATCCCGGCAAGACGAGGTGCTCACCGTCGTTCGTCAGGCCGAGTGAGTCGCTGAGGTAGCCGGGCATGCTGTCGGAGGCAACGAGGTCCGGGGTCCCTCCTGCCACGTCGTAGACGCCGAGGTCGGCGGTGCTGATCCCCGTCTCCGCGAACAGGAACCTCGTCGTCCCCGGGAGCACCCGCAGGGCCGGCTCGTAGAGGCTGCCGGCCGCCACGACGTCCGGCGACACCTCTCCGGTTGCCGGGTCCAGTCGCCTGATCGTCGTCCACTGGTTGCAGTCGTCGCCGCTCGCGACGTACCAGACGTAGCCCGCCACCGCCGCCACCTGGGTCGGACACGACCCGGCGCCCGTGGCGAGCCGCCGGACGGCGAGGGTCGCGGTGTCGACCTCCGCGATCCCGTCGCCGTTGCGCAAGGTCGCGTAGACGTAGCGACCGTCCTCCGTCATCGACAGCTTCGTGGCGCCCGGCGTACCCGGGACCATGGTCACCCCTGTTCCGTCGAGCTTGACCACGGCGATCTCGTTGGTGCCGTACCCCCCTGTCACGAAGACCTGCCCGTGCCCCGGGTCGACCAGCATGTCGCCGTACGTGGTGAACGGAAGCGCCACGAAGTCGTCGACGTACTCGACCGCACCGGCCGGCAGCCCGACCAGCACCATGCAGGCCGTCAGGACAGCGACCGCGCACGAACGCAGGCGTTTCGACATCAGAGCCCTCCCCGAGCAGTTGGCGAAACGCCAGGCGCCGCCAAAAGGTAATCGACCTCACATATGAGACCAAGCCGGATAGTAGGCGCGATCCAGCTTCCTGGGCAGATCTGGACCAGACCAGGGCCAAGCCACCAGCACCGCCTTGCTCGACCCGTCACTCTTGGACAGGAGCTCGGCGTGTTTCGCGTAGAAACTGACGGGTCGGCGAGAAGCGGGTCGGCGAGGGGGGAAGTCAGACGCCGTAACCGCCGTCGACGTCGAGCTTCTGGCCGCTGATGAAACCGGCGCGGTCGGAGGCGAGGAAGCAGACCGCCTCGGCGACGTCCACCGCGGTGCCGAACCGGCGCAGCGGGATGTTGTCCGCGGGCCACCTCGAGGGCCCGCTCGTCGAGCTCGCGGTCCGCAATCAGCCGGGCGGCCATCCCGTCGGTGAGCATGCCTGGGCCGACGCAGTTCACGCGGACGCCATAGCGCCCCTCCTCCGCTGCCAGCGCGCGGGCGAGGGCCTCCACCGCGCCTTTCGGACCGACCGAGAGACCGTCGCGCACCGGGTACCTCCTCGTGCCTGCCGTCGTCACGGCGACGAGGCTGCCGCGTCTCTCCCGCAGCCGCGCCAAGGCCGGCTGGACGATGTTGAAGAACCCTGCCGTGTCCTCGCGCAGCTGCCGCTCGAGGTCCTGCGGCCGGACCGTGCTGAGGTGGCGCATCGGCACGTGCGGGCCGGCGGCGTACACCAGGGTGTGGAGCCCGCCGAACGTCTCGGCGACCTGCTCGACGACGAGGGCGCACCGGTCGGCGTCGGTCAGGTCGAGCTGCCAGACCGAGGCCATGACGCCCGACTGCTCCATCGCCTCGCGCACGCGTTCCGCCGCGACCTCGTTGCCGCGGAACGTCACCGCGACGTCGCTGCCCCGCTCGGCCAGCATGGTCGCCACCGCCGAACCCAGGCCGCCGCTGCCGCCGACCACGAGCGCACCACCGTCGCGGTCCGCGAAGTCACGCGGAGCACTTCCTCCGTTGGGGTTCACGTGGCACTTCCTCCGTTGGGGTTCACGTGGCAGGCTCGCCATTGGGGTTCACGAAGAGCTGCACACCCAGGTCACTCGGCGTCGAACTCGACCGTGTGCCAGCCGGTCGCGCCGTCCGGGAGCACCCCCCTCTCGACCCCGGTCTGGGTGTAGCCGGAGCGGTCGGTCGCCCGGACGGCCAGCGTGTGCGTGCCGGGTGAGACGTCGACCGAGGCGGACCACTGCACCCACGTGTCCACGCCGGGGACCCGGCCGAGTGTGGCCTCCCGCCACGTGTCGCCGTCGAGTCGGTACTCCACCTTCTCGATCCCGGTGTGCTGCGCCCAGGCCGACCCGCCCACCTTCCGGGTGCCGGCGGAGACATCGTCGCCGTCCCCGGGTACGTCGATCCGCGACTGCGTCTTCACCGGGCCGTGCGACGCCCAGCCGCGAGAGGTCCAGTACGCGGTGAAGTCGTCGAACCTGCTCACCTCGAGGTCGACCAGCCACTTCGTCGCGGAGACATAGCCGTAGAGCCCGGGTACGAGCATGCGGACCGGGAAACCGTGCTCGACCGTCAGCGGCTCACCGTTCATCGCGATCGCCAGCATCGCGTTGCGGTCGTCGGTGAGCACCTCGATCGGGGTGCCGCAGTTCCACCCGTCGTGGGAGGTCTGCAGCACCGCGTCCGCATCGGCGTGCACACCGGCCTCGGCGAGCACGTCCGCGATCCGCACACCGCTCCACCAGGCGTTGCCGATCAGGTCTCCCCCGACCTCGTTGGAGACGCAGCACAACGTCACCCAGGCCTCGGTGAGCTCCCGGTCGAGCAGGTCCCGGTAGGTGAGGGTGATCTCCCGGTCGACCATGCCGTGGATCCGCAGCCGCCACTCGTTCGGGTCGATCGTCGGGACCACCAGCGCGGTGTCGATCCGGTAGAAGACGTCGTCCCTGGTGCGCCAGGGCTGGACGCCGTCCAGGTCGAGGTTGGCTCCGCGGGGCACCCGGCCGGGCGTGACCGGAAGCCGCAGCAGCTTCCTGACGGCCTCGACGCTGCGACGGGCCCGCCCCGCGAGCTGGCCCGTGACTGCGACGACCACCGCGGTCGCGGTGACTCCACCGGCGAGCACGAGGAACGCCCGGCGCTCCTCGACCGGCTCGACGTCGCGCTTGACCTCCAGGTGTCGGACGAGCAGTGCGAGCACGGCGATCCAGGTGATGGTCCCGGCGACGACCGGCAGGACGTCGTACGTGGACGAGCTGGGACGCGTCGACACGGCGACAGTGGCGACCACGCCCATGGCCAGGAACACGGCGTTGGCCAGGAGCCGGCTGCGCTGGGTGAGGACGCCCGCCCAGGCCGCGAGCCCGAGGAGCCCGGCCGCGACGCCGGCGATCAGCAGCGGCTTGTCGTTGCGGCCGACCACCTGGATCAGGCCCTCGGCAATCGACCCTGGGGTGATCTCGATGATGCCCTCGGCGACAGCGAGCAGAGGCGTGGCCCGGATCGTCAGCATCATCGTCACCGCATGGCTGACCGCTATCCCGGCCAGCCCCGCGACCAGGCCTGCCAAGGCAAAGCGCCTGCGGGGCGTCGTGATGCTCACACCCCTATGTTGGCGCATGCACCGATCGGGGATGGCGTGCGGCATGATCGGACCCGTGACGCAGACGCCCCGCGCCCCCCAACCTGCCCCCGGACCGGCCCCTCGCGTCGGCATCGGCACGGACGTGCACCGACTCGCCGACGACACGCCGATGTGGCTCGCCGGGCTGTCCTTCCCGGACGAGCCACAGGGGCTTGCCGGGCACTCCGACGGCGACGTCGCCGCCCACGCTGCCTGCGACGCGCTCCTGTCCGCCGCCGGGCTCGGCGACCTCGGCAGCAACTTCGGCACGTCCGAGCCGGAGTGGGCCGGGGCGAGCGGCGTCCGGCTGCTCGGCGAGACCGCCCGCCGCGTCCGCGACGCCGGCTACGAGATCGGCAACGTCGCGGTCCAGGTGATCGGGAACCGGCCCAAGGTCGGGCCGCGGCGCGCGGAGGCGCAGGCTGCTCTCGGCGAGGCGGCCGGCGCTCCGGTCTCGGTGTCGGCCACCACGACGGACGGCCTCGGTCTCACCGGCCGCGGCGAGGGAGTGGCCGCTATCGCGACCGCCCTGCTGCTCCCCCGCTGACCGCTCCTGCGCGGCGGGTTTCCCCAAGGTATGCAGGTGAACCTCCTCTTCCCACGGCGTGCAGGCCATGGGAAGTGCCGGTTCGACGTCATACCTTGAGAAAGCTGCGGCCTCCTCAGGTGACCGGCAGCCGGTAGCCGCGCTTGACCACCGTCTGCACCAGGCGGGTTCCGATCGCGGCCCGCAACCGGGCGACGGCGACCTCGACGGCGTGCTCGCTGCCGGCGAGCCCGCTGGGCAGGTGCGTCATGAGCTGCCTCCTCGACACGACGTGGCCGGGGTTGACCGCAAGCGCCTTCAGCACCGCCAGCGGGGCCTGCGAGAGCGGCACCTGTGCGCCGTCGACACAGACCACGTCGCCGTGCAGCAGCAGCCGGTGGCCACCCACCTCGAGCAGGGTCCCCTGCCTGCGGCTCGGGAGCTCGGTCTCCAGGGTCTTGACCATCGCGGCGAGCCGCGACCGGTCGGGCCGGAGAGTGGGCACGCCCCACATCTCGAAGGGCGCGGCGGTCACCGGGCCGACGCAGGTGGCGAGTACGTCGGCCTGGAACGCCGCGACCACCTCGTCCCGCCGCCCGGCGGCAGCAGCGACGTCCATCATCGCCACGACCGCCGGGGCGCTGGTGAACGTGACGGCGTCGACCTTGCGCTCGGCGACCAGGTCGACCATCCGGAACATCGGCGCCGGGTCCGCGGCGGTCTCGCAGCGGTACACCGTGACCACCGTGACGTCGGCGCCTCGCATGCGCAGTGCGCTTGCGACCGTCGAAAGGGACTGGCCGTGCTCCTGTACGACGATCCGCGTCCCGTCCAGCGACCGGCCGCGCAGGTGCGCAAGGACGTCCTCGAAGCACTCGGACTCGGGAGCCCACAGCTCGCGCAGCCCCCGCGCGCGCAGGGCGCCGACCGACTTGGGACCGCGGGCGATGATCTCCGCTCGCCCCAGGGCCGCGACCAGCTCGTTCGCGAGTCCCCACGACTCGGCGGCGTCCAGCCAGGCACGCACGCCGATCCCCGTGGTCGCCACGAACATGTCGACAGGCTCCGCCAGGACCGCCTCCGTGGCGGCGCGAAGCCTGTCGTCGAGCCGGTTGGGGTCTATCGACAGCGCCGGCGCCCACTCGACCTCGGCACCTCGCCGTTCCAGCAGGGAGGTGAGCTCCTCGACCTTGCGGGCGGAAGTGATCCCGACCCGGTAACCCGCCAGCGGCATCCCCGGCCGACCCGTCAATTCTGGACGCGACACGCGGGTATGCCGGGCCGAAATTGACGGCTCGGCGGAGCGAGAGGGTGCGACGGGGTGGGTCATGGCGAGAGCCTCGGACCGATGTGCACCATGCCGTCGACCACCCGGACGTCGTACGACGGGACGCTGACCGACTCGTCGTCGAGGCACCTGCCCGTGCGCAGGTCGAAGGCCTGCTTGTGCATGGGGGAGGCCACGAACGGGATGTCCCCCTGCCCCTCGACGGTGCGGGTGCCGACGATGCCACGGGCGAGCACGCTCGCCTTGCTGAACGGGTCGTGGTTGCCGATCGCGTAGACGGCGTCGTCGTGCGTCCGGAAGACAGCGACCGCCTGCCCGTTCACCAGGGCGGCTGCGCCGCGCTCGACGGTGAGCCCCTCGAGCGGGCAGACCAGGGTCCACGTCCCCGCGGTGCTCATCGACCCGCCCCCACCGGGATCGTGTCGCCCGCGACCATCACCGGGCCGTCGGCCGCGGCCGGCTTGACCTGTCCGCGCTCGGTGGTGAACGAGATCGCCGGGTCCGGGGTACCCGGCGCGTTGACGAACGACACGAACCGGCCCAGCTTCTCCGGGTCGTCGAGGGTCGCCCGCCACTCGTCGACGTAGCTGTCGACGTGCCGGGCCATGGCGGCCTCGAGCTCCGCCCCGAGACCGAGCGCGTCGTCGACCACGACCGCCCTGACCCGGTCCATGCCACCCTCGAGCGAGTCGATCCAGGTGCTCGTGCGCTGCAGCCGGTCGGCGGTGCGGATGTAGTACATGAGGAAGCGGTCGACGTACCTCACCAGCGTCTCGGTGTCGAGGTCGGTCGCGAGCACCTGTGCGTGTGCCGGGTTGGCGCCGCCGTTGCCGCCGACGTAGAGGTTCCAGCCCTTCTCGGTGGCGATCACCCCGAAGTCCTTGCCGCGGGCCTCCGCACACTCGCGTGCGCAGCCGCTGACGCCGGACTTGATCTTGTGCGGCGACCGCAGGCCGCGGTAGCGCAGCTCGAGGTCGATCGCGAGCTTGACCGAGTCCTGCACGCCGTAGCGGCACCAGGTCGAGCCGACGCACGACTTCACCGTGCGAAGCGCCTTGCCGTAGGCATGCCCGGACTCGAACCCGGCGTCGACGAGCCGCGCCCAGATCGCCGGCAGCTGCTCGAGCCGGGCGCCGAACAGGTCGATCCGCTGGCCGCCGGTGATCTTGGTGTAGAGGTCGAAGTCGCGGGCGACCTCGCCGATCACGATCAGCTTCTCGGGGGTGATCTCGCCGCCGGGCACGCGGGGCACCACGGAGTAGGTCCCGTTGCGCTGGATGTTCGCGAGGTAGGCGTCGTTGGTGTCCTGCAGCGCGACGGTCGTGTCGTCGAGCACGTGGCCGCCCAGCTGGCTGGCGAGGATCGAGGCGATCGCCGGCTTGCAGACGTCGCAGCCTCGGCCGCGACCGTGGGCGGTGACGATGTCGTCGAAGGTGCGGTAGCCGTGGATCGCGATGACGTCGAACAGCTCCTGGCGGGAGAGGTCGAAGTGCTCGCAGATGCCGGTGGAGACGGTCTTGCCGGCCGCGGCGAGCCGCTCGTCGAGGAGGTTCTTGAGCGTCGGGACACAGCTGCCGCAGGTCGAGCCGGCCTTCGTGCACGCCTTGATGCACGCCACATCAGCACAGCCCGGCCGCTCGTCGCTCCCGTCGACCGCGCCGCAGATCGTGGCCTTGGTGACGTTGTTGCAGCTGCACACGACGGCCTCGTCGGGCATCCCGAGCGGGGCGCCGCCGCGGGAGGCCGGGAGGATCAGCTCCTCGGGGTTCTCCGGCAGCGCGATGCCGGAGGAGACCATGGGCCGCAGCGTGCCGTAGGCGGAAGCGTCGCCGACCAGGATGCCGCCGAGCAGCCGGGTGGCCCCCTCGTCCTCGTCGACGGAGACGACCAGCTTCTTGTAGACGCCCGCGACCGCGTCGGAGTAGACCAGCTCGAGCGCGTCCGGCGTGGTGGCGAACGCGTCGCCGAAGCTGGCCACGTCGACGCCGAGCAGCTTGAGCTTGGTGGACATGTCCGCGCCGGCGAAGGAGCCGTCGCCTCCGAGCAGGTGGTCGACGACGACCTCGGCCATGGAGTATCCGGGCGCGACCAGGCCGTACATCCGCCCGCCCGGCGCCGCGCACTCCCCGACCGCGAAGACGTGCGGGTCCTCGGTGCGGCACTGCTCGTCGACGAGGACGCCGCCGCGTTCGGCGACCGGAAGGCCACAGGCGCGGGCCAGCTCGTCGCGGGGCCGGATGCCGGCGGAGAACACGACCACGTCCGCGTCGACCGTCTGGTCGCCGAGGTCGAGACCGGCGGCCCGCCCGTCGCCGCCCTCCACCACACGCTGGGTGGCGGACCCGCAGTGGACGTGGACGCCGAGGCCCTCGATGTGCCGGACCAGCGAGCTCCCCCTGCGTCGTCGAGCTGGACCGGCATCAGGCGCGGCGCCATCTCGACGACGTGCGTCTCGAGGCCGAGCTGCACCAGGGCGTTCGCGGCCTCCAGACCGAGCAGACCGCCGCCGATCACGGCGCCCGACCTCGCACCCCGTGAGGCCTCGCGGATCGACTCGAGGTCCTCGATGGTGCGGTAGACGAAGCATCCGTCCAGGTCGTGACCGGGGACCGGCGGCACGAACGGGTACGCGCCCGTCGCCAGGACCAGAACGTCGTAGCCGAGGGTGTCCCCGTCGCTCAGTGTGACGGTCCGCGCCTCCCGGTCCACGGCGGTCACCGTGGTCCCGAGCGCGAGCCGGACCCGCGGGTCGTCGTACCTCCCCCCGGGAAGCAGGGACAGCTCGTCGGCGCTCTCGGCGCTGAAGAACGACGTGAGTGCGACCCGGTCGTACGCCGGGCGCGGCTCCTCGCCGACGACCACGATGTCGTACCTCTCGGTGAGACCGCGCTCGATCGCGGCCTGCACGAGGCGGTGTCCGACCATGCCGTGCCCGGCGACGACCAGGGTCTGTCGGCGATGCGTCATCAGAGGTGTCCTTTCGGTTGCGTTGAAGGTAGGCGCGTCAGGTTGTGGCGACGTTTCGCCAGGTAAACCCGGTGTTAAGCGGGTTATGGGCCCTTGAGCGGTATGCCGCATGCGCACCGTCCGCACCCACGCGGTGGCTGAGCGCTCATGTCCTCACCGGGTCCCGCGCGGCCCGCTCGGCGAGGAGATCGCGTACGACGGACGCGCAGCCGCCGCAGCCGGTCGTGGCCCGGGTCGTCGCCACCACCGAGCCGAGATCGGCACACGCGCGGATCCGGCCGGCGGTCACACCGGCACAGGCGCAGACCTCGGCGTCGTCCGGGAGAGCTGCAGGGAGCGCCTGCGCGTCGCCCATGAGCAGCATCCCCGGCTCCTCGGGGCCGAGCACGGTCCGCCGGTCGTAGAGCTGCGTCAGCAGGCCCACCCGCGACAGGTCGCCGACCATGACGGCCGCCTCGAGCACGCCGCCACGCACCACGACCTTGCGGTAGGAGCCCTTGACCGGGTTGGCGATCTCGACCACCTCGCCGTCGGTGTGCTCCGGGTCGCCGAGTACCGCCACGTCGAGGCCCGTCGCGCGCAGCCGGGCCACCGTCCGCGTCCCCTCGTACGTGCATCGCTCACCGCAGAGGACGGCGGCGAGCACCGCGGCCTGCTCCCACGCCGGCGCCACGAAGCCGGTCGTCCGGCCGCGGTGCTCGGCGCAGTCGCCGAGGG
Source organism: uncultured Actinomycetota bacterium (assembly GCA_963707425.1). GTDB lineage: Bacteria > Actinomycetota > Actinomycetes > Propionibacteriales > Nocardioidaceae > Nocardioides_C. The sequence continues at coordinate 120,582 of CAVPPN010000009.1, read as the reverse complement.
CGTGTACCCGTTCGTCGGTGACGGAGGCCAGCGTCGAGTCGACGACGACGCCGCGCCGGACGAAGAGCCCGGCTCGCCTTGCCAGCGCGGTCGACGGGCGGCCGCCTGCGGTCAGCACGACCAGGTCTGTGTCCAGGGTGTAGCCGTTGTCGAGCCGCAGGCCCTCGTCCGTGAGCCGCACCGCCCGGGCGTGGGTGTACACCTCGGTGCCGAGGCGGCGCAGCCCCCGCTTCAGTACCGCACCAGCCTGCTCGCCGACCTGGGACGACAGCAGGTGTGAGCTGCCCTCCACGAGCTCGACGTCGAGTCCCCGCACGGCGAGCGCCCGCGCCACCTGCAGGCCGAGCAGCCCGCCGCCGACCACGACCGCGCGCTGCCTCCCGGGGAGCGCGTCGAGCAGCCTCCGGCAGTCGGCCATGGAGCGGAACGCATGCACCTTCGGGTGCAGCCTCCCGTCGGCGCCGACCAGCCCGCGGATCGGCGGGAGCGTCGGGATCGACCCCGTCGCGAGGACCAGCCGGTCGTAGCGCAGCCGGCGCCGGTCCTCGAGCACGACCTCCCGCGCCGTCCGGTCGACCTCGGCGACCCGCGTCCCGGTCAGCAGCTCGACGCCCTGTCCGTCGTACCACTCGGCGTCCCGCAGCGTGACCTCGCGGGCCGGGTGCGTCCCCTCCAGCACCGCGGACAACAGGATCCGGTTGTACGACGGCCCCGGCTCGTCCCCCACCACAGTGACGTCGAAGTCGGCCCGCCGGGCGACGAGCTCCTCGACCAACCGGGTCGCCGCCATCCCGTTCCCCACGACGACGAGCCGCTCCCTACCCATCGGCCGGCCCCTCCGCCAAGAACCGCACCGGCTCGCCGTCAACATCGCGCCCGGGCGAAGTTGTAACCGACCAACCGCCCGGATCGCCGTCAACACCGCGCCCGGGCGACGTTGCGACCGACCAACCGCCCCCGACGCCGCCAACATCGCGCCCGGGCGACGTTGCGACCGACCAACCGCCCTGCTTGGCGTAGGCAGGGCCCCGTGCCCCGTCTGGTACGACAGGCGCCGCAGCCGTGGCCGGGCCTGGCATGGCGGGTGGCCGGGCGCCGGACGCGCGTGGGGAGGTGGGCTCGGAGGGGGAGGCAGGCGGACGTGGGCAGGGAGGCGGACGGCGGAGGGGGCGCCGCAGCCGTGGTCGGGTCTGGCGGGAGGCCGAGCGAAGCGAGGCCGATGGTAGGCAAGGCGTCCCCTCCGCCGTCCGCCGCCCGGTGGGCACCTTCCGGATCCGCCGCCCCGTGGGCACCTTCCGGACCCGCCGCCGGGTCCGAGGCAACCGCCGACACAGCCGCAGCACACACCTTGAACTCCGGCATCCGGGAGGCCGGGTCCAGCGCGTCGTTGGTGAGCTGGTTGGCGCCGACCCAGTGGAACGGCAGGAAGACCGTGTCCGGCCGGATCGACGTGCTCACCCGGGCCGGCGCGGACATCGCGCCGCGTCGCGTGCTCACCCGCACCGAGTCCCCGGCAAGAACCCCGAGCCGGGAGGCCACCATCGGGTGCAGCTCGACGAACGGCCCGTCGTCGCCGAGCTCGCGGATCCGCCGGGTCTGGGCGCCGGACTGGTACTGCGCCAGCACCCGCCCGGTCGTCAGGTGCAAGGGGTACTCGCCGCACGGCTGCTCCGCGGGGCCCCGGTGGCTCACCGCATGGAACCGGGCCCGGCCGTCGGGGGTGGCGAACCGGTCGAGGAACATCCGCTCAGTGCCGGGGTGGTCCGGGGAGGGGCACGGCCAGAAGACGCCCTTCTCGGCGGCGACCCGCGCGTGGGTGATGCCGGCGTAGTCGGCCGGCCCACCTGCGGAGGCGCGGCCGAGCTCGTCGAAGATCCGCTCGGGGTCGGTGTCGAAGGCGACCGGCGAGCCGAGCCGTTCGGCCAAGCCCGGCGATGACGTCGAGGTCGCTGCGAACGCCGTCGGGTGGGTCGACCGCCTTCTGCCGCAGGATCACGCGGCCTTCGAGGTTGGTCATGGTGCCGGTCTCCTCGGCCCACTGGGTGACCGGGAGGACCACGTCGGCACGCGCGGCGGTCTCGGACATCACGAAGTCGGCCACGCACAGGAAGTCGAGGGCGTCGAGCCGCGCGGTCACGTGGTTGGCGTTCGGGGCGGAGACCACGATGTTGGAGCCGAACACCAGCAGGCCCCTGGCCCCGGCGTCCGTACCGAGCGCGTCGAGCAGCTCGTAGGCCGACCTCCCCTTGCCGGGGAGGGTGGCCGGGTCCACGCCCCACACGGCAGCCACGTGCGCGCGGGCGGCCGGGTCCTCGATGGAGCGGTACCCGGGCAGCTGGTCGGCCTTCTGCCCGTGCTCGCGGCCGCCCTGGCCGTTGCCCTGGCCGGTGAGACAGCCGTACCCGGAGTGCGGCCTCCCGCACTGGCCGAGCGCGAGGGCGAGGTTGATCCAGGCGAGCACGGTGTCCGAGCCCTGCGCGTGCTGCTCGGCGCCCCGCGCGGTGAGGACGACCACCGAGCCGGCCTCGCCGAGCAGCCGGGCCAGGCCGGTGATCTCGTCGGCGGCGACACCGGTGACGCGTTCGGTGCGCTCGGGCCACCAGCCGGCCGCCTCCTGCCGCACGGCGTCGAAGCCGCTGGTGCGGGTCGCGACGTACTCCTCGTCGACGTACCCCCCGGCGACGACGGCGTGCATCAGGCCCTGCGCGAGGGCGAGGTCGGTGCCGGGCACCGGCTGGACGTGCACGTCCGCGCGGTCCGCGGTCGGCGTGCGCCGCGGGTCGACCACGACCACCGTGCCGCCCCTGGCCCGCAGGGCGTCGAGGTGCCGCGCCGCGGGCGGCATGGTCTCGGCAAGGTTGGACCCCACGAGGAGGAGTACGTCGGTCCGCTCGATGTCGCTGAGCGGGAAGGGCAGGCCGCGGTCCACGCCGAAGGCTCGGGTCCCCGCCGAGGCGGCCGACGACATGCACCACCGGCCGTTGTAGTCGATGGCGCTCGTGCGCAGAGCGACCCGGGCGAGCTTGCCGAGCTGGTAGGCCTTCTCGTTGGTCAGCCCGCCACCGCCGAACACCGCGACCGCGTCGCGCCCGTGCTGCCGCTGGATGTCGGTCAGCCGGGCGGCGACGTGGTCGAGCGCGTCGTCCCACGTCGCCGCCTCGAACGCCCCTGTCGCGGGGTTCCTCACCAACGGAGTGGTCACCCGTTCGCGGTCCCGGAGCAGGGCGGGGCTGGTCCACCCCTTGCGGCACATCCCGCCCTGGTTGGTGGGGAAGTCGTCCCACGGCTCGACGGTCGTCTCGCGGCCTCGCCGGGCCAGGCGCATCCCGCACTGCAGGGAGCAGTACGGGCAGTGCGTCTGTGTCGAAGCCATCTCAGACCCGCGCGTAGGCCAGGCTCGGCACCCGCTCGGTGAGCACCCGCCGCCGCAGGTAGAAGAACCAGGTGACCGCCGCGCACGCCGCGTAGAAGCCGACGAACCCGAACAGGGCAGCCTCGATCCCACCGGTGTTGGCGATGGAGATGCCGAACGAACGCGGGATCAGGAAGCCGCCGTACGCGCCGATCGCGGAGATCACGCCCAGGGCCGCGGCGCTCCGGACCTTCGCCTGGTGCAGCTCCTCGGCGCCGTCACCGACCCTGGCCCGGAAGATCGCCGGGATCATCCGGTAGGTCGTGCCGTTGCCGATGCCGGCCAGCGTGAACAGCGCCATGAAGGCGAGCAGGAACGACCCGAACAGGTGCTGCTGGACCGACCAGATCACCCACAGCACGCCGACGCCCATCGCGGCGAACGTCAGCGCGGTGATCCTCGCACCGCCCCAGCGGTCGGCGATCCAGCCGCCCGCAGGACGGACCACCGAGCCCACGAGAGCGCCCAGGAAGGCGTACTTGCCGGTGACCTCCGGGAACTGCGTCGCCATGAGCAGCGGCATGGCGGCGCCGTACCCGATGAACGAGCCGAAGGTGCCGATGTACAGGAAGGACATGATCCACGTCTGGCGGTCCCTCGCGACCTTGAGCTGCTCGCGCATCGGAGACCTGGCGCTGGAGAGGTTGTCCATGAAGAGCCAGGCGCCGACCGCCGCGACCACCGCCAGCGGGGCCCACACCAGAGCCACGTTCTCGAGGTGCGGCCCGGTGGTCGTGCCTGCCGAGACCCCCACGATCGTGACGCCGACGACGACCGGCGTGATGAACTGCACCGTGCTGACGCCGATGTTCCCGCCGGCCGCGTTGAGGCCGAGCGCGAAGCCCTTCCTCGCGTCGGGGTAGAAGTACGAGATGTTCGCCATGCTCGAGGCGAAGTTGCCCCCGCCGAGCCCCGCGGTGACCGCGGCGACGACGAACATCCAGTACGGCGTCTCGGGGTTCGACACGCACACGACGAGCAGCGTGCACGGGACCAGCAGGAGCAGCGCGCTCACCACGGTCCAGTTGCGGCCTCCGAACCGGGCCACCGCGAACGTGTACGGGAACCGCATCGTGGCTCCCACCAGGCTGGGCACTGCCGCGAGCCAGAACAGCTGGTCGACGCTGAAGTCGAAGCCCGCCTGCGCCAGGTAGACCGCGCTCACGCTCCACAGCATCCAGACGGAGAAGCCGATGTGCTCCGCGAGGATCGACCACACGAGGTTCCGGCGGGCGACCTTGCTGCCGCCGCCGGCCCAGAACGTCTCGTCCTCCGGGTTCCAGTCCTCGATCCACCTGCCGGTGCGCCGTACTGCCGATGTGGCTGCCGGCGTCGCCCCCGGCTCGGGCTCCTGGGTCTCGACAACGCTCACGGTGACTCCTCGCTCTGCTTCAAAGAGGGCGGAGGCGGACCGGCCTCGTGCACTCCGTCGTGCTGACGGCCGGGTCCGCCCCCGGTGTGACGCTGACGCTAGAAACCGCGTGTTTCACGCGAGCCAGGCAGATGTGCCCCACGCGTCAACTTCTCCTCACTCCCTCACAGGCAACGGACCGCGCGACCCCTCAACGCAGCACGCGCGACCTCTCGACGTGGGCAGGAGTTAGCGTGTGCTGCGTGCCCAGCGAGAAGTCGGACCCGGAGCAGACAGAGCAGACAGAGCAACCGGAGCAACCGGTGCGTCCGGTCCGGGGGTTGCGCGCGGCGGTGGTGCTGCTCGCCGCGGGCGAGGGCCGCCGCGTCGGCGCGGACACCAACAAGGTCCTCCTCCCCCTGGCCGGCATGCCGGTCTTCGCCTGGTCGCTCCACCACGTCGAGAACCTGGAGTACGTCGACCGGGTGGTCGTCGTGACCAGGGACCAGGACCGCGACGTCGTGGAGGCCGCCCTGGAGGAGCACCATCCGCACCTCGAGGTGACCGTGGTGGCAGGCGGCTCCACCCGGCACGGCTCCGAGTGGAACGGGCTACGCATGCTGGCCGAGGGGATCGACCGCGGCGAGGTCGACGTGGTCGCGATCCACGACTCCGCCCGGCCGTTCGCGGACACCGCCCTCTTCCGTGCCGTCATCGACACGGCGGCCGAGCACGGTGGCGCCATCCCGGTCCGCGAGCAGCCGTCGCTGGTGCCACGGGCCGGTGCCGCGGCGACGGGCACCCTGGCCGCCGTACAGACACCCCAGGCGTTCCGCGCCGGGCCGCTGCTCGACGCCTACCGGAAGGCCGAGCGGGACGGCTTCGTGGGCACGGACACCGCGAGCTGCGTCGAGGAGTACACCGACCTCGAGATCCACTGCGTCCCCAGCCCGGCGACCAACCTGAAGATCACCTTCCCCGAGGACGTCGCGCTCGCGGAACGCCTTGTACGCAAGCACTTTCCGGGCAGGTAGATCCCGCCAGGGAGGGGTAACCACTGCGCGTCTGGGTCGTTGGAACATCCGCATTTCGCACACCAGTCCAGATCGTCGCCGCCCACACTCCCGGAGTCGCCCATGCGCACGCCCAGACGCACCGCCGTGCTCGCCACCACGATCGCCACCGCCCTCGCCACCGCCCTGCTGGCCACGTCCGGCGGGGCGCAGGCGAACCACGAGCAGCCGGACCCGGTCCCCGTCGACCCGGACCGCGAGGCGTTCAACTTCACCAAGCAGACCGAGCGCGCTCCCGAGTACCTCACCCCAGGCTCCGTCGAGGACCAGGCCACCCAGGGCGCGGACTCGTTCACGGGCGGCGTGCGTGAGCAGGCGAGTGACCCGGGGCGGCTCTTCCTCACCGACCTGTGCTGGTCGAAGGTGCAAGGGTGCGGCGGCGACCCCCGCCTGGCGTACTGGAGGGCGCACGGCCACGGGCTCGTGCGGAAGGTCTCGTTCACCGGGCGCAACGGCTCGACGATCGCCGGCCGCGTGTGGGCCACCCGCCTCGGGCCGGACAAGCGCCCGCTGGTGGTGATCACTCCCGGGTCGGTCCAGGCGAGCGAGGAGATGTACTGGTGGGCCGCGCAGACACTGGCGAAGTCCGGGTACGTCGTGCTCACCCGCGACGCGCAGAACCAGGGCCGCTCCGACACGCTCGGTGAGGGTGACGACGTCGCCGAGGGCGTGCCCGCGCAGGCGACCGGCAACACGTTCTTCGACCACACCCGCGACGCGATCGACTTCGCGCTCTCCCGGCCGCGCAAGGCGTACTGCCCCAAGCCGAGCCGGTCCGGCACCAGCCACTGCGACAAGCAGCTCCGGCGTGTGCGCCAGGGCAAGGCGACCCGGTACAACCCGATGTGGCGCCTGGTGGACCGGAAGCGGATCGGGCTCGCCGGCCACTCGTACGGTGCGAGCGGCAGCAGCTGGGTCGGCCAGCAGGACCGTCGCGTCGACGCGGTGGTCGCGTGGGACAACCTGTGCAACCCCAAGGCGCCGGTGCGCGACTCGTCGCCGCTCGGGTACGTCGACTCCGCGGGTCTCGCCGGGCGATGCGCACCCGGCGGCGAGGGCCGACCGAAGCCCCGCGTGCCGTCCCTGGGACTCTCCGCCGACTACTTCCTCACCCCGACCCCGTACACGACCACGCCACCCAAGCGGGAGAAGGCACAGGCCTCCTACGCCTTCTCGAGAGCCGGCGTCGACACCGGCGAGATCGTGGTCCGCGGCGGCACCCACTACGAGTGGTCCTACATCCCCACGCCGGCGTTCGGCGCCACCCTGCGCGGCATCGACCTGTCCGCGTGGTACACCACCGCCTGGTTCGACCGCTACGTCAAGGGCGACCGCTCCGCACAGCGGCGGCTGCTCACCAACCGGTGGCGCGGCGACGGCATCGAAGCCTCGGTCGACCCGACCGGCGACGGCAACATGTACAGCTACCACTACCGCTCACGACTCGACCTCGGCCACGACGGCGGCCGCCGGGTCCGGTGCGAGAACCTGCGCAAGGGGTGCGCCGCGCTCACCCGGCGCGACGGTCGCGGACCGTCGTACTCCTACCTCGCCATCGCCACCAGCCGGGACCGCTGACGTGGGGTTTCCCCAAGGTATGTAGCTCAGCCTGCTCTTCCCACGACGTGCTCACCATGGGAAGTGACGGTTCGACAACATACCTTGGGGAAACGGCGACCCACGGGGGACGTCAGGGCTGCGGCTGGGCCGGGTGGAGCTCCTCGAACGCCTCGAGCAGAACGACGGCGGACTCGTCCTCCACCCGGCGCCCCAGCGACGGAGCCTCCAGGAGCTCGACAGGGAACCGGGACCGCAGCGAGGTCACCAGCGCCGCGAAGTCGGCCAGGTCGGGCCAGCCGTCCAGGGCGGCCACGGCCTCGGCGGACAGCACGACCGGCGACGTGACGGCCACCAGCGACTCCCGGTCGACGGTCTCCCCGACCCGGTCGGCCGCCACGGTCTTGATGGTGTCGGTCACGGGCCGGCAGCCGACCACGACGACGGGCCCACCGGAGCCCGCCGCGGCCGCGGCCGCCTTCGCGACGAAGGCGGCCGGGGTCAGCGGACAGAGCGGGTCGTGGAGTACGACGGGCAGCCCGAGGTCCTGGACCGCGGCCCAGTCCGTGTCCGGGCGATGGTCCGGACCTGCGCCTCGGCAAGGGCGCGAGTGGCGTGCGCCGCGAGGGGCTCCCCGTGCAGCAGCGTGTCCGACAGGGGCGCACGCCCGGCCGTCACGACGAGGCCCGCGGCCGGTGCGTCACGGTCTGCCGGTGCGCCACGGTCCGCCGTCGGGTCCTGGTCCGTCGTACTCACGCCCCCATCCCACCAGACGGCGTCGGAGAACGCAGAAGGCCCCCGGACCGGAGTCCGGGGGCCTTCTGGATGTCGAACCTACGAAGCGAGTACCTCGTCGAGGAGGGCCTCGGCCTTGTCCTCGTTGGTGTGCTCGGCCAGCGCCAGCTCGGAGACGAGGATCTGGCGTGCCTTCGCCAGCATCCGCTTCTCGCCTGCCGAGAGGCCACGGTCACGTTCGCGGCGCCAGAGGTCACGCACGACCTCGGCCACCTTCATGACGTCACCTGAGTGGAGCTTCTCCAGGTTCGCCTTGTAGCGGCGCGACCAGTTGGTCGGCTCTTCGGTGTGTGCGGCGCGCAGCACCTCGAAGACGCGATCCAGGCCTTCCTTGTCAACGACGTCCCGGACCCCAACGAGGTCCAGGTTGCACGCGGGGACCCTCACGACCAGGTCCTGTTGGGCTACGATCCGCAGAACCAGGTAGGTCTTGTCCTCACCTTTGATCTGCCGGGTCTCAATGTCTTCGATGACTGCAGCCCCGTGATTCGGGTAAACAACCGTTTCGCCGACGGTAAATGTCATGTGCCAAGTACCCCTTCCTAGGTGACTAGTCTAACACGCCGCCGGAAGGTGCCCTTCTCGCGTTTGTGCAGGTCAGACGGCAAATCAGGTCTTGACAGATACGGATTACGTGTGCCTTGCAAGGAGTCGGTTGCCGCCGACCGCCCGCCCGGATGGTCTGGAGCATCACGCCCGGATCCCGGTAGATACCTGGAAACCGCGGACCCTTTCCCCACTCGGGGCCAACCTGTTCAATACTTCGGGCCATGAAGTACAGGAAGCCACGGGGGCCGGTCGCATCGCTCCTGCTGGCGAGCCATCCCCTTTCCTCGGTCGCCATGACCGCTGGAGTCACCGCGGCCGCCGCCCTGACCGGACGTCCCGGGGTCGAGTGCCTGCTGGTGGCAGCCACCGTCCTCTCCGGACAGCTCACCATCGGCTGGCTCGACGACCTCGTCGACCGCGACCGCGACAGGCAGGTCGGGCGGCGGGACAAGCCCATCGCACTGGGGTGGGTCGACCCCGGCACCGTGTCCTTCGCCATCGCGTGCGTCGTGCTCCTCGTCATCCCCCTCTCCATCGCCAACGGCACGTACGCCGGCATCGCCCACCTGGCCGCGGTGGCGAGCGCGTGGCTGTACAACTTCTGGTTCAAGCGCTCGGTCCTCTCCTGGCTGCCCTACGCGGTGAGCTTCGGACTTCTGCCGGCGTTCTTGTCGTACGGCGGGCTCGGCGGCGGCATGCACGGAGCCCCACCCACGATCGTCATGACCGCGCTCGCCGCCCTGCTCGGCATCGGGGTCCACTTCCTGAACACGCTGAACGACCTCGTCGAGGACAACCAGACGGGTTGCAGGCACCTGCCTCTGCGCATCGCGCTGAGGATCGGCGCACCCATGCTGCTCTGGATCACCGTGACCTACACCGCACTCGTCAGTGCGGCGATTGTCATAGCCGCCCTGACCGTCGGACTGTCCCAGTGAACGATAGACTTCTGGCTGTTTTGCAGGTCGAACCGCACGCCGCGTGAAGCAGGCAGCGCCACCGAGAGGAAACATCAAGGCCGTGACCGCCACCCTCCGCCGCAGCATCGCCGCAGCAGCCGTAGTCCTTGCTGTTCCCGCGTTGTCGTCCTGCGTCACGAACTTCAACGCCCCCACCGACCAGGTGTACAACCCGGGCGTCGGCGTCAACGACAGGAGCGGGACGGTCGACGTGCTCCACGCGGTGGTCGTCTCCGGCGCCCCCGGCAGCGGAACGGTCATCGCCGCCCTGGTCAACCAGGACGAGCAGAACGACGACAAGCTGACGGGCATCACCGGCAGCGGCGCCGACCAGGGCGTGCAGGTCGCCTCCACGTCCGGCGTGACGGTCCCCGCCGGCGAGCTGTACCAGCTCGCCGACAAGGGCAAGTTCAGCATCCAGGGCGACGTCATCGAGCCCGGCCACTTCGTCACCCTGACCTTCTCCTTCGAGCAGGGCGACAGCATCACCATGGACGTTCCCGTGGTCGGGCGCGACGGCGCCTTCGCGGACGTCCCGGTGCCGTCCGTCGCGCCCCCCACCGCCGAGCCGACCGAGTCACCCGCCGGACACTGATCCGCTCCGGCGGGCCCCTCGGGCTTCGTTAGGCTGTCGCTCATGCCACGTGATCACAGCGCCGCGCCGTACACCCTGGTCCTGCTCCGCCACGGCGAGAGCGACTGGAACGCCAAGAACCTCTTCACCGGCTGGGTCGACGTCCCGCTCACCGAGAAGGGCCGCGCGGAGGCCGAGCGCGGCGGGCTGCTGATGGGCGAGGCCGGTCTCCTGCCCGACGTCCTGCACACCTCCGTGCTGCGCCGCGCGATCAGGACCGCGGAGCTCGCGCTCGACGCCTGCGACCGGCACTGGATCCCGGTGAAGCGCTCCTGGCGCCTCAACGAGCGGCACTACGGTGCCCTGCAGGGCAAGGACAAGAAGGCGACGCTGGAGCAGTACGGCGAGGAGCAGTTCATGCTCTGGCGCCGCTCCTACGACACGCCTCCGCCGCGGATCGAGGACGACGACGAGTGGAGCCAGGTCGGTGAGGCTCGGTACGCCGACCTCCCCGACGAGATCGTCCCACGCACCGAGTGCCTCGCCGACGTCGTCGAGCGGATGCTCCCCTACTGGTACGACGCGATCGTGCCCGACCTGCGCGCAGGGCAGACCGTCTGCGTCGCCGCGCACGGCAACTCCCTGCGGGCGCTCGTCAAGCACCTCGACGGCATGGGCGAGGAGGCCGTGGTCGGGCTGAACATCCCCACCGGCATCCCGCTCGTCTACCGGCTCGACGAGAACATGCGTCCGATCGAGAAGGGCGGCCAGTACCTCGACCCCGAGGCTGCTGCCGACGCGATCAAGGCCGTCGCCGCGCAGGGCCGCTGAGCCTCTGCCCGGCCCACGGGGCTGCGGGACCCGTGCAGGTTAGTTCGTGAGCAGACGGCTGTCTCACGCTCGAAAAACAGCCGTTCGCTCACGGACTATCGCCCTGGGTGGTGGCGGTGGGTCTCTCGAGGCTGCAGGTGCTAGCGGGACTCGAGTGGCGAGTACGCGCCATCACTACGTGACCACCACCCCGACGCAGAGCGCTAGGGCGTGATCCGCGAGTCGATGAAGGCCGAGATGCGGTCGCGGTTCCCGACGTACGCGACGTCGGGATGGTCCATCGGGGTGCGCTTCCACAGCAGCTGGAGCAGCGCGGCAGCGGGCCCCTCGATGAGGTCGGCTCCGGGCTCGCTGCGGACCGCCACGAACGGCGGGGCGTCATGACGCGGGGTCAGCGTCCAGACGTGGTCGGTGTCGAGGGCCCGCACGGTCAGCGGCTCGACGAGGTCCGCGACGTCGCCCCTGGCGTGCATGCGCGGCAGGAACACCTCGAACACCTCGGCGATCCCGTCGGTGGAGACGAGCGGGTCGAGGTTCGTCGTACGGCCCGCGGCCTGGTCCAGGTCGACGAGGTGTACCAAGGTCTCGTGGGTCTGCCGGCGGGACCAGAACGCCTTGGTGGTGTTGACGCCGGCGAAGTTCCAGCAGGAGTCGTCCGGGTTGGCGCTGAGCAGCACCTGGTACAGGTCCTCGGCCTTGGCCTCGTACCACTCGCCCACCGTCCGCGGCCGCCGGTTGGCTGGTCGGTCGTTCTGCTCGACGGCGCGGGTCCCCGTCTCCACGATGGTGGCCGCCCAGGCGTGGACGTTGCCGATGTGAACCACGACGTCGTACGCCGACCATGCCGGGCAGGCCGGCACCCGGTCGGAGAGGTGGCTCGACCCGACGGCCGCCGCGAACCGGCCGGCTGCCACGACGTACTCCTCGACGAAGTCGAGCGAGGTCGTCGAGGGAACCTGCTGCGCGGCGGCCATGGGCCCATCTTGGCAGCGAAGGCAGCCCGGAATCGAGCAGGCTCAGCCCTCAGACGTCCATCATCGTGGGCCGCTCACCCGTGACGAGGTACACCACGCGGCGGCCCAGCGAGACGGCGTGGTCGGCGATCCGCTCGTAGTAGCGGCCGAGCAGCGCGATGTCGACGGCGGGCTCCACGCCGTGCTTCCAGTCGTCGCTGAGCATCAGCCGGAACGAGGAGCGACGCAGCTGGTCCATCTCCTCGTCATCCTGCTCGAGCTCGTAGGCGGCGTCGACGTCGCGGTCGGCGATGATGTCGGCGACCTTCTCCACCATGTCCTCGGCGACGGCGGCCATCCGCTCGATCGTCGGCTGCAGCTCCTCGGGGACCGCGACGTCGGGCACCCGCAGGCGCGCGACCTTCGCGATGTGCACCGACAGGTCGCCCATGCGCTCGAGGTCGGCCACCATCCGTAGCGCCGCGACCAGCATGCGAAGGTCGCCGGCGACGGGTTGCTGGAGCGCAAGGAGCTCGAAGCTCCGGTCCTCGATCCGCTCACGGGCACGGTCGATCGCGGCGTCGCCGGAGATCACCTGCTCGGCGACCTCGGCGTCCGCACGGAGCAGCGCCACCGTGGCCTGGCCGACGGCGTGCTTGACCTCGTGCGTCATGGCCACGAGGTCCTCGACGATCGAGTCCAACTGGTCGTAATAGGCATTGCGCATAGGGACACCGTAGTAAGCCGCAGGTGACCGGAGGACGGCAGAGCGTGAACGAGAAGTGAACAGTGGTCGAAACTGCAGGTCAGGGGCGGTCATCTGGCGCAGGGGTGGATGCGGGTCTGCGTACGATCGTGACGTGGACCCGACGACACAGGCCCTCCTGTTCGCGCTGCTCGGTGCGGTGCTCGGCGGTGGCGTCGTCCTCGCGTGGCGGGTCAGCGAGGCGCAGCAGCAGCGGGTCGCCGATCACGAGGAGCCCGCCCTGCCCGCGGGCGTCGCCACTGTGCTCAGCGTGCTGCGCAGCAGCGCCCTCGTCGTGAACGAGAACGACGAGGTGCTCAAGGCCAGCGCGCCGGCGTACGCCCTGGGCCTGGTCCGCGGCAAGGTGCTGGCCGTCGACGACCTCGCCGACCTGGTGCGGACGGTACGCCGGGACGGCCAGATCCGGGAGACGGAGTTCGTCCTGGCACACGGCCGGGCGAGCCAGCCGATCCACGTCACCGCAAGGGTCGCACCGCTCAGCTCGCGCCTCGTGCTCGCGCTGGTGGAGGACCGGACCCGGGAGCGGCGGGTGGAGGCGATCCGCAGGGACTTCGTCGCGAACGTCTCTCACGAGCTGAAGACACCGGTGGGCGCGATCAACCTGCTCGCCGAGGCGGTGCAGGAGGCCTCCGGCGACGCGGAGGCGGTGGAGCGGTTCGCCGGCCGGATGCAGAAGGAGAGCGAGCGGCTGACCCATCTCGTCCAGCAGATCATCGAGCTCTCGAGACTGCAGGGCGACGACCCGCTCGAGGCGCCCGCGCCGGTGGACGTCGACAAGGTCGTCGACAGCGCGGTCGACCAGTCCGCGATCGACGCGGACACCAGGAACATCGAGGTCGTGCGCGACGGGGAGCGGGGCCTCGAGGTCCTCGGGAACGCCGAGCAGATCACGGTGGCGGTCGGCAACCTCGTCGCGAACGCGATCGCCTACTCTCCCAAGAACGCGAAGGTCGTGGTGGGCGCGAAGGCGGACGACCTGAGGGTCGACATCACCGTCACCGACCAGGGCATCGGCATCCCGGCGGACGAGGTCGACAGGATCTTCGAGCGCTTCTACCGCGTGGACCCCGCGCGGCACCGTTCCACCGGCGGCACCGGCCTCGGGCTCTCGATCGTCAAGCACGTGGCGGCCTCGCACGGGGGTGAGGTCCGGGTGTGGTCGGTCCAGGGCCAGGGCTCGTCGTTCACGTTGTCCCTCCCCCGTCGTACGTCGGACGACTCCCCCGAGACCGGCACCGAGACCAGCGCAGGACCCGACGCAGGAACCGAACCGAGCGAAGAGAGCCAGGAGGCACCGTCTTGACCCGTGTACTCGTCGTCGAGGACGAAGAGAGCTACAGCGACGCCCTCGCGTACATGCTGCGCAAGGAGGGGTACGAGGTCGCCCTCGCGAGCACCGGCCCCGACGCGATCGCCGAGTTCGACCGGGCCGGCGCGGACGTGGTCCTGCTCGACCTGATGCTGCCCGGCATGCCGGGGACCGAGGTGTGCCGCCAGATCAGGCTGTCCTCCAACGTGCCGGTGATCATGGTCAGCGCGAAGGACACCGAGGTGGACAAGGTGGTCGGGCTCGAGCTCGGCGCCGACGACTACGTCACCAAGCCCTACTCCCCCCGCGAGCTGGTCGCCCGGATCCGCGCGGTGCTGCGACGGGGCCAGGAGGTCGACCTCGCACCGTCGACGCTCGAGGCGGGGCCGGTGCGGATGGACGTCGAGCGGCACGTCGTCACGATCGACGGGGTCGAGACGAAGCTCCCGTTGAAGGAGTTCGAGCTGCTGGAGATGTTCCTGCGCAACACCGGCCGGGTGCTGACGCGCGGGCAGCTCATCGACCGGGTGTGGGGGTCGGACTACGTCGGCGACACCAAGACGCTCGACGTGCACGTGAAGCGGCTGCGCGCGAAGATCGAGCCGGACTCGGCGCACCCGTCGTACCTGGTGACGGTGCGTGGGCTCGGGTACAAGCTCGAGGTCTAGCTAGATGTCCGAAAACCGCGTTCGGACCGTCGGTGCGTGCGCCTAGGCTCGGTCACGTGAACCCCACCACCTCCCGGACCCTGCCCTTGTTCGCGGTCGTCGTCACCCTCTTCTTCTGGGCGTCGGCGTTCGTCGCCATCCGGCACCTCGGCGACGACGTGACCCCGGGAGCGCTCTCGCTCGGCCGGCTCCTGGTCGGGTCGGTCGCGCTCGGGGTCCTGGTGCTGGTGCGCCGCCCCGCATGGCCGTCACGACGGGACTGGCCGGGGCTCGTCGCGATCGGCCTGCTCTGGTACGCCATCTACAACATCGCACTGAACGCCTCGGAGACCAGGATCGACGCGGGCACGGCCAGCATCCTGATCCAGGTGGCGCCGATCCTGATGACGGTGCTCGCGGTCCTGTTCCTGCGCGAGCGCCCGTCGGTGTACGCCGGGCCGGGCCTCGCGATCGCGTTCGCCGGGGTCGTGGTCATCTCGCTCGCGACGTCCGACGGAGGGCATCGTGACTGGCTCGGGGTGGCCCTGGCGCTCCTCGCCGCGCTCGCCTACGCGGTGAGCATGATCGTGCAGAAGCCGCTCATGTCGCGCCTCCCTGCGATCCAGGTGACCTGGGTGGCGTGCACGGTGGGCGCGGTCGCCTGCCTGCCCTTCGCCGGTGACCTGCTCGACGCCACGCGGACCGCTCCGGCGAGCTCGCTGTGGTGGGTGGTGTACCTCGGCATCTTCCCGACCGCCATCGCCTTCACCACCTGGGCGTTCGCACTGTCGCACATGAACGCGTCCAGCCTGGGCTCGACGACGTACCTGGTGCCCCCGATCACGGTGCTGCTGGGCTGGCTGCTGCTCGACGAGGTGCCGCCCGCCCTCGCGTTCTTCGGGGGCGTGCTGTGCCTGGCGGGTGTGGCCCTGACGCGGCGGCGTCCGCGGGGTCGGCGCACCGCGCCTGGGCCGGAGTCAGGGCCCGAGTCCGAGCCGGAGTCTGGGCGCGAGCCTGAGCCGGAACCGGAGCCCATCGTGCCGGGCATGCCCACCCGCGAGGCCTGACGCCCCTGTTTTCCGTTGAGTCGGCCCTCCCGGGGCGTTGACTCGGCCCTCCCGCGGTCGGGGACCACGGCCTACTCGGGGAAGGGCGGCGGAGGGTCCTCGCCCTTCTCGAGCCAGCCGCGGAAGGCCTCGAGGTTCCGGGTGGACTCGCCCCGGGACTTGCGCCAGTCCCACTCCCTGCGGATCGAGGTGGCGAACCCGAGCTCGAGGATCGTGTTGAACGACTCGTCGGCATACGTCAGGACCGCGCCGAGCAGCCGGTCCACCTCGACCGGCGTCACCGAGGACAGCGGCAGCCGCCCGTCGAGGTAGATGTCGCCGAGGTGGTCGACGGCGAAGGCCACGCCGTACATCTTCAGGTTCCGTTGGAGCATCCAGCGGTAGACCCGTTCGTGGTTCTCGTCGGGCCGCCGGGCCACGAACGCGTGCACCCCGAGCGCGTGCTCGCCGACGTCGAACCGGCAGGGTGTCTGCAGCTTCTTCTCCCCAGGGAGGACAACCGTGAAGACGCCGTCCTCGATCTCCTTCCACTCCAGGTCGTGTTCGGTGAAAGCGGTGCGCAGGGTGTCGGCCGCGGTGCTGCGCAGCTCGGTGGTGGTCACGCTCTCATCTCCTCGAGGTCGGTGCGCATGGCGGCACTGGCCTGACCGTAGACGTCGACGGTGCGCTGTGCGGTGCGTTCCCAGGCGAAGCCCGCGGCCTGCTCCAGGGCTCCTTGGGACATGCGTGCTCGCAGCGCGGGCTGGTGGACGACGCGCTCGATGGCCCGCGCGTAGTCGGCGGGGTCGTGCCCGTCGACGAGCAGTCCGGAGACCCCGTCCCGCACGACCGTGGTGAGACCTCCCACGGCGGCGGCCACGACCGGCGTACCCGCGGCCTGCGCCTCGACCGCGACCAGCCCGAAGGACTCGTTGTACGACGGGACGCAGACGAGTGTCGCCGCGGCGTACCAGTCGACCAGCGTGGCCTGCGCCACCGGAGGGATGAAGCGGACCACGTCGTCGAGGCCGAGGGCGGAGGCGAGCTGGGCGAGGGACTCGGGGTGCTCGAGGCCGGTGCCGGAGGGACCGCCCACGACGGGGACGACGAGCCGGCGTCGCAGCGAGGGGTCACGCTCCAGGAGGGCGGCCACGGCGTGGAGCAGGATGTCAGGCGCCTTCAGCGGCTGGATCCGCCCGGCGAACATGAGCACGTGCGCGTCGGCGGGGAGACCGAGGCGCCGGCGGGCGGCCGCCTGTCCCACCGGCCGGAAGATGTCGAGGTCCACGCCCGGGTGGACGATCTCGACCCGGGTGGGGTCGGCGTCGTAGAGCTTGACCAGCTGCTCGGCCTCGATGCCGGTGTTCGCGATCAGCATGTCGGAGGCCTCGACCACCTGCTGCTCGCCGATCACGCGGGCCATCGGCTCCGGGGTGTCACCCTCGGCGAGGGCCTCGTTCTTCACCTTCGCCATGGTGTGCATGGAGTGCGCGAGCGGCACGCTCCACCGGTCGCGCACGAGCGCGCCGACCTGCCCCGACAACCAGTAGTGGCTGTGCACGACGTCGTACCAGCCCTGTTCGTGACCCGCCTCGGCGCGCAGCACCTCGCGGGCGAACGTGCACAGCTGGCCCGGAAGCTCCTGCTTGCTGAGCCCCTCGAACGGGCCGGCGTGCACGTGGCGCACCCGGACGCCCGGGTAGGCCTCGACGACCGGCGGCAGCTCCGAGGAGACCGCGCGCGTGAAGATCTCGACCTCGATGTTGCGCTGGGCGAGGCGCTTGGAGAGCTCGATGACGTAGACGTTCATGCCGCCCGCGTCGCCGGTCCCCGGCTGGTCCAGGGGCGACGTGTGCAGGCTGATCATGGCGACGCGTCCGTGGGTGGGGCGCGCGGCGGCGAGGCTGGTGACTGGTTTCAACGTAGGCATACCTCCGGTGGTTGAACCACCGGTGATTGTTTCTTATTTCCTGAGTACCCCGATTTCGCCCCCCACCGTACGGTCGGCCGGCGCGATCGGCCGCCCGGTGATCGCCCCCGCGTGACGGTGGCCCAGGAAAGGTGCCCTACCGGCCGGCGCCGGAAACCTGGAGCCGCTGGTCGGCGAGACCGGCGCGCCCGGGTCGGCCTGGACGGCCGGCGCGCCCGGGTCGGCCTGGACGGCCGGGACGACCGGGTCGGCCGGGCCGGAGCTGCGCCAGGGTCGCCTCGACGTGCGGCGTGACCCGGGCGACGACCTGCCAGAGGGCGACCCCGGCGAGCAGGGACAACGCCGTCGCGAGCAGCGGGTAGCTGTCCTCGAGGTGCGGGTAGATCTGCCAGTGGGCGAGGTAGATGTACAGCGAGGCGCTCGCCAGGACGCCGGCCACGCGGGCGGCCCACGACGGGACGCTCAGGGCCCGGACCCACACCAGGAGCAGGATCCCCGCGACCACGACGGTCTCCCGGTGCGGGTCGTCGAAGAAGCCGGGGACCGTCGCGACGACGACGGCCGTGACGAGCAGCCGCTGCCACGACGTGGTCGCCTTGACCGTGGCCCAGCCGAGCGCGAACAGCCAGAACACCACGTTCGCGCGGTGGATCACGTCACCGTCGGTCAGCGTGACGATGTCGTACCTGGTCAGCAGCCCGAGCCCGGCGAGCATCATCGGCAGCCAGAACGCCCACCGGCGCTCGATCCGGTCCACCACGGGCAGCGCCGTGGCCAGGGTCAGGGCGAGCAGCGTGTACGCCAGTGCCTCGACGAACCAGTACTGCCAGGCGGGCTCGGTCCAGCTCTCGGGGCCGAGGACACCGTTGAGCAGGAGGGTGTTCTTCCAGGTCAGGCCCGTCGTGAAGGTCGCGGCCAGGCCGATCCACAGGGCCGACGGTACGACGATCCGGGCGATGCTCCCGCCGAGGTGGCGGACCCGTTCCCGGCGCGACGAGGTGGTCATGTGGAACCGGCCGAAGTTGAACCCGGCCACGCCGAGCAGCACGTGCGCGCCACCGGCCACCAGGAACAGGTTGGCGTGCGTGCCGACGATCAGCACGATGGCGACCGCGCGGAGCAGCACGTTCGTCTCGAGCGAGCGGAGCCCCTTCCACCGGCGGCGTTCGGACGGGACCAGCTCGCCGATCGGGGTGACGTGCCAGTTCGCCGGCAGGTGCCCGAGCATCTCCTCGAGCCGGATCGACATCTCGACGTAGGACAGCGAGTCCCCCTCGAGCGTCACGAACGTGTCGTCGTCCGTGACCCCGGAACGGTTCAGGATCTCGGCGTACAGCGCCCGGAGGCCCGCCGTACCGCCGCCCTCCTGCTGCCGCTCCTGCTGCGGAGTTTCATCAAGGTATGCAGGGAACCCGTCACTTCCCATGGCGTGCACGTCGTGGGAAGTGGAGGTTCGGCTGCATACCTTGGGGAAACCACCGCCGGCCCGCGCGCGGGACAGGGACACGAGGGCGCGGTAGTCCGGCTTCCCGGTCGCGAGCCGCGGCACCTCGTCGAGCGGCAGCACGTGCACCGCGCCGGGAGGCAGGCCGAACTGCCTCTTCGCCAGCGTGGTCACCGACTCGGCCGGCACGGACGTGGGCACCCCGACGACGAGCCAGCCGTCCCCGTCGGCGCAGCACGCGGCGACTCCGGCGCCCTCGAACACCTTCTCCACCTGGTCGAGGTCGATCCGCAGCCCGAAGATCTTGGCGAACCGGTTCCGGCGGCCGACGATCTCGTACAACCCTTCGGGAGTACGACGGGCCACGTCACCGGTCCGCAGGGAGGTCACGTCCCGTCCTCGGGCGAGGTCGGCCGGCGTCTCGGCGTACCCGAGCATCACGTTGTCGCCCGTGTAGACGAGCTCACCGACGTCTACGCCACCCTCGGAACCGGACTCACCCGGCTGGGGCTCTCCGGAGCGGGTCAGGGGCATCTCGGGCAGGGGCTCGAGGGTGAACGACCCGCCGGGGATGGGGACACCGATCGACGACGGCGAGGTCATGGCCAGGTCCGGGGGCAGGTACGCCATCCGGGCGGTCGCCTCGGTCTGGCCGTACATCACGAACAGGTCCCACCCGCGTCGCTGCCCGAGAGCGGTGTACCGCCGCACCTGGTCGGGCGCGAGGCGGCCGCCCGCCTGCGTGACGTACCGCAGGGACGGGAGCTCCATGTCGTCGAAGCCGACCCGGTCGAGGAGGTCGAACGTGTAGGGGACACCGGCGAACGTGGTGGCGCGGTGCCGGCGGAACAGGTCCCAGAAGCAGCCGTCGACCACCGACAGCGAGGTCAGCAGCAGCGACGCACCCGTGAAGAGGTGACTGTTGATGACCGACAGGCCGTAGCAGTAGTGCATCGGCAGGGTCGTCGCGGCGACGTCGTCGGGGCGGATGGCGAGGTAGCCGGCGATCGACGCGGCGTTGGCCTCGAGGTTCTCGCCCGAGAGCCGGACCAGCTTCGGCGAACCGGTCGAGCCGGAGGTGGACAGCAGCAGAGCCAACGAGGGGTGCAGGTCGTGCGCGGTCCCGTCCCGACGCTCGACCATCGACCCGTCGGAGAAGACGACGTCGGGGTCGTAGGCCTCCTGGACCGCGGCGAGGTTCACCGGGTTCTCGCCCGGCACGAGGATGACGGGATGTCCCGCGGACAGCGCGGCGAGGTACGCGACGATCGGTGAGACCTCGTTGGCGCCGGCCACGAGCACGAGCCGGCGCGTCGTACCAAGCCTCGCGGCGGTGTCCGCGACCCGCCCGGCCAGCTCGGAGTACGTCACCACCTCCTCGGAGGTCACCAGCGCGGCCCGGTCACCGAACGAGGCGAGCCGGGCGACGAAGGGCACCGACGCGGTCGCGGCAAGGGGCAGTCGCACCCCGGAATGTTATTAGGTAAGCCTTACCTATCGCAAAGTGAGGCCGCGCACAGGTCTAGCGAGCACCGTGCCTAGCGGGCCGCCCTGCGCCCACCACGCACGTGCGTGTGCTCGGGCGGCGTCGGACGCCCGCGCGAGAGCCCCCACACGCCGCAGACGAAGGCCACCGCGGCGCCGGACATCGTGCTCAGCCACTCGGAGTCGAGTGCCGCCACCACGAGCTGCCACACCATCCAGACCAGCGTCGTGAACGCGATCGACACCACACCACGCAGCCACACGGGAGCGGTGGCGACGAGCGCATAGCCGCTGCCCGCCACTGCGAGAGACAGGGCGACCATCCCGACCAACAGCAGGATCCCCGGCAGTCCAGCGGTGTCGGGTGCGGCCTCCCCACGGACGAGGAGTCCGCGCGCAAACCATGCCGCCGCGCCTCCGATGGCAGCAACTGACGCAATTCTGCTCGACTTGGTCGTCCTCATGGCACCGTAGTTTGCCTTCTTGTCTCGTCACGTCCGCCACTGACCCCTTTGAGATACTACAACCTGTTCTCGCAAGGGTGTGACCGCGGTCACTGCTGCGTGACGTCGCGAACCTCGCCCACGATCTCCTCCAGCACGTCCTCGAGCGCCGCGACCCCGACCATCCGTCCGGAGTCGGGGTCGACGACCCGGGCGAGGTGGACGCCGCGCCGCCGCATGGTGGCCAGGAGCCGGCGCAGCGAGTCGTCGGCCGCCGCCGAGACCCACGGCCTGATCCACTTCGGGTCGACCCGCCTCGTTGCGACGGCCCGGCTCCACGCCGAGCAGGTCCTTGAGGTGCAGGTAGCCGTCGAGCTCGCCCGACTCCCCCGCAACCGGGAACCGGGAGAAGCCTGTCTCGGCGCACAGCGACTCGAGCTCCGCGACCGTGGCGCCGCGGCGGACGGTCACCAGGTCGGCGGGCGGGATGGCGACATCGGCCGCGGTCTGCCCGCTGAACTCCAGGGCACCGGTGGCCAGCCTGTGCTGCTCCTCACCGAGCAGCCCCTCACGCCTCGACTCGGAGATCAGCCCGGCGACCTCCTCCTGGGTGAAGGCCGACGCGACCTCCTCCTGCGGCTGCACGCGGAGCAGCCGCAGCACGGCGTTGGCGGACAGGTTCAGGATCCAGATCAGCGGGCGCAGGACGTACACCAGCGCGTACAACGGCGGGCCCAGCAGCAGGGCCGAGCGTTCCGGGTCCGCCAGGGCGATGTTCTTGGGGACCATCTCCCCGACCAGCATGTGCAGGGAGACGACGAGGGTCAGCGCGATCGCGAACGAGACCGCGTGAAGCAGGCCGCCCGGGAGCCCGAGGTCCTCGAACGGGGCTTCCAGCAGGTGCGCGACCGCGGGCTCACCGACCGCGCCGAGCCCGAGGGAGCAGACGGTGATGCCCAGCTGGGCGCCAGCCATCATCATCGAGACGCGCTCCATCGCGCGCAGCGTGGTCCGCGCCGAACGGGAGCCCTCCCTGGCGCGGGGCTCGACCTGGGTACGCCGGGCCGACACCAGCGCGAACTCGGCGCCGACGAAGAACGCGTTCCCTGCGAGCAGCACGACGGCGAGCAGGAGGCCGGTGAGGTCACCCATCGTGCGACGCCTCCCCGTCGACGTCGAGGCGGCGGAGCCGGACCTGGTCGACCCGGCGGCCTTCGAGGCGGGCCACGGCGAGCTCGACGTCGACCGGCCGGCCGACCGCCTCGCCGTCCGGTTGCCGCATGTCCACGGCAGGCACCGTGACGGTGTCGCCGACCTCGGGCATCCGGCCGAGGCGCTCGATCAGCAGGCCACCGAGGCTGTCGGCCTGGTCCGCCTCCGGCAGCCTCAGACCCATCGCGTTCGAGGCCTCGTCGGGCCGGAGCAACCCCGACAGCATCCAGGTGCCGCCCGCCCCAGGACGGTGGCGGCGGGGGGTTCGGTCCTGCTCGTCCTCGATCTCCCCGACGACCTCCTCCACGACGTCCTCGAGCGTGACGATGCCGGCCGTGCCGCCGTACTCGTCGACGACCACGGCCAGCTGGAGCCCCGGCCCGCGAAGCGCCGCCAGGAGCTTCTGGAGCTCCACGCTGGCCGGAACCACACGGGGCGGCATCATCACCTCGGCGATCGGACGCTCCGACCGCTCCTCGGCCGGGACGGTGAGAGCGTGCTTGAAGTGCACCAGCCCCACCACGTCGTCGAAGCTCTGCCCGATGACCGGGAACCGGGAGTACCCGGTCCGGGCCGCCGCCTCGACCACCTCCGAGACCGGATGGTCGGCGGCAAGGAAGTGGACCTGTGGCCGGGGGGTCATCACGTCCGCCGCGTCGAGCTCGCCGAACGCGATCGAGCGCGAGATCAGCGTCGCGGTGGTGGCGTCCAGCGTGCCCCGCGCGCCGGAGCGGCTGACCAGTGACGCCAGCTCCTGCGGGCTGCGGGCCGACGCCAGCTCCTCGGTCGGCTCGATCCCCATCATCCGGAGGATCCGGTTCGCCGAACCGTTGAGCGCGTTCGTCAGCGGCCGGGTCGCGGCGGTGAACAGGCGCTGCCCCCTCGCGACGGCCCGGCCCAGCCGCAGGGGCTGGGCGAGCGCCCAGTTCTTCGGCACGAGCTCGCCGAAGACCATCTGCACGACCGTTGCGACGACGAGCGCCGTGCCGAAGGAGACTCCCCGGACCGCGCCGGCCGGGACACCCGCCGCCTCGAACGGGTCGTGCAGGAGGGCGGCCAACGAGGGCTCGGCGATGAAGCCCACGGCCAGGCTGGTCACGGTGATCCCGAGCTGCGCGCCGGTCAGCTGCGTGGACAGCGACTTCAACGCCGCGAGCAGGCTGCCGGAGGCCCGGTCGCCGGCCTCGGCCTCCCGCTCGACGGTCGCCCGGTCGACCGTGATGAACGAGAACTCCGCAGCGACGAACAGGGCGTTCCCGAGGATCAGCATGACGGCAACCCCGAGCAGCAGCCACTCGGTCAACCTGTCTCCTGTTCAGCTGGCGGGGAGCCCGCCCACTCGTGCGGACGGACTTCGTTGCGGGGGCTTGCTCAGGCTCTCTTGGTGGTGCGTGAGCTCATGCCCTCGGCAACACCGATCAGCAGGACCGATGCGATCACCGCGAACACGACGCCCAGGAAGTCGAGCTCGAAGATGCTCCCCGTGCCGATCAGCCCCGCGATGAGTCCGCCGATGACCGATCCTGCGAGCCCGAGAAGCAGCGTCCACAGCAGGCTGAGGTTCTGCTTGCCGGGCTTGAAGAGCCGTGCGAGCGCTCCGATGATCAGTCCCCAGACGATGAATCCGATGATGTCGAACATTCCAGTGCCCTCCCTCGGCTGCCGATCTCCTCGGCAGCGGCTACGCGTTGGTTCCACGCTACTCAATGGGACAATCGCGGCATGTCATCGAAGAAGGTCGCGGTGGTCACCGGAGCGAGCAGCGGGATCGGTGAGGCCACCGCACGACGGCTTGCGGCCGAGGGCTACCGCGTCGTCTGCGCCGCCCGCCGCGAGGAACGCGTCGCCGCCCTGGCCGAGGAGATCGGGGGTACGGCGGTCCGCTGCGACGTCACCTCCACCCACGACGTGTCTGCCCTTGCCGAGGCGGCCGGCGAGCGGGTCGACGTACTCGTCAACAACGCCGGAGGCGCCTTCGGGGCCGCACCGGTGGCCGAGGCCGACCCCGACGACTGGCGGAAGATGTACGACGTCAACGTGATCGGGCTGCTCAACGTCACCAAGGCGCTGCTGCCGGCTCTCGTCGCCGGAGGCGAGGGCGTGATCGTCAACGTGGGCTCGACGGCGGGTCGGATCGCCTACGAGGGCGGTGCCGGCTACACCGCCGCCAAGCACGGCACCCAGGTCGTCACCGAGACGCTGCGCCTGGAGCTCTACGACCAGCCGGTCCGGGTCTGCGAGATCGCACCCGGGATGGTGCGGACCGACGAGTTCGCGCTGGTCCGGTTCGACGGCGACCGGGAGAAGGCGGATGCGGTGTACGCCGGGGTCGCCGAACCTCTCGTCGCCGACGACGTCGCCGACGCCATCGCCTGGGTGGTCACCCGGCCGCCGCACGTGAACATCGACGAGCTCGTGATCCGGCCCCGTGCGCAAGCCGCGCAGCACAAGGTCCACCGCGTCTTCGACTGACGCGGGGCACGCCGCGGCCCCACCAGTCCCACCAGGAGCACCAGGCCCACCAGGGTCGTCGCTCGGGACGATCGGCATCCGGCCCGGCCTCCCAGACCGGCCGAACGTCCCAAACGAGCCTCCGGCGCCACGTGTGGGCGTTGCCGCCCCGCTCGCCGCGGTCGCAATCGCGCCCGGGCGCAGTTGTGACGCCAGAACCACCCAGATCACCGTCACAATCGCGCCCGGGCGCAGTTGTGGCGCCGAAACCACCAGTTCGGGCCGTCTCGACTCGCCCTACTCGCCGAGCACGATCGAGGCGAGCCGCGCGAGCTCGGGTGTGAGGTCCTGCTCGTGCACCCGGAGCTCGTCCCCGCGGATGGAGAAGGTGTACTCGAACCGGTCCGGCTGCGGCTCCGACGCCTCCACCCCGCCGAGGTCGATCCGGTCCAGCAGCTCGCAGACCTCCTGAGCCCGCGGGTCGGCGTCGGTCTTCGTCGTCGAGACGGCGCCGCGCAGGACCCGGCCCGCGATGCCGCCCGAACGGGACACCTTCACGACGTCCTCGGCCCCCGGCTTCCCCGAGGGCTCCCCGCCGCCCGGCGCGGCGGGGCCGCCGCCCATCAACGTTGCGGCCCGGACCCCCGGCACCGCCGTCGACACGGGCACGCCGACCTGCACGCCGACCTGCTCCCAGGCCTCGGCCACGACCGCGCGAGCGGCGTCGTCCGGCGAGGCGTCGACCGTGGCCCGCGCGAACGCCGCGAAGTCGGTGTCGGCGCCGATCCCGCCCTCGGTCAGGGCGGCGTACCAGATCCGACCGGCGCCGTCCCACGACGCGCCCCCGAGCCGGGTGGCCGCCAGGTGGAACGCGCGGTTGGGGATGCCGGAGTTGATGTGCACCCCGCCGTTGTCCTCGCTGGTCTCGACGTAGCGGGACATGTGCGCGACCTGCGGGTCGGCGCCGATCACCGGGTCGTCGTACGCCGTGCCGGGCTCGGCCATCGAGCGCAGGGCGCGGGCGTTGATGCCCGGCATGAAGATGCCCTCACCGACCAGCCAGTCCCCCTCTGCGGCGGACTGGCCGAGCACCCTCTGCTTCACGCAGGCGGCGAAGACGTCCGACATCGACTCGTTCAGCGCACCGGACTGGCCCTGGTAGCTGAAGCCCGCGGCGTACTGCGTCACGGCGTGCACGAACTCGTGCGCGAGCACGTCGACCGGCTTGGTGAACCGGTCGAAGACCCTGCCGTCGCCGTCGCCGAAGACGAGCTGCCGGCCGTCCCAGAAGGCGTTGTCGTAGCTGCGCTCGTAGTGCACCGTCGCGACGACCGGGGCGCCCCGCCCGTCGTAGGAGTCGCGGCGGTACTCCTCGGCGAACAGGGCCACCGACGCCTCGATACCGGCGTACGCCTCGTCCACGGCGAGGTCGCCCGACCGTGGCTCACCTTCGGAGCGGACCGGGGTCCCGGGCAGCGAGGTGCCGTTGTTGGCTGTGTGCACCGTCCACGCGTCCTCCTCCGCGACGACGAACGCGTGCTCGGTCTCGCCCACGACCGGGGGCGGCGTCAGCCGGCGGGAGCGCAACGACTCGTCGACTGCCAAGGTGGCGTGACCACATCGTGCGATCGACGCGTCCACGTGCTCCGAAGCGATCCTGTGGAGGAGGTACGGCGGGATGAAGCTGCAACGTGGCGCGTAAGTCATGGGCACACAACTATCGACCCGCACCGACAAAGTAAAGACCGGTCCAAACGAGCGAGAGGCTATGTTGGGCGACACGCTTTCGCTCACCGCTCAGGAGATGTCATGGCGCAGTCGGCACTGGTCCAGCAGGTTCGACAGCAGGCGGTGGGCGACCTCCCCCGCCGTACCGCCAACCGCTTCCCGGACAAGACGGCGATCGTCGACGCCGACACCCGGCTGACGTACGCCGAGCTCGAGCGGCTGGTGAGTCGTACGACGGCCGCGCTGCACGCCGAGGGCATGGTCAAGGGCGACAAGCTCGCGTTGCTGAGCCACAACTGCTGGCAGTTCGCGGTGCTGTCGTTCGCCGCGGCACGGATGGGCGTCGTCCTCGTCCCGGTCAACTTCATGCTCGGGCCCGAGGAGATCGCCTACATCCTCGACCACAGCGAGGCCACGGCGTTCGTCGTCGAGCAGACGCTCACCGGGACTGCCGAGCAGGCCATCAAGCAGTCCGGTGGCACGGTGAGGACCAGGGCCGCGATCGGCAACGGCACGGCTGATGGGTGGCCGGACGTCCAGGCGTGGTTCGAGCACGACGGGCCGGCGCCCGAGGTGGCCGTGGAGGACGACGACCCGATCCGGCTGATGTACACCAGCGGCACGGAGTCACGCCCGAAGGGCGCCCTGCTGTCGAGCCGCTCCCTGATGTGGCAGTACGTCAGCTGCGTCGTCGACGGCGGCATGGAGGCGGACGACGTCGAGGTGCACTCGCTGCCGCTCTACCACTGCGCGCAGCTCGACTGCTTCCTCGGTCCGGACGTCTACCTCGGGGCCACCAGCGTCATCCTGCCCGGGCCGGATCCGGCGGCGATCCTCCGCACGATCGAGGCCGAGAGGGCGACCAAGCTCTTCGCGCCGCCGACGGTGTGGATCGCGCTGCTCCGCTCACCGGAGTTCGACGTCACCGACCTGTCCTCGCTCCGGAAGGGGTACTACGGCGCGTCCGCCATGCCGGTGGAGATCCTGAACGAGCTGCGGGAGCGGCTGCCCGAGGTCCGGCTGTGGAACTTCTACGGCCAGACCGAGATGGCGCCGCTCGCGACGATCCTCGGACCGGACGAGCAGCTCAGCCACGCGGGTTCCGCGGGACGTGCAGCGCTGAACGTGGAGACCCTGATCGTCGACGAGGAGGACCGGCCCGTGCCGCACGGGACGGTCGGCGAGATCGTGCACCGGAGCCCGCACGCCACACTCGGCTACTACAAGGACGAGGCGAAGACCGCCGAGGCGTTCCGCAACGGCTGGTTCCACTCCGGTGACCTCGGGCTCCTCGACCCGGAGGGACGGCTCACCGTCGTCGACCGGAAGAAGGACATGATCAAGACCGGCGGCGAGAACGTCGCGAGCCGTGAGGTCGAGGAGGCGATCTACCTGCTCGACGGGGTCGCCGAGGTCGCCGTGTTCGCGGTGAGCCATCCCCACTGGATCGAGGCGGTCACCGCGGTCGTCGTACCCAAGCCCGGCGTCTCGCTCACCGAGGAGGCCGTCGTCGCGCACGCGCGCGAGCACCTGGCCGGGTACAAGACGCCGAAGTACGTCGTGGTCGCCGACGCGTTGCCGAAGAACCCCAGCGGCAAGATCCTCAAGCGCCAGCTGCGAGAGGAGCACGGCGGCCTGGCGGCCGACACGCGCTAGCGTCCCTGCCGGTCAGGCTCGGGCTGGCTCTCGATGAGCCGCACCGCGACGGCCTCCGCACGGGTGCTCTCGGCTCCGTCCCCGGTGGTCACCAGCTCGAACTCGTAGAAGTGCCCGTCGAACGCGGGACCGAACATCGTGACCGGGGTCGGACACCACACCGGCATCGCCGCCGTACCGTCGTCGATGATCACCCGGACCCCCTCTGACAGTCCCCAGAGCTCGTCCACCAGCGCGTGCACGCGGCCGGCCACCCCGGAGGCCGAGTCCGCCAGGTCCGCAAGCGTCGTCGTCGCCCCGAGAGCGTCCCGTTCCTGCGCGGCGGGACCCACTGACGCCAGCCAGTGGCTCGGCCAGCTCGCCGGGCGGCACTCGATCTCCCAGGCGTCGCCGTACGTCGGGTGGGGCTGACTCCGGAGCCGCTCCCGCAGGGCCGCCTCGAACGCCCTGTCGTCGAAGGTGTGGAAGACCTGCCCGTCGTACTCATGCCGCTCGACATGGCCGGCCTCGACGGTGGCGGCCGCAACGTCGAGGTACGACGTGAGGTCCGCGGCCACGAGCTCGAACGGCGACAGGTCGTAGGCCCAGGCGAAGCAGGCTCCACCGTTACCGTGCGGACCGTCGAGCTCCACCAGCAGGAACGCGTGGCTCTCGCAGCCGACCGGGAGAAGCAGGTTCGGCGTCATGCCCGGCTGCTGACGATGCTCGTGCCAGATCTCCAGTGCCGTCTCCGGCCCGACGGCGTGCGGATGCGGGTACGTCGTGAAGCTCGAGCTGTCGCCGTCGACGAGCCGCCAGAACCGCTCGACCTCGGCGGGCAGACGCAGCGGCGCGATCTCCCTGGCGATCCGCTCGAGCACGGCCTCGGGGTCCCGAGCGGGACGTAGCGCTGTCCGCCCGGCAGACCTCCAGGGCACGCTGGAGACGGTCGACCGCGTCGTCCATGGTCGTCCGGGGCTCGTCTCGGTGCGCCATGGCGAGAGTCTGCCGCCGCGGACGGCCTCTTCGCCGCCGAATGCCGAGAACTCGCAGCCGGCAGGCCTTGCCGCAGCCGGCAGGCCTTGCCGCGGCGGGCGGGACGGCGACACTGGAGGGGCTGAGGTTCTGCGGCGAGGGGGGACGCGATGTCAGAGGTCACGATCAGGACGCCCCACGGGGAGATGCCCACGTATGTGGCCGAACCGCCGGGTGAAGGCCCGTGGCCGGGGGTCGTCGTGGTCCATGACTTCACCGGCATGAGCCACGACCTGCGGAACCAGGCGGACTGGCTGGCGAGCGAGGGCTACCTGACCGCGGCGCCCGACCTGTTCCACGGCGGCAGCAGGATGCGCTGCCTACGCGGGATGATCCGGGACGCGACCAGACGTGAGGGCAGGACCTTCGACGACATCGAGGCCGTGCGCGCCTGGCTCACGGACCAGGACCGCTGCACCGGCAGGACGGGCGTCATCGGTTTCTGCCTGGGTGGAGGCTTCGCCCTGCTGCTCGCGCCAGGTCACGGCTTCTCGGCGTCGAGCGTGAACTACGGCGGCGTGCCCAAGGACGCGGAGGAGCTCCTCGCGGGCGCCTGTCCCATCGTCGGCAGCTTCGGCGGCAAGGACCCGTCGCCCGCGGGACACCGGGGCGCTCACCGGCTCGGGGAGGCGCTCACGACCCTCGAGGTCGAGCACGACGTGAAGGTCTATCCCGACGCCGGTCACGCCTTCATGAACGACCACGACCCTGCCGACATGACAGGTCTGCTGAGGGTGCTGTCGAAGGTCTCCGGCACGTCGTACCACGAGCCGTCCACGCTGGACGCCCGCCGCCGCATCCTCGCCTTCTTCGACCGCCACCTGAAGGCGCCGTCGATCCCGTGACCAGGGCCCGACGGCCGAGGACTCAGTCGCGCTGGCCGCCGAGCAGCACCCTCGTCATCGCGTTGCGGGTGTCGAGGAGCTCGCCGAGCGCGGCGTCGAGCTGGTTGGCCGTCACCTTCAGGGTCGGCCTGCCCTCGGCGGCAGCGATCACGGCCGACCGGCGCAGCAGCTCCTTGAGGAAGGACGCGGTCACGCCCTCCGTCCGCTCGATGACGGACTCGAGCCGGCTCTGGTCGACGACCAGGTCTCCGCGGTAGAGCTCGAACAGCCGGCGACGTGACTCCGCGTCGGGGAGCTCGAGCTCGACGGCCTGGTCGACCCGACCCGGCCGCGCGGCGAGGGCGGGCTCGAGCAGGTCGGCCCGGTTGGTCGTCAACAGGAAGACCACGTCGGCGTCCTCGGCGAGCCCGTCCATCTCGTTCAGCAGCTGGAACAGCAGCGGGTGGTGCCCGGGATGCATGCCGCGGTCCTCGGCGATGAGGTCGACGTCCTCGACCACGATCATCGCCGGCTGCAGGCTGCGCGCGACCGAGCACGCCGTGGAGATCAGGCCGAGGGAGTCGCCGGTGAGCTCGATGATCGTGGTGTCGACCAGCTTGCCGACGAGGTAGCGCACGGTGTGTGTCTTGCCGACCCCGGGCGGGCCGTACAACAGGAGCCCCCGCTTCAGGTGCTGCTTGGCGGCGAGCAGCTTCTCCCGGTGCTCGGCCACTGCGACGACCTGTCTGCTGATCGTGGCCAGCGTCTCCTGCGGCAGGATCAGGTCCTCCTCGGTCAACGAGGGTCGCTCGTGGAAGCGCAGCACGGTGTCGCGCTCGCCGAACATGTCCCGCCCGAACGAGACCACGTGTCCGCGGTAGACGTTGTACACCAGGCTCAGCTCGCGGATCTCCGCCGCGATCCGGGCGGCGACACCGGGCTCGTCGGCGACGACCTGCACGCGGACCGAGCCCATCCCCATCTCCGGGTCGGCACCCCGCAGCAGCAGGGCAACGGCGTTGTCCCCGGCCTCGATCAGGTAGAGCCCGACGCGCACGCACTGACGCACCCGCCCGCCCGGTCCGCTGGGCAGGTTCATCCGTGACACGTTTCCGGGCTGCGGTCCGTGGCCGTACGCCGGGTCGATCGTCGACCGGAGCAGGTCGGAGAGGCCGAACTCCCGGTGCCGGACGTTCACCACCCCGATGAGCCGGTGCGCGCGCTCCGGCCCGCCGAGCCACGCGTCGAGGCCCGCCTGGACGTTGACGTGGTCGTACGACGGCCAGGACTCCTCGACCACGTCCAGCGAGGCGGTGTTCCCGCCGAGGTGCTCGGCCAGCAGCTTCGCGAACGTCACCCGGTCGTCGACCCGCGCCGCCGAGACCACCCGTCGTCGCGCCAACCGGGCCAGCTTGCCCACGTCGGACAGGCGGAGCGACTCGTCCTCGGACCCGTGGAGGTGCTCTGTCTCCGGCTCGCCGGCAACCACCCGCGCCTCAGAGGAGTATGCGAACCATCCACCCATGGCAGCCCCCTTGCTCTGATGGCTGCCAACCTAGCCCCGTACGACCTGCCCGGTACGCGGATGCCCGAGTTGTCTCAGTCGGTCCCGAAGCGCGGCTTCTCCTTGGCCAGGAAGGCGCGGACCCCTTCCCGGAAGTCGGCGCTGCCGTACACGCGCTCGAGGCGCACGAGGTCGTCGGCGGGCGATGCCTCGAGCGCGTCCGAGCGGCGTAGCAGCTGCTCCTTCGTGGCGGTGAGGGTCATCGGCGCCGCCACCCGCAGGCCCTCGACCACCGACTCCACCTCGTCGTCGAGCGCACCGTCGGGCACGACCGACATCACCGCGCCCACGCCGTGGGCACGGGTGGCGTCCACCAGCCGCGACGCGAGCAGCATCTCCCGCGTCAGCGACTCGCCGAACACGGCGACACAGCGGTACACGATGAACGCCGACAGTGCGTTGCCCAGCGTGCGTGCGATCGGGTAGCCGAACCGCGAGCCGTCCGTCGCGATCCTCAGGTCGCAGTGCGTCGCGACCGCGAGGCCTCCCCCGACGCAGATCCCGTCGACGGCGGCGATCGTCACCTGGGACAGCTCGGCGATCGCCCGGAGCACCCTGCCCACGTTCGCCTCGTACGCCACACCGTCGGTGCCCTCGGTCAGCCCCACGAACTCCGAGATCTCGTTGCCCGCGGCGAACGCCTTCCCGCCCGCGCCCCGGAAGACGACGGCCCGCACGTCGGACCTGCCCTCGAGGTCGGCGCAGACCTTCAGAAGCCCTTCGTACGTGGCGCTGGTGAACGCGTTGTGGCGTTCCGGCCGGTTGAACACGACCTCCACGGCTCCGGGAGTACGTCGGACCAGCAGCGCCCCGTCGGCCAGTCGCTGCTCGTCGTACTCGTCCGGCCGACCGCGACCGTCGTACTCACCCGCCTGCTGACCGTCCTGCGTGCCCATGCGCGAGAGCCTAGCCAGCCGGGGACCCCCGTCCCCGCGCGCCCAGGCCGTCCGCGCCCACCCCGGGGCGCGTCATCCGCTCACGACCACGACGGCCGAGGACCCGCAGCCCGATGGCACCGAGCAGAGCCGAGCCCAGGAGACCGGCCGGAACGCCCCAGCGCGTCCCTGGATGGTCGTCCGGCGTGGAACCACTGACGACACCCTCCGCGGCCGGCTGCCAGCGCCATTCACCGCGGATCGCCTGCTCGCGGCCGTCGACGACGACCGGGATCGACCAGCCCTCGGCCGCGACACGGGAGGGGTCGACGGGAGCGCGGCGCGCCGGCTGGACGCGCTCGTCGAGCCAGGCGTGGAAGCTACCCGGACCGGTGACGACCAGCTCGTGCCCTGCCGCGCCGGGCACGGATCCAGACGTGGAGAGCGCTCCCGCGGTCGACGTGGCTCCCGAGGTGGAGCGGGCCGCGTCACTGAGCGGGTCGACGGCGACGCCTGCGGGGTCCATCCGGAGGATCGGAGTGCCCTGGTCGTCGAGCACCGACACCGACCGCGCGGTGGTGCGTGTCATGGCGAGCGCGGGACGCGGACCGGGAAGCATGTTCACCGTGACGCCGGCAGGCGCCTCGACCGCTCCCGGAGCCCAGGTGCCGAGCATCGGCTCGCGGACCAGCTCGCCGCGCGCCGCGACATTCTCCGACCCGTAGCGCATCGGCACCGCCCAGCGCGCGAGCACGTGAGCGCCGTGCTCGTCGCCCGGGTCGCCAGGCTCTGGCTCGGCTGCGGCGGGCGACGCAGCGGGGTGGGTCGATGCCCCGGGGTGCAGACGCGGGTCGAACCAACCCCAGGAGCTGTCCCGGCTGACCAGCCGCCATCGTGGCCGCGTCGACTCCCGAGCCGACTCCGGCAC
This sequence comes from uncultured Actinomycetota bacterium, assembly GCA_963707425.1. Taxonomy (GTDB): domain Bacteria; phylum Actinomycetota; class Actinomycetes; order Propionibacteriales; family Nocardioidaceae; genus Nocardioides_C. Next base: position 87,206 of record CAVPPN010000009.1, on the reverse strand, counting down.
GTCGGCCGGCGCATCCGGGGGGCCGAGGGTCTCGAAGAAGAACTCACTGTGCAGGTCGGCGAGGACCCCCTCGTCGCTGACCGAGACGAAGGGCCTGCCCGAGGGGTCGAGCATGGCCAGCGGGGTCCGGGTCGGGTTCGAGACGACCATCTGTTCGGACACCGTCGTGTGCACCTGGACGGTCACCTTCGACGGCAGACCCCCCGCGACACCGGTGACCCCCGTGAGCCGCACCCGGAGCAGGGGATCCTCGCCGTGCGCCATGGCGGGTGCGACGAGGGCAGGGGCCGCGCCCGTCGTACCCGCCACGGCACAGACGAGCGCGGCAGCCAGCCGGACGAGCACGCGGGCGGGCACGCGGGCGGGCACACGGGCGGACGGCATCACCCGCACCTCAGGACGGGCCGCGCCCGACGAACGTCTGCTTGGAGACCGACGGGATCTCACCCTTGGCGGACGCCCTGTTGGCGAAGAGCATGTACGGCCCAGCAGGAAGGACGGTCCGGCCCGGGACCCGCACGGTGACCCGGTCGCCCTCGCGACGCACCACCTTCAGCACGACGTTGCGCTGGTCGCCGTCGATGAGGTGCGTCAACGACGTGTTGCGCACCAGCCGCACGCTGCTGACCCGGCTCGGCGAGTCCACGGTGAAGGTCATCCGCGAGCCCCACCTGACGTGCTCGGGTGCGCTCGTGATCCTGGGCCTCCTGCCGTGGAAGAGGTACGGCGGCGAGTAGATCTCGAACGACGGGTCGTGCCCGGACTTGGACAGCCCCAGTGCCTGGTGGCCGGCGTCGGTCTGGAAGGAGTACGCCGTCGCGATCGGGGCGTGCCCACCGAGCAGCACCCGTCCATCGGGCAGCAGGGCCGCGGTGTTGTGGTACGTCCGCCCGTGCGACTGCTCCGCCACGACCCTCCACTTCCCCGACTCGGGGTCGTAGATCTCGGACTTCGTGACCGGGAAGGCCGACCCTGGCGCCACCACCTCGTCGGCCGACGCGCCGTTGGCGAGGAACACCTCGCCGGTCGGGAGCACGACGGCTGTGCCGTACCAGCGCGGTGTGTTCAGCGAGCCGGTCGCCTTGCTGGTCAGCTTGTCGCCGTGGGAGGTGTCGACGGTGTTGACCGTCGCGGTGTCGGTGGCGACGTACGACCCGGGTGACACACCGATCACGCCGCCGCCGGAGAGGAAGGACGCCTTGGTGTAGCCACCCCGCTTGCCGGGCCTCAACGGCAGCATCACGGAGAAGCCGGAGCCACGGAACCCGAGTGGTGCGGCGCCGATCGTGGGGATGCCCAGGTCCTGCCAGGTCCTCTTCCTCGGGTTGTAGGACGCCGCGATCGCCCACAGCGCCTCGTCGTAGGACTGCCCGAACGGGTTGAACGTCTGCCCCGCAGCGTCGTAGTAGACATGTCCGTTCGGGAGCAGGTGCAGGCGCGGGTACAGCGGCAGGGACCGTTCGGCGGACGGACCGTTGTCGCGCCACCTGCCTGTGGCCGGGTTGTAGGTCTCGGTCTGCTTCACGTTCGTGCCCGAGTCCGCGGGGTGGTCCGGGTAGACCGGCTTGAGCAGCTTCGTGACGCCGCTGGCAGCGAAGACCTTGCCGCTTCCCAGGGTGACCGTCGAGGGATACCAGCGGCCGTGGTGCATCTTCCCGGACTTCCTCCACGTGTTGGTCCTCGGGTTGAAGATGCGGGTGTTGCGCAGCCCCTCCAGCTCGGTCGCGCCGTACGGCACTCCCTCCACGCCCGGCTCGAGGTAGTAACCCGTGCCTCCCGTCGCCAGGACCCGGCCGTCGGCGAGGAAGAGCAGGTCCGAGCAGAACAGGTCGCCGTCGTTGTCGATCCGCTCGTTGTTGTGCGGCACCACCGGCAGGTACTCCGCGCCCTCGTCGTTGCCGCGCGGGTTCGCCCCACCGTCCCCGGGAGTGGGCTCGGTCCACCTTGGCGTGCCGCTTCGGGTGTCGAGGTCGAGGACCCGGCTCTGGTCGTTCTCCGCCACATGCCCGAACTCGGCCACCACGTTGAGCTTCACCTTGCGCATGCCTTCGAGGCCGTCGTAGTAGAGGAGCTTCCCGTTCGGCAGCATCGCCATCGCCATGGCTGCCGGTTTGCATCTCCGGCCCTTCGTCTGCGCCGGCAGGCAGTTGACACCCGTGGGCTCCTCGAACGGCGAGGCGAACCGCCCCACGGCCGCGGGCCGGGGGCGGGCGTCGTCACCTGCGGCGAAGGTGGCTCCGGGCGAGGTGAGGATCGGCATCCCCGTGCCGGCAAGCGCGAGGGCGAGGATGGTGGTTGTCTGTCTGCGCACGAAGCCTCCCGAGTCGGTCTACTGGCGTGGTTCGATCCTCTTGGAGGCGAGGGCCTGCGGGAGTGGGCGTGCGCACACAAATCCATGCGCACAGACTGTGCAGTGACGCCATAACGCGGATGATCTGAGCGGGCGGGTGAGCGGGGGCGCCACTAACGTGCCTGTATGACTGCACAGCCTCCCGCTCCCGCGAGCCTCGTGGCGGCCCCCGCTGCCCGCCTCGCGGAGGAGCTGCTCGACGAGACGGACCGGTTGACCGACCAGCTGGTCGCGGCGATCTGGGCGAGCGACCAGACGTATGTCGCGGGTCAGGTCACCGCGGAGGAGGTGTGGCAGTCCTGCCATGACAACATCGCCCGCGTCATCCAGACGCTGGCGGGTGACGTCGCGTCGGGCGTGGACCCGTACGACGCACCCCGCGCAACTGGTCGCCGCAGGGCGGACCAGCGGCTGCCTCTGGAGTCGGTGCTCCACTCCTACCGGGTCGGCGGGCGGCTGATCTGGCAGGCGATGGTGAAGCGTTCCCGGGAAGGCGCCTGCGAGCCTGACGAGCTGCTCGACGCGGCCACCTCCGTGTGGGAGGTCGTGGACTCCTTCTCGACCGAAGTCGCGGTCGCCTACCGCTCCGCCGAGGCAGACCGGGTCCGCCGTGACGCGCAACAGGCCCAGGCCCTGGTGGCCGCACTGCTGGAGGGTCGGGCCAGCGAGGTCCTCGAGGAGGTGACCGCGGCACTCGATCTCGACGCCGACGGCGACTACGCCCTGGTGGTCACGAAAGCCGGGGCGGACAGCCCCCTGCGTGCCGCGCTCGCGGCACATCGCCTACCGGTCGTCTGGACCTCGCAGAAGGGCTACGAGGTCGGGCTGGTGACGGTCGGTAGCCGCGGGCTGACCGCGGTGCGCCGTGCACTCGGCCCCTCCCCGGAGACGAGAGCAGGCCTGGCCTCCGCACCGGGCCTGGCCGCACTGCACGAGGCTTGGGCCGACGCCCGGTTGGCGCTGGGCACCTTGACCGACGCCTCACCGCGCGCCGTCACACTCGAAGACCGGCTCCCGGAGGCACTGCTGGTCAGCTCGCCGTCGCTCGCGGAACGTCTCGTCGCCACGCTGTCGCCCCTCCTCGCGCTCGAGCCGGCGGAGTCCCGGATGCTGCTCGAGACGCTGGAGACCTGGCTCGGCTGCGACCGGTCCCCGACCCGCACCGCCGAGGCGTTGTACTGCCACCGCAACACGGTCCTGAACCGGCTCCAGCGCTGCTCGACCCTCACCGGTCTGCGCCTCGACGACGCCGACGACCTGCTCCGGCTGGCACTCGCCCTGCGTGCGCTCCACCTGCACGGGCACCAGCACCCGGGGAGTCCCGGGTAGCCCGTCGTTCGGCTGGGCCGTGTCAGGAAAAGATGCGGCGCAAGCGGGGCCGCGGACGCCGCCGCAGATTTGACCGACACGGCCTACAGCCCGGAGACGGCCGGGGGCAGCACCTCGCCGGCGCGTCCGCGCACGACGAGGGTCGCCATGTCGTCGAGCGGGGTCGGCTCGTCGTTGACGACCACCAGGTCCGCACCGCCGCGCACCGCCATGACGGGCAGCTCGGCGGCCGGGTACACCTGCAGCGACGAGCCCACCGCGAGCAGCAGGTCGGCGTTGGCGACGAGCGACATCGCCCGGTCGATCACGCCTGACGGGAGCACCTGCCCGAACGACACGGTGGCCGACTTCACCAGGCCGCCGCAGTCCGGGCAGCCCGGGTCGGGGTCCCCGGCGTCGAGCTGCTCGAACGCCCAGACGTGCGAGGCCGCGAAGCCGCACCCCTCCGGCATGCCGTGGCGCGGAGCGGCCCCGATGCACACCACCTCGCGCGCCGTGCCGTGGATCTCCACGACGTTGGTCGAGCCGGCCAGCTGGTGCAGGCCGTCGATGTTCTGGGTGACCACGCCGCCGCCGCGACCGGAACGCTCGAGCTCGGCCAGTGCGACGTGCGCGGCGTTCGGCGAGACCTGCTGCGCGAAGAACTCCCTCCGCATCGCCCACGAGCTCGCGCGGACGTCCGCGGACTCGACGTACCGGTCGAAGGTGAAGTCCCTCGGGTCGTAGCGCGTCCACACCCCGCCCGGCGACCGGAAGTCGGGGATCCCGGACTCGGTGGAGATGCCGGCCCCGGTGAACGCGACGACGCGGCGGCTCCGGGCCAGCAGGTCGCCGAGGGTTGGTCCGTCGGACATGGGCGCGGTCACCGGAACCCGACGACGGGCTGCGCGGCGTAGGGCTCCTCGAGCCGCCAGAGGTCCTCGTCGGTGAGCTCCAGGTCGAGCGCGGCGACGGCATCCTCGAGGTGCTCAGACGTCCTCGCGCCGACGATCGGGGCGGTCACGACGGGCTGCCGCGCCACCCAGGCCAGGGCCACCTGCGCTCTCGGCACACCTCGCTCGTCGGCGATCTCGCGGACCCGGTCGACGATCGCCTCAGCGGACTCGGCGGAGTAGAGCGTCCTGCCGAACTGGTCGGTCTCGGACCGCGCGGTCGTCTCGGCCCAGTCCCGGGTGAGCCGCCCTCGGGCCAGCGGGCTCCACGGCAGGACGGCGACTTCCTGGTCCTCGCACAGCGGGAGCATCTCCCGCTCCTCCTCGCGGTGCAGCAGGTTGTAGTGGTCCTGCATCGACACGAACCGGGTCCAGCCGTGGAGGTCGGCGGTGTAGAGCGCCTTGGAGAACTGCCACGCGTACATCGACGACGCCCCGATGTACCGGGCCTTCCCGGCCTTCACCACGTCGTGCAGCGCTTCGAGCGTCTCCTCGATCGGGGTCTCGTAGTCCCACCGGTGGATCTGGTAGAGGTCCACGTAGTCGACGCCGAGCCGCGAGAGGCTGCTGTCGATCTCGGTCATGATCGCCTTGCGGGACAGGCCACCGCCGTTGGGGCGGCCCGGGTTCATCGAGCCGTGCACCTTGGTCGCGATCACCACCTCGTCGCGGCGGGTGTACTCCTTCAGCGCCCGCCCGACGATCTCCTCGCTCGAGCCCGCGGAGTACACGTTCGCCGTGTCGAAGAAGTTGATGCCCAGCTCGACGGCCTGCTTGATCAGCGGCAGGCTGTCCGCCTCGGGCAAGCTCCAGGGATGGCCTCCGCGGTCGGGCTCCCCGTAGGTCATGGTGCCGAGGCAGATCCGGGAGACGTCGAGTCCGGTGCGGCCGAGCTTCACGTATTCCATGTCTCCCGACAGTACGACGGCGACAGCAAGGCACGACGGCGACAGCAAGGCTGCGACGGTACGGCGGGCCGCTCACTGTCACGATTCGGCCGCTGCACGCCCCGCCGGTAGACTGGCCGGACTTCTACTGCAACGTCATCCGATGTGGCTGCTCCATCGACCGGAACGGATGACCTCCCCGGGGACGCCCTCCAGCGACCTGAACGCATGACGTCCCCCGTATCGAAAGCGAACAGAGCACAGGCATGTCCGAGAAGACCGCACGCAAGGACCTCCGCAACGTGGCCATCGTGGCTCACGTCGACCACGGCAAGACGACCCTGGTGGACGCGATGCTCTGGCAGGGCGGTGCGTTCGGCGAGCACCAGCACGTCGACGAGCGCGCGATGGACTCCGGTGACCTGGAGCGCGAGAAGGGCATCACGATCCTCGCGAAGAACACCGCGATCCGGTACACCGGCGCGGCCGCCGAGGACGGCCCGATGACGATCAACATCATCGACACCCCCGGCCACGCCGACTTCGGCGGCGAGGTCGAGCGCGGCCTGTCGATGGTCGACGGCATCGTCCTGCTCGTGGACGCGTCCGAGGGCCCGCTCCCCCAGACCCGGTTCGTGCTCCGCAAGGCGCTCAACGCCGACATGCCCGTCGTACTCGTGGTCAACAAGGTCGACCGCTCCGACGCCCGGATCAGCGAGGTCGTCGACGAGACGTACGAGCTGTTCATGGACCTGCTCGACGAGCACCACAACCAGGACGCGCTCGACTTCCCGGTCGTCTACGCCTCCGCGAAGGCCGGCCGCGCGTCCACGGAGATGCCGGAGAACGGCGGCCTGCCGGACAGCGAGAACCTGGAGCCGCTGTTCAAGACGATCATCGACACCATCCCGGCGCCGGCGTACACCCCCGACTCTCCGCTGCAGGCGCACGTCACCAACCTCGACTCCAGCCCGTTCCTCGGGCGTCTCGCGCTGGTCCGGGTCAAGGAGGGCACCCTCAAGAAGGGCCAGCAGGTCGCGTGGATGAAGCGTGACGGCTCGACGCAGAACGTCAAGATCACCGAGCTGCTCGTCACCGAGGGCCTCGAGCGCAAGCCGGGCCTCGAGGCGGGCCCGGGCGACATCGTCGCGATCGCGGGCATCCCGGACATCATGATCGGTGAGACGCTGGCCGACCCGGACAACCCGGTCGCGCTGCCGCTGATCACGGTCGACGAGCCGGCGATCTCGATGACCATCGGCACGAACACCTCGCCGCTCGCCGGCCGGGTGAAGGGCTCGAAGGTCACCGCCCGCCTCGTGAAGGACCGGCTCGACAACGAGCTGGTCGGCAACGTGTCGATCAACGTGCTGCCGACCCAGCGCCCCGACGCGTGGGAGGTGCAGGGCCGTGGTGAGCTGGCGCTGGCGATCCTCGTCGAGCAGATGCGCCGCGAGGGCTTCGAGCTGACCGTCGGCAAGCCCCAGGTGGTCACCCGCGAGATCAACGGCAAGGTCCACGAGCCCGTGGAGCGGCTCACCATCGACGCGCCGGAGGAGTACCTCGGCACGATCACCCAGCTGCTCGCGGTCCGCAAGGGCCGGATGGAGCAGATGACCAACCACGGCACCGGCTGGGTGCGCATGGAGTTCCTGGTCCCGGCGCGCGGCCTGATCGGCTTCCGCACCGAGTTCCTCACCGACACCCGCGGCACCGGCATCGCGCACCACGTGTTCGAGGGCTACGAGCCGTGGGCGGGCGAGATCCGCTCTCGCGCGTCGGGCTCGCTCGTGGCGGACCGTGCGGGGGCCGCGACGTCGTACGCCATGACCAACCTCCAGGAGCGCGGCGTCATGTTCGTCGACCCGACGACCGAGGTCTACGAGGGCATGATCGTCGGGGAGAACTCCCGCGAGGACGACATGGACGTGAACATCACCAAGGAGAAGAAGCAGACCAACGTCCGGTCGTCGACGTCGGACAACTTCGAGAAGCTGATCCCGCCGAAGAAGCTCTCCCTCGAGCAGTGCCTGGAGTTCTGCCGCGAGGACGAGTGCGTCGAGGTGACGCCCGAGTCGGTACGGATCCGCAAGGTCGTGCTCGACCAGAACGAGCGCGCCAGGAGCGCCGCCCGCGCCCGTCGCGGCTGAGCCCTTTCGCGGCTGCGGCGGCTGCGCGGCCGCGGCTGCGCCCTTCGCGGCTGCGGCTGCGGTGCTCGGCCGCAGCCGTCACCCGGCGTCACGTCACAGTCGCTCACGGTGACTCGTTGTGGCGAGACGCGACGCTGAGCCTGCGCACAGGCGGTCACCGTGACCCGTTGTGTCGGCTCCGGCTACCGGGAACTGCCCGGTCGGGCGATACCGGTCGGTTGTCGGCCGCGTGAGACTGCAGTCAGGCTGCCGGCGTTCGCTCGGGTCGATGGAGCCGCGGACGCAGCCTGGATGGGGTACCGATGACCGGGGAAACCTGCGTCAGTGAGGCAGGCGTGCGTCGCCTCGGTCCGAGTCCGCCCGGTGCGCGTCGCCTCGGTCGCGAGTCCGCCCGGTGCGAGTCGGCCCGGCGTGAGTCGGCTCGGCGTGTGGAGCCTGGCCACGGTGGCCACGAGTCTTGCCGCGTTGTTGGTGGCGCCCCTCCCTGCGGGTGGCGAGTGCCTTGCTCCCCCGGTCGCGGGGCACCGGGGCAGCACCTTGAACGGGGCAACGGAGAACGGGCTGCCCGCATTCGCCGCCGCGACGGCGCTCGGGGCCGGATGGCTGGATCTGGATGTGCGGGTCACGTCCGACGGCTACCTGGTGGTGATGCACGACGCCACTGTGGACCGCACCACCGACGGCAGTGGTGCGGTGGCCGGCATGTCCCTGGCGCAGGTGCGGGCGCTGCGCCTGCTGGACGGCAGCCGGGTGCCCACCGTCAGCGAGGTCCTGCAATGGGCGACCGGGACCGATGCGCAGCTGAGCGTGGAGCTGAAGTCGATGGGTGGTGACAGCACCTACAGGCGCCTCCTGCGCCAGATCAGCGTGCACGGCATGAGGGACCGAGTGCTGGTGAAGTCGTTCAAGCAGCGCCTGGTGGACCGCGTCCGCGTGTTCGCCGGATGGGTGCAGACGGGCCTTTCGACGTACGACCGGTTGAGTGCCTCACGTGTCGCCTGGAGCGGTGGCTACGTGGCGATCGAACACCACGCGGTCACCACCGCCTGGGTGGCGAGGCAGCACGCCATGGGGAACGTCGTGCACACGTGGACTCCGAACGATGCCGCCGCGTACGCGCCGGTGGTGGATGCCGGTGTCGACGTCGTGATCACCGACCGGATGGACACATATGCCGAGTACACCGCGTCGCGCTGCAACGCGTGACCGACGTACCGCGTGACCGACGTACCGCGTGACCGACGTACCGCAGTGCAGCTCCCGAGCCGGGCCGATCACGCCGACCCGGCCGGGGGCTGCACCTCCTTGCCCTACGCGAGCAGCGCGGCGATCGCGAAGAGTGCGGGCACGGACAGGATCGTGGTGACGAAGATCGAGTCGCGGGCCAGGAGCACAGCCCGGTCGTACCGCGTCGCGTGCACGAAGATGTTCTGCGCGGTCGGCAACGCCGCCGTCACGGTCACCGCGAGCAGCGCCGTCTCCCCCAGCCCGAGCAGGAACCGGGCGGTCAGGTAGGCGACGAGCGGCTGGACGACGAGCTTCAACGTCGTGATGTACCCGATCTCGACGGCACCCGGCCCTGCTCCCGGCAACGGCCCGAGCCGCAGGGAGACGCCGTACGCGATGAGCATCGCCGGGACCGCCATCCCCGCGACGAGCTGGAGCGGGTCGTCCACGGCGGCCGGCAGCTCCACACCGGTCACCGAGATCGCCAGACCCACGAGCGAGCCGAGGGTCAGCGGGTTGGTGAGCGCCCTCCCGAGCAGCCCGGGAAGCGAGAAGCCCCTGCCCACGATCGAGCTGTCCAGCAACGACAGCGCCACCGGCTGCATGACCAGCAGCTGCATCAGCAGCATCGGCGCGATCAGGGCGGCGTCACCGAGGACGTAGGCGGCGATCGGAAGGCCGAGGTTGCCGGCGTTGACGTAGGCCGAGCACAGCGTCCCGACCACGGTGTCCGCCATGCTCTTGCGCCAGACCAGTCGGGCCGCGACGACGTACAGGGTCCCGGTGACCGCTACGGCAATCGCCGACGCCGCGAGGTTCCTGGAGAAGACCTCCGTGACATCGGTACCGCCGAGCACGGTGACCATGAGCGCCGGGCTGGCGACGAAGAACGCGAGCCGCGACAGGAGCACCTGGCTGCTGGCGTCGAGGACCTTGAGGTGCGCGAGGAGGAAGCCGAGGCCGATGATCGTGCCGATCGTCGCGAACCCCTCGAGCACTCCCTGCACCCGACAACCCTAAGTCGGCAGTGCCACATCACCCGGCACCCGTCCACCGCCGCCGCGCGCCGCATCACCCGGCACCCACGCCCCGATGCCGACCCGTCAATTCGTGCCCCGCGACACGCGTGTCTTGGGGCCAAAACTGACGGGTCGGCGTAAACGGGTCGGCGTGAGCAGGGGTCAGCGGAGGAAGAGTCGGGTGATGATCGCGTCGAACAGCCGGTCGGGGAGGAACCGCCGGGAGCGGACGATCGTGCCGGCGCCGCGACCCACCGGGTAGCGGGCGGCAGGGCGGTTCGTCGTGGCGGCCTTGACGATCTTCTTCGCGACGACGTCCGGCTCGGACGCGTTCGGCGGCGAGTCGAACCTCTCCAGCACCTTGGTGACCGACTTGGCCTGGTCTGCGTACGCCGTGCCGGCCGACTGCTCGACCAGGCTCTGCCGGGCGATCGTGTTCCACTCGGTGAGGATCGGCCCGGGCTCGATGAGGACCACGTCGATGCCGAACGGCCTGAGCTCGACGCGCATGCTGTCGCTGAGCCCCTCCACCGCGAACTTCGTGGCGTGGTACCACCCGCCGAGCGGCTCGTAGATCTTCCCGCCGATCGAGGAGATGTTGATGATCCGGCCGCTGCCCTGGGCCCGCATGTGCGGGACGACGAGCTGGACGAGACGGGCCAGGCCGAACACGTTGACCTCGAACTGCCTGCGCGCCTCGTCGAGCGGGACGTCCTCGACGGCGCCGTAGGAGCCGTACCCGGCGTTGTTGACGAGTACGTCGATCCGCCCGGACTCCGCGAGGATCTTCTCGACGCCCTCGGTGATGGACAGGTCGTCGGTCACGTCCATGGCGAGGACGTGGATGCCCTTGTCGACGAGCGGCTGCATGCGCTCGACGCGACGGGCAACGCCGTACACCGTGAAGCCCTGTGCCTGCAGGAGCAGCGCCGCCTCCTCTCCGATACCGGACGAGGCGCCGGTGACGAGGGCGACCTTGGGCTGGGGCATGGCTGCTCCTTGTTAGAGGACACTGGTCTGTTACTCCAGGTAACGTAGCCCGCCCGGCTGTCGATGTAAAGACCCACTGGGCTGTTATCCTGTTCACATGAGCACGACGAGCTTCCAGCGGGCCCGGACCCCGGAGCAGCAGGACCGGCGACGCAGCGACATCCTCACCGCCGCGCGCACGATGCTCGACGAGATGCCACTGGCCGACATCAGCCTGCGCGAGCTGAGCAAGCGGGTCGGCCTGGCGAAGTCCAACGTCGTGCGCTACTTCCCCTCCCGCGAGGCCGTCTTCCTCGCCGTGCTCGTCGACGACTGGGCCGCGTGGCTGGACGCGCTCGAGCAGCGGCTCCCCGCCGCCGACGGACGGCGGTCCGCGCACCGCACGCACCTGCTCCTCACCCAGGCCATCGCGGAGACGCTTGCGGAGCAGCCCCGCCTCTGCCAGCTCATCGCCACGGCGCAGGTCATCCTCGAGCACAACCTGCCGTTGGAGACCGCGCGGGAGTTCAAGGCCGCCGCCATGGCCCGCACCGGGCGCCTGGCCGGGCTCACCCGCGCGGTCGAGCCCGGCCTCACCGCCGAGCGGGCCTTCGAGTTCGCCGGCATCACCTGGGCACTTCTCGTCGGCGTGTGGCCCATGGCCAACCCGAGCCCGACGGTCGCAGCCGTCCTCGCCGAGCCGGAGTTCGCGGGCATGTGCGTCGACTTCGTGCCCGCGTTCGCCGGAGCGCTCGCCACCGTGCTCGACGGCATGACCGCGGGTTAGGTCGTGTCTGTCAATTCTGCGGCGGCGTTCGCGCCTTTCCAGATACGACCTGAGCCGGCCAGATTCCTGGTCCCTACGCCCTCCGCCGCGAGACACTCGAGGCGTGGAGGAGAACACGATCGGCCACCGCTGGGCCCTGGCCTGGTCGCAGCACGACGCAGACCTCGTCGCGAGCCTGTTCCACGACGACGGCGTGTATGACGACGTCGCCTTCGGCGTGCTGAGCCAGGGCAGGACGGGCGCGCGCGAGTGGACCGAGGGGTTCCTCAGGTCCTTCCCCGACCTCCACGTCGCGATCACGGCGCATCAGGCGTTCGGCGACGTCGAGCTGGTGGAGTGGCGGATGACCGGGACGCACACCGGCGAGTTCGACGGCCTGCCGCCGACCGGTCGGCGGTTCGAGGTCCGCGGCGCCACGGTCCTGCACCTTCGCGAGGGCCGCATCGTGCGGTGCTGCGACTACTGGGACCTGGCGACCGTCCGACGGCAGCTCACCGACGCCCCCGGTCCGGCTCCGACGCCTCCGGCCGGGCCCGGTGCCGTCCACCCGGCCTGACAACGTCCGCCACCGCCAAGCCCACAGCACGCGACGTCAAGTCGACTGTCTGGACCAGCGACTGAAACCGTTGTCAAAGTGGGTAGACCCATAGGGTCCCCACAACTCCAGGCGAGATTCGCCCCCGATCCAGAAGGGCACCACGATGTGCCACTCCCGTTCCCCGCAAGGGAACCTCACCTGCTCCCGGGTCAACTGCGACGGCATCGGCCACGTCTGGGAGCACCCCAGCGCAGCCCGCGACAGCAAGGCCGAGGCCGACGCGGCCTGCGAGGAGTAGGTAGTAGTACCTAGCAGAACCCGGTAGTTCACCGGATGCCCACGACCCGGCACAGACCGGACAGTGGGATCCATGAGCACTCCATCGACCTCCAAGACCACTACCGCCTTCTTCGCCCAGGCCGGCCTCTCCTTCGGCATCGCCGTCCTCGCCGTCACCCTCGGCATCGTCTACCTACCGGTCGACCCCTGGACACGCGGCTTCCTCGCGATCGGCAGCCTCTTCCTGGTGACCTCCTCCTTCACGCTCGCCAAGTGCGTGCGCGACGCCCAGGAGAGCAGCGAGTTCTCCTCGCGGATCGACCAGGACCGCATCGACCGGATCCTCGCCGAGCACGACCCGTTCCACATCCAGCCCTAGCGCCCACATCCAGCCCTGGTGGTACGACGGGCTCAGCCGTCACGACCTGACCGGCCAGAGCCCTGCCCGGCGAGACGCCGCCAGATCCAGCTCGACGGGACGAACCGACCGCCCACGACGTACGCCATCGTCGCCTCGTCCACGAGCGTGGCGTCGAGGGCGCGGCGGGCCGAGGACCGGCCGACGAGCAGCAGCTCGTCGCCCGGCTCGAGCAGGAAGTCGTCGTCGGGGCCGAGCGAGCTCTCCCCGTCGCGCAGCACGAGCAGCGGCACCGCATCGATCGGACGCTCCCGGTCCCAGGGGCTCCTGACCAGGTCCCCGAGCCGCGCCTCGCCCGACTCGAGCCAACCGCTGAGCGCAGGAGCGTCCTCCGCCGTGAGCCGCACCCGCCACATGTCCTGCATGCGTGGCCCGCAGCGCTGGAGCAGCTTCTCGACCAGGGTCGCCGACCACGCCTCGCCCAGCCGGGGCACCTGCGGGAGGAAGCGCATCAGCGCAGGGTTCGCCAGCCGGGCGAGCGTCTCGTGCGCGATGACCTCCGCCTGCACGAGGACGAAGTCGACTCCGATCGCGCGGTACAGCGCGGCGTTGGTCGCCCGGTTCTGCCTCGCGACGATGAACAGGTCCGGGTTCGCGCGACGTGCGGCCTCGACCAGCGAGAGGTTGGCCGTGTCGCTGTCCGTGGCCGCGACGAAGCCCACCGCGTGCTCGACCGCTCCGGGCACCGCGGCCAGGACCGGGCTGCCCTCTCCCGCTGCACGACCGTCGGCGGTCTCGGCGTACTCCTTGTGCTCGGTCTCGGCGTACTCCTTGCGCTCGATCACGGTGACGTCCACGCCCTCGGCACGCAGGTCCGCGGTGATCTCGTGCCCGAACCTGCCGTACCCGGAGACCACCCAGCGGCCCTGCGGGATGGGGTCGTACCGACGTGGGATCTTCGTCCCGGGAGCGCTGGTCAGCCAGATCATGAGCTGGTACGACGACGGTGACCGCAGCAGGATCCGGAGGTGGTCACCGAACCGGTCGAACGGGTTGACCACGTCGACGTTGCCGAACGTCCTCATCCGCTCGGCCACCGGCCGGGAGCTGGCGCGGGCGATCACCGGCAGGTCCGGGCGCAGCAGGGCGACGGCCATGGCGACCGCGAGGTTGGCCTCCTCGTCGCCGGTGAGCGCGAGCACGCCTTCGCAGTACCGGTGACCGAGGCCGGCGACCCTGAGCCTGCTCGTGTCGCGGCCGTCTGCCACCAGCGCCGGGGTGTCCGCACGGTAGGACCCGAGCTCGAGGGCGGAGACGTGGGACTCGTCGTCGTCGAGCACGACACTCCTCCGGCCGATCGTGTCCAGCGACCGGGTGAGCCTCCGGCCGGTGTTGCCGTGGCCGACGACCAGCAGGAACGGCTCCCGAAGGCGGGCGACCTTGCGCATGAAGTGCTGGAGTGCCAGTGCCCGCCGGAACCCGCGGTCCTGCAGGAGCGCGAGGAGGGACCCGATCGCGTACGCCCAGCCGATGACCGCGAGGAAGATCGACCCGGTGACCCACATCCGCTGCTCCGCGGTGAGGGGGTACGGCACCTCGCCGAAGCCGATCGTGGTGGCGGTCGAGAGCATGAAGTAGAACGACTCGAAGAAGTTCAGCCGCCTCGGGTCCCCTTGGGCGTCCTCGCCGGGGATCAGCGTCAGGCCGAGGACGCTGACGGCGAAGATCAGGATCAGCGCGATCAGCGGCGCCCGCATCCGGCGCAGGACCAGGAACACCGTCGCCGAAGCCTGCGGGAGCGACACCTCCGACAGCGCGCTGGAGCTGGTACGCCGGGGCGGAGCCTCCTCCTCGGGCCCGAAGAGCCGTTGCCAGAACACGAGCAGGAGGTTGCTCACGGCAGGGCTCCTAGCGGCGCTGGAACGAGACGGTCTCGACGACCAGGAGGACGACCGAGACGACGTTGGCGAAGAGCGCCCCGCCGGACAGGGAGACCACGCTGGCCGTGTGTTCCGCGGTGAGCCCGCCGGCCGACACGTTGGTGGCCCACGCCCAGACGACCGACGCCGCGATCAGCTGGAGGCTGGCGACCAGGCTCGTCGCCAGGTGGACGGCGCCGATCTGGGTACGGTCGCCGAACTTCAGCACCGTGGCGATCAGGTTCACCACGACCGCGGCGAACAGCTCGTAGACGTTGTGGACCTCGGGGTCGCCGATGTCACCGATGAAGAACCCGAAGTTCAGGGTCGCGGCGAGCAGCACGAAGAAGCCGAAGATCACCTTCTCCAGGTTCATCGTGCCTCCCTGCTCGTGACCTTCGCATCGTACGGCCGCGGTCATGCGGTCGTGGCGCAAACGGTACGTCGTCCCCGGCCGTCGAAGTCGCCGCGCCACGCTGGCGCGCCCACCCGGGCACTGGCTCGATCGGGCCATCCGCGGCGTCGTCCGTGTCATTGACCCCGCCGACCTCGCACAGAACCATCGAGGAGGGGGCATGTCGTGGTCGGCGCGACGCAGGGTGTCGCGCAGGCCGTCACGCGGCGACATCGAGGGAGCTGTCATGGCCAGGATCGAGGGTGAGACGGTTGTCGGCTGCCGGCCCGAGGTGGTCTTCGACTTCGTCGCCGACGAGCGGAACGAGCCGGTGTACAACCCGCGGATGGTCCGCGCGAAGCAGGTGTCGGACGGCCCCATCGGGAAGGGGACGCGGTTCCTGGCGACGACGACGTCGTTGGGGCGCGAGCTGGACATGGTCATCGAGATCAGTGAGTACCAGCGACCTTCCCGGCTGACCAGCATCACGCGGATGGCCTCGGCGGACATCCGGGGAGTGTTGACGTTCGAGCCTGACCCCGCGGGCACCCGCGTGCACTGGACGTGGCTCCTGCGCCCGCGAGGTATCTCGAAGCTCCTCACCCCCGTCATCGGTCCGCTCGGCAGGCGCCAGGAGCAGGCCAACTGGACCAACCTCAAGCACTACCTCGAGGCCGCCCAGTGGCCCGACGGGGGCGAGCCGTCCGGAGAGCCGGACGCCGCCGGGGACGGAGAGACCAACCTCGGATAGAGGTGACGCCGGTCAGAAGCCGGCGGTGGCGGCGGCGTACTCCTCTGCCCTGTCCGAGCCGATCAGCAGCGTGTCGAAACGAGCGCCACTGACCTCGAGCAGAAGCGCGGGCTGTCCGCGCCGTACCGACACCAGGGTCTTGGAGCCTCGACCGCGCCAGGTGCCGAGCTTGCGGACCCCCGGGATGCCGAGGCCGGGCGCACGGATCCCCTTCGCGGCAGCGAGGCCGTCCTCGACCACCTCCACGGCGAGAATGCTCGCGAGGGGAACCTCGATGTCGCGGACGAGGCCGCCGATCTTCTCGAGCAGGGTGAACCGGATCTGCAGGGCGTCGGGTGCGACGGAAATGGTTGACATGGGACAAATCGTTCTGCGTTTGTCCGGAGTCGGCAGCGGAATGCGCAAAGTCCCCGTCAGGGCTGCAGCCCTGGGCTGCCGGCGCGGGCGCGGCGGGCGAGGTGGCGTGCCTGGCGGAGAGGTTCGGGGGTACGGCGACCCGCAGCCGTCTCGGCGAGCACGACGTCGACCGCCTCGTCGAGACCGACCCGCCAGCCCGGATGGACGACGAGGGGACGGGTCCCGGCGCGGGTACACAGCCAGCAGGCGACGACCCTCCCGTCGATGCGCAGCGGGCTGGTCGCCCCGCGACTGTCCTCGGGCCACGAGCCCTCCGCCAGTAGCGGCCGGTGCGTGATGCCGACCGTCGGCAGGTCCAGCACCGCCCCGAGGTGGACCGCCAGCCCAGCGGAGCGAGGGTGGTCCCGACCGCTGGCGTCGAGGAGCAGCACCTCCGGCGGTGACGCCAGCTCCCGAACGGCCCGCTCCATCAGCTGCCCCGTCCGCAGTGCCAGCAGGCCCGGCTCGTAGGGCGCACCCGCCGCTCCTTCCAGGACGTGCTGCCCGACCACCCGGCCGGAGGCCGTGCTCACCGCCGCCGCCCAGGCCGGGTCGCCCGTGCGACCACGACCGGTCAGGCCGCGCGGGAAGCACACCCAGCACCCTCCGGCGCGTGCCCGGCCCGTCGGCGGAGCCCACGGCTCGGGGGTGCGACCCGCCAGCTCGACCTGCGTGGCGACGAGCCCTGCCGCGTCGGTGGGCCACATGCGGGCTCCTCGCTCAGCGGGCCGTCGGGCTCATTCGTCGACCACGGCGGCGATCTCGTCGTACGCCTGCTTGCCGAACGCCACGATCCGCGCCTCCCTCACCGACGTGGGCGTCGACCGCAGCGTCTCCACCGCGGCCCGGATCGCGTCCTCGCGGGGCCAGCCGTAGATGCCCGCGGAGACCAGCGGGAACGCCACCGACGTGGCACCCAGCTCGTCGGCCTCCCGCAGCGCGTTCGAGTAGCACGACTCCAGGAGCGACCGGTCCCGCTCGCCGGCGGTCCAGTTCGGTCCGACGACGTGGATCACCCAGCGGGCGGGCATGTTCCCGGCGGTCGTCGACCCGGCCTGTCCGGTCGCCAGCCCGTCGGGGAACTGCCTGACGCAGTCCTCGAGCACCTCGGGACCACCCGCCCGGTGGATCGCCCCGTCGACCCCGCCACCTCCGCGCATCCGGCGGTTCGCGGCGTTCACCACCGCGTCGACCTCCTGCTGGGTGATGTCACCCTCGACGACCGTCAGCTCCATGAACGCCTCCCGTTTGTCACGCCCGGCTGCCTCCGACCGTACGACGTACCGCGGGCCCCGAACAGCCGGCCGCGGGCCCGGTTTCATCAAGGTATGTAGGCGAACCTGCTCTTCCCACGACGTGCTCGCCGTGGGAAGTGCCGGTTCGGCGGCATACCTTGGGGAAGCCATGTCTTGGGGCAGCCACCGGACGATCAGGGGTAGGGCGGCACCCCCGCGCCGGGACCTAAGACTCTTTGCCCTGGATCGGCCCGACTCCACCATGAAAGCAACCCCGTGGACCGTGGATAGGGAGGCCGTGATGAGCAGACTCGTCGAGCTCATGCAGGACGAGTGCAAGGACCTGCTGCAGGACGAAGTGATCGGCCGTGTCGCGATGACCACGCCCGACGGTCCCCGCGTGCTTCCGGTCAACTACACCTTCCACGACGGCGCGATCTACTTCCGCACGTCGCCGATCAGCCTGATCGGGAGGTACGCCTGGGGCGGCGACATCGCGTTCGAGGTGGACCAGGTGGACCGTGAGACGCACCTGGGCTGGAGCGTCGTCGCCGTGGGTGCCGCCGAGAGGGTCGAACGAGCCGAGGAGGTCCGTGAGATCCGCGGCGGATGGGATCCCACCCCGTGGGCGGACGGGCGTCGGTGGCTGTACATCCGCCTGAACGTCCGTGAGCTCACCGGCCGGCGGATGGTCGGGGGCGTCGTAGCGTCTTGACCAACCCGGCCGTCCACGTCAGCGGGATTGCTGTTCTCAGCGGGATTGCTGTTCAGGGTGCGCGCGGCCGACGTTCGGGCGATGCTGGGTGGATGGACGAGCGGGCCGATCCTGCTGAAGCGCGCGAGGCATCCCTGAGCGCGGACGACTCACCGTCCCCGGAACGTGCGCGCCGTTCGCCCAGTGACCGCGCGTCTCCCACCATGCTCCGCCGGGCGGGGCACAGGTCCGCGGCCACGGTGCTCTGGATGGTCAAGCGGATCGCCCTCCTCCTCGGCATCGCGCTGACCGGATGGGCGGTCTTCGAGCTTCTCATCGTGCCGATCATCGAGGACGACGACCCGATCGGCGCCTTCTTGGCCCTGTGGATCGTGATGGCGTATGTGCTTCTCCCACGCCTGCAGCGCCTCCTCGCGAAGATCTACGTGCCCGACTACTTCGTGGGTCGTGCGCGTACCAGTGAGGGCCTGCTGGGCGATCCGATCAACCTCGCCGTCATCGGTACCGAGCAGGCCTTGCTCCAAGCGCTGCACGATGGCGGGTGGACGCGGGCCGACGATCTGACGTTCCGAAGCGGTCTCCGGCTCGTGCGGTGCACGATCTTGCGCCGACGCTACCCCGCAGCCCCGGTCAGCCCGCTCTTCATGTTCACCCGCAAGCAGGACTTCGCGTTCGAGCAGGAGATCCCAGGCAAGCCGTCACGGCGCCACCACGTGCGCTTCTGGAAGTGTCCGGAAGGGTGGTACATGCCGGGCGGGCTCCATGCTGACTGGATAGGCGCCGGAACCTATGACCGCAGCGTGGGGTTGTCCGCGTTCACCCTGCAGATCACCCACAAGATAGGCGAGGACACCGACCGCGAGCGGGACCACGTCCTGCACACGATGGAAGAGGCAGGCGGAGTCGCCGCGGTGCGCTGGGTCCAGGACTACTTCTCCGGCTACCACGCCCGCAACGGCGGCGGGGACGCGATCAGCACGGATGGGAATCTTCCGGTCATCCACGTGAAGGAGCCGGCTGCACGCGGTAGTGGTACGTCGCGACCTCGGTGAACCCGGCGGCTGCGTAGAGGCGACACGCGGCGGTGTTCGACCGCTCGACCTGGAGGTAGAGCCGCGGCGCGTCCTGCTCGCAGGCCCAGCGCGCGATCGCCGCCAGCACCAGCCGGGCGGCACCACGCCTGCGAGCCCCGGGCGCGGTGGCCATGCCGAAGACACCGGTCCAGCCGCCGTCGGCGACCGCCCGGCCGATCGCGACCGGCTCGTCGTCGGCCAACACGGTGACGTAGGCGCTGCACAGGCCGACACGGTTGAGCAGCCGAATCTCGTTCTCGACGACCGTCCGCGGCCCGCCGGTCGTCGCCAGCACCGCCAGCCATCCCGGGTCCAGCCGTGCGCCAACGCGTACGTCGAGGCCGGGCGCCGGCCGCTCCTCGACCGGTTCTGCGAGGTCCATCGTCCGCAGCGAGATCGGGGCCTCCCACCGGTAGCCGCGATCGGCGAGTAGGCGGTCGAGGTCCGGCGGGCACCCGGGGCAGACCTGGAACCGCGCCGCGGCGTCGCGCTCGGCGTAGAAGTGCTCGGCGCCCTCGATGCGCTCGGCGAGGCGGCCGTCGTCCGCGGCGTCATGCGCCAGTACCGCGCCCGACCACCATGCACTGCCGTCGGTGTGCCGAAACCACCATCCGCTTCCGCGGTCCTCGACGGCCGCGGGCGTCGCGCGGGCTGCTCGTTCAAGCAGCTCTCCCGTGAGGTTCACCCCCCGATGCTCTCACCCGGACGTGCCCAGCGGAGTTGGCTGAAGCCCCACGAGGCTGATGGATGTCGGGCGGCCGGTCGGCTACTCGGTGCGCGCTTCCAAGGCGTCCAGGTCCCGCTCGGCGTAGAGCCGGTGTTCCCACTCCTCGTTGAGGATGCACACCAGGCATTCCCACACCGCATAGCAAGAGCCACCGAGGTGAGCAGCCGAAATGAGGGCGTTGAAGGGTCACCCTCGAGCAGGTAACAGTTCTCCAAGCATGGGGTCGATCTCGCTGCCTGGCATTGAGTCGGCCACAGAGATGGGGCGCCGACGTCACCGGGGCTTCAGGACGCGGCCTGATGGCGCGATCTGTGGGGTGCTTGTCGTAGACGGCAGGCCATCCTGAGCGGCACGGTGGAGCCATGAAGTCCCACGCAGTCACGTTCGTGATCTTCGATGGCTTCGACGCCCTCGATCTGGCCGGCCCCTTCGAAGTGTTCGGTGAAGCCGGATACGAGCTCACGGTCGTGGCCCCGAAGGCCGGTCCAGTCCGCTCGGGCAAGGGGCTGACGATCCACGCGCAAAACTCGGTGGCGAGCCTGGATCCGAGCCGTCCCGGCACGCTGCTGGTCGTGGGAGAGGAGGTGCCTTCGGCGAGGCACGACCGCAGCCTGGTCGACTGGGTGGCCACTGCCGCCACCAAGACCGACCGGGTCGCGTCCGTCTGCCTCGGCGCGTTCATCCTCGCCGAGGCCGGGCTGCTCGACGGGCGCCGCGTGACCACGCACTGGAGGGAAGCAGACCGGCTGGCACGGGAGTACCCGGCAGTCATCGTCGACAGCGACCCCATCTTCATCCAGGACGGGCGAATCTGGACCTCCGCAGGCGTGACCGCGGGCATGGACTTGGCGCTTGCGCTAGTCGAGGCAGACCTCGGACCTCAGACCGCCCTCGACGTCGCCCGAGAGCTGGTGCTGTTCCTGCGCCGACCGGGGAACCAGTCGCAGTTCAGCGTGCCACTGTGGTCCGCACAGCCCGCAAGCGATGTGATGCGCCGCGTCGTCGAAGCCATCCACCTCGATCCCGGTGTGCGACACGGGATCGACGACTTGGCGTCGCTCGCCGGGCTGAGCCCACGACACCTACAGCGGCGATTCACCCAGGAAACAGGTCTACCACCAGCGGCGTACGTCGAACGGGTCCGCGTCGAGGCGGCGCAGCGGGCCCTCGCAGAACGCGACGTCCCACTGGAAACCATCGCCCGACGCTACGGCTTCGGCACCGCCGAGACATTACGCAGGACATTCCACCGACTGGTAGGCATCGCACCCTCAGAATATCGAGACCGATTTCGCACGGCGTACGCCACCGCGCCCCGGCACGCAGCGTCAGAAGTGTCAGGGGCCCAGCCGGTCCAGCTCAAGGAGGTCAGTTCATGAGCAACCTACTTACTGGCATCGCTCCGCACCCCAAGCCTCGGCGTGAGGAGTCCATGAAGCGCTCTCGGGACATCCCCATGAAACCGAGGGCAGACATGCCATCGATAGCAATCCGGACTCGACGTCACTCACTGCCCAGAGTCCGGGCGGCCTTGTCAGGCCACCGTCGTACGGGCGGCCAGCCGGGCCCAGGTAGCCGGGCGTCCGCCGGCAGCGGCGTCAGTCCGATCGCCAGCGGAGCGTCTCGTGGCGTCGCCATCCTCGTTTCATAGTCGACGACGCGTCCCGAAGGTGTCCGATCACCCGCATAATGCCGATGACTGGTAATTGCTCGGGCGAGCCTCCGGGGAACCGGCTCTCCCGCTGAGGCGTCTAGGAGACATGAGGTACCTCCCGGTCTTGTTGTCGTCCCTGGTTGTGATCGCTGGCTGTGCTGCCGTGGGAAACGACTCCGACCCCGTTGAAGAGAAGTGGGCGAGCCGAGACGTTCTACCCGGTTGCGGCGAGGTCCGGCTGAGCCAGGGCGAGTCCCTGGAGCAGGCGAGCAGGGAGGGAGTGGCCTGTCTCAGGGCCGCGCTTGATTCTGGCGAGGGGGCCGAGTTGACGGTCACGTATCCGACCGTCGAGGGGGATCCCATCACCATCTACCGCAGGGTCACCCCGACCGGAACCGTCGAGGTCTACACCGACAGCACCGAAGACAACTTCGGCCAACACCGATGGACCTACAAGACCTGCGAGAACGCCACCCTGCCGCGGATCCTCGACTGCTGAGGCAGACAAGCTGCCCTGCAACGTCCGCAATGCCGCCGTCAGGTCGTGGTTGTGTCCAAGTTCAACTCAACGAGGTATCCATTGAAATGCAGCTCGGATGCCCTTGCCTCCCTGCCGTCGACGCGGGCAACATCCGTCAGTTCCGCTGATCCGGGCAGCCGATAGAGCACGCGGATCTTGGTGATGGGGACGCGGTTGCCCGATGCGTCTTGCCACTCACCAGCGCTTGCTGCCGAATTCAGCCCGCGGTGAGGACCTGCACCCCCTGCGCGGTGAACCTGTCAACGATGTCCCGAGACACCCCTGCGTCGGTGACGAGGGTCCAGGCCGGGTCCAGGGGGATCCACGCGGGCACGTTGGCGGGGCCGAGCTTCGACGCGTCCGCCAGCAGTGCCACGTGCTTCGCCCGGGCGGTGGCCTGCTCCTTCACGTAGGTCTCCTCGACCGTCGGCTCCCCCAGCCCGAGGAGCGGGTCGACCGCGTCCGCGCCGAGGAAGGCCACGTCGAACGCGAGTCGCTCCAACGCCATGGACGACAGCGGGCCGACCACCCCGTGGCTCAGCGACTGCACGTGCCCACCGAGCATGACCACGTCCAGCTCCGGCGCCCGGGCCAGCAGCACCGCGGCCTCGAGCCCTCGGGTGACCACGGTCAACGGACCACGCTCCGACAGGAGCCGCGCCAGGGCCAGGCACGTCGTGCCCGCGTCGAGGAAGACCGTTCCCCCCGAGGGGACGAGCTCGGCAGCCACCGAGGCGATCGCGGCCTTGGCCTGCTGGTTGATCAGTGCGCTCTCGCCGAACGAGCGTTCGTGGAACTCGTCGCGGATGAGGGCGCCGCCGTAGGTCCGCGCGATCCGCCCTTCCTTCTGCAGCCTGCCGAGGTCCCGGCGTACGGTCGAGGGAGATACGCCGACCCGCTCGGCCAGCGTCTCCACGCCGTCGACACCCTCCTGCAGCAACGCCACCAGGGCGTCGTGCCGCGCCTTGGTGGCGCGTCTGGTGGTCGCGTCTGCCATCGGAGCTGTCTTCCTGTCAGGAGCCGTAGGTCGCGCGGATGTTCTCGACGTACGGCGCGTAGTCGACCGCCGCGAGGTAGGCCGAGAGCATCGTGCCATGCCCGGCCTTGCCACTCCCCGCGATGTCGAAGGCGGTGCCGTGGTCGACGGAGGTACGCAGGATCGGCAGGCCCACGGTCACCGAGATCGTGCCGTCGAAGTCGAACGTCTTCGCCGGGATGTGCCCCTGGTCGTGGAAGTGCGAGAGCACCCCGTCGTACCGGCCGACCAGGCCCTGGTGGAAGACGGAGTCGGCCGGGACCGGCCCGTAGACGTCGAGCCCCTCGGCGCGCGCCGCTTCACACGCGGGCCCGATGTGCACGATCTCCTCGTCGCCGAACGCGCCGTTCTCCCCGCCGTGCGGGTTCAGCGCCGCCACCGCAAGCCGGGGCTTCGCGACCCCGAAGACCTCGAGCGCGGTGTTCGCCTTGTGGATGGACTCCTCGATCCGGTCCTTGGTGAGCTGGTCGAGCGCCTTGCGCAGCGAGACGTGCCGGGTCGTGAAGAAGATGCGCAGGTGGTGCCCCTGGGCGGCGGTGTTGCGGACCACGAACATCGTGTCCTGCTTGGTCACGCCGGTGAGCTCGCCGAGCATCTCGGTGTGGCCGAGGTGCTTCGACCCGGCGGCCCAGATCGCCTCCTTGTTGATGGGGCCGGTGACGATGCCCTCCACCTTCCGGTCCATGGCCGCCTGGGTGGCCACCTCGATCGCCGTGACCGCCGCCTGACCGGCCCGCCGGTCGACCGTGCCCCACTCGGGTACGTCGTCGCCGAGGACGCCTGTGTCGACGATGTCGATGACACCCTCGCCGGCGGGCTCGACGTCGAACCCGTCCACGACTCGCACCTCGACGTCGAGCCCCATCGCCTCGGCGCCGCGGCGGAGGGCGGCCGCGTCACCGACCGCGATGCCGTGGTGGCCTTCGGCGCCGGCCTGCTCGGCAAGCGTCATGGCGGTGATCTCGGGGCCGATGCCCACGGGGTCACCGAGGGTCAGTGCAAGTACGTGTCGGGTCATCGCGTCTCTCTCTTTCCAGGGTGCGTCGGGTTGTGCGTTCGTCAATGTTGTGCGTTCGTCGATGGGGTCCGGTTCTGCCGGGTCTCGACAGGCTCGGCCGCCAGCTGGTCAGTAGCGGTGGCGGGACTCGGCTGACGCGACCTGTCGCCGGTGGGTCTCGGCGTTGCGGCGGAGGTGGTCGACGCACGCGACCGTCGTACCGGCGTCACCGACGAGCCCACCCTTGGTCACCACCTGGAGGCCGTCCCAGGGGCCGCCGACCACGGTGCCGGCGACGGCGAGCGGGACGACCTCGTCGGAGATCTCCAGGCCGTGCGAGCCCAGCTCGGCGAGCAGCGCAGCGGTCACGTCGCCGCCGGTGGTGAAGACACCGTCGACGGCATGCGTCTCGAGGTTGCGGCGCACCGCCCGGGCCAGGGCCCGCGGCACCTCCTCGGCCTCCTCGGGGGTGAGCCGGAACAGGTCCGACTCGTCGACCGCGGTGGCGACCACCACCACGTCGTCGGGGCCGGCCGCGCTGATGAGCTCGTCGAGCATCGCGGTCGTCGCGTCCACGTCGGGGACCGGCCTCCCGTGTGTGCCCGGCGCGCGGTGCACGTCGGCCCGCCGTTCGGTGGCGAGCTGGCGGAGCTGCGTGCGGGTGAGCTCCGTCGCGGAGCCCGAGACGACCAGCAGCGGCGCCCCCTGGGCCTTCCGCTCGAGACCCAGGGCGCGGGCCATCGCCACGGACGCCGGCCCGGGGTCGCTGGTCACCCACACCAGGTCGAGGCCCTCCCCCGCAGCGACGGCTGCCGCGGCGACCCGGTCGAGGTGCTCCTCGGTGGTGGCGTCGGCGACGAGTACGTCGATGCCCGCGTCGAGCGCCTCGCGGACGGCTGCGACGAGCTCGTCCCGCGCTCCGGTGACGGTCGCCATGGGTACGACGGTCGCGGCGAGGTCGGCCTGCTGCCGAAGGATCTCGACCACGTCCGACGTACTCATCGGCGTCCGCGCATCACGGGCGACCTCGGTCTCCTCGAGGCGGCGGCCGCCGAGCAGCTGGGTGCCGCCGATGGTGTGCCGTCCCGCCGAGGGGTGGGCAGGCGCGCAGAGAGCGACCACCCGGGAACCGGTGAGCGCCCGCACCTCGTCGAGCACCGCCTCGGTGGTGGCGCCGACGTTGCCGCGCAGCGTGGTGTCGATCCGGTTGCAGACCAGCCGGGTCGGCCAGCCCGCCCGTACGACGGCACCGACCCGCTCCCGCGCGACGGCGGGAGCAGCGTGCCGGCTGTCGGTGGTGGCGACGACCACGTCGAAGCGGGACATCATCTCCGCCACGACATCCGCACGCTGCGCGGCGCTCGCGGTCACCGAGCGCAGCCCTGCCCGGGCGAACCCCGCAGCCGCGGCGTTCGCACCGGTCAGGTCGTCGGCGACGACGAGCACGTCGGCCATGTCAGAGCACCAGGCTCGCGACGAGCAGCAGCGGGAGCGAGGCCACCCAGACCGCGGTGGTGATGCCGGACCAGCCGCGCAGCGCGGCGGTGCCGTCGAGACCGGTGAACCGCGTCACGACCCAGAAGTAGGAGTCGTTGAAGTAGCTGAACACCATGGACCCCGCGCAGCAGGCCAGTGCGGCCAGGAGCGGCGACAGTCCGAGCCCTGCCACCAGTGGTGCGGTCACCGACGCGGCGGTGATCATGGCAACCGTCCCCGAACCCTGCGCGAGGCGCACCAGGGTGGCGACCAGGAACGGCACCAGCACACCCGGCAGGCTCGTCGCGGAGATGGCCTCGGCCAGCGCGTCACCGACACCGGTCGCGCGCAGTACCTCTCCGAAGGCGCCGCCCGCACCGGTGATGAGGATGATCAGCCCCGCGGAGCCGGCCGCCTCCGCCAGCCAGTGGTGCACCTTGTTGCGCGGCGTCCACCGCGGCAGCAGCACGTAGACCGCGAGGATCACGCCGATGGTCAGCGCGACGACCGGGTGACCGATGAAGCCGAGGACCTGGGCGATCCCCTGAGGGGTGTACTCCGCGTCGGGCGAGTAGATGCCCTGGTTGGCGCGGTCGATGGCGGTGGCGACCGTGTTCAGCACGATCAGCAGCAGCGGCACGAACAGCGGGACCCCCGCGAGCCAGAACGAGACCCGGTGCGGCTTCTCGCCCGCCGGCGGCTCGCCGAGCGCGTGCGCCGGGTGGGCCTCCTCCGCGGGTACGTCGTGCCCCCGCTCGTCGTGCCGCTCGTCGTGCTCGTCGCCCCGCTCGTCGTAGGTCACCGATCCGCCCGACGCGCGACGGGCCGACGCCCCGGCGTACACGGCCTCACGGACGTCCTCGTTCACCTCGCTCTCCAGCTTCGGGCCCATCCACGCGGCGTAGGCGACGACCACGGGAAGCAGCACGAGCGCGAAGATCAGTCCGGCGAGGACCAGCCCGCCGAGGTCGGCGCCGAGGATGCCGGCCACTCCGAGCGGGCCGGGCGTGGGTGGCACCAGGTGGTGGGTCAGCGTCATGCCGCAGCCGAGCGCGAGGGCAAGCGTGACGTAGCGCCCGTTGATCCGGCGCGCGATCGACCTGGCGAGCGGGTTCATGATGACGTAGCCGGAGTCGCAGAAGACGGGGATGGAGATGACGAACCCGGTTCCCGCCATGGCCCAGTGCTCGCGCCCCTTGCCGAGCGCCTTCACGAAGGCTCGAGCCAGGCTGTCGGCGGCGCCGGAGACCTCGAGGATCTTGCCGATGCCCACGCCCAGCCCGATCACGATGCCGATCGAGGCCAGGGTGTTCCCGAAGCCGGTCGTGATCGACTCGATGGTGTCGAGGGCCGGTGACCCGGCGGCGAAGCCGGTGACCAGCGCCGCCAGGATGAGCGCTACGAACGCGTCCATGCGGGTACGCAGCACGACGACGATGATCGTCCCGATGCCGAGCACCAACGCGAGTAGTAGTTGTAGATCCACCAGTCCTCCTGCAGTCGCATCCCCGAGAGTGGGATTGGTTTCCGACCATCGTGGACGCACGCAGTTGCGCAGAGCAAGCGTTACGCGTGAGTAACTTGCTCAGTTCGCGCAGTAACTCACGGTGAGCAGTCTGGGATACCTCCGGTTGGGGATGGTTCCCCATCGTTTGGGACGTTCGGCCTCTCTGGCGTGACTCGAGACCTGCCGATCGTCACAAACGAGCTCGCCCCAGGCAGGAACGGGCATATCGTGGGCAGGCACAGGCGCGACACGGGCGGGGCAGGGCAGACCCGGAGCCTTATGAAGGCGCAGCTATAAGGCAGAGCCTCATAACAACGGCAGCCCCGCGAGCGCAATCAGCCAGCTGACGAAGCTCCCGACGAGGAAGTACTCCGACACCTCACCTCGCCGGTCGGTCCCGGCCGCGGCACCGGCCTGCTGCTGGAGCTCCGGGAAGCGGAGCAGACCCTTGGCGGCGATCACGATCGACGCCGCAGTGACGTGGCCGGCCATCCCGAGCCCGAGGATGAACACGCGCTCCAGCGGCCCGAGCAGCCTCCCGCCCTTGAGCGTGTCCTCGGCCGACGACGCCGGCGTACCGACACCGTCGAGCACCATCCGCACGACCACGTTGGCCGACGACAGCTGGAACACGAGCAGGCCACAGCCGAGCAGGAAGGACTCGAGCGGGACCATCCCGAGCCCGGGGATCGACAGGCCGGAGTACCACGTCTGCAGCAGCCCGCCCTCGACCCACGCCCGACCGCTGGTCACGAGCAGCACGAACACCGTGCCGATCAGGGCGCCGAGGGCGATCCTCCGGTCCCAGTCCCCTCCCCGCACACCCTGGTGGTTGAGCGCGGCGGCGGAGGCGACCACCCAGAGCACGAGCCCGGCGGCCGCGAACGCCGTCAGCCCCCAACCCCGCCCGCCCGTGGCGCCCGCGGCCAGCGTGAGGGCGACCAGGAGGCTCACCGACGCTGCGGAGATCAGCACGATGTCGCGGGTCTCCACCTGGTCACGGCGGGCACGGAGCAGGTCGCAGAGGCCGACCGAGATCAGCCAGACCGCCAGGTAGGTCATCCGAGCATTCCTCTCATCAGGTCGTGGGCGTCCTTCAACGCGTTGATACCGCCCGTCGACAGTCTCTGGGAGACCGCCGACTGGCTGATCCCGAGCTGCCCGGCCATCTCGGCCTGGGTCGCGCCCAGCAGGCTCAGTCGGAGCAGCTCGACCGCCTCTGGCTTGAGGCGGCTCACCAGCTGGTCGCGGCAGGTGAGGAACGCGTTGGCGGTCGACACCACCACCGCATCGCCCCCGGCGAACCAGGTCCGGAGGTACGACGCGCGGGGTCGCTTCGACCGCGTGCCGACCTCCTCGATCGCGTCGCGCGCCGCCCACCACGCCGGCCCGTCCTGCAGCCGCGGCTCGCGGTTGGCGTCGAAGACGGTCAGGTCTCCGCACCCGACACCGGCGCGGACATCGATCAGCGGCAGCGCCTCCAACCGCACCAGCAGCGCGGCGGTCACCGCCTCGCCGAGCGAGCGGTAGGCACCCTGGAACTCGTCACCCACGGTCGGCTCCAGCCGCTGCACGTGAGGCACCTCGCCGTTGACGGCGTCGAGGGCAGTCACGAGCGCGTCGTGTACGGCGGCCCGGTCGGTCGCCACACGCGAGCCGATGAGGTCACCGATGACCGTGAAGACCTGCTCATCCGACGACGACACGCTCGACATTAGACCACGCCTGATATCGAGATGTCCATAAGGCTGAACCTGATGCTGGACCTCATCGGTTGGACCAATTCGGTCGGACAAACGGCGATATGAGTCTCATCTCACCATCCGACATGCTCCAGGCCACCATAAACCCCGCGACATTCCCGAGGGCGCTCTAGTAGAACGTAAAAAGCACACTTCGGGAGCCAACGGGGGATTCCATGGTGAGTCAGGGCGTTCCTGCCACAACCGAACCAAAACACCGACTCGACATCCAGGGACTACGCGCGGTCGCGGTGCTGACCGTTGCCCTGGACCACGCCGGATTCTCGTTCCTCTCCGGCGGCTTCGTCGGCGTCGACGTCTTCTTCGTGATCTCGGGCTTCCTGATCACCGGGCTCCTGCTGAAGGAGGGTGCGAAGGGCCGGATCTCGCTGCGCACGTTCTACAGCCGGCGCGCCCGCCGGATCCTGCCCGCGGCCACGCTGGTGATCCTGGCGACAACCCTCGCCTCGCTGCATCTGCTGAGCTTCGTCAGGGCCCGCGGAATCAGCAGCGACGCCATCTGGTCGGCCCTCTTCGCGGCGAACCTGAAGTTCGGCCGTGACGGCACCGACTACTTCGCCGCGAACCAGCCGCCCTCGCCGCTGCAGCACTACTGGTCGCTCGCCGTCGAGGAGCAGTTCTACCTCGTCTGGCCGGTCCTGCTGATGCTGCTGCTGGCGCTGCTCCTGCGCCGCCGGCCGGACCGGACCGTCGGGACGCCCCGGCTGCGACTCCTGGCCCTGCTCGTACTCGTGATGGCCGCCTCCCTGGCCTACTCGGTGACACTGACCGGCGAGGCGCCGACCGCGGCGTACTTCTCCACGCTGGCCCGCACCTGGGAGCTGGCCGCAGGCGCGGCGGTGGCTGTCGCGGCCCCGTTCATCGGCCGGCTCCCCGGGACTCTGAAGGCCTCGCTGTCCTGGCTCGGGCTCGTTGCCATCGTGGTCGCCTGTCTCGCCTTCAGCCCCGCCACGTCCTTCCCCGGCTACGCGGTCGCCCTGCCCGTCGTGGGCTCCGCTCTGGTCATCGCGGGCGGCATCGGCGAGGGCCCCAAGGGCGCCGGCGTCCTGCTCAACCTCGCGCCGATGCAGCGGGTGGGCGACTGGTCCTACTCCTACTACCTGTGGCACTGGCCGGCACTGGTGATCGCCGCCGGGTACCTCGGCCGCGACCTGACCCACGTCGAGGCGCTCGCGGTCCTGTTCCTCGCGCTGGTGGCCGCCGCCCTGACCTACTACCTGGTGGAGAACCCGTTCCGCCGGTCCACCGTCATCTCCCGCAGGATCAACGTGGGCCTGCTGATGTACCCGGCGAGCATCGCGACCATCACCTCCATGGCGATCTTCGCCGCGTCGAACGTGCAGGCCCAGGTGGTTCGCGCGATGCATGACTCCCCGCCGATCGACATCGACCAGATCGTGGAGACCTCCGGCTACCGGTTCAGCGACCACCGGTTCAGCAAGGACCCGGCCGTCCGGACCGTGCAGGCCACGGTGCAGGCTGCGCGCGACGGTGCGCGGGTGCCAGGAGAGCTGACGCCGTCCGTCCTCGACCTCCGGGACGCCAGCCCCGACTTCGACTGTGACGCCACCGGCGGCGACACCACGAACCCGATCTGCGAGATGGGCAAGGTGGGCGCCGACAAGACGCTCGTCCTGTTCGGCAACTCCCACGCCCGGTTCTGGATCCCGGCCATCGACGAGGTGGCGCGTGAGGAGGGGTGGTCGGCGTACTACTTCATCAAGCTGGGGTGTACGCCGGCCATGGTCACCCCGCAGGAGGAGGAAGGAGCGCCGAAGGGGCGCTGCCTCGAGTGGCGCTCGTGGGCGATGGACCAGATCGCCGAGATCTCGCCCGACGTGACGATCGTGGCGTCGAACGTGCCGCCCGGTGTGGTCAGCCCCGACACGGGCAAGCGGGTCGACGACGACGAGGAAGTCGCGAAGCTGTGGCGCAAGGGGTACGAGGAGACCCTGTCCCGGTTGGCCAAGGACGCGGGCCGGGTCATCGTCCTGGAAGACGCCCCCGGCCTCGAGGAGGACCCGGCCGAGTGCCTGACGCAACGCGGCGCGACGATCGCCGACTGCACCTATCCGCTGACCGGCCGCCCGCTGCTGATGAGCAAGGCCGCCAAGCGCGCGGCCCGGGCCGCCGGCGCCGACTTCGTGGACACGACCCGCTGGTTCTGTGCCGACGAGTCCTGCCCCGCCGTGATCGGGTCGTTCATCGCCTACCGGGACGACGCGCACGTCACCGAGGCGTACTCCGAGAGCCTCGCCGAGGCGCTGGGCCGCGCCCTTCACCTCGACCGTTGACCTCACCAGGCTGCCCTCTCGCCGAGCTGCACCTTGGCGAGAGGGGCCCATTCTCAGTGAGCGCGCTGGTCCCATCGGCTGAGTTGTGAGCAAACGGCTGCTCCGCGCGTCGCGGAACAGCCAATTGCTCACAAACCGACCGACCAAGGCCTGGCGGCAGGCGCCTCAGTGGGAGCGGGCGGCGCGGCGGGAGGACTTCGGTGCCTGGGACAGCAGCCTGAGTACGGCGCGCTCGAGCGCCACCTGCCTCTCGTCCGGAGAGTCGTAGCTCCTGCTCACCGCAGCCGAGATCGTCGAGCCGTCCTCGTACAGGTCGACCACCCGCGGGTCGACGTACGACGACTTCGCGATGGCCGGCGTGTTGCCGAGGTACTCCGACACCTCGACCATCGCCTGCCGTACGGCGCGCTGCCGCGATGCCTTCGACCGGCCAGGCTCCTCGGACGAGGCCAGGGACGCGGCGGCGAGCACGGTCGCGTGCCAGGTCCGGAAGTCCTTGGCAGTGATCTCGGCGCCGGTCGTCTCGCGCAGGTAGTCGTTGACCGTCACCGCGTCGACCGGCGACCACCGGCGCGAGGCCTTGTACGCCAGCAACCGGTCCCCGCCTCCACGGCGTCGGCGCATGGTCTCGACGGCCGCGACCGCGAGCGGGTCGTCGATCTCGATGCAGTGCTCGATGCCCGACTTGCCGGTGAAGCAGAAGACGAGACGGCTGCGCGACCGTCGTACGTGCCGCTTCTCCAGCGTGGTCAGGCCGAAGCTGCCGTTGGAGTCCGCGTAGGAGTCGGAGCCGATCCGGAAGTAGCCGAGGTCGAGGAGGCGTACGGCGGTCGCGGCCGCACGTTCCACCGGCATGCCGTCGAGCGCGATGTGCTCGAGGATCGCCGCCCGTGCCTTCGGGAGACGGCGGGCAACCTCGGCCACCCGGTCGAACTTCAGCTCGTCGCGCTTGACCCGCCACTCGGGGTGGTAGAGGTACTGGCGGCGACCCGCGGCGTCGACACCCACGGCCTGGATGTGCCCGTTCGGGTGCGGGCAGATCCACACCTCCTCCCATGCGGGAGGGATGACGAGCTCCTTGCAGTGCGCGGCATCGTCCGCGCAGAGGCGGGAGCCGGTCTCGTCGAGGTAGGTGAACCCCTTGCCTACCCGGCGGCGCGACCAGCCCTTCGAGTTGGGCGAGACGGTGCGCAGACGGGCCATGGCATGAGATTGCCGGAAAAACGGCGGCCAAACGGCGGAATCCGCCGGTCGAGCTCGTCGAGCTTTTCGAGGTTCTCCCCCCGTAGCCATCCCGCCGTCGTACGGCGGTGCAAGACTGAACAGCGAACCCAGCCAGGACAGGGGGCGGATCTTGCGGACCAAGGAACTGTCCATCACCGGCGCGTTCGAGGTGACCCCGGAAGTTCACCCCGACGAGCGGGGAGCGTTCTTCGAGTGGTTCCGCGCCGACGACTTCGAGCGGATGACCGGGCACCGGTTCGGCCTGGCGCAGGCCAACGCCTCAGTCTCGGTGGCCGGGGCGCTCCGGGGCATCCACTTCGCGGAGCTTCCGCCAGGCCAGGCGAAGTACGTGACCTGCGTGAAGGGCGCGGTCGTCGTGGCTGTGGTCGACATCCGGGTGGGCTCGCCGACGTTCGGCCAGTGGGAGACCATCGACCTCGACGACGCCGACCGGAAAGCGGTGTACGTGAGCGAGGGGCTCGGGCATGCGCTGATCGCCCTGGAGGACGGGACGGTGCTCAACTACCTGTGTTCGGCACTGCACAGCCCGGACCGGGAGCACAGCATCAACCCGCTGGACAAGGCGGTCGGCATCGTGTGGCCGAGCAAGGGCCGCGACGGTCGCACCCTGACTCCCCTGCTCTCGCCGAGGGACAAGGCCGCGCCGGGGCTCCTGGACCTCGAACGGGACGGGCTGCTCCCGACGTACACGCAGGCCCTCGCCGTCGTCCACGGGCTCCGCGAGGCGGCGCACTGACGCGACAGGTCAGGCCAAGTGCTCGCGCGTGCCGGCCGCGACGATCTCGTCCTGGTCTCGCGTGTCGGCGGAGCACCAGGACCGGAACGTCCGGACCATCTCGTCGTCGCCACCGTCGAGCGGAGTGTCCACGACGCGGCCGACGCTGATCTCCGGAACGGCGACGTGGGAGACCAGGGAGTGCGCGGGGCGCTCGTCGACCTCGCCCTCGCCGAAGAGCTGCTCGTGCATCTTCTCGCCCTCGCGCAGGCCGGTGTAGACGATCTCGACGTTCTCGCCGGACTGGTCGATCAGCTGCCGGGCGACGTCCTCGATCCGGACCGGCTCGCCCATGTCGAGGATCAGCGCCTCCCCGTCACGGCCGATGGCGGCGGCCTGGATGACCAGCTGCACGGCCTCCTGGACGGTCATGAAGTAGCGCGTCACCTCGGGGTGGGTCACGGTCACGGGACCACCCGCGGCGATCTGCGCGGCGAACGAGGTGAGCACGGACCCGCGGCTGCCGAGGACGTTGCCGAACCGGACGCTCAGGTAGGTACCGGCCGTGTCGGCGGCCACCGCCGCGGTCAGCCGCTCCGCAATCCGCTTGGAGTAGCCGAGGACGCTGGAAGGGTCAGCCGCCTTGTCGGTGGAGATGTTCACGAACCTCTCGACACCCACCCTCGCGGCCGCCTGGAGCACGTTGACGGTGCCGAGCACGTTCGTCTTCATCGCCTCGGTCGGGTACTGCTCCAGCATCGGCAGGTGCTTGAGCGCGGCCGCGTGGAAGACCACCTCGGGACGGCGCTCGGCGAAGATCTCGTGCAGGACGGACCGGTCGCGGATGTCCGCGAGGACCACGTCGGACGAGTCGAGCATCGCCTTGCCGTGGATCGACAGCTGTACGGCGTGCAGCGCGGACTCGTCACGGTCGAGCATCATCAGCTCTGCCGGGCCGAACTTGTGGATCTGCCGGCACAGCTCGGACCCGATCGACCCGCCGGCACCCGTGACGAGCACCCGCTTGCCGGTCAGGTAGCCGGCGATCGACTCGATGTCGGTCTCGATGGCACCCCGGCCGAGCAGGTCGTGGACGTCGATGTCGCGGACGTCCTTGATGCTCACGCGGTTGGAGAACAGGTCGCCGACGCCCGGCAGGACCTTCACGTCGAGCCCTGCCGCCCGAGCGTCCGCCGTCACCTCACGGATGAGGGCAGGCTGGGCGCTGGGGATCGCGATGACGAGGACGGTCGCACCGGTCTCCTTCGCTGCGCCCGCGACGTCGCACCGGGAGCCGAGGACGGGAACCCCGTCGATCCGCAGGCGGCGCTTCCACACGTCGTCGTCGAGCAGGCCGACCGGGCGGAGCGTGGAGGACGGCGTGGCCAGCATGGACCGGACGAGCTGCCGGCCGCCGGTGCCTGCGCCGAAGACGAGGGTCGGCTCGGCGTTCTCGGCACGGGCGAAGCCGACCTGCTCGTGGTGCCTGCGCCAGACCGCACGACCGAGAAGCATGATGAAGAGCGCCATGAAGGTGGCGCCGAGCGGCAGGATCCGCGAGACGTACCGAGGCTCGGTCAGCACGTTGAGGGCGCTGATGAACAGGTCTGTCCCGACAGTGACCGCGGCCAGGAGCTGCGTCTCCTCGAGGGACGCGACGGTGACCCTCCCCTGGTAGAGCCGGACCGCCGAGCCCACGCTCCACTGGAGCCCGACCGACGCCACGATGACGATCGCGGCGTGGGTCCACACCACATCCAGGACATCCGACTGGTAGCGCAGCAGTGCGAAAACCATGTACGCGAACGCCAGCGCCAGGCCGTCGTACAGCATGAGCCAGACAGATCTGCGCGCGCGCAGGCGCCGAGCAAACGATTCGATGCCCACAAATTTCCCCCACCCGGAGCTTGTGACTCCGATCCCCTGCGGATGACTACGCCCCCCGGCAAGCCCCCATCAGAAGTGGAGGCGTCATCCGCGTCGCCAACCTAGTGCCGGAACCGTCGCCGACTTCCGCTGTTCACGCGGAAACGGACAAATGGGCAGATTTATGGCCCATCTATGCCATGCGCCTCTAGTCCGACAAGAGGGGCGTCAGCGCCGAGTGTAGGAGCGAACCGCGGGGCGTACGTCGACGAGGTACACCAGCGCAGCGACAGTGCCGATGAGGTTCAGGAAGCTGATCGGGTGCCAGAACAGCATGTGCGCGGCGAGCGCCAGACCGAGGATCACCAACCACGCTTTCTTGGTCATCTTCTCGGCGGCGACGAAAGCCTCGGCGCGGTGGGAGACGGCATCCACGAATGCCCAAGCCTGGAAGGCGAAGATCACCAGGGTGGCGACCAGCAGGATGGAGCTCTGGATCTCGAAGAGGTTCGGCACGAGTCAAGCGTAACCACAAACAGCGGCGCCCCCACCCTGTCCGGGTGGGGGCGCCGGGCGAACCGGGGTCTTTCAGTCACCGACCTTCTCGGTGGCGTCGGCCGCGGCCTGGGTGCTCGCCGCGGCGGTCTTCTTCGCCGCGGTGGTGGTGGACTTGCTCGCGCTCTTGGCGGTCGAGCCGGTCTTCTTGGCGGCGGCCTTGGTGGTGCCGGCCGACTTCTTGGCGGTGGCCGCCGTGCTCTTCGCGGACTTGGTGGTCTGCGTCTTGGCGGTCTTGGCCTTCGCTGTGGTGGTCTTCGCCGCAGCCTTCACGTCCTTGGTGGCCTGCTGGGTGCGGATGCGGTTGACCAGGTCCTTGCCGCGCGACGCCAGGTCGCCGTAGGCCTCGGTCACCTCGGCCACAGCCTCGTTCACGTAGGACTCGACCTTGTTCGGGAGCGCCTTGGCCTCGGCCTGCAGCTCGGCAACGCGGTCCTCGATCTGCTTCTGGGCAGCCTTCGCGCGGGACTCGAACTTGCTCTGCGCGCCCTTGGCGTCCTCGGTCAGCTCGTCGATGCGGGCCACCACGAGGGTGCGGGCCTGGTCGCGCAGGGTCTTGGGCTCGAGCTCGACCTTGGAGAAGCGGGCCTGTACGTCGGTAGCGGCGGTGCGGGCGTACTCCACCGCGAGGTCACCGGCGCCGACGACGGCGTAGAACGGGCGGGTGGCGTCGATCTTGCGGGTCATACGGGTTACCTCCTGATGGTGGCGTGACGCGGTCAGCGCCCTGCCTGCGTGGGTTTCACGGGTGCTTCTGCCGGGATGGCATCGATGATGTCCGTGCCGCCTGTGGTGCCGGCACTGTTGGCGCTGCCGGCGGTGGCGGTGCTGGTGACTTCCTCGACAACCGATGCGACTGCCCCGTTCGCTGCGCGGAAGGACGTGTAGACGTCCAGCAGCGACTGCTTCTGACGTTCGGTCAGCCCGGTGTCGGCGAGGATCGCCAGCTTGACGGACCGAACCTCCCCTTCCTCGGGGTCGAGGATCCCCGCGTGGACATACAACGTCTCCGAGGAGATCCGAAGTGCCTTCGCGAGCTGCTGAAGCACTTCGGCGGATGGCCGGCGCAGACCGCGTTCGATCTGGCTGAGGTACGGGTTCGACACGCCGGTCTGCTCGGCGAGCTGCCTCAACGAGAGCTTGGCGTTCATCCGCTGCTCCCGGAGGTACTCACCGAGGGTCTCGACGGTCTTTCCGACGCTCAGCTTGGCCATGCCTCAATACTGCTAACTCCAGTTAGCACTTTCAAGGGCAAATCGGAGTGAGCCACGGCACAAATCCCCTTATTTTTAAGGCGAAATTGCCGATTCCCCAGGTCAGCGACTTGCTAGCTGGACAGTAGCAAGAGTCTCGCCCGGTCTAGCCCGGAACTGGGGCTCGCTACATCGGAGTGGGTGCGCCCCGGGGACATCGACTTCAGGTAGGCCGTCGCGGGAACCATTCGGACGTGCACCTGTGGAGCCCGGAACCCGGATTCAGGCTCAAGACCGGGCTCGGATGCGCCGAGTTGCACGTCGTTGTGGTCATCGCGGACCGCAGTCCCCCTGGGGTTGAGGTGCCTCACGGTGTTCCGGCCAACCCCGACCTGACCTGGGTTCCGGGCATCTCGGCGGTGCTCTGACCTACTGGAGCACCAGGGACAGAGCGAGGGCGATGACCAGGACGCTTTGCGCGCTGTGCACGATGATCCCGATGAGCGCGCTGCGGTAACGTCGCGACGGGTAGGCCACTGCGAACGTGTCGACCAGGGCAGTCGGGATGATCGCCCAGGGGACGTGAAGGTGGTAGGCCGCGAACAGGAGGCCGTTGGCGACCCAGTCCCCGCGGCCGAACGCACCCTGCATCCGTGGCAGCAGAAGGCCCCGGAAGAGCAGCTCCTCACCGAGCACTGTGTTGAACACGACCAGCGCCACGATCACCGCGAACCAGCCCCAGCTGCCGGAGAAGAGGTCGCCACCCGCGTCCGAATCCAGGAACTCCGCCAGGTCGCGACCTGACGGGATCGTGAACGTCGGGATGAACTCCTCGGCGGCAACAAGCAGCACAGCCGGCACCAGCACGAGCCAGAGCCGCCCGCCGACCCGCCCGGTGCTCGGGCTGCGCGGCGCCTGTAACCACAGCGCATCCTTCAGAACCGGCCAGCGCACCGATCCCCGCTCGCGGTGAACCAGGAGCAGAACCAGGACGAACTGCCAGACCAGGCCGACGGTGAGGGTCACGAGAAGGGCGCGAGCAAGAGTCCCTGGCCCGTCGAGCCGGTCAGCGAGCCAGGGAGCCACCACCCACGACAAGACGGCCATCGGCAGCGCGGCCGCGGCCCAGACACCCGCGATCTGCATCGGCGTGTACTGCACGGTCCCCGTCGACTGCACCGGCGCCGCGTTCATGCTGAGCTCCTGGGTCGGGAAGCAGGTCTGTCGAGTGTCATACGGGCTGCCCCTTGCCCACGTACTCGACTCTCCTCGCATGGGCAACGCACCGCAAGACCCACGACCAGCGGATCGCTGGTGCCCGGCTTCGCCCGATCGGTCCCGATGGAAGGCTCCTTGACGCTTGTGCTGGCGACGACGGCGGCCCTCTGATGGCGTCAGTCGGGTTTGATGTTCTGATTCAGCCTGAAGAAGTTTGTAGCGTCGTACTTGCGTTTGAGTGTCTTCAGTCGGTCGTACTTCTCGGTGCCGTAGGCCTGCCTGACCCGTTCTTCGCCTTCTTCCATGAGGAAGTTCACGTAGACGCTGGTGTGGTGAGGTGCAAGGGCGGACCAGTAGTCGCGAGCCCATTGGCGCTCGGCCTCGAAGCCGTCTGCGGTCAGGCTGTTGCCGTTGATGTTGAAGGTGAACCCGGCCTTGCGACCGTTGAACGCAGTCGCACCTTCGTCGACCTGGGCAACTGCTCCGCCCATCTGCCACAGGGCGATGCTGGTGATCGGCGACACGATGCGTTTGCCGTGTTCGACAACGATGTCGATCACGTCGTCGTCGAGCGCGGCGACGTCACAGGATCGGATGTAGTACCACCAGCCGTGCGGGAACGACGGATCGAACATCTTCTGATGTGCCAGATAGGGCTTCGGTTGGCAGAGATCGAGTACGGGTGACCCGAAGTCCTTGAGGGGCCGCACGACCCGCTCGCCATCGTCGACCGGACCCGCGTAGCAGGCGACGATCGCAATGACGTGCTTGCCGACCAGGTCCGGAGGTACGACGGGCAGCGCGGGCGCCCTCCGCTGCACGGCAATCGTCATGAGCTCGTCCGGGCAGTCTGCGATCCAGTCGCGGTAGAAGCGCAGCACCTCCGGGGCGTCTTCCATCGGCCAGAAGACCGGGCCCGCCACGACGTAGGGACCGACGGGACTCAGCCGGAACTCGAAGTCGGTGACGATGCCGAAGTTGCCGCCGCCGCCTCGCACGCCCCAGAAGAGGTCGGCGTTCTGGTCCTCGCTCGCCGTCACGAACTCGCCGTCGGCGGTGACCACGTCCACGGACTTCAGTTGATCGATCGTGAGCCCGTACTTGCGCATGACCCAACCGATGCCACCGCCGAGCGTGAGGCCCGCCATGCCGGTGTGGGTGACGATCCCCGACGGAACCGCGAGCCCGAACTCCTGAGTCTCGCGATCGAGCTCGCCGAGCAGCACGCCAGCCTGCGCTCGCACCGTGCCCGCCTCGGGATCCACACGGATCCCCTTCATCGGACCGAGGTCGATGAGCATGCCGTCGTCGCACGCTGACAGACCGGCAAAACTGTGGCCACCCCCGCGCACGGCCACGAGCAGGTCTCGCTGCCGGGCGAATCCGACGGCGGCGCGGACGTCGGCTACGCCGGTACACCTGGCGATGAGCCCAGGGCTGCGATCGATCGAGCCGTTCCACACCTTGCGATGCTCGTCGTACCCAGCGTCAGCCGGACGCACGAGATCACCGCTGAACGATGCCTGCAACTCATCGACAGCACTCGCGTCTATCACTGCGCCGTGGGTCAATGAACTCATCGGACCTCCAGGACCCACCAACCAGATTTCCACTCGTGCGAGCGGTAGGCAATGCCGAGAAGGCGCGCTCTCAGGATTTGTCCCGCGAAGCTGCTTGAGCTCGACGCCCCGATAGGGGCCGGCCTGCTTCGAGCGAAGGACCAGGGCGAGCCGCCGAAGCATGGCGGA
Source organism: uncultured Actinomycetota bacterium (assembly GCA_963707425.1). Classification (GTDB taxonomy): domain Bacteria; phylum Actinomycetota; class Actinomycetes; order Propionibacteriales; family Nocardioidaceae; genus Nocardioides_C. The sequence goes on along the minus strand of CAVPPN010000009.1, from coordinate 47,384 downwards.
GTCTCGAGGTGCTGGGTTCTACTGAGGTGGAGGGTGGCCCGAGATCCGGGAGGCTTCATTGGCTGGGGATGCACGGCTGGGACGGGGCCGCACATGCTACGAACGGCGCGCCTGGCGCGAGGCGCGGGACCTGCTGATGGCCTGCGACGCCGAGTCCCCTCTGCAGGACACGGACCTGGAGAAGCTGGCGGTTGTGTCGTTCCTGCTGGGCGACGACCGGGCGAGCGATGAGGCATGGAGACGGGCGCACCAGCGATACCTGGAGCTGGATGACTGCTCTGGTGCCGTGAGGTGTGCGTTCTGGCTGGCCTTCCGGCTGCTCAACGCCGGTGACCTCCCGAGCGCGAACGGCTGGATAGCTCGGATAGAACGGCTGCTGAGCGACGTACGGGACGACTCACCCGAGCACGGGCATCTGGCCTACCTGACAGGACTCCTGGCCGTCTTCTCGGGAGATCTGCCCAGAGCGGAAGCCGACCTGGGCCGAGCGGGACAGATCGCCGAGCGGTCCGGCGATCTGGACCTGTCGACTCTTGCCGGGCTGGCGTTGGGGCGGGTACTCATCTTCCGCGGCGACATCTCCGGAGGAGTCCGCCTTCTCGACGAGGCGATGGTCGCAGTCGTCGCCGGGGAGACGTCGCCGGTCGTGGTGGGCGACAGCTACTGCACCGCCATCGACGCCTGCCATGACGTGTTCGACGTACGTCGCGGTCAGGCATGGACTGCGGCATTGAGTCGCTGGTGTGACGCGCAACCGGACCTCGTGCCGTACGCCGGACTCTGCCTCGTCCATCGCGCGGAGTTCCTGCAGCTGAAGGGCGCATGGGTGGAAGCCATGGCCCAGGCCGGCCTCGCCCGCAAGCGTCTGTCGTCGCCGGTCGTCCAGCAGGCGCTTGGGGCAGCCATCTACCAGCAAGGTGAGCTGCACCGGCTTCGTGGACGCGTCGACGAGGCGGAGCGCTGCTACCGGGAAGCCAGCAACCACGGAAGGGATCCGCAGCCCGGCCTCACACTTCTCCGGCTGGCCCAGGGCCAGGGCGATGCGGCGGCTCACGGCATCGCGCGTGCGCTGGCGGAGGCGGACGACAGGGTGAGTCGGCCCCACCTGCTGGCGGCGTACGTGGAGGTCAGTCTCGCTCTCGGCGACGTGCCGGCCGCGCGCGAGGCCTGTCACGAGCTGGCCGAGGTTGCCGAGTCACTCGGGTCTCCGATGCTCGCCGCTGTCTCTGACCGGGCGACCGGTGCCGTCGAGCTGGCCGACGGTGATGCACGTGCCGCGCTCGCGCCGCTCCGCCGGGCCAGCTCCGGCTTCCGCACCATCGAGGCGACCTACGACCTCGCCCGCACCGGCATCCTGATCGCTCGAGCGCGTCGTGCTCTCGGGGACGAGGAAGGGGCGCGGCTCGAGCTGGAGGCGTCACGGGCGACCCTCGAGGGCCTTGGCGCGGTGGCCGACCTGGCGGCGCTGGACAGCCCCGCGCTCGGTGCGGGGGCCGTCGGCGACCATCCCCTGACCGCCCGTGAGGTCCAGGTACTCCGACTCGTCGCGCGAGGCTCGACCAACCGGTCGATCGGCGAGGAGCTGGGTCTGAGCGAGAGGACCGTCGACCGGCACCTGAGCAACATCTTCGCCAAGCTGGGCGTGTCCTCACGGGCCGCGGCGACCGCGTCCGCCTACGAGTCCGACCTGCTCTGACCGGTCCGGCCGGCCGTCGGCCCCATGGGCCTTTCCACCCACTCGTGCGACGGCGAACTCGTGGGTGGCTTCGCCGATGCGGCGAACTCCGTCGGCTTCCTAGTGTCAAGGCATTCCCGCGACTTAGCGGAGTCCAACCGACCAAGGAGGTCGTCATGCCGAACGTCTCGCGAGAAACCGCATCAGAGTCGATCGCGTTGGACGGGCTGGAAGTCCGTCTGGAGAACTTCGAAGACGGTTACACCGTGTGCTTCGAGTCGCACACGGCCGACGCCGACCTGGCCCCGCTGTTCCGGGGCCTGCCTGATGACCGCTGCCAGTTCCCGCGCTGGGGGTACGTCATCTCGGGGCAGGTCGAGTTCCGGTTCCCCGACCACGCCGAGCGGTTCCAGGCCGGCGACGCGTACTACGTCCCGCCCGGTCACACCCCCGTCCACCACGCCGGCGCCCGGATCGTCGAGTTCAGTCCCACCGACTCCCTTGGGGAAGCCGTCGGTGTCGTCATGTCGAACCTGCAACCGGGGATGTGAGATCGATGAGCCTGTTCTACAAGGCCGCGTACAAGCTGGGGTTCCACCCCTGGGAGGACCTCGCGGCGCATGCGCCCTTCGCCGACGAGCTGATGTCCCTGGTCGCTCGCGACGAGGACGGCCGCGAGCCGCCGTACGGACAGGCTCTCGACCTCGGTTGCGGAAGCGCGGTCTGGGGCGTCCGACTGGCACAACGTGGCTGGCAGGTCACCGGAGTCGACAACGTCGAGACGGCCCTGACGCGCGCGGAGGAGCGCATCCGCGAGGCAGGTGTCGAGATGACCCTCGTCCTCGGCGATGCCACGCGTCTGCGCGAGTCCGGAGTCGGGTCGGGCTACCGGCTGGTGCTGGACACCGGCACGTTCCACGGCCTGAACCGGGAGGAGCGCCTGGCCATGGGCCGCGCGGTCAGTGCGGTGGCATCCAACGACGCGACCCTGCTGCTCGACTGCTTCGCGCCCGGTCACCGGGGCCCTCTCCCCCGCGGCTGCACGCGAGCCGACGTCGAGGACGCATTCCCTGCCTGGCAGATCACGGATGCGGTCACCGCAGACTCGGACCCGGACCCCATTGCGCGGGCAATGAAGTTCAACGAGGTCTTCTACCGCCTCAGGCGCAGATGACGAACACGGCTGCCGTGACCAGAAGCAGCTGGCCTCGCTGACCTCGCCGACGCCGACGCCCCGCCTAAACGCGCTACGCCCGAGCGACGTTCTGACCATTGCCTACCGTACGAACCGTGGCACATGGTTGAAGTGCGCTCAAAGCGGCGCTGGGGGATGCGATGGTTCCTCTCGGACGGGTGGTCGGTGGCGCGCTGGCAGCGGTTCTGGTCAGCGCGATGGTCGGGTTCATCCCTTCGGCGGCCGGTGAGGTCGCCACATCCCCCGGGCTCTCGGTCGACCCGCCCACAGGAGATGCCGGCACCCAGGTCGTAGCCACAGCAACCGGATACGACAACTGTTCTCCCTCCGCCGACTCCTCCGACGACGCGGGCTTCGGGGCTGTGATCTTCCGCTGGGAGGAAAGCGACCAGACCTGGACCGCCGACGTCGAGGAGCCTGGCGCAGCCACGCAGACCATCACGGTCCCCGCCGCCTTCGGGCCCGGCCCCCACGACCTGGTGGCGTGGTGCGCCAGCGACGACGCCCAACGATCCACTGACACGTTCACCGTCTCGTCACCCGAGCTGCCCGAGGAGCTCGAGCTCGAGCTCCAGCCGGCCACGGGGCCGGCCGGCACCGAGGTCCAAGCGACGGCAACCGGATACGACAGCTGTTTTCCCTCCTTCGACGACGTGGGCCTCGGAACAGTGATCTTCCGCTGGGAGGAAGACGACCAGACCTGGACCGACGACGTCGAGGAGCCCGGCACAGCCACGCATGACCGTCACGGTCCCCGCCGCGCTTCGGGCCCGGCCCCCACGACCTGGTGGCGTGGTGCGCGAGCGACGACGCCCAACGATCCACTGACACGTTCACCGTGCCGGACGTGACCGACCCGCCGGAGCGGCTCAGGCTCGAACCGGACACAGGACCAGCCGGCACCGAGGTGCAAGCGACGGCAACCGGCTACGAATGCCGCGGCGACGTGGTCTTCCTCGCGGAGGGTGACGAGGTTGCGAGGGCAGCGACCCGTGAGGAAGGGACGGCCACGCAGACCCTCACGGTCCCCGAGGACACCGCTGCCGGACGCTACGCGCTCGTCGCGCAGTGTGAGACCGACGCATCTCAGTCGGATGCAGCCCAGTTCACCGTGACGTCGACCGCACCCACCACGAACGGCAACGGTCAGCAGACGGATGGGCCGGTTCCCCCCGGGCCGAATCCCCCCGGGCCGGTCGAACCCAGCGGGTCGGCCTGGGACCCGACGTCGTGGTGGCCGGCTGCTGTGCTGCTGGCGCTCCTGCTGGCCGTCTCGTTGCAGGCGCTTCGACTCCGGCGCGGCAGGAGATGGCCACAGATGCACGTCCGCGCAGTTCCGGGCGCGGCAGCCACGGCTGGCGTGCAGACCAACCAGACACCGACCGACCCGTCCTCGCCGGACGTCGTCGTGCGCATCGAGCCCCACGCAGACCCCGGCACACAGACCATCAACGAGGTGGACCCATGAGCAGCACTACTACTTCCACCGCACCCGTGACCATGCGGAGCTTCTTGTTCGACACGGGCACAGGCGCCGACACCGCCGAAGCGATCAGCCACGCGCTCAACGAGCACGGCGTCGCCGGATCCGCGCTCCAAGGCGTCCGGCACCTGTCCGCGTCGGCGACGAAGACCGTCGACCGCGAGATCGGCACGGTCGTCGACGGCCTCCTCGAGATGGACCTGGGCGACATCCTGGTGTCCGGTTGGCGCAAGCACCGGTCGTTGACCGATGCTGCGCGGCGCACGCTTGCCACACCCGGCAGCGAGGAGGTCGTCGCGCTGGCAGCCCATCGCGTCACCGCGACCTACCGTCCCCACGTCGACCTCTTGGTCGACAGCGCGAAGGTGAATACCTTCGAGTTCGAGCTGACGACCCTCTTCGACCTGACCGGAGTTGCAGCAGTCGTGAGCCGGGGCGACCTCGTGGCGGTGCAGGGTGGCGCATGCACGGTCACGGCCACGCTGACCCTGGAGGGTGCGCAGCTGGCACAGCGCCAGGGACACCTGGATCCTGCTTTGATCGTGCGACTGCAACCCGGCATGCCACTCATCGACAAGGCCGCGACCACCCAACCCCTGCCGCAGCAGCGCACCAGCGAGGAGACCGCCGGTCCCGCCCCTGCGTGACGCCGACCCCGGCTACCTGGCGGCGCTGGGCTCCACAGCCGGTGATCCACTGAGCACTTCCTGGGACTCGGCCTCAGGCATCCGTCCCGGCAGCGCCTTCAGCCCGACAACGGCACCGGCCAGGCAGATCGCGGCGATGACCAGGCATGAGACGTGGAGGCCGGCCAGGAAGGCGTCCTGGGCCGCCACCAGCAGCGGCTCGGACCCGGCGGCCATGGTGACGGCCGCCGCCACCGAATCCTCGGCCTGACCCAGCTGCGCCGGAGGAAGAGAGCCGAAGAGCCCATCGGCGAGGTGCGCCGCGTATGCGGAGGAGAACAGGGAGCCGACCACCGCCACGCCCAGCGTGCTGCCCAGCTCGCGCGTGGCGTCGTTCACCGCCGACCCCACGCCGGCGCGCGCGGGCGGCAGGACCAGCATGATCGACTCGGTGGCCGGAGTGGAGATGAGCCCCATGCCGAGCCCCATCAGCACCATCTGCGGGACCACGGTGCTCCAGTAGCCGGTGTCCACCTGGACGGTCGAGATCCATGCCATGGCCGAGCCGAACAGCAGCATGCCGGTCGTCACCACGGCTCTCGTGCCCAGACGCGGTGCGAGCTGACCTCCCGCGACCGAGGCAGCCGCGATGCTGATTGCCACGGGCAGGATCCGCGCGCCGGTCGAGAGGGCGTCGTACCCACGGACCAGCTGGAAGTACTGCGTGATCAGGAAGATGAAGCCTGCGAGGGCGAAGAAGGTGACCGTCACCGCTCCGCTGGCGGCGCTGAACCGCCGGTCGGCGAAGAGCCGGACGTCGAGCATCGGGTGCTTCGCCCGTCGTTCGACCGCCACGAAGACGAGTCCGACGAGAGCGGTGCCGACAAAGCCTCCGAGGGTCTCCGGGGAGGACCAGCCGCGCTCGGGGGCCTCGATGATCGTCCAGGTCAGCAGGCTCAGCATGGCTACCGACAGCACCAGGCCGAGCCGGTCCAGCGGCGGTACGGCGGGGTCGCGGGACTCGGGGACCAGCGCAACGGCCAGACCTGTCGCGAGCAGCGCGAGCGGCACCAGGCCGAGGAAGACGCTGCCCCAGTAGAAATGGGTGAGCAGGAATCCACCGGTGACCGGGCCGGCCGCCACACCGACACCGACGACCGCTCCCCATCCCCCGAGCGCGGCCGCGCGCTGACGCCGGTCGGGGAAGGTGTTGGCGATGACCGACAGCGTGGTCGGGAAGATCAGGGCGGCGAAGACGCCCATCCCGACCCGTGCGGCGACCAGCGCACCCGGAGTGGTGACGGCGGCACCGACCACGCTGGCGGCCGCGAAACCCAGTAGCCCGATGATCAGCGCCGGACGCCGTCCGTAGCGGTCGGACAAGCTGCCGGCGGCGAGCACCAGCGCAGCGAAGGCGAGGTTGTACCCGTCGACGATCCACTGCAGCTCGCGCGTGTCGGCAGAGAGCTCTTCGGCGATGCTCGGCAGGGCGACGTTGACGATCGTGACGTCGAGGTTGATGGCGAGCGCAGCGACGTACACGGCGACGAGCACTCCAGCTTTCCTAGGCATGGATACCCTCCTATGTGGACAGCGTCAACATCCAGTAGAGCACCGGATGTGGACGCCGTCAACATTGACGTATCATCGGCGACGTGAAGTCCTACCACCACGGAAATCTGCAGCAGGCGCTGGTCGAGAACGCAGTGTCACTGGCCCGGGAGAAGGGTCCGGCCGGGGTCGTGCTGCGTGAGGTGGCGCGCCGCGCCGGGGTCTCCCACAACGCCGCCTATCGGCACTTCGCCGGCCGCGACGAGCTCATCGCCGCTGTGGCTGAGGTCGCCATGAGCCAGCTCGAGGCTGCCATGGTGAAGAAGATGGCTCCGCTCGACGGCCTCGGACCGGTGGAACGGACCCGCGCCCGCCTGCGCGAGACCGGTCGCGCGTACGTGCACTTCGCCCTGGCCGAGCCCGGACTGTTCGAGGTCGCGTTCTCCCAGCCGTTCGGGGAGGACCACGAGGCTGCCGGAGGCCCCTACACACTGCTCGGGCGGGTGCTCGACGAGATGGTGGAGGCCGGCGCGATGCCCGCCGAGCACCGGCCGGGCGCCGACGTGGTCTGCTGGTCGGCCGTTCACGGCTTCTCCAAGCTCCACCTCGACGGGCCCCTTCGGGACCTGCCCGCGGAGGAACGGGAGCAGCTGCTCGACAACATGCTCCTCACCGTGGAGCGGGGGCTGCGCTGACCCCTCCCCAGGGCGTCGCAGCCGTGTGGCCCGTCCTCTCCCGCCCCGTGTGTGGGGCAGGCAGTCTCTACGCCTGCCGAGACTGTTAACTCAATTCGAAGTCCCAGATGATCAGTACAGGGTCGTCCCGCTTGGCTGCGTTCGCAGCGTCGCCGGCCCACGCGTGCAGCGCCCACACGTTCGGCGGAAGATCCGGGTGCTCGACCTGCGTCGGCGCGGGCGCGTCTGTGAGGTCGACGACCGGCGTCGGTCGCAGGGGCTCCTGCACGTCGCGGATCGTGAAGCCGCTTGCCAGCGCGGCACGCAGGTACTCGACGGTCGAGTGCCGCCAGCCGTCCATGTATCCGACGTTGTCGTCCACGTCCCACTCGACGAGCGGGTACAGCGGTGACCCGATGAAGTGCCCACGGGTGTCGGAGATGATGAACCGCCCGCCTGGCCGGAGCACGCGGGCGGCCTCGGCGAACACCGGCGCCAGGTCCTCCACGTGCGCGAGCGCGAGCGCGCACACGAGCGTGTCAGCGCTGGACGCCGGGACCGGTAGCGCGCGAACGTCTGCCTGCTCGAACCGGATGTCCGGCATCTTCTCCCGCGCGAGGGCGAGCATGCCCGGCGAGGTGTCGAAGCCCTGGACGGTGTGGCCGAGCTTGGCGAGGTAGGCGGAGTGACGACCGGTCCCGCACGCCGCGTCGATGGCGGTGCCGATCGGCAGTGAGTCGAGGATCGGATGGATGTACCCCTCCTCGATGACGAAGAGCCCGTTCTCGGGGTTGTCGTAGTGCGGGGCCCAACCGTCATAGCCGTCCGCAGTCGCCAGAGGCGGTACGTCGACACCGTTGCCGAGGGCTTGCCCGGCGTCGAGGAGCGCGCGCACCTCCGCGAGGCGTGCTTCGGTGAACTCGCGGTCGAACTCGCCGGCGAACGCCTTCAGCAGGGCCACCCCCTCCAGGCCGATCAGGTAGGCCAACGGGTGCTGGTAGATCGAGGGGCGGGAGGCGGTGTCGTTCGAGGCGTTCGATCCCGCGACATCGGTGCGGTCAGAAGATGAGGTCATGGGTGATTCCTCGTTTCAGATCACGGGGCGAAATCCTGATGCAGGGACAAGAGCTCGTCAACCGGATTGTTCGGAGCATCGAGCGTCGTCCTGGGTGAGGGCGGGGAACCGCTTGCCGTGATGGCAGGATGCGGGTCGTGACGATCATCGCGGCAGCGGACGGTTCAGCGCTCGGCAACCCAGGCCCCGCCGGTTGGGGCTGGTACGTCGACGAGGAGTGCTGGGCGGTCGGAGGCTGGGCCCACGCAACGAACAACATGGCCGAACTGACCGCCGTACTCGACCTGCTCCAGCAGACCGCGCACCTGGCCGACGACCTCCTTGTCTACTGCGACAGCACCTACGCCATCAACTCGATTACCAAATGGATGCCCGGCTGGAAGCGGCGAGGGTGGAGGAAGCGAGACGGGAAGGCAGTCCTCAACGTCGAGATCATGAAGGCCCTTGACGAGGCGATGCGCGGTCGCCGGGTGACGTTCGAATGGGTGAAGGGCCACTCGGGCCACGCGCTGAACGAGGCGGCGGACCGCCTGGCAAATGCGGCGGCTGTCTCTTGGAAGGACAACACCGCTCCCAGCCCGGGCCCTGGGTTCGCCGGCTCCGTGGTTCGGCACCCTGAGTCGCGTCCCGGGCAGACGGTCGACGAGCCTGACCTGTTCTCCGACCTGGAACCAACGATATTCGAGTAACTGGGTGGGGCATGGCCGCTACCGATACGTGTTCTGCGCACCCTCATCGCCGACGGCCATCGTTCCACCAGAGGCACCGGTCACAAAGTGAAAGCGCGGCATCGAGGAAGTGAGTTGTCAGCTGATGGGGCCTGGAGCGACCGATGGGCGGGCAGTGGCGGCAGGATGGTCGTTCCTTGCGGGACACCCAGACAAATGTCCCTGTTACGACCGGGTGACCTCGGCGCCGTGCTCTAGGAGATCGAGGATGTCATCGGCCTGGTACAGCGCGGACTTCCGATACTTGCCGGTGGCGGCTCGGACAATCCCGACGGAGTCCAGTTGCTTGACCAGCTTCTGCGCCGAGACTGTGGACACACCGAGGTTGTCCGCGAGGAACCGTGCCGAGATGACGGGGTACTCGACCACCAGATCAATTGCGCGGTGGATGGAGGAGTCCGACCGGAACCCCGACACCGACTGCTTCCAGCGCTGGTGGATGTCGATGGCAGCCAGCCGGAACCGCTCCGCTGCTGACACCGCAGCACCCACGTAGTCGAGGAACTGCTCCACATAGCCGTGCAACGCGCGACCTCGGTCATCGCCGTCGTAGCGGTAGCTGGTCAGCGCCTTAACGTACCCGTTCACATCATTGCGGAGCACGGTCGACAGAGGGATCACACCACCGTCCACCAGGCCGGCGCGCTTCAGGATGCCGTGGACCAGAGCCCTTCCCACGCGACCGTTGCCATCCTCGAATGGGTGGATGGTTTCAAACTGCGCGTGGATGATCGCGGCCTGCACCACCGGTAGGTCACCCGAGGTGTTGGCGTAGTTGAGCAGATCATCCATATAGGGGCGCACCAACTCGTGCGGGGGTCCCGCGTAGTCGGCGTTGAACCTGCTGCTACCGCCGATCCACACCTGCTCGGTTCGATAACCAAGCCGATACCAGGGGAGGAGGTCGTGGTGGATGGCCAGCACATTCTCGTGGGTCCAGGCCCCAACGCCGAGGAGCTCGATTGCTTCCTTCATCGCATCCACGTTGCGGATGACTGAGGAGGCGTTGTGGGATGCAACCTTGTCACCGATCTGCGCGATGGCGATGGCCCGAGCGTTTTCCCGGATGCCCTCGATCCATGAGGAGGAGATGGATTCTGAGCGGATCATCGTGGAGTACAAGATCGGAAGCGGGTTGGACCGGAGCCGCTCCCCCAGGCGGCCTAGGGCAGTGGACACGTCGGCGGCATACTCCAGAACCTCGCCATCCAAAGTGTTGGATACTGAGGCGAGCATGTCTGGGTGGTACCGGAGGTAGGTGCCGCCCTGTCGATCGGCACGTGTGAGCCCGGCGAAGTCGGGCGGGACCTGTACCCGTTCCCAGTGAGCCATGGTTACCTCCTCCCACTCTAGAGTTAACTCTATATCAATAAGGTTAACTCATCGCGGAGCAGCATTAGCCCACGACGCGGCGATGCCTGTCCTCGCTGAGCTGCGCGTGTCCGTCGCCGAGTCCCAGTGACGAGCGTGGATGAGTCTCAGAAGGTGCTACGGCAGCCGGTACAAATCGCTGGACAGCTGGAAGCCACCCGGGAAGCAGACGCTCTTGGTCGAGTCCGCCAACCTCATGATTCAACTGGCCGTGGATCCGCCAGCCGCGTCATCGCCGCGTGCGGTCCCGCGCACTCATAGCCGATGAGCGCTCACCCGAGCTGGGCCGTGGCCTCACCTGAGTCGGTAGCCGACGCCACGGACAGTCTCGATGCGGTCGGCAACGGCGCCCAGTTTCCTCCGGAGGCTGCGAATCACGACGTCGACCGTGTTGCTGCCACCGTCGTAACTCGTGCCCCATACCTCGCGGAGTAGGTCGGCGCGCGACACCGGCGCCGCAGGGTGGGCGGCGAGGGTGTTCAGCACCCCGAATTCGAGCGGCGACAACTGGAGGCGAGCGCCACCGAGATCGACGCTGCGGTCGCGCTCATCGAGGAATGGCTGAACGCTCTCGCCGAGCTCGGCCGCGGCGATGCGGTTGAGCCACCCGTCGACGGAGTCCGGTCCGAAGTCGAGCGCCGCGAGATGGAACGGTTCGCCGCCGACCTCGATGGGTTCGTCGAAGGGACGGAAGCCGAGCGTGCGCAGCGCGTCGAGGAAGGGCCGGGGGTCGCGGACGCTGAGGTAGAGCCGACCCAGGTGTGGCCGCAGGCGGAAGTAGTCCCGCTTGACATCGAGCAACGCCGCGGCCTGCACACCGCTCGGGCCCTCGCCCGTGCCGGCGGCGAGCCAGCGCCGGTGGGTGAGAGTCCGCTGGCCGGGAGGCATCGGGTCACGCGCGGCGTCCCGCGACCAAGCTGCGACGACTGGGTCGGCTCGCTCGAGAGATGGCGGGATGTCTCGCCACTCGGCGACGATCGAACACCCGACGACGGCTCCGGTCCGGTCGCGCACCGAACGGACCGCGTCAGGACGAAGGCGCAACCACGCGTCCAACACCGACGCGCCCTCCGGTGTCTCGAATTCGTGCCACAACGCTCGCAGAGCTTCGGCGTCCTCCTCCCGCGACCTCTCGACACTGAAGGCATGGGCAGTCGCGGGGAACATCGCCTCGCGGACGAACGGGTTGTCGATGAGGAAAAGCAGGTCCGCGGTGAATCGGTGGAGGTCACTCGCGCCCGCCCGCCGCGTCTCGTTCTGAAGATGGCGCCACGCGGCCGAGCGCAGTTCGCGGAACCGCTCCGGCTCGAGGGCGCGTAGCCGGGCGGAGACTGCGGCTTGCACCGCATCGTGCAGCCGCAAACCTTCCGATGTTTCGTCTACGAAGCTGAGCGCCCCGAGTCTCTCCATCGCGTCGTCTGGGCACGCCATTGCCTCGAGGACACCTCTCGTCACTCGGCGAGGCACCGATGCAGCGTCGAGGAGTCGGCGACCCTCGTCACCGAGGCCGGCGCGAAACGCGGTTGCCAGCGCGGCGACCACGCGCGGCCCGACCTCGTCGATCGGTATGTGAGCGACGTCTGCCTCCGCGGCGAGCCGAAGCGACAGAGGGTGGCCGCGCGCGATTCGGCAAATCATGTCAGCGTGGTCCTCCGCCACATCCGCGTCGGCGAGAAAGGCCCGCGCGGCCTCATCGGTCAACCCGACGAGCGGGAGGATCTCGAGCCCGCCCACTCGACCCCTCTCGGTCGACCATTCGAGCATCGGAGCATCGCGCCCAGCGATGACGAAGCGCAGATCCGTCGACAACGACGGAACCAGTTCGTGCCGCAGCCAAGGATCGGCGATGCGGAACATCTCATAGGTGTCGACGAGCACGACGCCAGCGCTTCCTGGCTGCCAGCCCGCCGCGTCGAGCGCCGCGCGAAAGCTCGACTCCGTCGGATCGATGGCTGCGCAGTCGATCCACCACACCTGAGTTCCGGACTTTCGCACGCCGCTCGCGAAAGCGTTGAGCAGTGCAGACTTGCCGATGCCCGCGACGCCGTAAACAAACGCCACACGCGGCCCGTTCGCGTCAAGGACGCGCTGAAGCGACGCGAGCTCGCGCTCCCGTCCCTTCAGCGTGACGCCGTCGCTCATCTCACAAGAGTGCCAGCCTCAGACGCCCGCGGGCTGTACCAGTCCACGGGTGACATGGGTGGGCCCGTCGAGTACGCCGAAGCGACGGACCGAGATGTTCACGAGACCGGGTGTCGAGCCGACTCCGGCGAACAGGTCCGACTGGAGGTAGTCGTCGACGGCCTTCTCGGACTCGAACGTGTACACGCCGCCGAAGATCCCCTCGGCGCGGTCGGCGAGCCAAACCTTCGAAGCGAGTCCCGGGACCGCGGCGAAGGCAGGAGCGAGCTCGTCGCACGAGCTCGCGAATTCCTCCTCGGAGAGTCCGTCAAGGTTGAAGTTCACGATAAGGATCTGCACAGCGACCTCCTTGGTCCGGGCCGGCGGCCCACAACACAACGATGACGTGCCGCCGAGCTGCGCAGATGAGGACTTGATGAGAATCGGGGTTTCGGTGCTCAGGTACTACGCGAACGGCGTCAATTGCCGCGATGCACGAGGTCCTAGTCCTAAGGTGCGTCTTACCGTCCAGCACCCGCTTCCTCCGCAACAGATGGGCTTTTTGCGCGGTGTCAGGCCAGCGGCCCACGGCCTAGCGTGGTCCTGGAGAGAGGAGGCGCGATGTCTACGTCCATCGAGCCCTTTGCTGTGCAGCCCAGCGAAGGGATGAAGCTAAGGACTCCCACCGCCGGCTCAGTCATCGTCAAGGCGGATACCAGCCAAACCAATGGCTCGATGACAGTGCTCGAGTTCCTGATCCCACCGAACGACGGGCCGGCAGTGCACAGCCACCTCCGTGAGGACGAGCTGTGGTACGTCGTCGAGGGTGACTTCCGGTTCAAGGCAGGAGATGCGATGCTCCGGGCCTCGACGGGCGGCATGGCCTTCGGGCCGCGTGGCGTGCCGCACGCCTTCCAGAACGTCGGCGACGCGTTAGGACGGTTGCTGGTGATCACCACGCCGTCAGGGCTGGAGCGGTTCTTCGAGCAGTGCGACGCACTGCCCCGGCCGCTGGATCCGGAAGAGCTCGCGGCCGTTGGGCGCGCAAACTGGATGGACTTCTCCGGTCCACCGCTCGGAGTTTCCGACCCGCTCTAGCCGCCCACGCCGGGCGCCGTCTCTGATCACGGAAGGGTTGTGCCCGCCAGCGCTTGTCGGCGGAACCCATCGACCGCCATCTCCACCACTCGGTCGTGCCCCCAGCGCATGAGCGGATACGCGACGAGCGCCGCGATGCGCAGCGGCGTGCTCATCATGTCCAGCGACCACACCACCGCGACCTGCGTCCCGTCATCGACGGGTTCCAGACGCATCACCGCAAAGCCTCGCACATCGCCGTCGAGCGTCGCTTCGACCACGTGCGGCCGCAGGGACTCCTCCAGCCGGACGTCCAGGCGCAGCCGATACGGGACCGGCGGAATGACCGTGGCGTGCAGCACGTTGCCGGGGACGAGCCTGTCCGTGTCGGCACCGAAGTCTCGCAGCCACGCCCACCAGGACTCGAACCGGTCAAAGCGCTCGATCGTTTCCCACAGCTCGTTCGGCCCGACCGGGAACCAGAACGCCCCGCGATAGTCGATCCGGTTCACAGCCGGCTCGCCACCATCGCCGCCGCCAACGTCATCAACCCAGTGAAGCCCCTGATGGCCCGACCCTCAAGCGACCCGGATCCCCGGGTGGCCGTGGGTCTTCCCAAGGAGACAGGCGTCTAGCATGTCCGCATCGACATCCGGCCCCGGGAAAGGTCACCAGCCTTGTCGCTGCCAGCCGACACCCATGTGCACAGCGAGTGGTCCTGGGACGCGCAAGACGGGTCGATGGAACGCTCTTGTGCTCGCGCGACCGCACTCGGGCTGCCCGCGATCGCCTTCACCGAGCATCTGGACCACACGGTGTGGACCGTCGAACCGGACGAGCTGGACGACCTGGACCCGACCCACCCTGTCGCGACCTCGAGCGACTCCGACGGACGGGTGATGCCTCCCGCGTTCGATGTCACCGGCTACCTGGAATCCATCGAACGGTGCCGCGACCTGTTTCCCGACCTTCGCATCCTCAGCGGCCTGGAGCTCGGCGAACCACATTGGCACCACGAGGCCGTCACCCGCGTTCTGACCGCCGCAACCTACGACCGCGTGATCGGTTCCCTCCACTGTCTCCCCGACGGTGACCAGTTCCGTGAGCCATCCGGTCTCTACGATCATCGGGACACCGGCGAGGTCATCCGTACCTACCTCGCCGAGGTCGCGCGGCTGGTCGCCCAGAGCGACGTGTTCTCCGTGCTGGGCCACATCGACTACCCCATGCGGTCCTGGCCACACGACCAGGGACCGTTCGACCCCACCGCCTTCGAGGACGAGTTCCGACACGCGCTGCGCGCCACCGCACACTCAGGCAAGGTCCTGGAGATCAACACGGTGGTGCCGCTGCACGCCACCATCCTCCGGTGGTGGCACGAAGAGGGAGGGGACGCCGTCACGTTCGGGAGTGACGCGCACGATCCCTCGAAGGTCGCCAGAGACTTCGCTGCCGCGGCGGCCATGGCCGAGGCTCATGGATTCCGTCCTGGTGACGACCCCTTCGAGCCCTGGCCACGGAGATCCTGATCCGGCGCATGTCCTGCGTTGCGTGCCAGGCGCGTCGCACCCCCGCACCAGTCGCACCGATGAAGAATGACGTCGTGAACTCGTTGCCGCCAGCCACTGGCAAGTCTCGGTCCCGCGTTGCCTTCATGGCCGTCGTCGTCGTGCTGCTGCTCGCGGTCGGGGCGTGGGTTGGCCTCCGATCCCCGGTGGGCACGAAGCACCCGCGGGTGTACGACGGGATCGCGATGCGAGCCAACCCCGAGAACGACCTGGTGCTCTTCGACGCAAGCGATGGCACCCAGGCCACCTTCGGCGCGGATGACACGTGGTGGGAGGCGGAGTCCGCCAGCGGCGAGGGCAACGCGCCATGCCTCAAGGTCCCGTTGCGCAAAGCCGACGTGGAGATCGGGCTGATGCGAGTCGCCAATCCGTCCGGTGGCTGGCACATGGAAGTGGTTTGGGTGAGGTGCCTCTGACTCGGGGTGGCAGCCTGCCCGTTGTTCTCGGGGCTTCGCACAGATCCCGTTCTAGAATGTGTACCGACCGCCGACAGGGGCGAAGCGGTCATCGGCGGCGTTGGGAGCAATCGCATGGCCGTGTATCTCATCGTGGCCAACCAGACGATCGGCGGCGAACAGCTCACCGCCAAGCTGGACGAGCTCACGAGCGCCGGATCCTGCACACTCCGGTTCCTCGTTCCTGTCACCGACACCGAAGGCCTTCATCAGTGGGACTACCCCCCGATCGACCGGGTCATCCCTGACGCACACCGGATCGCCGAGGCGCTGGCCCAGGGGCGGCTGGAGAATGAGCTCGCCCGGCTGCGGCGGGCAGGGATCGAGGCCAGCGGAGAGGTCGTCGACGCGCTGCCGGTCCGCCGAGCCCAGGAGCTGCTTCAGGAGGAGCACTTCGACGGTGTCGTCGTCTCGACCCTGCCGCGTCGACTGTCCCGGTGGTTGGTCCTGGACATGCCGCACCGGATGGCTCGCCTCTCCGACGTCCCCGTGACCCATGTCGAGGGCAACGCCGGTCCGTCGTTGTGAAACCAGGCGGCCCGCCCGACTAGGAGCAAGCTGAGGAGCTGACCTCACCGACGCCGGTGCCGTGCACCCCGGGCGTCACCCGCAGCTCGGCCTGACCCGGCTGGTCGGGGCCGGAGACCACGTCGAGCTTCAGCGTGCTCTTCTCGCCGGGAAGGAGCTCGACGGTCTGCACGACGACCGGCCGGCCTTCGTGGCTGAGGGTGTTGTAGGCGTAGTCGCGCCCGTCGAGCGTCGCGGTGTCGAGCCGCCCGCCGGTCGGCAGGTAGATGTAGACACCGGTCCGGAAGCTGTTCCGACCGAGACCCGAGTAGGGCCCGGTGACCGAGACCGGGAAGCTTCGTCGTGCGCGGCGGAGCCGTGGAACGCAGCTTCACGGTCACGGCAAGGTCCTGCCGGCCGTCCTGGCAGGACGCCGACTGCACCGAGACGTCGTAGTCGAAGTAGTAGTTCATCTTCGCGGCAGTCGCGTCGTTGAAGTAGACGCCGATCTGCGGGGTGGACGACGTACCGGTGGGCAACGTCCCGCTGAGCCTCGTCGGCTCGAGCAGCTGCTGCTCCTTCGCGTCGGCGGACCAGACGAGGAGGCGCCGCTCCTCGGTTGCCTGGGTGAGGCCGTCGAGTGCCACCCGCGGGTTCCCCTTGCCGCGGGCGAGGGCGTCGAACACGTTGCGGGCGGCGACCTCGAAGAAGACGTTCTGCATCTCCGGGTCGGGCTGGGTCAGGTAGACCTCGTTGAGGAGCATCTGGACCGCGTCGTCGGCCGTGAGCCGCTGGCCGGTCGGCAGCCTGACGGGCCCGGTGCCCTCGAGCACGTGGGACAGGGCGATCGGGTCGGTGGCGAGGACGCCGTCGACGGTGACGCCCTGGCTGCGCTTCCACTGCGCCTGGACGAGCTCGGCGGTGCGCGGGAAGTCGGGGGTGAAGTTGCTGTCCTGGGGATAGGTCCCGACCTTGTTCCCGAACAGGGTCCGCTCTTCCTTGGTGGTCGGCAGCGCCGGGTCGGCGTACGTCCCCAGGTCGATGTTGCCGCCCTGCCGGTCCATGCTGATCTTGCCGTTCTCGGCGGTGATCGTCGCCAGTGCGCCCGGCATGCCACCCGTCGCCCGGATCTCGGCGTTGTTCTGGAAGAGGACGAGGTAGGTGCGCTTCTCGTCCGCCCCGAGCATCGGCGGCAGCAGCTGCGCGGCGCGTGCGGCCTTCGCGGTGAGGTCGGAGGCCTCGGTCAGCTTCTCCTGAAGCTGTACGACGGGCGCCTGGAGCTGGCTCACCAGACCGGACGTGTCGATCGCCGCGACGCGGGACTCCTCGCGATCCAGGGCCTCGGAGGCCGCGACCACGTCGGGGGCCACCTTCTCGATCGGCGCGAGGTCGACCCGGCCCTTCACGGGCCGAAGCTCCTCGGGCGTCAGCGTCTGCGACGCGTCGACGGCTCGAGGCAGTACGTCGGAGGAGAGCCGGTCGACGACGTCGGACACCGTGCGCACGGCAGCGACGTCGTCACCGACGACCGGGAGACGACTGCCGAGCCACCAGCCGGGACCGTCGGTGTTCTCACGAGCGGTCTGCGCCGCCTCCTGCGCGGAGGCGACGGTCTCCCGGGCAGCAGCTGTGTCCCCTTGAGACAGCTGGCCCGGGAGAACCTCGAAGTCGGCGGCCGCGGCCTGCAGCGCGTCGCGGGCCTGCACCGCCTGGTAGCCGGTGAGCCCGACCAGAAGCACGGCAGCGACTCCGACGAGCAGAGCTGCCCATCGGAGTCGCCTGGTGGTCTTGCCTACCTTCACCCGAGATCGGAAGGTGACTAGCGGGTGACGCGCGCGGTCGTGCGCGTGTTGTCAGCCTGGAAGTTGCGGGTGCCGAGGTAGCGCACACGCGCCTCCCAGAGGCCGCGCTTGCGGACCGGCTTGAAGCGGGCAACGGCGTCACCGCCGCTGATGTCGACGACCGTGCGCTGGCGCAGGTTGCCGTTCTTGAAGAGACGGACCGCGGCCCGGCCACCGTTCACCGTGACGAGCGTGCTCGAGTCGACGCTCGACGCGCACCCGCGGGCGGTCGCCGCGGCTGATGTCCGGCGCCGAGGCGCGTGCGTTCGTGCTGGCCTTGACGACCGTGTACTCCTTGGTGTCGGAGCTGCTGCCGCGGAACTCCGCACAGTTGGGGATGTACCGGGCGACGACCGAGTAGGTGTTGTTGGCCGCGAGCCTGTGCGGCAGGGTCACGTTGCCCTTGCCGTTGCTCAGACTGATCTTCTGCTCCACTCACCCGCGACGGTGACGTCGCCTACCGGCTGGGAGTCTTTCCGTC
Source organism: uncultured Actinomycetota bacterium (assembly GCA_963707425.1). GTDB lineage: Bacteria > Actinomycetota > Actinomycetes > Propionibacteriales > Nocardioidaceae > Nocardioides_C. The sequence continues at coordinate 28,956 of CAVPPN010000009.1, read as the reverse complement.
GACATTGCTGTGACCATGACGTGAGCGGTGTTCGCGGCGCCGTACTGGGCAATCGCGCGATCCAGCTTCAGCGAGGTCTCGGTGATCACCCAGGAGTCGGGGTAGTCGCCGTTGCACGCGACGGTGACGAAGTCCGGCGAGACGGTCGTGGTGGCCGGTGCGGCGTACTGGACACTCGCCAGCACCGCGGCGAACGAAGCCGTGCCCACGGCAGACTTCAGCAGGATCTTGGTGAACATGTGGTCCCCTCGAGATGGCGACTGAGCGCCAATGGATCAATACAGGGCTCTGACGGGGACGGCCCCCCGAGACCGAGCAAGTAAAGAATAACCTGCAACTCGCAAATTATTGAAAGATTCGCGAATCAGGACACATCGGGCGTGATAGTCGCCCGGATCGTGCCGACCGGGCGGCCTCCACCGAGCAGGGTGTGCACGCCGGTCTCCCGGACCGCCTCGCCGTCGACACCGGGCTCGCGGTCGACCCCCATCGCCTGCAGGGCGGCCGCCATCAGCACCGGCCGCACCCGCGGCGCACCGTCGTCGGTCTTGAGCGCCACGGCCCGACCGTCCGGCAGTCCGACGGCGTAGCAGGACTCCGCGCCCGCCTTGCCGATCGCGCCCGGAACGGCTCGGAGCAGCTTCGCCTCGTCGCGCAGCGTGCCCGAGGCGAACCGGGGGTGGTCGCGGAACGACTGGGCGACCCGCGCCTCCGGCCCGGACTCGGCGAGGGACAAGGCCCGGAACGCCGTCGCCAGGCCGATGAGAGAGGTGGACAGCAGGGGCGCCCCGCAGCCGTCGACCGCGACGGTCTCCACCGGCTCCCCGGTGAGCTCGGCGAAGGTCTCCCGGATCGCGACCTGCAGCGGGTGCTCCGGCGCGCGGTAGGTCGCGGTGTCCCAGCCGTTGATCACGCAGGTGGCGAGCATGGCGGCGTGCTTGCCGGAGCAGTTCATCAGGATCGGCGACTTGGTCCCGCCGGCGCGGACGACCTCGTCGCGGGAGGCGTCGTCGAGCGGGTAGTCGGGCGGCGTCTGCAGCGCGCTCTCGTCGAGACCGGCACCGGCCAGGATCTTGCGGACACCGTCGATGTGGAACGGCTCGCCGGAGTGCGACGCGGAGGCCAGGGCGAGGAGCTCGCCGTCGAGGTCGAGCCCGGATCGCAGCATCGCGACGGTCTGCACCGGCTTGTTGCAGGAGCGGGGCAGGATCTGCGACTCGACGTCGCCGACCGACCAGTCGACGGAACCGTCGGCGTTGAGCACGACGACGGAGCCGTAGTGGTGTCCCTCCACGAATCCGGAGCGGACGATCTCGGCGACGACTACTGGTACAGGCACGTTGACACCGTAATGGCACGATTGGCGGGTGCCCCAATCGAACACACCCGCTCCGCCGCAGCATGCCCCCTCCCCACGCGAGCTCGACGACCTCGAGCTGCTGAGCCATGGCGCCCTCGCGCCGCTCACCGGCTTCGAGGGCCCCGAGGGCCTGGTCACCCTGAAGGTGCCGCGCGACATCGGCGAGGCCGCCGCGGAGGCAGGAGCCCTGGAGCTCGTGGACCCGGAGGGTGTCCCCCTCGCGACGGTCACGGTCGACTCGACGTACGACGCGGGTGACCTGACCGGCATCGCCGGCGACGTGGCACCGATCCAGCACAACGAGTTCGGCGCCTTCCGCCGGCTCTTCCTCTCCCCCAGCCAGGTGAAGGAGCAGTACGGCGACCGCGCGGTGACCGTCCCGGTCGCGGGACCGCTCACGACCGACGACCTGGCCCGCATCGAGAAGGCCGCGAACGGCAGCCCGGTCGTCCTGCTCGCGCTGGTCGGCCACGGCACACCGGACGACCTGTCCGCGCCCGGTCTCGTCCGCGCGACCCTCGCCGCCGCCGAGGCGCTGACGGACGCCCACGTCGTCGCGGTGCCGCTCGCCTCCCGTGGAGACGCGACCCTGGACCACGAGCTCGGCGAGCGGGTGGTCTCGGCGTACGCACCGGGCGAGGTCGTCGGTGTCACCGGCGAGGGCGACCTGCCCGAGGACGTCGCGGCGATCGTCGACTTCGACCGGCCGGGCCCGCTCGAGCAGGGCCTCGTCCTCTTCTTCACCGGGCTCTCCGGCAGCGGCAAGTCCACCATCGCCCGCGCCCTGCACGACGTGATCCTCGAGCGCGGCGAGCGGACGGTCACGAGCCTGGACGGTGACGTCGTACGCCGGAACCTGTCGGCAGGGCTCACGTTCTCGAAGGAGGACCGCGAGACCAACATCCGGCGGATCGGCTGGGTGGCCGCGGAGATCAGCCGGCACGGCGGTGTCGCGATCTGCAGCCCGATCGCGCCCTTCGACTCCACCCGCAAGCAGGTCCGCGCGATGGTCGAGGAGGCCGGTGGCGCGTTCGTGCTGATCCACGTGGCCACCCCGCTCGAGGAGTGCGAGCGGCGGGACCGCAAGGGCCTCTACGCCAAGGCGCGTCGCGGCGAGATCCCCGAGTTCACCGGCATCTCCTCTCCTTACGAAGAGCCCGAGGACGCGCGTGTCCGCGTCGACACAACGGGTAGGACTATCGACGACGCTCTGGGCGACGTCCTCTCCGTGCTCGAAGAGGACGGCTACCTGCCGCGCCTGGTCCAGACCACCTCCACCGAGGAGAACCAGCAGTGACCGACCTCTTCACGACCGCCGCCCTGTCGGTCCTCATCGTCAGCTTCGGCGTCGGAATCGTCGTCGGCCTGACCGGGATGGGCGGAGGCGCTCTGATGACCCCGGCGCTGATCTTCCTCAACATCCCACCGACCACGGCCGTCGCCAACGACCTGGTCGCCGCCTCCGTGAACAAGTCCGTGGGCGCCGCGGTGCACTGGCGGGTCGGCAAGCCGAACATGAGGCTGGCCGGGCTGCTCATCGTCAGCTCGGTCCCGTTCGCGTTCGCCGGCGCGTTCATCATCCAGGCGGTCGGCGGCGAGGACAGCGCCCAGCAGGACTTCGTGAAGATGGCCCTGGGCTACGCCCTGCTCTTCACCTCGGCCACGTACATGCTGCGGATGTACCTCCAGCTTCGCTACGTCACCGGCGGCAACACGCTGGTGCAGACGGACCCGCACCTCCGGCCCGTGCCCACCATGCTCGTGGGCGCGACGGGCGGCCTGCTGGTCGGCATCACCTCGGTGGGCTCCGGCTCGCTGATCATGGTCGCGCTGCTGCTGCTCTACCCGACCCTGTCCGCCGTACGCCTCGTCGGCACCGACCTGGTGCAGGCGGTCCCGCTCGTCATGGCGGCGGCGATCGGGCACATCCTGGTCGAGGGCGTGGACTGGGCCGTGCTGATCCCGCTGATCGTCGGCGGCTCGCCCGGCACCTTCCTCGGCGCCCGGATGGCGAACTGGGTGTCGCAGTCCGTGATCAGGCGCGGCATCGTGATCGTGCTCTCCCTGACCGGACTGACGATGCTCGGCGTCCCGCCCGAGTTGGTCGGAATCATCGGAGCGGGCTTCCTGCTGCTCGGCCCGCTGCTGTGGGGTTTCCTGCGGCAGACCCGGGGACTGCCCGCCTTCGACAACAACGCGGCGGCGTGGCGACTGCCGGACCGTCGCAGCCCGTCGAAGGACCAGGAGAGGGACCAGGAGAAGGAGCAGGTAAGGGACTGACGGCACGTCCGTCCCGCACCTCGTGACCGCGCTCACCCTGGCCGGTCTGAAAATGTTTGGTGTATCTCCTGAAATGGTGGGAATCATCGGTGCTGGCCTGTTTGACCCTTGGCCAAGTGCCGCCAAAAGCGACTAAAGAGACAGCCGTCACAAGCCGCTGAGACGCGAGTTATCCCCTATCGCCGCGTCTCGGTACGATGCTGGCTGATCCCGAAGAGAGGTCCCGCTAACCGATGACCGAAACCCATTCGGACTACCGCCTGAGCCAGCTGGACGAGCTGGAGGCGGAGTCGATCCACATCTTCCGTGAGGTCGCGGCAGAGTTCGAGAAGCCGGTGCTGATGTTCTCCGGCGGCAAGGACTCGATCGTGATGATGCGCCTGGCGGAGAAGGCGTTCTACCCGGCCAAGATCCCCTTCCCGGTGCTCCAGGTGGACACCGGCTACGACTTCCCCGAGGTCCTGTCGACCCGGGACAACTGGGTGAGCCGCCTCGGCGTCCGGCTGATCGTCGCCTCCGTCGAGGAGGCCATCAAGAACGGCGTCGTCGTGGACGACGGCAAGACCAGCCGCAACCGCCTCCAGATCGGCACCCTGCTCAACGCCATCGAGGAGGAGGGCTTCACCGCCGCGTTCGGTGGTGGCCGCCGCGACGAGGAGAAGGCCCGCGCCAAGGAGCGCGTCTACTCCCACCGCGACGACTTCGGTCAGTGGGACCCCAAGAACCAGCGCCCCGAGCTGTGGTCGCTCTACAACGGCCGCATCCACGGCGGCGAGCACATGCGGATCTTCCCGCTGTCGAACTGGACCGAGCTCGACATCTGGCACTACATCGGCCGCGAGGAGATCGAGATCCCCTCGATCTACTTCTCGCACCAGCGCCGCGTGTTCGAGCGCGACGGCATGCTGCTCTCCGAGAGCGAGTGGAACCCGTGCAAGGCGGGCGAGACCGCCGAGGAGCGCACGGTCCGCTTCCGCACCGTCGGCGACCTGACTCTGACCGGCTGTGTCGAGTCCGAGGCCGCCACCGTCCCCGAAATCATCGACGAGATCGCGATCGCCCGGGTCACCGAGCGCGGCGCGACCCGTGGCGACGACCGCTTCTCCGAGGCCGCCATGGAAGACCGGAAGCGTGAGGGCTACTTCTGATGGATCTTCTTCGGTTTGCAACCGCCGGCTCCGTTGACGACGGCAAGTCGACCCTGATCGGCCGTCTGCTGCTCGACTCGAAGGCGATCTTCGAGGACCAGCTCGAGGCCGTCGAGACGACGTCCAAGTCCCGCGGCTACGACTACACCGACCTCGCGCTGCTCACGGACGGTCTCCGCTCCGAGCGCGAGCAGGGCATCACCATCGACGTGGCGTACCGCTACTTCGCGACCCCGACCCGCAAGTTCATCATCGCGGACACCCCGGGCCACGTGCAGTACACGCGGAACATGGTCACCGGCGCCTCCACCGCCGACCTCGGCCTCGTGCTCGTCGACGCCCGCCAGGGCCTCACCGAGCAGTCCCGCCGCCACGCGGTGATCCTGTCGCTGCTCCGGGTGCCGCACCTGGTGCTCGCGGTGAACAAGATGGACCTCGTCGACTACGACGAGAAGATCTACGACCAGATCCACGAGGAGTTCACCTCCTTCGCGACGAAGCTGAACATCCCCGACCTCGAGATCATCCCGATCTCGGCGCTCAAGGGCGACAACGTCGTGACCCGGTCGGAGAACATGCCGTGGTACGAGGGCTCCTCCCTCATGCACCACCTCGAGCACGTCCACGTCGCCTCCGACCGCGACCTGGTCGACACCCGCTTCCCCGTGCAGTACGTCGTCCGCCCGAAGTCGGACGAGTTCCACGACTACCGCGGGTACGCCGGCCAGGTGGGCGGTGGCGTGCTGAAGCCGGGCGACGACGTCCTCGTCCTGCCCAGCGGCATGACGTCGAAGATCGCCGGCATCGACCTGTTCGACAAGGAGATCTCCGAGGCCTACCCGCCCATGTCGGTGACGGTCCGCCTCGAGGACGACGTCGACGTCTCCCGCGGCGACATGATCTGCCGTCCGGCGAACGCTCCCAAGCCGAGCCAGGACATCGACGCGATGATCTGCTGGATGACCAACGAGCCGCTCAAGCCCCGGCAGAAGCTCGCGATCAAGCACACCACCCGCACGGGTCGTGCGCTGGTCAAGGACATCCAGTACCGCCTCGACGTCAACACGCTGCACCGCGACCAGGACACCAAGGAGCTCGGTCTCAACGAGATCGGTCGTGTCCAGCTGCGTACGACGGTCCCGCTGCTGTGCGACCCGTACAGCAAGAACCGCACGACGGGCTCGTTCATCCTGATCGACGAGGCCACCGGCGTCACCGTCGGTGGCGGAATGATCAACAGCAGCAGCTAAGTTGCCAAGCGCGAAGCAGAACGGGCCCCGCTCTCAACGGCGGGGCCTTTCTGCTCGGTGCCATAGTTCCTCCGTCACGCGCCGCGCTCCCCCGCCCCTGCCGGTGACGGTCCACGAGGACGACGTCGACGACTCTCGACATGATCTGCCGGCCGGGGAACGCCCCTCAAGCCGAGCCCAGACATCGACGCGATGATCTGCTGCATGACCAACGAGCCGCTCAAGCCCCGGCAGAAGCTCGCGATCAAGCACACCACCCGCACGGGCCGTGCGCTGGTCAAGGACATCCAGTACCGCCAACACGCTGCACCGCGACCAGGACACCAAGGAGCTCGGGCTCAACGAGATCGGCCGTGTCCAGCTGCTACCACGGTCCCGCTGCTGTGCGACCCGTACAGCAAGAACCGCACCACGGGTTCCTTCACCCTGATCGACTAAGCCACCGGCGACCGTCGGCGGCGGAATGCTCAACCGCTCGAGCCGAAGGTTTCCGCTGCACAGTGAGGCCTCCCGCCTGTCCGGTCGAAAGCCTCATCTGTGTAGTAACCTCGCAAATGAACTCCGGCAGCGGCCATCCTGACGAATGGCAGGGCACGCGGCGTGCGCGCCGTCACGGACTACGGCGGCCGGCCACCAGACACATGCAAAATGGGGATTTCTGACTGTGCGACTACTCATAACGGGTGGAGCAGGCTTCATCGGTTCAAACTTGGCGAAACTAGCACTTGACCAGGATGACTCGGTCACGGTTATTGACGATCTTTCCACGAGCAATGGCGATAACCTGAGCGGTCTGGATGTGAAATTTGTCGAAGGGTCGATTCTTGATGATACGAAGTTAGGCGACGCCCTCGAACGCGTCGACTCCGTCATCCATCTCGCCGCATTATCGAGTGTTCCGCGGAGCATAAAGAATCCGCTTGCGACCCACGGGGCGAATGCGACAGGAACCCTCAGAGCTCCTGGAGGCGTGTCGCGAACTCGGCGTCAACCATAGTGTTTGCGCTTCCTCGAGCGTCCGTTTACGGCCTCAACCCCGCGCTGCCCAAAGACGAGCGCGAATGGGTGCGTCCGATGAGCCCCTACGCGGTGACCAAGCTCGCTACTGAGCAGTACCCACTGGCCTATCAGCAGTCGTACGGCTCAAGCACTCGCCTTCCGATTCTTCAACGTGTACGGCCCGGGCCAGCGGGCCGGTCATGTGTACGCTGCAGTCATTCCTACGTTTCTCGATGCCCTGTTGAGTGGCGAACCGCTACCGCTATCAACGGTGACGGCTCGCAGCTCTCGTGACTTCACATACGTCGGAACGGTCTGCCGCGGTTCTTCTAGACGCCGCGAGCGCAGGCTTTCCCACCCGGAGCCCGTAAACCTCGCGTTCGGCACCAACACAACCCTCCTCGAGTTGGTTGCCGGCGAGATCGAGAATGTTGCGGGCCTGCAGGCGACTGTCGAAACAGTCGCGCACCCCGCCCAGGCGATGTTCACCCATTCCCAGGCCGACAACGCAGTGCTTCGGACGCTGTTCCCCGACGTCGCAGCCCATCGGTCTGCACGCGGGACTCTCCGAAACTCTCGCCTGGTTCAAGGAGATCCAACGCGTGACACACTCTGTCGTCATCGGACAGGGCTACGTCGGACTGCCGATGGCCCTGCGCGCCGCTGAAGTCAGGCCTCAAGGTGTATGGGCTCGACACGCACTGCCTCGAACGGTATCCAATCTCAACGCCGGCACGTCGCATATCGACGACGTGACGGCATGAAGACCTTGCTCGCGGGCCTCGCGAACGGTTTCGAGGCAACCACCGATCCGCAGGCATTATCGCGACGGCAGACGTCGTGCTTGTTTGCGTACCGACTCCACTTGCCGCCGAGGGTGGTGGGCCTGACCTCGACTGCCGTGACAAAGGCTGCCGAGACGGTCGGCGAGCACATCACGCCCGACACTTTGGTAATCCTGGAGTCGACGACCTACCCGGGCACAACCGAGGAGGTCTTTGCCCCCTTGGTCACGACCAAGGGCTTCGGACGTCGGCAGGACGTCTTCGTCGCGTTCTCCCCCGAACGGATCGACCCGGGGAACCACGACTTACGGCGTCCACAACACGCCGAAGGTGTCGGCGGGATCACCCGATCGCTGCACTGAGCGGGCCGTGGGCTTCTACGGCCGTTTCATCGACACCGTCGTGGCCAGCCAAGGGTGCCCGCGAAGCCGAGATGTCGAAGCTGCATCGAGAACACCTTCCGGCACGTGAACATCGCCCTAGTCAATGAGATGCTGCGCTTCTCACACGAGCTGGACATCGACCTTTGGAACGCTATCGACTGCGCAGAGACCAAGCCATTTGGGTTTCATGGCATTTCGCCCAGGACCCGGCGTCGGCGGTCACTGCATTCCCGTCGACCCTTCGTACCTGAGCCATCGGGTCAAGGCGCGCCTCGGCTACTCCTTCCGCATGGTGGAACTCGCCGAGGAGATCAACACAGCGGCCCCGCTGTACGTCGCCAATCGCGATCTGGAGCGCGCTCAACGACCAGAGAGTCGTGCCGTCAAGGGTGCCAAGGTCCTGCTGCTCGGCGTCACCTACAAACCGAACATCTCAGACCGCCGCGAGAGCCCTGCCGACCCCTTGGCGAGACGCCTCGCGCATGGGGGGCCCAGCGTGGCGTACCACGACCCCTTCGTTCCGTGTGGCACCCACACGGGACCAACCTAAACCTGCACAGCGTGCCCGATCCGGAGGTGGCTGTGTCGACCTCAGATATCACCGTTTGTTGCAGGCCCACGCCTCGTTTGACCTTCAGAACTTCGTTCAGAGGCCGCGCTTCTTCTCGACACTCGAGGGGTCGTCGAGGATGCAGCTTCTGTCGTACGGCTGTGATCTGTCTGCAACGAACTTGCACGCGGCGGTGACGTGAGCCGTAATTACGGTGGGCTCCGCCGCGGAATCTCGGTCACGTTAACCGGCAACGGGTTATTCGCGGCAGCCAGTTCGCCATCCTGGCCGGTCTGGCCCAGCTAACGACCCCACGGTGGTGGGACAGTACGCCTTTGGCATCGCGGTAACCGCCCCCTCTACATGCTCGCCAGTCTGAAAGCTCAGATACGTCCAAGTAACAGACGTGGCTGATGACTTTAGCCCTGCGCAATATCTCGGGGCGCGGCTGGCAGCCGTGACTCTGCTGACGGCATGCTTCATTGCTACTGCCGTGCTAAGGACTGGCCAGCCGGAACCGGTCCTCTCGTTGCAGGCATCGCGTTGCTTAAGGCGCTTGATCTCGTTTCCGACATCTTATTTGGAGCTCTGCACAAGCGCGCACACTTTTACCGCATCGCAATCTCCTTGAGCATCCGGGGGTGTACGAGCGCGGTCGTATTTCTCCTCGTGATGTGGTGGACCTCAGACGTCCTTATGCGCTTGCGGCCAACATCATGGTCTACGCGATAGGCGTCGTCGTCGATGCCCGTCTCGCTGCGCGGGTACAATCACTTGGCCTCACCCTTTCCCCGCAACTGCTTCGCCCCATCATCATCACCACGCTGCCACTCGGTCTCTCCATCGCGGTAAGCTCCATCTCGACGAATACCCCGCGCTACGCACTTCAGCACTTTAGTGGCCCTGAGGCTGTAGGCATTTACTCAGCTGCCGTCTACGTACTTGTGGTAGGCGGACTGGTGATCGCGGCTATTGGGCAGGCAGCGTCCCCTCACCTCGCCGATCGCGTCGCGGCGAGGGACTTCCGCGGCTTTCAGCAACTGATTCTTCGCCTTGCGCTGTGTGGCTTCGGACTGGCAGTTGCTGCCACGCTAGTCACTGCAGTCGCCGGTGGGGCTCTGCTCGCCCGTCTCTTTGGAGACGCGTACGCCTCCGCGGCGTACGCACTACTAATCCTCGTAGCGAGCACGATTCCCAGTTACTCCGCCGTATTTCTCGGCACCGCCGCCAACGCATTGCGAGAGTTTAAAGTTCAACTTCCCATCAGCGTAACTTCTGGGATCGTGGTCGCGGCAGTCTCCGTAACGGCCATTCCGACCCATGGTGTCAATGGCGCTGCTCTGGCCATCCTTGCCGGAGCCATCGTCGATTTTATTTCGTATTGGCTCATCGTCCGACGCCGAATTAGGCGGGCGATCAAGCTAAATTCAAACCTGGAACCCTCAGGGAGTCTTACATGATTCGACGGCTTTGGAGAGCGATTACCGGCAGCATCAGCCTTGGCCGCGACCCGGTTGCCTTTGCTAGGAGGCAAGGTGTTGTTATCGGACAGAACTGCCGCCTGATTGGTACCACGCGAACGACGTTCGGTAGCGAGCCCTACCTCGTGACGATTGGTGACCACGTTACGGTAACCGCAGGTGTCTCCTTCATTACCCATGACGGAGGCGTCTGGATCTTTCGGGACGAGTATCCAGACATTGACGTGTTCGGCCGTGTCACCATCGGAGATAACTGCTTTATCGGTCTCGGAGCGACACTTTTGCCTGGGGTGAATATCGGAGAGGGCTCCATCGGTAGCTGCAGGTTCCGTGGTCACTCGCGATGTGCCACCGAGGGCTGTGGTTGCTGGCGTACCTGCACGCGTCGTTTCCAGTAGTGATCAATACCGCGAACGAGTGCTGGAGAAGGCAATCCACGTTCGGAGCATGCCTACGGCAGAGAAGCAGCGCGCGATCCTCGAGCACTTGAGAGATGCGTAGTCAATCGATCGGACTCCGAGCGATGCGCCGACGCAAGCGTTCCGTCGAAGAGTCACGCAGCACTTTGCATCGATTCCTCCACACCGTCTACACGCTCGGTCCTATCTGCTAACCCGGCGGACGTGCCGAGTCTGCCCCGGCCCTCCTGTGGGGGCGAAGGCGATGGTCTCCGCCTAGCCGATCACGAAGTGCGGCGATCGCGAGAACCACAGTGCCCATAACCATACTCAGGGGAACAGGGGTGAAATCGTTACGTACCCACAGCAGCAGAATCGCCGCGACAACTCCGACCAGACCATCACGGAGCGCGCCTGCTCGCGCTGCGTCCAACATCCCGCACACAAGGCCCAGGGTAAGCGCCACGAGCAACACGACTGTTAGGCCACCAGCACGGTAGGCCTCGGCCGCAACTGAGCCTCCAATTGGTCCGAAGCGTGAGGCAATGAAAGTGCTGAAAACATCGAGGTCAAGTTCGACAGGGATGACGCTTTGCCCCAGCAGTCGACCCCACACCAACCGAGCGATAGGAGCAATATAGGTTCCCATGCCAACAAAAGGCTCGTGCAGATAATCGTGAGCCGAATGGACTTCGACAAGCGGCCTAATCGAATAACCCAACTCGATTAGGCCGTTGAGAGGATTCGCTGTCGTCCATGAAACATTCCCACCCACTCTTAACACCCTAACGAGTGAACCGAGGGAGAGCGAAACCACGCCAGCGATTAGGACCAGCGGAAGTCGAAGGCGGAGTTGGCCGGACCTGGATCGGGTTACGGCAAACGTCAAGAGCGGAATGATCACTTCGCCCCGCAAGCCGAGCAGGAACGCTGGTCCGGTCCACAAAGCAAATAGAATTATCCCAGCCCTCCGCACCCCAAAATGACGACTAGCTTCCCAAAAGGGCCATACTCGCTGCAATGAGGAAGTAACTGTATGGAATAGCAGAGCCCTTTGTAGCCTCCAGAAACTGGATATACCCCCCCGAGAGTTGTACACCAGCTCGCCGGAGATAGATCCAGGTCCATAGTCCTACTCCGGCCGCGAGCAGTGCTGCACCCACCGCACCCACCCCGTCCGTTCGACCCGCACCGTGCCCACTCTTGGCGGAACGCACGGCCAGCGCCGGGGGAAGTGGTCGGCGGCCCACGCTCAGCAGATAACCGAGCGCGAAAGCCAAGAGGAATTGAGAGGCCGTGATGGCGGCTGGCGCCACTGCCTGAATCGTCGCCCAATGTTCGCTATGCCCGCCAAACAGAATGAAATCGCTTCCAAAGACCAATGGAATCACGATACCGAAATGGAACAAGAAGAAGAGCGTGGCGTACACCGGACCAATACCTACGCCGGCGCGGGGACGAAGCAGCGTGGCAGAAACGGCCAGCAGGGACAGCAGTACCGACACGAGCATCGCCTGGCACACCAGGTTGCGTCGGGCGCAAGGCAACTAGCGCAAGCAACGAGAACGCCAACACCCCAACAAGCATGGGTGTCCCTAATCGGTTCATCGGCAGTCCCCTGCGGGGGCTCCATATAGTTCCAGGTGAGCAGTTGCGGCCGCCGCAACAGAGAAGGGACTCTTCGCGAAGCTGTTCCGCAAGGGCGGCGCGACCTTCAGCACTGCGTTTCTCCGCGATGCGCCCAATCGCCGAGACCCATTCGTGATCATCGTCCAACGGCACGGCCTGAACTCCTGCCGTGTTTACGGAGATATAGCGAACTCCAGGTGAGACTCCTGCGGCAACAACCGGCGTGCCCACGGACAACGACTCCAGCACGACGCCGGGTAGCCCCTCCCGGACGCTCGTCAGCACCCCAGCGTCAGCCTGGGACATGAGATCGCGTACGTCACGACGCTACCCAGCTGATGCACAAACTGCCCCACGCCGAACTCGGCAATGGCTTCGTCAAGCTTCGACTTGTCGACACCATCACCACCGACCAGGACGAGATGAGCGTCGATTCCAGCCAGTCTCGCTGCGTGAAGCACTGAAACGGCCCGTGGGCGGTTCTTCTCTGGGCTGGGGCGACCAACATGAATTAGCAGCACGGTATCCGACCTCACACCGATATCAGCACGAAGAGTTTGCCGCCCGGATGCCACATATGGGGACATGCCGTTGGCAATCACCTGCGCCCAGGATCCCGTTCCCAATCTGACCGGTACCCCTCCTTGAGCGAGCCTGGGCTCACCCCGACGACGTCGGTTGCGAACCTGTTGATCAACCAGCGCATTACCAGTCTTTGGGCGCCTCGCCGAAGCGATCCCGGATGGCCGTCCCCGTCGCTACGAAAATGTGCGATACGAACGGGAACACGAGCCAACCACGCGATTGCCAAAAGAGCACCTGAAAATGTCGCAACGTGGCTGTCTACAACGTCGGGTTTTCCACGACGGAGGGTGAGGTAACAAGTGACCGGAAACAACGGTCCCAGTCGCAAGGGATGAATTCTTCCACCCTCGGCTGATATTTCATTGTCAAGCACTCCACCTCGTCCGGACAAAGTCATGTACTCGAATAGCACGCCACAAGGTTGTAGAGCACGGCCGAGCTCTAAAGTCCGCAGTTCCGCTCCTCCCACATCCATGGTGCCAAAGACGTGCCAGACAAGGACGCGCGCGTGGCTCATCGTTCACCCACGTGCTTGAGAAGGGTCGTAATGCTCGACAGCCACTCCGACTCGTTGCCAGCGAACAATCGCATGAGTCGCGATGCCTCTCGACGATTACGTGCACCTTGAGTGTCCCTAACGGAGTTGTCCAAGAGTTCCGACAGCCTTGATGCGAGCCCGTCCAGATCGTCAGGAGTAATCACGTCGGCTGGCTCTAGCAGTTCCGGGATCCCTCCAACCCTGGTCCCAACGGAGGGGAGTCCGATTGCCATAGCTTCGAGAAGCGCCCGGGGAAGCCCTTCGGTCCGTGACGGCATGACGAACACCCAAGCCCTGCTGAGTTCCCGAATCACGCTCGAGCGGGGCGAGACATGCCCAAGGAACTCGACCTGGGAACTGACTCCCATAGCGGCGGCCCGTGCGCGTAACTCTGGCTGGGAGCGTCCAGCCCCGAGTAGTGCAAGTGATAAGCCCGGGTGCTTGCTCTGGAGCCGCGCAACAGCGTCGATCAAGAGGTCGTGGCCCTTATAGAGCTGCTCCTGGCTACCAACCGCGACAAGCCGTGGACATGAGTCCCGCAGCACGCTTGCGTCAACCTCAAAATCGGCCTCTTCCAAAACAACATCACTAAAAGAGAAAGCTCAGCTCGCTTCGGGACTGGATACTTAGATTGGAGGGCTTTCTGCGTGACATACCTGACGAGGCAAGCGCGTCCGACCGCGAGGCGTACGAGCCACCGTGCCCCCCTCGCGATCCAACGTGATCGCGAGCCAGCCACGCCGGCACGGATAACCTCCTCCACGTCACCCACAAGTTCAACGACGACCGGGCGGCGATACAACCGAGCAACAAAGATGGTCACCAAGCCTATGACTCCTGGGAGCCGGACCGCTACGGCCGAGGACCCCCTAACAGCCCGGCAGACCGCTCTGAGAAGGCTCGGCGCAGCCCTAATGAGTTGCCGCCCCCCAACGTAGTACGGAAGAGGCTGCACCTCTCCGTCGAGGGCAAAGCCGTGCCCTTCTCGCGATAGGTCAGTTCGCGCGGCGAACCGCAGCCCGAAGGAAGGGTCGATGCCTCGCCTCCAGCCCCCGTTTGCGAGACCTGAGTCAGGTGACACGACTGAACCGTCGGGCCGCGTCGTCAAACGATCTTCAGAGAATAGGGTGAGCGCAACACGCCTTTTCGAACTAGACATCGTTTGTCTGGCCGGATGGATCGTCCGCAACAACTAGATCCGCGACGCGTCGGCAACAGTCCGGTCTCGCAAACCTCTCCTCTATGAGAGTTCGGGCTGCACTCCCCATCTGCCGGAGTTCGCCACGAAGCCAACGGCCGCGGGCCTCAACCAGGCCATGAAACAGCCCATCCTCATCCCCGACCGGAACGACCCAGCCCGTTCTTCCATGGAGGACGGTCTCAGGCAGGGCACCCGCGCTGGACACAAGGCTCGGACGAGCCATGGCTGACGCCTCGAGCGCGGCTCCATGATTTTCAGAGAGTGAGGGGGAAATCGAAAGATCCGCACTTGAGTAGTACGGACGAACATCCTCGACCGTGGCCTCCCACATCACACGATCCGGTCAGCACCCCTGACATGGCTCCAAGCAATTCCTGTCGATGAGCTTCCCGCCGTATCGAAGCCCGCCCCAACCAAAAGCAATCGAACGTCGTCATGTTCGGTCGCGAACCGCTCCCATGCCCTCAAGAAGCACCTCGTGTCCTTTGATGCCTACACCGCGGTGGACGGCTGATTTCGGTGCATACACGTACGCGACCATGATGGCCACGAAGGTGTCGGACGAGATCCCCAGTAGTTCGCGTCGACGATCAGCCACCGGGGTGAATTCGTCAACATCAACGCCGTATGGGATCGCGTGGAGCCTACGCCGCGGCATGCCGAGCGCTGCATACCGCCCGGCCGTGTGCTCCGACCCAGCGATGAGGACATCGTCAAGCCGACAAAGGATGCGCTCAACCCCTCTGATCGGTGTCGAATCGAGGTACAGAGGGCCTGCGACCATGTGCACTCGTCGCACACCGAGCAGCGGAGTGCTGAGTCGGACGGCGAGCGCCGAGGCATACAGATGATAGAAGGCGACATCAACATCCAGGCTGACGAGCACTCTCCGCAGACGCCACAGCCCACGTAGCAACCGCCACGAAGGACGGAACTGAAAGTCGAAGGGTGAGTCGATCACCTGGAAGTTCTCTTGCTCCAATGTCCGTCTTAGGCGCCCTGGCCCGGACGGGATGACAACCAGAACTTCGTGTCCACGGCGGCGTAGTTCGGCCAATTGAGGAACAGCCCAGAGGCCGCCCTCATTTGTTTTCAGCACACATGCGATGCGGCTCAACGAGCAGGCACACCCTTGACGACAACCTCGGGAGGGACATCCTTCACCACGCATGCAGAGCCGCCGACTACGGAGTCATGGCCCACCCTGAGCCCTTGCAGGATCACACCGTTCACGCCGATTGTTGCGCCACCCTCAATCGTGCAGTCTCCCGAGACAGAGGCGAGTGGATTGATGCTCACGAAGTCCTCGATCACCGTGTCGTGGCCCACGGTGGCGTTGAGGTTGATGTGAACGTGCCGACCGATGGAGATGTTCGTCGTGATTCGGACTCCCGCGCAGACAACGACGCCGGCACCAATCTCGACCAGGGCGCCCATGGTCACGCTCGGATGGATGAGAGTTGCCGCCAGCATGGCCTGCGCTGTCGAACTTCTCCGCCAACTGTCGGCGGACCGACGGGCTGCCGACCCCGATCACGTAGTTCGCCGGCGCTGCCGAGGCCAGGTACTCATCGACCGCACCTAGGAACTTGACTTCCCTGGCGGCCAGTCGCTGCAGATTGAGGTCGTTCGGTCGATCGTCGAGCACACCCTCAATGTCAAACATGGGGCGATCCGACGCAGCGTTGATGTCTTCGGCGACATCGATCACTTCCCGACCGAATCCGCCTGCGCCTACAACGACGAGTGGCTGGCTCATTCTCTGCTTCCCTTCGTTCCGAAGAACTCCGGCATCGTGACGTCGCCATCGGCGGCGATGCCGTCCCGGCGCGCGACCTTCGCGAAGGTCGCGGCGATCAACTTGGCGTCGAGCCACAGGCTGCGCTTCTCGACGTACTCGACGTCCAGGGCGAACTTGTCTGCCCAGCCGAGCGAATTGCGCCCGCCCACCTGAGCTAGACCCGTGAGGCCTGGCCGCACCTCGTGGCGGCGTCGCTGCTCGGGTGAGTACCGGTCGAGGTAGCGGACCAGGAGCGGCCGCGGTCCGACCAAACTCATGTCGCCCTTGACCACGTTCCAGAGTGTGGGCAGCTCGTCGAGGCTGGTGGACCGCAGGAACGACCCGAACGGGGTCATCCGATCCGCGTCGCTCACGAGACCGGCGGCCGGGTCTGGCTCCAGCATGGTGCGGAACTTGACCAGCTCGAAGATCTTCTCGTCTTTTCCGGGGCGCTGTTGCCGGAACAGCACCGGAGACCCCAGCTTCTTCTTCACCAGTCCCGCGAGGACGACCTGGAACGGAGCCGACAGCACCAGAGCGACCGACTGCAAGAACGAAGTCTGTCGCGCGCTTGAACGGGTCGTAGGCCCTCCTGCTCACTGCGGGACCCCCAAGGCTGTTGCCCACCGAGGCCTCAATGCGAGCGAACTCGTCCTCTGTCATTCCGGAACCGGAGGGCAAGGTCACGCCTTGATCGAACAATCGCTCCGCGCTCCCGTTGATCGTCCCTGCGCAATCAGCAAAGACCGGCTGGAGGTGCAACGGCTTCCAGACGGGCCGGCTCTCGATGCCTGTGCGATTGAGTGACGCGCTCAGCCCTGCGGCGGAAAGATGCCTGCGTGGTCTCATCGACCGTGACGGCGGTCAACCAGCAGTTGTCTTCGTCGTCCAGTTCTCCGCCAATGATGGACACGCCAGCCTGGTCCGCGAAGAGGGAACGGTAGCGCTCTCGCCACTCCCGCCGGCGCTTCATCATGTCGTCCAAGCGTGACAGCTGAGCGCGACCGAGCGCAGCGAGGATGTTGGAGAGCCGGTAGTTGTAGCCGATGTCGGTGTGCTCGTAGTGCGCAACCGGCTGCCTGGCCTGCGTCGAGAGATAGCGGACGTGCTTGGCAAGTTCCTCGTCGTGGGTCAGCAGCATGCCGCCGCCCGACGTGGTCATGATCTTGTTGCCGTTGAAGGACAGGATCCCTGCGTCGCCGAACGAACCAGCGGGCTTTCCACGATGGGTCGCGCCGAACGACTCCGCCGCGTCGCACAGCAGCCGTACACCGTGATCCTTAGCGATCTTCTCGATGCGCGTGTAGTCGGCGCACTTGCCGAGCATGTCCACCGGGATGATCGCGGCAACGTTCCGGCCCTCAGCGGCCAGGCTGTTCGCAGCGCCTGCTCCAACAGATCCGGGTCCATGTTGGCGGTCGCCGGATCGCAGTCCACGAAGTAGGGCTCCGCGCCGGTGTAGACGATCGCGTTCGCGGTCGCGGCAAAGGTCATCGTCGAGGTGACGACCACATCCCCCGGTCCGACGCCCCAGGAGACCAGCGCCAGGTGCAGAGCGGCCGTGCCGGAGCTCAGACCGACGGCGTATGGCACCTGGCAGCGTTCAGCGACCTCGCGCTCGAACGCCTCCAGGTCGGGACCGGCAGGAGCGACCCAGCCCGACTTCATCGCGTTGAGGACGTACTCCTGCTCGAGGTCACCGACGTCCGGCGGCGAGAGCAGAATCTGACGATGGGTCATCGCGCGGCCACCTCTCCAACTGCCATGGACAGGTCGTCGCACATGACCTCGAGGACCTTGGCTGACCTCCGACGAGTGCGCCCAGGGGTCCAGCTCACGGGCGGAGAGCGGGTCCAGCGCCGGGACGGGTGTGTGCGACACAAGGTGGTGCACCGGCCGCTCGTCGGGCTCACCGTCGCCGAGGAGCTCCTCGTGCATCTTCTCGCCCTCACGAAGGCCGGTGTAGACGACCTCGATCGGCTGGCCTGACAGCTCGATCAGCTGGCGCGCGACGGCGTCGATGCTGACCGCCTCACCCATGTCGAGGACGAGCGCCTCGCCGTCCCGACCGATGGCAGCGGCCTGGATGACGAGCTGGACGGCCTCCTGCACGGTCATGAAGTAGCGAGTCACGTCCGGGTGCGTGACGGTCACCGGACCGCCGGCGGCGATCTGCGCGGCAAAGGCGGTCAGCACGGAGCCACGGCTGCCGAGGACGTTGCCGAAGCGAACGCTGAGGTACGTCCCGTCGGCCTCGGTCGCGACCGCCGCGGTCAAGGCCTCCGACACCCGCTTGGAGTAGCCGAGCACGCTGGTGGGGTTGGCCGCCTTGTCGGTCGAGATGTTGACGAACTTCTCGACACCGGCCTGCTTCGCCGCCTCGAGAACGGTCAGCGTCCCCCAGACGTTCGTCTTGATCGACTCGCCCGGGTACTGCTCCAGCATCGGCAGGTGCTTCAGCGCGGCCGCGTGGAAGACCACGTGCGGACGCCGCTCCTCGAACAGGTGGTTGATGAAGATGGTGTCGCGGATGTCGGCGAGCACGACGTCGTCCGAGTCGAGCATCGCCTTGCCGTAGATCGAGAGCTGCACGCCATGCAGCGCGGACTCGTCGCGGTCCAGCATGATCAGCTGCTCCGGGCCGAACTTCGCGATCTGCCGGCAGAGCTCGGAGCCGATCGACCCACCGGCACCGGTGACCAGGACGCGCTTGCCGGTCAGGTAGTCGGCGATCGAGGCGACGTCGGTGTCGATCTGGTGCCGCCCGAGCAGGTCGGTGACGTCGATGTCGCGCACGTCGGAGATGCCGACGCGCGGGTTGAGCAGATCGTGGGTGCTCGGGATGACCTTCACGTCGAGCCCGGCCTCCGTGACCCGGTGGCTCAGGTCTCGGATCGCCTCGGCAGAGGCGCTCGGGATCGCGATGATGACGGTCGTCGCGCCGACGCGGCTCGCGATCTCGGACAGCCGGCCCGTCGTACCCAACACCTGGATGCCGCGGATGCGAAGGTGACGCTTGAGCGGGTCGTCGTCGATGAGGCCGACAGGGACCCAGGCCGGGTTGCGCTCACCGAGCATGGAGGCAACCAGCTGGCGTCCACCGGCACCGGCGCCCAGGATCAGCGCACGAACCTGTGCGTCACCCGCGACGAAGCCAGTGCCTCGCTCACTCGTGCGGCGGTGGTTCGCCCGCCCGCCGGCCATGATCACGAGAGCAAGGAACGTGGCGGCGATCGGGATGCCCCGCGGCAGCACGAGCCCGGCAAGGACGTTTCCGAGCGAGACCGCGGAGCCGACGATGACGGTGACACTGCCGAGCAGCAGCATCTCCTCGAAGGTGCCCAACGCGGCGCGACCATGGTGCAGCCGGAAAAGCGAGCCGATGACCGGATGCAACAGAGCGGCGATGAGCCCGAGCGCGGCGGCGTCGGCCCAGGGAGCGCCACCGCTGTGACCGAAGCGGACCCAGGTGAAGAGGAGGACTGAGACGACCCAGGCCGCGGAGTCGAAACCGGCAAGCGCGAGCAGTCGCCGGGCCCGTCCCCTGTCGATGAAACGGTCGGTCACGCTGGCACTACCCCCGTGTGTTGATTGTCGAATACCCCGTCTAGACAGTTTAGGAGGAGTTGTCGAGGTTTCCACCATTGGCCCGCTCTGTCCAGGTAGTCCCGGGGACTACAGTTGATGGTGAAATGTCAGGGGGTCTCGGGACCCCGCTCTCGGGATTGAGGCGCTTTAGGTGGAACTTCGGGACTACTTGCGGATCGCACGGCGCCGCTGGAAGCTCATCGTCGGTTGCCTCGTCGTGGCCGTCGCAGCCGCCGCGATCGTCACCTTCCAGACGACGCCGCAGTACTCCTCCAGCGCGCGGCTCTTCGTCTCGACGTCGCAGACCAGCAGCGATGCGGCCTACCAGGGCAGCCTCTTCTCCGCTCAACGCGTGACCTCGTACGCCGACCTCGCCAGCGGCCAGGAACTCTCCCGGCGGGTCATCGAGGAGCTCGGGCTCGACATGGAGCCGAGCGACCTCTCCGCGAAGATCAGCGCGACCGTCGTACCGGAGACCGTGATCATGGAGATCAGCGTCACCGACCCGGACCCCGCACAGGCCCAGCGGCTCACCCAGACCGTCGCCGAGGAGCTCACCGGCTTCGTCTCCGAGCTGGAGACCCCGCCGGGCAAGAACAACGCCCCGATCAAGGCCACGGTGGTCGACCCCGCATCCTTCCCCGAGGCCCCGGTCTCCCCGCAGCCGGTGCGCAACCTCGGCCTGGCCGGCATCCTCGGCCTGCTGCTCGGGCTCGGCGCGGCCGTGCTCCGCGAGCTGCTCGACACCACGGTCACGTCGCAGGAGGACATCGCCGACGCGACGGACGCGTCGGTGATGGGGAACATCGCCTACGACTCCGCCGCAGCGAAGAGGCCCCTGGTCACCGACCTGGGATCTCACGCTCCCCGCGTCGAGGCGTTCCGGGTGCTGCGCACCAACCTGCAGTTCGTCGACGTCGACAAGGAGAGCAAGGTCTTCGTCGTCACCAGCTCGGTGCCCGAGGAGGGCAAGACCACCACGGCCACCAACCTCGCCATCACTCTCGCCCAGGCCGGGCAGAAGGTGCTGCTCGTCGAGGCCGACCTGCGCCGACCCAAGATCGCGGACAACCTGAAGCTCGAGACGGCCGTCGGTCTGACCACCGTGCTCGTCGGCCGGATCGGGCTCGAGGACGCGGTGCAGGACTACGCCTCCGTGGAGGACCTGTCGGTTCTGACCAGCGGCGCGATCCCGCCCAACCCGGCTGAGCTCCTGCAGTCGCAGGCCATGGCCGACACGCTCACGCAGATGCGCAAGCTCTACGACGTGATCATCGTCGACGCTCCACCGCTGCTTCCCGTGACCGACGCTGCCCTGCTCACTGCGCAGTCCGATGGCGCGCTCGTCGTCGTACGCCACAGCAAGACCACCAGGGACCAGCTCCGCCACTCCATCAAGCGCCTCGAGGCGGTCGACGGGCGTGCGCTCGGCGTCGTGCTCAACATGGTGCCGCACCGGCGCTCGTCGGCGTACGGGTACGGGGACGGCCACGGCTATGGGTACGGCTACGGCTACGGACCCGAGGGCGGGAAGCACAACCCGAAGCTGCTGAGGAAGGCCGAGCGTCGCGAGCAGGAGTCGTACTCCCTCGACGACCTGGGGTTCAGCTACGACTGAGCCGCTCAGGGCCGTGGACGGGTCGTCCGCACGTGGCCGAGAAGCTGCGCGGAACAGAACCTGGAGACCTGTACCGACGCCAAGCTGAGTATCCGCACGGATATCCCCGCGGGGCCGGAACCGAGACGCTACAACTAGACCGGAACGTCCCGGTGGAGGCGACGAGGGGGTGGGTGGGGTGGACCAGGCTGTCCGCCGGGTCCGGCGCGGTTTCCGCCGGGTCCTGCCGACTCTGCAACCCCGGCCGTTGTGGATGCGGGTCATCGGGGTGCTGCTTGCGTTGTTCTGGCTCGGCGCGGGCTGGCTGGTCACCGCGATCTTCTCCACCGCATCCGCGGCCGGCGGCTGGTTGCCGACCGCTGCCGCATTCCTGCCCGGCCTGCTGCTGCTCACGTTGATGGTCGGGGTCGGCCGGTGGCCGGGTGCGGTCGCCGGAGCCACCGCGGTGGCCGTGCTGATCGGAGCGTGGGCCTACCAGACCGCGCCGCCGGAGCCGGAACGGCTGCGTGCCGTCGCCGCCGACGTCGGAGTCCCCGACGGGTGGCGCAAGATCTCCGACCAGGCCACCGGGAACACCTGGGGGCTGTGGAACTCGTACCCGGAGGTCCGCTACACGTTCGCGGCGGCCGGGCCGTCGCAGCAGGTGGCCGAGGAGTTCGTGGCCAGGCTGGAAGCCGACGGGTGGGACCTCGACGAGGACTGGGTGGACACCGGCCGCACCGACGAGCCCTGGACCTACCAGGTGTGGCGCAGGGGCCGGTGGAAGGTCACGTTGAACATCAACACTCCGGCGATGGACGTCCCCTACGACGCCGGCGTCCCGGCGGACGGGAACCGGGTGACCGTCGTCTTCGAGTGACCGCCTCTCACCTGCTCGCGACCAGGGCCTTCAGCGCGGCGAGGTCCGTTGCCACGGCGTCGGCGTCATGGTCCAGCACCCCGAAGTCGTTGCGCGGCGCGAACGTGAACATGACCCGGCCCATCGGGGACTGGGTGAACCACCGTTGGCCGTCGTACTCGACGCTGGAGCCCGCGAGGCCGGCCGCCCACCTCGGTCTACGGTGCCTCCACCACGGCGACGCTGTTGCCGTCCGGGTCGCGCAGCATGAACAGCAGTGGCGCGCCGGGTGTGCGCATCGGCTCAGGATCCAGGTCGATGCCGCCGATGGCGCTCAGGCGCGCGTGCTCGGCCAGGACGTCCGGGGTCTCCACGCCGATCGAGCCGCCGCCAGGCTCACCACCCATCGGCGGGTTGAGGGCCAGCCGCGCCCGCGAGCCGGGCGGGGCCACCTCCAACCAGCGCATCTCGTCGTTCTCCCCGAAGCGGACGTCACTGCGGACCTCGAAGCCGAGCTTCTCGGTGTAGAAGGCGAGCGCCGCGTCCTGGTCGGCGACCGCGAACATGGCCACGCCGATGTTCGAGACGGTTGTCGGGCTGTGCTTGGTATCGGTCATGACTCATAGACCCGCCGAGCAGCCGGAACTCATCGCTCTCCCCCGCGGTGTCCCGGTTGGTGCACCGCCGCTCATGCGTCGTGTCACGATGAGGCGTGGAAGCGAGCAGACATTCCGGAGCCTCGTCGCTGCTGGACGGTCTACGTCGCTGGGTCGATCCCGTGGCTGCCCGGGCGGGTTTCACCTGGAACGAGTCCGGTCACAGCACCCAAGCCGACGGCCGAGTCAGCAGTGTTCTCTACGAGGCCGCTCCGATCGACTTCGTGAGCCGCTATCCCGACAGCCGCCTACAGGACAGTTACGGCGATTCGTGGCCACCCCCGTGCGTCGACCTGTGGCTGAAGTTCGACTGGGACAAGAAGCGAACTGATCTGGACCTTGAAGGCTTCGATGTGGTTGAACGTCTTCGGTCCCTGGGTCATGCGGCGGTCGCGATACGCGCGACCCGGTTGACCGATGATGCCGACGAGGACGCCCGGATGATCGCGACCGCCCTTGCGCTTGTTCTCGGGGTGCCGGGCCCGGAAGCGCCAGCCGCCGGATGAAGGTGGTGACCGACGCGCCGTGCCCGTTCGCGTGCGCGGTCAGTGCGATCACCGACGGTGCGAAGGGTCGTTGCCCGGCCAGCTGCCGACCAGCTCACGGACGTGGCGTTGAGCCCGTGTCGTCTCCGCCGTCGGCGGTCGTACACGTCATCCAGGGTGGCGTTGACCACGCGGGGCCTACTCGGCGGCGAGTCCACTGTCGCGTTCGACCCGGCTTCCCATGATCTCGCGGGACCTGTCCAGGATCTCTGGGTCACTGCAGGTCATGGCCATGGCCTGCTGCTAATCCTGGATGGAGGCAGCCCTGTCTGATCCGCGGGCGGGGCAACGGTGAGTGATCTACGACGAGGCCCGGCGGCTTCTTCGCGAACCTGCGCCCTCCGATACCCGATTGCTTGATTCGCTTTGTCACGACACCGTGGACGACAGGCAAATTTGAGTTCCCGGCCCGCGTGTCCAATCCGCGCCGTGTCATTCAGCCCACAAAGATGCGGCCAGGATCCAGGTGGCACCACTTCCGTTTGTCCCCATCTTGACCTATGCTGAATCACAAGCAGGGAGAGTGATTCACATGACCGCCACGATCGTTTCCTCCGGCGCTCGGATCGAAAGTGCCCGCCAGCGGCTCGGCATGTCGCAGCGAGCTTTGGCACGCAAGGCCAGACTTAGCCAGTCCACCCTTTCCCGCATCGAATCCGGTGAGCGCGCGCCCAAGATGGGTGAGATGATCCTCGTCGCCGACGCCCTTGGCTGTTCGGTTTCCGAGATTTCCGAGCACTCCGCTGTGCGTGACCGGGTCGTCTGCTTCGCTCGCGCAGAGAACGGCAGTGACATGAGCGGGCTGCGGGGCGAACTGGTCCACCTTCTCGAACTCGACGCCTACCTGGACGAGTACGGCATCAGCTGACGTGCTGGCCTTTGAAGACGAAGCTCGGAAAGCAGCCGAGAGGTTCCGAGAGGAGAACGGTCTCGGCATCGCGCCAATCGCAGACATCGTCGCGCTGATCGAGCAGACACAGGCTGTCGACGTCACCGTCCTCGGCGTGGACGACTCCAATGAGCACGGTCTCACGATGGTCGATCCCGTCCGCGGGGCGACCATCGTGGCCGTCGCCAGCTCCAACAAGCCGATGCGCTGGCGAAGCAATCTTGCCCACGAACTTGGACACCTGATCTTCAGGGACCACGACAACGGCCAGCCTGGAGCACTGTCTGCGGGCTCAACCATTGAGAGCCGCGCACAGTCCTTCGCGCGCAACCTGCTCATCCCCCTAAGAGGCGTCCAGCACTTCATTGACCGGCTCGAGGAGCCTCTCGATCTGAATGCGTTCTCTGACCTCGTGCAGCGCTTCGAGGTATCACCCGCGGTCGCCTCGATTCAACTGCACAGCTTGCACGCCATCGACGCGTCACGTCACGCGGAATGGGCTGCCATGTACACCCCGATGCTCGCGACTCGCTTCGGCTGGACCGACCAGTACAAGGGCCTCCAAGCCGAATCGCGCCAGCGCCGGGCCCCCCAGCGGCTGCTAGCCCGCGTGATAGCGGGCTACGCCGCCGGCCTTGTTTCCCTCGAGACTGTCGCGTCTGTACGCGGCGTAGCGCCCCAAGAGCTTGCTGACGAGTTCCAAGAAGCGGGGATCAGACAAACGGTCCTACCTGGCGAACCGGAGGAGGACGACCTCCTTGTCGGAGCCGACCCCGGCGTCGATCTCTCCTGGCTGGACGACGCGTGAGCGCGGGCCCGGGCGCGATCATCGACGCTGGCCCTGCCCTCACCTTCCTCGCGCGTAAAGAAACCACCAGGATCCTCTACGTGGGACTCGGCACGGCAGACCTGCTCGCCCCCGAGCAAGTCGAGCACGAGGTCATTCGCAAGAGCCGCAAGGAGAAGCGACGGTTCGGCGCTGCCGAGGCGACCTGGAAGAAGATCGTCCACGCCAAGCGGCTCACGGTGCTGCCCGACGACGAGTCGCCAGAACTGGCAGCTGCGGTCCAGCGACTATGCCTCATGCCCATGAGCGAGCGGATGCGCCAGCAGAAGGACCTAGGCGAACTCCTGGTTATCGCACACGCCGCTGTCCGAGCGGAGGCCGGCGAGGACGTGGCGGTGCTCATCCAAGAGCGCAGCGGCACCGCAATGGCCCATAACGAGGCCCACCGCATCAACAACCTCAAAGGCACCGGTCGCCTGCGAGTGTGGAATACCCAGACCATCCTGCTACGCGCCGCAGGCAGCACTCACCTACCGGACAAGGCAAAGATGAGGACCATCTACGAGAGCATGCTGCCCCTGGACGCCGCTCTACCACCGATCTGTGAAACCAATCTGCTCACGGCCGCGGTCTGGGAGAAGGTCGAAACTGCCAAGCAGTAGATCGTTTGGCGCACCGAGGCAAGACAGCCTTGAGAGCTGTCGCGCGGCACTGTGGAACCTCCGAGCGGTTGCCAAGGCCTGGGGAGTGCGTCATAGCGCCGCAAGAGAGCGAACCCGCCGAGCACCTAGGCCGGGTCTGGCCAGACACCGGTCCTAGACCGCCACCGCCGTGGCCAGGCGGCCTGTCGAGATCGGCTCCAGACCGATCAGCCCCACACCCGCCGTCTGTCGATCATAATATTACGCTCGACAGATCATAGGGTATGGTGACTCGAAGGGCAGGGCACCCCGTCCAGGAAGTGGAGGACGCATGGCGCGCTACGGCACCGAGCACAAGGAAGCCACTCGTCGGCGCATCGTCGAGACGGCTGGTCGCCGGCTCAAGTTGAACGGCATCGACGGCTCCGGCATCGCCACTCTGATGGCGGACGCCGGGCTCACCAACGGCGCCTTCTATGCGCACTTCGACTCCAAGGACGACCTCGTCGCAACGGTCGTCGGTGACCAGCTCGGTCGACAGGCCTCGGAGTTCAGCGAGCTGCCAGGCGGCCGCGCAGGCCTCGAGGTCTTCGTAGCCCAGTACTTGTCGCCTGCACACCGGGACCACCCCGACATCGGCTGCCCTTCGGCAGCCCTTCTCGACGAGATCGGCCGGTGCACCGGAGCGACCAAGAAGGCGTACACCGCCGGCGCCAAGGCGATCCTGGACGAGATCTGCACGCGCCTGGCGCCCGAAGATCGCGAGTCGGCCAGGGGAACGGCGCTGGCACTGTTCACGATGCTCGTGGGATCCATGCAGCTCGCACGGGCGGTGAGTGACAAGAAGCTGGCCGACGCCATCCTCGAGGAGGGCATTCGAAGTGCCCAAGCCCTGATCCGCACCGGGGCGAAGCACAAGTAGGCGAAGCCGCCTCCCTGCGATACGACCCACGCGTCCCCGGGGGGTTGCCATGTCGATGCTCTTCGATTATCGTACGATCATAATCTAAACGTCACTGAGGAGCGGATCAATGTCCGTCACCACCTCGCACCAGGACGCCGCGACCAAGGCAGTGGATGTCGGCGGCACGACCTTTGCCTACCGGGACCTGGGTCCCCGGACCGGTACGCCGGTCATCTTCCTCAACCACCTCGCGGCGGTCCTGGACAACTGGGATCCCCGCGTCGTCGACGGCATCGCCTCGCAGCGTCGGGTGATCACCTTCGACAACCGCGGCGTCGGTGCATCGGAGGGAAGCACGCCGAGCTCGATCGCCGAGATGGCGACGGACGCCGTCGCCTTCATCAGGGGTCTCGGGTTCGACGAGGTCGATCTGCTCGGGTTCTCGATGGGCGGCTTCGTGGCTCAGGTCATCGCCGCGGGGCAGCCCGATCTCGTCCGCAAGATCATCCTCGCCGGCACCGGTCCCGCGGGAGGCGAAGGCATCGACAAGGTAACGAGACTTACCTACCTCGACATCGCCAGGGGTGCGTTCACCTTGCGCGACGCCAAGTACTACCTGTTCTTCACCGAGACAGCGAACGGCCGGTCGCAGGCGCGAGCGTTCCTGAAGAGGCTGCAGGAGCGCACGGAGAACCGCGACAAGGCGGTCTCCGTCCCGTCGTTCCGGGCGCACCTCAAGGCCATCCACGGCTGGGGCGTCCAGCAGCCGACAGATCTTTCGCGCATCCAGCAGGCAGTGTTCGTCGCGAACGGCGACCACGACCGAATGGTGCCCACCCACAACTCGGCCGACCTCGCCCACCGACTGCCGAACGCCCAGCTCAAGATCTACCCCGACGCCGGCCACGGGGGCATCTTCCAATACCACGCAGAATTCGTCCCGGAAGCGCTGGACTTCCTCGCTGCCTGACACCCACCGACCGACCCAGAGGACCGCGACCATGAAGGCATTCGTCGTCGACAGCTACGGCAAGGACGGTCCGCGCGCGGTCGATGTACCAGAGCCGACCGTTGGAACGCGCGACGTGCTCGTCCGGGTGAGTGCCGCGAGCATCAACCCGCTGGACAAGATGATCCGCAACGGCGAGTTCAAGCAGCTCATCAGGTACAAGCCGCCCTTCGTGCTCGGCCACGACATGGCCGGCGTGGTCACCGAGGTCGGCGCCGACGTGCGCGACTACAAGGTCGGTGACGAGGTCTACGCCCGTCCCCGCGACCTCCGGATCGGCACGTTCGCCGAATTCATCGCGATCGACCAGGACGACATCGCGCCCAAGCCGGACTCGCTCACACTCCAAGAAGCCGCCGCCGTACCGCTGGTCGCCCTGGCCGCCTGGCAGATCCTCGTCGACCGCGCACACCTGCAGCCCGGCCAGAGGGTGCTCGTCCACGCCGGAGCCGGCGGCCTCGGCTCGACGGTCATCCAGCTCGCCAAACACCTCGGCGCCACCGTCGCGACCACCACCGGCACCGCCACCGCAGACCTGGTTAAGAACCTCGGGGCCGACGTCGTCGTCGACTACACCAAGCAGGACTTCTCCCAGGTGCTGTCCGGCTACGACCTCGTGATCGACTCCCTCGGTGGCCAGAACCTGGAGAAGTCCCTCGCCGTGCTGAACCCCGGCGGCCTCGCCATCGGCGTAGCCGGCCCTCCCGACGCCGGATTCGCCAGGCAGCTCGGCGCGCCGCCCATCCTGGGCCTCGTCATGACCCTGCTCAGCCGCAAGGTCCGCAAGCATGCCAAGGCACTCGGCGTGCGCTACGAGTTCTTCTTCATGCAGGCCAGCGGCTCACAACTGCGCGAGCTCGGCGCCCTATATGACGCCGGCGTCCTGCGGCCGGTCATCGACACGACGTTCCCGTTCGAGCAGACGTCCGAGGCGATGGCGTACGTCGAGCAGGGCCGCACCAAAGCCGGCAAGGTCGTCGTCACGATGGAATCTCTTCCCGATGTCGGGTCGTCCGCGGATTGACGACCAGGAGCAGCGACCACGGCGTCACTTGCGCAGGTCCGGTCGACAAGGTGTCGACTCGAGCCCGGTGGGTGAGACCGCACGACAGCG
>CAVPPN010000008.1:0-211047 GCA_963707425.1 uncultured Actinomycetota bacterium | reverse complement strand
AGAGTTGCCCAGCCCCGTTCTGCGGTAGCGAACGCAAGAAAGGCGCCCATGACCGCGGATGGCGCGTCACTGATGAATTGCGGGTCGGCGAAGCACCGTGTGAGGCTGCGGGCTAGTTTTCGGCTGGCAAGAGTGGCGCTCATGCCTCCAAACCCCGTGAAGAGTGGTCCGAACTCGACAAGTTGGTCGATGAATCGCTCTCGACGGGCTTCGCCGAGCTGTAGATCCTGTGCTAAGTCACTCGCAATGGATCGCAGGAAGTCCCGGTACTCCTTGTCCTCTTCGAGGAGCGTCACCAGCAGCAGTCCCCCAAACTGTGAGAGTTCGGGACAGGACCCGTTGCTTGAGGTCACCGTCTCGGACGAGCTCGGAGTCGCGGAGGACGTTCGAGACGAGGCCGAGCGCCTCTATGACCCGCAGTACCGGGGGCAAGTCCTCGAGTCGCCCCAGGGGAAATGGAGTGGTGTCGGTGTCTTCAATGCGGTCCAGCCAGTCCTTGTCCGCATCGTCATTATCTTGCTTGGCCGGCGCTTCGCCATCATCGTCGAGGTCAAGGAGGTGGACGAGCGAGTCAACTGTCAGCCGAAAATCGCGTCATCGTCGGACTGAAGCTTGCGGCCGGGGGTCACCCGCTGCCTGCGGCGAACAGAAGACTTTCGACTGTGTGGAGAGCCTCAGGGTCATCTCGAGTAAGGGCAGCGTAATGCCTCATGATCGGCGCGTAGTAGAGCGGCTGGTCGAAGATGCGGCGGCGGAAATCCTGGGACACGACGGCGCGCTTCACCGCGAAAAGGTGCAGATAGCTCGCTTGAGTGAAGGTCACCTGTCCGGACCTCAGGGTGAGCAAATGGCGGGTCCTGAGGTTGTTAAGGACATCGACGGGATCCTCGTTCCAATCCACTGCTTCGAAGTATTGCGCGAGTAGTCGAAGCACTTCGTCCTCGGGGACGGCGCCCGTGTCGCGATTTGTGAACTCTTCCGCGATGGAGGCGAGGATGTCTGCACGTTCGTGGGCGTCCAAAGAGAATCGGGCGTCGTCGTGGGGGTCGCCGCGGCCAAGGAGAAGGCTCACGTAGGCGTCGAGTAGTGCTGTTTCGGAGGCTGTGGCGAGGAAGGTTTCCCGTGCATGAAGACGCTTAGCAGCAGACTGACGGAGTAACGGGGTCCGCGGGAGGTGCTCTTTGTTCAGAATCTCGACCGCCTTCGTGGTGAGGTTGGATGCGCGGCTGGGTGCGACCAGGTTCGCTAGGCGGCGGATGTCGCCCATGTTGAGGCGGCCGACGGTCCCGGACGGCGACGGGTAGGCCGATATGGCTAAGTCGGTCGAGTAGTTCGGCTTCGACACCGTTCCGGCAGCCGAGTAGGACGAAGTCGAAGCCGTGGTTGGTGATCTCTTCGAGCACGCGATCAGCGATGCGAGGAGGTCGGGTGGAGAAATTGTCGATGGCCAGTGCGATGCGGGGCAGCGATTGTTTGGATCCACGTTGATTCCGGCCATTCGAAGTTCTCGGATTATCTGCCGCTTGAGCGGCTGATGGCCCTGGCCGAGTTGGCGAAAGTCGACCGCCACGGGGACTGCGGTGGGATCGCTGGCGTTGCGTTCCAGTACTAGCCACTGCAGTGCGGTGGTGAGTCCGACACGTTCTTCGCCCACCAGCAGCATGCCGAGTTTGATTGGCCGCTTCCTCTGTCGCGTCGAGACGAGTCAGTCGCTGGTCGAATGGCAGATCTTGGCTCTTGACGAACTGCTCTTGTGAGACTGGCAAGAGCACCGGAGCGATAGTCAGTTGCGGGCGACCACACGATTCGACGGAAGGAACGTGTTCGGCGAGCACGGCTTCGCTTCGCAGTCTATCCGTGAGCGCTTCCACGGCCATGGTTGGTGCGCTCGCCGGGCGATGCCCTTTTGCACTTCTGCGGTGGTGGGCTTGAGGCTTTGCATGAACCCGGTGAGGTCGGAGAAATCGTCGCCGTAGACAACCGGCACGATGCGATCCGAAACATGCTCTTTGCTTAGTTTCTCCCGATCCTGTGCCCGACACAGGCGGTAATGGCGGGCTTCCGTAGGCCCCATGACGGTGCGCAGCCAGTCCCGCAGGAGAGTAAAGTTGGGATCGGACATGCCTCGCCGAACCCCACGAATAGGAGGGTTCGGGTCGCGGCGATCGCCTGCTGGAGTGTTTGGCTCGCTTCGTTACCGATGAGTTCTCCGTAGGACCCCTCGGAGAAGATGATCGACTGGGGTGACTTCCAAGATCCGTGCAGGTGGCCGATGTCGTTCGATCGGCCCATGAGGATCTGTTGGAGGGCGGATGGGTTCTGCCACGTGACAGCGTCCCGGCGGAGCCGGTGTTCCAGCAGGTGGTCGTAGTTGGTGGTCAAGAGTGGGCTGCCCAGGTCGCCGATCGCGTCTATCAGTCCCGGATGCGTAATCGACATGTTGTCGAACTGATCCCGCAGCCAGGCGGCGAACTCGCCGCCACTCTTTCCACCGAGAGCCGACGCGACCTTGCTGGCAACGTCTACGAAACCCGGCGAGTAGGACGTCCGTTCGAGCTCCTTATTGACGATGTCCAACCACTCTTCGGGGAGATCGGGTCTGACTTCGAGTGCTCGTTCGATTCCCGACTGGAGAAGTCCGGACCACGAGGCGGCCGGGCATGGGGAACTGGCGACGCTCACGCCGGCGCCGACAATGACGACGACGCGGCCGGCCTGAATGTCGACCCTGAGATCGTCTATGAAAGTCATGCGAGAGTCCTCCGCAGCAGTCGCATTTGCCTTCGACGCAGCCTATGTGAAGAAACCGCCCGAAATGGAATTCAAGCGGAGAATCGCAGTCAATGAGCTGGTTGCCATTTACTAGGACTCAGACGCGGCACACGTCGTGGCAACTCGGACTCGTCCCCGGACCCAGATACGGTCGGACGAGACCCCATCGACCACCTGAGGAGACGTCGAAGATGTCGCAGCGGGCCCTGGAAAGCGAGGCCAAGGCCCGCCGATGGGGTGAACGCCGACCGTGGTGGACGGTCCACCGCGCCCGAGCCGACATCGTGGGAGACGCAGGCCTCACCAAGTCGGGATGGGCTAACTACTGCCTGATGGCGCGCTGGGGCGGCGGGGGGCGTCTGTGCGTCGGTAGGGCACCTTCCAGGACCTCCCCGGCATCCGGCCTCCACGTTCTCCGTGCACACGACGACGTGATTTCAGCGGGCTACTTGGCGGCCCTGTACAACTCGACGCTCTACAGGAAATTGCCGAGGCCTCCCCGGGCCACCTCCGCAAGGCGGAACTGCAACACATCGGCGTGCCGCTCCGGAAGGAGCACCAGGACGCCCTGGTGGGCGCTGCCGACGCACTTGCCGACCTGGTCACTGACCTTGTGTGCAACCACTCACCGCGGTTCCCGTTGCTCGCTGAGTCGTTGCGCGGCAACGTAGCGCTCACCGACACGACCGAGTACGCGTGGATGCCGAAGACTGGCCCGAAAACGATGTGGGGCACACTCGGTCAGATCAGCTGGGTGGACAACCTCTCCAGCCACCGCGCAGTGGCAACGCCGCTGGGGAAGTCCACGTCTCGGAGAACCTCCTCGGTCATGAGGTCGACATCACAATGCGAGGAAGCGAACGGCCGGCCGCCGTCGTCCCCCTCGGTGCCGACGCGGACGAGACCGTGGCGGAGGCACTGGCCGCGAACGTCCGTGCGCTGGCAGATACAGGAAGAAAGGTGCGCGACCTCGCCGCCATCCCGCTCCCGATCTCCGCACAGTCGCTGGTCGAGGCGTACGCCGAGGATCGCGAAAGCTGGCCACTGTGGTGGGCGACTACCACCGCCACAGGTCGCTAATCGACGACACACTCGCCGATGCCCTCTGAGGAGCAGAAGCTCAGGATGCTGCCTAGTCACCTCGGGCCTTGGCCTGCCGACGTACATGCCGACAGAGCGCGCGTGATCCGTCGCTTTCGATCCCGGTGAGGAGTCTTCGTGGGGGGCGGGATGCACTGACGCGCATCACCCGGAACAGGACACACGGCGTACAGAGCCTGCGTACGGAGCCGTGCCGTGAGGACTTTCCTTACTGGCTCAAGCGCGGCTCGGCGCCGCGAGCGTGGACGGGCGGGGGACCCCCGCGCTCCGGGCCTTCGGCCGTGCGCGCACCCCACCGCCCGTCCACGCATTTCGACTCCGCGCAACTTCCAGTGGGTAGGCTCCTGACGGCGAGAGCCGCCATCGTTGAAACGGGGAGGCCGCACATGGCAGTGCCGAGCTACGAGGCGCTCATGCGTCCAACGCTCGAGACGTTCCTGAGCAGGGCCAGCAACAGTTCCGGGTCCTTGTGGACCTGGTGGCGGACCGCGAAGGGCTGACCGATGAGGACCGGCGCACCACGATCGAAAGCGGTAAATCGGTCCTTACCAACCGCGTTGGGTGGGCAGTCACCTACATGGTCCAAGCAGGTGTCGTCCGAAGACCTAAGCGAGGGTTCGCCGAGATCACCGACCGTGGCAAGAAACTGCTCGCCGAGGTGAGCGGACCACTCTCCAACGCCAACCTCGTCCAGTTCCCAGAGTTTCTCGAGTTTCGGCGCCGAAGTCGCAAGCACACGGAGAGCAGCCAGGAGATACCGAACTCCCTGATGTGCCGGCAGACGAGGGCTCCCCAGAGGAGGTGATCGAGAAGGTAGTTGCGACCGTCCACAGCGCCCTCGCGGGCGAACTCCTCGATCGCATCATGGATCTGACGCCTAAGGGCTTTGAACGACTGGTGCTGCTGCTCCTCGGAGCCATGGGATATGGAGCGTCGGGCCAGATCGATTCGACGGCAGCCTCGGGAGACGCGGGGATCGATGGGGTGATCAGCCAGGATCCGCTCGGCCTCGACCGGATCTACGTGCAGGCGAAGCGCTACGCGCGCGACCGCGCCATTGGGCGTCCCATGATGCAGGCGTTCGTGGGCGCATTGCACGGTCAGCAGGCGGACCGGGGAGTCTTTATGGCGACCTGCCCGTTCACGAGAGAGGCGCTCGATTACGCAGATCGCGTTGGTGCCCGCGTGATCCCCATTGACGGCAACGAGCTGGCCAGACTCATGCTGAAGCACGGCGTAGGTGTCCAGCCGGGCTACGTTGCCACCCTCATGCGCTTCGACGAGGACTTCTTCGAAACCCTGTGATCCTGCGAGGTCACCTCCGAGCCGCCGACCCGATCCCCGAGGATTTGCACGCCGGCGCCCGGCCGCAAGGGCGCTACGCGTCGCTGCGCGATGGCCTCCGGCCACCCTTGCCCCCGGACACCGACGAGCAAGAGGGCTGGCTATCGGGTCGGTGGCTCTCCCATGGCCGTGGCCGCATTCTGGCCGTACAGCCGCCAAATCCGGGCCCCGCGACCGGTCACGGTTCGCACGGTTCACGCGGGAATCCCCAACCAGTGCTAGCGAAAGTAGCCCCCGCCGAGCCTCGTAATGAATAGGTCGTCGGTTCGATTCCGACAGGCGGCTCCATCCGAAGCCCCTGACCTGCGTTCAACGTGGGGTCAGGGGCTCTCACACGGCTCCCCGCTCGTCCAGGCACACGTTGCTGATGCGGGAGACGCGTGTTGGGAGCTTGCGATGGCTGAAGAAGTACAGCGACCAGTCCCTGTCCCGCCGCGCTGGTTCATCCAAACCGCGTGGAAGACCCACCGCGCTCTCCTTGGATGTCGACCACCAAGACCCGCGGACGACGCCTTACGGATGCGTCAGACCGGCGCGATCGGAGGTGTGTTTCAGGACCGCGGACTTGCCGGTGCGGAGCACAGAAGACGCGATCTTCCGACGATTGCTCGGGAGCAGGGTCGTCGAAACAGGTCAGGGCAGAGCCAATGCGGACAAGTCAGGTGCGCAGTCCCTCGTCGATCTCTGCCAGCGCCCGAGTGAGGTCCACGGTCGGGGCCCAACCCCACCCTTGCGCGCGCTCGGCCAAGATGCGCCCGGTCCACGCAGGAGCATGGTCCCAGACCGGCTCAACGCCAAGAGCCCCGGTGACCGTCTCGTAGTAGTCACGGGCCGTGGCCGGGCCCGCTGCGACGTTGACGGCGGTGCAGGCTCCCTCGACCGGTCCCTTCCCGGGGTCCGTCGACCCCGCGACTCGGCCCGACGCCACCTCCGCGGCGAGGGCCGCGAGGTCATCGACATGGACCCAGGCGAAGCTCTGTCCGGGGACGGCATGTCGGGCCTTCTCGTGGTCGCGGATCTCAGCCGGCCGGAGCGAGTTCCAGATCGAGCTCTCGCCGGCGCCGAGAATCGCCGGCGGACGGAGGATGACGCGGGTGAACCCGTCGACCTCGCCCAGCGCGGCATCGGTGTCCCGCTTGGTCACGGCGTAGGCGTTGGCGTGATCCGTTACCAGCGGCGATGCCTCGTCCACGTCACCGACTCCGGGTGAGCGGTCGTAGACGGCCGCCGTGGAGATGTGAACCAGGCGCGGGACGCCCGCGTCGCGGGCGGCCCGGGCCAGGACCGGCGTGCCCTCGACCGCGATCCGGTGCTGGGTCTCGCGGTCGGTCCCCATCGGGTGGACCGTCGTGACGACGGCGCTGGCGCCTTGGACCACGGCTGCTGCGAGGTCAGGGTCGTGGAAGTCGCCAACCCGCTCCTCGACGCCCGCGAGTGCCGGGGCAATACCGGGGCGCCGTACGACCGCAAGCACAGTCGAGCCTCCATCGACCAGCGCGGCGCAGATACGAGCGCCAACGAAGCCGTTGGCTCCGGTAACTACAACGACGGGGGGCTGGTCGGCGCCTGACTCACTCATGCCTCCACCCTGGCATGCGCACCCGCGCGCTCCTCAGGCTGGCGCCACGGGACCACCAGACGAGCCCTACCCGGCTGCGGGCCGAACCGCGTTCCACCGCTAGCTAACGGACGCCTCGTGGGAGCTCCACCTGAGTGGTCAGCGACGACCGTGCCTGCCGAGTCGCTGCGAGCGGACTGGAGGGGTTGGGCGGCCCAGGGCGCTCTATCTCGAGCTCTCTCGCGACGATGCGTCAGGCGCCGGTGCGAGCCTGCGCGACAAGAACGCCCACCTTGTCGATGCGGTGCTCAGGGTTGCCGAAACGGTCCGACCAGTAGTTGCCGGCCGCGTGGTCCTCAGGAGTTGCACACGTCGACAGGGTGATCATCGGCCGGACCGGGTCTGCGTTGGGGCGGCCCGGGACCGCGGCCGACTGCTCGGCAAGTGACCTCTGCGAACGAAACGATGTCCAGCGCGTCGCCGTGACTCGGTACACGTACACCGTCCGCCCTGAGCGGACGCGCACGCGGTCCCCGGTGCGCAGGGCAGGAAGGTCGCGGAACGGCGCGGAATGCGACGTGCGGTGGCCGGTGACGATGAAGTTGCCGACCTCCCCCGGCCCCACCCCGCCGCCCGAGCCGCGCGGTGACGCGGTCGGACCACGGTTCTGAATCCGGGTGCCCTCGGCGTCGTCTGGGGTGCCGGTGTAGCGGAGCACAGGCACCCACCCGAGCCCGATCGCCGGAATGCTCAGGTGGGAACGCCGCGGTTCCCGTGCTGCGCGTAAGCCCGATGTGTTTCGGGCCGCGGTGGGGGACTCGCTGGGTGAACTCCTGCCGGGCTCGCTGGGCGCCGTTGAAGGAACGGCCGGGGCCAATGCCGGTCGGGCCGCGCCGTTCGAGGACCCGGGCTCAACACCGGAGCAGCCCACGAGCAGCACCGAGGCCAGGACCCCGGCGAGAGGTAGCCCTACAGGTGCTCGACGGCGAGTCACGCTCTCGACGGTACGCGCGGCGCTCAATGTGGGCGTCCCAGCCGGTGAGCGCGTACGCCGGGATCAGACACGCACGTCATCACCGACTCGACGGTGACGCCGTAGCTCAGCCCAGTCGGCGGTCGAAGAACCGCATGGTCCGGGTCATCGCAGCATTGAACGCCGGCCCGAAGGCATGCCCGTCGGCGTACCACTCCAACTGGGATCTCACGCCCGCCCGCTCGAGGGCGCCCCGAGTAGCGGTGGCCCAGCGCGGTGGGCAGGTGTCGTCGAAGCGCCCGTGCACCATCAGCACCGGCTCAGTGATCCGATCGAAGTAGGGACGGGATGAGTTCTCGTGCCAGAAGCGCGGGTTCTCCTCGGGCGTGCCGTGGCGACGGGCCAGCTGGTCCCGCAGGTCGGAATCCTCCGGATCCGGACGGATGAACTGGTTGTAGTTCTCCCGCTCGAGCGACGAGACCGAGGCCCACAGCGAGGCTGCCCGCACCAGCCCCGGCTCGGCGAGGAGCGCTTTCAGGACCACCCCGCCGCCCATGGAGCGGCCGAACAGGGCCACCCGGTCCTTGTCGACCGGGACGTCCGGCGAGTTCCGCAACGCCTTGACCGCGTTGATGACGTCGGCGCTGTATCCCAGCCGCATCCGGACTTGAAAGCGCGGGTCGTCATCGGACTCGGCGTGGTTGCGGTAGTCCACGTGCAGGGCGATATACCCGCGAGCGGCCAGGTATCCGCGCTCGCGGGTCATCCCCTGGCCCCGCACGTAGATCGCCGGGTCGATGTACCCATGCGCCAACACCACCGCCGGAAAGTCACCACGCCCGTTGGGCACGTTGAGCACCCCCGAAATGGTGTAGGACTCCTCGCCCGTCCGAGTAGTCGTGCGACTTCGGTAAGTCACGTCGTACGACGTGTACTCGCGCGTCCGCTCCCGAACGGCGCCCAGGCGCAACCGGTCACCCCGGTGCGGCTGTTCGGCCAGACCCAGCACAGAGATCGACCGGACCGCCGGCTGGCGCTCCTCCGCCTCCATTTCCGGGCCCGTGACCTCCGGCCCGGCCGACCCATCATCATCGGCAGCACCGTTCAACGAGGTAGGGCTGGGGCTGACCACGCTAGGCGACTCCGCAGCAGGCGGCATGCTGGCCTCACCCGACCTCGGCTCCGAGTCGTCGGCGCTGCACCCGCCAAGGAGGACGGCGCTGACTGCCAGACCGGTCAGGATCCGGCTCCGTGCGGGCATCGAGTACCTCCACCGGTCAAGCTGCGACTAGTTCTCACGGTAGCCGCCACCTCACTGCAGCCGGTGCTCGCTAGCCAGGCCACCGAGGCGGACCCTTGTTTGCGCTCGCTCCGGGGTGCAGCCGCAGCATCATCGGGATGACGCCGCTGATCGCGCGCTCATGCCGGTGCGACAGCGTCGGCGCTTGTTGCTCATCGCTGCTCGGTGCCGTCGGTGTACGGGCTGGGCACGTGACGCGGCGACCGATCCGCCTCGGGAATGCCCACGGGTTGACGACGTCGCTGCAACATCCGCTGCTGTCGTTGGCTCCGCTCCGGCGCGTCATCGGTGCGGTCGTTACCGTCCATCCCGACCAGCCACACGAGGCCGCGCCCGTACCCCGGATTGCGCCTCTCGGCGTCCCGGTCGTCGCGCACGAGGGCGACGGCGTAGGTGAGCTTGTCCCCGGCCTGGAGCTGCGCCCAGTCGATGACCTGCAGCACATCCGCGCCGATGATGTCGTAGGTATCCGTCCAGCCGCCCGTCGACGTATCGCCACTGCCGTGCAGGTACACCCGGAATCGCGGGCGATGGTCCTCCCAGCCGTTGTCCCGTTCATCGACCCGCGTCACCTGCATGGTTCGCTCCCCTCGCCATGCCCAGTCTCCTCGTAAGGGTTGCTGATGTCCGCATCCGCTGCGATCCGTGAGCACTCGGGCGTGTTGCGCAGGTGGGCCTTTTCGGCCCATCACCCGGAAGGCCGACGCGGTTCGGAGGTGATGGTGTCGGCGATTAGCCGCACGAAGTTGGCTGTTGCATCGAAGGGGGCTGCGTGGCCGGCCCCGGCAATTTGTTGCGTACTCGCGGTGGGGATGGCCGAGGCGAGCGAGCGGGTCAGACGGACGATGTTGTTCGGGCTCCGTTCGCCGTAGCTGCACACGACGGGGACCGCGACGGTGGCGAGATCCGACGGTGATGGATAGTTGCCGATGGAGTTTCGGAAGTCCACCAAGGAGACCCGAGCGTTCTCCCTGCCGACGCGACGCCACTCCTCGGGAAAGGCGTCCCAAGCAGTCCCTCCGTCACGGTAAGAGTAGGCGGCGCGCAAGAGCGTCTCGGCTGCGTCGCCGTGCCGACCGCGCAGGGCCAGCCATCCGATCTTGGCCAGCGCCGCGAGCTGCGACGCGTTCGGGAGGTGACGACTCGCCCGCCAAGCCGCCTCGTGCGCGATGACGGCCTGCACGAGGTCCGGACGATGGACCGCGACGTCGATGGCGATGGTCGCCCCGGCGCTCGTGCCGACCACGACCGCGGGCGCCGCCCGCAAGTACTCCAGAATCGCGGCGGCGTCGGCCGTATGCCTCGAAATCAAGCGGACGGGTTCGCCGCCACTCCGGGCGTAACCCCGGCGGTCATATGTGATCACTCGTCCGATCCGGGCGAGCTCCTCGGTGACCGGACCCCAGGTTGAGGCCGTGGCGCCGGCGGGGTGAATCAGAAGGATCGGTACGCCGTCGCCCGCCTCCTCGTAGTAGAGGTCACATCCGTCCGACCTCACGGAACCCATCATCGGCCTTCTCCGATCGCCGCTTCACCGACGAACTGCGCGGACGACTTCGGGGCACCAGGATGATCGACCATCTCAGGCACGAGGAGCGATCGTTCGAGGTCGTCGAGGGCGCGGCGGGCACCGCGGGCGAACACCTGCACGTCCGGGCAGTTGTCCCGGTCGGCGGCCGCAGTGAGGTTGAGCTGTCCGGCGTAGGACAGCGCGGCAACGACGAGTGTCAGGTTGCCCATCGTCGGCATCATGGGGAACAGCTCCAACAGCCGGCCGCCGGCGAGATACAACGGCACCGGCGGGCCCGGGACGTTGCTGACGACCAGGTTGACCGACCGCTGCCGGGGAAACCGTCGATACCAAGCGCGCTGGCCCGCGACGAATCGGAAGATCCCGCTGCCCGCCTCGGGGCGGGCCTTGTGCTTGCGCGCTGCCGTCGCCGCGGCGATCAACTCGAGCCGTCGCACCGGGTCGGGCTCGCCGAGCGGCAGCGGCACCATCATCCAGCCGGGCTTGTTGCCCTGCGCCTGGCCAGGCTGCTCCTCGTGCTGGGAGATGGTCACCATCGCGCGCTGCACCAGCCCATGGACGTCCTCGCCACGGCTTGCCAGCAGGTCGCGCAGGCCGCCGGTCACCGCGGCCAGCACCACGTCGTTGACCTTGGCGTCATGATCGTGGGCGATCTGCTTGGCGAGGTCGAGGCGGCCCTCGACGACGGCCAGCCGACGCTCGGCGCCAACCGGGCGGTTGAGGCTGGTCCGTGGGGCAGGCCTTTCGGTGAGGACTTCCCGCCACGCCGGCAAGGCCCGTCGCGCCAGGCGCAGCGTCCTCCTCGGATGGACCAGGCCCGACCACCCCCGACCCAGTTCCTGCCGGCGCCGGCGCACGTTGTCGCGCAGCAACTCACCGGCAGTCGGGATCGGTGTCGGTGTCCACGGCGGTGCTGCGGGATCGGGCGCGTCGGCGGTCAGGTCCAGCAGCGCCCCGAAGGCGGCCAGGGCCGCACCGCCGTCGGCTACGACGTGGTGCACTCTCAAGAGCGCGCCAACCCGTCGCTCTGCCAGGCCGGGCAGCAGCCACAGCTCCCACAGCGGCCGTGCTGAGTCCAGCCGCCGCTGCCCGAGCTCCTGGCAGGCCCGCAGCAGCTGCGCTCGGTCGCCGGGGGCAGCAAGCGTGTGGACGTGGACATGGTCGGCCACATCGAAGGAGGGAGCGTCGACCCACAGCGGCCAGCCCAGCCCGCGCCGAGGTCGGTGCAGCAGCTGCCGGAAGCGGGGCACCAGATGCACTCTCGACTCGAGATGCCGGCGGATCACATCGAACCGGACTCGACCCTCGTCGTCGAGCAGGCTGCTGCCGTCGAGGATGGCGAGCCCGCCGATGTCGCTTGACCATCCATAGTGGTCCCACTGCAGCAGGAACAGATCCGACGCGGTCAACCGTTCCAGCACACGTGTCTCGGTCATCACGTCACGCTTCGTTTCCGTCGTTGCCTAGACAGCCGCGGTGGTCTCGAGCCCCTGCAGGAACGAGTACGAACTCACTCCTCCGGCGTGCTTGCTGAACAGGTCCCTGAGGGGCTGTGAGATCTCGCCGTACACGCTCATGCGGTGGTCGTAGGCGTACTTCTCGAAGAGGACAGCCCTCGCTTCCATGACGTGCGTGTTGTGTTCGATCAGCCCTTCCTCAGTCACGTACGCCTCGTGGACCTCACATTCGGTCGCGTCCTCGTTGATGAACCAGTCGTACCGAAGCGTCTTGGTGTCCTGCTCGCGGCTCAGCCGCATGATCTCTGCCACCTGCGTCTTGAACCCGTCCAGCTGACCTGGACGGATCTTCAGGTGCGCTGTCACTTCTAGATGGCTCATGGCTCCTCCCGTCACTGCGTTCATACGCGGCCAGTACCGACCGCTGGTGGCTAGACCGTCGCCGACCGTTCGAGCCCCATCAGGAACGAGAAGGTGCTCGGTGTGGCTCCCATGCGTTCTTTGACGAGGTTGATGAAGTCCTGCGAGACCTCGCCGTAGATGGTCGACCGGTGGTCGTACGCGTAGTCGCGGAACAGGATCGTCCGCGCCTGCATGATGTGCATCTGGTGCTCGATCAGTCCTCGTTCGTCCGGGAACGTCTCGTGGATCTCGCACTCGGTTCCGTCCTCGTTGATGAACCAGTCGCAACGAAGGGTGTGCGTATCCTGCTCTCGGCTTACCCGAACGATCTCGGCTGCTTGGGCTTTGACGCCCTCGAGTTGACCTTCGCGGACCTTGGCATGAGCGATGACTTCCAGGGTCATGGCTTCCTCCTCTCCCCGGTCGGTTTGAACATCAGCGGACATCCACCGTCGGGGACGGTGATGCCGTGCTCACGCCCGTAAACCGTGGCCGTGTCGCTGACGCTCCCCGCGCCGTAGGACCGGTGCATCCATACCTGCGGGAAGGTTCCCGCGACAAGCGACTGGGACTCGAGGCCGTCGGGTTCCACCAGAACTGGAGCCGATGGCTCGGGCGGCTCGGACGCTGTGTCTTCCGACGTAAGGCAGCCTCGTCCTCGGGACCACCTCGAGACAGGGCCGAAGGTCACCCTTCACAGGGCCGACCAGCCTGGCCCGCCGGCGTCATCCAGGACCGGCTGACTGGCAATGCGGAATCCCCGGGGTCGCCAGGTGGTCACCCGTGACGCGCCGGATGCCCCTGGGTCGGCTGGCCCTCCCTCCGCCCAGTTCGAT
The DNA here is from genome assembly GCA_963707425.1 of uncultured Actinomycetota bacterium. GTDB lineage: Bacteria > Actinomycetota > Actinomycetes > Propionibacteriales > Nocardioidaceae > Nocardioides_C. Next base: position 197,773 of record CAVPPN010000008.1, on the reverse strand, counting down.
GTGATGGCCGGAACGCCGAAGGAGCGCTGCTCGCCGTCTCGACGTACCCCGAGACCCTCATCTGGCGTGCCGGGGACCTCGCCAACGACGACTTCGAGCTGGTTCACGAGTTCGCCACGACGACCGATCCCGACCCGACTCAAGGGGGCTGGGTCCACGAGCCGACCTTCGACGGCGACCGGATCCACGTCTGGACCCCGCGGGGTGTGGTCATGTCCGACGACGACGGTCGCACCTGGACCGAGGTCACCACGTGGCGGTGACCAGGCACGTTCCTCGACCAGTTGAGGTGAACGCCCTCCGGGTCCGACAGGAAGTGTGACGATGGTTCCAGGTAGTGCGCGGGACCGCCCTCGCGCCGGCCATCGTCACGGGGAGACAGCTGATGCGTCTCAAGAGCTTTCTCACGGCGGGGGCCCTTGTGGTCGGCGTCATGGCTTTGCCGGCCTGCGGCTCGACCTCGCAGACGACCGAGTTCGTCACTTCCGGTGACTGCCCGCGTGAACAGGCGGTGGTACGGCGGGCGCTCGACAGGTCCCGCCTGCGGGTGGACGTGAACGGGGACGGGCGACTCGACAAGGTAGCTGTCGCGTCCGTGCCCGGTGCCGCCAAACCCTGCCGCGCGTTCGTCGGTGTGCGGGTGCAAGGCGGCTCGACGTACTCCACGCACCTGATCCCGGATGCCGTGCCGGTGAAAGGTCTGCCGGCCCGGATTGTCGGACTACCCGACCTGGGGAGCCGGCCAGGTGCCCAGATCGTCGTCGACACGAGAGCGGCGGTCGACTCGCTGCTGGCACAGATGTTCACGCTCGCCGGAGGGGACCTCCGCCGGGTCCAGGTGCCGGGCTTCAAGGACGGGACGTTCATCGTCGAGGGTGGCGGCGTGATCTACCCATACGGTGCCGCATGCACTGCCGACGGGCGCATGGTCCTGTCCAACGCCGCGCAGACCAGGGACGGGAAGCACTACCGCGTGACCCGGCGCACCTACGACATCCGGGGCGAGCGGATCCGGTTCGCCGACCCGGTGCTGAAGAGGGCGACGGTCCGCGTGAACCGGCTAGTCGTCCGCTTTCCGGAGTTCGCCGATCCGCACTGGAAGGCCTGCACGGGCATCGTTCGCCGTTGAACCTTCTACGTCGTCCAAGCTCACAGCTGGTCGAGCAGCCAGGACGGGCTCATGCTCCTGGCGCCGGCCGCCTCGACCCGGGCCCGCAACAACCGGTCGGCGGTAACGACGATCACGCCACGCCCGTCACCGACGCCGACATGCGCCGTCACCGCCTCGACGATCGCGTCGTCCCCCGACCGTGGTGCGTGGACCGTACGCACGTGCCCGTCCTGACCGGCCGGGTGGCCGCGCCTCGCGTCGCCCTCGAGGACCAGCACGATCTCGTCGTGGGGCAGCTCCGCGGTCGACAGCTGTCCTTGCAGCCGGCGGGCCGCACCCGCGCGGTCACGCCACCAGCCGTCGGGGCGACTGCCTACGACATTCGCGCCGTCGACGATCAGGACCTGCATCCGCTCAGCGTAGGTGAGCGCCAACACTCAGTGCCGAAGGTGGTGTCACGGCGTTCGGACTGCCACCAGGACACGTGTGCCGGTGAGGTGAGGTCCAGCTGCTGCCTGGACAGTAGCGAGAAGGACGGACCGTCGGCCGCCGCGGCGGTGGCTAGCGCGCTGATGCCCGCAGCAGGGACGAGACCAGGTGCCAGAACTCCGACCAGCCGTTGAAGCCGCCGTTGACCTTGTACCGGACGAGGCGCCAGTCACCGTCACGGGCCGCGGCGTCGACCTGGCGCTCGTTGAAGTAGTCGGCCAGCACCCGGGCGCCAACCTCGGGCCGCAAGGCCAGGCCGGGCCGCTTTTCGAGAGGCACGTTCAGTCGCTGCCCGTAGCTGCGGTAGTTGGCCCGACCGGTGAGCTGGATGTATCCGCGGCCGTGGTACCGCGCGCCATCCCCTGGCTGGGTGTTCCCCAGGTCCGAGCGCCCTTCGTACATCTGGGTGAAGTACGCCGGGCCGCCGTACTCGTTGATCGGGCGAAGGCCCGTTCCGACCTCGGTCACGACGGTGGCGAGCGCAGCGATCCGGCTTGCGACATCGGTCATTCCCTCTGAACGCAGCGCCCTCTCGAGCACCGGCCAGTGGGCCGCGACATTCGCCGTGGACGCGCCCACGGCGTTGGCGATCTCGGGTGGCGACAGCCACGTCCCCGGACTGTCCAGGCTTGCCTTGAGCGATCCCCACGTCGCATCGTCGACCACCCCGGTCACCGGCAGCCCGCCGCCGCGCGAGGCTCGGTTGCCTCGCTCGTCATGGCGTGCCTGGAAGCGCTTCACCGCCTTCTCGGTGGCTTTTCCGAACTCCCCGTCCGGCGTAAGGCCCAGGTGCCGCTGCACGCGAGTGACCAGTCTCTTCTTGGTGTCGCGCTCGCCGCGCTCCAGGGACAGCCTGCTCCCGGACTCTGAGGTCTTGGGTTCTGCTCGCCCGGACACCGGCTCACGCGATTGGTCCCTGCTCGGGCGGGCCGCATCTTCACGAGGGTCTGCCGGTCGACCATCGGGTCCACCCGCGGCCGGCGGCCACGAAAGGAGTGCTGCGGCACGCGTGCTCTCGGCGTCGACCTGACGAGGTACGTCGGCATTGGTGTCGGCGACCCAGATCCCCGCGGCGGTGAGAGCCACGAGAGCGACCATGGAAGGCAGCCCCCGGACGGCGCAGAGCAGCCGCTGGCGTGCGGACAACCGGTGGCGTGCGCACGAGCGATGACGTGCGGACTCGTGATGGCGTGCGGACAAACGGTGGCGTGCGGACAAGCTTCGGAACTCCCTCATCCTGCATCGGCAGCCCTAGGCCCCTCCCTCTGGCGCGATGCGGGCGTGACATGCCTGCAACGCGTGCCGGCGGCAGGTTGCAGACGTAAGTTCTTGCCGAGTCACACCTGGTCAGGACGTCTTCGTCACCGGACCCAGAGATCGGGTGTGCGCTCGACGCGACTAGGCACTTATGCCCGCGGGGAAGGCGCGCGGAAACTGTTTGCCACGCCACAGGTCCAGACAGGGCTAGCCCGATGAGCACCCGTCGCGTTCGTCAGGCGACAGCTCCGTACGGGCGGCTTACGTACCTACGCTCGTGAGAGAAGAAGCAACGACCGAGCGGTGCGGAACCCATGACACCGAGTCGTCGGCCCCAGTCGCACCCTCGAGTTCTCAGCCGCGGCCGTTGCGCGCCATGAGGTCGGCCAGTGCCTCTTCCAAGTCGGGGTGCTCGAACCGGAATCCTCCGGCGAGCAGTTTCGTGGGCGTGGCCCGACGACCCGTCAGAGCCAACGCTGGATCGGTGCGAAGAAGCAAGGCCCCCAGGTGAACCAGCGGGGTGGGCGTGGGTGGAGCGGCGGGGCGATGCACGGTCTTGCGTAGGGCGGTCATCAGCTCGCTGTTCCGTACCGGGTCGGGGCCGGTGGCGTGGACGACTCCTTCCAGGGCGGCGCCGGACGTCGGATCGAGCGCCTCTCGGACGATGGCCAGCCAGTCGTCGATGTGGATCCAGCTGATCCACTGTCTTCCCGAGCCGACGCGACCGCCGAGTCCCCAACGTGCGAGCGACAGCAGTCGGTCCAGTGCCGGCGTGTCGTTGTCGAGCACGATGCCGGTCCGCAGAACGACGATGCGCTCGGCGTGCGCACCGCTGACTGCCGCCTCCCACGCGCGTGCCACACCCGCCATCTGCGGAGGGCCGTCCGCAGGCGGCGTGGACTCGTCCAGCACCTCTTCACCGGCGTCCCCGTAGATCGCGAGGGTGCTGGCCTGGACCAGGACGGGCACCGGCGCGGACAAGGTCGCCATGGCGGCGACCAGCGCTCGGGTCGGCTCGACCCGGGAGCGAGTCAGAAGGTCCACGTTCGCCGGCGTCGGGCGCCGGTCGACGAGCTCACCGGCGAGGTTGATCACCGCGCTGCCCTCGAGCTCAGCACTCCAGGCGCCGAGCGTTCTTCCGTCCCACTGGACCTGGCGATGCTTTCCAGGGCGTACGCGCCGAGTCAGGATGACCACCTCGTGCCCTCGGCGCTCGAGGTCTTCGCAGAGCCGCCTCCCCAACGCGCCGGAGCCACCGGCGATAACGACCTTCATCGCGCCAGCCTAGGGCCGCTGGATCGGCGGCACGCGCTGCCACGCGTAACGCCGCAGGTGAGCGGCTCGTTGAGGCGGTAGAACGCGTTCTTGTCCGGTCGTTCTCGTCTAGGAGCCCTCGCATGCGTCGTACCCGCAACTCCGGCCGGCTCGCTGCCGCAGCCCTGAGCAGCCTCGCCTTGTTGAGCGGAGGGCTTGTCGTCGGCACCGTGCCCGCTGCGAGTGGTGCCATCGGCCGCGATCCCTACGGCACCGTGCGGAACATCCTCCCGCCCGGTCAGTCCGGCACGGTGACGGCGGCTGACCTGGTCGCGGTCGGCCCGAGCCGCGAGGCCACGGGGACGACGCCGGAGAACTTCGCCGACCAGCTCGAGATGTACGACGCGCTGACCACGCACGACCCCGAGAGACTGACCAACGCGGACCTCGACACGCTCTACAAGCGCTCCACGTTCACGCCCGAGCGGGTCGCGCGCCAGTCGTCACCGAAGCCCGGTGTCGACATCGCCTGGGACCAGTACGGCGTGCCGTACGTCAACGGCGCCACCTACGACGACGTCATGTTCGGCGCCGGGTACGCCGCGACCCGCGACCGCATGTTCCTCATGGACGCCCTGCGTCACGCGGGGAAGGCGCGGATGGCCGAGTTCGCCGGCGACACGCCTGGCAACCTCGCGATGGACCGCAGCCAGCTCGCCAACGCGTTCTACACCGAGGAGGAGGCGCAGGCGCAGATCGGTGGGATCGCCAAGCGGTACGGCGACGAGGGGGAGAAGCTCGCGAAGGCGGTCGACGCCTACATCGCCGGGATCAACGCCGCGCAGGACGAGATGTGCCCAGGAGGTCTCCCCGCAGGGCCGGCGTGCCCGGTCGAGTACGCCGCCCTCCAGAAGGCGCCGCAACCGTGGACCCGCGCCGACGTCGTCTACGTCGCCTCGCTCGTGGGCGGCATCTTCGGGAAGGGCGGAGGCAGGGAGTACGACAACGCGATCTGGCTGCAGCGCCTGGTGAACCGGTTCGGCTTCACGCGGGGCGTCCAGATCTACAACGACCTGCGTCACAAGAACGACGGCGACGCCCCGACCACCTCGAGCATCCGCACGCCGTACGGCGGGGGAGGTGTTGCCCCGCGTCGGCCCGGTGTCGCGCTGCCGGACCTCGGCGGCCCCACCGCGCCGGGCAGTGGCGCGGAGCTCGGCGGGGGGCCGATCCCGAGTGACGCCGCCGCATCGATGGACCTGCCTGGCATGAGCATCGACGTGCCGCTGGTCCAGCGGGGCATGAGCAACGCGCTGCTCGTCGGGGGCCGGCACACCACGACAGGCAAGCCGGTCACCGTGTTCGGGCCCCAGACCGGCTACTTCACGCCGCAGCTGCTGACCGAGCAGGTTCTGGTCGGCCCCGGCATCAAGGCCCGTGGCGTCTCGTTCGCCGGCACGAACCTGGTCGTGCAGCTGGGCCGTGGTGAGGACTACGCCTGGTCGGCCACAAGCGCTTCGAACGACAACGTCGACACGGTCGTCGAGCGGCTGTGCAACGTCGACGGCAGCACGCCGACGGTGGAGTCAGAGGCCTACCGGCACGGGGGCAGGTGCGTCCCGATGGAGCGCTTCGAGCACACCGAGACCACCCTGCCGGGGGCAGGGTCGCAGGAGCCACCCGCGCAACACACGTTCCTCGTCCTGCGCACGGCGCACGGTCTGGTGCAGCAGCGCACGACGGTGGACGGCAGGCCGGTCGCAATCGTGAGACAGCGCAGCACCTACGGCCACGAGGTGGACTCGGCGATCGGGTTCGCCCGGCTCAACAACCCCGGGTACGTGCACGACGCGGCGTCCTTCCAGCGGTCGGTGTCGGCGATCGACTACACGTTCAACTGGTTCTACGCCGACGACCGCGACATCTCCTACTACTCCTCCGGTCTGCTCCCGGAGCGCGCCGACGGGGTCGACTACGACCTGCCTCGATGGGGCAACGCGCGGTACGACTGGCAGGGCTGGCTGCCCTTCGGTCGGCACCCGCGCCAGACCAACCCCGACAGCGGCTACCTGGTGAGCTGGAACAACAAGACGGCCCCCGGGTTCGCGGCCGCCGACGACATCTGGGGCTACGGGTCGATCTACCGGTCGCTCGCGCTCGAGGACGGTCTGAAGCGCGAGATCCGTGGTGGGGCGAAGGTTGACGCCCCGGGGGTCACCGGAGTCATGGCGGAGGCCGCGACCGAGGACTCCCGGGCGCGGTACACCCTGCCGTGGCTGCTGAAGGTGATCGGCAACGACCCGGAGACGCGTGCCGCCCGCAAGGTCCTCACCGCCTGGCTCGACGCCGGCGCGCAACGCGTGGACCGCGACCGGGACGGTCACTACGGACACGAGCAGGCGATAGCCCTCTTCGACGAGTGGTGGGAGAGCGGCAACGAGTCGGTCGCCTACGACGTGCTCGCCGGTCGCGTCGGCCACAAGCTCAGCCGAAAGGTCCCCACGCTGCTCGACGACCACCCGAGGCTCGGCGTCGGCTCGGCCTGGAACGGGATCGCCTGGTACGGCTACGTCAACAAGGACCTGCGCACCCTCCTGGGTGGCAGGGTCGACGATCCGTACCGGCTGTCCTACTGCGGAGGTGGACGCCTCGCGGTGTGCCGGGAGGTCCTGCGCACCTCGCTCCGGCGCGCGGTGGACCGCATCCTGGCCGAGCAGGAGGTCGACAGCGTCCGGGCGCTGACCTACGACAAGAGCATCGACTACATCCGAAGCAGTACGGCGGGTGTGGTCGGCGTACGACCGATCGACTGGCAGAACCGGCCGACGTTCCAGCAGGTGGTCGAGTTCACCGGCCATCGGCGACGCTGACGTCCAGCGTGGTTCCGCCCAGTCCTGGCGGATTTCGTGGACGACGAGCGCGTCGTCAGGGGCGTGCTGTTCCCGGTGACCGACCCAGCCGCATCCGTGGACGACACCCTCGCCCTGGTCCGATCCGCCTCCCTGCCAACCACCGACACCGGACGATGAGGCCTACCAGAGTGCCTTCTGGAACCGCACCGGCTGGTCGCTGCCGCCGGGTGGCACGGAAACCTCGAACCCCATCGCCTTGTGGAACGCGATGGAACCGGTGTTCATCGGTGACGTGATGGCCCTGACGATCCGTCGACCGTCTTCTCCGGCAAGTCCGAAGAACCCCTCGTACAGGCCACGCGCGACGTGTCTGCGCCTGAGCAGGGGGTCGACGCCGACGAAATGGATGTACGCCTCGTCTGGCTGAGCCGGAGAGAGGAAGCCGACCAGGAACGCGTGGAGCCGTCCTCCGTCCGCCGAGTCGACGACCGTGCTGGTGTTGCAGAAGTGGTCCAGGAACAAGCGCGGCAGCTTGGAGGTCATCGGACGCTGGAACCAGTCGTCCAGGACGTCGACGATCCGGTCGTAGTCACCGGGGACGGCTTGTCGCCATACCAAGTCCGAGGCTGACACGTCAGCCCTCCTCTCGCTGCTCGGTGCGTGGTGCTGTCACCGGCCGGCTTCGCCAGGCACGTCGCTCATGGTTCCTGGATCAGCCCGATGACGTTGCCGTCGGCGTCGGTCACCGATGCGACCAGCTTGCCGCCACCGACGTCCTGGGCCGCCTGGTGCTCGACGGCGCCGGCGGCGAAGAGCCCCTTGAGGCTCTGCTCGATGTCGTCGACGTGCCAGTAGCTGACCGGGCCGGTCATGCCCTTGCCGTGGCCGTGGGGGTCCAGGCCGATGTCCTGGCCGCCGACCTTGTACCCGACGTAGTAGGCCTCGTCCATCTCGGGCGCGACTCCCAGCAGGCTGCCGTACACCGCCTTCGCCTTGTCCAGGTCCTTGACGGGGTAGATGACGGTCTTCATTCCTGAAGTCATGGGAGAGCTCCTCTCGCTCGTGTCACATTGACGTGGTGTGGTCCGTCATCTCTATGACGGAACGCGACCCGAGGATGTGACTGTGAACCAGGAAGAACTTGTCGCGGAGGCTTTCGAAGCCCACCGTAACCGCCTGCGGGCGTTGGCGTACCGGATGCTCGGTTCGGTCGCCGAAGCCGACGACGCAGTCCAGGAGAGCTGGTTCCGGCTCAACCGAGCCGACTCCGGCGCGGTCGAGAACCTGGGCGGATGGCTGACGACTGTCGTCGCGCGTGTGTGTCTGGACATGCTTCGGTCACGTACGGCGCGCCGCGAGTCGCCCCTGGAGGCGCACGAACCCGAACCGGTCGTCGCCCGCGACCAGGTCGGTCATCCCGAGCACGAGGCCCTCCTGGCCGACTCCGTGGGCGTCGCCCTGCTCGTCGTACTCGACACGCTGACTCCCGCCGAGCGGCTCGCGTTCGTGCTGCACGACATGTTCGCCGTGCCCTTCGACCAGATCGCTTCGGTCCTGGGCCGCACACCGACCGCGACACGGCAGCTGGCGAGCCGGGCCCGGCGCCGCGTGCAGGAGCCGGGCGTGACTGAGGACGCCGATCGCGCAGTCCAACGCCAGGTCGTCGACGCGTTCCTCGCCGCGTCACGCGACGGTGACTTCGAGGCGCTCGTCGAGCTGCTCGACCCCGACGCCGCGGTTCGCGCCGACCGGATCGCAGTCGAGGCCGGCGCATCGAGCGAGGTCCGGGGCGCGGCAGCCGTGGCCGAGACCTTCTCCGGGCGGGCGCGCGCCGCGAAGCTCGCACTGCTTGACGGTTACGCGGGAGCCGTGTGGGCTCCAGGCGGGAAGCCACGAGTGGTATTCGGCTTCACAGTCGAGGCGGGGAAGATCGTCGAGATCGAGCTGCTCGCCGACCCCGAGCAGCTCAGCCGCCTCGACCTCGCGCCCCTCGACGAGTGACACGGGCGGACGTCTGCTCGGCGCCGATTCAGCGGGCCTTCAGGCAACGTCAAGGACGCTGGACAGGTCTCCAGAAAGGAACCTGCGATGCGAACCGCCAAGATAGCCACTCTCAGCGCCGCTGTCGTCCTCACCGGCGGTGTGCTTGCGACGACGACGTCGGCCGGCGGAGTCTCCGCCCACCACACGGATTCGGGGGTCAACCCGGCCCAGTTCAACCACCCGCAGTCGAATCCGTACTTCCCCCTCGAACCAGGGACGGTGTCCCGCTACCGGGGCACCGACGAGGGGGAGCGGTTCCGCGAGCACGTCAGGGTCACCGACCGGACGAAGACCATCCAGGGCGTCCGCACGACCGTGGTGCTCGACGTGGTCAGGCGGGCCGACGGCAGCCTCGCGGAGAAGACTCACGACTGGTACGCCGCGGACAACAACGGGAACGTCTGGTACTTCGGGGAGGACACGGCGACCTACGACGAGCACGGCAAGGTCGAGAGCCGGGAGGGATCCTGGAAGGCGGGAGTCGACGGTGCTGTCGCAGGCACCATCATGCCCGCGCACCCGAAGCCGACCGACGCCTACCGGCAAGAGTTCTACTCCGGTCACGCCGAGGACCAGGCCTGGATCGTTCAGCGGCACGCCTCGGTCACCACGCCGTACGGCAGGTTCCACAATGTCGTGCGCAGCTTCGAGTGGAGCCGCCTCGAGCCCAAGGTCATGTCCGTCAAGTTCTACGCGCCGGGGCTGGGAATCGTCCGCGAGAAGGACCTTGTGGGCGGCAACGAGCTCTTCGAGCTGGTGGCCGTCTCGCATCACTGATCGGCGGATGTCCACGTGCTAGGCGGGCCGGGGCACGGACGCGAACCCGGAGAGGGTGAACCACCCGGGCACGGCGCGACGTAGCGCTTCAGGACCGCGCACCTCGACGTTGCCGGCGCGCAGTGCATCGGACCAGCTCACGTCGCCGCGCCAGACCCTGACCATGCTGCGCAGGCTGGCGGTGACCGTCACGGCGACGGCGTAGCCAGGGTCCATGTCGCAGACGTCGGTCTCGTCGCTTGTGATGACGAGCCACCAGTCGCGGGCGTCGGACGGCGCGTCCGGGAACCGGAACTGCACGACCGTCCGCCCCTCCGGTGTGGCCTCCTGGTCGATGTTGCGGTGCATGTCCCACACGAGGAGCCTCGGGTCCAGGTCCTCGTCGCCGAGCTCTCCGATCCAACGGATGCCCCAGGCCCCGAGCGCCTCGACCACCGGTCGCAGCTCGTGGCCGGCCTGCGTCAGGACATACCGCACGTCGTTGCCGTCGACGTGCCGCTCCACGATGCCGGCGCGGGTGAGCTGGTGCAGCCGCCGCGACAGGAGGGTGGGGGACATGCGCGGCAGGCCGCGGCGCAGCTCGTTGAAATGCTCGGTCCCGCTCACGAGCTCCCGGACGACGAGCATCGTCCAGCGTTCGTCGAGCAGCTCCATGGCCTTGGCGACGGGACAGAACTGGTGGTAGGAGGACCCCATGTGCTGCAGGTTAGATCCAAGCCGCGGGCGCAACCAGTACCAGCAGCCACCCGCCGCCTCCCGCTGGTCGAGGCGGGTACAGATCTCGTACTAGGTTGCGGGCCCGCTCCTTCCTAACGTCGATTCCATGACCACGGGGGCCAGTTTCATGGAGGAGATGTGAGATGACAGCACAGATCGACACAATCGAGGCCGACCGGGCACTGAAGGCCAAGCATCGGGGCATGTGGGCCATGGGCGACTACCCGCGGTTGCAGCCCAGATCATCCCGGATCTCGGTGCGGTCCTGGTCGAGGCGGCCGGCGTGGGACCCGGTGACCGGGTGCTGGACGTGGCCGCCGGCTCGGGCAACGCCGCCATCCCCGCAGCACTGGCCGGGGCGAGCGTCGTGGCCAGTGACCTGACTCCCGAGCTGATGGAGGTCGGGCAGGCCTTGGCCGCGCAGCGCGGGGCACGGGTCGAGTGGCAGCAGGCCGATGCTGAGGCCCTGCCGTACGCCGACGGCGAGTTCGACACGGTCCTGTCCAGCCTCGGGGTCATGTTCGCTCCGCACCACCAGGCCAGCGCCCGTGAGCTGCTTCGGGTCTGCCGCCCGGGCGGCACGATCGGACTGGTCAACTGGACGCCGGAGGGGTTCGTCGGCGAGATGTTCGCGGCGATGAAGCCGTATGCCCCACCGCCGCCGCCTGGCGCGCAACCGCCTCCGCTGTGGGGCAGCGAGGACTACGTCCGCGAGCTGTTCGGCGACTCGGTGACGGACGTCGTCGCACGCAGGCAGATGGTCAGGGTCGAGCGCTTCGCTCAGCCGGAGGAGTTCCGCGACTACTTCAAGACCAACTACGGACCGACCGTCGCGACCTACCGTGCGATCGCGGGTGACCCCGAGCGCGTCGCCGCACTGGACCGCGACCTTGCCGAGCTCGCGCGGCGCCACGACCACGGCGAGGGAAGGACCGCGATGGACTGGGAGTACCTGCTCTTCACCGCGCGCAAGCGCGGCTGACGGGTACGTCGGAACATCGGCGGGTCGCTGACCGGAACGACCCGGTCGGCGACCCGCATCTCCGCAGGCTTGCGGAGCGGTCGCCGGGGTTCCGACGATGAGGGTGTGACCCGAAGACTTCCGCGCTCCGTCCGGGGCATGCTGCTGTCCGCGGTGGTGGTCGCGCTGGTCGTCGGCGTCGCCGTTGTCCTCTGGCCCGACGAAGCCGAGCGAACCGAAGGCTCTGGGCGGGGGCGGCCGGACTCCGACGTACTCGTGATCGCACACCGCGGGGCGAGCTCCTACGCGCCTCACGACACCGTGGCGGCCGCACGGGAAGCCGTCTCCCGGGGTGCGGACGCGCTCGAGGCGGACATCCGGCAGACCAGCGACGGTCATCTGGTGGCCCTCTTCCGGGCGTCGCTGGCTCCGACGACCGACGTCGAGCAGGTGTTCCCTGGGCGCAGCCCCTGGCGGGTCGAGTCGTTCACGCTCGCGGAGGTTCGACGACTCGACGCCGGCTCCTGGTTCGGGCCCGAGTTCGCCGGTGAGCGAGTGCCCACCCTGGCCCAGCTCGCGGACGCCCTCGACGGGTCCGACGTCGAGCTGATCGTCGAGGTCAAGTCACCGCAGCGGTATCCCGGCATCGCCGACCGCGTGCTGCGGGAGCTTCGTCGCCGGCCCGACCGCTATCGCGAGGTGGAGTGCTTCGAATGGCAGTTCGTGCGACGGTTCGCGCGACAGTCCCCTCCGGTCCAGCTGGGTGCGGCCGGCACACCACCGGAAGGACAGCTCGAGGAGGTCGCGACGTACGCCGATGCCGTCAACCCGCAGGTGGGCAGCATCGACAAGGCGTACGTCGACGGCGCCCACGACCTGGGCCTCGAGGTCAAGGTGTGGTCGCTCAACACGCGTCAGTCCGTGCGACGGGCACTCGCGATGGGTGTGGACGGCATCTACAGCCACCGGCCCGACATGGTTCGGGACGAGCTCGGCCGCTGAGCTCACAGACCCTTGCACGCCTAGACTTCCGTGATGGGCGTCATCGCGTTGGTCCGTCGGGTGGTCGCGTTCGAGCTGGCCCTGTACCGAAGCCTGTTCCGTTGGGTGACGAGCTCGTGGTCCTGCACGTGATCCTGCCTTGGGAGACCGTCCGGCTGATCGCCGACATTCTCAGCTTGTGGGGCCTGGCCTGGATGCTCGGCATGAAGGCGAGCTTCCACGTCTATCCGCACCTTGTCGGCGACTCCGGCCTCCGGGTCAGGCATGGCGCGGCCACGGACCTCAGCGCTCCCGTGGGATGCCATCGCCACGATCGGTGTGCAGGAGCGCGGCCGCGAGAGGTCCCGGGCCCTTCAGCTCGACAGTGACGAGCAAGGCGCCGTGCTGAACGTCGTCATCGCGAGCCGGACCAACGTGGACCTCACGTTCCGCCGTCCGCTCGTCGTCCCTCTCCGCAAGGGTGCGGAACCGGTCACGGAGCTCCGGCTGTACGCCGACGATGCTCGCGGGTTGGTACGCCAGGTGCGCGAGCGTCTCGCGCACAGGGAAGAGACCCATCGCTGAACCGTCGTTGGTCGCATGAGGGATGTCAGACCCGCCCGCGTCGCAGAGGCACATGGACCCTTGTCCGTGGGCCCGCCCGGGGGTGACTCTGGGAGTAGGGGATGAGGCCCATGGCCCTGCCGGCCCAGAGACAACAACAGCCTGAGCGCGCGCAGCGCTACGCCTACGCCGACAACCTCAAGGTGCTGATGGTGGCGGCGGTGATCTTCGGGCACGTCTGCGTCGCCTGGACCGGCATCGGGGAGTGGGTGTTCGAGGAGGAGCCACTCCGGGAGCCCCTGTTCAGCCTGGTCGCCCTCATCCTGGGGGTCGGCGCCCTGCTGGGGCTTGCCTTGTTCTTCGTCATCGCCGGACAGTTCACCCCGCACTCCCTGGCTCGCAAGGGCCTGCACCGGTTCCTCGTGGACCGGGTCCTCCGGCTCGGCGTGCCCATGGTCTTCTTCGTGATCTTCCTCAGCCCGTTCGTCGAGTACGTCGACTCGGACAACGTCGGATGGGACCGAGGGTTCGCCGCGTTCACCCTCGACATCTGGTGGCCACCGGCGCCAGGACCGACGTGGTTCCTGGGCGTGCTGCTGATGTTCGCGGCGGCCATCACCGTCACGTCGTACCTCGTCCGGCTGGAGGTGCCCCTCGCAGAGGAGCGGTACCGGCTGGCGCTCGGGCAGGCGCCGGCGTGGATCGCCGCGTTCACTTTCGGGGTGGTCGGCGGTGAGCGCGGCTGGTTCGACAGCCTCACGCCCCGGGTGATCCGCGCTGCGGGAACCATGGCGCTGGCGGCGGTCGTGCCCTGGGCGACGGTGCTCGTCTTCGTCGCTGCCACCGACGGCGATATGGACCCGTTCCTGGGCGGGGGTACCTGGCAGTCGCTCTTCGTGGCGGTGATCGAGGGCTGCTACATCCTCGGGCTGTCCGTGTGGCTGATCGCGGTGTTCCGCCGGAAGTACAACCACCAGGGCCGCCTGGCGCGGGAGCTGAGCCGCGGGGCGTACGCCGCTTTCGTCATCCACCAGATCGTGCTGGTCGGACTGGTGCTCGCGACGCATGAGGTCTCCTGGCCACCGGAGGTGGACTTCCTCGTGGTCGCCGTTGCCGGCGTCGCGTTCAGCTTCGGGACAGCCAGCCTGCTGGTGCGTCTCCCCGGGGTCCGTCGCATCCTCTGAGCAGTCCATTCCGCCCCTTCGTCGTCGGAAACCTCAAGTCGCGGCCGAGGCTGCCGATAGTGCTCTCCTGACGGCTGATTCAAGGGGGGAGAAGGCGTTGGGGAACGAGATCTGGAACCCGCCGATGTGGGTTCGTGTTGCACGTGTACTGCTGCCTGTGTCGGTGCTGGGGTACGGCATCACGCTCGTCCCCGGTGTCCGCGGGCCGAACGCTGACTTCGTGCCGGTCCTGGAGATCGGCCTGGGGGACGGCATCATCGCCGCGTCGGCGCTGCTGTGCCTCGCGCGAGCGTGGCTGGTGGTGCGGGCAAGGCTCGCCTGGGCAGTGCTCGGCGCCGGTGCGCTGCTCTACGTGTGTGGAGACCTCTACTACTACGCCGCGCTGGACAGCCTGGCCGACCCGCCGTTCCCGTCGTGGGCCGACGCCGCCTGGTTGTCGGCGTACCCGTTGCTGAACATCGGGCTGGTCCTGCTCGTGCGGTCGCAGCTGCGCGGCGTGCGAACCAGCCTGTGGCTGGACGGCCTCACCAGCGGCCTGGGCGCGGCCGCCGTCGTCGGCGCGTTCGTGCTGCGCCCGGTGCTGGCTGCCACCGGCGGGAGCATGGCGGTGGTTCTCACCAACCTCGCCTACCCGGTGTGCGACCTCGCGCTCCTCACGGTCCTCATGCTGGTGTGCAACCTGCAGGGCTGGAAGCCGGACCGCACGTGGTGGCTGCTGGCCTGGATGGCCGCGGGGCTCCTGGTCGCCGACGCGATCTACCTGCTGCAGGCCTCCTCCGGGACCTACGTCGACGGTGGGCTGCTGGACATTGCGTGGGCGCTGGCCTTCGCGGCCCTCGGTCCAGCGGCCTGGACCCGGCCGTCCGAGGTCGCTTCCGTCCGAGAGGGGAGTGCCAGCCTGGCGGTGCCCGCGATGTTCAGCCTGGCCGGCACCGGGGTCCTCTTCCTCGGTGCGCTGGAGGTCCTGCCCTTCATGGTGTGCCTGTTGGGGCTGCTCGCCGTGCTGGTCGCCAGCCTGCGTCTGCTGGTGGCGCTGGTCGAGACCCGCCGGCTGGTGGTCGCCCGCCTCGAGGCCAGAACCGACGAGCTGACCGGCCTGCCGAACCGTCGACACTTCCTGGAGACGCTCGGTGCCGAGCTGGACGGCGGAGCCCGGACCACGGTGATGATCGTGGACCTCGACCGCTTCAAGCAGATCAACGACTCCCTGGGCCACGGGGTCGGTGACGCGCTGCTCCAGGTGATCGGTTCCCGGCTCAGCCTTCGGTTCCGCGGGGCTGACACCCTCGTGGCCCGTCTGGGCGGGGACGAGTTCGCCGTGCTCATCAGTGGAGGCGACAAGGCGGTCGCCTGCGATGTGGCCTCGAGGCTGCGCAGGGTGATCGGCGATCCCGTCGTACTCTCGGGCGTCTCCCTGAGCGTGGACGCCAGCGTCGGGATCGCCCACGCTCCCGAGCACGGCCGCTCGTGGGAGTCCCTGCTGAGCAAGGCAGACGCGGCCATGTACGTGGCCAAGAGGACCGGCACCGGCATCGAGTTCTACGCCGAGCAGCGAGACGAGGCCGGCATCGACCAGCTGACCCTGCTTGCCGAGCTCCGCGAGGCCCTCGAGGCGGGCACGCTCGACCTCCACTACCAGCCCGTCTTCTCGCTGGAGTCGGCTCAGCCGACCAGCGCCGAGGCGCTGGTGCGGTGGCCACACGCCACGCGGGGAATGCTGTCCCCTGGGCAGTTCCTGCCGGTCGCCGTCGAGGCGGGCCTGAGTCGCCAGCTCACCGACGAGATCCTGCGGATGGCGACCGAGCAAGGCGCTCGGTGGCACGGCTACGGGCTCGAGGTCCCCGTCGCGGTCAACCTGACCGAGGCCGACATGACAGATCCCGACCTCCTGACCCGTGTCGCCGCGGCCTGTGCGCGCGTGAGCCTTCCGCCGTGGATGCTTCAGCTCGAGGTCACGGAGTCGATCACGTCGAGCGCCGTGGAGACGGCCAGGCCCGTGCTCTCGGCGCTTCGGGAACGTGGTCACCGACTTCTGCTCGACGACTTCGGAACCGGCTACTCGTCCCTGTCGTTCCTGCGCAGCCTGCCCTTGGACGCGGTGAAGCTCGACCGGTCGTTCCTGACCGACCTCGAGCAGCCGGCGGCAAGGTCGATCGTCGCCTCCACCATCGACCTCGCCCACTCGCTCGGGCTGCAGATCATCGCCGAGGGCGTCGAGACCGAGGAGACGCTCGAGATACTGCGGGGCTTCGGCTGCGACTCGGTCCAGGGGTTCCTCCTGCAACGCCCCGCGCCCGCCGGGCAGCTGGACGAGGCCCTGGGCGGCACGGACCGTGCCCAGGAAACCCAGCTCGACAAGACCGCACTCGGCTAGGTCGTGTGTCAGCCGGGGCGGACGGCTCCGGAGTAGGGCATCGACATCACGGGAGCGGTCTTGACGCCGTCGCTCGGGTTCGCCGCGTGCACGATCTGGCCGTTGCCGATGTAGATGCCCACGTGGCTCACGGGCGAGTAGTAGAAGACCAGGTCTCCGGGCTGCAGGTCCGACGAGGAGACCGACGTGCCGCTGCTCATCTGTGAGCTCGACGAGTGCGGCAGGCTGACTCCGGCCTGAGCCCAGGCCATCATCGTCAGGCCGGAGCAGTCGAAGGCGTCCGGGCCGGCGGCGCCGTACACGTAGGCGTCGCCGACCTGCGCGAGCGCGTAGTCGACCGCGGCGCCGGCGCGCCCCGACACCGAGGAGGTGGGGGTCGGAGTCGGGGTCGGGGTCGGAGAGCTGGGGGCTGGTGCAGGGTCGCTGGTGTCCTGCTCCTTGGCCCGAGACGCGGCCGCGGCGCGCTCCGCGGCCCGTGCGGCTGCCTCGTCCTTCAGGCGGATGAGAAGGTCCTTGGCCTCGCCGGCCTTCTTGTCGATCTCGGCCTTCTCCGTCGCCAGCTGCTCCTCGGTCTCGGCGATCTTCGCCCGCTCCCGCTGGGCGGCGTCCTTGCGCACCTCGAGCGTCTTCGCCTGCGTCGCGAACTGCGTCATGAGCTGGTCCTGCTGGTCGCGGAACTGCGAGACCGTGACCAGCTGGTCGAGGAATGCGTCCGGGTCGTCCGCCAGGAACACCTGCGTCGCCGAGGACAACCCCTGACCCTGGTACTCCGCGACCACTGCCGAGGCGACCTGCTCGCGGACGCTCGCCACGCGGTCCCCCTGGCGCCGGAGGTCCGCTCGGAGGGATCTCAGACGGGCTGTTGCCCCCTCCAGCTCGACACGGGCGCTGTTGTAGCGCTCCGAGGCTACCTCGGCCTCGTGGTAGAGGCGGTCCACCTTCGCCTGGGCGTCCTCGATGTTCGGTTCGGCGAAGGTGGGGGTTGAGACGAGCATCGATCCGCCGATGACGGCGATGCCCAACGATGCGATGACGCGCGCAAGATGCTTCCGGCCCTCGAACACGAGCGGACGGTCTCCCTCTTTGTCCTGACGCCTACCAGGTGAGCTGACGGGTTCGGGCGGCAAAGAAGCCCTACACGCTCGACTTCGACCATGTACGCGGCCTTGGCCTCGCGCGATTCACCCCAGGAACTTGGGTCCCCGGCTCCGCGCCCCCGGTATCCCTCCCCGAGGCACAGACTCGGCGCGGCGCCCGAGCCGGCCCGGTCTGGTCGACTGAAACAGGCACCTGTACTACATATGGACCGGTTAAAGCCGGACCAAACGTCCGGACCATACCGCAAGGTTCAGGTGAGGAGAAGTGCGCTTCCACCCGTATGCCGAAAAGATGTGATGTGGTGCAACCTTTGGCTGCACTCGTTGGTCGTACTCATGAGGCCCGTGGAGGGGCCGGCGTGAGGAGAGGGGGACCGGGTGACGGTGCCGCTGGTGGAACGCGTCTACGAGGACGCCTACCGACGTCTGGTCGGGCAGCTGTACGCCGTGTGCGGCGACCTGACCGAGGCGGAGGACGTCGTGCAGGAAGCCTTCGTTCGTGCCGTGCAGCAGGGCCGCCGGTTCGAGAGAGTCGACAACCCCGAGGCGTGGCTCCGGACGGTCGCGGTGAACCTGTCCCGCAGCCGGTGGCGCAGGCGCGCCCTCGGTGATCGCATCCACGCCCGGTCACGCCCGGCGGACAGTCAGCAAGCCCGGCACCCCGACGTGTCCGAGGACCGGGTGACGCTGGTCCGCGCGCTGCGGAAGCTCCCCGCCGCTCAGCGGGAGGCGATCGCGCTGCACTACCTGGCCGACCTTCCACTGCACGAGGTGGCGAACACCGTCGGCGCCCCACTGGGCACCGTCAAGGCCAGGCTCAGCCGCGGCCGCGTAGCGCTCGCAGTCCTTCTTCACGACCAGCAGCCTTCCGCGGGAGCGGCCGCGACCCAGGCAAAGGAGGCTCCCCATGCGTGACCTCGACCCGCTTCTGGACTCCCATGTCAGCGACGCCGCGGGCCGCGCGGCGGAGCAGCCCGACTTCGCGGGGCTGCGCGCTCGTGGACGCCGCCGGCGTGCCCGGACCCGCGCGGTCGTCGCGGCCGGGTTCGTCGTGGTCCTGGCGATGGGCGTCACAGCCCTCCAGCTCGCGCCGACGACCGACAGCGCTCCTCCGGTGGACCCCCCGCCCGCCACGCCCTCGCCCACGTCGACCGCGGAGTTGTCTGCGGAGCAGGTCGTCGACGACCCCGGCTCCCGGCTTTCCGGCCTGGTGGTGTCGGAAGGGGACCCCGACACCCGTGCGAGCGTGTGGTCCCTCTGCGTCGACCGCAGCTGCGACAACCGGAGGTACGCGCTCGCGCTCAGTGACGACGGCTTCGCGACACGAACAGTGCTCCCGAGGACGTGGAGGGACTCACCTGTCGTCAGGTCCGCCGGGGACGACACCTTCCTCGTCAGCAGGGGGCGCGACTGGCTGCTCGCGCGAACAGACGGGTCCCTGACCGGCGTCGACATCGACCGTGCTCCTGATCCTGTCGAGGAGGGCGAGGTCGTCGTACCCGGTGAGTACGGGAGGGCGCCGTACTCGGCTGTCGACCCGGCGACCGGTGTCGGCCACCGCCTCTCCACCCCTGAAGGGGTCAACCAGCTCCTGCTCACCTCGGAGGGACAGCTGCGCGGGATCGTCCAGGACTTCACCGCCCGCACTGCCGCAGTCGTGTGGTCCGACGACGGCGGGGCTACCTGGGCTCGGCACGACCTGCCCATGACAGAGACATCCCTGTTCACCCTGGTGCCCACTCCGGACGACTCCACCATGGCCGTGGTCGCCGGCGCGGACGGAGCGACGCTCTTCCCGTTCATCGCTGTGCACCGCAGCATGGACGGAGGTGCGCACCTGGCAGACCTTCAGCCAGGACGGCGACCCGACGCGCCTACGTGGGTGGCAGCGATCGTGCTTCCGGACGGACGGCTGCTGGTCGACGTCGACGCGTGGAGCGACCAGCGTGCGGGAAGGCCCGGGAGGAATCCGACCGGGCTGTGGGTCAGCCAACGGCGGCGACTGGTCGGACCTGGAGGCGGTTGCCACCGGCGCCCCCTTCGACGTCATGCGGCAACGGAAGAGCCCCCGCCGTTCGAGCTGCTCGCCGCTGTCATCGACTGCGGACGGGGACGTCCTTGTACGCCGTCGAGACGACAGGGGACGGCCGGGTCCGTGGAACCTACGAGTCCACGGACGGCGGTGAGACCTGGACGGCCGTCGCCGTGCGGTGACGGGGTCATGCAGGGCAAACCGCTCCGTGCCGAGTGTCCGGTTAGCGTCGCGAAACCCGTGCCCAGCAACGCCCGTCTGCATCATCGTGCAGTGCTCAAAGATGCAGTAACGGCGCCGTATGCAGGGTCGATTCCTGTCGATACCTTCCTGATCGTCGCGTGACCCAGCTCACAGGCTCGGGAGGCGCGGACCGCGCGGTCCACCAGGCCGCGTGACCTCGGAGATCGGGAGACCCCCATGAGAAAGGCCCAGGTATCACGGCTCAGAACACGTGTCGTCCTCGGCGCAGCCGCCGCGCTCGCACTGTCGACGAGCGCTCTCGTCGCACCCGCAACAGCGGCGGACGACCGAGCGCCCCTCCGCGGCGCTGCCCAGGCGAACGCCATCCCCGGTGAGTACATCGTCGTGATGGAGCCCGGCGCGCCCAAGCAGGCGGCGGGCAACGCGAGGCGGGACGCGAGGAGCGAGGGTGGGCAGATCCGGTTCACCTACAACCACACGATCTCCGGGTTCGCCGCAAAGCTGCCCGCCAGGGCGCTCGAGGCGATGCGGGACAACCCGAACGTCGCCTACGTCGAGGCCGACCAGCGGGTGTCCCTCAGTGCCACCCAGTCTCCGGCGACCTGGGGCCTCGACCGGATCGACCAGCGGAACCTGCCGCTGAGCAACAGCTACACCTACAACGCCACGGGCAGCGGGGTCACGGCGTACATCATCGACACCGGCATCCGCGCCTCGCACAGCGACTTCGGCGGCCGGGTGGCGAGCGGCTACACCTCCATCAGTGACGGGCAGGGGACCAACGACTGCCACGGCCACGGCACGCACGTGTCCGGCACGGTCGGCGGCGCCACCTACGGCGTGGCGAAGAGCGTGACCCTCAAGCCCGTGCGCGTGCTCGACTGCAGCGGAAGCGGCACCGACTCCGGCGTGATCGCCGGTGTCGACTGGGTGACCGGCAACAAGTCCGGACCCGCAGTGGCCAACATGAGCCTCGGCGGTGGCGTGTCGAGCGCTCTGGACTCCGCGGTCCAGAGCTCGATCAACGCGGGCGTCACGTACGCGGTCGCGGCCGGAAACGACAACGGCGCCAACGCCTGCAACGGTTCTCCCTCGCGGGTCGGGGCCGCCTTGACCGTCGGCTCCTCGACCAGCTCGGACGCACGCTCCAGCTTCTCCAACATCGGCACCTGCCTGGACCTGTTCGCGCCGGGGTCGAGCATCACCTCCGACTGGTACACCAGCAACACCGCCACCAACACGATCAGCGGTACGTCGATGGCGACGCCCCACGTCGCCGGTGTCGCAGCGCTCTACCTGCAGGGCAACCCCTCGGCGTCCGCGTCGACGGTGTCCAGCGCGATCGTCAACGGCGCCACCAGCGGCGTGCTGACGAACGTCGGCACCGGCTCGCCGAACAGGCTCCTGTACTCCCTGCTCGATGGCGGCAGCCCGCCGCCCCCGACCGGCAACCTGTTCGGCAACCCGGGATTCGAGTCCGGCAACACGGTCTGGGCCGCGACCTCAGGTGTGATCGACAGCTCCACCGGCCGTCCGGCGCGGTCGGGCTCGTGGAAGGCGTGGCTGGACGGCTACGGCTCGTCGCACACCGACACCCTGTCGCAGTCCGTCACGATCCCCTCGACCGCGACGTCCGCGACGCTGTCGTTCTACGTCCGGATCGACACCGCCGAGACCACGACCTCGACGGCCTACGACACGTTGCGGGTCCAGGCGATCGCCGACGGTGTGACGACGACGTTGGCGACGTACTCCAACCTCAACGCGAACAGCACCTACACCCTGAAGTCGTTCAACCTGACCAGCTACCGGGGGAAGACGGTGACGGTGCGCTTCACCGGCACCGAGGACTCGTCCCTCCAGACCAGCTTCGTGATCGACGACACCGCGCTCAACGTCAGCTGACACGGTGAGGGAAGCCCCCGGTCCGGTACGTCCGGCCGGGGGCTTCGCTCTGCCGGAGACCGATGACCGCGACGGAGGGGCCTATCACCCGAAACGGGCGAGCCGGTGCGTCGAGACCGATGCCTACGCTGCGAGGATGACCGAGCTGCCCGCAACGTCCGCAGACAGCCAGGCACGGGAGTCCCTGCTCACCGAGCACCTGGTCGACTACCGGCGCACCCGGGAGCACATCGAGCGCAGCATCCTGCCGTTGGCGACGTCGGTGGACGGCCGCTCGTTCCAGCTTCAGGCGTCGCTCTACCATCTGGCGCTGCGCCGGGGCGGTTACGTCGTACTCGAGTCCGAGGGAAGCACGTGGCTGGGCCAGATCACGGACCTGGGCAGCGAGTCGGCCGTGGCGGCCGGGCAGGGGCTCGTCGGTCCGGCGTCCGGGGTGCTCTTCCGGTATGCCCGAGGCGGCGGCATCGTCCTGGATGCCGACGGAACCCCGTTCCACGACGCCCACGTCCGGCCGGCGCCGCCGGACGAGGTCGCTTCGTGGTTCGAGCGGACGCGTCCGCGCCGTGCCGGGCTCACCATCGGTGAGCTGTTGCTCGCTCCCGGGGTGCCGGCCACGCTGGACAGCGGGGGGCTCGACCGGCACACGTTCATGTGCGGTCAGTCCGGCTCGGGGAAGACGTACTCCCTCGGCCTCCTGATCGAGCGCGTGCTCGCCGAGACGAGCCTCCGGGTGGTCGTCCTCGACCCGAACTCCGACTACGTGGGGCTGCCCCTGCTCCGCGAGGGCGCCGATCCGGCGGTGGCCGAGCGCTACCGCCAGGTGCCGGGGGAGGTTGCCGTGTGGCGGAACCGGGCCGCCGGCGGCGAGCGTCCCCTCAGGCTCCGGTTCTCCGACCTCGACTCCGCGGTCCAGGCGGCCATCCTCGGCCTCGACCCGATCCGCGACCGCGAGGAGTACGCCGCGCTGACCGCCATGCTCCGGGCGGAGGGCGGCAGGCCGCTGGTCACGCACCTGGACCAGATGATCGAGACGGACGCGCCAGGAGCTCGTGAGCTCGGCATGCGGGCGAGCAACCTGGGACTCCTCGACTGGGCGGTCTGGAGCCCGGAGCGCAGGTCCCTGGTCGAGGAGCTTCGCCACCCGACGGCGCGCTGCACGGTCGTAGACCTCGGCTCGCTGGACACGATGGAGGAACAGCGGCTCGTCGCCGAGGCGGCCCTGTCGACGCTGTGGGAGTCGAGGCTTGCCCGCGAGCCCTGCCTGATCGTCGTCGACGAGGCGCACAACATCTGTCCCGCCGAGCCTCCCGACGCCGTGAGCGGGCTGTCGACGGCGCGGGCCGCCCAGATCGCCGCCGAGGGCCGCAAGTACGGGCTGTACCTGCTGACCTCGACCCAGCGTCCGCACAAGGTGCACGAGAACGTCGTCTCCCAGTGCGACAACCTGCTGTTGATGAGGATGAACTCCGAGGCCGACCTGAAGGACCTCGAAAGGCTGTTCTCCTTCGTCCCGCCAGGTCTGATGGCCGGAGCGACGTCGTTCCGCATGGGTCAGGCGCTGGTGGCCGGCAAGTTCTTCCCGCAGGCGGCGTACGTCCAGATGGGCGAGCGGGTCTCCCAGGAGGGTGGCGCGGACATCCCGACCACGTGGGCGACCCCGCGGCCGTAGCCCGACCGCGCGGTGCAAGAGTGCTCAGCCGAAAGTGCCGTGGCGGCCGGATCCGGCGGCGAACCGGCCCGCACCCGACTGCGCCTCGGCGCGCAGGGCGTGCATGCCGTGCTCCCACTCGTTGGCGATCGCGTCGTCGAGGGTGAGCCCGGACTGCTCATGGGCGGACAGCCGGTCGTGCCGCATGCAGACCTGCGGGAAGCCCGCGATCTGGTGGGCCAGCTCCTCCGCCTCTTCGCGGCAGCGGCCACTCTCGCTGACCCGGTTGGCCAGCCCGATCCGCTGCGCCTCGTCGGCTTTCACGCCCCGCCCGGTGAGGATCATGTCCAGCGCCGGGCTCAGGCCGATGAGGCGGGGCAGGCGCACCGTCCCTCCGTCGATGAGCGGCACGCCCCAGCGGCGGCAGTAGACGCCGAACACCGCCTCTGGGTCGGCCACGCGCAGGTCGCACCACAGGGCGAGCTCGAGGCCACCGGCGACGGCGTGGCCGTCGACCGCCGCGATCACCGGCTTGGTCAGCCGCATCCGGGTCGGGCCCATGCCCGGCAGCCCTTCCCCGGGTGGATGGGCCTCCATCTCGCCCTGGGCGACTGCCTTGAGGTCGGCGCCTGCGCAGAACGAACCGCCCGCGCCCCAGAGCACAGCGACCGAGGCGTCCGACGCCTCCTCGAACTCTGTGAATGCCCGCGCGAGAGCCTCGGCATGCGGGGTGTCCACTGCGTTCCGGGCCTCCGGCCGGTCGAGGACCACGGTCCAGACCGGACCGTCCTTCTCGGTGCGCACACTCATCGACCGATCATACGTACCGGAGTGAGCGGCTGCGCCGGTGTGGTTTCAGCTCATTCGTGCTGAATCCTGGTCCTCAGACGAGGGCGTAGCCGGCGTCGGCTGCCTCCCGCCGGGTGCGTTGGCGGTGCAGCTGGTGGGTCGTGTCGGCGGTGCCGGTGCGCGTGAGCGAGGGCAGATGGTTGTCGGGGTCGTCGTCATGGAGCCAGAGCCAGATGAGGTTGTCGTCGGCGTCGGGGTAGGAAGCGCGGAGGTCGGCCTCGAGCCGCTCTTGTTCGTACTGGCGGGCGGCATAGGTGGCCATCTGGGCTCGCTCCTCGGCGAGGAGGGCCAGGGCGTCGTGGATTTCAGACGCCGTGGGCTGAATCTCGACGAAGTCGGTGTCCCAGTCGTCGGTAGTGGGCTGCTCGGCGCGTTCGGTGGGGTGTTCGAACCCGGCCCGGGTGCGCAGCAGCCAGGTGCCGTCGGGTCGCTGGGTGATGCCGAAACCCGGGGCGTGCTTGGCCTGGTGGTCGCGCTTGCAGCCGGGCCAGATGTTCGTGCTCGAGGTCTTGCCCTTCGGCCACGGCACCCGGTGGTCGCACTCGCAGTCGGTGGCCGGAACGGTGCAGGTGGGTCCGTGGCACGATCCCCAGTCGGCCACCGTGGTGCGCCAGATCTCCTGGGTGGGCTGGTAGGAGGTGGTGGACAGCTCGACGCAGCGTCCGGCGGGGTCGGTGAGCATCCGGTACCAGGTGGAGTGCGGATCCTGGGCGAGCCACCGGGCCAAGGTGGCCGGGATCGAGGTGCCGCCGGACAGGACGGCGGGGTCGTCACTGAGGCCCATCAGGGTCTGGATCGGGACGGTGACGTTGATGATCGGCCGCGCCCAGCGCTGCCGTGGCCACTCGCTGACCTCGCCGATCGGGTTATCGCCGGAGCCGGTGGGGTCGTCGGTGCCGGAGGTGATCGTGAGCCGGCCGAGGAGCAGGTCGGCGGCGAGGTCGACCCGGAGCTGGGCAAGGGTGCGGGGGTCGCCGTCGCGGCGGTACTGCCGGGCGATCAGGTCCAGGCGGTGGTTGGCCGCGGTCAGGGTGGCCAGGTCATGGGTGAGGCTGAGGTTGGCCATGCCGTCCTGGCCGTGGTGCAAGGCCGCGCTGCGTTCGCGGAACTTGCGCTTGAACGCATCCTCGGCGTCCTTCGGGCGCAGCTTCTTGATCAGGTAGCCGACCTTGTTGTTGATCTGCTTGGGGGTCTTGGTGACCAGCGCAGGCTGGATCTCCTGGCCCTCCAGGTGGGCGAGGAACCACGCGGTCATGAGCGCGGCGAAGGTCGGGAGCGCCCCCTTCTTCGGGAGATGCGCCATCGCAGGGTCGCAGACCAGCCGGGCACGGTACAGGTCGAGCTGGCCCCGGAGGACCAGGTCGAGGATGCCGGGGAAATGCTCGTGCAGCGCCCGGATCGCGCCCAGGTCGCCCTGGAGGCGGCCGTCGGCGGCGCCGAGCAGCGGCGCGGCCTCGACGATCGTCTCGCGCAGCGGGGTCATCGTGAAGTGCGGATCCTCTGCCCGGCGGGCCTCGAAGTCCCGCTCCCGGCGCCGGCGGAACTCCTCGAGCGCCGTGAGCCGGGCGGCCTCGGCCCGGTTCCCGGCGACCTGCTCGGCCCGGGCCGCGGCCAGCAGGTCGTGCTCGGACAGGTCGGGCCGCTCCCAAGGCACCGGCTCCGGGACCGGCTCGGGGACCGGCGCGGGGGTTGGCCCGGGATCCGGCCCGGCCTCCCCGGAGTCAGGAGCCGGTGCTGCTGTCGTCGTGGTGGTGGTTGTCATGCACCCTCCAGCAGTTCGAACGTGTGTTCGAACCTATTGGAGGGCGCCGACATTCTGCGTGCGACCGACAATAGGAAGGCCAGAACTGCGCGAGGAGGCGCCATGAAGATGCCCAAGCCGACCGAGGTCGACCGGGAGCGGTTCGCAGCCGTGGTCCCCGACGACCCCAGGGTCGAGGTCAAGCCGATGTTCGGGAACCTCGGTGCCTTCGTGAACGGGAACATGTTCATGGGCCTGTTCGGCTCCGACATCGGCGTCAAGCTGCCCGAGGACCAGCGCCAGGCACTGCTCGCGGAACCAGGTGCAGGACCGTTCGGACCTGCCGAACGACCGATGGGCGGGTACGTCAGCCTGCCTGCGGAGATCGCACAAGGCGACGCGCTCGCCTGGACCGGCCGCGCATTCGAGTACGTGGCCTCGCTCCCGCCCAAGTCCGTCAGGAAGAGGCAGCGGTGAGTCTGCTCTGCGTCGTCACAGGCCGTTGAGGAAGCCGAGGGTCATCGCGCCCCACCAGCCGAGCTGGGAGACGGTGGCCGCCCCTGCCGCGGTGACGACGAGCCGCCTTTCGAGCGGGGCGTGCGGACGGCGGGTGAGTCTTCGGTGGAGCACGGTCGCGAGAACGCCGTTCCAGCCGATGACCAGGACGAGCGCCAGCTTGACCTGCGTGACGGGGTTGGCGAGGTCTGGCTGGAGCAGCATCCCGCTGGCGACGAGGCCTGAGTATCCCGCCCAGATCGGGACGTGGGCGTTGCCGGCCGTGTGGAGCACGTCGATCAGGGCTCGTCTCCGCAGCAGCCACAGCAGTGCGACCCAGTCAACGGCGAGGACCGCCCCGAAACCCACCACGAGGCTTGCGAGATGGGCGAACAACGCCACCCGGATCAAGGTGGGGTCGGCCTGAAGGTGGTCGGCGGTCCAGAGGGCGCCCGTCAGTCCGAGTGCCACCGCGAGGGCGGCAATGCCGACGGACGCCCACTGCGCCCAGACGAGTGGAGCCCGCCCCACCTGGTGCGTGGTCAACGGTCGGTCAGCCCTGCGTGAGGTCGACGTTCTCGAAGGTGACCTTGGCGCCCTCGTCCAGGGCGGGTTCTTCGTTCTCCTCGCCGTGGCGGAGGAAGGTGGGTGCCTCCAGGGACGCGCGCAGCGTGTACTTCCCGTCCTTCGGGATGCTGAAGTTGTTCGCGTAGTGGAAGAAGGTGCTGTAGTAGAAGTTGAGCTCCTTCTCGTCGACCACCGTGCCCTCTGCGTCCACGACCTCGACGGTGATCGGGACGTCCGGCACGATCCGTCCCGTCGAGGACTCCCTGGGGATGATCTCGATGTGGTGGGTCTCCCCTGGGGCGGGCTCACGGAACCGCTGGTGGCCGCCGTGCGACTCGTGCCAGGGCTCTGCGGCCTCGACGATGTATGAGATGGTCCAGTCGCCGGAGGTCGTCTCGCCGCCCCGCTCCGCGACCTCCTCCTTCAGGGTCGAGTACTGCTCGGCCACGCCGGACGGTACGCCGGATCCGTCGGGCTCGGCGGCCGAGCCCTCGCCACCACAGGCGGTGAGGGCGAGGATGGGCGTGGCGGCAAGGGCGAGTGCTTTCCGGTGCATGACGTTCTTTCCACTAGATTGCTTAGGTAAGGCTTACCTAAGCAGAGCCGGTTGCGAGAGTGCAACGTGACGTCGGTCAACCTTGGCCCTGTCGACGGAGAAGAGAGAGATGAGCGCAGAGCAGCAGTCCGGTGTGGTGTTCCCGATGTCCGCCGAGGGGCGCCGCAGCACGGCGTCCCTGGGCCGAACCGTGGCGGCCGACGCGTTGCGCCCGGTCGACCCGACCGGTGCCCTGGCGGCCGCGCAGGAGACGAACTGGCGCGCCGGCTACCTGGTGCACTTCCGTCGCCTCGTCGAGGCCGGTCTGCCCTCCAAGGACGCCGCGGTGGCCATCGCCGGGGCAGGGCTGGAGTCGCTCCACGCGAACATGCGCTTCATCGACCAGGACGATGAGGAGACCGGGCTTGCGACGCTGGTCTCGGCGCCGGCGAACCGGTCCGTGGAGACCGTGGAGGTGTCGGGCAGCCGCGAGCCGGAGCGCGAGCTGTCGCTGCCGTACCACGGCGACCGGCTGCGCGGTGATGCCCTGTTCCGCCGGCTGGACGCCTGGGTCGCCGACGGGGTGGTCGAGCCGTCCTGCGCCGAGGCGGTGCGCACCGTCGCGGAGAACCCCGACTGGCTCGGGCTTCCCGATCGCACCGTCGCGGTCCTCGGTGCGGGCGCGGAGATCGGGCCCCTGCCGTCGCTGCTGCGCTGGGGAGCGCGGGTCGCCCCCGTCGACCTTCCGCGCCCCGCCATCTGGGAGCGGGTGCTGAACACCGCGCGGAACAGCGCCGGGACCATGCTGGTCCCGGTGGCGGATGGCGCGGCGGCACGGGGAGGTACGCCGGGCGACGGGCACCTCGCGCAGCACGCCGGCGCCGACCTCATCGCGGAGGTCCCGGCCGTCGCGGAGTGGCTCGACGCCCTGCCCGGCCCGCTGGTGCTCGGCAACTACGTCTACGCGGACGGCGCGACCAACATGCGCGTCTCGGTCGCGGTCGACGCGCTCACGACACGGCTGCAGGCCTCACGCGACGACCTCGACCTGGCCTTCCTCGCGACACCGACCGACGTGTTCGCCGTACCTGCCGAGGCCGTCGCCCAGTCCACCGGCGCCTACGCGAGCCGGTCGACGACCGCGAAGCTGCTGGGCCGACCCCTGCGCGGGCTGTCGGCCGGCCGCCTCCTGCGCCGCGGGTACGTTCCCGGCGTCGACCCGGGGGTCAACGACAGCCTCGTGCCGCAGCAGGGGCCCAACTACGCGCTCGCGAAGCGTCTGCAGCGCTGGCGTGCGGTGGTCGCCCGCGCCGCCGGTACGACGGTCTCGCTGAACGTCGCACCGCCCACCCGCACCCGCTCGGTGGTGAAGAACCGGGCCCTGGCCGCGGCGTACGCGGGAGCGCACCGGTTCGGGGTCGAGGTCTTCGAGCCTGCTACCTGCAACGTCCTCATGGCCGCGCTGCTGGTCCACGACCTGCACACCGGTGGAGGCCCGTCGCACCCCCATCCGTGGCAGGACGAGGCGCATGCCGCGGCGCACGGCGGGCTGTGGCGCACGGCGTACGCTCCGCGAAGCGCGCTCGGGCTCGCCGCGCTGCTCGGCTACGGGGCCGCGAGGGCGTGACCTGAAACCACCATGAGCCCGGTAGGCGCCGTGCCATGATGACGGCATGGGTCTACCGGCCGAGCAGCTCTCACCGGGCGAGAACGTCGTCCTCGAGATGCACGAGCACTGGAAGCACCTCGTCGGCACCATGCTGATCTGTGTCGCGGCCCTCGTCGGCCTCGTCGTCGTGCTCGTCATCTCGCCGGACGACGGTTTCCTGGCCTGGCTCGACACCCTGGGATGGGTGGCCTTCGCCGGCGTCGTGCTGGTGTTCGGCGTGTGGCCGGTGCTCGCCTGGTGGAACCGCACGTACACCCTCACCACCGAGCGGCTGGCCACCCGCACCGGCGTCCTTCGCCGGTCAGGACGCGACATCCCGCTGACCCGGATCAACGACGTGGCGTTCGACCAGGGGATCGTGGACCGAGTGGTGGGCGCGGGGACCCTCAAGGTGTCCGCCGCCAGCGAGGAGGGCACCGTGATCCTCAAGGACATCCCCGACATCCACCAGGTCTCGCTGCGGATGAACGAGCTGGTCCGCGAGGTGACCGAAGGTGGTCGGCCCGGCAGCTGACCGGATCACGCCGGCCTCGGAATCGGTCCCGGCCCGCGTCGGCATTCTCGTCTAGCCCGGTCCCCCCGCCACCAGGAATGACTATTGCCTGCCTTTGGAGGCCGTAGCAGCGTGGGCGGAGACCGGTGGCGCCACCGGGGCGCTGCCCCCGTTCGGGAGGGGAGAGACCGTGTACGCACGATCTACCACCATCAACGCAAGGCCCGAGAACATCGACGCCGGCATCGCCTACGTCCGCGACGACGTACTTCCCAAGGTCCAGCGAATCGACGGCTGTACCGGCCTCTCCATGATCGTGGACCGGGAATCCGGCCGCTGCATCGTGACGGCCGGCTGGGAGTCCGAGGAGGCCCTGCGCAACAGCGCCGACCAGGTCAGCCCGATGCGTGACCGGGCCGGCGAGCTCTTCGGTGGCACCCCCGAGGTAGAGGTGTGGGAGGTCGCGGGGATGCACCGGGACCACACCTCGCGAGACGGCGCCTGCGTCCGTGTCACGTGGATGAAGGGTGACCCGGCCAACGCCGACCGCGCCATCGACACGTTCAAGCTGGGCGTGCTGCCGGCGCTCGAGGAGCTCGAGGGCTTCTGCAGCGCCAGCATGCTCATCGACCGAGCCACCGGACGGGCTGTCTCGTCGGTCACCTACGACAGCGTCGAGGCGATGCGGGCGACCCGGGGGCAGGCCAACACCTTGAGGACCGGCGCATCGCAGGAGGCCGGGGCCGAGATCCTCGACGTCTGCGAGTTCGACCTCGCACTAGCCCACCTGCATGTCCCCGAGATGGTCTGAGGCACTCAGGCCAGCGCCGCGACCCCGGCGACGAGGCGGTCGACGTCCTCGTCGTCGGTGTACGGCGCGACGCCGGCCCGCACCGCGCCGGTGTCGTCGAGCCCCGCCCAGCGGGACGCCTCGAGCGCGTAGAAGTGGCTCGCCGGCGCGTTGACGCCGAGCCTTGCGAGGTGTTCGTAGACCTCTTGCGGTGACCGCCCCGCCACGGAGAAGAGCGCCGTCGGCGTCCGGTGCTTGGGCGAGCCGTGCAGCGTGACGCCCTCGACCGCCACAAGGTCCTCCACCATCCGTCGGAACAGCCGCTCCTCGTGCTCCTCGACCGCACGCATCGACTCCAGGACCCGGTCACGACGTGTCGACGCCGAGGATGCAAGGCCCGCGATGAACTCGATGGCCGCGGTGGTCCCGGCCAGGAGCTCGTAGGGCAGGGTGCCGAGCTCGAACCGCTCGGGAACGTCGTCGCTGGACGGCAGGAGCTTGTCGGGCCGCACCTCCTCGAGGAGGGCGGGCTCGGCGACGAGCAACCCGTGGTGCGGTCCCAGGAACTTGTACGGCGAGCACGCGTAGAAGTCCGCACCGAGGGCGCCGAAGGAGACCGGCGTGTGCGGGGTGAGGTGCACGCCGTCGACGTACACGAGTGCGCCGACGCCATGCGCGGCCGCGGCGACCGCGGCGATGTCCGGTCGGGTGCCGAGCAGGTTCGACGCGGCGGTCACGGCGACCAGCCGGGTCCGGGGAGAAAGCACTGCCTCGATGTCCGCGACGGTGAGCTCGGCGGTCTCACGGTCGAATCCGGCCCATCGCAGGGTCGCTCCCGCCGACGCCGCAGCGGTGACCCACGGCCGGATGTTCGCGTCGTGGTCGAGCCGGGTCACGACCACCTCGTCGCCGGGTCCCCACTGCTTCGCCAGGGCACGCGCGAGGTCGTACGTCGCCTGCGTCATGGACCGCGCGAAGACCACACCGGCGGCGGGGCAGCCGAGGAGGTCCGCGACCGCTGCCCGCGCCTCGACGACCACCGCGTCGGCTCTCTGCTCGGCGACGGTGACGTCGCCCCGGTTCGAGATGCCGGAGCACAGCGTGTCGGCCACGGCCTGCGCCACCTCTCGCGGGACCTGGGTCCCGCCGGGCCCGTCGAAGTAGGCCACTCCCTGCTCGAGGGCAGGGAAGGAGCTCCGGACACGCGCGACGTCGAGTTTCATGGATGCCATCCTGCAGGGTGCCGTCCGCGGCCGGAAGGCGACGGACCAGTCAGGCGACGGGCCGGTCCCGGGTGTGCTCGCGGATCGCGGGGCCCTCGTGAAGCCACCACCGCGCGGCCCGTCGTACCCAGGTCGGAGCGGTACCGTCGCGCTCGACACGCTCCAGCACCTCGTCGTCGGTCATTCCTGCGCAGTACAACGCGCAGCGCGTGGTCTCCTCGTCGGCCTCCGCGTAGGTCTCGAGGATCGGCCACAGCTCCGTGGCGTCGTTCCGTGTGGGCGGCAGGTGGGCGAGCGCGATGAGTGCGGTCGCCCGGAACGAGGGGTCCGGCCCGTCGACGACCCGGTGGAGCAGCTCGCGCTGGGCCTCGGTGACGACGAACGTCATCAGCACCAGGACCCGCTCCACGAGGACGTGGTCCTGACCGGCCCCGAAGAGCGCCTCCTCGACGACTCCTGCGGCCCCGCGGGCGACCCGCGCGGAGTAGGGCGAGAGGGTGACGCAGAAAGCGGCATGGAAGCGACGCTCGGCATGAGGGTGGAAGATCGCCTCCTGCACCAGACGCTCGAGCATGGGCTCCTCGTCCTCGCCGGACGGCCGGGCGACAGCTGCGGCCAGCCTCGCCGCGGTGGTCTCGCACCAGCTGTGGTGGGACACGTCCGGCCCGTCGGCGGGCTCGGAAGCCGAGCCGACGGACTGCGCGATCCTGTTCCGCATGTCCGCGGGCAGAACGGCGACGAGGTCGGTGACCCGGTTGTAGATGCCACCGGCGTCCAGCCCCTCCTGCCGGACCCAGCGGACGACGATGCCCTCGAGCCGCGCCAGCTGGCACTCGTCGAAGTGCCCTCGGACGACCTTCGCGGCGGCGCTCCAGGCGGCGCCTGCGCGGGTGGCCCCCGGCGGCTGCTCCAGCAGCTTGAGGACGAGGTCGCCCGCCGGTCGGGCGTCGATCGCCCGGAGCAGCGAGATCGGGTCGGCGACGACCAGCGAGTCGGAGTGGAGGACGTCCTCGCCGACCGCGTGGACGAGCGCCTGCCCAGCCCGTGGGTGCTCGCTCAGGACGATTGCGGCCTCGTTGCGCGTGGCGTAGGCGGTGCCGAGGGAGAGCCCCAGCTCCTTGACCAGACGCGACGCCATCGTCCGCCACAGCGACACCGGCAGGAGCAGCTGTTCGGGATGGCAGGCGACGTAGCTGGAGAACTCGAGCCAGTCCTCGCCCGTCGGGTCGCCGTCGACGATCGCGTCGAGAGCCTTCTCGGCCCGTGCGGCGGAGACGTTGTGGGTCTCCAGGATCATGGCTGCCCGGGCGTCCGGGTCGGCGAGCTTCCGCGTGAGGATCGTGAGCGCTACCAGGCCTCCCGGGGGCAGGCCCAACGCCCGCTCGTACGCCGCGACGACGTCCACAGGAGCCGGGATCCGCCCCGTCTCCCACCGGCTCACGCGGCTCGCGTCCGCCGAGCACCCGACCTCGACGAGGGTCTTGGCGAAGCTGCGCGCGCTCGTGTCCGGAAGCAGGTGCATGCGCGAGCTCCGCAGCAGCCACCCGATCCGGGCATCGCCGTCGAGCTTCGTCCCGTCCGTCGGCGTGGGGTCGACTACTCGGGCCGGTCGCCTGCCACGTCGCTGCTGCATGGGCTTCATGCTCGCAGGCTCGCCCGGCGTAGTGCGGGAGGAATCGCGTGGCGAGCCGGGCGGGCGCGGTGCTCCCCCGTTTGCACCGCGTCCGTCAGCCCACTTCAGTGGTGACGGCCCCCGGCCCGTAGGTCGTCCATCACCGATGGGCACAGTCTGTGAACTGGCCCGTTCCAAAAAGTAACAACTTCAGGCGGCGCGTCGGTGCAAATTGCTGAGAAATTGTTGTTCAGCAACAAATACCCCCGCGGGTCTTCGGACAGGGCAGGTCGGTGCCCTCTTGACCGGCCCGGTAAGTCATTGTTCATGACCTTCACCACCCGGCCCACCCTGCAGGGCACCTTCGGCATGGTCTCGTCGACCCACTGGATGGCGTCGCAGAGCGCGATGCGGCAGCTCGAGCTCGGCGGGAACGCCTTCGACGCCGCGGTCTGTGCCGGCTTCGTGCTTCACGTCGTCGAGCCACACCTCAACGGCCCGGGCGGTGAGGTGCCGGCCATCGTCACCACTGCAGGTGACCCCGCGCCGCGCGTCCTGTGCGGCCAGGGCGTCGCGCCGGCGAAAGCCACCATCGAGCACTACACGTCCCTGGGGCTGTCCCGGATCCCCGGGTCCGGGCCGCTCGCCGCGGCGGTGCCCGGAGCAGTGGACGCCTGGCTCCTCCTGCTCCGGGACGAGGGCACGATGTCGCTCGCGGAGGTGCTCGACCCGGCCATCTCCTACGCCCGCAACGGCCACCCGCTCGTGGCCCGCGTCGCGGACACGGTCGCGGCGGTCCAGCACCTGTTCGTGGAGGACTGGCCGACCTCGGCGCAGACGTGGCTGCGGGACGGGAGGGCGCCGACCGCCGGCTCGTTGTTCCGCAACGTCGCCTACGCCGAGACGCTCGAGCGGCTCGTGGCCGAGGCCGACGCCGGCGGCGGGAGCCGCGCAGAGCGGATCGACCGCGCCCGGAGGGCGTGGCGGGAGGGCTTCGTGGCAGAGGCCGTCGACCGGTTCTCCACCCGTGCGATCCGGACCGGGGGCGGAGAGCCCCGGCAAGGTCTGGTCACCGGCGCGGACCTGGCGGCGTGGCAGGCGACCTGGGAGGCCCCGGTCACGCTCGACTGGCAGGGCCACACCGTCGCCAAGACCGGTCCATGGGGACAGGGGCCCGCGCTGCTCCAGACGCTCGCCACGCTCGATGCCGTCGGAGATGCCGCTCTGGCCCCCTCCTCGCCCGAGGGTGCCCACCAGGTCGTGGAGGCTCTCAAGCTCGCCTTCGCGGACCGGGAGGCGTGGTACGGCGACGGCTTCGACACTCCTCTCGAGACCCTGCTGTCGTCCGAGTACGCCGCCCAGCGGGCTGCGCTGATCGGCCCGGAGGCGTCGCACGAGCTTCGGCCCGGCAGACCGGACGGGCGCGAGCCCCGTCTTCCACGCCATGTCACCGAGGAGATGGAGAGGCCGGCCGGGGCGGCGACGACTGGGGACGCGACAACCGGCGAGCCGACGGTGCGCAGCGACGGCGAGACGCGGGGCGACACCTGTCACGTCGACGTGGTGGACCGCTGGGGCAACATGATCTCCGCGACCCCGAGCGGCGGGTGGCTGCAGAGCGCCCCCACCATCCCCGAGCTCGGCTTCTGCCTGGGCAGCCGGATGCAGATGTTCTGGCTCGAGGAGGGACTCGCCTCCTCCCTCGCGCCAGGCCTCCGGCCGCGCACCACCCTCACCCCGACGCTCGTCCTGCGCGACGACGGCGCGCCGGTGATGGCCTGCGGCTCACCCGGTGGTGACCAGCAGGACCAGTGGCAGCTGATGTTCCTGCTCAGGACCCTGGCCGGCGGCATGTCGCTGCAGGAGGCGATCGACGCGCCTGCGTTCCACACCACGAGCTTCCCGGGCTCCTTCTGGCCCCGTGCCATGGAGCCCGGCGTCGTGGTCGCCGAGTCCCGCCTGGGGCGGGCGGTCCTCGACGCGCTCGCCGCCCGTCGGCACAAGGTGACGGTTGCCGATCCCTGGAGTCTCGGGAGGCTGTGCGCGGTGGCCCGCGACCCCGAGACCGGCGTCGTGTCTGCGGGTGCGAACCCTCGCGGGATGCAGGGCTACGCGGTCGGCCGCTGACGGCGTCAGATGAACAGCAGCTGCGCGCCCTCGGTCTTCTCGATGAAGTCGGCGGCGCTGATGATGCCCTCGACCTCGTCGTACAGGTCGTCCTCGGTCAGGTGGTTCATGTCCGCCGACATGCGGCACGCCCACAGGTGGCCGCCGGAGGCGACGATCTGCTCGAGGAACTCCGGGACCTCGGGCACGTCCTGCTCCGCGATCGACTTCTTCATCTTCGAGGTCGCCATGTGCGTCACGCCCGGGAGCCCGCCGAGGCCCTGTGGCATGTGGGTCGCGGTGTTGCCGAGGGGGGTGAACTTCAGGTCGTGCATGGTCTTCTTGTTGATCATGTCGAAGCCCCAGAACGTGAAGAACAGGTGTGTCTCGACCCCCTCGCCCAGTGCGGCGTTCGCCAGGATCAGGCCCGGGTAGGCCATGTCGAGGCTGCCCTTGGAGCAGATGATCGCGAGCTTGCGATCGGTGGACGTCTCGTCGAACGACGGGACGATCGGGGTGGTTGCGGTGGTCATCTCGATGTTCTCCTGGTTCTCCCGGCGGATCTCAGACACAGCCTTGGGGCTTGGGCAGACCGGCGACGTAGGCCATCTTCTTGGCCGGCTTCTTCGGGAAGAGGCGGAAGAGATCCTTGGTCGGGATCTCGGCGCCGATGCTGACCCTGCGGAGCGTCGCGGTCTCGCCCTGGTCGGCGAAGTCGGTGCGGAGGAAGCGGATCGCCTTCCAGTGCTCGTCGGTCATCTCGATGCCGATCTGGGCGGCCAGCGTCTTGCCCAGCGGCTCGCTCCACTCCTCGTACCGGGTCATGAAGCCCTCGTCGTCGACGTGGATCTCGTGGCCTTCGATCGTCGTGGTGGGCATGACTACTTCTCCTGTTCCGGTTCTGAGGGCGGGATCTTCCCGGCCATCGACATGAGGGCCGGAAGCGGAAGCGGGCGGCCCGGCAGCAGCACGTTCCAGTAGATGTGGCGGAAGGCGAGCTTGCCGAGGTGGTTGGCGCGGGTCTCCTTGAGCAGGGCCAGCGGGCCGACCCTGGGGATCGGGAACTTGCCCGGCAGGGGCTCGGTGTCGTAGTTGAAGTCGATCAGCAGGCCCTTGCCGTCGCCGGACTCGACGAAGCAGTTCGCGTGGCCGTCGAAGCTGCCCGTCATCGGCCTGCCCTCGATGTGCTCGAGGAAGTTGTCGACGAAGATCTCGACCGAGAAGTGCGCCACCGACCCGGCCTTGGACGCCGGGATGTCGCTCGCGTCGCCGACCGCGAAGATGTTGTCGTACGCCGTCGAGAGCAGCGTGTGCTTGTCGACGCGAACGTAGTTCAGCTCGTCGCCCAGCCCGGAGCGTGCCACGAAGTCGGCACCCATGTTCAGCGGGACGGTCACCAGCAGGTCGAACGGGACCTCGCGCTCGTCGTAGGACACGAGCGTCTTCTGCTCGTTGTCGATCCGCTCGACCATGAAGTCGGTCTCGACCGCGATCTTGCGCTCCTCGAGCATGTGGCCGAGGTGCTCGGAGGCCACCGGCTTGGTGAAGGCGCCGTCGAGCGGCGTGACGTAGGTGAGCTCGACCCTGTCGCGGATGCCGCGCTCGCGCAGCCAGGCCTCGGCGAGGAAGGCGAACTCCAGCGGAGCGACCGGGCACTTGATCGGCATCTCGGTGATGTGTACGACGAGCCGGCCGTGGTCGAACCCCTTCAAGGCCTCGGCCAGCGCCATCGAGCCCTCGAGGGTGTAGAAGTCGAAGACGCTCCTGCGCCACTCGTCGCCGAGCATGCCCTCGGTCTGGTCGGGCCTCGGAGCGGTGCCGGTGGCGATGACGAGGTAGTCGTAGCCGAGCTCGCGTCCGTCCACCATCACGACCTGGTTCGCCTCGGCGACCACCTTGTCGACCTCTCCGACCACGAAGTCCACGCCGTCGGGCAGGAAGGTGTGCCGGGAGCGGGTCACCTGGCTCGGCACGTAGGTGCCGAAGGGGAGGAACAGGTAGCCGGGCTGGTAGTTGTGCCGGTCGTCCTGGTCGACCACGGTGATCTGCCACTCGGCGCGGTCCAGTCGGCGCCTGAGCTTGTTCACGATCATGGTGCCGGCGGTCCCGGCGCCCAGGACCAGCAGGTTCTTCACGGCTCCTCCTCGGTGGCTCGGCCCCCGTCTCACCTTCGACGCTAGACGGCTGCCCGGGCTGTCCACAGAGCCGAAGGTCCTTACCCCCGGGGGTATAAGTGCCGTGCGAAAAGTCGCTTGTGCGCAGTTCGGGTCGGATGCCCCTGCCCACGATGACGACTGCCACCTATGGACCCCGCTCGGAGGGTCGGCGGACGCTGGACACAGACAACGGAGGAGGACCCATGAACACGTCCGTCTATCCCGTGCGAGTCGACGGCTCCTTCGAGGGCCACCTGAACCGCTGGTTGTGGCTGGTGAAGTGGGTCCTCGCGATCCCGCACTACTTCATCCTGGCGTTCCTCTGGCTCGCCTTCTTCGTGCTCAGCATCGTCGCCGGCTTCGCCATCCTGTTCACGGGGCACTACCCGCGCGCCATCTTCGACTTCAACGTGGGGGTCCTGCGGTGGAGCTGGCGCGTGTCGTACTACGCCTACGGTGCGCTCGCCACCGACCGCTACCCGCCGTTCACGCTGGCCGAGGTGCCGGACTACCCGGCGCACCTCGACGTGGAGTACCCCGACCACCTGTCGCACGGTCTGGTCCTGGTGAAGTGGTGGCTGCTGGCCATCCCGCACTACCTGGTCGTCGCCTTCTTCATCGGCGGCGGCGTCTACATCGGGTACTCGGCAACCGCTGACGACCAGCAGCCCTGGGCGTGGAGCAGCGGCCTCATCGGGCTGCTCGTGTTCATCGCTGCCGTCGTACTTCTCTTCACCGGGCGCTACCCCCAGCAGATCTTCGACCTCGTGCTCGGCCTCAACCGCTGGGTGCTCAGGGTCGCCGCGTACGCAGCGTTGATGACCGACGAGTACCCACCGTTCCGGCTCGACCTGGGCGGACAGGACCCCAGCAGTGGCCACGCCGTCACTGTCCCCTCCGCGCCCTCCCCGGGCGGTGGGGCTGCGGCCGGTGGGGACACTGCCACTGGGGCTGCGGGTGGTGCGGCCATGGCCGGTGGCGCCACGGCGGGTGGCGCTGCACCCGGCGACACCACGGCGGGTCCGCGCGAGGCTCGCGCGAGCGGCTGGACCGCGGGGCGCGTCGTGGCTGTCGTGATCGGCAGCTTCCTGCTCCTCGTGTCGCTCGGCTTCATCGGGGGTGGCATCGCGCTTGTCGCGGCCGACCAGACAGCCCGCGACGACCAGGGCTTCTTCATGACCGACCAGCGGTCGCTCGAGACCGGCACCTTCGCGATCACGACCGAGCCGATGCAGGTCGACGTGGCGGGTGCCGCCGACAACGTGCCACGGGCACTTCTGGGGGACCTCAAGGTCGAGGTCACGCCCACGGGCGACCAGGCGGTCTTCGTCGGCGTTGCCCGGGACGACGACGTCGACGCCTACCTCGGCGGGGTCGCGCACTCCACGCTGGTGGGGCTCACGGACGGTGACGGTGAGCCGATCTACCGGAACAGCTCCGGCAGCGCGCCCACCGCAGCGCCCGGTGATCAGGACATCTGGGCGGCCCAGACCTCGGGAACGGGAGAGCAGTCCCTGCGCTGGGACATCGAGTCCGGCGACTGGACGGTCGTGGTGATGAACGCCGACGGGAGCCGCGACGTGACGGTCGACGCGGCCGCCGGTGCGGAGCTCCCGGCGGTCGGATGGGTGATCGGCTTCCTGCTGGTGATCGGCATCGTCCTGCTGCTGGTGGGCCTCGTGCTGGTCATCGGTGGCATCCGCAGCGCCTCCAGGAAGGCGGCACCCGAAGCCGGGACGACGACATGACCACGGTCGTGCTCGTGGCGTTCCTGGTCCTGCACGGGCTGCTGCACCTGGTGATCTGGGTCCCCAGGCCCGAGGTCGCGAAGCAGGAGGCGCCGCCGTTCGAGCCGGACCACTCGGCGGTGCTCTCGCGCGCGGTCCCCCAGACCGCCGTGCACCAGCTGTCGCTCCTCCTCGCCGGCGGCGCCGCAGCCACCTATGTGCTCGCGGGCATCGGTGTGGCCCTTGGCGCCGCCTGGACCGTTCCGGTTGCCGTGGTCGCCGCGGGTCTCGGCATGGTCCTGAAGGGCTTGTACTTCAACCCGTGGCTGAGCGTCGGCGTCCTGCTCGACCTCGGCGTGCTCCTCGCCGCAGTGGCCGAATGGCCGGTGGCGCTGTCATGACCCCGCGGCCTCTGAAGGCCCTCGTGGTCTACGAATCCATGTTCGGCAACACCGAGCAGGTAGCCCGCGCGATCACGACCGGGCTGTCCAAGTACCTCGAGGTCGAGCTCACCGAGGTCACGCACGCTCCTGCGGCCATCACGGGACACCTCGACCTGATCGTCGTGGGCGGGCCCACCCATGCGTTCTCCATGACCCGGCCGAGCACACGCGAGGATGCGGTGAAGCAGGGCGCCACGCACGACACGGAGACCGGGATCCGCGAGTGGCTCGAGCACCTGCCTCCGGGGCACCACTCCGAGGTCGTCGCCACGTTCGACACCAGGATCGACAAGGTGCGACACCTCCCGGGCTCCGCGGCCAAGGGCGCGGCGAAGTCGGCGCACAAGCACGGCTACGCCTCCGCGGCCAAGGCGGCGAGCTTCTACGTGGAGGATGTCAACGGCCCGCTCCTCGACGGGGAGCTCGACCGGGCGCAGCGGTGGGGCGAGGACCTGGGCGCCGGCGTGAAGGAGCGCGCGGGCCACGCGTCGCCGTGAGCGACCCGGCGAAACTAGAACCTGTTATCGTTCATTGCCGTGAACCCCGCCCCTGACGTCTTCGGGCCTGCCCGGCTCGGCCCGGTGTCGCTTCGCAACCGTGTCATCAAGGCGGCGACCTTCGAGGGGATGACGCCGGAGGCGCTCGTCACCGACGATCTCGTCGAGTACCACCTCCGCGTCGCGCGCGGCGGGGTGGGGATGACCACGGTGGCCTATCTCGCGGTGTCACCGGAAGGGCGAACCGACCGGCACCAGATCTACCTGCGGGAGAAGGCGCTCGCGGGGCTGGGCAAGCTGACCGACGCGGTCCACGCCGAGGGCGCCGCGGTCGCCGCGCAGCTGGGTCACGCCGGGCCGGTCGCGAACGGTCGCTCCAACGACGCCCAGGCACTCTCGGCCTGGCGGATGCCGAGCCCGCTGAGCCTGCAGATGGTCCGGACCGCGACCGAGGCCGACATCGCCCGCGTCACCCGCGACTACGTGGCCGGGGCCCGGCTCGCGGTGCGGGCCGGCTTCGACTGCCTCGAGCTGCACCTGGGGCACAACTACCTGCTGAGCTCCTTCCTCAGCCCCAGCCTGAACAAGCGTCGCGACGGCTGGGGCGGAAGGCTGGAGAACCGCGCCCGGTTCCCCCGTCAGGTGGTGAGGGCCGTCCGGGACGCCGTCGGCGATGACGCTGCGGTCACCGCGAAGCTCGGCATGCACGACGGGGTGGGCAACGGCCTGAAGGTCGACGAGAGTCTCGAGGTCGCCCGGATGCTCGAGGCGGACGGTGGTCTAGACGCCCTGCAGCTGAGCTGTGGCAGCTCCCTGAAGAACCCGATGTACCTCTTCCGGGGAGACGCGCCGATCAAGGAGTTCGCCGCCGCCATGCCCCCGCTGCAGCGGTGGGGCATCCGCATGGTCGGCAAGCGGTTCTTCCGGACCTACCCCTTCGAGGAGGCGTACCTCCTTCCCATGGCGAGGAGGTTCCGCGAGGCCCTCGACATGCCGCTCACGCTGCTCGGCGGGGTGAACAAGCGGGAGACCCTCGACCTGGCGATGAGCGAGGGGTTCGAGTACGTCGCGATGGCGCGCGCGCTGCTGCGGGAGCCCGACCTGGTCAACCGGATGCAGGTCGACGAGACTCGCGAAGGGGTCTGCATCCACTGCAACCAGTGCATGCCGACCATCTACTCCGGCACCCGCTGCGTGCTCGTGGAGGGGCCGAAGGGAGCATGACGCCGGTCCCTCGTTTGCCCTTGTCCGACCCGGGTACGAGAATCGGTCCGAACCGCCCACCGTCCACCTGCTGGGGGTGCGCCATGGCATCACCGGTCGCGAAGTCCGAGTTCCGACATGACGCGATCTTCTATGCCGACGACGACGAGTTCGCCTCGGCTGCTGTCCACTTCGTGCGCGAGGGGGTCGAGCGCGACGAGATGGTCATGGTCAACACCGGGGCCAACCCGGTCACGGGGTTGCTCCGGGCGATGTTCGCCGACGAGCAACGGGTCGTGTTCGGGGAAGCGGCCTACGGCAAGCCTGTCGGGTCGATCGACCACTACAAGCGAGTCATGGACCGCGCCCTCGCTCGAGGTGTGGAGGGCTTCCGTGCCATGGGCTTCCTCGACTTCGACAACGACTACCTGCCGTGGCACGAGTGGCTGCGCTACGAGTCGGCCGTCAACCGCGTGTTCGCGCACTACCCGTTCCAGGCGTTGTGCCCCTACGACACTCGTGACGTGGACCCGCAGATCGTCGCTGCGATGAGGAGTGCCCACCCGACCGTGGTAGAGCAGGGCCGGCGCACGCCGAGTCCGGACTTCGTCGAGCCCGAGCAGCTGGTGACCAGGCCGGGGATGGCGACACCGGTCGACCCGCTGCAGCTGGACAAGCCCTTGCTGGAGCTCGGCGACGTCACGAACCTGCGCGACCTCCGCGTCGACGTCTACTCGGCCCTCATGTTCAGCGAGTTCTCCCGCGACGACGTCGACGACTTCGTCAAGGCCGTGGGAGAGGTTGCCACGAACGGGTGGACGCACGGAACGCGGCCGGTCCGGGTGCGGGTGTGGTCCCACTCTGAGCGCCTCCTGTGCACGGTCACCGACCAGGGGCCGGGGATCGACGACCCGCTGCGCGGATACGCGAGCACGTTCGGCAGCGCCGCCAGCCGGTCGCTCCAGCCGGAGTCGGGGCTCGGGCTCTGGGCCGCTCGCCAGCTCGTGGACGTCCTCGACTACGAACGGGCCGACGACGGCTTCACGGTCAGGCTCGTCGCCTACCAGCGTCGAGGTCACGCCGGCCAAAACTAGAACCTGTTACACTCCCCGCAGTTCCTCCGGCCCTGGGAGTTGCGGTGATCCTCGATCGGTTCAGAGTCGACGGCCAGGTGGCCGTCATCACGGGTGCGGGTCGCGGCATCGGCGCCGCCACCGCCGTCGCTCTCGCCCAGGCGGGCGCCGACGTCGTGCTGTCCGCGCGGAGCCGGGACCAGCTCGAGAAGGTCGCGGCCACGGTGGAGGAGGCAGGCGGCCGCGCGCTCGTCGTACCGGCGGACCTGAGGGACCTCGATGCCGTGTCCGGCCTCGCGGGCGCGGCGTACGACGCCTTCGGCCGGCTCGACGTCGTCGTCAACAACGTCGGCGGCACCATCCCCAACGCCCTCCTCGACACCGACCCGGCATACCTCGAGGAGGCGTTCCACTTCAACGTGAGCACGGCCCACGCCCTCGTCCGTGCCTCGGTCCCGCAGATGCTGAGGGGCAGCGGGGGCGCGATCGTGAACATCAGCTCGGTGATGGGAAGGGTGTCCGGGCGTGGCTACCTCGCCTACGGAACGGCGAAGGCCGCGCTCGCGCACTACACCCGGCTCGCGGCCCGGGACCTCTCGCCGCACATCCGCGTGAACGCGATCGCCGTGGGGTCCGTGATGACCTCCGCCCTGGAGTTCGTCGCCTCCGACGACCGGACCCGCGGCGCGATGGAGGCAGCCACGCCGTTGGGCCGGATCGGCGAGGCCGAGGACGTCGCGGCCGCCGCGCTCTACCTGTCCTCACCTGCCGGTGGCTATGTGACAGGGAAGGTGCTCGAGGTCGACGGAGGCCTCGAGCAGCCCAACCTCGACCTCGGGCTACCGGACCTCGAGGTGGAGGCGCGATGACCTACCGCGTGGTGCAGTGGAGCACCGGGAACGTCGGTCGCCACGCGATCGCCGGCATCGACGCCCGGCCGGACCTCGAGCTGGTCGGGGTCTGGGTCTCCAACCCCGACAAGGTCGGCCAGGACGCCGGTGAGCTCGCCGGCCTCGGCCGTCCGCTCGGCGTCCGGGCGACCGACGACGCCGAGGCGCTGCTCGCCCTGAAGCCGGACTGCATCGTGCACACGGCGATGGCCGACGACCGGATCTTCGAGGCGCTCGAGGACCTGCAGACGATGCTCCGCGCCGGCGTCAACGTGGTGTCGTCTGGCCCGGTCTTCCTGCAGTTCCCCGACGGCGTCGTCCCGGCCGAGATGTCCGACCCCGTCCGCCAGGCGGCGGCCGACGGCCGGTCGTCGATCTGGGTCAACGGCGTCGACCCGGGCTTCGCGAACGACGTCATGCCTCTCATGCTGAGCAGCATCAGCGAGCGGATCGACGAGGTGCGCTGCTTCGAGATCCTCGACTACGCGACCTACGACAACCCGC
This sequence comes from uncultured Actinomycetota bacterium, assembly GCA_963707425.1. Lineage (GTDB taxonomy): Bacteria > Actinomycetota > Actinomycetes > Propionibacteriales > Nocardioidaceae > Nocardioides_C. Next base: position 153,750 of record CAVPPN010000008.1, on the reverse strand, counting down.
TGATCATGTTCGACGTGATGGGCTTCGGAAAGTCGCTCGACGAGGTCCCGATGCTGCTCCAGCCAGGGATCCTGAGCATGGCCTGGGGGAGCGTCGTCCGTCAGATCGCGGCCGGACTCGAGGTGGACCTCGACCCTGAGCTGACCGAGACGGTCGAGCGACTTCCGGCGCCCGAGGACATCCCGATCTCCGCGGGGCTGGTCGAGAAGGGCACCGCCGCCGCGCTGAGGTTCGAGGTGGCCGGCACCGTGGACGGTCGCCCGACCGTCGTACTCGAGCACGTCACGCGCCTTCGCGCCGACCTCGGACCCGACTGGCCCCAGCCGACCGGTTCCGGCTGCTACCGGGTCACGATCACCGGGGAGCCGAACTACACCCTCGACCTCGAGCTGCTCGGCTCCGACGGCGACCACAACACCGCCGGGCTGAAGGCCACCGCCATGCGGCTGGTCAACGCGGTCCCGGCCGTGGTCGAGGCGGAGCCGGGACTGCTCACGACGATGGACCTGCCGTTGATCACCGGACGTGGCCTGGTGAGAAGGTAGCCGGATGCAGCAGAGCACACACTGGAGTGAGCCCGGGGCGTTCGCCGTCGCCGAAGGGGTTCACCGCATCCCGTTGCCACTGCCCATGGACGGCTTGAAGGCGGTGAACGTCTATGCCATCGAGACCGATGCGGGCCTGACCCTCGTCGACGGTGGCTGGGCGGTGGAGGAGTCCCGGGAGCGCCTCGAGTCGGCCCTGCGGGCGATCGACTACAAGGTCTCCGACATCACCCGGTTCCTGGTCACCCACGTGCATCGCGACCACTACACCCAGGCGTCCGTCGTCCGGCGCGAGTTCGGGTCGCACGTCAGCCTCGGCATCGGGGACAAGCCCACGCTCGACCTGTTGCGGGACGACACCGCCGGGGTGGACCCGCACGTTGCGCAGCTGATCAAGGCCGGCGCCGCGAAGATGGGCCGAGCCTGGAGCCGGGCCATGGGCGGCAAGCAGCCCGACCTCGCCCACTGGGAGTACCCCGACGAGTGGCTCTCCGGTGACGTCACCCTCGACGTCGGCGGTCGCACCGTCGAGGCGGTCTCCACTCCCGGCCACACGCAGGGGCACTACGTCTTCGCCGACCTCGCCTCGGGGCTGCTGTTCGCCGGCGACCACGTGCTGCCCACGATCACGCCGTCGGTCGGCTTCGAGCCCGTCTTCGCGCCGCAGCCGCTCGGGGACTTCCTCTCCTCCCTGGCCAAGGTCCGGGCCATGCCCGACATGACGCTGCTCCCCGCGCACGGGCCGGTCACCGAGAGCTCGCACGCCCGCGTCGACGAGCTGGTCGCCCACCACGACCAGCGGCTCGACCTGTGCCTCCAGGCCGTCGACTCGGGCATCGACACCGCCTACGGCGTGGCGCTCGAGCTCCCGTGGACCAGGCACGCCCGGCGCATGCGCGAACTCGACTTCTTCAACGCCGCGCTCGCCACCCTGGAGACCCTCGCGCACCTCGAGCTGCTCGCCGCGCAAGGCCGGGTGGCCCGGCAGACGGTCGACGGGACCGCCCGCTTCCGGAGCACAGCCTCCTGACCCGGCGCGTCTGCTGCCCGGAACCCCGTCGACCCGGCGCGTCGAGCCTCAGAAGGAAACTGGCTCGACGTGAGGTCGGATGCTCTGTGACGATTCGCGGGTGACCGACCAACACCAGACGACGCCGTCGCGAGACACGGTGAAGAAGCGCGTGCACATCGTGCAGATGGACGCAGCCACGTTGGCAGCGCTCGCGGACAGCGACCTGGAAGCGGCGAACCGCACGTCTCCCGTTCCGCTCACGCCCTACTTCGTCGGGTCCGACTGGCGGAGCGTCTGGCGGTACCGCAGCAGGCAGGTCGTGGCCGACCCGTCCAGCCAGGCCTGGATCACCGGCGTCATCTGGGACGCCGAGCAGGAGGTCGCGGTCGGGCGCGCCGGTTACCACGGACCTCCTGACGAGAGCGGCATGGTCGAGGTGGGCTACGCGGTGGAACCCGCGTTCCGGCGGCAGGGGTACGCGCGAGCGGCGCTCGAGGCACTGCTCGACCGGGCCGCCGGTGAGCCCGAGGTGCGCGTCGTGCGCGCCAGCATCTCGCCGGACAACATCGCCTCATTCAAGCTGGTCTCGCAGTACGGGTTCGCCGAGGTCGGCGAGCAGTGGGACGACGAGGACGGCCTCGAGATCATCTACGAGGTCGACGCGAGCCGTCGGCCGTCGTAGGCGGCTGGGAGACCCCTCAGCCAGCGTTGCTCTCACGACGCATGGGCACGTGCGGGATCCCGTCCTCCACGAACTCGGGTCCGGTGCGCTCGAACCCGAACCGCGTGTACCAGCCGGACAGGTAGGTCTGGGCGTCGAGCCGGACCGGCCGGTCACCGATCTCCTCGAGCGCGGCGCGCATCAGCGCCTCGGCGATGCCCCTGCCCCGCCAGGCCCCGGCTACCAGGACCCGGCCGATCCGGGCCTCTCCGCCGGCCGCGAGGATCCGCAGATACCCCACGGGCCCTCCGTCCCTCTCCACCCAGACATGCCTGGTGCCCGGCTCGACGTCGCGCCCGTCGAGCTCCGGGTAGGGGCACTGCTGCTCCACGACGAACACCGACTCGCGCAGCTGCCAGAGCAGGTACGCCGTGCGCGGGTGCAGCTCGTCGAAGGACGCCAGCAGTACGTCGATCCGGTCCACGTCGTGGAGCGTATCCACAAGTCGGCAACGGAACTCCTCCGGGCGGCGAGCCGTTGAGCAGTCGGTGGAAGGGGGCCGGATGCACGAGAACCACGACATCGACATGGCCGCGACGGTCGAGGAGGAGTTCGACCGGCAGCTGAGGACGCTGCTCGACAAGGGCTACCCGGAGCTTGCTGGCATGAGCCCGGACGAGTTCACCCAGCACATCGGGCCGCTTCGTGAGCTGCTGCCTCAGGTGAGCGGGTCGACTCCGCAGTCGGTCCCGTTCGTCATCGTGGTGACCAGCCGCCTGGTGCCGACGGTCGAGGCGGTGCAGCGGTTCGTCGTGCGCGGCAAGTCGGGGTTCACCGACATGGCCGACGAGATCGACGCGTACAAGCCGATCGACGGGGTCGACGTACCCGGGTCGCAGGCGTACCTCCTCGTGGACGTCGACACCGGCAGGGAGACCCTGAACGTCCGGCCGAACGACGCGCTGCCACTGATCACGAAGGCAGGTCGCACGCCGCTGACGACGGACGAGGGGGTGGCGCTCGTGACGCACTTCCCGAAGGTGCTCGCGTCGCGCAACTGCTTCCAGTCCCTCGGCTCACGTGCGGACAACAAGCGGATCCCGAGCTTCTGGGTCAGCAAGGGCGCGCCGCGGCTCGGCTGGTGCTGGGCCGGCAACCCGCACACCTGGCTCGGGGCGGCGTCGGCGGGTGCACGCCTCGGCGCAGGGTAGGACAGAGCGTCGGTCCTGCTCGTCGGCGGGCGAGGTCTTGCCGCGAGGCTACCGTGGGGTCGGGGCACAGAGAGGCGATCGATGCACGGAGGACGAGCATGGACCTGACGTTGTCGGACGAGGAACGCGAGATCCGCGAGTGGGTGCGCACCTTCGTGCGCAAGGAGATCATGCCGCTCGAGCCGGAGGTGCTGGCGCGAGAACGGCGCAACGAGCGGGGCCTGACCCAGGAGGAGCTGAAGGCCCTCCAGGACAAGGCGAAGGAGGCCGGCTTCTTCGGGGTCCACACGCCCGAGGAGTACGGCGGGATGGGACTCGGCGCGGTGATGAACGCGCTCGTCGAGGTCGAGCTCGGCCGGTCGTTCGTGCAGTTCAGGTTCGCCGGGGACGCCGACAACATCTTGTACTTCGCCAACGACGAGCAGAAGCAGAAGTACCTGGTCCCGACCATCAACGGCGACCGCAAGAGCTGCTTCGCGATCACCGAGCCGGGAGCCGGCTCGGACGCGCGCGCGATCCGCGCCTCCGCTCGACGCGAGGGCGACGAGTGGGTGGTCAACGGCGAGAAGACCTTCATCACCGGCGGGAACGAGGCCGACTTCACCATGGTCTTCGCGGTCACCGACGCCGAGAAGCACAAGCAGGGGCACGCGAACGAGTCGGTCACCTGCTTTCTCGTCGACCGCGACATGGGCTGGAAGTCGGAGCCCATCGACACCATGGGGGAGTGGGGTCCGGCGGCACTGGTCTTCGACGACGTGCGCGTGCCGCACGAGAACATCCTCGGCGAGGAGGGGAAGGGCTTCGAGCTGGCCATGCGCTGGATCGGCAAGGGGCGGTACCTGCTCCCCGCCCGTGCTCTCGGCGCCTGCGAGCGACTGGTGGAGATGGCGATGGAGCACGCCCGCAACCGGGTGACCTTCGGACAACCGATCGCCGAGCGCCAGGCCATCCAGTGGATGGTCGCCGACTCGGCGACGGAGATCGAGGCGCTGCGGTGGCTGGTGCTCGCCGCCGCCTGGCAGGTGGACGCGGGGCTCGACTCACGGCAGGCGCAGTCCATGGCCAAGCTCTACGGCGGGGTGAAGGCGAACGAGATCGTCGACCGGGTCCTGCAGATCCACGGCGGCATGGGCTACACCCGTGAGCTTCCCGTGGAGCGGTGGTACCGCGAGCTGCGGCTGCTCCGGATCTATGAGGGAACCGACGAGATCCAGCGCCGCACGATCGCCCGCAACCTGATGAAGGGGCATGCCTCCGTGCGCGGCTTCCTCGGGTGATCGAACCGATGCCCCAGGTGTAAGGTGACGGGCAGAACGACAGGGGAGCGCCGCCCGGCGCTGAGAGTGCGGAAAAGGCCGCAGACCCTCGAACCTGCCCCGGCTCATACCGGCGAAGGAAGTCGAGTCTCAATCGCCTGCGTGCGATTCCCTCCCTGAACCTTCGGGAGTTGCGTATGTCCTCATCAGTTGGGTCCGAGTCGAGCACAGTCACCCAGGGCCGCCGTACGACGGTGCTGGCCACCAAACCCTTGCTCGGGTACCGCACCATCGACCTCGTCAGCGCCGCCATGCTCGGTGTGGCGTTCGGCGTCGTGTTCTGGGCCTGGAACCTCATCTACACCGGACCGTCGGCGGCGCTCGACGCGATCTTCCCGCCACTGTCCGCGTTGCTGGCCGGGCCCTGGCTGCTGGCCGGCGTGGTGGGCGGGTTGTTGATCCGCCGACCGGGTGCCGCGCTCCTCGCGGAGCTGGTCGCGGCGTCGGTGTCCGCGTTGATCGGGTCGCAGTGGGGCTGGACGGTCCTGCTGTCCGGCGCCCTGCAGGGCCTGGGCGTCGAGGTGGCGCTGGCGCTGTTCGCCTGGAAGCAGTTCGGGCCCAGGGTCGCCGTCCTCGCGGGTGTGCTCGCAGCCACCTTCGAGGTCGTCTTCTACGAGTGGTGGCAGTGGGTCGCCGACTACACGTGGGCCTGGAAGCTGGCCTACCTCGGAGCGTTCGCGGTCTCCGGTGCAATAGTCGCCGGCCTCGGCGGACTTGCCCTGGTGCGCGCCGTCGCCAAGACCGGCGCCGTGAACGCGATGCCGCCCGGCCAGGAAGAGCTCGACAGATCAGCGCACTGACATCGTCGCCCGGCAGGGGCGTCGAGTCGACAGGTGGCGCGGAGGTCGATGTCCGCAACCTGACCTGGCGCCCCGCCGGCAGACGTGAGCCCGTGCTGGCCGGGTTCGACCTTCACATCGAACCCGGCCAGAAGGTGCTGCTCGCCGGGCCGAGCGGGTCTGGCAAGTCGACTCTCCTTCGTGCGATCGCCGGACTGCTCCAGACAGCGGACGTCGGCGACCTCTCCGGGGACGTCTCGATCGACGGCCGCGCGCCCCAGGAACGGCCGGGCTGGGTGGGCCTGCTCCTGCAGGACCCCTCGGCCGGAGTCGTGGCGCCGACTGTCGGCCGGGATGTCGCGTTCGGGCTCGAGAACCTCGCGGTGCCTCGCTCCGAGATGCCGCGACTCGTGCGCCGGGCGCTCGCTGCGGCGCGGTTCCCGTACGGCGAGGAACGCCGGACCGGCTCGCTGTCCGGCGGCGAGACACAGCGGCTCGCACTCGCGGGGGCGCTGGCGATGAGCGCGCGGGTGCTGCTGCTCGACGAGCCGACATCGATGCTCGACGAGAACAACGCGGAAGCGGTACGTCGTTCCGTGCTCGCCTCGTGCCAGGAGGCAGGAACGACGCTCGTCGTGGTCGAGCACCACATCGGTCCCTGGGTCGAGCACGTCGACCGGTGCATCGTGCTCGACGACTCGGGTGCCCTGGTCGCTGACGGCAGCCCCGCGGCTGTGCTGTCGCAGCACCGCGACTCTCTCGCGACCCAGGGGATCTGGGTCCCCGGTCTGCCCGCGCCGACTCCGGTCATGGTCGAGCCCGCACTGGCAGCACCGGCGCTCGACCTCGACAGCGGACGGCCCCTGGTAACCGTCCGCGACGTCACCGTGAGGCACCGGTCCCCGTTCCCGGGCGGTCGGAGGAAGCCGGATTCCGCGGCTGCTCTGGCCGACGTCTCCTGTGACCTCGACAGCGGCACTGCCGTCGTACTGCACGGAGCGTCGGGCGCAGGCAAGTCCACCCTCCTGAGCGTCATGGCCGGCCTGCAGCAACCGGACGCGGGCAGCGCCCGGATCCGTCCGGACCTCGCAGGTCGCAGGGGCGTCGCCCTGTCGAGGCTCACCTCCCGGGAGCTGGCGGCGCGGCTCGCCTGGGTCGCGCAGCTTCCCGAGCACGGTCTGGTGAAGCACACCGTTCTCGAGGAGCTGCTCGTCAGCTCCCGTGTCCTCGGGCGGCCCGAGCCGAAGGCGGAGGAGCGGGCCAGGGCGCTCCTGGACGTGCTCGGCCTCAGCAGCCTGGTGGCCAGGTCGGTGCACCATCTGTCCGGTGGTGAGCAACGCCGCCTCGTCGTCGCCGCCGCTCTCGTGCACGGCCCGTCCGGCCTACTGCTGGACGAGCCCACGGTCGGGCAGGACCGCAACACGTGGGCGGCGGTGACCGGGCTGTGCCAGTCCGCCGTGATGTCCGGCGCGGCGATCTGCGTGGCCACGCACGACCGGGACGCGACGGACCTGTTGGGCCGTGGGACGGCCGGTCGGACCCTCGCGCTCGAGGGCGGTCGCGTCGCATGAACGCCCGTCCTCCGAGCTACGGTCCGCTGTCGTTGCTGGCCGCTTCGCTGCTCCCCGCGGTTGGGGCCGCGGCCATCCACTCCGCAGCCCGTGGCCTGGTCTGCGTCGCGGTCATGTTCCTGTTGGCAGTCCTGGTCATCCGTGACTGGGCGACGACCTTGCGCCGGCTCTCCTTCGGCCTCGTCGCCGCGGTCTCCGTCGGGATCTCGACCTGGCTGTACGGCGGCCACGACCTCGACGTCGCTCTGGGCGCGGCGATGCGCATCCTCTACCTGATCACCCCGGCCGCCGTGCTGACGCCGTACATCGACCCCACCCGGCTGGGCGACCACCTCGGCCAGCGGCTGCGCCTGCCCGCACGACCGGTCGTCGCCTCGACCGTCGCTCTCGAACGGCTCGAGTCGCTCGGGCGGCAGTGGGAGCAGATCGGCAGAGCACGTAGGGCCCGCGGTGTGGGAGCCGACGGCGGGCCGGTGAACCGGGTCCGGGTCTCCGCGTCCACGGCGTTGGCGCTCCTCGTCTCGACCATGCGCATGTCGGGGCCGATGGCCCTGGCCATGGACGCGCGAGGCTTCGCCGCCGCGCACCGACGTACCTGGGCCGAGCCGGCACCGTGGCAGTGGCGCGACACCCTCATCCTGGCGGCTGGGCTGGCGCTCGCTGCACTGCCGTGGGCGTACGCCCTGCTGGCTGTCTGAGGGCCATTGCCCGTTCGTTAGACTTCGCCGTTGTGAGAAGGCGGGCGTACGGACTCGTAGTTGGAGTCGCGATCATGACGGGTGTGCTCGCCGTCGTCGCAAGCCAGGCGCTCGGTCTGCCGATAAGGGACCCCGAGGGCTTTCTCGGACCTTCCTGGCTCCGGCTCCCGTTGCTCGTTGTCGGCGCCTTTCTCGCCGACGTGATTCCCAGGGCGGCATGGCGCTCGCGCAGGGCGCCCAGACAGTTCAAGGCCGAGGCGCGGGGCATCATCGACGAGCACTGGACCCGGGAGCGCATCGCGCTGGTCGTGATCGGTCTCGCGAGCTTCTACGTCACCTATGTCGGCTACCGGAACCTGAAGAACTTCCTCCCCTTCATCCGCGAGGGCACCCAGGACCCGATGCTGAAGAGCATCGACGAGGCCCTGTTCTTCGGCGGTGACCCGGCGGTCTTCCTGCACACCGTGCTGGGGGAGGGGGTCAGCGCGCACGTTCTGTCGTTCGTGTACCTGATCTTCCTTCCGTTCGTCCCGTTGTCGCTCATCGCCTGGCTGGTGTGGTCGCGCAACATCAGCTTCGGCTACTGGTACGTCACTGCCCAGTGCCTGTGCTGGGCGCTGGGCACCGCCAGCTACTACGCGATTCCCTCGCTCGGTCCGGCGTTCTACTACGTGTGGCTCTACACGGACCTCGAGCACACCGGCGTCACACAGCTCCAGGACGCGCTGTCAGCGGGTCGTACTGACGTGCGGTTCGACCCGTTCAACGCCGACGGGGTCCAGAGCGTTGCCGGGTTTGCGTCGTTGCACGTGGCGATCGTGCTCTGCGCGGCGCTGGTGGCGCAGTACACCGTCCGCCACGCGTGGATCCGCTGGGGGATGTGGGTGTTCTTCGGCCTCACCGTGGTCGCCACGATCTACTTCGGCTGGCACTACATCGCCGACGACGCCGCGGGCGCGCTCATCGCGATCTTCTCGGTCTGGATCGGCGGACTGGCGACGGGTCAGAAGTTCGACCGGCACGGCATGGCCTCACATCCGACCACGAGCACCGCGAGCGTGCCTGTTCAGGAGCGACTCGACGCCTAGCGCGTCCGGACCATGCTTTCTAGTGCTTTCGGGCCAACCTGAAATAGTCCGCTCCTTTTGTCCGTTTCTTCGATATTTCGCCGTGTTTAGCTGGTTATAGTTACCGCGGGGTACTTGAGGGTATTGGGGAATTCCCTCAACAACTGGTCGGGGGGCCAGTTCCCATCAACGAGCTGGCCGAGGGCCGGCTACTGGCTGGCTCAGAGACGGGCCGGGGGGAGATCTAGACGTCATGTCTACGTACATGCGCGGGCGTTCACGCGCGTTTCATTTCAGTTCTGTTGTCCTAGCCGCCTTTCTGACGGTGGCGTCCGCTGGCGTTGCCAACGCTGCACAAGGCGGCCAAGGCGTGGGGTACACGCCGTCGAGCGACATGGGCAACGGCATCTGCACCAACAGCGGCCAAGGTGTCGAGAACCTCGGCAATGGCCTCGGCAACTCGTGCGAGACCACGGCTGACCAGCCACCCGCCCCGCAGGTGGCGACGGACCAGGTGTCGGCCGAGACGGTCGAGACGGCCGACCTGGCTCAGGCCGAGCAGCCGCAGGGGGATGCGGCTCCGGTCGAGGAGGTCGCGGTCCAGCTGCCCCAGGCCGACGAGGCTCCAGGCGATGTGACAACAGGCGATGTGACCACAGTCCGCGTGCGTGCCGGCGGCAAGGGCAACGGCGCCGGCAAGGGCGGCGGTAAGGGCAACGGCGGCGGCAAGGGCAGCCATGGCTCGGAGCCGGGCTGCCGGAATGGCCAAGGCCACCCCAAGCCCGGTCGCGACTGCACCGGTGTCCCGGCGGACCCGGCGGACCCCGCGGACCCGGTGGACCCGGCTGACCCGGTGGACCCGGCTGACCCGGCGGACCCGGTGGACCCGGCGGACCCGGCTGACCCGGTGGACCCGACCGACCCGACCGACCCTGCTGACCCGACCGACCCGGCCGACCCGGCCGATCCGACGGACCCGACCGACCCGGCTGACCCGGCCGACCCGGCGGACCCGGCCGACCCGGCGGACCCGACCGACCCGCAGAAGCCGGGTGACGACGAGACCGGCGGTGGCAACACCGGCGGCGACCAGACCGGCGGGACCCCGGGCAGCGACGCCGGCGGCAACACCGGTGGCGACCAGACTGGTGGCGACGAGACCGACGACAACACCGGTGGGGGCAACACAGGCGGCAACGACAGCGGGGACCGTGGCGGCAAGAAGGACGAGCTGCCCGAGATCCTGCCGGCGGAAGCCGTCCGCACGCAGCGCAACCGCGCGGCAGCCACGGTGCTCCCGAACACCGGTGCGTCCGACAACCTCGGTGTGCTGAGCATCGCCGGCCTCGCGCTGCTGCTCTCCGGTGGTCTGGCCATCACCGCACGACGCAGGACCGAAGAGCTCAACCGCTGACCCGTCCCGGCTGACCCGACACTGGTCAGCCCTGAGCTTGGCTCCGCCCTCTCCTCCCAGTAGGGGCGGCGCCAAACGCACGGCCCCGTCCCGTCCTCCCAACGGGACGGGGCCCTTGCGTTTTCTGCTGGCTGCTGCCCCGATGGGCCCGGCCACCCGGGACGAGCCCTGCGAACCTGGATGAGCCCAGCGCCCAGGTGCGCAGTCGCCCGGAGTTGAACGCGGCGATCCGGTCCAGAGCGCTGTGCACCCCTCGATCCGGCCTCGCCACGCCGCGCCACGCAAGATCGTGCCCGGGCGAAGTTTCGACGTGGGTCTGCGGCTTTCGGGGGTCAGGATCGCGCCCGGGCGAGGTTTCGACCCAGTCCGCCAACCGCACCTGCGCAGACCCGCCGCGGACACCGACTCAGGCGCTGCCTGCCTGGCTCGAGCAGGCGATGTCGGCTTTGCGGTGAATGTTTTACTTTGCGACCCGCGAGCCCGATCGCACCAGGCATGGTCCTCGCTGAGCGTGCGGAAACGCGCAAAACGGACACTAACGAGAATTACAACCATGTAGTTGGTCAAGTGGACACGCCGTGTGACGGAAGTTATTTCTGGGAAAACTGTTCTTTATGTGACCTGTGCGCACTACCGTTCCCACGGTGGTCCTGCTCGGGGGGATCCGACAGTCGATGCATCAGCTGGCTTGGGAGGGCCAGCAGATGCATCGAACGGGAGGAGCCGGGGCCCATGAACCGCCGGGGAAGCGGTTCATGGCGACGAAGGGGATGACGTGCAGGTCCGACGCAGAGCAGTGCAGACACCAGGCCAGGCGGGCGCGGCAAGGTCCCGTCTGCGTGCGCTCGTCGCTGCCACGGCGACCGCCGTTCTGTTCGCCTCCACCGTTCCGGCCGCGACCGCCGACAAGAACGACCGTGCGTACCCGAGCAAGGAGGAAGTGGCCGCCGCGCAGCAACGGGTCGGCCAGAAGTCCCGGGCTGTCGGGGCGATCCAGGCGTCATTGCTCCTCGCGAACCAACGCCTCGAGCAGGCGGCGCTGGAAGCCGAGATGGCCTCGGAGGCCTACAACGGGGCGATGTGGCGGTTGCAGGAGGCGACGCAGCAGGTGCGTGATGCGCAGGCTGACGTGCGACAGGCGCGGGCCACCGTCGAGGAACAGCGCCGCGCGATCGGTGCCCTGGTGGCCGCGTCGTACCAGCAGGGCTCCGAGCTCACGGCACTCAGCGCCATGATGGGCGCGGACGGTCCCGAGGGTGTGCTCGACCAGTACGCCGCCTTCCAGGGAGCGTCCGACTCGCTCCAGGCCGACTACGACAGGTTCGCAGCATCGGACGCGCTGGCCCAGGCGTTCGAGCGCAAGGCCGAAGAGGCTCGCACCGAGCAGCAGCGGCTCGCCGAGGAGGCTCGCGAGGCCAAGGACGCGGCCGAGGCGTCGGCTGCCCAGGCCCAGGCCGCAGCGAGCGAGATCGCGACCGAGAAGCAGAGGCTGATCCGCGAGCTCGCGGAGGCGCAGGACATCTCGGTGAGGCTCGCCACGAAGCGGCAGACAGCCCTCGAGGAGATCGCCCGGGAGCGTGCCGAGGAACGCGCGCGGGCAGAGGCCGAGGCCGCCGCGCGCGAGAAGGCGAGGCAGGAGGAGAGGGCCGCGGCAGAGGCCCGCGCCGACGCGAGGGCCAGGGCCAAGGCCGCTGCGCGAGCGGAGCGGAGGCGGAACCGTCAGAAGGACAATGCCGCGCCGGCTCCAGCCCCGCAGCCCGAGCCCGCTCCCTCGCCGGCGCCACCTCCGGCTCCGTCGGGCAGCGGAGGGGCGGACCGCGCGATCGACTTTGCCAGGGCCCAGCTGGGCGAGGAGTACGTGTGGGGTGCCGCCGGACCGGACTCGTGGGACTGCTCAGGCCTGATGCTCGGCGCCTGGGGTGCGGCTGGGGTGTACCTGCCGCACTACTCGGCGGCGCAGTACGACGCGGGCACGCCGATCTCCAGCTCCGAGCTACGGCCGGGAGACCTCGTGTTCTGGGGGACCTCCAGCGACCCGGCCTCCATCCACCACGTCGCCATGTACATCGGGAACGGGCAGATCATCCACGCACCCCGGACCGGGCGACCGGTGTCGATCGACAGCATGTACTACTGGACGCCGCCGAACTTCTTCGCCCGCGTCTGAGCCGGTCGCGACCGTAGAGACGGCGCGACGCCCGTGGCAGCATGGCGCCCATGGCCGCCACCCTTCCCAGTGCCCCGCCTCTCGTCGACGTCCCCTCGATGACCACCCTGCTCGACGGCAGGTACGCCGACGTCCGGCAGCTCGTGCGGAAGAACCTCGTGGACCACGCCGGCATCCTCGTGGACGCCGAGGAGATGTCCCTTCCAGACTTCAGGAAGCGGGTCCGCGACGTCATGGTGACGATGGCCGAGAGCGGCCAGACCGGCCTGGGGTTCCCGGTGGAGTACGGCGGCGGTGGGGACATCGGCGCGTCCATCGCGGCGTTCGAGACTCTCGCGTTCGGAGACCTGTCCGTGCTCACCAAGACCGGTGTGCAGTTCGGGCTCTTCGGCGGCGCCATCCTGCATCTGGGTTCCAAGGAGCATCACGAGGCGTACCTGGCCGACGTGATCGCGGGCAGGCTGCTCGGCTGTTTCGCGATGACCGAGACGGGCCACGGCTCCAACGTGCAGGCGCTCGGCACGACCGCGACGTACGACCCGGACACCTCGGAGTTCGTGCTGGTCACGCCCGACGACTCGTCTCGCAAGGACTACATCGGGAACGCCGCCGAGCACGGCAGCCTGGCCGTCGTCTTCGCGCAGCTCGTGATCGGTGGGGAGTCGCAGGGCGTGCACGCGTTCGTCGTACCCATCCGGGACGAGTCCGGGGAGGCCATGGCAGGCGTACGGATCGAGGACTGCGGGCGCAAGATCGGGCTGAACGGCGTCGACAACGGGCGGCTGTGGTTCGACGGCGTCAGGGTCCCCCGGACGGCGCTGCTCAACCGGTACGCCGACGTCACAGCCGACGGTCACTACCGCTCCGACATCGAGAACCCCGACCGGCGGTTCTTCACGATGCTGGGCACGCTCGTCCAGGGCCGGGTGTCCGTGGGCGGCGCCGGCATCAACGCCAGCAAGGTGGCCCTCGCCGTCGCGGTGAAGTACGGCCTCCGCCGTCGCCAGTTCGGCACTCCCGGCTCGGGGAACGAGGAGCTTCTTCTCGACTACGGCATGCACCAGCGGAGGCTCCTGCCGCTCCTGGCGCGGACCTATGCCCTCCACTTCGCCCAGGAGCGAGTGGCGGCCGATCTGCACGAGGTGTTCTCCGACGACGGCTCCTCCGAGCACGACCGTCGGGCACTGGAGTCACGCGCAGCCGGCACGAAGGCGCTCGGCACCTGGCACGCCTCGCACACCATCCAGGCCTGCCGGGAGGCCTGCGGCGGCGCGGGCTACCTGTCGGTCAACCGGTTCGATGCGCTGCGGGCCGACACGGACGTGTTCACCACCTTCGAGGGTGACAACACGATCCTGATGCAGCTCGTGGCCAAGGGGCTGCTCACCGACTACCGCGACGCCTTCGGCGACCTCGACCAGCTCGGCATGGTCCGGTTCGTCGCCTCGATGGCGGTGGAGACCGTGATCGAGCGCACGAACGTCCACAAGATCCTGCAGCGACTGCGCGACGCGGTGCCCGCCGCCGACAGCGACGCCGACTCGGATGCCGGGCTGCTCGACCCCGACTACCACCTCGACCTGTTCCGCTGGCGCGAGGAGCACATGCTCGCCGGTGTCGCCCGCAGGCTGAAGCGGGGCATGGACGACGGCGGCGACCCCGCCGAGGTGTTCAGCCGGTGCCAGGACCACGTGATCGGGGCAGCGCACGCGCACGTGGAGCGGCTCGTCCTCGAGGCCTTCGTGGACAAGGTCGAGGCGACGCCGGAGGGGCCGAACCGTGACGTCCTCAACCTGCTGTGCGACCTGTTCGCGCTCGCGGCCGTCGAGAAGGACCGCGCCTGGTTCATGGAGCACGGCCGGCTGTCCACCGCGCGGTCGAAGGCCGTGACCGCGATGGTGAACGAGCTGTGCCGACGCGTCCGCCCGATCTGCGGTGAGCTGGTCGACGCGTTCGACGTACCGCCCGAGATGCTCCGCGCCGAGATCATCCGCGAGTAGCGGCGCGGTCCCGCCGGCCGGCGTACTGCCGCGGCTTCATCAAGGTATGCAGATGAAACAGCACTCCCCTCGACATGTGCGTCGAGGGGAGTGACGGTTTCCCTGCATACCTTGGGGAAACCCCCGGGCAAACAAGCGCCCGGTCAGTGGCCGCCGTTGTCCTTGTAGCGCTTGAAGGAAGCCTCGACCTCGGCCTCCGCCTCGGCGCGGCCGACCCATTCGGCGCCCTCGACGGACTTGCCGGGCTCGAGGTCCTTGTAGACCTCGAAGAAGTGCTGGATCTCCAGCCGGTCGAACTTCGACACGTGGCTGATGTCGCGCAGGTGCTCGAGGCGCGGGTCGTGGGAAGGCACGCAGAGGACCTTGTCGTCGCCGCCGGCCTCGTCGGTCATCCGGAACATGCCGATCGCCCGGCACTCGATGAGGCAACCGGGGAACGTGGGCTCCTGCAGGAGCACCAACGCGTCGAGCGGGTCGCCGTCGAGCCCCAGCGTGTTCTCGATGAAGCCGTAGTCGGCCGGGTACTGCGTCGAGGTGAACAGGGTCCGGTCGAGCCGGATCCGCCCGGTCGCGTGGTCAACCTCATACTTGTTCCGCTGACCCTTGGGGATCTCAACCAGTACGTCGAACTCCACTACTCTTCCTCCACTCAGCCAATTTCGAATCTGTTTGGCCATTCGCAAGATCTGTTTGGCTAGTGTCGCGCACGGAGAGGCAAAATGCGCAGTCGAGAGGGACGTGACGTGGCCAAGGGTGACCGACACCACTCCGAACGACCCCGGATCGTCGGATCCCCAGGATC
Organism: uncultured Actinomycetota bacterium; assembly: GCA_963707425.1. Classification (GTDB taxonomy): domain Bacteria; phylum Actinomycetota; class Actinomycetes; order Propionibacteriales; family Nocardioidaceae; genus Nocardioides_C. The sequence continues at coordinate 138,504 of CAVPPN010000008.1, read as the reverse complement.
CGGGCGACTGCTTCGCGCATCCACGGCAGGGCTCGTCGTCCTCGTCCTGGTCCTCGCGGCCGCTGCCCTCCAGTTCGACCTCGGCACCAGATGGTTCGGATGGGAGGAGCCTTCGGCGCAGGAGGAGCCGGCCGAGGTGGCGCCGCCGCCCGGCCTCAGCCTCCCCGAGCCACAGCTCGCTCCGGCGGTCGCCGAGCAGACCGCGGACCGGGCCGCGGACCCGGCGAAGGTACGACGGGCAGTGGCGAAGCTCGTGGCGGACAAGAAGCTCGGCAAGCACGTCGCCGTCGCCGTGAACCAGCTCAGTGACGGGACCACGCTCTACGACAGCGGAGCCGGCCTCGTGACACCCGCGTCCACCATGAAGATGCTGACGTCGACGGCCGCGCTGGAGTCGCTGGGCCAAGGCCACAGGTTCCGTACGACGGTCGTGGTCGGCAGCAAGGCCAAGGAGATCGTCCTCGTCGGGGGAGGGGACCCCCTCCTCGGAAGCCGTCCCGACGCCGGCGCGTACCCCGTCCGTGCGGACGTGCAGACCCTCGCCCGGGCGGCGGCGAAGAAGGTCCACGACCTGGGCATGGACAAGGTGCGGCTCGGCTACGACACCTCGCTGTTCTCGGGGCCTGCGGCAAGCCCGGACTGGCCGGCGTCGTACATCACCGACAACGTGGTCACCCCGATCTCCGCTCTGTGGGTCGACCAGGGGCGCGGGAGCGCCGGAACGGCCGATGGCCCTCCCCTCGACGCCGCCCGCGCCTTCGCGAAGGAGCTGGAGAAGCGGGACGTCAAGGTCATGGGAGCGCCGCGACCTGCCGTCGCCCCGGCCGAGGCGACCGAGCTCGCGGCGGTCCAGAGCGCCCCGCTGGAACAGGTCGTGCAGTACATCCTCGAGTACAGCGACAACGAAGGCGCCGAGGTGCTCCTCCGGCACGTTGCCCTGGCCGAGGGAGAGCCGGGGTCGTTCAAGGGGGGCGCGACGGCACTGCGCTCGGTCCTGGGCCGGCTCGGCGTCGACACCGCCGGCGAGACGATCCTCGACGGCAGCGGGCTGTCGAGGGAGGACCGTCTCAGGCCCGGCACCCTGCTCTCGGTGATCGGGCTGGCGTCGAGCGACGAGCACCCGCACCTGCGTCCGGTGGCCACCGACCTCCCCGTGGCAGGGTTCACCGGGTCGCTGGAGTTCAGGTTCGAGACGGGCGCCGCGGAGGGGCTGGGGCGGGTCCGGGCGAAGACTGGCACCCTGACCGGCGTGCACGGGCTCGCCGGAGTCACCACCACCATCGACGGTGCGGAGCTGGCCTTCGTCGCCATCGCGGACCGGGTGAAGGTGGCGAACACACTCGACGCGCGGGCGACCATCGACGAGATCACCGCCGCGCTGGCCGCCTGCTCCTGCGCAGCGGCAGGGTAGGGCGCGTCGGAGCTTCCCGACACGGCCTCGGAGAGTTGCCGGACCGGCGTAAGGTCGAGCCATGTCAGGAAAGCGTTCCTCGATGATCGACTGGGACCTCGCGGTCACCACGGCCTCGATGATGGCGGGTCCCGGTCCGGTGATCTCCCGGGAACAGGCCGAGGAGGCCGTCGCCGAGCTGCGTGCCGGTGCACATCGGTCGACCCCGCTCGTCAGGGAGTACACCGGACTCGTCGCGCCCGAGGGAACCGCGCGCACCGCGCCTCTCCTGGTCGTGGACCGGCCCGGCTGGATCCAGGCCAACGTCGACGGGTTCGCAACGGTCATCTCCCCGCTCGTCGAGCGGCTGCAGGAGAAGAAGGGGACGCCCAGCCCGCTCGCCGAGGCCATCGGGTCGCGGGTGACCGGGCTGGAGCTCGGGGCCCTGCTCGGCTTCATGTCGTCGAAGGTGCTCGGACAGTTCGACCCCTTCTACGCGCCCGTCGGGACACCCGAGGAAGCGTCCGCCGCCGGACGGCTCCTCCTCGTGGCCCCCAACATCGTGCACGTCGAGCACGAGATGGACGTCGACCCGGACGACTTCAGGCTCTGGGTCTGCCTGCACGAGGAGACGCACCGGGTCCAGTTCACCGCGGTGCCCTGGATGCGCGACCACATCCACGGTGAGATCGCGAAGCTCGTCGGCTCCGTCGAGGTCGACCCGTCCCGGCTCGCAAGCATGGTCGGCGAGGGTGCCAAGCGGCTCTCCGACATCGTCCGGGGCAACGAGGACGTCGGTCTCCTCGACCTGATCCAGACGCCGGAGCAGAAGGCGGTCATCGACCGGATCACGGGTGTCATGTCCCTCCTCGAGGGGCATGCCGACGTCGTGATGGACGGGGTGGGTCCGGAGGTCATCCCGTCGGTCGGGGACATCCGGCGCAAGTTCGACCGGCGCCGCAAGGGCGCGGGTCCGCTCGACCGGATCCTGCGCAAGCTCCTGGGCCTCGAGGCGAAGCTGGCCCAGTACCGCAACGGCGCGGCGTTCGTCCGCGGGGTCGTCGACCAGGTGGGCATGGACGGGTTCAACAAGGTGTGGGTGGAGCCCGAGAACCTCCCGTCCAAGGCCGAGATCGGCGACCCGGCCGGCTGGGTCCGCCGCGTCCACGGCTGACGCCCGAGCAGTCCCGTCGATGGGCCCGCACCCGGCTGTCGCGACCGTCCGCCTCGCCGTTCGCCGCGCAGTCGAGGATCTCGAGCCGGGAGCGCGCGTCCTGGTCGGATGCTCAGGAGGCGCCGACTCCCTCGCGCTGCTGTCCGCGACGGTCTTCGAGGCCCGTCGCGCCGAGCATCAGGTGGTGGGCCTGACCGTCGACCACGGCCTGCAGGACGGCTCGTCCGAGCGCGCGGCCTCCGTGGTCGACCAGATGCGGGGCCTCGGCGTCTCCCAGGCCCAGCGGGTCACCGTGTCGGTCGGCACGGCAGGCGGGCCCGAGGCCGCAGCAAGGACCGCGAGGTACGCCGCGCTCGAGGCGGCCGCCCACGAGCACGGCGCGGACGCCGTCCTGCTCGGGCACACCCGCGACGACCAGGCCGAGACGGTGCTGCTCGGGCTGGCCCGGGGCTCCGGCGCCCGTTCCCTGTCCGGCATGGCACCCGAGTCCGGCCGCTACCGTCGGCCGCTCCTCGACCTCTCCCGGAAGGACACGGCCGACGCCTGCCGCGCCGAGGGGATCACCTTCTGGCAGGACCCGCACAACGACGACCCGGCGTACGCCCGCGTGCGAGTGCGCCACGAGGTGCTGCCGGTGATGGAGCGAGAGCTCGGGCCTGGGGTGAGCGAGGCGCTCGCCCGCACCGCACGACTGCTCCGCGACGACGCGGACGCGCTCGACGCGATGGCAGCCGAGGCGTTCCACGCGGTCCGTGGGGAGAGCGGGGACCTCGACGTCGCGGGGCTGGCCGCCCTGCCCGCCGCCGTCCGCAGCCGGGTGCTGCGTCTCGCCGCGTTCGACGCCGGATGCCCGGCGACCGAGCTGTTCGTCGTGCATGTGGACGCCGTGGACGCGCTGGTCACCGGGTGGCACGGCCAGCGCGGCGTGGACCTGCCCGGCAAGGTACGTGCGCACCGGTCCGGGGGGAGACTCCGGATCGTGCCGGAGGCTGTGGCAGGCTGACGCCCATGGACGAAACTGACGTCAAGGACGACCTGGTCGAGGTCCTCTTCTCCGAGGACGAGATCCAGGGCCGTCTGGCGGAGCTGGCGGCCGCGATCGAGCAGGACTACGCGGGCAAGGACATCCTGCTCGTCGGTGTCCTCAAGGGCGCGGTCATGGTGATGGCCGACCTCGCGCGCCACTTCAGCAGGCACGTCGAGATGGACTGGATGGCGATCTCGTCGTACGGCTCGGGCACGAAGTCATCGGGCGTGGTCAGGATCCTGAAGGACCTCGACACCGACATCAACAACCGGCACGTTCTGGTCGTCGAGGACATCATCGACACCGGTCTCACCCTGTCGTGGCTGGTCTCCAACCTGGCGTCCCGGGGACCCGCGTCGGTGGAGATCTGCACCCTGCTGCGCAAGCCAGAGGCCCAGCGGATGAGCGTCGACGTGAAGTACGTCGGCTACGACATCCCGAACGAGTTCGTCGTGGGGTACGGTCTCGACTTCAACGAGAAGTACCGTAATCTGCGCTCGATCGGCACCCTCGCCCCGCACGTCTACTCCTAATTTTCGCCAGATTGGTGCCCGCCGCGTGTTTGGCGGGACAATGATGGTTGAAGAATCAGACGACAACCACGGCGGACCCGTTGGGGCTGCCGTGTACCGTCGGTATGTCTGAAGCATCATTGAACTGGCAGGAGGGCGGGGCGCAGACCCCGGTACATGGACGTGAAACGCATTTTCCGTGGGCCCTGGATCTGGATCGTCGTCGCGGTGGTCGGCGTGCTGGTCGCACTCCAGTACCTCGCCCCCAACGGCGGTTACGACGAGGTCGACACCTCGACGATGGTCAAGGACCTCGAGAGCGGCCAGGTCGAGTCCGTCCTCTTCGTCGACGGCGACCAGGAGATCCGGGCCACCCTCGACAACGGCGACAAGGTCATCGCCTCGTGGGTGGCGGGTCAGCAGCGTGACCTCGTGCTCCTCGCCGAGAAGCAGGTCAGGGCCGGCGAGATCGAGAAGTTCAACGTCGAGGTCCCCAGGCCGAGCCTGCTCGGGTCGATCCTCGCCACTCTGCTCCCGTTCGTCCTGATCATCCTGCTCTTCCTGTTCCTCATGAACCAGGTGCAAGGTGGCGGCGGCCGCGTCATGCAGTTCGCCAAGTCCAAGGCGAAGCTGATCACCAAGGACATGCCGAAGACCACGTTCAACGACGTCGCCGGCTGCCAGGAGGCGATCGAGGAGCTCGCCGAGATCAAGGAGTTCCTCCAGGAGCCCGCGAAGTTCCAGGCCGTCGGCGCGAAGATCCCCAAGGGTGTCCTGCTCTACGGCCAGCCGGGAACCGGTAAGACCCTGCTCGCCCGTGCGGTGGCAGGTGAAGCGGGCGTCCCCTTCTACTCCATCTCCGGCTCGGACTTCGTGGAGATGTTCGTCGGTGTCGGCGCCTCCCGGGTGCGTGACCTGTTCGAGCAGGCCAAGGAGAACGCCCCGGCCATCGTCTTCATCGACGAGATCGACGCCGTGGGCCGCCACCGCGGCGCCGGCATGGGCGGCGGCCACGACGAGCGTGAGCAGACCCTGAACCAGCTGCTCGTCGAGATGGACGGGTTCGACGTGCGCGGCGGCGTCATCCTGATCGCCGCGACCAACCGGCCCGACATCCTCGACCCGGCGCTGCTGCGCCCCGGCCGGTTCGACCGTCAGATCGGCGTCGAGGCGCCCGACCTGGCCGGCCGGAACATGATCCTGCAGGTGCACTCGCGCGGCAAGCCGATGGCCGAGGGCGTGGACCTCATGTCCGTCGCCCGTCGTACTCCCGGCTTCACCGGCGCCGACCTCGCCAACGTGCTGAACGAGGCTGCGCTGCTGACCGCCCGCCTGAACAAGAGGCTGATCGACGACGAGGCTCTCGACGAGGCGATCGACCGCGTCATCGCCGGGCCGCAGAAGCGGACCCGCCTGATGAGCGAGAAGGAGAAGCTGATCACGGCCTACCACGAGGGCGGGCACGCGCTCGTGGCGGCGGCGCTCCCGGGCACCGACCCGGTCCACAAGGTGACGATCCTGCCGCGTGGCCGCGCGCTCGGCTACACCATGGTCCTCCCCGACGAGGACAAGTACTCCCAGACCCGGTCGGAGATGCTCGACAAGCTGGCCTACATGCTGGGCGGCCGCGCCGCGGAGGAGATGGTCTTCCACGACCCCACCACCGGCGCGGGCAACGACATCGACAAGGCCACCTCGCTCGCCCGGGCCATGGTCACCCAGTACGGCATGACCGAACGACTCGGTGCTATCAAGCTCGGGGACAACAACCACGAGCCCTTCCTCGGCCGCGACCTCGGACACACGCGCAACTACTCCGAGGACGTGGCGGCGATCGTCGACGAGGAGACCAAGAAGCTGCTGGCGACGGCCCACCAGGAGGCCTTCGACATCCTCGAGGAGAACCGCGACGTGCTCGACACGCTCGTGCTCGCCCTGATGGAGCGCGAGACGCTCGACAAGGCCGAGGTGGCGGAGATCTTCGAGGCGCTGCGTCGTCGCCCGGTCCGTCCGGCGTGGACGGGGTCCCCCACCCGGGAGCCGTCCGCGATCCCGCCGGTCGAGGTGCCGAAGTCCGCCGCGAACGGCGCGACGCCCGACGAGTCGCAGGGCGCCGTCATCCTCACCCCGCCTGGGAGCGGTGGTGACGTGCACGGTGATCCGACCGTGAACTCATGACGGTGAACCGGATCAGCCAGGAACGTCGCGAGGACGTCCCGCCCTTCGACATCCCTCGGGCCGAGGCCGCCGTTCGCGAGCTCCTGGTCGCCGTCGGCGAAGATCCTGACCGGGAGGGCCTCCTGGACACGCCGGCGCGCGTGGCGCGGGCCTACCAGGAGCTGCTCGTCGGCATGCGGGTGCGTGCCGAGGACGTGCTCACCACCACGTTCGACCTCGGTCACGACGAGATGATCCTGGTCAAGGACATCGAGCTGTGGTCGATGTGCGAGCACCACCTCGTGCCGTTCACCGGTGTCGCTCACATCGGCTACATCCCCAACGAGGACGGCCGGATCACGGGTCTGTCCAAGCTGGCGCGGCTCGTCGACGTCTACGCGCGGCGGCCCCAGGTCCAGGAACGGCTCACGACGCAGGTCGCGGACTCGCTGATGGAGATCCTCGAGGCACGGGGGGCGATCGTGGTGATCGAGGCGGAGCACCTCTGCATGACGATGCGCGGTGTCCGCAAGCCGGGGTCGAAGACCGTCACGTCCGCGGTCCGCGGCGTGATGCACAACGCGGCCACCCGGTCGGAGGCCATGAGCCTCATCATGCACGGCACGCGCTGACGGGTCCCCTGCCCTCGCGCGAAAGATAGGGTCGTCCCATGTTCTCCCGACCACCCCGCTACGTCGCCGGGCTGCCCGAGCCCGGGCGCAGCCTCGTCATGGGCGTGGTCAACGTGACCCCGGACTCGTTCTCCGACGGTGGCAGGTGGCTCGAGCCCGAGCGCGCCGCCGAGCACGGCCGGCGGCTGGCCCGTGACGGCGCCGACATCGTCGACGTGGGCGGGGAGTCGACCCGTCCCGGCGCGGTGCGCCCGAGCGTGCAGGAGGAGATGGACCGGGTGCTCCCGGTGATCACCGCCCTCGCCTCCGACGGGTTGCTCGTGTCGGTCGACACCATGCGGGCCGAGGTCGCCGAGGAGGCCGTCCGCGCGGGCGCGGCCCTCGTCAACGACGTGTCCGGGGGACGCGCCGACCCCGCGATGTTCGACGTCGTCGCCCGCTCGGGCGTGCCGTACGTCCTGATGCACTGGCGGGCCCACTCGACCGAGATGCAGGAGCGCACGGAGTACGCCGACGTGGTGGCCGACGTGATGGCGGAGCTGAGGAAGCAGCTCGACCGCGCCGTCCGGGCCGGCATCGCGCCGGACAAGATCGCCCTGGACCCGGGGATCGGGTTCTCCAAGACGGCGGAGCAGAACTGGGACGTGCTCGCCGCCACCGACGAGTTCCACGCCATGGGTCAGCCGCTGCTCATCGCCACCAGCCGCAAGCGGTTCCTCGGCGTGCTCCTCGCCGACGAGTCGGGGCAGCTGCGACCTCCGGTCGAGCGGGACGACGGTACGACGGCCACGTCGGCGCTCGCGGCCGCCGCAGGGGCGTGGTGCATCCGGGCGCACTCCGTCCGGGCCACCGCCGACGCGGTCAGGGTGGCGAGCCGCTGGGCAGGGGGGAGGCACCGGCCATGACCGACGACAAGTCCGAGGTGGAGGCGGCCAACGCGGCCTTCTACACGGCGTTCGAGTGCGCCGACCTCGACGCGATGACCGAGCTGTGGGTGGAGGACGCGGAGACCCTCTGTGTCCACCCGGGGGCTCTGCCGGTGCGTGGCACGGGCGCGATCAACCGGTCCTGGGCCCTGATCATGGCCAACACCCCCTACATCCAGTTCTTCCTGACCGATGTCGAGGTGAGCGTCCTCGGCGACACGGCCGCGGTCACCTGCACCGAGAACGTCCTGACCGCCGACGAGATGACCGACGACGGCTCTTTCAACGGAGCGAAGGCAATTGCCACGAATGTGTTTGTCCGCACAGGGGAAGGCTGGCGGTTGTGGATCCACCACGCCTCCCCGGTACTGTCTGGGGGAGACCATGAGGACTGAAGGCGGGCTCGGCGCCAACGTGACCAATGTGGACATCGTGGACAGACTTGCGGTGCGCGGTATCGAGGCCTTCGGGCACCACGGTGTGCTCGACTTCGAGCGCCGGGAAGGCCAGGTTTTCAAGGTGGACCTCGTGCTGGGAGTGGACACACGTCCCGCGGCGGGGACCGACGACTTGCGGGACACCGTGGACTACGGGAGTCTCGTGGCGTCGGTCAAGCAGGCAGTGGAGACCGACCCCGTTGACCTGATAGAGACGCTCGCCCAGCGCATTGCAGACGTCTGTCTCGACGACAAGCGTGTGCAGTGGACGGAAGTGACCGTGCACAAGCCCGACGCCCCCATAGAAGCGACGTTCGAGGACGTTGCCCTGACGATTACTCGGAGCCGACCGTGACTGAGACCCCGAACCCGAACATCGTGGACGCCGACACCCTGACGGGCGAGATGCACCCCATCCGCCGTACCGTCCTGGCGATCGGCTCCAACCTGGGCGACCGGCTGGCCAACCTGCAGGGCGCCGTGAACTCCCTCGCCGACACCCCCGAGGTCTGGCTCACCAGCGTCTCGCCCGTCTACGAGACCAAGCCGATCGACGCTCCCGAGGGGTCCAAGGACTTCCTCAACGCGGTGGTCCTGGTCGACACCACCCTGTCGGCGCGCACGCTCCTCGAGCGCGCGCTGGCCGTCGAGGACGCGTTCGGCAGGGAGCGCAGCGAGCGGGGCGCCCCGCGCACCCTCGACGTCGACCTGATCGTCGTGGGCGACCGCCGCGCCAACGACCCGGACCTCGTGCTGCCGCACCCGAAGGCGCACGAGCGCGCCTTCGTGCTCGCGCCGTGGCATGACGCCGAGCCGGATGCCGAGATCCCTGGCTTCGGCCCGATCAAGGAGCTCCTCGAGAAGGCCGGCGACGAGGGCATCGCCAAGCGCGAAGACCTCGCACTCGACCTTCAGTGAGCCGGCAGTTCGACCCTGAGGAGGACCCCGAGGACGACGAGCGTCCGGGGCCCGGCCACATCCGTACGACGGGCGTGGGTGCGCTGGTCGCGTTCGCCCTGACCGGTCTAGTCCTCGGGTGGCTGCTCCGGCCGGTGAGCATCCGGCTGACGGACAGGGCCCCGCTCGTCGGGTGGGTCCCCGTCCTGGCGCTGCTGTTCGTGGCCGTGATCATCGGGTCGGTCGCCTGGGTGACACACCGGTCCCTCCACCGGCGGCACGAGCGCATCGAGCCGCACCGGGCGGTGAACCGGCTGGTGCTGGGCAAGTCCTGCGCCCTGGCCGGCGCCATGCTGGCCGGGGGGTACTTCGGCTACGCGCTGAGCTGGCTGGGGCTCGAGTCGGAGCTCGCCGGGCAGCGGGTGACGCGGTCGCTCGTCGGCGGTTTCGCGAGTGTGTTCATCGTCGCATTTTCGCTGCTTCTCGAACGAGCGTGTCGTATCGATGGGGACGACAAATCGGACATACGCTGACCGTATGGCTACCTCTTCCCCGAACCGCCGCCGCCAGCGCAGCGTCCGCGTCACCGTCGCAGTGGCGCTGCTCTCCGTAGCCACGATTGCAGTCGTCCTCGCCCTGCCGACCCAGTCGCCGGCATGGCTGAGCGCGTCGTCGGTCCTCGCGCTGGTCTGCGGCTCCCTTGCCTCCCGCATCATCTACACCGAGCTGCTGCAGAGCCGCCGCGAGGCCGCGGAGGACCGCGCGGCGCAGGCGCAGGCCTACCGGACGATGTTCTCCGAGCGGGCCGAGGAGCACGCCGAGTTCACCACCGCCATGACCGACCGCCTGGCCAGCCGCGACAAGTCCATCCGCGAGCTCGAGAGCACCATCCTGCTCGCCGAGAAGCGGGCGATCGAGGCCGAGACGCGGGTCAAGCGCGAGTCGAGGCGGGCGAACGAGGCCATGCAGCTCGTCTCGGAGCTCCAGCAGGCCCTCGAGATCCGCAAGGCCGAGGAGGCCGACGAGCTCGCCAGCTGGGGGGAGTCGATGGAGGCGGACACCGTCGTCGACCTGCTCGCCTGGGAGGACAAGGTCAACGCCGCCGGCGAGGCCATGGCGGAGGCGTCCGGGCGCAAGCACGCCTGACCCGGCTGTTTCGGCCACCGTCGGATACGGAACACTTGACGGGTGATCTCCCCCAGCAAAGACCGTTCTGACGACCCGACCTACCTGTCCGACCTGCCTGCTGGATGGACGGTCGGAACCCCTGACGAGTCCGACGCACCCGAGCTCGCCGAGCTGCTCCGACGCCACGAGAAGCACGCTCGCGGCTGGGCTAGCTCCTCCGAGGACGACGTCCTCGTCGAGATCAGCGCCGCCGGTTCCATGGTGCGCGAGAACCTCGTCCTCGTGGACGCGGACGGAGTCATCCGCGGCTGGGCGAGCGCGCACGACCGCGCGGCCGGGCGGATGCTGCTCATCGTCATCGTCGACCGCCGCCTCGACGACACCGTCGCGGACCGGGCCGCCGAGGTCCTCCTCGAATGGGCCGACGAGGCCGCCAACCGGGTCGGGGCCGAGCGGGAGCTCGACGTCCAGCAGATCGACAGCGGCGCCTTCGCGGACGACCCGCGCCAGCACCGTTGGCTCACCAAGGCCGGATACACCAAGGTCCGCAACTGGTGGCAGATGAGCAGGCCGGTGAAGCCGGAGGAGGCCGAGCTGGACGCGGAGACCAGCGAGGGCGTCGTGATCCGCCTGGTCGAGCGCGAGGGCCGCGCGATGCCCGACGAGGACGACCTGCGCACGGTGCACGACATCCTCGAGACGTCGTTCGCCGACCACTTCAACTCCCACGAGGAGACCTTCGACGAGTTCGTGTTCCGGCTGCGGGAGGACCCCGGCCACCGCTGGGACCACTGGTGGATCGCCGAGCTCGTGGAGGACGGCAAGGACCCCGAGCCCGCCGGCACCTTGGTGGGGGCGGTGCGCGAGGGAGAGAACGGCCAGCCCGACGGCAGCTACGTGGAGTACCTCGGCGTGCTCCAGTCCGCCCGCGGACGCGGCCTGGCCAAGTCGCTGCTGAACACGATCATCGCCGACGCGGCGTCACGGGGACGGGACCGCGTCGGGCTCGAGGTGGACGCCGACTCCCCGACGGGGGCCGACAGCCTCTACGTGTCGATGGGCTGGGAGACGTCGTACGTCACCCAGTCCTGGCACAAGGACGTCCCGGTCCAGGGCTGACCCGGGCAGACCGCCGATCAGGACTGGCCCGGCAGATTGCCGGTCAGGACTGGCCGACCGACCGGCGCAGTGCCCTGTGCACCGCGTCGGGGGTGAGTACGCCGAGCGTGACGCCGTTGTCGCTGACGGCGACGACGCCCTCGTCGCTCCTCATCATCGAGGCAAGCGCGTCCTCGAGCGTCGAGTCCAAGGAGACCGTCGCCGACGCGGGTCGGCCGTTCGCCGGCTCGAGGTCGTCCTTGCTGATCGGCGTGACGGACAGGCGACGCAGGCCCCGGCTCGCGCCGACGAACTCCGCGACGTAGTCGTCGGCGGGCCGGCCGAGGACCTGCGCCGGGACGTCGTACTGCGCCAGCCGTCCGCCGACCGCGAACACCGCCACGCGGTCGCCCATCCGCACCGCCTCGTCGATGTCGTGGGTGACGAACATGACCGTCTTGTGGAGGTCCCGCTGGATGCGCAGGAACTCCTCCTGCAACCGCGCACGGTTCACCGGGTCGACCGCGCCGAAGGGCTCGTCCATCAGCAGCACGGGCGGGTCGGCGGCGAGTGCGCGGGCCACCCCGACACGTTGCCGCTCACCTCCGGAGAGCTGGTGCGGGTAGCGGCCGGCGTACTGCGCGGGGTCGAGCCCGACGAGCGACATCAGCTCCTCGGCCCGCGAGGAGGCGCGCTTCCTGTCCCACCCGAGGAGGGACGGGACGGTCGCGACGTTGGTGCGGATCGTCTGGTGGGGGAACAGGCCGACCTGCTGGATGACGTACCCGATGCGGCGGCGCAGCTCGACCGGGTCGACGCGGGTGATGTCGCGGCCGTCCATCATGATCGTGCCGCTGGTGGGCTCGATGAGGCGGTTGACCATCTTCAGCGTCGTGGACTTGCCGCAGCCGGACGGCCCGACGAGGCAGACCACGGAGCCGGGTGGCACGGCCAGGTCGAGCTCGTGGACGGCGACCGTCCCGTCGGGGAAGGTCTTGCCGACGCCGTCGAGCCGGATCATCGGTTCTTCGCTACCGTCCATACGTGGCCATTCTCCCGTCGACGTCGAACGTCCCGGACAACTGCATGGTCCGGAACGAGTGGATCTGCGGGGAGTTCCTGACCAGCCGGGCCGAGCAGCTCACCGACGCCGTGGTGCAGCACGTGTGGATCACCGTGGTCTCCGTCCTGATCGGTCTCGTCGTCGCGCTGCCGCTTGCGTTGCTGGCTCGACGCTACCGAAACCTGGAATGGCTCGTTGTCGGAGGCACCACCGCGCTCTACACCATCCCCTCTCTCGCACTCTTCGCCCTGCTCCTGCCGTTGACCGGCCTCTCCGCAACGACGGTCGTCACCGGGCTGGTGCTCTACTCGCTGACGATCCTGGTCCGCAACATCGTGGAGGGGCTCAGATCGGTGCCGTCCGACGTGATCGAGGCTGCGCGCGGGATGGGGTACGGCGGCGGGCGGCTGCTCTTCACCGTCGAGCTGCCGCTGGCCCTGCCCTCCATCATGGCCGGGTTGCGGGTCGCGACGGTCTCCACCGTCGCGCTCACGACGGTCGGGGCGATCGTGAACTACGGCGGGCTCGGCAACCTCCTGCTGGAAGCGGTGAACACGCAGTTCCGCCCGCAGGTGCTGACCGCCAGCGTGCTCTGCGTGCTGCTCGCCGTCGCCTTCGACCTGCTGCTCGTCGGCGCGCAGCGGCTGATGACGCCGTGGTCCCGGACCAGGGCGGTCTAGTCCGATGGGTGAGGTCGTGAGCGGAGTCGTCGAGTGGTTCCAGGATCCGGCGAACTGGCGAGGCGAGGAGGGTCTGGTGAACCGGCTCGTGGAGCACCTGCTCCTGACCGGCACAGCCACCCTGGTCGCCGTACTGCTGGGGCTTCCGCTCGCTGTCTGGCTCGGCCACGTCGGTCGCGGCGGTCTGCTCGCGGTGAACGTCTCCAACGTGGGGCGGGCGGTGCCGACCTTCGCGGTCCTGCTGCTGCTCTCGATCGGCCCGGTGGGGACCGCCGACCTGGGGCCGTACGGCCGTGCCGGCCTCGCGACGCTGATCGCGCTGGTGCTCTTCGCACTGCCGCCGATCATCACCAACGCCTACGTCGGCATGCGCGAGGTGGACCGCGACACACTCGAGGCCGCGCGGGGGATGGGCATGCGGGGTGGTCAGCTGCTTCGCCGGGTGGAGCTGCCGCTGGCGCTCTCCCTGATCATCACCGGGGTGCGGCTCGCGGTGGTGCAGGTGTGGGCGACCGCCACGATCGCGGCACTCGTGGCCGGGCCCGGGCTCGGGCGGATCATCACGCTCGGCTTCCGGCGCCAGGACGTCGCGCAGGTCGTGGCCGGCGCGCTGGTGGTGGCGGTCATCGCGCTGGCCCTCGAGGGTCTGATGGTGCTCGGCCAGCGGGTCGCGGACCCGGTCGCCCGGGCCCGGCGTAGCGGCGGGGGAGCCTCCCCGGCACGGTCGCGGCCGGCTCCCGAGCCCGTGTCCCGATAGACGGACCAGACCCGGGATACGCCGACCGTACTCGCGGGTACAGTGGATTGCCCGGGTGCCGTTACGTGCGCCCACCGGACACGCGCGGTCAGACCGCGGGACACAGAAGGCGGAGCGCTATGACGATGAGGCGGCGACCCACGACCCGACGCGTACGACGGACGCTGACGGCCGTCGCGACCGTGCCCCTGCTGCTCGTCGCTGCGTGCGGCAACGGCGGTGACGACACCTTCGACAGCGGGTCGGGCGACTCGGGAGGAGGCGGCGAGGTCGTCATCGCCTACCAGGACTACACCGAGATGTCGATCATGGCCGAGATGTACGCCGCCCTGCTCGAGGACGCCGGCTACGAGCCGACCCTCAAGGGCGTCGGGGACCGCGCGGTCTACGCCGGCGAGCTCGCGAACGGGAAGGTCGACGTCGCCCCCGAGTACGTCTCCTCGATGACCGAGTTCCTCAACAAGGACATCAACGGCGCTGACGCCGAGCCCGTCGCCACCCCCGACGTCGACGAGACCCTGTCGAAGCTCGAAGAGCTCGGGGCAGAGAGGAACATGACACCGCTCGAGCCGGCGGAGGCCGAGGACGCCAACGCCTTCGCCGTGACGCAGAAGTTCTCCGACGACAACGACGTCACGACGCTGAGCGACCTCGGCAAGCTCAGTGAGCCTGTCGCGCTGGCCGCAGCGCCCGACTGCCCTGACCGCCCGGACTGCAAGCAGGGGCTGGAGTCGGTCTACGGAGTCGACATCGACAAGTTCGAGCCGCTGGGCTTCGGGACAGCGCAGACCAAGGACGCGCTGACGAGCGACGAGGTCCAGGTCGGCCAGGTCGGCACCAGCGACGGCCAGATCGAACAGCTCGGCCTCGTGGTGCTCGAGGACGACAAGGACTGGCAGAACGCCGAGAACCTCGTGCCCATGCTGAGCAGCAAGTTCCTCGAGGCGAACCCCGACGTCGAGGAGACCCTCAACCAGCTCTCGGAGGTGCTCACCACCGAGGACCTGAAGGAGCTCAACGCGAAGGTCGACGCCGAGCGGCAGCTCGCTGAGGACGTCGCGAACGACTACCTGACAGAGAAGGGGCTCATCGAGTGACCCTTCGCGAGGAACGCCCCGCATCTCTCTCGGTCCGGGGCGCTGTGAAGCGACTGCTCCGGCGCCGGAGCGCGAGCGCTCCCGCGAAACCACCCGTACTGAGCGTCGTCGTCCCGGTTCACGACTCCGTGGCGCAGCTCCCCGGTTGCCTGGAGAGCCTGGCCGCCCAGACGGTCGGCCGCATGGAGATCGTGATCGTCGACGACGGCTCCGTCGACGGCTCCGCAGTCGTGGCCCAGCGGTTCGCCGAGCAGCACGGCAACGTGCGCCTGGTCAGGCAGGAGCACCTCGGCACCGGCGCGGCGCGGAACGCCGGCGTGCGCCATGCATCCGGCACGTTTCTCGCGTTCTGCGACTCCGACGACGAGGTCCCGCCCGGCGCCTACGACCGGCTCGTGGACGCGCTGACCTCGAGCGGCTCGGACATCGCGGTGGGGTCGGTCGCACTGCAGGAGAAGGGCCTGTTCCGGGAGCCGAGCTGGGCCCGGCGCTCGAACTCCGACCGCAGGCTCGGGGTGGGGCTTGCCGACGTGCCCGACACGGTGGCCAACCTCCTGCCCGGCACCAGGGTCTTCCGACGTTCCTTCTGGGACGAGGCGAACCTGTGCTTCTCCGAGGGCGACGACCACGGCGACGCGGTGACGATGGTCCGCGCGCTGCTCGTCGCCCGCCGGCTCGACGTCGTACCTGCCGTCGTCTACCGCTGGCGCCGGCGCGAGGACGGGCGGTCGCTCCTGCAGCGAGACCTCCGTGAGCCCGACCGGGCACGGACGAGGCTCGCCGAGCTCGTCGACGCGGTCGACCTCATGCTCGAGCAGGGAGCCGAGCCGGTCCAGGAGCAGTTCCTCTCGGACGTCCTGCACACCAAGGCACGTGACCTGATCCGTGCGGCGGTCTGCCAGGGTGACAGCTACTGGAGCGCTGTCCAGGGCGAGATGCGCCGGCTGATGCGGCGGGTCCCCGAGAGCACCCTCGAACGTGTCCCGGTCCAGGACCGGATCGTCGCCTGGCTGTGCGCGAACGACGAGCGCTCGGCGACGGAGGAGTTCCTGGAGTACGCCTTCGACAACAAGAACGGCTTCCCGTTCCGTGAGGTGGACGGCCGGCCCCACATCGCCCTCCCGTTCGTCGACACCCTGGCGACGGTCGAGGGAGCGATGACCCGGGTGGCTGACAGCGACATGCATTACCGCAGCCGGCTGACGCATCTGGCGTGGACCAGCCCCAGCGTGCTGACAGTCGAGGGCGGGGCGTTCATCGAGTACGTCGACGACACCGAGCCGGGCGTGGTCACGCTCGTGCTGCGGGAGCGGTCGACGGGTGAGACGGTGACCGTCCCCACCGTCCAGCTCCACCAGCCCACCGTGAACCGCTGGGCCGCACGGGCGAACGAGGACCACGCCAACGCCGCCTTCAGGGCGGAGATCGACGTCGCGTCACTGCCGCGCACCGAGGGCAGGCGTGCGACGTACGACATCTCGGTCCGGCTGGAGCTGCGCGGGCACAGCCGCGAGGCCGCGTTCGACTCGCGCCGTCGCGGCGGGTCTCCCGGCCTCCTGGAGAAGTCGGACCACGACGGTCTCTCGGCGCGCCCGGTGTGGCACGCGATCCGGGGGCTGGGCATCCAGCTCCGGGACGCGAGCGAGGAGCCGGCGGAAGCAGCCGAGGCCCCGGCCGTCCCGGCGCCGGTGACGGTGGCCGACGTCACCGCCTCAGGCGACGTGCTCGAGCTGGAAGGCGATGCCACCGCCGCCTTCGAGATCTGCCTCGTCGGCCCGCGCAGCCGGACCCCCTGGGTGGGCGCGCAGCGTGACGGGTCCGCCTTCAGCGCGCGCATCGGCACACTGGTGGACGAGTGGGGGCTCGGGTCCACGTCGCTGCCGACCGACGACTACGAGGTCGTCGCCCGCTTGGCCGACGGTTCCGAGACGCCGGTCCACGTGGCCCCGGCGTTGTGGCGGAACCTGCCGGTGCACGTCGACTCCGGCCCCCATCTGTTCCTTCCGGTCGTCTCGGACGCGGGAGCCCTGAGATTCCGGATCACCGCCGGTGAGTCCCGGGACACCTTGGGGGCGTTCGGCAGGCGCCGACTACGGGACGAGTACTACCCCGAGACGCGGGAGAGGCCCCTGCTCGACGTGGCGCTCTTCGACACGTTCGGGGGCAAGGCCACCGGCGACAACCCGGGGCCGCTGTGCGAGGAGCTCGCCCGACGCGACACCGGCCTGGACCTCGTGTTCGCCGTCGTGGACCGCTCCGTGGCGGTGCCGGCCGGTGCCCGCGCCGTGGTCCGGGGGTCCGCGGAATGGTTCGAGCTCCTGGGCAGGGCTCGCTACTTCGTCACCAACGCGCCGCTGCCCCCCTTCTTCCAGAAGCGGCCCGGGCAGGTGTTCCTGCACACGTGGCACGGCAGCCCGTTGAAGCGGATCGCCCACGACCGCAAGGACCAGGACTTCCCCAACTGGCACCACCGCCGTCAGCTGCTGGTATCACAGCGCAGCTGGGACTTCCTGGTCAGCCAGAGCCCGTTCTGCACGCAGGCGCTGCGGGGCGCGTTCCTGTACGACGGCGAGGTCCTCGAGCTGGGCTACCCGCGCAACGACATCCTGTGCTCGGCCGACGCCGAGACCGTCCGACGACGCACCCGGAAGCAGCTCGGCATCCCGGAGGACGCGAGGGTCGTCCTCTACGCGCCGACCTGGCGGGACAACCAGCGGACCGGAGCGGCGTGGGACAAGGTCATCCACCTCGAGACGAACGAGGTCGTGGCCCAGGTGCCCGGCACGTACGTCCTGGTGCGTGGCCACTACAACTCGATGAAGGCCGCGGACGCGGGTGGCGCCGACCCGAGGATCCAGGACGTCACGCGCTATCCGGACATCTCGCACCTCTACCTGGCGGCCGACGCGCTGGTCACCGACTACTCCTCGGTGTTCTTCGACTTCGTCCTCACGGACAAGCCGATGTACTTCCTGGCTCCCGACCTCGAGCACTACCGCGACGTCAACCGGGGGTTCTACCTCGACTACCACTCGACGGTGCCCGGGCCGGTCTACGTCACGACCCAGGAGGTCATCGACGGACTGAACGGGCCGGACGAGTACGGCGCGGTCCGGGAGAGGTTCCGCGCGGAGTACGCCCCGCTCGACGACGGGCACGCCTCCGAGCGGATCATCGACGCGATGCTGCGCGGCCGCGGCGACGGCGGCGAGACGGTCCAGGGCTGACTCCGTCGACCCGGCTCGTCTGCTGCTCAGCGGGGCGGTTTCACGGACAACGTGAGGACCGTCGACTCCGTGTCGCTCTCACCGAGCTGGGTCACCGTGACGGCGTAGCCGTCCACCTCGCCGACGGCGCTGCACAAGCCGACAAGGCCGAAGCTGTTCGGCCTCGGGCTGCAGTCACCCTCGACCGGGAGCGTCCAGCCGGCTGCCGACACCAGGCCTGCGAACTCGGACGGGTCGAGCCGGCGTGGGACGGTCCAGCTGTGGAAGAGGCTAGGGCAGGGGTCTGCGCCCAGGCAGACGAGACGCCGGGGAGAGGTCAGCTGCTCCCTTGTCGTGGCGTCCGGAGGCGCCTGAAACTGCGCGGCCACGTCGCGGACGCCCGAAGACCCGAATGGGATGACAGCGGCCACGAGCAGGCCGAGGCCCACCAGGCCCACGAGTGCCCACCATCGCCACATCCCAATTCCCCCTGGCCGCTTGCTACTTGTCGATGTCGCCCACGACGAAGAACATCGAGCCGAGGATGGCCACCATGTCGGCGACCACGCAGCCCTGCAGCACCTCGGGGAGCACGGCGATGTTGTTGAACGACGCGCTGCGCAGCTTCATCCGCCACGGCGTCTTGTCCCCGCGGGAGACCAGGTAGTAGCCGTTGATGCCGAGCGGGTTCTCGGTCCAGGCGTACGTCGAGCCCTCCGGCGCCTTGAGGATCTTCGGCAGCCGGACGTTGACGGGCCCGCGCTCGAGCGACCGGAGCCGCTCGATGCAGGCCTCAGCGAGGTCGAGCGACACCTGCACCTGGTCCAGCAGCAGGCCGAAGCGGTCGTAGCAGTCGCCCTCGGCGCGGGTGACGACCTGCATCACCCCGTCGGACAGCAGCTCGTCGTAGGCCAGGTAGGGCTCGTCGCGGCGTAGGTCGAAGTCGACCCCCGACGCGCGGGCGATCGGGCCGGAGACGCCGTACGCGTCGATCAGCTCGCGGGAGAGGACGCCCACGTTCTGGGTGCGGGCCTGGAAGATCTCGTTGCCGAAGATGAGGTCCTCGATCTGCGGCACGCGGGACCGGACCGCCGCGACCGCGCGCCCGCAGCGGTCGAGCCACCCGGCGGGCATGTCCTCCTTGAGCCCGCCGACCCGGTTGAACATGTAGTGCATGCGTCCGCCCGAGAGCTCCTCCATCACCTGCTGGATGGTCTCCCGCTCGCGGAACGCGTAGAACATCGGGGTGATCGCCCCGAGCTCGATCGGGTAGGACCCCATGAACATCAGGTGGTTGAGCACCCGGTTGAGCTCGGCCAGCAGGGTGCGGGCCCACACGGCGCGCACCGGAACCTCCATGCCGAGCATCCGCTCGACCGCGAGGACGACCCCGAGCTCGGACGAGAACGCCGAGAGCCAGTCGTGACGGTTGGCGAGCACGATGATCTGGCGGTAGTCGCGCACCTCGAAGAGCTTCTCGACCCCGCGGTGCATGTAGCCGACGATCGGCTCGCACTCGACGATCCGCTCGCCGTCGAGGGTCAGCCGCAGGCGGAGCACGCCGTGCGTGGCCGGGTGCTGGGGACCGATGTTGAGGACCATGTCCTGGGTCGGCATCCCGGGGCCGCCGCCGCGCTCGTGGCCGGCGAAGCCCGCCGCGCCGGCACCCACACCCACGATGCGTTGTTCGGTCACCTCGCCATCCTCGCACGACGCTCCTGTGCGGTCGCGGAGGCTCAGACGCCGGCGGACGCGACTGCCGTCACCCAGGCGGGTGAGCCGGGGCGCCGGCACTCGGTGGCCGGCTGATGGTCAGCACGCCGGCGTCGTAGGCCACCTCGAGCCCGCCGGTGGTGCTCGGAGGACGCTCGACGAAGGTCTGCCAGGCCGCGTTGCGCCACGTGAGCCGTACCCTCAGCCGTGCGGTCTCCCCGGCGTCCGAGGAGCCGGCCGGGTCCGACGGGCCCATGAGGTCCGCGAGGGGGGCCCGGCTGGTCAGATGCAGCTGGTTGCCGTCCCGTCGCCACTCGACCGGAAGCTCGACGACGGCGCCGGACCCTCGCTGGACTGCCGCGACCTCGACACGCGCGTCGTCGAGGTCCCGGTGTGGTCCCCGGGCCTTGACCCGGAGGGTCGCCTCGAGCACGAGCACGGAGGAGGGTCGGAACCTGCCCAGGGCAGGGCTGCCGCCCGCCCGGGCGAGCCCTTCGAGCATCCCGGACCTCTGGACCTCCACGGTCGTGACGTCCAGGTGTGCGTCCGTGAGCCGCACCCGGGCCGCCTTCTGCTCGACCGCCGTGCGCAGGACGGTGGACCAGTCGGCGAGGAAGCGCTCGTTGCCGTGCTGCTCGGCCTTGGCCACCGCGGCCCGGCTCATGCGCTGCACCAGGTCGGGTGAGCTGAGCAGCTGCACCACCCGATCCGCCATCGCGGAGATGTCGCCGGCGGACACCAGGAAGCCGTCGACGCCGTCGGTGATCTGCTCCGAGGGGCCGTACTTGACGTCGTAGCTGACCACGGGACAGCCATGGCTGAGGCTCTCGAGGGTGGCCAGAGGGTAGCCCTCGAACATGCTCGTCATCAGGAACGCGCTGGACCGGGAGAGCGCCTCGCGAGCCTGCGGGTCGTGCCCGCGCAGGGTGACCGACGAGGACAGGCCGCGGCGCCGGATCTGCTCCTGCAGGGAGTCCCGCCGGCTGCCGGCCCCGTAGATGTCGAGGCGAGCACCGGGGACCTTCTCCACCACCTCGGCGAACGCCGAGATCGCGTGCTGCAACCGCTTCTGCGGTTCGAGGCGGGCGACCACCGTGGCCAGCCCGGGGTCGCGTTCCACCTGCTCCGTCGCGTCCGGCATCTCGACCGGGTTCGGTACGACGAACAGGTTGTCGGTCTCGCCACGGCGCTGGGCGATGTCGCTGCGCTGGCGCTCGGTCAAGGTGACCATGGCATCCATGCCCGGGATCCTGTCGAGCAGCCGCTCGTAGATCTCGCTGGTCTCGGAGTCCCACCGCCGGCCCAGGCCGCCACCGAGGTGCAGGTTGTGCAGCACGTAGACGAGGTAGATGTGCGGTGCGCGGATCGGCACCAGGTGCGGGACGACGTACCGGGAGTCCATGAACACGAACGCCTGCTCGTCGTCCTGGGTCAGCTCCCTGACCCACCCGCGGAACCACTGGCCGAGCGACTTGAACACCTCGACCACCTCGCCGTCCTTGGAGACGGCCTTGATCGCCGTGGGCCAGCTGGTCGGGTTGCCGAAACTGAACTGCGGGATGCGGAGGTACGGCGTGCCGTCCGGCCGGAGGTAGTCGTGGACGAGTGCCCCGGTGGCCGGCAACCGGTAGGTGGTCCGCCACGGCGAGCCGTCCGGGCGGGTCTGCACCTGCTGCAGGTGCGCCTGCAGGTCATCGAGGCCCTGCCCGGTCCCTTGGGGGTCCAGCCAGTCCCGCTCGCGGTAGTGCTCGAAGATGTTGAGCAGCGAGATCTCAGGCGTGAGCAGCCCTCGTTCCAGCAGGCGCAGGCGCAGCTCGGCGCCGTCGGGTGTCGAGCCGAACGTGAGCACCGAGGGGTTTACCCCTGCCTCCTGGGCGAGGATGCGGTTACGCATCAACAGAGCACGTCGCTCCCCACCCTGGTCCGGGTGGACGTCGACGGTGCACGTGAGATACCTGCCGGCAGGAAGGTCGGGGTGTGTCGGCACCTCGTGACGCTAACTCGGGACCCGGCTGGCGAGGCGGTTGTTGTCCGTAATCGCGAGGGCGGCAACAGGGACGCAGATAGCCTGGACACACGATGGACGATCTCTTCGCACCACCGGGCACCGCCTGGCAGCCCGTGTCGCCGCAGCTGTGCCGGATGCGCCGCACCCTGCTGGCCTGCCTGGTCGGCGCCGGGCTCGTGGCCGTCCTGGTCTATGCCCTGTTCACGTCGTGGACGTGGTGGCTGCTGCTCCTGGCGGCGGCTCTGGTCGTGCTGTTCGCACTCGGCTGGTTCGTCGTCGACCGCAACGCCAGGTACTGGGGGTACGCCGAGCGCGACGAGGATCTCTACATCCGCCACGGCGCCCTGTTCAAGGAGCTCGTCGCGGTGCCGTACGGACGGATGCAGTTCGTCGACATCACCTCCGGCCCGGTCGAGCAGCTGTACGGCATCGCAAGCGTGCACCTGCACACGGCGAGCCCCAGGACAAGCGCGAGGATCCCGGGTCTCCCCAAGGACGAGGCGGCGCGGCTGCGCGACCGGCTCACCTCGCTCGGCGAGGCCCAGGCAGCGGGGCTGTGAGACGGGGCTGTGGAACGGGAGCATGAACCGAGAGCGGTGAAGAACGGCGCCGCGCCGGCCGTGGACGACAGGCCCTACCGGCGGCTGTCGCCGCTGACCCCACTGGTCCGCAGCTTCATCGTCGTCGTCGCCATGGTGGCGACGTCGTGGGACGACCTGCTCCGCGGCGACCTCGGTCCTCTGGGCTGGATCCTCCTCACCCTGCTCATCGGCGGCGGGATCTACGGGACGGCGTCCTGGCTACGCACGAAGTACCGCATCGAGGGGGACGAGCTGCGCGTGGACACCGGCGTCATCAGTCGGCAGTCGCGCAGGATCAGGGTCGACCGGCTGCAGGGCATCGACATCGTGCAGCCCTTCGTGGCCCGTCTGTTCGGCCTCGCCGAGCTGCGCATGGACGTGGCCGGTGGCAGCGCGCGCGAGGGATCGCTCGCGTTCATGAGTCTCGGTGAGGCCCGGGAGCTCAAGGACATGCTGCTCGCCCGGCGGGACGCGGTCCGGGCCGAGAGGTCGCGGGCGGCGACGGGTCCGGGAACAGGCCCCGCGCAGCCCACGATGGTGCGACCGACAACGCCGCCTGAGCCGGACAGGCTGCTGGCGCGGGTGGACCTCCAGGTGCTCGTCCTCAGCATCCTGCTCTCGGGTGAGACGTTCGCGTTCCTGATTGCGGCCGCGGTCTTCGGCGCCGGCTTCCTGCTGACGGGGCAGTGGGCCGGGCTGGCCACGGTGGTGCCCGTGCTCGGCGGTTTCGTGCTGGTCGGGTTCAGGCGGCTCACCGGTTACTACAACTTCACGGTGTCCCAGACCGCTGCCGGCATGCAGGTGCGGCGGGGCATGTTCGAGCTGACCTCGCAGACCATCTCCCTGCCGCGGCTCCAGGGTGTGGTGGTGTCCGAGCCGCTCCTGTGGCGTCACTTCGGCTGGGCCCGGCTCGACGTCTCGATCGCCGGGTACGCGTCCGGCGACGACGAACGTCGCTCACCGTCGATCGTGATGCCGGTCGGGGACCGGGGACTGGTGCTCCAGCTCGCCCGCCACATGCTCGACGGTGCGGACCCCGACCAGGTCGCGTTGTCCGGCCCGCCGAGGAGCTCACGCTGGCTGGACCCGGTGGGGTGGCGGTTCAGGCACCTGGGGACGGACGCGGCGTTCGTCGTCACCCGCGAGGGCTGGTTCACCCGCAGGACCCATGTCGTCCCGCATGCGCGGGTGCAGTCGCTGCGCGTCTCGCAGGGGCCGTTGCAGCGTGCCCTCGGGCTGGCGGACCTGCACGTGGACAGCCCGCCCGGGCGGGTGAACGTCCGCGCCAGGCACAGGTCCTCCTCCGAGGTGCGGCGGCTGCTCGAGCAGGAGGTCGTGGTGAGCCGTGAGGCACGCGCAGCCCTCGACCGGGAGAGGAGCCTCCCTCCCCGGCAGCCGACTTCTCAGGACAGCGGCGGCTCGACGCCCCCCGAGGCGGACACGATCCAGTAGAAGTCGCCGAGGCCGCCTTCCGCGGTCAGCTCGGCAGCCTCGGTGGCACGCGCCAGGGCGGCGACGTAGCCCGCCGGGTCGCTGGTCGCCAGCTCGAGGTCGGGACGGTCTCCGGAGACGCCGAGCCGGTGCAGCGCCTCCCGCTGGGTCATCAGCCTCCCGTCCGACGTCGCGGCGACCGAGTCCACGGCCACGTCGGCGGTGACGTCTCGTGACCCGTCGGGCAGCACCTCCGCCTGACGTCCGTCGAGGTAGGAACGAAGCGACCCGAACGGCGGGCGGTCCTCGGCCGTGTGGCCGTAGTCCACCGCGATCGCGAGACCGCGCGTGACCCGTCGTACGACGTCGGACCAGGCTGCGTCCCGGGTCGTGCCGACCTCCGCCCGCACCCCGGGCTCGGCCGGGTCGAGCGGCCACCACCGCGAGCACCAGGCGGCCAGGCTCTGCGGGACCGAGGTGTCGGTGAGGCGTGCACCGAGCGACTCCTCACCCGTGCCGGGGTCGACGTGCACCACGCGTACGACGCCGTCGTCACCCATCTCGACGACATGGCAGGGGATGTTGTCGAGCCACTCGTTGGCGACCACGAGGCCGTCGACGGAGGCGGGCAGCGCCGACGTCCACGCGACGGCGGGCGGCAGGTCGTCGGGACGGGCGGCCACCTCCACGCCGAGGAGGGTCAGCGCCGGGTCGAGGTCGTGCACCTGGGCGAGCAGCTCGCCGCGCCCGGCGCCGATGTCGACCACGGTGTCCAGCCCGGAGCGGTGGGCAAGCTCGACGACGGCCTCGGCGAAGAGGGGGGAGGTGTGCACGGACGTCCGGAAGTGGGCGGCCGGGGACTCTCGCCGAAAGAACCCGTCAGGGCCGTACAGGCCGGCATCCCAGGCGTTCTTCCAGGGTGGTGCGGTCGTCGGTGGCGGCATGGCGGGCATGCCGAGGGACGTCGTGCTGGTCATGGCGACAGGCTACGCGCGCCACGATGTCCGCTTTGCCTGTGATCCACCCCACCGTCACGATGGGTTTCCTGCTGAGTCGCGCGGGCGTACCCTCGTCTTGCACGAGCCCAGCACACGTCCGGTACCCATCCACGGGACTGGAACGAAAGGCGATGAGTTCGATGACCCGAATCGGGGTTGTGGGCGCCGGTCGCGTCGGCGCCGTCCTCGCGGCGG
Source organism: uncultured Actinomycetota bacterium (assembly GCA_963707425.1). Lineage (GTDB taxonomy): Bacteria > Actinomycetota > Actinomycetes > Propionibacteriales > Nocardioidaceae > Nocardioides_C. Next base: position 113,397 of record CAVPPN010000008.1, on the reverse strand, counting down.
CCCTCCAGGCCGCAGGCCACGAGATCGTGGCGGTGGCCGGTGAGTCACCGGCCTCCCGCACTCGCATCGAGACCCTCCTCCCAGGCGTCCACGTCGACAAGCCGACGGCTGTCGCCCGCGCCTGCGACCTCCTGCTCCTGACCGTTCCCGACGACATGCTCGACAACGTCGTGAACATGCTCAGCGCCAGCCGCGCCATCCACCGCGACCAGGTCGTCGCCCACACCTCCGGCCGTCACGGCCTCGCCGTCCTCGAGCCCGCCGCCGAGCGTGGCGCGCAGGTGCTCGCCATGCACCCGGCGATGACGTTCACCGGCACCGACGTCGACCTCGCCCGGCTGGCCGGGTGTGTCTTCGGGGTGACCGCGACGCCAGAGACGAAAGCGGTCGCCGAGGGGCTCGTGGCCGACCTCGGTGGGCGCCCGGTGTGGGTCCCCGAGGACCGGCGGACGCTCTACCACGCCGGCCTCGCCCACGGCGCGAACCACCTGGTCACCCTCGTCGCCCAGGCGATGGACCTGTTGCGGGCCTCCGGTGCGGACGACCCCGCCTCGACCCTGCGGCCGCTGCTCGCCGCGGCCCTCGACAACGCCCTCAGCTACGGCGACGCCGCGCTCACCGGGCCGATCGTCCGCGGCGACGTGAACACCGTCCGTGCCCACCTCGCCGACATCGCCGCGAGCTCCCCGGCCACGCTGGAGTCGTACGTCGAGATGGCCCGGGCGACCGCGAAGCGCGCCGTCGACGACGGTCGGCTCCTCCCGATCCGCGCCACGAAGCTCGTGGGCGTCCTCGACGACGCCCTCGCCGAGCACCGACGGGCCACGGTGTGACGACCGTGTCCTCGGGGTCCCCGAGCGCGGTGCGACGCCCGCTCGTGGTCGAGACCCGGTCCGCGCTCGCCGGCGTGCTGGCCCGGACCCGTGCCGCCGGTGGGCAGGTCGCCCTCGTGCCCACCATGGGAGCGCTTCACGCGGGCCACGCCGCACTCATCCGGGAAGCGGCGGCGCAGGCCGAGCCGCTCGACGCGGTGGTGGTCTCGATCTTCGTCAACCCGCTGCAGTTCGGGCAGAACGAGGACCTCTCCCGCTACCCGCGCACCCTCGACGCCGACCTCGACGTCTGCGCCGCCGAGGGTGTGGACATCGTGTTCGCACCGTCCGTCGACGAGGTCTACCCGGGCGGTGAGCCTCAGGTCACCGTCGAGCCCGGCCCGCTCGCCCGGATCCTGGAAGGGGAGAGCCGGCCCACCCACTTCCGCGGTGTCCTCACCGTGGTCGCGAAGCTGTTCGGGCTGGTACGGCCGGACCTCGCCGTCTTCGGGCAGAAGGACTACCAGCAGCTCGTGCTGATCCGGCGGATGGTCGAGGACCTGTGCATGGAGGTCGAGGTCGTCGGCGGCGAGACCGTCCGGGAGGCGGACGGGCTGGCCCTGTCCTCGCGCAACCGGTACCTCGACGAGGGGCAGCGACGCCAGGCCCTCGCCCTGTCGCGGGCGTTGTCGGCGGCGGCCGAGGCCGCGCCAGACGGTCCCGAGAAGACTCTGGAGGCGGCCCGCGGCGTGCTCGCGGACGCGGACGGCGTGGAGCCGGACTACGTGGCGCTGACCTCGCCCGAGCTGGGCACGGCGCCGGCGCAGGGTGAGGCCCGGGTGCTCGTCGCGGCCCGGGTCGGGACCACGAGGTTGATCGACAACACCGCCTTGGTGTTGGGCAGCAAACAGGACTGAGCAGGGACAACGCATGTTGCGAACGATGATGAAGAGCAAGATCCACCGCGCCACGGTGACGCAGGCCGACCTGCACTACGTCGGCTCGGTGACGGTCGACGAGGACCTGCTGGACGCGGCGGACCTGCTGCCCGGCGAGCTGGTGCACATCGTGGACATCACCAACGGGGCCCGGCTCGAGACCTACACGATCGCCGGCGAGCGCGGATCCGGCGTCATCGGCATCAACGGTGCGGCCGCCCGGCTGGTGCAGCCCGGTGACCTCGTCATCCTGATCGGCTACGGCCAGATGGAGACCGCCGAGGCCCGCGCCTTCGAGCCGAGCGTGGTGTTCGTCGACGCCGACAACAAGGTGATCGGGACCGGCTCGGACCCCGCGGAGGCACTCCCGGGAACCGGTCTCGTGCGTGGCGACCTCATCTCCCCGGCGGCCGGGTAACGTCCGGTCTGTGTCCCCGCTTCCCGAGCGCCTCGCCGCGCCGCCCTCCGGTTGGGCTGAGTACGCCGACGTGGTCGTCATCGGCTCCGGGATCGCGGGGCTGACCACCGCGCTCCGGGCACGCACGGTCGGCTCGGTGATGGTGGTGACCAAGGACCTTCTCTCGACCGGCTCCACCCGCTGGGCACAGGGCGGCATCGCGGCCGCCCTGGGACCCGAGGACACCCCGGAGCACCACCTGCAGGACACCCTCGTCGCCGGGGCCGGGGTGTGCGACGAGGCGGCCGTCCGCACCCTCGTCACGGAGGGTCCCGACGCGGTCCGGGACCTGATCGCGCTCGGCACCCGGTTCGACCACACCGCGGCCGGCGAGCTCTCGCTGACCCGCGAGGGAGGCCACCTGCGCGACCGGATCGCGCACGCCGGCGGTGACGCCACCGGCGCGGAGATCCAGCGCGCGCTCGAGGCGGCGGTGCAGGCGGCCCCCGACATCGCGGTGACCGAGCACGCCCTCGCGCTCGACCTGATCCCCGGCGTGGCCGGTGGCGTCGCCGGGGTGACCCTGCACGTCATGGGCGAGGGGCAGCCCTACGGCGTCGGAGCGGTCCACTGCCGGGCCGTCGTACTCGCCAGCGGCGGGCTGGGACAGGTCTTCTCCGCCACCACCAACCCCTCCGTCGCGACGGGCGACGGGATGGCCCTCGCGCTTCGGGCGGGCGCGGCGCTCCGCGACATGGAGTTCGTGCAGTTCCACCCGACGGTGATGTGGCTGGGACACGGGTCCACGGGCCAGCAGCCGCTGATCTCCGAGGCGGTCCGCGGCGAAGGGGCGTTCCTGGTCGACGACGACGGGGTGCGCTTCATGCAGGGCCAGCACGACCTCGCCGACCTCGCGCCACGCGACGTGGTCGCCAAGGCGGTCATGCGGCGGATGCGGGAGACAGGCAGGCCGCACGTCTGGCTCGACGCGCGACACTTCGGCGAGGAGAAGTGGGCACGCCGGTTCCCGACGATCCTGGCGGTCTGCCGCAGCCACGGGGTGGACCCGGTCACGGACCTGATCCCGGTCGCTCCGGCCTGCCACTACGCGTCCGGAGGGGTGGCCACCGACCTCGACGGCCAGTCGTCGCTGCCCGGCCTGTTCGCGTGCGGCGAGGTGGCCTGCTCCGGTGTGCACGGCGCGAACCGGCTCGCCTCGAACTCCCTGCTCGAGGGCCTGGTGTTCTCGAGGCGGATCGCCGCGCGACTCGCCGACGGCGGCCTTCCGCCGAGGCAGCAGCCGGCGGTCGACACGCGGGTCGAGGGCCTCGTCGCCGAGTCGGAGCGGGCCCGGATCCAGGAGACGATGACCGAGCGGGCCGGCGTACTCCGGTCCGCGGAGGGGCTCGCCGAGGGTGCGCGGGAGCTGGAGGCGATCGCCGAGAAGCCTGCCGGCGAGCCGGGCACGCCGGAGTGGGAGACCACGAACCTCGTCACGGTGAGCGCCGCGCTCGTCGAGGCTGCCCGGATGCGCGAGGAGACGCGCGGCTCGCACTGGCGAGAGGACTTCCCGGACCGCGACGACACGCGGTGGGCGGGTCATGTCGACACGACGATGGCCGCCGGCGGGACCCTACGCTTGCGGTACACCCCCAGCCGGGGCGGCGACACCGAGGGCTCGAAGACAGGACCACGCTCATGACGCGCACCGCCCGCACCCCGTACTCCTCCCTTCCGGAGGAGCTGGTCGCCGGGCTGCGTGAGGCCGGCCTGGACCCCCGTGCCGTCTACGAGCACGTGGCCGCGGCCCTCGACGAGGACCTCCCCGGCGAGGACGTCACCAGCGAGTCCACGATCCCGGCGTCCGCGACCGCCTGGGCCGACCTCGTCGCGCGCGGGGACGGAGTGGTCGCCGGGATGCCCGTCGCGGAGCTGGTGTTCCGCTACGTCGTCGGCGACGGGCTGGAGCTCACCCGGACCGCGAAGGACGGCGACATCGTCTCGCGGGGTGACGTGCTGCTGAGCGCTCGTGGACCCGTCGCACTGCTCCTCACCGCCGAGCGGACCGCGCTCAACTACGCGTGCCACCTCTCCGGCGTGGCCACGGCGACCGCCGCCTGGGTTCGAGCCCTGGCCGGCACCGGCGCGAGGGTCCGCGACACCCGCAAGACCCTTCCGCACTTCCGGGCGCTGGAGAAGTACGCCGTCCGCTGCGGAGGCGGCACCAACCACCGCGCCACCCTCTCCGACCAGGCCCTGGTCAAGGACAACCACGTGCTCGCCGCCGGCGGGGTCGTGCAGGCCTACGAAGCGGTGCGGGCCCGCTACCCGTCCATACCGGTCCAGGTCGAGGTCACCACGCTCGACCAGCTCCGTGAGCTGCTGGAGGCCGGTGCGGACCAGGTCCTGCTGGACAACATGAGCACCGAGACCATGCGTGAGGCGGTCTCGATCACGGCCGGGCGCGCGACGCTCGAGGCGTCCGGCGGCCTCACCCTCGACCGGGCCCGCGAGGTCGCCGCCACAGGGGTGGACTTCCTCGCGGTCGGCGCGCTGACCCACTCGGCGCCCGTCCTCGACATCGCGATGGACCTGCGCCCCGCGTCGAGCCAGCAGGAGCCCTGATGCTCCTCTGCGCCGACATCGGCAACAGCCACACCACCGTTGGTCTGGTCCAGGACGGTGTGGTCTCGGACCACTGGCGGGTCGCCACGGACGAGCGGCGTACCGCCGACGAGTGGGCCGTCCTGATCAAGAACCTGCTCGCCGACTCGACCGTCCTGGACGCCCTCCGCGGGGTCTCGGTCTGCTCGACGGTGCCCTCGGTGCTCCACGAGTGGCGGGACATGCTGCGCAACTACTACGGCGACGTACCGCACATGGTGGTCGAGCCGGGCGTGAAGACCGGCGTCCCCATCCTCATGGACAACCCACGCGAGGTGGGGTCGGACCGGATCATCAATGCGCTGGCGGCCTCCAAACTGTTCGAAGGGCCGTCGATCGTCGTGGACTTCGGGACGGCCACGACTTTCGACGTGGTGAGCGCCAAGGGCGAATACATCGGCGGTGCAATTGCGCCGGGTATCGAGATCTCCCTCGAAGCGCTCGGCCGGCGCGGGGCACAGCTGCGAAAAGTCGAATTGCTGCGTCCCCGGACGGTGATTGCGAAGAACACCGTCGAGGCCTTGCAGTCGGGGATTCTGTACGGTTTCGCCAGCCAGGTGGACGGAATCGTGAACCGCATGGTCGCCGAGCTCAAGATCCCGCTCGACGAGGTCAACGTGATCGCCACCGGCGGACTCGCCCCGCTGGTCGTCGAGGAGTGCGCGACGTTCACCGAGCACGAGCCGTGGCTCACCCTGGTGGGGCTCGAGCTCGTCTTCGTGCGCAACCACGGCTGAGGCTGTCCGGCGGACAAACCCGGGGGAAATCGACCCGCGTGACCGCGTAGCCTTGGGTGCCATGACCGACCAGAATCCACCCGTTGCACAGCCCGACGAGGAGGACTCCCTCCCCGAGCAGATGCGGGTGCGCCGCGAGAAGCGCGCGCGGCTGATCGAGTCGGGACAGAGCGCCTACCCGCTGAACGTCGAGCGGACCCACACGCTGGCCGAGATCCGCGAGAAGTACGACGACGCCGGGCTGGAGCCGGACACCCGCACCGGAGAGCAGGTCGCGATCACCGGACGGGTGATCTTCCAGCGCAACACCGGCAAGCTCTGCTTCGCCCGCTTGCGCGAGGGCAACGGCACCGAGCTCCAGGTCATGCTCTCCCTCGCCGACGTCGGCGAGGAGTCGCTCGCCGAGTACAAGTCGCTCGTCGACATCGGCGACCACCTCGCGGTCAAGGGCGAGGTCGTCACCAGCCGGCGCGGGGAGCTCTCGGTGCAGGCGACCGGCTGGACCATGGCCGCCAAGACCCTGCGACCCCTCCCGAACGAGTACAAACCGCTCTCCGAGGAGGCGCGGGTCCGGCTGAGGTACGTCGACCTGATCGTCCGACCCGAGGCGCGGGACATGGTGCGCACGAAGGCCGCGGTGCTCAAGTCACTGCGGTCGACCCTGGACCAGCGCGGCTTCCTCGAGGTCGAGACGCCGACGCTCCAGCTGACCAACGGCGGAGCCGCGGCCCGGCCGTTCCGAACCCACCTGAACGCGCTCGACCAGGACATGCTCCTGCGGATCGCGCTCGAGCTCGACCTCAAGCGGGCCCTGGTCGGGGGAGTCGAGAAGGTCTACGAGATCGGGCGCACGTTCCGCAACGAGGGGCTCGACTCCACGCACGCCGCCGAGTTCTCCATGCTCGAGGCGTACGAGGCCTACGGCGACTACAACACGATGGCCGACCTGACGCGGGACCTGGTGCTCGACGCCGCGCGGGCGATCGGCCGCACCGTCGTACCCGCCCGGGACGGGTCGGAGATCGACCTCGAGGGGGAGTGGCGACGGGCGCCGATGCTCGACCTCGTGTCCGAGGCGCTGGGCGAGGAGGTGACCGCCGAGACGGACATGACCACGCTCAAGGGGTACGCCGACAAGCACGACGTCGCCCTGCAGCCGCACTGGACCGGTGCCGAGATCGCGCTCGAGCTGTTCGAGCAGCTCGTCGAGCACACCCTGATCCAGCCCACCTTCGTCATGGACTTCCCGGCCGCGGTCAAGCCGCTCGCGAAGCCGCACCGCAGCATCCCGGGCCTGAACGAGGCGTGGGACCTGGTCATCAACGGCGTCGAGCTGGCGCCGGCGTACTCCGAGCTCAACGACCCGGTCATCCAGCGCGAGCGCCTGGTGGAGCAGTCGCTCCTCGCGGCCGCCGGCGACCCGGAGGCAATGGAGCTCGACGAGGATTTCCTGCGCGCTCTCGAGTTCGGGATGCCGCCGGCAGGCGGCATGGGAATGGGCGTCGACCGGCTGATCATGCTGCTCACCGGCGTCGGTATCCGGGAGACGATCCTCTTTCCCCTGCTTCGACCGGAATAGACCACCTGGCGGCGCGGGCGGTGCCCCGTGAGGGGCCCGACGAGTGCGGATTCCCGCGCAATCGGGCATCTGTCGGGACCGTTAAGTCCCTTGTCGGGGAAATCTGTGCAAGCTCGAATTGCGAGACCGAATCAGGGCCGTTATCTTCACCTGCGAAAATGGCGCGGTAAACGAGGGCGGGTAATCCTGAACGCGCTATCTTCATTCCACGGCAATCAGGAATATGGCCTGAGGTGTTGAACACAGCGAGGGTGCAGCAGGAAAGGCGGAGGGAAAAATGGCGCAAAAGATCAACGTGGTGCTCGTCGACGACATGGACGGTAGTGAAGCCGACGAAACGGTCAGCTTCGGGCTCGACGGCACGGAGTACGAGATCGACCTGTCCCAGGTGAACGCAGCCGAGCTGCGTGCGGCCCTGGCTCCGTACATCGACGCCGGGCGCAAGGTCGGCGGTCGCCGCCGCAGGAGCCAGCGTCCGAGCGGTGGCCCGTCGCCGTCCGAGATCCGGCAGTGGGCTCGCGAGAACGGTTGGGACGTTCCCGAGCGCGGGCGCGTGTCCGCCGAGGTCCGCGAGGCATATGCGGCCGCTCACTAGGCGTTCGCTGTCAGCGAAGCCTGGGCTCCGGCAGTCTGGGAACACGTAGGCTGGGTGAGCAGTTGTAACTCGCGTACACGGTTCACAACCCCCAATTCGGGGAACAGACATCCCCGTACCTGCGGACTAGAGTGCAGAACAAGCCCCGCCAGCCATCGGTGGTGAGCACTGCAAGGAGCGTTGGATAGACATGTTCGAGCGATTTACAGATCGAGCCCGGCGGGTGGTCGTCCTGGCCCAAGAAGAGGCCAGGATGCTCAGCCACAACTACATCGGCACTGAGCACATCCTGTTGGGCCTCATCCACGAGGGTGAGGGTGTTGCTGCGAAGGCGCTCGAGAGCCTGGGTATCTCGCTCGAGGCTGTGCGTGCACAGGTCGAGGAGATCATCGGTCAGGGCCAGCAGGCCCCGAGTGGTCACATCCCGTTCACGCCGCGCGCGAAGAAGGTCCTCGAGCTCTCCCTGCGCGAGGCGCTTCAGCTCGGCCACAACTACATCGGCACCGAGCACATCCTGCTCGGTCTCATCCGCGAGGGTGAGGGCGTCGCCGCGCAGGTCCTCGTCAAGCTCGGCGCCGACCTGAACCGCGTCCGCCAGCAGGTCATCCAGCTGCTCTCGGGCTTCCAGGGCAAGGAGACGGCGACGGCCGGCGCGCCGACCGAGGGCGCCCCCTCCTCGTCGCTCGTCCTGGACCAGTTCGGCCGGAACCTGACCCAGGCCGCCCGCGAGGGCAAGCTGGACCCGGTCATCGGGCGCGAGAAGGAGATCGAGCGCGTGATGCAGGTGCTCTCGCGCCGCACCAAGAACAACCCGGTGCTGATCGGAGAGCCAGGCGTCGGGAAGACCGCCGTGGTCGAGGGCCTGTCGCAGGCGATCGTCCGCGGCGACGTGCCCGAGACGCTCAAGGACAAGCAGATCTACACGCTGGACCTCGGCGCCCTCGTCGCGGGCTCCCGCTACCGCGGTGACTTCGAGGAGCGCCTGAAGAAGGTGCTCAAGGAGATTCGCACCCGCGGCGACATCGTGCTCTTCATCGACGAGCTCCACACCCTGGTGGGTGCCGGCGCCGCCGAGGGCGCGATCGACGCCGCCTCCATCCTCAAGCCGATGCTGGCGCGAGGCGAGCTGCAGACGATCGGCGCGACCACGCTCGACGAGTACCGCAAGCACCTCGAGAAGGATGCCGCGCTCGAGCGGCGGTTCCAGCCCATCCAGGTGCAGGAGCCCTCGATCGCGCACACGATCGAGATCCTCAAGGGCCTGCGCGACCGGTACGAAGCCCACCACCGGGTGACGATCACCGACGAGGCCCTCGTCGCAGCGGCCACGCTTGCCGACCGCTACGTGTCCGACCGCTTCCTGCCGGACAAGGCGATCGACCTGATCGACGAGGCCGGCTCCCGGCTCCGGATCCGCCGCATGACCGCGCCGCCGGACCTGCGCGAGTTCGACGACAAGATCTCCGACGTGCGCCGCCGCAAGGAAGGCGCCATCGACAGCCAGGACTTCGAGCTCGCCGCGTCCCTGCGCGATGAGGAGAAGAAGCTCATCATCGCCAAGAGCGAGCGCGAGAAGCAGTGGAAGGCCGGCGACATGGATGTCGTCGCGGAGGTCGACGAGGAGCTGATCGCCGAGGTGCTCGCCGTGGCGACCGGCATCCCGATCGTGAAGCTCTCCGAGGAGGAGTCGACCCGGCTGCTCAAGATGGAGGACGAGCTGCACAAGCGGGTCATCGGCCAGGAGGAGGCCGTCAGGGCTCTCTCGCGGGCGATCCGCCGTACCCGTGCCGGTCTGAAGGACCCGAAGCGTCCCGGTGGCTCGTTCATCTTCGCCGGCCCGTCCGGCGTCGGTAAGACGTGGCTGTCCAAGACGCTCGCGGAGTTCCTGTTCGGCGACGAGGACGCGCTGATCCAGCTCGACATGTCCGAGTTCTCGGAGAAGCACACCGTCTCGCGGCTGTTCGGCTCGCCTCCGGGCTACGTCGGCTACGAGGAGGGCGGCCAGCTCACCGAGAAGGTGCGCCGCAAGCCGTTCTCGGTCGTCCTGTTCGACGAGGTCGAGAAGGCTCACCCCGACATCTTCAACTCGCTGTTGCAGATCCTCGAGGAAGGCCGCCTCACCGACTCGCAGGGCCGGGTCGTGGACTTCAAGAACACCGTGATCATCATGACCACGAACCTCGGAACCCGCGACATCTCCAAGGGCGTCAACCTCGGCTTCCAGCAGACGGGCGACGCGGCGGGCTCCTACGAGCGGATGAAGAACAAGGTGTCCGAGGAGCTCAAGCAGCACTTCCGCCCCGAGTTCCTCAACCGTGTCGACGAGATCATCGTGTTCCCGCCGCTGTCGCAGGAGCAGATCATCGCCATGGTCGACATGATGATCAACTCCGTCGAGATCCGGCTCAAGGACCGCGACATGTCGATCGAGCTGACCTCCGCGGCCAAGGAGCTGCTCGCCAAGCGCGGCTTCGACCCGGTGCTCGGAGCCCGGCCGCTGCGCCGCACGGTGCAGCGCGAGATCGAGGACGTGCTCGCCGAGAAGATGCTCTACGGCGAGGTCGGCCCCGGCCAGATCGTGCTGGTCGACGTCGAGGGCGAAGGCACCGAGGCGCAGTTCACCTTCGACGGCACCCAGAAGTCCGAGCTTCCGGACATGCCGCCCATCGAGATCGCCCCCACCGGCGACTCGGAGTAACCACCGCGTCAAGTCGGAGAGCGTCCTCGGGAAACCGGGGGCGCTCTCTTTGCGCTCGTCGCTGCTTCATCAAGGTATGCAGACGAACCTGCACCTCCCACGGCGTACATGTCGTGGGAAGTGCAGGTTCGGTCAGGGAAGTGCGTAGACGTCGTCGGACAGCCGTACGGCGAGGCCGTCCTCGATCAGGCTGTACAGGCAGCGGGAGCGCTGCACGTCGTCGCTCCACACGGCGTCGAGCCTCGACCGGTGCACCGGTTCGTGCGCGTCCCGCAGCACTCCGAGCAGCCGGCCACGGCACTGCCTGTCCGTGCCGGCGTACGTCTGGCCCCGGCGGGGCGGGCCGTCGTACGCCGGATATCCCGCCGAGCGCCATGCGCAGAGGTCCGCCAGGGGACACGTCTCGCACCGCGGGGACGCCGACGTGCACACGAGCGCACCGAGCTCCATCACGCCGACCGCCCAGGTGGCCGCGGTCGTCTCGTCGGGCAGCAGGTCGGTGGCCAGGGCGCGCTCGGCGCTGGTGACCGAGCTCGCGGGGAGCTCGACTCCGACGACGGCCCGGGCGAGCACCCTGCGCACATTCGTGTCGAGCACGACGTGCCTCTGCCCGAAGGCGAAGGAGGCGATGGCGGCGGCGGTGTACTCCCCGACCCCGGGCAGGGCACGCAGGGCCTCGTGCGAGTCAGGGACCCGTCCGCCGTGCTCGGCGACGATGACCGTCGCGGCCCGGTGCAGCCTGAGCGCCCGCCGGGGGTAGCCGAGGCGGCCCCACGCCCGGACGGCGTCACCGGTGCCGGCGGACGCCAGGTCAGCCGGTGTCGGCCACAGCTCCATCCATTGCTCGAAGACCGGCAGGACGCGCGCGACCGGGGTCTGCTGGAGCATGAACTCGCTGACCATCACCGCCCAGGGGGTCGCCGTGGGCTCTCGCCAGGGCAGGACGCGGGCGTGGTCGGCGTACCAGCTCAGGACGCGCTCATGCAGGTCGGACATCGTGTCGTGATGGTAGCCACACGGAGTGCAATCGCGGCTCCCCGGTGTGGCATACCGCGAGCCGGTGGGTTCGAAGACTAGCGTCGTCCCATGACCTCGGTGAGCAGACGAAGGAGACCCCTCCCGCGACGCGTGTACTGGGTGCGTCGCCTGCTGGTGCTCAGCGTCGCCATGGCCCTGGTGCTCGGGATCGGCCGACTCCTCGGCGGTGGGTCGGACGCGACCGACGCCGCGTCGGCGCAGACCACCGCCGCTGCAGGCTCACCCGGCGGAGGCGCGGGGGCCACGAGTACGACGGACCCGTCCGCCGTCCTGACCGGGGCAGCCGCGGAGGCGGCGGCCGCCAAGGCCCGGAAGCGACAGGCCACGAATACGCCCACCCCGCTCGCGGTGCCGACCGGCCCGTGCGCCGACAGCGACGTGCAGGTGACGCCATCCGTCGGGGACACCCCGATCGCGGGCACCGACACGACGATCACCCTGACGCTGACCACGCTGATGTCGCCCGCCTGCACCTGGGAGGTCTCGTCCGACTCGGTGGTCGTCAAGCTGACCTCGGGAAGCGACCGGATCTGGTCCACCCAGGACTGCCCGTCGTCGATCCCGCGGCAGTCGGTCGTCGTGCGCAAGGACACCCCCACCACCGTCGAGGTCGTCTGGTCGGGGCAGCGCTCGGACGACGAGTGCTCGCGAACGACCTTGTGGGCGCAGCCGGGCTACTACCACGCGACCGCCGCGGCCCTGGGAGCCGATCCGGGCGAACAGCAGTTCGAGCTGCTCATGCCGCCTCGGCCCACCATCACGCCGACCCCGGTGATCCTGCCGGAGATGGAGAAGGAAGCGCGTTCCCACGGTCGGAGCGACCAGAGGCGCGACCGCGCGGAGGAGCAGGAGCGTGACGAGGCCACGGACGGCTCCGAGGGGAACGACTGAGACGTCGCCGTGCCGCCATGGCGGCCGAGCACACCTACACGTAGCGCTCGAGGATGCTCGACTCGGCGAGCCGGGAGAGGCCCTCACGGACGCTTCGGGCCCGCAGCTCGCCGACGCCCTCCACGGCCTGCAGGTCGTCGATCCCGGCCGACAGCAGCTTCTGGAGGCTCCCGAAGTGCTCGACCAGGCGCTCCACCACCGCGCTGGGGAGCCGGGGCACCTTCGCCAGGAGCCGGTAGCCCCTCGGGGTCACCGCGCCGTCGAGGTGCTCGCTGGCGCCGAGGCCGACCGCGCGCGCGACCGCTGCGATGTCCACCAGGTCCGTCGAGCTGAGCCCTTCGAGCTGGGCCAGCACGGCCTCGGGGTTGCGCGACCTCCGGCCGGTGGGGAGGTAGTCGCGGACGACGAGCTCGCGCTCCATGTCGACGCCGGTCACCAGCTCGTCGAGCTGGAGCGACAGCAGGCGGCCGTCGGTGCCGAGCTCGAGCACGTAGTCCTCGATCTCGCGGGCGATCCTGGTGACCATCTCGAGCCGCTGGGCGACCACGGCGACGTCGCGCACGGTGACCAGGTCCTCGATCTCGAGGGCCGAGAGGGTGCTCGAGACCTCGTCGAGGCGGAGCTTGTACCGCTCGAGGGTCGCCAGCGCCTGGTTGGCGCGGGAAAGGATCTGGCCCGAGTCCTCGAGGACGTAGCGGGTCGCTCCGACGTAGACGGCGATGATCTGCATCGACTGGGACACCGAGATCACCGGGAAGCCGGTCTGCCGGGCCACGCGGTCGGCGGTCCGGTGCCGGGTGCCGGTCTCGTCGCTGTAGATCGTGGGGTCCGGCATCAGGTGCACGGCGGCGTTGATGATCCTCGAGGCGTCCTTGTCGAGGATGATCGCGCCGTCCATCTTGGCGAGCTCGCGCAGTCCGGTGGCGGTGAACGGGACGTCGAGGGTGAACCCGCCCGTCGAGATCGCCTCGACCGTCTTGTCGTTGCCGAGCACGAGCAGGGCGCCCGTCCGCCCGCGGAGGATACGCTCTAGCCCGTCCCTCAAGGACGTTCCCGGGGCGATGTTGGCCAGCGTGGTCCGCAGGCGGAGGTTCTCGCCTGAGCGGTCGTTCGCTGCCACGCTGTTCTCCAGATCTGATACCGATACCGGGGTCAGTGTATGGGATGCCCGTCCTGAACATCGCCGTTCGCGGCGCCCGCTTCCGCCGCATCTCTTCCAGACAGGACCTAGGCCAGACCCAGCCTCGGCCGTTCCGGGGCGTGGCGATCGGGCCGGAACATCGGGGTGGCGTCCGCCTTCCCGAGGTCGAGCACGCGGAGCGCCGAGTCGATGTCCGGGCATCCGACGACCTTCATCCCGTCGACCTCCCAGACCGATCCTCCGGCCCGGCCGGGCTCGTTGGGGACGATCGCGGAACGGAAACCGAGCCGCGCCGCCTCCGCCAGGCGCTGTGGCAGCTCGCGGACCCTGCGGAGCTCGCCGGCCAGGCCGAGCTCGCCGATCGCGACCACGTCGGTCGGCACCTCGCGGTCCTTCCACGCCGAGGCGATCGCGATCGCCGACGCGAGGTCTCCCGCGGGCTCGCTGACCCGGGCGCCGCCGACGGTGGAGAGGAAGACGTCGTGGTTGTGCAGCCGGATCCTGGCTCGCTGCGCCAGCACGGCCACCGTCATGGCCGTCCGTGCGCCGTCCACCCCGGACGTCGTGCGCCGGGGGCGCTCGGCCGCCGACGGCGTCACCAGAGCCTGGATCTCGGCCAGCATCGGTCGCCGGCCCTCGAGCGTGACCGAGACACACGTGCCCGGGACCGCCGTGTGGTGCCGGGCGACGAAGAGCCCGGTGGGGTCGGTCACCGCGACGATGCCGTCCCCGGAGAGGTCGAAGCAGCCCACCTCGTCGACGGGCCCGAAGCGGTTCTTCATCGCCCGCACCATCCGCAGCCTCGAGCTGCGCTCGCCCTCGAAGTGGAGCACCACGTCGACGAGGTGCTCGAGGACCCGCGGCCCCGCGATGGAGCCGTCCTTCGTGACGTGGCCGACCAGAAGCGTGGCGATGTTCCGGGTCTTGGCGACCTGGACCAGCGCGGCGGCGACCTCTTTCACCTGCGTGACCCCGCCGGGGACCCCGTCGACGTCGGAGGCGCCGATCGTCTGCACCGAGTCGACGACGAGCATCGCTGGCTTCACCTCGTCGATGTGGCTGAGCACCGCCCCGAGGTCGGTCTCGGCGGCCAGGAAGAGCTGCTCGTGCAGGCCGCCGGTGCGGTCGGCCCGCAGACGCACCTGTGACGCCGACTCCTCGCCGGTGACGTACAGGGTCCGGGCGCCCTGCCGGGCCACCTGGGCCGCCACCTCGAGCAGGAGGGTCGACTTGCCGACACCGGGCTCGCCGGCCAGCAGCACCGCAGCCCCGGGGACGATGCCCCCTCCGAGCACCCGGTCGAGCTCGGGAACGCCGGTGGTGCGTGCGCGGGACTCCTCGACCGGCACCTGCCCGATGGGCACGGCCGGTGCGGTCACCGGGCCGGCCGTCGTACGGCCCTTGGGGGCGCCCGCCTCGGTGACGCTTCCCCAGGCCTGGCACTCACCACAGCGGCCGACCCACTTGGCGGTCTCCCAGCCGCACTCGCCGCAGCGGTACCTCGACGACCCGGGGCGGTTTCTCGACTTCACACTCATGCCGGTGACGTTATGGCACGGTTCCGACAATCCGGTGACGACATCGCCGACTGCGTGCCACAGTGGCGCGGTTGACGCCTGCGACCGCCTGCGGACATCATGCGGGCAGTGAGTGATTGGAACGATCCAGAAGGTTCAGGAACAACGACGATGCCCAGACGCAGCAGCAACGCGCCCACGTTGGCCACGGTGGCCGACGCGGCCGGGGTGTCTCGGCAGACCGTGTCCAACGCACTCAACAGCCCGCACCTGCTGAGGCCGGAGACCCTGCAGCGGGTCCAGCGGACGATCGACAGGCTGGGCTACTCGCCGAACCGCGCCGCCCGCAGCCTGCGCACGCGGAGCTCCCAGCTGATCGGCCTGAGGATCGACCCGGCCGCCGAGGGCACCGCCAACGCGCTGATGGACCGGTTCCTGCACTCGCTCGTCGAGTCCTCCAAGGATGCGGGCTACCACGTCCTCCTCTTCTCCTCCGCCCCGGAGGAGGACCCGGTCACGGGCTACGACGTGCTCCTCAGGTCGACCGCGGTGGACGCCTTCGTCATCACCGACACCTACCGCGGCAACCCCCAGGCCGGATGGCTCGAGAAGCGGGGCGCTCCCTTCGTCGCCTTCGGCCGGCCCTGGGAGGAGCCTGCCGCGCCCCACCCGTGGGTCGACGTCGACGGGAGGGCCGGGGTGTCCCTCGCGGTCGAGCACCTGGTCGACCGTGGCCACGAGCGGATCGCGTGGATCGGCTGGCAGAGGTCCTCCTTCATCGGGGAGGACCGTCGCAGCGGGTGGCTCGACACCATGCACAAGCACGGCCTGTCCACCAGCAGGCTCAGCGCACGGGGCGACGACACGCTCGACTTCGGTCGCCGCGCCGCCCGCGCCCTGCTCGAGTCCGAGAACCCGACCGCGTTCGTGTGTGTCAGCGACACGGTGGCCATGGGCGTCCTGCACACCCTCGCCGAGTCCGGGCTCAAGCCCGGGACGGACGTCGCGGTGGTCGGGTTCGACGACTCGATCGCCGCGCAGGTCGTCCCACCCGGCCTGACGTCGGTGCGCCAGCCGCTGGAGCAGGTCGCGGTGGAGATCGTGGGGCTTCTCGGACAACGCCTGTCGCACAAGCCGATCGAGGACTTCGGCCGCCTGCTCACCCCGGCCCTCACCATCCGCAACAGCACCTAGGGTCGGCTCGTCCGACCCGGGCTCCTTCAGTAGCGGCGCCACCACAGGTTCACGGCGTAGTCCACCTCGAGGCCCTCGTGCTCGGCGAGGACCCGCTCGGCCGTCTCCGCGGTGAACTCGATGCGTACGACGGACTCCAGGTCGCTCCGCGTCTCGAACCGCCACACGATGTCGACCGGCTCGCGGGTCCAGCCGCGGACGGACCAGAAGCGCTCGATCTCACCGGGGTCGAGCCGTGGGTGCTCGCGCCGGAACCAGCCGCCGAACGTGCTCCGGGTGGCGTCGTTGTCGATCACGAACGCCACGCCGCCGCGACGCATGACGCGGTCCAGCTCGCGCAGCCCCGGCTCGCACCCGGGCCCGAAGAAGTACGCCCACCGGACCTGGGTCATGTCGATGCTCGCGTCGGGGACCGGGACTCGCTGGGCGGTGCCCTGCAGGACGCGGACGTGGGGGAGGCGCGACGTGCGCCTCCGGGCGATCGCGGCGAGGTCGGGATGGGGCTCGACACCGGTCACCGTGCGGCCGTCGTACGCCCATCGGGGGAGATGGAACCCGGTGCCGCAGCCGAGGTCGAGGACGTCGCGGCCGGACCAGTCGTGGATCGTGCGCATCGCCGACTCGATGTTGCCGGCGGGGTCCACGCTGCGGTTCTCGAGCTCGTAGACCTCGGGGTGGTTCCAGATGTTGGGGCTCGGGACCGCGCCGTCGAGCGGCGTCGCCCGACCACGGTCAGGCACCGATCGGCGCCGGTCGGGCTCGGCTCGGGGTAGGTCAGATGCGGACGACGCCATGGGCCGTCTGGAACTGCGCGGCCACGATGCCCGGTGTGCCGTGCGGTGCCACCCACTCGACCTTGACGTCCTCGAGGGGGTCGAGCGAGTCGCCGAGCCATTCGCTCACCCGGTGCGGGTCGCCGGCGATCTCGAGGCAGTCGAGGTGCAGCTTGCCGGAGGCGCCCTGGCTGGGGTGCTCCACCCGCGGGGACTCCCACTGCACGAAGAACGGGAGCTGCGGGTCCGACTGCAGGCCCTTGACGCCGATCTGGCGCCAGCGCAGCTCCACGCCGTCCGGCCGGTGGCGGTTGCCCTGGACCGAGTCACGGCCGAGCCGCACCTCGACGGGCAAGATGTCGTCGACGGCCACGACCCATCCCATCCAGCCGCCGCCGAGCTCGGATCTGGCGCGCACGGCCTGGCCGAACGGGGCCTTGTCGGAGGCGGGGTGGTCGAGCACCTCGACGACCTCGAGGTAGGTGCCCGCGCTCAGCGGCAGCACGACGTTGCGCGTCCCGAAGCGTGGGTGGATGCCGCCGTCCACGAACTCCTCACCGAGCAGCTCGCCGATCCGTCGGGCAGTACTGGCCAGCCCGTCCGGGCCCGCGGCGTACGAAAGATGGTCGAGTCGCATGTCAAGCATTCTCGCCATTGATCCTCCGCGCTCTGACACTGGGGTCGGGTTTCGGGGACACCGGGGTCGGGCCCGGACCCGCCGCGCACGTGCCGCCGGGAGGTGCCCGCACGCCCGTTCGGAGCCGTTCAACCCTTGTGCCGAACGGCACTTCGGGTGAAAGGTGAACGGGAGACCCGCGCAAGGAGGCATGAGGTGGCAGGCAAGTCCGCAGCGAACCAAGGCAGCAACGACGGCGTCCCTACCGTGGGTCGCCCCGAGGCGATCCGCAACGTCGTTCTCGTGGGCCCGGCAGGGTCCGGGAAGACAACACTGGTCGAGGCGCTCCTTGTCTCGGCCGGTGTGCTTAACAGGCAGGGTTCGATCCTCGACGGCACCACCGTCAGCGACTTCGACGACGCCGAGCAGCGACAGCAACGGTCCGTAGGGCTCTCGCTCGCCCCCCTCACGTACGGCGGCGTGAAGATCAACCTGCTCGACACCCCCGGCTACGCCGACTTCGTCGGTGAGCTGCGCGCGGGCCTGCGGGCCGCGGACTGCGCGATGTTCGTGATCGCCGCCAACGAGGGCGTCGACGAGCCGACCCGACAGCTCTGGCGTGAATGCGCCGAGGTCGGCATGCCGCGCGCGGTGGTGGTGACCAAGCTGGACCACGCGCGCGCCAACTACGACGCGGTCGTCGCCTCCGCGCAGGCCGCCTTCGGGGACAAGGTGCTCCCCGTGTACCTCCGCGAGGGGCCCGACGACGCCGCCCTGGTGGGTCTGCTGACCGGCGACGACCCGGCTCACGAGGAGCAGCGCGGCGCCCTCATCGAGGGGGTGATCGAGGAGTCCGAGGACGAGACCCTGATGGAGCGCTATGTCGGCGGCGAGGAGATCGACAGGGGCCTGCTGGTCAAGGACCTCGAGCGCGCTGTCGCTCGGGGTTCTTTCTTTCCGGTGCTGCCTGTCTGCTCGGGCACCGGCGTCGGCACGACCGAGCTGCTCGACATGATCGTCTCCGGGTTCCCCTCGCCCCTCGAGCACCCGATGCCCGAGGTCTTCACCCCGGAGGGGAAGCCCGGTCCCGCGATCGGCTGCGACCCCGACGGGCCGCTGGTGGCCGAGGTGGTGAAGACGACCTCGGACCCGTACGTCGGACGCGTCAGCCTGGTGCGGGTGTTCTCCGGGACCGTCCAACCGGACATGACCGTGCACGTCTCGGGTCACTTCAGCTCCTTCTTCGGCGGCGAGAACAGCCACGAGGACCACGACGAGGACGAGAAGATCGGCGCGCTCTCGGTCCCGCTCGGCAAGCAGCAGCGACCTGCGCCCGAGGTGGTCGCCGGTGACATCTGCGCGATCGGACGGCTCTCCAGGGCCGAGACCGGCGACACCCTGTCGCTGAAGGACCAGCCGCTCGTCCTCAAGCCCTGGTCGATGCCGGAGCCGCTGCTGCCGGTCGCGATCCAGGCGCGCGCCAAGGCGGACGAGGACCGGCTGTCGCAGGGGCTCCAGCGTCTCGGCGCCGAGGACCCGACGCTGCGCATCGAGCACAACGCCGAGACGCACCAGATCGTGCTGTGGTGCATGGGGGAGGCGCACGCCGACGTCGCGCTCGACCGCCTGGGCAACAGGTACGGCGCGATGGTCGACCAGATCGAGCTGCGGGTGCCGCTGCGCGAGACGTTCGGCGCGAAGTCGAAGGGCCACGGCCGGCACGTCAAGCAGTCCGGCGGACACGGGCAGTACGCCGTCTGCGACATCGAGGTCGAGCCGCTGCCGGAGGGCGCGGGTTTCGAGTTCGTGGACAAGGTCGTGGGCGGCGCGGTGCCGCGGCAGTTCATCCCGAGCGTCGAGAAGGGGGTGCGCGCCCAGATGGAGAGGGGCGTCGCCGCCGGCTACCCCCTGGTCGACATCAGGGTCACGCTGACCGACGGGAAGGCGCACAGCGTCGACTCCTCGGACATGGCGTTCCAGACCTCGGGCGCGCTGGCGCTCCGCGAGGCGGCTGCGGGGGCGAAGGTGTCCCTGCTCGAGCCCGTCGACGAGATCGCGGTGCTCGTGCCCGACGAGCTCGTCGGCACCGTGATGAGCGACCTGTCCGGCCGCCGCGGGCGGGTGCTCGGCAGCGAACCTCTCGGAGACGACCGCACGGTGGTGCGGGCGGAGGTGCCGCAGATCGAGATCAGCCGCTACGCGATCGACCTGCGCTCGTTCTCGCACGGCGGGGCGTCGTTCACGAGGAAGTTCGTCAGGTACGAGCCGATGCCGGACAACGTCGCCCAGAAGGTGACCCGGCAGATGGCATCCGTCTGACGGAGCCTCGGCGCGAGTCGAGGTCGGCTGGGGTCAGCGCGGGTCCGCGGGGTGGATCGCGAGGGCCGAGCGTGACCTGACGTGGGCCTCGCAGTGGCGCACGAGCTCGTCGTACGCCTTCTGGCCCATCATCTCGACGAGCTCCGGCGCGTTCGAGATGTAGACGGGCGTCGCGCCGACGTGCGCCTCGGTGTTGCCGCTGCAGTACCAGTCGAGGTCGTGGCCGCCGGGTCCCCAGCCGCGGCGGTCGTACTCGCCGATCGACACCTCGGTGTACGCCGTGCCGTCGGGCAGCTCCACGTCACGGAAGGTGCGACGGATCGGCAGCTGCCAGCACACGTCGGGCTTGGTCTCGAGCGGGTGCATGTCCTTGCGAAGGGCGAGGCCGTGCAGCGCGCAGCCCTCACCGCCCTCGAAGCCGGGCCGGTTGAGGAAGATGCAGGCGCCCTCGTGCACGGCGGTCTTGCGGTCGCCGTCCTCGTCGGTCTCGATCCAGTCCTTGACGTGACCCCCAGGTCGGTTGTCAGGGTGGAACTGCCAGTGCTCCCGGTCGAGCTGCTTGACGAACTTCTTGACCCGCTTCTCGTCGTCCTTGTCCGAGAAGTGCGCGCCGAGCGTGCAGCAGCCGTCCAGCGGCCGGTCGGCGTAGATGCCCTTGCAGCCCTGGCCGAAGATGCACATCCAGTTCGACGTGAGCCAGGTCAGGTCGCACCTGAACACCTGGGAGTCGTCGGCGGGGTCGGGGAACTCCACCCAGGCGCGGGGGAACAGCAGATCTACCTCAGGCACCTGGCCACCTTACGTCGGTGGCGCAACGGCTGACGCGCGACGCGGCGAGTAGCGTGTGCGCCATGAGGCTTGGCGTGCTCGACATCGGGTCCAACACCGGCCACCTGCTCGTGGTCGACGCGCATGGTGGCGCGGCGCCGATGCCGGCGTACTCCTACAAGGAGCCGCTGCGGCTCGCCGAGCACCTCGACGAGCAGGGCGCGGTCACCGACAAGGGCGTCGAGGCGCTGACCCGCTTCGTCTCCGAGGCGCTCGTGGTGGCCGAGGACAAGGGCTGCGAGGAGATCCTGGGCTTTGCCACGTCGGCGGTGCGCGACTCCGTCAACACCGACGACGTCCTGCGCCGGGTGCAGGAGCGCACCGGCGTCGAGATCGGCGTGCTGCCCGGCGAGGACGAGGCCCGGCTGACCTTCCTGGCCGTCCGGCGCTGGTTCGGCTGGTCGTCGGGGCGGCTGGCCGTCTTCGACATCGGTGGAGGGTCGCTCGAGATGGCGGCCGGCGCGGACGAGGCGCCCCACATCGCCCGATCGCTGCCCCTCGGCGCCGGGCGGCTCACCCGCGAGTGGCTGCGCGAGGACCACCCGAGCGAGGACACGGTCCGCGAGCTGCGCAAGAAGATCCGCGCCGACATCGCCAGGGACGCGGGTCCGGTGCTCCGTGGGGGCCGGCCGGACCACGCCGTGGCGACCT
Organism: uncultured Actinomycetota bacterium; assembly: GCA_963707425.1. GTDB lineage: Bacteria > Actinomycetota > Actinomycetes > Propionibacteriales > Nocardioidaceae > Nocardioides_C. Next base: position 92,009 of record CAVPPN010000008.1, on the reverse strand, counting down.
CGAAGACGTTCCGCTCCCTGGCCCGGGTCTGTGGGGCCGCCCCCTCGTCGGAGGGCATGCTGGTACGCCGGATCCTGCCGGCAGACGTCCTGTCGAAGACGATCCCGAGGCTCGTGGACATGCCGCCGGAGAAGAAGGCCGAGCTCCCGGGGGTCTCGGCCAACCGGTCCCACCAGCTGCTCGCGGGCGCGCTCGTCGCCGACGCGGTGATGGACCTGTTCGACCTCTCCGAGCTGGAGATCTGCCCGTGGGCGCTGCGCGAGGGCGTGATCTTGGAACGGCTCGACCAGATCAGCATTCTCGGCTAATACCCTGAGGGCGTGAGCGACGTGGCACCTGCTCCTGAGGAGCGGACGGGCGAGGCGCCCAACGACGTGGTGGTCGGGCTCTCGACCGCCTCCGTCTACCCGGAGTCGACAGCGAGCGGCTTCGAGCTGGCCTCCCGGCTCGGGTACGACGCCGTCGAGGTGATGGTGGGCATCGACCCGATCAGCCAGGAGATCGCCGCTGTCCGGCAGCTCTCGGAACATCACGAGATTCCCATCTGCGCGGTCCACGCTCCCTGCCTGCTCATCACGCAACGGGTCTGGGGGACCGAGCCCTGGGGCAAGCTCGAGAAGAGCGCCGAGATGGCCCACGCGGTCGGCGCCGGCGTCGTCGTCGTGCACCCGCCGTTCCGCTGGCAGCGCGACTACGCCCGCAGCTTCATCGAGGGGATCGCGGACCTCGAACGGCGTACCGGCATCGACTTCGCCGTGGAGAACATGTACCCCTGGCGTGCCTCACGGCGGCAGATGCAGGTCTACGTGCCCGGGTGGAACCCCGCCGAGCACGACTACGCGAACACCACCATCGACCTGTCCCACTCGGCCACGTCCAAGTCGGACCCGGTCGAGATGGCCAAGGCGCTCGGGGAGCGGCTCCGGCACATCCACATGACCGACGGCACCGGTTCGGCCAAGGACGAGCACCTCGTGCCCGGGCGCGGCACCCAGCCGTGCGTCGAGCTGCTCGAGCACCTCGCCGGCAACGGGTTCGACGGGAGCGTCGTCATCGAGATCAACACCCGAAAGGCCGGCTCGCGGGAGGCGCGCGAGCTCGACCTGATGGAGGCGCTTGCCTTCACCCGCCTGAACTATGCAACTGCCGTGCCCGGGGTGAAGCCATGACCGGCTCGCCGGTGGTCGAGGTACGCGACCTGACCGTGAACCGCGGCGGCGTCGACGTCGTGCGCGGCGTGACCTTCGACCTGCCTCCCGGCCAGGTGACCGGCCTCCTCGGCCCGTCCGGGTGCGGCAAGACGACCCTGATGCGGTCGGTGGTCGGCGTCCAGATCGTCGCCGGCGGCACGGTCACCGTGCTGGGCATGCCGGCGGGCGCCGCCCCGCTGCGGCACCGCATCGGCTACGTGACACAGGCGCCGAGCGTGTACGCCGACCTCACGGTCGCGGAGAACCTGCAGTTCTTCGCGCGGGTCCTCGGCGCGGCGAAGGACGAGGTGGACCGCTGTGTCCGCCTCGTCGACCTGCACGAGCACACCGACCACGTCGTGAGCCGGCTCTCGGGCGGCCAGCAGTCGCGGGTCTCGCTGGCGGTGGCGCTGATCGGCGAGCCGTCGGTGCTCGTGCTGGACGAGCCGACGGTGGGTCTCGACCCGGTGCTCCGCCGCGACCTGTGGGGCGTGTTCCACCGGCTCGCCGACGAAGGCGTGGGCGTGCTCGTGTCCAGCCACGTCATGGACGAGGCCGAGCGCTGCGACAGCCTGCTGCTGATGCGCGACGGCAGGATCATCGCCGACGAGACCCCCGCCGCCCTCCTCGAGGCCACCGGCGAGGCCTCGGTCGAGCACGCCTTCCTGTCGCTGGTGGAGAACGAGGTGCCGCGGTGAGCCCCCGGATCATGTTCGCCATCACCGCGCGGGTGCTCGCCCAGCTCCGCCGCGACCACCGCACGATGGCGATGCTGCTGCTCGTCCCGTGCCTGCTCATGTCGCTGCTGTGGTGGATGTTCGAGAACGTGGCCGGCGGCATCTTCTTCGACCGCTTCGCGCCTGCGCTTCTCGCGATCTTCCCGTTCTTCATCATGTTCCTCGTGACGTCGGTGACCACCCTGCGGGAGCGCTCCTCCGGCACGCTGGAGCGGCTCCTCGCCATGCCGACGGGCAAGATCGACTTCCTCGGCGGGTACGCCGTCGCGTTCGGGCTGGTCGCGGCGCTCCAGTCCGTCCTGGCGGTGGGAACCGCGGTCTACCTGCTCGACCTCGACGTCGCCGGACCGGTCTGGATGCTCACCGTCGTCGCGGTCGTCGACGCCGTGCTCGGCTCCACGCTCGGCCTCTTCGTCTCCGCATTCGCGCGCACCGAGTTCCAGGCGGTGCAGTTCATGCCGGCGGTCGTCGTACCCCAGATCCTGCTGTGTGGGCTGTTCGTGCCCCGGGAGGACCTGCCCGCCGTCCTGCGCGGGATCTCCGACCTGCTGCCGCTGTCCTACGCCGTCGACGCCATGGACGCCGTCGCCGAGACCACCTCCGACGCGTTCGCCGGTGTGGACCCCGCCGTGTGGGGCGATCTCGGCATCATCGCGGCGTTCGCGATCGGCTCGCTCGTGCTGGGGTCGGCTACGCTGCGCCGTCGTACGGCGTAGCCTGTGGGTGCCCGCGCTCACAGAGGGGTGACGGGGGCAGACGTCAGGAGGTAGTGAGTGCTTCGGCAGCCGTTGCTGTTGCTCGCGCGCAGCGAGAAGGTCAAGACCCTGGTCAGCTCGATTCCGGTGGGGAGCGGGATCGTGAACCGCTTCGTCCCCGGTGAGTCGACGGAGTCAGCGGTCGACGCCACCAGAGACCTGATCGAATCGGGCCTGCACGTGACCCTGGACTTCCTCGGCGAGGACACCCTCGACCGGGAGCAGGCCGACGGCACGGTCGCGGCGTACCTCGAGCTGCTCGCCGGGCTGGCCGACCAGGGCCTCGCGCGCAACGCGGAGGTGTCGGTCAAGCTGTCCGCGATCGGGCAGGCACTGCCGGACTCGGGGGAGAAGATCGCGCTGGACAACGCGCAGACGATCTGCCACGCCGCGCGCAACGCCGGCACCACGGTCACCCTGGACATGGAGGACCACACCACCACCGACTCGACGCTCGGCATCCTGCGCGAGCTGCGCCGGGACTTCCCCGAGACCGGGGCCGTGCTCCAGGCCTACCTGCATCGCACCGAGGCCGACTGCCGTGACCTGGCCTACGAGGGGTCGCGCGTGCGGCTCTGCAAGGGCGCCTACAAGGAGCCCGAGTCGGTCGCGTTCCAGGCGAAGGCGGACGTCGACCGGTCCTACGTGCGCTGCATGAAGATCCTCATGGCAGGGCGGGGCTACCCGATGATCGCCTCGCACGACCCCCGCATGGTGGACATCGCGGGGGCCTTGTCCACGCGCTACGGTCGGACGCAGGGGTCCTACGAGTACCAGATGCTCTACGGGATCCGCCCGGACGAGCAGCGGCGTCTCGCGGAGTCGGGGGAGAAGGTGCGTGTCTACATCCCCTACGGCTCCGAGTGGTACGGGTACCTCATGAGACGCCTCGCCGAGCGTCCGTCGAACCTGACATTCTTCGCGAGGTCGCTGATCTCGAAGAAGTGAGCGCAAGGGAGCCGTGGCAATGCATTCCCAGGTAGCAGTCCTCGGGGCCGGCGTGATGGGGGAGACCCTCCTGTCCGGCCTGATCCGCGCCGGCCGCCGGGTCGACGACCTGCTGGTCGCCGAGCGGCGGCCCGAACGCGCCACCGAGCTGCGGGAGCGCTACGGCGTCGAGGTCGTCGGCAACACCGACGCCGCCCGCAAGGCCGAGACGCTGGTGCTCGTGGTCAAGCCGCAGGACATGGACGACCTGCTCGGCGAGATCGCGCCGGTGCTCAGGCCGGGCCAGCTCGTCGTCTCCCTCGCTGCCGGAATCACCACCGCCTTCATCGAGGCGAGGCTCCCCGAGGGCGTGGCCGTGGTCCGGGTCATGCCCAACACCCCGGCACAGGTCGACGAGGGCATGGCGGCGATCTCCCGCGGCTCCCACTGCGACGAGGAGCACCTCCTCGAGGCCGAGTCCCTGATGGCGTCCGTCGGCCGGGTGATCCGTGTGCCCGAGAAGCAGCAGGACGCCGTCACGGCGATCTCGGGCTCCGGTCCGGCGTACCTCTTCTTCGTCGTCGAGTCGATGATCGAGGCCGGCGTACACCTCGGGCTCCCGCGCTCGACGGCATCCGAGCTCGTCGTGCAGACCGTGGTGGGTTCGGCGAAGCTGCTGCGTGAGACGGGCGAGCACCCCGTCGTGCTCCGCGAGCGGGTCACCTCTCCCGGTGGTACGACGGCCGCCGCGGTGCGCGAGCTCGAGGACCACAAGGTCCGGGCGGCGTTCCTGACCGCGCTCGAGGCCGCGCGAGACCGGTCACGTGCCCTGGCCGAGGGCAACGGCTGACCGCCCGGTCTCTACGGCGCTCCGGGTTTCCCCAAGGTATGCAGGGAAACCGTCACTTCCCATGGCGTGCACGTCGTGGGAAGTGACGGCTGGTCAACATACCTTGATGAAACTCCGGCCTCCCACGCCGATCGCGCGCCGCGCCGCCGCGAGCACAGGGGCGGTCTCCGCGCGACAGCGCTCCGCCCCCTCGGCATAGACGGCCGCGACCGCGTCGGGGTCGGCCACCAGGTCGGCGTACCTCTCCTGGATCGGTTCAAGCATCGCCAGCACCGCATCGGTCGCGCGGCGCTTGAGGTCGCCGTACGACGGGATGCCGGCCGCCGTCGCCACGGGGTCGCGGCCCTCGCACGAGGCGATGATGTCGAGCAGGTTGCTCACGCCGGGCTTGGCGGCCGGGTCGTACCGCACCGCACCCGGGCCGCTGTCGGAGTCGGTCACGGCGCGGGAGATCTTCCTGCGCACGCTCGCCGGGTCGTCGAGCAGGTAGACGATGCCCGCGCCGCTGTCGTGGGACTTCCCCATCTTGGTCGTGGGGTCCTGAAGGTCCATCACGCGCGCACCGGTGGGCGGCGTCGTGATCTCGGGGACGGTGAACACCTCCCCATAGGTGCTGTTGAAGCGGATCGCGAGGTCGCGGGTCAGCTCGACGTGCTGACGCTGGTCGTCGCCGACCGGAACCTCGGACGCGCGGTAGAGCAGGATGTCGGCGGCCATGAGGGCGGGGTAGGTGTACAACGACACCCGGGTCTGTGGGCGGCCGCGCCCCTTCTCCTTGAACTGGATCATCCGGTTGAGCTCGCCGGTGTAGGCCGTCGACTCGAGCAGGTAGGACAGCTCGCTGTGCGCGGGGACCTCGCTCTGGACGAAGAGCGTGGCTCCCGTGGAGTCGGTCCCGTGCGGGTCGGTCCCGTGCGGGTCGAGGCCGCAGGCGAGCAGCAGGACCTTCATCTCCTCGATGAGAGCGCGCAGCCGGGCCGGATCGTGGGGCACGGTGAGGGCGTGCAGGTCCGCGATGCCGAAGAAGCAGGTGGCGCTCTTCTGGTCGGCGACCATCGCCCGGATCGCTCCGAGGTAGTTGCCAAGGGTCAGGTGCCCTGTCGGCTTGAGCAGGCTGAGGCGCCGGACGTCATCCGTCCCGGTAGCCGGGGCAGCCGCGACGTATGACGTCGTGGGGGTGGCGGTCATGGTGGTTCCTCTCGGGTGGTGGTGCCCGAGGAGGCAGCTGCCGAAAAGCAGAACGGCCGCCCTCGGGCGGCCGTGTCGTCAGTGCTCTGTGGATGCGCTGGAAGTGGTCCGCCTACGAGGCGGGCCACCAGATGTTGCGAGACGTCGAGCGCATGTGGACAGGCTACCCCGCCTGGATCGAGCCGCGCGGCTTCTCGAGTGCTGTGGACGGTCCTCAAGCGGCGTACCGCTTGAGAACGGGCTGTAACCCCGATTTACAAGCCGGTCAGCGGGTGCGGGGGAAGCCGAGGTCGACCTGCGACGTCGACGGGTCCGGCCAGCGCGAGGTGACGACCTTCCCGCGGGTGTAGAAGCTCACGCCCTCGGGGCCGTACATGTGGGTGTCGCCGAACAGCGAGGCCTTCCAGCCGCCGAAGGAGTAGTACGCGACGGGGACCGGGATCGGCACGTTGATCCCGACCATGCCGACCTCGACGTCGAACTGGAACTGCCGTGCGGCACCGCCGTCCCGGGTGAAGATCGCGGTCCCGTTGGCATACGGGTTCGCGTTGACGACGCCGAGCGCCTCGTCGTACGTCTCCGCCCGCACCACGCACAGCACCGGCCCGAAGATCTCGTCGGTGTAGACGCTCATCGACGGCGTGACGCGGTCCATCAGCGTCGTCCCCAGGAAGAAGCCCGACGACGGTACGTCGGCCTCGCGGCCGTCCACGACGAGGGTGGCGCCGGCCTCGGCGCCGGCCGCGATGTACCCGGTGACACGGTCCCGGTGCTCGGCGGTGATCAGCGGTCCCATGTCGGTGTCCGGCGCCGAGCCGTCACCCACGTTCAGCTTCGGCAGCCGTGCGGCGACCGCGTCCACGAGAGGGTCGGCCACGCCCCCGACCGCGACGACGACCGACACGGCCATGCAGCGCTCACCCGCTGCACCGTAGGCAGCGGAGACCGCGGCGTCGGCGGCCAGGTCGATGTCGGCGTCGGGCAGCACCACCATGTGGTTCTTCGCGCCACCGAGCGCCTGCACCCGCTTGCCGTGCGCGGTCCCCGTCTCGTAGATGTGCCTCGCCACCGGGGTCGAGCCGACGAAGCTGAGCGCCGCCACGTCCGGGTGCTCGAGCAGCCCGTCCACCGCGGTCCGGTCGCCCTGCAGGACGGTGAAGACGCCGTCGGGAAGGCCGGCCCGCTGCCACAGCTCGGCGAGGAACAGCGACGCGGACGGGTCTTTCTCGCTGGGCTTCAGCACGAAGGCGTTGCCGCACGCGATCGCGTTCGCGCACATCCACAGCGGCACCATGGCCGGGAAGTTGAACGGGGTGATCCCCGCGACGACGCCCAGCGGCTGACGCATGGAGTACACGTCGACGCCGCTCGAGGCCTGCTCGGAGAACCCGCCCTTCAGCAGGTTCGGGACGCCGGTCGCGAACTCGACGTTCTCGAGCCCCCGCGCGACCTCTCCCGCGGCATCGGCGAGCACCTTGCCGTGCTCGGCGGTGACGATGGCGGCGAGCTCGTCGGCGTGCTGGTGGAGGAGCTCCCGGAACGCGAACAGGATCCCCGACCGCTGTGACAGCGAGGCGTGCCGCCACTCGCGCGCGGCCTCCTTCGCGGCCGCCACCGCGGTGTTCACGTCGCCGGTTTCAGCGAGGACCACCTGCCCGGTCCGCTCGCCGGTCGCCGGGTTGTGGACCGGCGCCGTGCGGGTCGATATGCCACTAGTCCTGGATCCACCGATCCAGTGGTTGATGAGCGCAGTCACGTCTCGATACTACTGTCAACGAGCCACCAGGCCACCGGATCGGTTGGTCGACCGCAGCGATGTGAGGGAGTGGCGCGCGGCTGCTCGGGCAGGTAGTAGCGTGACAGCATGGCTGGTCGCGCATGCGTGGTCTTCGACAAGACGCTCACTGACTACGACTTCGGGCCGACCCACCCGATGACTCCCGTGCGAGTCGACCTGACCATGCGCCTGGCCGGCGACCTGGGGGTCCTGGGCGTCGACGGTCTTGCCTCGGTGCCCGCGCCGATCGCGTCCGAGGACCTGATCGCCTCGGTCCACAGCGCGGAGCTGATCGAGGCGGTGCAGGCGCTGAGTCGCGACCCCTACCAGGTCGACGAGGTGCACGGACTCGGCTCCGACGACAACCCGACGTTCGAGGGCATGCACCAGGCTGCCGCGCACGTCGTGGGCGCCTCGGTGGAGGCCGCACGACAGGTCTGGACCGGGAAGACGCTCCATGCCGCGAACATCGCGGGCGGTCTGCACCACGCGATGCCGGGCAAGGCCAGCGGGTTCTGCGTCTACAACGACGTCGCGGTCGCCATCTCGTGGCTGCTCGCCAACGGTGCCAAGAAGGTGGCGTACGTCGACGTGGACGTCCACCACGGCGACGGCGTGGAGAAGATCTTCTACGACGACCCGCGGGTGCTGACGATCAGCCTCCACGAGACCGGGCAGATGCTGTTTCCCGGCACGGGCTTCCCCAACGACACCGGCGGTCCCGATGCGCCGGGCAGTGCCGTGAACGTGGCTCTCCCGCCCGGCACCGCCGACGCCGGGTGGCTCCGGGCCTTCCATGCGGTCGTGCCGCCGCTGGTGCGGGAGTTCGCCCCCGACGTCCTGGTCACCCAGCACGGCTGCGACTCGCACATCGAGGACCCCTTGGCTCACCTCATGCTGACCGTCGACGGGCAGCGGGCGGCCTACCTGACGCTGCACGAGCTGGCCCATGAGGTCTGTGGCGGCAAGTGGGTGGTCACCGGTGGCGGTGGGTACGCCGTCGTGGACGTCGTACCCCGGGCGTGGACCCACCTGCTGGCGATCGTCGGAGGCTCCCCGCTCGACCCGCACACGCCGACACCGGAGGACTGGCGGGAGCACGTGCGCACCCTGCTGGGACGCACGGGACCGTTCCGGATGACCGACGGGCGTACGCCGGCCTACCGTGACTGGTCCGGGGGCTACGACCCGGCGGCGTGGCTGGACCGGGCCATCCATGCGACCCGTGAGGCGGCCTTTCCCCTGAACGGTCTGGACTACCTCCCCTGACGCGGCGTGTCCACGAAGACACTCCGGGGCTGAGGTAAAACTCCAGCAAAAAAACGCCCCTTCCCCACCGGTCACTCTAGGCTCTATTCTCACGTGAGCACATACGTAGGGTCTCCGGTGGGGAAGCCGGAGGGCGTCGTGTGCCTGAAAGTGCGGTGCAGCATGGCATCAAACAACTCCGGGGACATCTCGGAGGTCAAGTTCCTCACCGTGGCAGAGGTTGCCACGGTCATGCGCGTGTCCAAGATGACGGTCTACCGTCTGGTTCACTCCGGTGAGCTGCCGGCCGTGCGCGTGGGACGGTCCTTCAGGGTCCCAGAGGACGCGGTGAACGAGTACCTTCGCAGGAGCTTCTACCAGACCGGTTGAAGCGGGGGCGACGAAGGCTCTTCGTACCGACTCAGACGCCAGTGGCGGTCCCCATCGGGGGCCGCCACTGTCGCGTCCGCGTGGATGTCGGGACCTGGGGAGCCGTGTCAGAAGCGCATGAAGTTCGCCGCGACGACCCAGCGGCCGTAGGCGTCGGACTTGGCGCCGACGCCGATCCGGCGAGCCTGCCTGCTGAGCAGGATCGCGCGGTGGCCGTCGGAGTGCATCCACATGCGCACCAGCCCGCGCGGCCGGATGTCACCCCGGCCGAGGGTCTCCCCGGCGTACCTCGCGTCGCACCGCGACAGCGCCGTCTGCATCGACTGGTGGAAGAAGAGGTCGTGGTCCGCGAGGTAGGCCGCCCATCGTTCCGCGACGTGGTCGGTACAGCTCGCGAAGCGGACCGGCGCGAGGCCGTGGGCCTTGCGCTTGACGTTGACCCAGTACTGCACCTGCTTCTCGTAGGTGCTGGGGGCCATCGAGGCGGCACTGCTCGCGGCGGACGCGGTCGAGGCGCTTCCGAAGGCCAGGGCAATGGTGACGATCGTGCTGAGGGTGGCGGCGAGCAGGAGCCGTACGACGGTCCTTCGACCGTCTCGGGGGCGCGCTGCACCAAGGAATCGTGTGTTCATCGCTAAGGCCCCTCCCAAGGCCTCAAGGGCGTGGCTGGTGCCGGGCTGCGATGTCCTGTGCGGTGACGGCCTCGGCCACGAAGTGTGGTGGTAACCCCGCTTTCGACAGGGCTGCCTCGTGGGTGCGACGTAAACCTCAACTTGATCCTGCTCGACACATACTGCCGTGAAAATCGTGACTTGTGAGGACATTGGGAAATTCGATGTCAAGGGGACACGCCAGGCATCTGTGACACAAGCGGGGCGAACTGCCCCGCGGGTCCTCACGTGCAACTGGCGGGCGTGAGCGGGGTCACCCTTTCCTCACCGGGTTTTCCACTCGCCGCCCCCGCCGGATAGGCTGGGCCCTTCCGGGTCGTGCACGCGTCTCATGCGGCACGGCCGATTCAGTTTGGAAAGGTCCACCTGTGGGTTCTGTCATCAAGAAGCGCCGCAAGCGCATGGCAAAGAAGAAGCACCGCAAGCTCCTCAAGAAGACGCGTATCCAGCGCCGTCGCCAGGGCAAGTAGGCCGGCCGGAGGAGCACGAGATGGGGCGCGTCGTACTCGTCACCGGGGTCTCTCGAGACCTGGGTAGTCGTTTCGCGCGCCTCGTTGCGGCCGAACCCTCCGTGGACCGGGTCATCGGCGTCGACGTGGTCCCGCCGCGCGGGGACATGGGCGACGTCCGGTTCATCCGGGCCGACATCCGCAACCCTGTGATCACCAAGGTGATCGCGGGCGAGGAGGTCGACACCGTCGTCCACATGAGCGTGATCGCCACTCCAGGCAACGCCGGTGGGCGTACGTCGATGAAGGAGCTCAACGTCATCGGCACCATGCAGCTCCTCGCCGCGTGCCAGAAGGCGCCGGGCCTGAAGCGTCTCGTGGTGAAGTCGTCCACGGCCGTCTACGGGTCATCGAGCCGCGACCCCGCCATGTTCACCGAGGACATGGCTCCCAAGCGTCTCCCGAGGTCGGGCTTCGCCAAGGACGCCCTCGAGGTCGAGGGGTACGTCCGAGGGTTCGCGCGGCGCCGCCCCGACGTCACGGTGACCATGCTCCGGGCCGCGAACACGGTCGGGCCGACGGTCAACTCGCCGATGACGCAGTACTTCCGGCTTCCCGTCATACCGACCGTTCTCGGCTTCGACGCGCGTCTGCAGTTCCTGCACGAGTCGGACCTGCTCCGAGCGCTTCGGCACGCCACGACGGCCGAGGTGCACGGCACCTTCAACGTCGCCGGCGACGGGGTGGTCATGCTGTCGCAGGCGATCCGCAGGCTGGGCCGCCCGGCACTGCCCATGCCCGCCTTCGCGGTGAGCTCGGTGAGCTCGCTGGTCCGGCAGGCGCGGCTCGCCGACTTCTCGCCGGAGCAGATGGCCTACCTGACCTTCGGGCGAGGTGTCGACACGACACGGATGAGGAATATCCTCGGCTTCGAGCCTGAGTTCACCACCGCAGCCGCTTTCGAGGACCTCCACCGCGCGATCGGGTCCGGCCCGATCTCGCCCGGTCGGGTAGCCGCCGTGGAAGGGCTCGTCGTCGGTGCCTTGGGAGGCGATCGTGGCTGACGCGGACATCATCCCCCTCGGGACACGCGGCCGCCCAGGCCGAGGTTCCGGGAGCAGCAAGCCCTCGGCTGCCGCGCGCAACCTGGCCGGAGGGGTGACCAAGCCGGCTGCCCCGTCAGCGGCGACGACGTCGCGCAAGCGGACCGCCGCGGCGAAGGCCGGCAAGGGGAAGCCGGCGGACGAGCAGCACCCGAAGCCCGACGAGGCGACCGACGCGAGGCAAGCGCCCGAGAGCCCGACAGTCGATCAGGCCGTGTCCGAGGAGCCTCGGGTGGCCACGTCGGACACCACGACCACCGACCGGGCTCCCGGCGCGGGAATCCCCGTCACCGACTGGCTCGCGGCGTTCACCGCTGCGTCCAAGGAGGTGTTCGGCGAGAGCTGGGAGCCGCGTCTCGCGGAGTTCCTGGCGTTCCTGCGTCGCCGGGTGACCGGTGAGTACGCCGTCGACGAGTACGGCTTCGACAGGGAGGTCACCGAACGCTTCTTCCTCGCGGCGGTCCGGCCCATCGCGGAGAAGTGGTTCCGGGTCGAGGTCCGGGGAGTCGAGAACATCCCGACCGAGGGCGGCGCGCTCGTCGTCTCGAACCACTCGGGGACGGTCCCCGTGGACGGCCTGATGACCGGTGTCGCGATCCACGACCACACAGGGCGCCACCTGCGTCCGCTCGGAGCAGACCTGGTCTTCCGGCTGCCGATCGTGGGGGAGATGGCTCGCAAGGGCGGTGCCACGCTGGCCTGCAACGACGACGCCGAGCGCATGCTGAGCGGCGGCGAGCTCGTCGGGGTGTGGCCGGAAGGGTTCAAGGGTATCGGCAAGCCCTACTCCGAGCGCTACAAGCTGCAGCGTTTCGGTCGCGGTGGCTTCGTCTCTGCTGCCATGCGGACCGGCGTGCCGATCGTCCCCTGCTCGGTGGTGGGCGCCGAGGAGATCTACCCGCTGGTCGGGAACATCCCCTCGCTGGCGAGGCTGCTGGGCGTGCCCTACATCCCGATCACGCCGTTCTTCCCGCTTCTCGGTCCGCTCGGACTGGTCCCCCTGCCGTCGAAGTGGCTGATCGAGTTCGGCGAGCCCATTCGGACCGACTCCTACGACGAGGGTGCGGCCGACGACCCGATGCTGGTCTTCAACGTGACCGACCAGGTCCGGGAGACGATCCAGCAGACGCTCTACACGCTGCTCATGCAGCGCCGGTCGGTCTTCTACTGATCCCTCGCCGAGGCTGACGCGACGTAGCGAACGCCCACAACCTCGTGTGGGCGAAGAGGCCCTCTCGGGCATCCGGAGGTGCGGGATGCTCCGGTCAGGGGAGCAGGTTCGTGTCCGAGTCCGGGAGCAGAGTCTCGACCGCGCCGCTCAGGTCGTTGGTGAGGTCGTTGCTGTCGCCGGTCTTGCTGCCGGACTTCTCGCCCGTGCCGGGCAGGAGAGGCGTCACCAGCTCCTCGGGCGACCACGGGGACGGGGCGGGAACCGGGTTCTCGTCGCTCTCGGGCTGCTTCGGGTCGGTCTCGCCGTCCGAGTCGACCGTGCCCGAGTCGTCCGGGATGACGTTGCCGGGGTTGGGGATCAGGCCTTTCGGGACCTCGACCGGGTGGTCGTTGTTCAGGTCGAGGCTGGAGATGTTGTCCAGCGCCCGGTCGACCTCCGCGTGCGCGAGAAGGATCCCGGGGACCTCCACCGGCGGCAGGTCGGACGCGCACGTGTTGCACAGCGTCACGGCCTGGCCGTCGATCTCCTGCAGGACGACGGCTGCCTCGGCGAGCTCGTCCTGTGCCTCCGGAGGCACGACGTCGGCGAGCTGCCGCAGCTCGGCGATGCCGTCGGCTGCGAACGAGCGGACCGTGGCGATACTGCTGGGGTCGCGGGTCTCTTCGTACGACTTGAAGAGAAGGTCGGAGCCTTCGGTCGCCTGGCTGTTGAAGTCGTGGAGGGTCTCGGGGACCTGGGGCGTGCTCCGGGCCGTCATGTCGTGGACAAGCCCTTCGACCTCGCTCAGCCGGTCGCTGGCCGCCTCGAGCAGGTCGTTGCCCTTGCCGGCGGGGCTGAGGTGCAGGCTCGCCTCCGCCTGCTCGATGCCCCGCTTGATCGGGTACAGCGTCTCGCCGGGCAGCGCGTTCTGCGCGGCCGCCGCCATGGTGGCCGAGCCTCCGATGAGTACGAAAGCGGATGCCGCGGCGACGAGCCGCCGCTCCCGCGTGCCGCGGGGGCGAACCGGGAGAGCCAGGTTGTGCGGCGCCGCGGTCAGGACGGTCTCCGCTTCGGCCATCAGGCGGGAACGAAGGTCAGAGGCGAACTCGGCGCGAGGCGCGACGCCGTCATGGGTGCGCAGGGTTGCCACCAGATCGAGAAGGTCTGCCGTCGCGACCTGGCGTGGGCCGTGGGTCATCGGGCCGCCGTCTACCGCAGTGGCGAACTCCTCGGCGCTTCGTCGCGCTGTGAACAAGGAGGTCATCGCGCTGGTCCTGTCGTCTGGTCGTGGGTGCTGGACACGATGCACAACGACCTAGGGAAGACGGAGGTTACGGGATGTGATGGAACACACCCTTGACAAGTCGACGCACTCATCGCTCGGTCACCTCACGCCCTCGGGTAGGAGCTTCGCGAGGTTCCGCACGCCACGGAGCTGCAGCTGCTTCACCGCACCGTCGGTGCGACCGAGGACCTTGGCGGTCTCCGCGATGGACAGCCCCTGCAGGAAGCGCATGACCAGACACTCCTGCTGCTCCGAGGGAAGCTGGCCCAGAGCTTCGAGCAGCATCTCGTTGGTCAAAGAGGCGAGCACGGCGTTCTCCGGCCCGTCGGTCGGCGAGTCGTGCGCGCTCATGTCCTCGGTGGCGTGCTCGAGGCGCGTGCGCCCGGACTTGAAGTGGTCGGCGGTGAGGTTGCGCGCGATCGTCATCAGCCAGGCGCCGAAGTCCTTGCCCTGCCACCGGAACGAGCTCATGCTGCGCAGGGCCCGGAAGAACGTCTCCGACGTCAGGTCCTCGGCAAGCGTCACCGACCCCACCCGGTAGTAGATGAAGCGGTACACCGAGGTGTTGTAGTGGTCGTACAGGAGGCCGAACGCCTCGGAGTCGCCGCCGCGGGCGAGCTCGACCAGGGCGATGAGCCGGGAACCCTCGGCCTCGTCCGCCTCCGACGAGCAGGCCAGGGCCGAGTCGGATACCGGGCCGCCGCCCCCGGACGCCACGCTCGGGTGGGTGTAGTCGAGAGCCTCGGACAGCAGCCACCGCGAGTCCGGGCCTGCGCCGGCCGGCACGGGCATGGGGGTCAGGACGTGCAGCAGCGCCAAACGCAGGGCGGTGAAGCCGCGCTCGAAGTCTGCGTCACGCATGAACACTGGTGAAAACTCCCTCCCCAGCCCCTGTGGCCGGGCTTCCACTCGCCCCAAGGCTAGAGGCGCCAAGACCGTTTGTGAACCGGTGAGTAACTCTGAGTTGCAGAAACCACCGTGGCCCCCGTCACACCAGTTTGCCAGGAATCAGCGCACTTTGCGACGGATGGCCAGACCGGCGGCGATACTCCCGGTTGCGGCACCGGCGAGACCGGCGGCGATCAGACCTGCGCGAGCCGCCTTCCGGCCGGTCCGGTAGTCGCGGATCCGCCAGCCGTTGGCGCGGGCGTGGTCGCGCAGCTTCGAGTCCGGGTTGATCACGCACGGGTCCCCGACCATGCTCAGCATCGGCAGGTCGTTGAAGGAGTCGGAGTACGCCGAGCAGCGCTGGAGGTCCAGGTTCTCGCGCTCGGCGAGGGCGCGGACGGCCTCGCTCTTGGCCGGACCGTGCAGCATGTCGCCGACGAGCTTGCCGGTGTAGACCCCGTCGACGTGCTCCGAGACGGTCCCCAGCGCGCCGGTCAGGCCGAGCCGCCGGGCGATGATCGTCGCGATCTCGATCGGTGCCGCGGTCACGAGCCACACCCGTTGGCCCTGGTCCAGGTGGAGCTGGGCGAGTGCTCGGGTGCCCGGCCAGATCCGGTGGGCCATGGCCTCCTCGAAGATCTCCTCGCCGAGAGCCTCGAGCTCCTCCACCCGGTGCCCCTTGATGAAGTTCAGTGCAGAGGCACGGGCGTCAGCGACGTGCTCGGGGTCCTCCACGCCGACGACGCGGAAGTACGCCTGCTTCCAGGCGGCCCCCAGGATCTCCCTGGTCGTGAAGAACTTGCGCCGATGCAGCCCCTTGGCGAGGTGGAAGATCGACGCGCCCTGCATGATCGTGTTGTCCACGTCGAAGAACGCGGCACTGGCCGGGTCCGGGGGAGTGGACAGCGCCGACTCCACCTCGGCCGAGGCCGCAGCCGCCTCGCCGGCAAGCACCGACCGGGTCCTCAGGTCCTTGGAGCGCAGGGGGCGCCGGGCAGGCTTTCTCTGATGCTGAGCCGCAGTCACAGGGTCACCCTAGTGTCCGGACCGGGCCAGGTGGGTATGCCAGACTCACGCTCGTGACCTCGAGGGAAGAGAACACCGTCCAGGGAGTCGAATCCGACGTGGCGAACCTCGCCGACCTGCTTGGTCGTGCCGCCGCCCAGAGCCCCGACAAGGTCGCCCTCGTCGAGGCCGAGAGCGGCCGGAGGATGACCTGGGCCGAGCTGGACGCCGAGGTCGACAGGGTTGCTTCCGGACTCGCCCGCCTGGGCCTCGTCGCCGGTTACCGGGTGCTCATCTCCCTCTCCAACCGGATCGAGTTCGTCACCAGCTACCTGGGCGCTCTGCGAGCCCGTCTCGTGGCGGTGCCGGTGAATCCTCGCGCCGCCACCGGGGAGCTGGCCCGGATGATCGCCGACTGCGGCGCCCGGCTCGTCGTCGCCGACCCGAGCACGGTCACCGGTGTCCGCGGAGCGGTCGGCGGCCTCCAGGACGCGCTCGAGGGTGCCGACGAGGATCTGCGTGCGCGGGCCGTCGTACCCCACATCGTGGTCGCCGGGGCTCCTGCCGCCCCGGGCGAGACCGCCTACGCCGACCTGGTCCGCGCGGAGGGCGTCGTCACCGCCGGACCTCAGGACCATGAGGCCCTTGCGGTGCTGCTGTACACGAGCGGGACGTCGGGGCGGCCGCGCGCCGCCATGCTCAGCCACCGCGCGCTGCTCGCCAACATCGAGCAGGCGGCCGCGGTGGAGCCTCCGATGATCACCGGCGCGGACGTGGTCTTCGGCGTGCTGCCGCTGTTCCACGTCTACGGGCTCAACGCGGTGCTCGGACAGGTCCTCCACCAGCAGGCCTCGCTGGTCCTCGTAGACGGGTTCGACGTGCAGGGCTCCCTCGACGTCATCGAGAACGAGGCCGTGTCCGTCGTACCCGTCGCGCCGCCGGTGTTCGCCTACTGGAGGTCGGTGCCGGACCTGAAGGAACGGCTCGAGGCCGTACGGCTGATGCTGTCCGGGTCGGCGCCGCTGTCTCCCGCCCTGGTCGAGGAGTTCACCCGGAGGACCGGCATCGAGGTCCACGAGGGGTACGGCCTCACCGAGGCGGCGCCGGTGGTGACGTCCACCCTGCGCAGCGAGTCCCGGAAGCCGGGCTCCGTCGGTGCCGCGCTGCCCGGCATCTCGCTCCGTCTCGTCGACGAGGCGGGCCACGAGCCGGAGGGGGAGGACCCGGGCGAGATCCACGTCCGCGGCGACAACCTGTTCTCCGGCTACTGGCCCGACGGCGCCGACGGTCCCGACGAGCAGGGCTGGTGGCCGACCGGTGACGTGGGGTTCCTCGACGAGGAGGGCGACCTCTTCCTGGTCGACCGGCTCAAGGAGCTCGTCATCGTCTCCGGCTTCAACGTCTACCCGAGCGAGGTCGAGGACGTCATCGCCGAGGTCGAGGGCGTGGCCGAGGCGGCGGTCATCGGCGTCGAGGACGAGCTGACCGGCGAGGCGGTGGTCGCCTACGTGAGGCGGGCACCCGGGGGTACGGCGAGCGACGACGAGCTGGTCGCGGCGGTGCGGGAGCACTGCTCGACGAGGCTGGCGCGGTTCAAGCAGCCGGACGTCGTGCACGTCGTCCCCGAGCTGCCGCACACGGTGACCGGCAAGGTGGCGAAGGGACGGCTCCGGGCGACGCAGCGGCGCCGGGACCTGGGGCTGCTCGAATGAGCGGGCCGACCGAGCTCGGTGAGACGCCGCCGCGCGTGGTGCTGTACTCCAAGCCCGGCTGTCATCTCTGCGACGACGCGCGATCGGTGATCGAGGCGGTCTGCTCCCAGATGGGCGAGTCGTACGACGAGATAGACATCACCGGATCCGAGGAGCTGATGCGGGCCTACGGCGAGGAGATCCCCGTGACCTTCGTCGACGGCCGCCAGCACGACTTCTGGCGGGTCGACGCCGGACGCCTCCGAGATGCCCTGGCCTAGACAGGGGGACCCCGATCCACGTGAGGCAAGTCACGTGTGCTAGCGGCCGTTCCGCCTCAGTTTGTTCTCACGTTCACAAACTCCTAGAGTGAGGCTGGCTGCCGGTTCCGTTCGGGCTCGACGGACGGTTGTCAACGTCTTGGCAGCGTTCAGGAGAATTGTGACCTCACCTCGCAGCACGCGGACCAGCGCCCCCGGAGTGGGTGCGTCCCGGTCGGCGACCACTGCGCCGTCGAGAGTTTCCGAACGCGGGATTCCCGAGGCCACCGTGGCCCGGCTCCCGGTCTACCTGCGGGCGCTGATCACGCTCTCCGAGAGGGGCATCGCCACCTGCTCGAGCGAGGAGCTCGCCACCGCCGCCGGCGTCAACAGCGCAAAGCTGCGCAAGGACCTCTCCTACCTCGGCTCCTACGGCACCCGTGGTGTCGGGTACGACGTGGAGTACCTCCGCTACCAGATCGCCCGCGAGATCGGGGTCACGCAGGACTGGCCGGTCGTGATCGTGGGCATCGGAAACCTCGGGCATGCGCTCGCGAACTTCTCCGGCTTCAGCTCCCGCGGGTTCCGGATCGTCGCGCTGCTCGACAGCGACCCGGCCAGGCTGGGCGAGGCGATCGGTGAGATGAACATCCAGGGCTTCGACGAGATCGAGGCCCTCGTGGCCGAGCACGATGTCGCGATCGGGGTGATCGCCACACCGGCGGCCGCGGCCCAGGACGTCTGCGACCGGCTCGTCGCCGCTGGCGTGACCAGCATCCTCAACTTCGCGCCCATGGTCCTGAACGTCCCCGACGGGGTCGACGTCCGCAAGGTCGACCTGTCCATAGAGCTGCAGATCCTCGCCTACCACGAGCAGCGCAAGTCCCTCTCGCCCGACGGCGCCGTCGAGGTAGTCGCGCCGGAGGTCGCAGCACCGGTGGTGGAGTCGGCATGAGCGTCCTCGTGGTGGGGGTGTCCCACAAGACCGCGCCGGTGTCGGTGCTCGAGCGGCTCGCGCTCGACGCGGATGCCGTCGCCAAGATGGTCCGGGACGTCATCGACTCCCAGCACGTCCTGGAGGCGACCGCTCTCGCCACCTGCAACAGGATCGAGGTCTACGCCGAGGTCGAGCGCTTCCACGGCAGCGTCGAGACCGTGTCGCGGCTGCTGTGCGAGCGGGCGGGGGTGGTGCCGGAGGAGGTGCTGCCGCACCTGTACGTCCACTACGACGACGGGGCCGTCTCGCACCTGTTCAACGTGGCCTCAGGGCTCGACTCGATGGTCGTGGGCGAGGGGCAGATCCTCGGCCAGGCCCGCGACGCGCTGCGCGTCGGCCAGGAGGCCGGGACGATCGGCCCGGCCCTCAACCTGCTCTTCCAGCAGGCGCTCAGGGTCGGCAAGCGGGCCCACGCGGAGACCGACATCGACCGCGCGGCGCCCTCGCTGGTGACCGTGGCCCTCGAGCGTGCGACCGAGCACGTCGGCCCGATCAGCGGCAAGCGGGTGGTCGTGGTCGGCGCCGGTGCGATGGCCTCCCTCGCCGTCTCCACGGTCTCGCGGCTCGGGGCGGGCGACATCGTGATCGCGAACCGGACCGACTCCAACGCGACCCGGCTGGCCGAGCAGTACGGCGGCCGGGTGGTGGCGCTGCCGGACGTAGACGCCGCGATCTCGGACGCCGACGTCCTCATCTCCTGCACCGGCGCCGCGGGCGTGGTGCTCCCGCTCGCGAAGATCGCCGCGTCCAGGAACCACGCCACCAAGCCCATCGCGGTCATCGACCTTGCCCTGCCGCACGACGTCGACCCCGCGGTCGCCGAGCTGCCCGGGGTCTCGCTGATCGGCCTTGCCCGTCTCGCCGGAGAGGTCAACGACGGCGAGGGCGCCACGGACGTGGAGGCGGTGCGCGACATCGTCACCCAGGAGATCAACGCCTTCCTGACCGCCCGGCGCTCCGCCAGCGTCACGCCCACGGTCGTCGCGCTGCGCACCATGGCCACCGGCGTGGTCGAGGCGGAGGTCGACCGCCTGCTCTCTCGCCTGCCCGACCTGGACCCGCAGATCCGGGCCGAGGTGGAGCTGGCCGTACGCCGGGTCGCCGACAAGCTGCTGCACCAGCCCACCGTGCGTGTCAAGGAGCTGGCCAACGAGACAGGCGCGGTGTCGTACGCCGCGGCGCTCGCCGAGCTCTTCTCGCTCGACCCCGAGGCCGTCGACGCCGTGACCAGAGCGGAGGGAATGTGATGCCCCAGCACGACGTCACTGCCGCCGTTCGCGTCGGCACCCGCGCCTCGCTGCTCGCACGCACCCAGAGCGGCCAGGTCGCCGAGGCGCTCAGGACCGCGCTCCAGCGCGAGGTCGAGCTGGTCGAGGTGACCACCGAGGGCGACATCTCCGCCGCTCCGCTGTCGTCCATGGGCGGGGCCGGCGTCTTCGTCAGCGCCCTGCGCGACGCGCTGCTGCGTGGCGAGGTGGACGTCGCGGTCCACTCGCTGAAGGACCTCCCGACCTACCCGCAGGAGGGGATCACGCTGGCCGCCGTCCCGCTGCGTGAGGACCCGCGCGACGTGGTCGTCGCCCGTGACGGGCTCACGCTCGGTGAGCTCCCGGCCGGATCCAGGGTCGGCACGGGTTCGCCCCGGCGGGCGGCTCAGCTGGCGGCGCTCGGGCTGGGCCTGGAGATCGTGGACATCCGCGGCAACGTCGACACCCGGATCCGAAAGGTGACCGCGGGCGAGCTCGACGCGGTCGTTCTCGCGCGGGCCGGACTGGCGAGGATCGGCCGGATCGACGAGGCCACCGAGGTCCTCGACCCGCTCCAGATGCTTCCCGCGCCCGGACAGGGCGCACTGGCAGTGGAATGCCGCACGGAAGACGAGTTCCTGGTCGACCAGGTCCGCGACGCGCTGGACGACCGGCGTACCCGGGCCGCGGTGACGGCCGAACGCACCGTGCTCAACGCACTCGAAGCCGGATGCTCCGCACCCGTCGGCGCGCTGGCGGAAATTGCGGAAGGCGACGACGGTGACGAACTATGGGTCCGGGCAATCGCATTGGCGCACGACGGTGGGGTAGCCGTGCGCAGATCTGCCACCGGCACACCCGACGACGCAGTCGGAGTGGGCCAGCGCCTCGCAGCAGAGATGCTCGAAGAAGGCGCAGACACCCTCATCAGTGAGCGCGTGTCATGACCGCACGGCCGAACAACACCAGCAAGAGGGCGACTGTGAGCAAGACCGCTACCAAGACCGCAGCCATCAAGCGCACCGCGACGCAGGCCTCGAAGGGCCAGCAGTCGGTGCAGAAGACTGCCCCAGAGGCGGTGACGAGGTCGACGGCGAGCAAGGCGCCTGCGACTTCTGCGGCGGACGCCGGGGCGAACGCGCCGAAGCCGTCCTCCCCGGTGGGCTACGTCTCGTTCGTGGGCAGCGGGCCCGGGGACCCAGAGCTCCTGACCGTTCGTGCGCTGGACCTCCTGCGTGACGCCGAGGTGGTGGTCACCGAGGTGCCCTCGCACGCGGACCTCGTGCGCACCGTGCTGGATCTCCCGGCCCCGAAGACCGTCGTCGACGAGGACGGGAACCAGGTCGAGGAGGCCGCCACCGAGGGGCCGCAGATCGTCGACGGAGGGTTCGGCCAGGACGGCCAGCCGCTGACCCACGCCGCCCGCGCGAAGGTGGTCGTGAAGCACGCCAAGTCCGGTCGTCGCGTCGTGCGCCTGATGGCAGGCGACCCCTTCGTCTACGCGTCCGGCCCCGAGGAGGCGCAGGCCTGTGTCAAGGCCGGTATCGCCTTCGAGATCGTTCCCGGCATCTCCTCCGTCACCGCCGTCCCGGCGTACGCAGGCATCCCGCTGACCACCAAGAACAACCGCGAGGTTGCGGTGGTCACGTGCTCCGACGCGAAGGTCGACTGGTCGCTGTACGCCGACAACCGGACTCTCGTGCTCCTGTCGGCGGTCAACTCGATCGGCGACATCGCCAAGGCCCTGGTGGAGGCCGGCCGCCCCGGGGACACGCCGGTCTCGATGACCCGCGTCGGTACGACGACCGAGCAGTCGACCGTGGTCTCCACGCTCGACCGGATCGCCGCCGACGCACGCGCGGCCCACATGGCTCCGCCGGCCATCACGGTCGTCGGCGACGTGGTCGACCTGCGGGGCACGCTGTCCTGGTTCGAGACCAAGCCGCTGTTCGGCTGGCGGGTGCTGGTGCCGCGGACCAAGGAGCAGGCCGGCTCCCTGTCGACCCGGCTCCGGGGCTACGGCGCCGTGCCCGAGGAGGTCCCGACGATCTCGGTCGAGCCTCCGCGCAACCCGCAGCAGATGGACAAGGCGATCCGTGGCCTGGTCGAGGGGCGCTACGAGTGGATCGCGTTCACGTCGGTCAACGCCGTGAGGGCCGTCCGCGAGAAGTTCGACGAGTACGGCCTGGACGCCCGCGCCTTCTCCGGCCTGAAGATCGCCGCCGTGGGCGACAAGACGGCCGCCGCGATCGCGGCCTGGGGCCTGCGCGCTGACCTGCTCCCGAGCGGTGAGCAGTCCGCTCGCGGCCTGCTGGAGGACTGGCCGCCGTACGACGAGGTGCTCGACCCCATCAACCGGGTCTTCCTGCCCCGCGCCGACATCGCCACCGAGACTCTCGTGGCAGGGCTGCTCGAGCTCGGCTGGGAGGTCGACGACGTCACGGCGTACCGCACGGTGCGGGCCACGCCGCCGCCGGCGCCGACGCGCGAGGCGATCAAGTCCGGCAAGTTCGACGCGGTGGTGTTCACCTCGTCCTCGACGGTGCGCAACCTCGTCGGGATCGCCGGGAAGCCGCACGCGTCGACGATCATCGCGGTGATCGGTCCCGCGACGGCCAAGACCGCGGAGGAGCACGGCCTGCGGGTCGACGTCCTGTCGCCGTCGCCGTCGGTGGAGGTCCTCGTCGACGCGCTCGCCGACTTCGGCGCCGCGCGACGCGCCGCCATGCTCGAGGCCGGGCAGCCGGTCACCAAGCCGTCCGACCGCCGGCCCTCGGCGCGCCGGAAGGCCACCTGACGTCACCTTCCGGTCGCCGTCGGCGCCGGAGGGCATGACGCTCCGCAGCGAACGAGAGGACGGGAGCGTGGGCTACCCCGAGATCAGGCCGCGCCGACTGCGCCGGACACCGGCGATGCGTCGGCTGGTCGCGGAGACCTCGCTGGAGGCACGCCAGCTGGTGCTTCCCATGTTCGTGCGTGAGGGCGCCTCCGAGCCGGTGCCCGTCACGAGCATGCCGGGCGTCGTCCAGCACACCCGCGACTCGCTGCGCAAGGCGGCTGCCGAGGCCGCGGAGGCCGGGATCGGCGGCGTGATGCTGTTCGGTGTCCCGGCGACGAAGGACGCGCGGGGCAGCGGCGGGGTGGACCCCGAGGGGATCCTCAACGTGGCGATCGCCGACGTGGTCGCCGAGGTGGGCGGCGCCGTCACCGTGATGAGCGACCTGTGCATCGACGAGTTCACCGACCACGGGCACTGCGGGGTGCTGACGCCGTCGGGCGAGGTCGACAACGACGCCACCCTCGAGGTGTACGGCGAGATGGCGGTCGCGCAGGCCGCTGCAGGGGTGGACGTCGTCGGCCCCAGCGGCATGATGGACGGTCAGGTCGCGGCCATCCGCGAGACGCTCGACGGAGCCGGACACGACGGGGTGGCCATCCTGGCCTACTCGGCGAAGTACGCCTCGGCGTTCTTCGGGCCGTTCCGCGAGGCCGTGGACAGCTCGCTGCAGGGCGACCGCCGTACCTACCAGCAGGACCCCTCGAACGTCGTAGAAGGCGTCCGCGAGGCGATGCTGGACGTCGCCGAGGGCGCGGACATGGTCATGGTGAAGCCCGCGCTGGGCTACCTGGACGTGCTGCGTGCGGTGCGCGAGTCCGTGGACGTCCCGGTGGCGGCGTACAACGTCTCGGGGGAGTACTCCATGGTCGAGGCGGCGGCCGCGAACGGCTGGATCGACCGGGAGGCGGCGATCCTGGAGTCGCTCACGTCGATCCGACGCGCCGGTGCCGACATCGTGCTGACCTACTGGGCCGTCGAGGCCGTTCGGCTGCTCAACCGCTGAGCGGGGGCCGCCCCGACGCGCCTTCGGGGCGAGGTGCCCTCACTCCCCGTGACGTCCCTGCACTTCCCTCGACGTGCTCGCCCAGGGAAGTGCAGGTTCGGCTGCATACCTTGGGGAAACGGCGACCGGAGTGGGGGGAGGGTCAGGGCAGGCTCGACAGGCTCGACAGGCCGAGCCAGTTGAGGACGCCCGCCAGGGTGTTCGGGATGGCCGCCGCGGCGTCCTCCTTCGTCATGCCGATGACCTTGTCGGCGCACTTCCCGATCACCGTCTGGTCGTTGGTGATCCCGGTCAGCTGAGCGGCGCAGAAGTTGGTCGCCTCAGCGGCGGAGTCGATGGTGTCGACGACCGGTTCGGTGGTCTTCTTCACCGTGTCCTCGACCGTGTCGGTCGGATCCTGGGGGGTCTCCTCCGGAGGCGCCACGGTGTCGTCGCCACCGCCGTCGTTGCCACCGCCGTCGTTGCTTCCCCCACCGGTGCCGCCGGTCGACCCGCCTCCGCCGGAGGATCCGCCGGAGTCGCCCGCTGTGGAGCCGGCAGCATCGGAGCCGCGGTGCTTCTTGCCCTTGGCCGGCGTGACGTCCGCGCCGTTGGAGCTGGTGAAGACCGTCGGCGCGGCGGCCCCGTTGGGGACGGACGAGTAGTCGCCGCCTACGTAGGCGTTCATGATCGACAGGACGAGGTTCACGTAGTCCTGGCTGTGGTTGTAGCGGTAGACCGCCGACCGCTGGCCCGACGTCGAGGAGAGGTCCTCGTCGCCGGAGCAGAGGTAGACCGCCGTCGCGAGGGCGGCGTCGTCGATGTCCTGCGGGTCGCGGGCGTCGTCACCGTCGCCGTCCACCCCGACCACGGCCCACGTGGACGGGATGAACTGCATCGGGCCGACCGCGCGGTCGAACACCTGGTCGTTGTCGTACTGCCCGGCGTCGGTGTCGCTGATCCTGGCGGTGTCGTTGGATCCGTCCAGCGGGATGCCGTAGATGCCCGGCCTGCTCTTGCCGTCGTCACCGATCCTGTTGCCGCCGTACCGCCCGTGGTCCGACTCGACGCGGCCGATGGCGGCGATGAGCTGCCAGGAGATGTTGCAGGACGGGTCTGCGGAGTTGATGACCTGGGCGGCGCGCTGGTAGGCGTTGAGCGCCGCGGTGGGGATGCCGTTCGTGGAGGACTCGGAGATCACGCTCTGTGCCGCGCCGGCGTCCATGCCCGGGGCGAGCGACCCCGGCTGGGAGAGGCTCGCGGGGTCCTTCAGCGCCTCGGTCGGCACGGCGGTGCCGTCGGGGAGGGTCGAGTCGGCCTTGGTGGCGGCGCTGGCCGTGCTGCTGACGGTGAGGCTGGTGGTCCATGCGCCCGACAGGAGCGCCAGGGGCACCAAGGCGGATGCCTTCTGCCAGGTCTTGAGCCGTTTCTGAGACATGTGCCCCTCTCCCCATTCCTTACGCCGGGTCCCCCTTTGTCATACCCGGTCGCGCCCTCTCGCATGCACCAACGACCGGCGCGGCCCGAGGTTACGCGCGGAGGCCGAGGTCAAGGCCTTCAGTAGAACACGTTCTACCATCTTTGGGAAGTTTCATCCTGAATCGGACCACGGTTTGAGGAGACTCACAAGACCCAGGCAGGGACCGGATTCGTGATGCTTGGGTCCCTCGGGGAGAATGACCGGGTGAATCTCGACAGGACCACGTCTCCCTCGACCGCCCGCTCCGCCGAACTGTTCGAGCGAGCCCACGCGGTCACTCCCGGCGGGGTGAACTCGCCGGTCCGCGCGTTCAACGCGGTGGGTGGCACGCCCCGGTTCATCGAGAGCGCGCGGGGCGCCTATCTCACCGACGTGGACGGGAACGAGTACGTCGACCTCGTCTGCAGCTGGGGGCCGATGCTTCTCGGGCATGCGCATCGCGACGTGCTCGCCGCGGTCGCCGAGGCGGCGGCCCGCGGGACGACGTACGGCACCCCGACCCGCCCCGAGGTGGAGCTCGCCGAGGAGATCGCCGACCGCACCCCAGTCGACAAGCTCCGCTTCGTCTCCTCGGGGACGGAGGCGACCATGTCGGCCATCCGGCTGGCCCGCGGCTTCACCGGGCGCGAGCTGGTGGTGAAGTTCTCCGGCTGCTACCACGGGCACGTCGACTCGCTGCTCGCCTCCGCCGGGTCCGGGCTGGCGACCTTCGCGGTCCCCGGTACGCCGGGAGTGCCGGCCGCCTCGACCGCGGCGACCCTCGTGCTGCCTTACAACGACCGGGAAGCGGTTGAAGCCGCGTTCGCCGAGCACGGCGACCAGATCGCCTGCCTCATCACCGAGGCCGCGCCGGGCAACATGGGGGTCGTCCCGCCGGCTCCGGGGTTCAACCGGTTCCTCGCCGAGACCTGCGCGGCGCACGGCGCCCTCTTCGTCAGCGACGAGGTGATGACCGGCTTCCGGGTCACCCGCTCCGGGCAGTACGGCCTCGACGGCGCGGTCGAGGGCTGGAAGCCCGACCTGCTGACCTTCGGGAAGGTGATGGGCGGAGGCTTCCCGGCGGCGGCGTTCGGAGGCCGGGCGGACGTGATGTCCCACCTGGCGCCCGAGGGGCCGGTCTACCAGGCGGGCACGCTGTCGGGGAACCCGGTGGCGACCACGGCCGGGCTGGCTACCCTGCGGCTCGCGACCGACGACGTCTACGCGCACATCGACAAGGCGTCGCGCGCCCTGCAGGAGGAGGTCGCGGCAGCGCTGCACGAGGCGGGCGTCCCCCACGTCGTCCAGAGCTCCGGGAACATGTTCAGCGTCTTCTTCGTCGGGGAGGGCGTGACGTCCGTGCCGAACTTCGAGGTCGCGGGCGGGCAACGGGTCGACCGGTTCCGGGCGTTCTTCCATGCGATGCTCGACCAGGGCGTCCACCTCCCGCCGAGCGCCTTCGAGGCGTGGTTCCTGTCCGCAGCGCACGACGACCGTGCCCTCGACAAGATCGTCTCCGCACTGCCGGTCGCCGCTCGCGCAGCAGCCGCGGTGGGGTCGCCCGACGCGCAGTCCACCGACCAGGGAGCCTGATGAAGACCGTCGTACACCTGCTCCGCCACGGTGAGGTCCACAACCCGACCGGCATCCTGTACGGCCGGATGTCGGGCTACCACCTCTCCGACCTCGGTCTGCAGATGGCCCAGCGGGTGGCGGACGCGATCGACGAGCGCGACATCACCCACGTCGTCTCCTCGCCCCTCGAGCGGGCCCAGGAGACGGCGACCCCCGTCGCCAAGGCGCTGGGTGTGGACATCACGACCGACCACCGGGTGATCGAGTCCACCAACGTCTTCGAGGGGACGACGTTCGGCGTCGGCGACGGCGTCCTGAAGAAGCCCTCCGCCTGGCGGCACCTGTGGAACCCGCTGAGGCCGTCGTGGGGGGAGCCCTACAAGCAGGTCGTGGCCCGGATGATGGCCGCGGTGTACGACGCCCGCGACAACGCCGCAGGTCACGAGGCGGTCATCGTGTCCCACCAGCTGCCGATCTGGATCACGCGTCTGCACGTCGAGCGGCGGTCCTTCATCCACGACCCGCGACGTCGCCAGTGCACGCTCTGCAGCCTGACGTCGCTGACGTTCGACGACGAGCGCCTGACCACCGTCCGCTACTCCGAGCCGGCCGCGGACCTGATCCCCTTGAAGGACCGGAAGGCGCCGTTCTCCGCCGGCGGCGCACCGGCACAGAACAAGCCTCCGTCGGGTGCCTGAGCCTTGCCTTCTCCTCGCCACCTGACCTCCGCCGTGACCGCCGCGCTGCTGGGCAGCGTGGTGCTCGCGGCCTGCTCCAACGCGGTCGGCAGCTCGGGCGACCAGGGATACGTCTCCGGCAAGGGCATCATCACCCGGCTGGCCGTCGACGAGCGGGAGAAGCCCGGTGACGTCTCGGGCGAGACCATCGACGGCGAGCCGATCTCGCTGGACGACTACGCGGGCCAGACGGTCGTCGTCAACGTATGGGGCTCCTGGTGCGCCCCGTGCCGCTCCGAGGCGGACGACCTCGTCGCCGCGTCGGAGGAGCTGGCCGACGACGACGTCGCCTTCCTGGGGATCAACTCACGCGACCTGAACCAGGTCGCGGCGCGTGCCTTCGTGCGGCGCTTCGAGGTGCCCTACCCGAGCATCTACGACCAGAAGGGCCAGACCCTGCTGGCCTTCCGTGGCACGCTGAGCCCCAACTCGATCCCGAGCACGGTGGTCATCGACGACCAGGGGCGGGTGGCGGCGAGCGTGCTCGGCGAGGTCTCCACAAGCACCCTCGTCGGGCTGGTCGAGGACGTCCAGGCGGGCAAGGGCTGATGGCACCTCTGGACATCGGCGACTGGTTCGCCCACACCGCCTTCTCGGGGTCGCTGCTGCTCGCGGTGCCGGTGGCTCTGGTCGCCGGGCTGGTCTCGTTCTTCTCGCCGTGCGTCGTGCCCCTGCTGCCCGGCTACCTGTCGTACGCAACCGGGCTGTCCGGAGCAGACCTGGAGTCCGCACGTCGCGGGCGGATGGTGCTCGGCAGTGCCCTGTTCGTGCTCGGGTTCTCGGCCGTCTTCGTGGCCCTCGGGACCGCGTCGGGCGCGCTGGGCGACTGGCTGGTCGTCTACACGCGTCAGATCAGCATCGTGCTCGGCGCGATGACGATCCTCGTGGGTATCGCCTTCCTGGGGTTCATCCCGTGGATGCAGCGCGACGTCCGCATGCACAAGGTGCCGTCGGTCGGACTCGGCGCCGCGCCGCTGCTCGGGGTGCTCTTCGGGCTCGGCTGGACCCCGTGCATCGGTCCGACGCTGTCCGCGGTGCAGGTGCTGGCCTTCCAGGAGGGGACCGCCGGCCGCGGGGCACTGCTCAGCTTCGCCTACTGCGTCGGTCTTGGCTTGCCCTTCGTGCTCGCCGCGCTGGCGTTCCGGCGGATGCTCGGCGCGGTGAAGTGGGTACGCCGGCACCAGGTCTGGGTCACGCGCGTCGGCGGCATCATGCTGATCGCGGTGGGTCTCCTGCTCGTCACCGGGATCTGGGACGTGTGGGTCGCCTACCTCCGTGGCTGGGTCGGCACGTTCTCGGTGGCGGTGTGACGTGACGACCGAGCGGACCCACACCGACCCCGCCGTCGACAGCCCTGCCGGCGCCGCCGCGACGACCCCCCCTACCCCGCCGTCCACGCCACCTGCCCTGTCCCCGGTCGAGCTCGGCAGGTGGGCCTGGCGGCAGCTCACCTCGATGCGCACGGCGCTGATCCTGCTGTTCCTGCTCGCGGTTGCGGCGGTCCCGGGCTCGATCGTGCCGCAGCAGAACGTCGACGCGGTCGCCGTCGGCCGCTGGCAGGACCAGCACCCGACGCTCACCCCGATCTACGAGAAGCTGGGCCTGTTCTCGGTCTACGACTCGGTGTGGTTCAGTGCCATCTACATCCTGCTGATGGTCTCGCTGGTCGGCTGCATCCTGCCGCGCACGCGCATCTACTGGCGAGGCATGAGGGCTCGTCCGCCGAAGGCGCCGCGCAACCTGTCCCGGCTGCCCGAGTCCCGGTCGTTCCCGGTCGACGAGGAGCCGGCTGCCGTCCTGGAACGGGCGCGCGCGGTGCTCGGAAAGAAGCGGTTCCGCACCGACGTACACCCCTCGGAAGGCTCCGGCGGCTCTGTCGGCGGCTCGGTCTCGGGCGAGCGTGGCTACCTCCGCGAGGCCGGCAACCTGCTCTTCCACGTCTCGGTTCTGGTCGTGCTGGTGGGCTTCGCGGTCGGGAACCTGTTCGGCTACAAGGGCGGCGTGATCGTCGTGGACGGGCAGGGCTTCTCGAACTCGCTGAGCCAGTACGACGACTTCGTGCCGGGCTCCTTCTTCGGCCCGGACGACCTGGCGCCGTTCGACCTGACGATCGACGACTTCCGCGTGGACTTCCTCCGGGACGGGCAGCAGGCCGGGATGCCGACGGAGTTCTCGGCCGACGTCACCTACCGCGAGGCGCCGGGCGAGCCCGCGAAGCACCAGGAGCTGGCCGTGAACCACCCGCTGTCGGTGGACGGCGGCAACATCTTCCTGGTCGGCCACGGCTACGCGCCCCGCGTCACGGTCAGGGACGGCCAGGGCAACGTCGCCTACAAGGGACCGGTCATCTTCCTGCCCCAGGACTCCTCGTTCGCCTCGTTCGGCGTGGTCAAGGTCCCTGACGCGATGCCGGAGCAGCTCGGGTTCGAGGGGCTGTTCCTGCCGACGTACGGCTTCTCGATGGAGCGCGGCCCGTACTCGCAGTTCCCCGACGCGCTCGACCCGGTGATGTCGCTGCTGCCGTACCACGGTGACCTCGGCCTCGACACCGGCGAGCCGCAGTCGGTCTACGAGCTCGACAAGGACGGGCTCGAGGTCTTCAAGAAGGAGAAGAACGCGGACTTCCGGGTCGACATCGCGCTGGGGCAGACCAAGAAGCTGCCGAACGGAGCCGGCTCGATCACGTTCGACGGGCTGGACCGGTGGGTGAAGCTGCAGGTGAGCGACAGCCCCGGCAAGGGCATCGCCCTCGGCGGCGTGCTCCTGGCCATCCTCGGCCTGCTGGGGTCGCTGTTCATCCGTCCACGGAGGGCCTGGGTGCGGGTGAGCTCGAGGGACGGGCGTACCTTGGTCGAGGTGGCGGGTCTCGACCGCAGCGCCGGGGGCGATCTCGGGGACGAGGTCGACGAGCTCGAGAGGCTCATCAAGGACGCCGGGGAGCCGGCAGGAGCCACCCCGGAAGCAACGACGAGGGAGAAGCCGTGACTGCCGCGGACTTTGCCGCCTTCAGCAACAACGCGATCGCCTTCGCGTCGGTCGTCTACGTGCTGGCCTTCCTGAGCCACATCGTCGAGTGGGCGATGGGGCGGAGCGTGCCGGCGTCAGCCGACAGCGAGCCGGTGGCGGTCGCAGCCGTTGCCGGCAGTTCGCACGCGGACGCAACCTACGCGGGGCCGGACCACGGTACGGCGGTCGGCCCGGACACCGGCCCGCTGACGGCGACAGCGACGAGCCCGGAGACCGAGCGCAAGGCCCTGGGGGTCGAGCGGTTCGGCCGGATCGGCGTCGCGCTGACCGTGCTGGCCTTCGGCCTGCACCTGGCGGGCCTGGTCACGCGTGGCCTCGCGGCGGACCCGGCGCGGGTGCCCTGGGGCAACATGTACGAGTTCGCGGTGGCCGGTGCCCTCGGGGTGACGGGCATCTACCTTGCCCTCCTGCGCAAGTACCAGCTGCGCTGGCTCGGCTTGCTGGTGACCGGCTTCGCGGTCGTCGTACTCATGCTTGCGGTGCTGCTGCTCTACGTGCCCGCGGGCCCGCTCGTGCCCGCCCTGCACTCGTACTGGCTCGTGATCCACGTGATCGCGGCCGTGATCGGCGCCGGCGCATTCACCGTCGGCGCGATGGCGTCGCTGCTCTTCCTCGTGAAGCGGCGCGCGGAGACCAAGCCGGACGCGCCCACCACGGGGTACGTCGCCAGGCTTCCCGCGGCGTCGGCGCTCGACCGTGTGGCCTACCGGGTGCACGCCTTCGGGTTCCCGGTCTGGACGTTCGCGGCGCTGGTGGCCGGGCCGATCTGGGCGGAGTACGCCTGGGGACGCTACTGGGGCTGGGACCCCAAGGAGGTCTGGGCGTTCATCACCTGGGTGGTCTATGCCGCCTACCTGCACGCCCGTGCGACAGCAGGGTGGAAGGGCAAGGGCGCGGCCGCGATCGCACTGGTCGGTTTCGCCACCGTGCTGTTCAACTTCGTGGGGATCAACCTGTTCGGATCAGGCCTGCACTCCTACTCCGGCCTGGACTGATCCGGCCCCGGCGTCTCCTTGCCGGCCGGCTTGTCCTCACGCTCTGCAGGCTGGTCCTCGGGGTCCGCGGGCTTGCGCTCGCGGTCCGCGGGCTTGTGCTCGGGCGGGCTCGGCTTTTTCGCCTGCTGCTCGTGCGCGGCCCGGCGCCGACGCTGTTCGAGCTCCCTGAGGAAGTCCTCGTCGTCGTCCGGGGCTGGGGTCCGCCTCGGCGGCGCGGGACGCGGGCCCGGCACCTGCCTCTTCCTGCTCCGGCGCCGTTCCAGCGCCCAGAACAGGCCGTACACCACGGCCGCGAAGAGTGCGATGACGAGCAGAAACTTACCCACACACCCAGAGTAGGCGCGGGTGCAAGCGTGCGGGGCAGCATGTCGTGATTCGGTCGCGACACCGACGGGAAGGCGCTCCGCGGAGCCGCACTAGTCTGGTCTGGTGAAGGAATTCTTCGTCTACACCGCGGCCCGCGTCGGACTGTTCGTGGCGTCGTACGCCGTGGTCATCGGCGTCTACCTCCTCGCCACCGGCGGCGACGCCATTCCCGTGTTCTGGCCCTTCCTGGTGGCGATCGTGGCCTCGTCGATCGCCTCGGTGTACCTGCTCAAGGGCCAGCGCGCGCGGTTCGCCGCAGTCGTGGAGCGCCGAGCAGCCGCTGCTTCACGCCGGTTCGAAGAGGCCCGCGCCAAGGAGGACGAGCCCGACGACCGGCCGGGCGAGCCTTCCTAGGCGGCGCTCACGTGACGGTCGAGGTTCCCCCGCACACCCCCTAGCAATCGTCCGGTCTGTCTGGGATCCTGCGGTTTCGACGCATCCCGTGGTCTGGACAGATCTGATGCCTGAGGTGGAGATCACCCAGGTACAGGTTTCGGTCCCCAGGTATGGGTAGGTGTGTCTGGCCCGGTGCTGACTGGGTGGGGAGCTTTGTCGTTGTCGGCTGAGTGGGAGTGGTTCATGCCGGAGGGAACATCCAGGAGCGTGTTCAGGCGGTTGCCCGCCGGACAGGCTGTGACAGAAACGACGCAAGCGCGGCACCGGTTGCCGCGCCAGTTCGGGACGACGCAGCTCGTCATGCTCGGGCTGGGCGTCATGATCGGGGCGGGGATCTTCTCCCTCTCGGGAAAGCAGGCGGCAAGCAACGCCGGACCGGCGGTGCTTGTCTCCTTCGTGATCGCGGCGGTGGTCTGCCTGCTGGCAGCACTGTCCTACGCAGAGCTGTCGTCCACGATCCCCGCGGCGGGAAGCGTCTACACGTTCAGCTACGTCGCCTTCGGTGAGCTGTGGGGCTGGCTCGTCGGATGGGCGCTGATTCTGGAGCTGCTCGTCGCGGCGGCCCTCGTCGCCCGCGTCTGGGCGGCCTACCTCGTGGCCACCATCGACGGCTTCGGGATCTCGGTGCCGACCTTCCTCGCCGAGGGTGCGTCGGTCACAGAAGGCCTGAACTGGGTCGGTTTCCTGCTGCTGGCTTTGCTCACCGCGCTCGTGGTGACCGGGACGAAGCTGTCGGCCCGCGTCCTGTCCCTCGTCGTGGTCGCGAAGGTGGCCGTGATCC
Organism: uncultured Actinomycetota bacterium; assembly: GCA_963707425.1. Classification (GTDB taxonomy): domain Bacteria; phylum Actinomycetota; class Actinomycetes; order Propionibacteriales; family Nocardioidaceae; genus Nocardioides_C. The sequence continues at coordinate 59,044 of CAVPPN010000008.1, read as the reverse complement.
TGTTCGTGATCTTCGTGGGCGCGCGCTACGTGTCCGCGTCCAACTACACGCCCTTCGTCCCGGAGAGCAGGCAGACTCCCGAAGGCGCCGCCAGCGAGACGGTCCTCCAGTCGTTGCTCGGCTCGACGGACAGCTTCGGGCTCATGGGCGTGTTCACCGCCGCGGGCGTGATCGTCTTCGCCTACATCGGCTTCGACCTGATCGCCACCTCTGCCGAGGACGCCGTCGAGCCGCGGCGAAGCATCCCCCGGGGCATGCTCATCTCGCTCGGGCTCGTCACCGTCCTCTACCTCGCGATGGCTGCAGTCCTGGTCGGGCTGCGTCCCTTCGGCGAGCTGGGGACCGACGCGCCCATCTCGGACGCGCTGACGGCAGCCGGGGTGACCTGGGCCGCCAAGGTGGTCAACCTCGGAGCACTGCTGTCGCTGACGACGGTGATCATGGTGGTCCTGATCGCCCAGAGCCGGCTGCTGTTCGCGATGGGCCGTGACCGGCTCCTCCCGCCGTCCCTCGGCAGGGTCAGCCGGCTCGGCTCGCCGGGCAACGCAGCCGCCCTGGCAGGGATCGTGGCGGCGTTCGTCGCCCTGTGGCCAGGACTGGTGAACCTCGAGCAGCTGCTGGTCATCGGAGCGCTCTTCGCGTTCCTCTTCTGCGCGGTCGGCGTGATCCTGCTCCGGCGCACGCAGCCCGACCTCGAGCGGGGCTTCCGGGTCCCCTGGGTCCCGGTCCTGCCGATGCTCTCCGTGCTGTCGACGGTGTGGCTGATGCTCAACCTGAACACCGTCACCTGGCGCAACTTCTTCGTGTGGATGTCAGCCGGCGTGGTGTTCTACCTGGCCTACGGGCGGCGCACCAGCAACCTCGCGGACAGAACGCCCGTGATCAGGCGCGGCAACCACGCGATCCGCTAGCGCTCACCAAGTTGTCAGGGGGTGAGGGGGCCATGACCCCCTCACCCCCTGACAACTCAGAACAGCAGGCCGACGAAGATGCCGGCTGAGTAGAGGAGCTCGGACATCCCGGTCTTCTGCAGGACCGGGACCAGCCCCCTGCCCGTCGTACCCGACAGCACCAGGCGCGCCGCCGGAACCGCGACGACGAGGTAGGCGAGGCCGAGCAGGGCCAGTACGTCGGTCTGGAGGGCGAGGCCGAGCAGCGCGATCGTCGCCACGCGCGAGCAGGAAGGCATACAGGTAGCGGGTCTGCTCCTCGCCGAGGACGACCGCCAGGGTGCGCTTGCCGGCCTCACGGTCGGTGGGGATGTCGCGGAGGTTGTTCGCGACGAGGATCGCGCAGGCGATCGCGCCGACACCGACGGCCGCGAAGAGCGACGGCACCACCGACTCCGCCGCCAGGGACTCGGTCTGGACGTACGTCGTGCCCATCACCGCGACCAGCCCGAAGAAGACGAAGACCATGACCTCGCCCAGACCGCGGTAGCCGTAGGGCTTGCTGCCGCCGGTGTAGAACCAGGCGGCGACGATGCACAGCAGTCCGACGACGACCAGCCACCAGCTGGTGGTGACCGCCAGCACCAGTCCGAACAGGGCGGCCGCCCCGAAGCTGACGAACGCGGCCTGCTTCACCGAGCTCGCGGTCGCCACCCCGGAGCCGACGAGCCGCAGCGGCCCCACCCGGTCCTCGTCCGTGCCGCGGATGCCGTCGGAGTAGTCGTTGGCGTAGTTGACCCCCACCTGAAGAGCCACCGCGACGAACAAAGCCAGCAGGGCCTTCCACCACACCGCCTCGTCGAGGAAGGCCGCGACACCGGTGCCTGCGAGGACGGGCGCGACGGCCGCCGGAAGGGTGCGTGGGCGCGCGCCGGCGAGCCACTGTTCAGGGGTTGCCATAGCCGGTAAGTCTGTCAGGGCGATGTTCTCGTCGCGGGCTCGACCTCGGCCGACGACCACTGGACCATTAGCGTGGACCCTCGTGAGCAGCCTTCGACCCGTGCGCGGGACCCCACGCGAGGTGTACGCCCTGCTCCGGGACTGGCACGCGGCCAGCGAGGACCCGGGGCCCCTGATGGTCGAGACCTCGGGCTCGACGGGAGAGCCCAAGCGCGTGCTCCTCTCCCGGTCCGCGATGCGTGCCTCGGCCGACGCGACGCACGGGCGGCTCGGCGGAGCGGGCCAGTGGCTGCTCGACCTGCCGGCCACCTACGTCGCCGGTGTCCAGGTCCTCTTCCGGTCCGTCCTCGCGGGCGAGGAGCCGGTCGTCCGAGGGGAGCACGAGTCCTTCTCGGCAGCGGCCGGCGCGATGACGGGGGCACGCCGCTACGTCTCGCTGGTGCCGACCCAGCTGAACCGGATGCTGGCCTCGCCGCCGGACACCGAGGCCCTTCGCGACTTCGACGCCGTTCTCGTCGGGGGGGCGGCACTCGACCGCCGGCTCCGTCGAGAGGCGGCCGACGCGGGCGTTGCCGTGGTCGCGACGTACGGCATGAGCGAGACCTGCGGCGGGTGCGTGTACGACGGGCTCACGCTCGACCGGGTGGCGGTGGCGATCGACGCGGAGGGTCGGATCCGGATCGGCGGGCCGGTGCTCTTCGAGGGGTACGACGGCGAGCCCGGTCTCACCGCCGAGGTGAAGCAGGGCGAGTGGTTCCTCACCTCCGACCTCGGACGCATCGACGAGGACGGACGGCTGCAGGTCCTCGGCAGGATGGACGACGTCGTGATCTCCGGAGGCGTGAACGTGCCGGCCGCGGCGGTCGCGGCGAGGCTGCGCCAGCACCCTCGGATCCACCAGGCCGAGGTGATCGGCGTTCCGGATCCCGAGTGGGGGCAGCGCGTGGTCGCCGTCGTGGTGTCCCAGCCTGGCGTCGCGACGCGCAACGTGCCGCCCCTCGACGACCTGCGCAACTGGGTCGCCCAGGTGCATCCGCGCGCGTGGGCGCCACGCCAGCTGATCCGGGCCCGCGAGATCCCACTCCTCCCCAACGGGAAGATAGACCGGCTGACCCTCGAGCGGGTCGCCACAGGTGAGACGCCCGTATGACCATCCCGGGTGAGCGGCACGTCTTCTCGATCCCGATGACCACGCGGTTCCGGGGGATCACCACCCGCGAGGGGATGCTGCTTCGCGGGCCCGCCGGGTGGGGCGAGTTCAGCCCCTTCCTGGAGTACGACCCGCGGGTGTCCGCTCCGTGGCTGCGCTGCGCCCTCGAGGCGGCGAACGAGGGCTGGCCCGAGCCGCTCCGCACGAGCATCCCGGTCAACGTGACCGTGCCCGCCGTGGGGCCGGACGAGGCCGCCGCCGTCGTCCGCGCAGGGCAGGGGTGTCTGACCGCGAAGGTGAAGGTGGCCGAGCCCGGCCAGGGGCTGGCCGACGAGGAGGTCCGGCTCGCGGCGGTGCGTGAGGCCCTCGGGCCCGACGGCCGGGTCCGCGTCGACGCCAACGGCGGCTGGTCGGTCGACGAGGCGGTCGCCGCGATCGCCGTGCTGGACCGGGCGGCGGGGGGCCTGGAGTACGTCGAGCAGCCCTGCGCCACGGTGGAGGAGCTCGCCCTGGTCCGCCGCCGCGTGGACGTCCCCGTCGCGGCGGACGAGTCGATCCGGCGCGCCGAGGACCCCTACCGCGTCCGGGACCTCGACGCCGCCGACATCGCCGTGCTCAAGGTCCAGCCGCTCGGAGGGGTCAGAGCCTGCCTGCGGATCGCCGAGGACATCGGCCTGCCCGTCGTCGTCTCCTCCGCCCTCGAGAGCTCGGCCGGGATCGCCGCCGGCGTGGCCCTGGCCGCCGCCCTGCCGGAGCTGCCGTACGCCTGCGGCCTGGCGACGGTGCAGCTGCTCACCGACGACCTGGCCGTCGAGCCGCTCCTGCCCGTGGACGGCGAGCTGCCCGTCGTACGCCCGGAGGTGGACCCGGCAGCGCTCGAGCGGCTGCGCGCGTCCGAGGACCGGGTGGCTGCGTGGGCGCGGAGGTTGGCCGAGATCGAGGCACTCGTCGCCGGAATGGGGGAGGATCGGTCGTCGTGACGACTCCTCGTAACGCCGCCACGGCGATGGCCACGGTCCTGCTCGACGAGCTCGTCCGCTGCGGCGTCCGCGACCTCGTGCTCGCGCCCGGCTCCCGGTCCGCCGCGCTGGCGTTCGCCGCCCATGCCGCCGCCGAGGAGGGGCGGCTCCGGCTGCACGTGCGCATCGACGAACGGTCCGCCGCGTTCCTGGCCCTGGGACTGGCGAAGACCTCGCGCCGCCCGGTCCCGGTGGTCACCACGTCCGGCACCGCGGTCGCGAACCTGCACCCGGCCGTGCTGGAGGCGTCCCACGCCGGCGTTCCGCTGCTCGTGCTCAGCGCCGACCGTCCCGCCGCGCTGCGGGGCACGAACGCGAACCAGACCACTGACCAGGTCAAGATCTTCGGCGACGCTGTGCGTGCCTTCGCCGACGTGCCTCCCGCGCAGCCCGGCACGCACGAGGCCGCGCAGGTTGCCGCCTGGCGCTCGCTCGTGGCGCGGCTGGTGGTCACCGCCACCGGGGGTACGTCGGCCGCACCCGGACCGGTCCACCTCAACGCCCAGCTCGCCGAGCCGCTCACCCCCGACACCGACGGGGGCTGGAGCACGCCCGTCGACGGACGGCCGCACGGCGCCCCGTGGACCGAGCGACCCGACGCCCCGCTCGCGCAGCCGGAGCCCGTCTCCGCCGAACGGCGCACGGTCGTGATCGCCGGGGACGACGCGGGACCGCCTGCCCGGGTCCTGGCGGAGACCGCCGGGTGGCCCCTGTTCGCGGAGCCGTCGAGCGGCGCCCGCACCGGCGCGAACGCGATCCGCACCTACCGCCTGCTGCTCGCCGACGAGTCGCTGGCCGGGCGGATCGAACAGGTGCTGGTCTACGGCCACCCCACCCTGTCCCGTCCGGTCGCCAGGCTGCTCGCCCGGCCCGACGTGGAGGTGATCGCGGTCCCCGGACCGGTCGGCTGGACCGACCCCGGACACCGGGTCTCGCGGATCGTGCGCGCCGCCCACCCGGACGACCAGGACCCTCGTGCAGCGCGGTGGAGCGACGAGAGCCAGTCGGAAGGCGCTGCGCGCGCTCCCTCCCCCTGGCTCGCGGAGTGGCTCGACCGGGACGCCGAGGTGTCTGCGCAGCTGGACAAGATGCTCGCCGCGCAGGGCGAGCTCACCCCGCACCACGTCGCGGCCGCGGTCAGCGCGGCGCTCCCGCCGCACGGGCTGCTGTTCGTGGGTGCCTCCAACCCGGTCCGCGACCTCGACCTGACCGTGGCCCGGTACCCGGTCGGCGAGCACCGCATGGTGATCGCCAACCGCGGACTGGCCGGGATCGACGGCTCGGTGTCCTCCGCGATCGGCGCGGCCCTGGGGCGACCGAGCACCAGCCGGGCCTTCGCGCTGCTCGGCGACGTCACCTTCCTGCACGACAGCAACGGCCTCGTCATCGGCCCGGACGAGCCGCGACCGGACCTGACGGTCGTGGTGGTCAACGACGACGGCGGGTCGATCTTCGCGTCGCTCGAGCAGGGCGGCCCGTCGTACTCCGGGTCCTTCGAGAGGCTCTTCGGCACCCCGCACGGCGTCGACATCGCGAGCCTCTGCGCCGCCACGCGGACCCCGCACTGGAAGGTGCACTCGGTGGAGGAGCTGAGGCACGCGCTGGCGTCCCCGGCCGGCGGCGTCGAGGTGGTCGAGGCCGTCGTACGCCGGGACAACCGGCGGGCTCTCGACGAGGCGATCCGGAAACTCGTGTGAACCGCGCAAGAACGATCAAGCGCTGACCGCGGGCCGGGGGACAGGATCGAGCCATGACCGCAGCCACCGACACGTTCGTCGCCTTCGTGGACCTCCTCGCCGACGCGCTCGACGACCACGGGGCGACGGGCGAGGAGCTGGCCTCGCGGTTCTACGTGTCGCGGTTCCACTTCGACCGGATCATCTCCTCGGTCGCCGGCGAGTCACCGACCCGGTTCCGGCGGCGAATCCTGCTCGAGCGCGCGGCGTACCGTCTCGTCACCAGCGAGCGCAGCATCCTCGACGTCGCCGTCGAGGCCGGCTACGGCTCGCACGAGGCGTTCACGCGGGCGTTCGCGAAGGCCTACGGCGTCGGTCCGGGGCAGTGGCGCCGCCAGCCGACGCGGATCCAGATCGACGCGCCCAGCGACGTCCACTTCCACCCACCGGGCAGCCTGCGCCTGCCCTCGCAGAAGAAGGTGACCTCCATGGACCTGCTCACGAAGATGGTCGAGCACCACGTCTGGCTCGTCGGCGAGATGGTGGCCCGTGCCGAGCGGCTGACCGACGAGGAGCTGGACCGGTTGATCGAGCTCTCGGTCGACGAGGACCGGCAGACCCTGCGCTCGCTGCTGTCCCGGCTCGTCGGCCAGATGGGCATGTGGAACGCGGCCCTGGCGAACCGTGAGTACGACTGGTCGCTGGAGGAGCACGAGAGCATCGCCTCGATGCGCGAGCGCCTCGCGGTGGAGGGGCCGACGTACCTCGCCCACGTGCGGGCGGTGTGCGAGGAGGACCGGCTCGACGAGACGTTCGTGGACGCCCTGTGCGAGCCGGCGGAGGTCTTCACCTACGGGGGAATGATCGCGCACGTGCTCACGTTCGCTGCGCACCGACGTACCCTCGTCGCTCTGGCGCTCGACGCGGCCGGTGTCACCGACCTCGGCTGGGGAGACCCGATGCGCTGGGTGGCCGAGCCCGCTCGCTGAACGACGATGCGGCCAGCCCTGACGGCTCGGGTGTAATGGGCGGGTGGATATCGCGCTCTCGCTCGTCGCCCTGCTGGCCGTGGTCGTCGCCGTGTCCGCCCTGTGCCGCAGGTTCGACGTCTCCGCCCCGTTGACCCTGATCGCCGTCGGAATCGTGGGGTCGCTCATCCCGTTCGGCGGCGACATCCGGCTGACCGACGAGATCGTGCTGGTCGGTCTCCTGCCTCCGCTGCTGTACGCCGCTGCTCTGCAGACCTCGCTCGTCGACTTCAACGCGAACCGGCGGCCGATCCTGCTCCTGTCCATCGGGCTCGTGGCCTTCACGGCGGCGGGGGTGGCGGTCGTGGTCCACGCCGTACTCCCGGACCTGTCCTGGCCGGCGGCCTTCGCGATCGGCGCCGTGGTCGCCCCACCCGACGCCGTGGCCGCGACCGCCATCGCCCGGCGGATCGGCCTCCCGCGACGGATCGTGACCGTCCTGGAGGGGGAGTCCCTGCTCAACGACGCCACCGCGCTGGTCGCCCTGCGGACCGCCATCGCCGCCTCCGCGACCGCGGTGGGAGTCGTCGAGGTGGGACTGGACTTCCTCCTCGCGGCCGGTGGTGGCCTGCTGGTCGGGCTCGCCACGTTCGTCGTCGTGGCGGGGGTGCGCAAGCGTGTCACCGACCCGGTCCTCGACACGAGCATCTCCTTGCTCACGCCCTTCGCCGCCTACGTCGCGGCCGAGGAGATCCATGCGTCCGGCGTACTCGCCGTGGTGGTCGCAGGCCTGCTGCTCGGTCACCGTGCCCCCGTGCTGCAGACCGCCTCCTCCCGGATCGCCGAGCGGCTCAACTGGCGGACGATCTCCTTCCTGCTGGAGAACACGGTCTTCCTGCTGATCGGCCTGCAGGCCCGGTGGATCCTGGAGGGCGTGGCCGACAGCGTCCTGCCCGTCGGTCGCATCGTCCTCGTCTGCGCGGCGGCGCTGCTGGCCGCGGTCCTCCTGCGGCCGGCGTGGATCTTCTCGGTCCGTGCGCTGCTCCTGGTGCCGACCCGGAGAGACACCCCCGTGGCGGTGCCGTCGTGGAAGACGAGCCTGGTGATCTCGTGGGCGGGCATGCGGGGCGTGGTCACCCTGGCCGCGGCGTTCGCGATCCCGGAGAGCTTCCCGCACCGCGAGGTGCTGCTCCTGGTGGCCTTCACGGTGACGGCCGGGACCCTGTTCGTGCAGGGGATCACGCTGCCGCGGCTGGTGCGCAGGCTCCGGCTCCCCGGCCCAGACCCCCGGGAGGACGCCCTCGCTGTGGCGGTCTTGTACGACAAGGCCTCCGCGGCGGGGCTGTCGGTGCTGGAGCGGCATCGGGGGGAACCCGACCCGTACGACACCGTCTTGGCACTGCGGAGGCGCATCGAGAAGCGCGACCACGCGGCCTGGGAGCGGCTCGGCGACGCCGCCGCGGAGGCCGGGACCCCGAGCGAGGCCTACACGCGGCTGCGCCTGGAGATGCTGGCCGCGGAACGCGCCCGGGTCCTCGAGGTGCGCAGCAGCGGACACCTGCCGCACGAGGTGGTGTCCGAGGTGCTCGGCGGGCTCGACGTGGAGGAGTCCATGCTGGACACGGCGACGCGGCTGCACGAGGAACGGCAGGCCTGGGAGCGCGGTCGGCTCGACGTGGGCGCGATCGTTCCCGGCTCGTGCGAGCACCTGGACGCGGCGCCCTCGGACACCGTGCCGAGCGTCGAGGATGCCTGCGAGGACTGCCTGCGGGAGGGCACGGCATGGGTGCACCTGCGTCGATGCCTGACGTGCGGCCACATGGGCTGCTGCGACTCCTCGCCCCGCCGGCACGCCACCGCCCACTTCGACCTGAGCGGGCATCCGGTGATGCGCTCCGCCGAGCAGGGGGAGGACTGGCGCTGGTGCTTCGAGGACTCACGCCTCGGGTGACCCGCCGGGACGTCATACGAGGTGGTTGCTCCTACCTGCGTCCCGGATGACGTTGTCCGGCGAGATTCGGCGCGCATCATGGAGCCATGAGGATCACGAAGTTCGGACACGCCTGCGTGCGGGTCGAGACGGGCGGCAACGCAGTGGTCATCGACCCCGGCTCCTGGAGCGAACGCGACTCGGTCGAAGGGGCGACCGCGGTGCTCGTCACGCACGAGCACCCGGACCACTTCTCGCTGGACCACCTCAGGGCGACCGATGCCCCGGTGTTCACGATCGACGCGGTCGCGAGACGGATCGCCGCCGAGGCGCCGGACGTCTCGGAACGGGTCACGGTGGTCTCTCCGGGGGACCGGTTCGACGCCGGCGTCCAGGTCACGGTGGTCGGGGAGCACCACGCCGTCATCCACCCCGAGCTGCCGAGGTTCGACAACTCGGGGTACCTCCTCGACGTCGAGGGGCGGACGGTCTTCCACCCCGGCGACGCGTTCACGCCGCCCGAGCGGGGCGTCGACCTCCTGCTGGTTCCGGTGCACGCTCCCTGGAGCAAGACGAGCGAGGTCGCCGACTTCGCGCGCTCGGTCTTCGCGCCCTTGACGGTGGCGGTCCACGACGGTCAGCTGAACGACAGGGGGCTGGACATGGTCGAGCGTTTCGTCGGCGGCCTGCTCGCCGAACGCGGGCAGACCTACCAGCGCATCAAGCCCGGCAGCGACATCCCCTTCCCCTGAGCCGCGCGCCCCCGGCGGCCCGTCGTTCGGCTTGGAGCTTCATCAAGGTATGCAGGTGAACCGTCACTTCCCACGGTGAGCACGTCGTGGGGAGTGACGGTTCGGCAACATACCTTGGGGAAACAGCGACGAGAGGCCGGTGACCCGACCCGGAGAGCGAGAGGCCGCGGTGGGTCAGGAGCCGGAGATGGCGTCGCGGACCGGCACGAACTTCGCCTGCGCCTCGGCGAGCTCGGCCTCCGGGTCGGAGTCGGCCACGATGCCGCAGCCGGCGAACAGTCGCACGGTCCGCCCGAGCACCTCGGCCGACCGCAGCGCGATGCCCCACTCGCCGTCACCGGAGGCGTCCATCCAGCCGACCGGCCCGGCGTAGCGGCCGCGGTCCATCCCCTCGATCTCGCTGATCACCGACTTCGCGACGTCGGTCGGGGTGCCGCCCACCGCGGCCGACGGGTGCAGCGCCTCGGCGAGCTCCAGTGACGAGACGGACGCGTCGGTGGCTTCGTGGATGACACCGGCGACGTCGGTCGCGAGGTGCATGACGTTCGGCAGGTGCAGCACGAAGGGCGCCTCGGGCACGTTCATCGACGTGCAGTGCGGGGCGAGGGCGTCGGCGACCGACCTCACGGCGTACTCGTGCTCCTCGAGGTCCTTGGACGACCGGGCGAGGTTCGCGGCCAGCGCGAGGTCCCGCTCGTCGTGGCCGGTACGTCGGATCGTGCCGGCCAGCACGCGGGAGGTGACCAGTCCACGTTCGCGCCGCACGAGCATCTCGGGCGTCGCGCCGAAGAGGCCGTCGACGTGGAAGGTCCAGCAGGTCGGGTAGCTCTCGGACAGCCGCTGCAGCGGCCAGCGGACGTCGATGTCCTCGTCGGCCGTGGCGACCAGGTCGCGGGCGAGGACGACCTTCTCCAGCGCCCCGGCGTTGATCCGGCGCACCGCCTCGGCGACGACACCCTCCCACTCGGTGCCGCTGAGCGCGCCGTCGACGAAGGTGACGCCCACAGGGCTCTCGGGGGAGTCCGTTCCCGCGACGCGGGGCGGAGACGTGATCGAGCCCCGGCCGATCGTGGTGACCCACGTGGTGTCGCCGCGGCGTCCGACGACGACCTCGGGGACGACCAGGACGCTCTCGCCGGGGTCGTCGGCGAACGCGAAGGACCCGAAGGCGACGAGCCCGGTGCCGGGCAGCCGCACCTCGTCGCGGACGACGGCGGCCCCCGCCTGCGCGCGCCACCAGGAACGCGCCTCGGCGAACCGGTTGGCCCCCTTGGTGCGGACCACCGCCGCGACTCCCCAGCCGACCAGCCCTTCGCCCCGACGTACCCAGGCGACCGAGTCGTCGCGGGGCAGCAGCTCGAGGATCGGCGTGGACTCGTCGAGTGCGACCGACCGCACGACGAGAGGGCTGCTCTCGTCTGCGGGGTTGGCCGCGGTGCTCGTGCTGGTGGTCACGGTTGGCAAGAGTACGGCGGTCCGCCCGAGATCCCTACATCGAGCCATGCCACCCGGTCGTGTCTAAGGTGTTCCCGTGACCCGCGCAGACCTGGACAAGAAGCCCGCCGACGTCGCCGCGATGTTCGACGACGTGGCGAAGCGCTACGACATCACCAACGACATCTTGTCCCTCGGTCAGGACCGCCGCTGGCGCACCGCGGTCGTGGACGCCGTGGACCCGAGCCCGGGGGAGAAGGTGCTCGACCTGGCGGCCGGGACCGGCACGTCGAGCCAGCCGTTCGCCGACCGGGGCGCGCAGGTCGTGCCCTGCGACTTCTCGATCGGGATGCTGCGGGTCGGGAAGTCCGCCAAGCCGCACCTGTCGTTCACCGCCGGCGACGGCACCAGGCTCCCGTTCGCCGACGACACGTTCGACGCGGTCACCATCTCCTTCGGCCTGCGCAACATCGTCGACACGGACGCCGGGCTGCGCGAGATGCGGCGCGTCACGAGGCCGGGAGGCCGCCTGGTGGTCTGCGAGTTCAGCCATCCCACGTGGACGCCGTTCCGCACCGTCTACATCGAGTACCTGATGAAGGCGCTGCCCTCCATCGCCCGCGCGGTGTCCTCGAGCCCGGACGCGTACGTGTACCTCGCCGAGTCGATCCGCGCCTGGCCGGACCAGCCGGCCCTCGCCCAGCGGATCAACGCGGCCGGCTGGACGCAGGCCAAGTGGCGCAACCTCTCGGGGGGCGTCGTCGCCCTCCACCACGCCACCGCCTGAGCCTCGCGTCGCCGCCGGAAAAGGCGGGATTTAGGTCACTTCGACGTTGGATAAATGCGAGGCCCAGGTCACGGTTTCGACCTCGTCGCGAGGGGGCAGGGGCGGGTTAGCGTGATGTGACCCAGGCCTCTAGACTGTGCCGAGGTGACAGTTAGTGAAGCAATTCACTAAGTCACATGAGGGCATGACACGGCCCGGGAGATCTCGGGGGCAGCATGAGGAAACAGAGGTGCCACGATGAGCCGGACCACCGCCGATGAGCGGCAGGCCGACGTCATCGTCGTAGGCGCCGGTCCCGCAGGTTCGAGTGCGGCCTACCACCTCGCCAACGCGGGCGCCGACGTGCTGCTGCTCGAGAAGAGCGCCTTCCCCCGGGACAAGATCTGCGGCGACGGGCTCACCCCGCGCGCCGTCAAGCAGCTGGTCGGCATGGGGCTCGACCTCGACGCCCCGGGATGGCAGCGCAACCTCGGCCTGCGGATCGTGGGCGCGGGTCACCGGCTCGAGCTCCCCTGGCCGGAGCTGTCGTCGTACCCGCCCTACGGCATGGTCCGCACCCGGATGGACCTCGACGAGCTCCTCGCCCGCCACGCCGAGAAGGCCGGCGCCCGGCTGATGGAGTGCACGGCGGTCACGGGCCCCGTGGTCGACGAGCGCACAGGCCGGGTCACCGGAGTCAGCGCCAAGCCCGTCGACGACCGGGGCCGCCGGGTGGATGACGACGTCACCTACCGCGCGCCCGTCGTCATCGCGTGCGACGGCGTCTCCGCCCGCATCGCCGTCTCGCTCGGCCTCGAGCGTCGCGAGAACCGGCCGATGGGTGTCGCCGTCCGCGCCTACTACGAGACGCCCCGCCACGACGACCAGTGGATGGAGTCGTGGCTCGAGCTCTGGGACGGCACCCCTGGAGAGTCCAACCTCCTGCCCGGCTACGGCTGGATCTTCGGCGTCGGCGACGGCACCGCCAACGTCGGCCTCGGCATCCTCAACACGTCCAAGGCCTTCCAGAACGTCGACTACAAGGACATCCTCCGGCGCTGGCTCGCCAACACCCCCGAGGAGTGGGGCTTCCGGGACGAGAACATGGTCGGCCGGATCGGCTCCGCCGCGCTGCCGATGGGCTTCAACCGCAAGCCTCACTACACCCGCGGAGTGCTGCTCGCCGGCGACTCGGGCGGGATGGTCAACCCGTTCAACGGGGAAGGCATCGACTACGCGCTGGAGTCCGGCCAGGTCGCGGCACACACCGTGCTCCAGGCCCTGGCCCGTCCCGACGGCCCCGGTCGTGAGCGCGTCCTCGAGGGGTACGCCGCGGCGCTCGACGCGGCCTACGGCGGCTACTTCACCCTGGGACGCGTCTTCGCCAAGATGATCGGCAACCCCACGTTCATGAAGCAGGCCACGAAGTACGGCCTGCCCCGCGAGGCGCTCATGAAGTTCATGCTCAAGCTGATGGCGAACCTCACCGACCCCCGTGGTGGCGACGTGTCGGACCGCATCATCAACGGCCTGAGCCGGGTCGCTCCCGCGGCCTAGCCGCAGGGCCGTCCCGGCCGCACAAGACAGACGAAGAAGACAGACGAAGACAAGACAGGAGGGCTCGAGCGGTGGAGCTGTACACGCCAGTACTCGCGCTCATGTTGCTCGCGACCGGCTTCGCGGTGTTCTCGATCATCATGAGCGCCGTCGTCGGTCCGAAGCGCTACAACCGGGCCAAGCTCGACTCGTACGAGTGCGGGATCGAGCCGACCCCGCAGCCCGTCGGCGGTGGCCGGTTCCCGGTGAAGTACTACATCACCGCGATGCTCTTCATCGTCTTCGACATCGAGATCATCTTCCTGTTCCCGTGGGCGGTCGCGTTCGACGACATGGCGACGTTCGGTCTGATCGAGATGGTGCTGTTCATCCTCACCGTGTTCGTCGCGTACGCCTACGTGTGGCGCCGAGGAGGTCTCGAATGGGACTGATGCCGACGACCACACCGCGCTCGACAGGGCGCTCGACCCCACAGCACTCGACCCCGGGCACGGGTTCCTCAGCATCTGCCGGAGGCAAGTAGATGGGTCTCGAAGAAAAGCTTCCCAGCGGCGTACTCCTGACCACGGTCGAGAACGTCGCCGGCTACTTCCGCAAGGCGTCGTTCTGGCCGGCCACGTTCGGCCTGGCCTGCTGTGCCATCGAGATGATGACCACCGGCGCCCCGAAGTACGACCTCGGCCGCTTCGGCATGGAGGTGTTCCGTGCCTCGCCGCGACAGGCCGACCTGATGATCGTCGCCGGGCGCGTCAGCCAGAAGATGGCGCCGGTGCTGCGTCAGATCTACGACCAGATGCCGGACCCGAAGTGGGTGCTCGCGATGGGCGTCTGCGCGTCCTCCGGCGGCATGTTCAACAACTACGCGATCGTCCAGGGCGTCGACCACGTCGTGCCGGTCGACATGTACCTCCCGGGCTGCCCACCGCGCCCCGAGATGCTGATCGACGCGATCCTCAAGCTGCACGACCAGATCCAGCACAGCAAGCTCGGCGCGAACCGCGAGCGGCAGATCGTGGACTCCGAGCGTGAGGGCCTGGAGATGCTGCCGACCAGCGACATGAAGGGGCTCTTGCGGTGACACCGAAGGAACCAGGTGAGTTCGACGAGGTGACGCCGGGCACCGAGACGGACGCGACCGGGAAGATGCCCGAGAACGCCCTGCCCGTCAGTCCCGAGGAACTTCGAGCCCGAGGTGGTCGACGTCCGCCAGGGCATGTTCGGCGTCCGTGGCAGCGGCGACACCTCCGGGTACGGCGGCGTCGTCCGCCCGGTCGTCATGCCGGTGGGCACGCCGAGGCCGTACGGCGGATGGTTCGACGAGGTCGCCATCCGGCTGGAGTCGGCGATGCAGGAGGCCGGATTCGTCAGCGCGATCGAGAAGGTCGTCGTACACCGGGGCGAGATCACGTTCTTCATCCGCCGGCAGGACCTGCTCGACGTCGCGAAGACACTGCGTGACGACCCGGCCCTGCGCTTCGAGTTCTGCTCGGGCGTCTCCGGCGTGCACTACCCGAACGACAAGGGCCGCGAGCTGCACGCGGTCTACCACCTGCTGTCGATGACCCACAACCGCCGGATCCGGCTCGAGGTCACCTGCCCCGACGGCGACCCGCACGTCCCGTCGGTGGTCCCGGTGTACCCGACCAACGACTGGCACGAGCGCGAGACCTACGACTTCTTCGGCATCATCTTCGACGGCCACCCGTCGCTGACCCGCATCCAGATGCCGGACGACTGGCCGGGTCACCCGCAGCGCAAGGACTACCCCCTCGGTGGCATCCCCGTGGAGTACAAGGGCGCCACCGTCCCACCGCCGGACCAGCGGAGGTCGTACAGCTGATGAGCACGACACAGGACCCCTACGCCCCGTTCGCCGCGGGCGAATCCGACACCACGGCGGGCAAGGTCTTCACCGTCACCGGGCAGGACTGGGACTCGGTCGTCTCCGGTGTCGGCGACGAGGCCGAGGAGCGCGTCGTCGTCAACATGGGCCCGCAGCACCCGTCGACGCACGGCGTGCTCCGGCTCATCCTCGAGCTCGAGGGCGAGACGGTCACCGAGGCCCGGTGCGGCATCGGCTACCTCCACACCGGCATCGAGAAGAACATGGAGTACCGCTCCTGGACGCAGGGCGTCACCTTCTGCACCCGGATGGACTACCTCTCGCCGTTCTACAACGAGGCGACGTACTCGCTCGGTGTCGAGCGGCTCCTCGACATCGAGGACGACATCCCCGAGAAGGCGAGCGTCATGCGGGTGCTCCTCATGGAGCTCAACCGCATCTCCTCCCACCTGGTCGCGATCGCGACCGGCGGCATGGAGATCGGCGCGCTGACGGTGATGACGATCGGCTTCCGTGAGCGCGAGCTGGTGCTGGACCTCTTCGAGCTGGTCACCGGCCTCCGGATGAACCACGCGTTCATCCGGCCCGGCGGTGTCGCGCAGGACCTCCCGCCCGGCGCCCTCGACGAGATCCGTGACTTCATCGCGCTGATGAAGAAGCGGCTCCCGGAGTACGCCGACCTCTGCAACGCCAACCCCATCTTCAAGGCCCGCCTCGAAGGGGTCGGCCACCTCGACCTCGCCGGCTGCATGGCGCTCGGCCTCACCGGCCCGGTGCTGCGGTCGACGGGCTACCCGTGGGACATGCGCAAGACGCAGCCCTACTGCGGGTACGAGGACTACGACTTCGACGTCGTCACCTGGGACACCATGGACGCCTACGGGCGGTTCCGGATCCGTCTCGAGGAGATGTGGCAGTCGCTGAAGATCGTCGAGCAGGCCGCCGACCGCCTCGCCGACCTCGAAGGCGCGCCGGTGATGGTCGCCGACAAGAAGATCGCCTGGCCGAGCCAGCTCGCGATCGGCAGCGACGGCATGGGCAACAGCCTCGACCACATCCGCCACATCATGGGCGAGTCGATGGAGGCGCTCATCCACCACTTCAAGCTGGTGACCGAGGGCTTCCGGGTGCCCGCGGGGCAGGCCTACGTCCCGGTCGAGTCGCCCCGCGGAGAGCTGGGTGCGCACGTCGTCTCCGACGGGGGCACCCGCCCGTTCCGCGCGCACTTCCGCGACCCTTCGTTCACGAACCTCCAGGCGACCTCGGTGATGAGCGAGGGCGGCATGGTCGCCGACGTGATCGTCGCCATCGCCTCGATCGACCCCGTGATGGGTGGAGTGGATAGATGACAGACATGGTTTCGACAGGCTCAACCAACGGCGGAACAGGCTCAGCCAACGGCGGGCCGGGCTCGAGCGCCGGAGGCCACGGCCCCGACGACGCCCTCCCCGACGCGACGCTCGCCGAGCTGCGCGAGATCGTGGCTCGCTACCCGCAGCCGCGCTCGGCGCTGCTCCCGATGCTGCACCTCGTGCAGAGTGTCGAGGGCCGGGTCACCTCGCGCGGCATCGAGGCCTGCGCCGACATCCTCGGCATCTCCGCCGCCGAGGTCTCCGGCGTGGCGACCTTCTACACGATGTACAAGCGCCGTCCGGTGGGCGACTACCACGTCGGTGTCTGCACCAACACGCTCTGCGCGGTGATGGGCGGCGACGAGATCTTCGAGCGCCTCAAGGACCACCTCGAGATCGGCAACGACGAGACCACCCGAGACGACGGAGCCGGGAAGACCGTCACCTTGGAGCACCTCGAGTGCAACGCGGCCTGCGACTACGCGCCGGTGATGATGGTCAACTGGGAGTTCATGGACAACATGACCCCGCAGTCCGCGACCGACCTCGTCGACGACCTGCGGCAGGGCAAGGAGGTCCACTCCACGCGCGGCCCCCGGATCTGCTCCTGGCGCGAGGCCGAGCGGGTTCTCGCGGGCTTCCCCGACGACCTGGCCGACGAAGGCCCCGCGGGCGGACCGGCCACGATGGTCGGCCTCGAGATCGCGCGCCAGAACGGCTGGAAGGCCCCGGAGGGGTCGCGGGTCTCGACAGGCTCGACCAGCGGGAAGGGCTCGACCGGTGGCCGCTCCTCGACGGGTGCGTCGAAGAAGGCGGCTTCCGAGGGCGCGGACACCAGCCGCGCCGAGTCGGAGACCAAGGTCGAGCAGTCGCCGGCCGACGTCAAGGGCGGCAAGGGCTCGACGTCTGAGGCAGACGGGAAGGGCACCAACGAATGACCGACATCCTGACCCCGGTCCTCTCCGACAACTGGGACGCCGACCGGCCGTGGACGCTGGAGTCCTACGAGAAGACCGGTGGGTACGACGGCCTCGAGACCGCGCTGGGCATGGACCAGGACGCGCTGATCGAGCTCGTCAAGGAGTCCGGCCTGCGCGGACGAGGCGGAGCGGGCTTCCCGACCGGCATGAAGTGGGGCTTCATCCCGCAAGCCAAACCAGGGGAGCCGGGAAGACCTCATTATTTGGTGGTCAACGCCGACGAGTCCGAGCCGGGCACGTGCAAGGACATCCCGCTGATGATGGCCACGCCGCACACCCTGGTCGAGGGCGTGATCATCTCGTCGTACGCCATCCGTGCGAACACCGCCTTCATCTACGTCCGCGGTGAGGTGCTGCACGTCGTCCGTCGACTGCAGCGGGCGGTGCAGGAGGCCTACCTCGCCGGGCACCTCGGCAAGAACATCCACGGCTCGGGCTACGACCTCGACGTGGTCGTTCACGCCGGCGCAGGCGCGTACATCTGCGGCGAGGAGACCGCGCTTCTCGACTCGCTCGAGGGGCGTCGCGGCCAACCCCGCCTGCGCCCGCCGTTCCCCGCCGTCGCCGGCCTGTACGCCGCGCCGACGGTGATCAACAACGTCGAGAGTATTGCCTCCGTGCCGTGCATCGTCCGCAACGGCGCCGAGTGGTTCGGCTCGATGGGCACGGAGAAGAGCAAGGGCATGACGCTCTACTCGCTGTCCGGTCACGTCACCCGGCCGGGGCAGTACGAAGCCCCGCTCGGCATCACCCTGCGCCAGCTCCTCGACCTCGGCGGCGGTGTCCGCGCCGGGCACACACTGAAGTTCTGGACGCCGGGCGGCTCCTCGACGCCGATCCTGACCGACGAGCACCTCGACGTCCCGCTGGACTACGAGGGTGTCGGTGCGGCCGGCTCCATGCTGGGCACCAAGGCGCTGCAGATCTTCGACGAGACCACCTGTGTCGTGCGGGCGGTGCTCCGCTGGACGGAGTTCTACAAGCACGAGTCGTGCGGCAAGTGCACCCCGTGCCGCGAGGGCACGTGGTGGCTGGTGCAGACGCTGGCCAGGCTCGAGCAGGGCAGGGG
This sequence comes from uncultured Actinomycetota bacterium, assembly GCA_963707425.1. Classification (GTDB taxonomy): domain Bacteria; phylum Actinomycetota; class Actinomycetes; order Propionibacteriales; family Nocardioidaceae; genus Nocardioides_C. The sequence goes on along the minus strand of CAVPPN010000008.1, from coordinate 40,698 downwards.
CACCGAGGCAGACCTCGAGCTGCTCCTCGACCAGTGCGACAACATCCTCGGCCGCGCGTTCTGCGCCCTCGGGGACGGCGCCACCAGCCCGATCACCTCGTCGATCCAGTACTTCCGCGACGAGTACATCGCCCACTTCGAACACGGCGGCTGCCCGTTCGACCCCACCGCCTCCACCCTCTTCGCGACCGCGGGAGCCACTGCATGACCGTCTCCACCAACAAGCCCGAGGGCGGCCAGGCCGTCGAGGAGCTTGTCAGCCTCACCATCGACGACGTCGAGGTCAGCGTCCCCAAGGACACCCTGGTCATCCGGGCAGCCGAGCAGATCGGCGTGCAGATCCCCCGGTTCTGCGACCACCCGCTGCTCGCGCCGGTCGGCGCCTGCCGCCAGTGCCTGGTGGAGGTCGTCGACGCCGGCAACGGGCGGCCGATCCCCAAGCCGCAGGCGTCGTGCACCCTGGCGGTGGCGCCCGGCATGGTCGTGCGGACCCAGGCCAGCTCGGCGGTCGCCGACAAGGCGCAGCAGGGGATCATGGAGTTCCTGCTGATCAACCACCCGCTCGACTGTCCGGTCTGCGACAAGGGCGGCGAGTGCCCGCTGCAGAACCAGGCCATGTCGAACGGCCGGGGCGAGTCGCGGTTCGTCGAGCAGAAGCGCACCTTCCCCAAGCCGATCAACATCTCCGCGCAGGTCCTCCTCGACCGGGAGCGCTGCGTGCTGTGCGCGAGGTGCACCCGCTTCTCCGAGCAGATCGCCGGTGACCCGTTCATCGCGCTGGTCGAGCGCGGGGCCCTGCAGCAGGTCGGTATCTACGAGAAGGAGCCGTTCGAGTCCTACTTCTCCGGCAACACGATCCAGATCTGTCCGGTCGGAGCGCTGACCTCGGCGGCGTACCGCTTCCGGGCCCGCCCGTTCGACCTGGTGTCCACGCCCTCGGTCTGCGAGCACTGCGCCTCCGGATGCGCACAGCGCACCGACCACCGTCGCGGGAAGGTGATGCGCCGCCTCGCGGGCAACGACCCCGAGGTGAACGAGGAGTGGAACTGCGACAAGGGCCGCTTCGCCTTCATGTACTCCCGTCAGCCTGACCGGCTGACCCACCCGCTGGTGCGCGACGAGGAGGACGGAGAGCTCCGCCCGGCCTCGTGGCCCGAGGCGCTGGCAGTCGCCGCTCGCGGGCTCCAGGCCGCAGCCGGCTCGGTCGGCGTGCTGACCGGCGGCCGGCTCACCGCCGAGGACGCCTACGCCTACTCCAAGTTCGCGCGGGTCGCCCTCGGCACCAACGACATCGACTTCCGGGCGCGGCCGCACTCGGCCGAGGAGGCGGACTTCCTCGCCTCGCAGGTGGCGTCGCGGTCCCTCGCCACGACGTACGCCCACCTCGAGCACGCGGCCAAGGTGGTCCTCGTCGGCTTCGAGCCGGAGGAGGAGTCGCCGATCGTCTTCCTGCGGCTGCGCAAGGCCGCACGCAAGGGCACCCAGGTCTTCTCCATCGCCCCCTTCACCACCCGCGGGCTGCAGAAGCTGAACGGCACCCTGCTCCGCACCGCCCCGGGTGCAGAGGCGTCAGCCATCGAGGCGCTCGCCCATGACGGCGAGGTGGCTCTCGACGCGGGCGGCGTGATCCTCGTCGGCGAGCGCATGGCCACCGTGCCCGGAGCGCTCTCGGCTGCCGTGGCGCTGGCCGGTACGACGGGCGCGAAGCTCGCCTGGGTGCCGCGACGGGCCGGTGACCGTGGCGCGCTGGAGGCCGGATGCCTGCCGAACCTGCTCCCCGGAGGCCGTCCCGTCACCGACGCCGGCGCCCGCGTGGACGTCGGCACGGTGTGGGGGAGCACGGTCCCCGTCGAGCCGGGCCGGGACGGCGACGCCATCGTCGCCGCGGCCGCGGCCGGAGAGCTCAAGGCCCTCGTCGTCGGCGGCGTCGACCTGGACGACCTGTCCGACCCGGCTGCCGCGCGCACCGCGATCGACGCGGCGCAGTTCGTGGTCAACCTCGAGATCCGCGCCAGCGGCGTCTCCCCGCACGCGGACGTCGTGTTCCCGGTCGCTCCGGTGACCGACAAGGCCGGCAGCTTCGTCGACTGGGAGGGCCGCGTCCGCACCTTCGACAACGTCTTCCGCAACCCGGGCTCGCTTCCCGACCTGCGGGTCCTCGCCGGGATCGCCGAGGAGATGGGCACAAGCCTCGGCTTCCGCACCGTCGAGCAGGCCCGCGCAGAGATGACCGAGCTCGGCCCCTGGGACGGCGAGCGCGTGGCGGCGCCAACGGTTCCAGTCGGGGCGGCACCCTCCGTGCCCGCCGGAGAGGCGTCCGGGGCGCCCAACCAGCTCCGCTCCTCCGTCGCTCCGCCGCCAGACCCATCCACGGTCGCCCCGGACGCCTCTCCCGCGGACCCTGCGGGCGCCGAGGCGTCTCCCACCCTCGACGCCGCCGCCGCGGGCCACTACGTGCTCGCGACGTGGAAGCTGCTCGTCGACGACGGGCGGATGCTGGACGGCGACGAATACCTCAAGGCGACTGGGCGACGAGCAGAGCTGCTTGTCTCGCAGGGGGCACTCCGGGAGCTGGGCATCGCGGTCGGGCAGATGGTCACGGTGGCGGGCGAGCGGGGCTCGGTGGAGCTGCCGGTCGGGGTGGCCGACCTGCCCGAGGGCGTGGTCTGGCTGCCCACGAACAGCGGCGGCATCTCCCTCTCGCGTGACCTGGGCGCGGGCGCCGGGTCCGTCGTACGTCTCGAAGGAGGTCGGGCATGACCGGCGCAGGCATGACCGCAGTGAGCCAGTCCGGGGTGGTCATGGCCGCCGAGGACCTCTCGGCGTTCGGGCACGACCCGTGGTGGCTCGTCCTGTTCAAGGCAGTGCTGATCTTCCTGCTGCTCGTGCTCCTGACGCTGTTCAACATCTGGTTCGAGCGGCGCGTGGTCGGCCGGATGCAGCACCGGCCGGGCCCGAACGTGCACGGACCGTTCGGCCTCCTGCAGAGCCTCGCCGACGGCGTGAAGCTCGCGCTGAAGGAGGACATCGTCCCGAAGGCGGCCGACAAGGTCGTCTACCTGCTCGCGCCGATGATCTCGGTGATCCCGGCGTTCCTGGCGTTCGCGGTGATCCCGTTCGGTCCGGTCGTCACCATGTTCGGACACGAGACCCCGCTCCAGCTGACCGACATGCCGGTCGCCGTCCTGTTCATCCTGGCGATCGCGTCCATCGGCATCTACGGCATCGTGCTGGGCGGCTGGTCGTCCGGGTCGACGTACTCCCTGCTCGGTGGCCTGCGCAGCTCGGCGCAGATGATCTCCTACGAGGTCGCCATGGGCCTCGCCCTGGTCGCGGTCTTCCTGTACGCCGGCTCCATGTCGACGTCCGAGATCGTCAACGCCCAGGAGCGGCTGTGGTTCGGGCTGATCCTGATCCCGTCCTTCGTCATCTACATGATCGCGATGGTCGGTGAGACCAACCGCGCTCCGTTCGACCTCCCCGAGGCCGAGGGCGAGCTCGTCGGCGGCTTCCACACGGAGTACTCCTCGCTGAAGTTCGCGCTCTTCTTCCTCGCGGAGTACGTCAACATGGCGACCGTCTCCGCGCTCGCGACGACGCTGTTCCTCGGCGGATGGCGCGCGCCCTGGCCGCTGTCGGCGGTTGGGGACGGCATGCTCAACGAGGGCTACTGGCCGGTGCTGTGGTTCCTCGGCAAGGTCATGATCTTCGTGTTCATCTTCGTCTGGTTGCGCGGGACGCTGCCGCGGCTGCGTTACGACCAGTTCATGCAGTTCGGCTGGAAGCGGCTCATCCCGATCTCGCTCGCGTGGATCGTCGCCGTCGCCACCATCCGCTCGCTGAGCCTCGACGGCGGCATCGACCGCAACTACCTGCTCGGCGCGATCGGCGTGGTCGCGGCACTCTTCCTCGTCATGTTCTTCATCGGTGGCGAGGAGGAGGAGACCACGGCAGCGGGGCAGGAGCCCGCCGAGGCGTTCGACGCCTTCGCCGGCGGCTACCCGGTCCCGCCCATGCCGGGGCAGGCGTCCAGCACGACGTCCGGTCAGGCCTCCGCCACCGCGACGTACCAAGCCAGCTCGAGCACCCCTGCAGAGGAGAAGGAGTAATGCCAACCCTCAAGGAGCAGTTCTGGGACCCGGTCGCGGGTTTCGGGGTGACCTTCCGGACCATGTTCAAGAAGGTCGTCACCACCCAGTACCCGTTCGAGAAGAGGCCGACGGCTCCGCGTTTCCACGGACGCCACCAGCTGAACCGGTGGCCCGACGGGCTCGAGAAGTGCATCGGCTGTGAGCTGTGCGCGTGGGCGTGCCCCGCGGACGCCATCTACGTCGAGGGCGCCTCGAACTCTGATGAAGATGGCGGAGGAGGCCGTTTTTCTCCGGGGGAGCGGTACGGCCGCGTCTACCAGATCAACTACCTGCGCTGCATCCTTTGCGGGCTGTGCATCGAGGCGTGCCCCACGCGTGCGCTGACGATGACCAACGAGTACGAGCTCGCCGACAACAACCGCGCGGACCTCATCTACGAGAAGCAGGACCTGCTCGCCCCGTTGCTGCCGGGCATGGAGCAGCCGCCGCACGCGATGCTGCTCGGTGACGACGAGACCGACTACTACCGCGGCACGCTCAAGGCCCAGCCGGCCGGTGCCGCGGGCGACGAGAAAGAGGGCCAGCGGTGATCGGCTTCTGGTTGCTCGCACCGGTCATGGTGGCTGCCGCGCTCGGCATCCTCTTCGCCCGCAAGGCCGTGCATGCGGCGTTGCTGCTCGCGGTGGTGATGATCGGCCTGGCCGTGATGTACGCGCTCCAGGACGCGCCCTTCCTGTTCGCCGTGCAGATCATCGTCTACACCGGCGCGATCCTGATGCTCTTCCTGTTCGTGCTGATGCTCGTCGGCGTCGACGCGTCGGACTCGGTGGTGGAGACCATCAAGGGCCAGCGGCTCATGGCCACGGTCGTCGGCCTGCTGTTCGGCCTGACGATGGTGCTCGGGGTCACCCAGGTGACCATCGGCGCCGTCACCGGCCTCGACGAGGCGAACGCCGACGGCAACGTGCCGGCCCTGGCCCAGCTGCTCTTCTCCCGCTACGTCTTCGCGTTCGAGGCGACCAGCGCGCTGCTGATCACCGCCGCGATCGGGGCGATGGTGCTCGCGCACCGCGAGCGGCTCACGCCGAAGCTCGGCCAGGCCGAGCAGGCGGCGCAGCGGATGCGCGACTACGCCGAGCACGGCAAGCACCCCGGCCCGCTGCCTGCGCCGGGCGTCTACGCCCGCCACAACGCGGTGGACACACCGGCGCTGCTGCCCGACGGCACCGCGTCGCCGACCTCCGTGTCGCGGGTGCTCGTGGCCCGTGGCACCGTCCGCTCCGCCCCGGCGCTCGCCGACGACATCCACGAGCTGACCCGCGCGGTCGGCGACGGGACGTCGAACGAGCCCGAGGCCGGTTCGGGGCCCCTCGGCCCCATCGAGGGCGACCCCAGCCAGCACGCCAGCCAGAACGGCAGCCGGAACGGCACCAGCGAAAGGGGGGAGCACGCGTGAACCCCACGCACTTCCTCGTCCTCTCCGCGATCCTCTTCACGATCGGCAGCGTCGGGGTGCTCACCCGGCGCAACGCGATCGTGGTCTTCATGTCCGTCGAGCTGATGCTGAACGCGTCGAACCTGGCCTTCGTCACGTTCGCCCGCGTGCACGGCAACCTCGACGGCCAGGTCGCGGCGTTCTTCGTCATGGTCGTGGCGGCCGCCGAGGTCGTGGTGGGTCTCGCGATCATCATGACCATCTTCCGGACACGTCGGTCTGCGTCGGTCGACGACGCCAGCCTGCTGAAGTACTGAAAGGCGCCGTGCTGTGACGTTCCTGCCTCCCCTGTCAGCGGTTGGCCTGTCGGTCGAGCCGCACGCTCCGGTCGTGGATGCCGCATCCGCCGACGGTGTGTTCTCGCTGCTCTGGCTGATCATCGCCATCCCGGCGCTGGGCTCGGCCATCCTGCTTCTCGCCGGCCGTCGTGCCGACGCGTGGGGTCACCTGCTCGGCTGTGCCACCGTGGCCACGTCGTTCGTGATCAGCCTGGTCAGCTTCATCGCCCTGCTCGGACGGGCTGAGGACGACCGGGCGATCGGCCAGTACCTCTACACCTGGGTCGAGGCCGGCAGCTTCAAGGTCGACGCGTCCCTGCTCTACGACCAGCTGTCCGCGCTCTTCCTGCTCCTGATCACCGGCGTCGGTGGAATCATCCACATCTACTCGGTCGGCTACATGGCGGACGACGCCCGCCGCCGCAGGTTCTTCGCCTACCTCAACCTGTTCGTCGCCGCGATGCTCGTGCTGGTGCTGGCCGACAACTACCTCCTGCTCTTCCTCGGCTGGGAGGGCGTCGGCCTCGCGTCGTACCTCCTGATCGGCTTCTGGCAGCACAAGCCGTCGGCTGCCGTCGCCGCGAAGAAGGCGTTCGTCGTGAACCGGGTCGGCGACATCGGCATGGCCCTCGGCATCATGCTGCTGTTCGCGACCTTCGGCACCACCGCGTTCGCCGGGATCTCCGCGGTTGCGCCCGAGGCGTCCGACGCCGTGCTCACCACGCTCGGCCTGCTGCTCCTGCTCGCCGCCTGCGGCAAGTCCGCGCAGGTCCCGCTGCAGTCCTGGCTGCTCGACGCGATGGAGGGCCCGACCCCGGTGTCGGCGCTGATCCACGCGGCGACGATGGTGACCGCGGGTGTGTACCTCGTGGTGCGGTCGAACTTCATCTACGACTACACGCCCGCCGCGCAGACCGCGGTCGTCATCGTCGGAGCGGTCACGCTCCTGTGGGGTGCGATCATCGGTTGCGCCAAGGACGACATCAAGAAGGCGCTCGCCGGTTCCACGATGAGCCAGATCGGCTACATGATGCTGGCCGCCGGCCTCGGCGTCGCCGGCTACGCCCTCGCGATCTTCCACCTGCTGACGCACGGCTTCTTCAAGGCCAACTTGTTCCTCGGAGCAGGTTCCGTCATGCACGCGATGGACGACGACGTCGACATGCGCCACTACGGGGCACTGCGCAAGGCGGTCCCGGTCACCTTCCTGACGTTCGCGATGGGCTACCTCGCGATCATCGGCTTCCCCGGCTTCTCCGGCTTCTGGTCCAAGGACAAGATCATCGAGACCGCGTTCGCCGACAACCTGGTCGTCGGTCTCGCCACGCTGCTCGGCGCCGGCATCACCGCCTTCTACATGACGCGGGTCATGCTGATGACCTTCTTCGGCGAGAAGCGGTGGGAGAAGGGCGTGCACCCGCACGAGTCACCGTCCGTGATGACCGTCCCGCTGATCGTGCTCGCCGCACTGTCGGTGCTCGGCGGCGTGATGCTGCTCGGTGACTGGATCATCGACTTCCTCGCCCCGGTGGTGGGCACGCCCGAGCCGGAGCACCTCGCGGTCGAGCCGATCGTGATCACCTTGATCGTGCTCGCGGTCGTCGCCGCCGGTGCGGCGGTCGCCTGGTTCACGGTGGGCGCACGCCCGGTGCCCCGGTTGGCGCCCGCGAACGTGTCGGTGTTCACCAAGGCGGCACGGGCCGACCTCTACGGCGACGCGCTCAACGAGGCTGCCTTCATGCGGCCGGGGGACCAGTTCGTCACCGGGCTCGTGGCGTTCGACGACCACGGCATCGACGGCGCCGTCAACGGGACCGGCGCCACGTTCACCGGCATGTCGGGCCGTTTCCGGCGCCTGCAGAACGGCTTCGTCCGCTCCTACGCGCTCTCGGTGCTCGGTGGCGCGGTGCTGGTCGTGCTCGCCCTGCTGGCGGTGAACCTGGCATGAGCTCCACCCCGAGCGAAACGACAGGTGTGATGTTCGAATCGAAGCTGAGGCTGGTGTCGCTGTGAGCTGGTTGACCGTTCTGATGGCGGTGCCGATCGTCGGTGCCGCGGTGGTGGCGCTGCTCCCGAAGCGTCCCGACGGCGCGCTGCCCAAGCAGGTCGCCTTCGGCGTCTCGCTGCTGGCGCTGGTCATCGCGGCCGGGATCGGCCTGTCGTACGACGTCGGCGGTGGCTACCAGTTCACCGAGCAGCGTGAGTGGATCGCCGCGTTCGGCGCCTCCTACGCGGTCGGGGTCGACGGCATCGGCCTGACCCTGGTCCTGCTCACCGCGGTGCTGACCCCGGTGGTGATCCTCGCCTCCTGGCACGACGGCGACAACGGCCGGTGGAGCGTGAACTCGTTCTTCGCGTGGATGCTCGCCCTCGAGGGGCTGGCGTTCGGTGTGTTCGCCGCGACCGACGTGTTCTTGTTCTACGTGCTGTTCGAGGCCACCCTGATCCCGATCTACTTCCTGATCGGTGGGTTCGGCGGGCCGCGTCGCTCCTACGCGGCGGTGAAGTTCCTGCTCTACTCGCTGCTCGGCGGGCTGCTCATGCTCGCGTCGGTGATCGGCCTGTACGTCGTCTCCGCGGACAGCGAGTTCGGTCCGACGTACCTCCTCTCCGAGCTCAGCCAGATCCCGATCGACGAGACCACCGGACGCTGGCTGTTCCTCGGCTTCTTCGTCGCGTTCGCGATCAAGGCCCCGATGTTCCCGGTGCACACCTGGCTGCCGGACGCCGCGGCGCAGGGCACGCCGGGCACCTCCGTGCTCCTGGTCAGCATCCTGGACAAGATCGGCACCTTCGGCATGATCCGGTTCTGCCTGGGGCTCTTCCCGGAGGCGTCGCAGTGGGCGACCCCGGTGGTCCTCGTGCTCGCGGTGATCTCGGTGCTCTACGGCGCGCTGCTCGCGGTCGGCCAGAACAGCATCCCGCGCCTGATCGCCTACACGTCGGTGTCGCACTTCGGCTTCATCGTGCTCGGCATCTTCGTGATGAACACCTACGGCCAGTCCGGGTCGACGCTCTACATGTTCAACCACGGGCTCTCGACCGCGGCGCTGTTCCTGGTCACCGGCTTCCTGATCCGCCGCCGGGGCTCGCAGCTGATCAGCGACTTCGGGGGCGTGGACAACGTCGCGCCCGTGCTCGCCGGGACCTTCCTGGTCGCGGGCCTGTCGTCGCTGTCGCTGCCCGGGCTGTCGCCGTTCATCTCGGAGTTCCTCGTCCTCGTCGGGGCCTTCGTGCACAACTGGTGGTACGCCGTCTTCGCGGTCCTCGGCATCGTGCTCGCGGCGCTCTACATCCTGCTGATGTTCCAGCGCACCATGACCGGCCCGACCCGGCCGGAGATCGCCTCGATGAAGGACCTGAACCTGCGCGAGGTCTCGGCGCTCGCGCCGCTGCTGCTGCTCATCGTGCTGCTCGGGTTCTTCCCGAAGCCGCTCACCGAGATCATCAACCCTGCTGTCGAGGACACGCTGCAGCACGTCGGGGTCACCGACCCCGCACCGGAAGTCCCAGCGTCCGCCGGCGCGGATGAGGAAGAGGAGAGCAACTGATGCCATCGGTCGAGGTGTTCGCTGCTGAGTTCCGGGCTCCCAGCTTCGAGTACAGCCTGCTCTCGCCGCTCCTGGTCATCTTCGGTGTCGCGATCGTCGGCGTCCTCGTCGAGGCGTTCGCGCCACGGCGGCTGCGCTACGTGACCCAGAGCATCCTGTCCATCGCCGGAGTCATCGGCGCCTTCGTGGCCACGGTGATCGTCGGGCTCAACCTGGAGTCCCGTGGCGGCGGCGCCGCGCTGGGCTCGGTCGCGGCCGAGGGTGCCATCGCCGTCGACGGTCCGTCGATCTTCATCTGGGGCACGCTCCTGGTGATGTCGCTGATCAGCGTGCTGCTCTTCGCCGAGCGGCACCTCGAGAGCGGCGTCCTGAGCTTCGCCGGCCAGGCGGCCGCCCTGCCGGGCACCGAGGCCGAGCGGGAGGCCTCCACGCGTGGCCTCGAGCACACCGAGGTCTTCCCGCTGATGATGTTCGCGGTCGGCGGCATGATGCTGTTCGCGTCGTCCAACGACCTGCTGACGATGTTCGTGGCCCTCGAGGTGCTGTCGCTGCCGTTGTACCTCCTGTGCGGGCTGGCGCGTCGACGCCGACTGCTCAGCCAGGAGGCCGCGCTGAAGTACTTCATGCTCGGCGCGTTCAGCTCCGGCTTCTTCGTCTACGGCATCGCGATGGTCTACGGCTACGCCGGCTCGATGAACTTCGCCGGCATCAGCGAGGCCATCTCCGGCACCACCGGCGGGGACTCCCTCCTCCTCGTCGGGATCGGCCTGCTCTCGGTCGGCCTGCTGTTCAAGGTCGGCGCGGCCCCGTTCCACGCCTGGACCCCGGACGTCTACCAGGGCGCCCCGACCGCGGTCACCGGCTTCATGGCCGCCTGCACCAAGATCGCGGCCTTCGGTGCGATGCTGCGCCTGTTCTACGTCGCCTTCGGCGGTGCGCGGTGGGACTGGACGCCCATGATCTGGGTCGTCGCGATCCTGACCATGGTGGTCGGCTCGGTCCTCGCCCTGTCCCAGACCGACGTGAAGCGGATGCTGGCCTACTCGTCGATCGCGCACGCCGGCTTCCTGCTCACCGGCTTCGTGGGCGTGAACCAGGGTGTCGCCGTGGCCGGTGACGAGATCACGTCGGTGCAGGCCATGCTGTTCTACCTCGTGACCTACGGCTTCATGACCCTCGGCGCGTTCGCCGTGGTGACCGTCGTACGCGACTCCGCCGGGGAGGCGACGCACCTGTCCCGGTGGGCCGGGCTCGGCAAGGAGTCGCCGATGGTGGCCGGTGTGTTTGCGGTGTTCCTGCTCGGTATGGCCGGTATTCCGCTCACCAGCGGGTTCACCGGCAAGTGGGCGGTATTCACCTCTGCGCTGTCGGGCGGGGCCTGGCCACTCGTCGTGACCGCCGTGCTGATGAGCGTCGTGGCGGCCTTCTTCTACATCCGCGTGATCGTTCTGATGTACTTCTCCGAGCCGGTGGGCGAAGGACCCACGGTTGTGATGCCGAGCATCCTCACGACTATCGTGATTGCCGTGGGGTTCGCAACCACGCTGGCTCTCGGTATCGTGCCCGGCCCGGTCCTCGACCTGGCCGCCGCGGTCGGAGAGTTCATCCGCTGACCACACTCACCCACCCGGGTGAGGGAGAAGGAGAATGACCGCGGTGACGTCATCCCCCGCATCGTCACTGGCTCTGCCGATCCTCGACCCGGACCTCGAGTCGAGGCTACGGGCGCGCATGCACGACGTGGAGGTCGCGCTCGAGGAGGCGATCCAGAGCGAGGCGACGTTCGTCACCGAGGCCGCGCGGCACCTGATGCACGCGGGCGGCAAGCGGTTCCGGCCGCTGCTCGTGCTGCTCGCCGCCGAGACGGGCGACCCGCAGACGGACGGCGTCGTCACCTCTGCCTGCGTGGTGGAGCTGACCCACCTGGCGTCGCTGTACCACGACGACGTGATGGACGAGGCGGCGCTGCGCCGCGGGGCAGAGTCCGCGAACGCGCGCTGGGACAACCTGGTCGCGATCCTGACCGGCGACTTCCTGTTCTCCAAGTCCTCCGAGCTCACCGCCCGGCTCGGCGCCGACGCGGTGCGGATCCAGGCCGAGACGTTCACCCGGCTGGTGGAGGGGCAGATCCTCGAGACCCTCGGCCCCGGTGAGGGGGAGGACCCGCTCGAGCACTACCTCCGGGTGGTGGCCGGCAAGACCGGATCCCTCATCGCCACCTCGGCGCGCTACGGCGCCCGGTTCAGCGGCGCACCCCTCGAGGTCGAGGAGGCGCTCACGGCGTACGGCGAGAAGGTCGGCACGGCGTTCCAGCTCTCCGACGACATCCTCGACATCGCCAGCGAGTCCAAGGAGTCCGGCAAGACTCCCGGCACCGACCTGCGCGAGGGAGTGCCCACCCTGCCGGTGCTGATCGCCCAGCGGTCGGACGACCCTGCCGACGCCCGGCTGCGCGAGCTGCTCGCATCCGACCTGACCGACGACCAGAGGCACGCCGAGGCCCTCGACCTGCTGCGCAAGCACCCCGCCATGGACGAGGCGCGGTCCTACGTCCTCGAGCGAGCGAACGAGGCGCGAGAGCTGCTCAAGGTGCTTCCCGAGGGCCCTGTCCGCGACGCGCTCGACGCCTTCGCCCAGGTCATCGCCACTCGCACCTCATAGCTTCATCAAGGTATGCCGGTGAACCGTCACTCCCCACGACGTGCACGCCATGGGAAGTGACGGTACGACGACATACCTTGGGGAACCTGCGACGACAGGGGGCTAGCTCTTGTAGGCCACGATCACGCTGGGCCGCGGGAACGGGTCGGTGTGCGGCCAGGTGCTCGACTGGTTCTCGAACGTCGCGCCGTCCGTCTCACCCGGGTGCTGGACGGCGGCGAAGACCGAGAGCTGGTCCTCGCTGATCAGCGGGCCGCAGGTCTCCGCGCCGACGGGCACGGTCAGGAACTGCTGCACCTTCCCGCGCTCGGGCCCGTCAACGGGGACGCGGAACAGGCCGTCGTTCGACCCGAGCACGTTCCCGTCGGTGGCGATCCACAGGTTGCCGACGGCGTCGAACGCGACGTTGTCCGGGCAGCTGATCGGGCTGACCTGCTCCTTCGGGTAGCCGGCGAAGTACGTCTCCGGCGCCTCCGGGTCACCGCACACGAGCATCAGGTCCCACGCGAACGACGTCGACGCGGCGTCGCCGTCCGTCTCGGTGAGCTCGAGGACGTACCCGTTCCGGTTGCCGCTCGCTGGGCTCAACGGGGCGCCGAGCTTCTCGCGGACCATGCTGGAGGCGAGCGGGTTCGCCTCGTCGGTGGGGTGCTTCGATCCGCGGTCGGAGTTGTTGGTCAGGGCGCAGTAGACCTTGCCGTTGACCGGGTTCGGCTGGATGTCCTCGGGCCGGTCCATCCGCGTCGGTGACACCTTGTCGGCGGCGAGCCGGGTGTCGATGAGTACGTCGGACACGCTCATTCCGTCCACGAAGGACTCGGTGTCACTGGCCAGCCGGATCCACTCGCCCTGACCGTCGTACACGCCGTCCTCGGTGCCGTCGCCGGTGAATCGCGCGACGTACAACGTGCCTGAGGTCAGCAGGGTGAGGTTGTGCCGGCGGGCGGTCTGCGTCTCGGACGGGTCGAACCGGTCGCGCGAGACGAACTTGTAGACGTAGTCGCCGCGCTCGTCGTCGCCCATGTAGACGACCGCCCTCCCGTCCGCGGCGATCGAGACGTTGGCACCCTCGTGCTTGAAGCGGCCGAGCATCGAGTGCTTGCGCGGCGTCGACTTCGGGTCGAGCGGGTCGACCTCGACGATCCAGCCGAACCGGAACGGCTCGTGCGGCTCGGCGGTCAGGTCGAACCGGCCGTCGACGTCCTTCCAGCCGCGCCCGGAGCCGCTCAGGCCGTAGCGGGCGTAGGAGGCGGTGTAGCGGGGGTCGAGGGCCCCGGACTTGTCGAAGTACCCGTTGAAGTTCTCCTCGCCGCTGAGCACGGTTCCCCACGGCGTCGTACCACCTGCACAGTTCGCGAAGGTGCCGAGGACCCGTCGGCCGCTCGGGTCGGCGCTGGTGCGCAGGCGGGAGTCACCGGCCGCGGGACCGTCGACCGCGAACGGGGTGCTCGCGGTGATCCTTCGGTTGAGACGGGCAGCCTTGTGGTTCGAGCGCTTCCACGATCCGGGCCGGCGGCCGCGCTCGATCTCTACGACGGACATGCCGTGGGAGGCCATCGCGATCTGCTTCACGGTGTCGTCGTCGTACGCCCCGGAGGGGAACATCAGCTCCTCGTCGGTGTACTCGTTGTTGGCGACGAGCACCGCCTTGCCGGGCGCGACGTCGATGACTCCGACGTAGTCGCAGTTGTAGCCGAACTGGCGGGCCGCGGACTCCGGTGTCTGCTCGTGGGCGTCGAACCTCGGCGCGTCGGCGGTGACCGGGTCGCCCCAGCGGACGACGACGTCGTGCGTGAAGCCGCGCGGAACCGTCACGTTGTCGCGGACGTTCGGGGCCACCGGCTCGAAGGTGACGGTGCCGAGGGCATGCCCGGCGGCGGGGGTGGCTGCCTTGCCTGCGGCTCGGGTGGCCGCGGCGGTGGGCGCGGCGTTGAGCAGCCCGCCGAGGACCAGCGCCCCGGCGCCGGCGCTACCCGCCTTGAGGACCGAGCGGCGCGCGATGGCGTTCTCGATGTGCTGGGAGATGTGCGGGTTTCCGGAGGTGTTCGGCTCGGGGTGGTCGCAGGCGTTGCCGCAGCGGTAGTGGCAGGTCATCCGGCTTCGTGAGCCGTGGGGTCCCTTGGTCAGAAGGGGGAGGAGGCGTCGTCCGTTCGCGCGTGTCACGTGGTGCTCCTTCGGATAGTTGTGTTCACGCGCGAGGGTAGGAAGCCCAGGCGATGCCCAGGCATGGGTGAGGTTGCCAACCGGTGAACAAATCCGACGTTCGAGCTGCGAGGTTGCAGAATCTTGTGCATGACTGATGCGGATGCCGAGATCTCGGTCGTGCCGGCCAACGAGGCGAGCTGGGAGGACCTGGAGACGGTCTTCGGTTCGCGCGGCCAGGCGTCCAGGTGTCAGTGCCAGCGGTACAAGCTGCAGCCGAGAGAGTCTTTCGCCTCGTTTCCCTCCGAGGAACGCGCCTTTCGGCTGCGCCGACAGACCGACTGCGGCCATCGGGCGTCGGACACGACCGACGACAGCGTCTGGGCGGTGACCTGCCTCTTCACCCGAGCAGGGTTCCGGCGACGCGGTGTCAGCCGCGCGCTGGCGCGTGCCGCGGTCGACTTCGCCCGCGAGCGTGGCGCCCGGGCCATCGAGGGCTACCCGATGATCACGACGGACGTCATCTTGGAAGAGCTTCACGTCGGAACCGAGGGCGTGTTCGCCGATGCCGGCTTCACCGAGGTCAGCAGACCGACCCTGCGCCGCGTCGTGATGCGTATCGACTTCTGATACCGCGAAGCGGTCACTAGCGCAGCCGTCACTACACCTCCGCGGGTACTCTCGAAACACGATGGAAGAGAACAAGGCACGCCGCGTTGTCGACGCCCTGCGCGACCGTGGCACAGACGCCGAGCTGGCTCGGGTCGGTGTGTACCAGTTCGGGGTCAGCATCAAGCTTCCCGACGGTCGTGAGGCGACCTGGGACTCCGATGGCACCGCCGCGCTCGAAGCCCAGGTGATGCGCAACGGTGTGCTGGTCGGGTATGTCCCGGCGATCGAGGGTTCCGACAGCTACACCGAGGAGCAGATCATCGACGCGATGCTCCGGACCGACTACGACAAGCCGATCGCGTCCCGGCGGCCGACGGCGCCCCCGCCCGCGCCACCACTGCCCCGAAAGGGCGGGCTCTTCCGACGGTTCTTGGATGGCTTCCGCTATCGGTGAGGCAGGAAGACGTGCAAGGCCCTGGGCGAACAGCCGGGTCGCTCTCCTGAGTCAGCCCAGCCGGTCGAGGAACTCCCGCGAGCGCTGTACCACCAGCGCCGCCGCGTCCGCGTCGTACGACGGCAGCGAGCTGTCGGTGAACAGGTGCCGGTCGCCCGGGTAGACGAACAGCTCGGCCAGCTCGGACCCGACCGTCGCGACCAGCTCGCGGGCGGCGTCGATGTCGCCCTCCAGCCCGAAGAACGGGTCCTTGTCCATGCCGTGGATCTGCACCGGTACCCCGTCGGGCCACGGCCCGAAAGCCCACTCGCCCGTGATCGGCATGCACGCTTCGTAAAGCAGTGCGCCGCGCGCGCCGGGCCGGGTCTGGGCGAACTGCTGCGCCGTGCCGGCACCCCAGGAGAAGCCGGCATACACCAGGCCCTCGGGCAGGTCGGCCACCGCCCGGTCGGCGCGCTCGCGGAGCACCTCGTCCCCGATGCTCTGGATGTGCGCGACGCCGTCGTCGATGGTCGCCGGTCGCTCGCCGTCGAAAAGGTCCGGCGTGTGCACGGTGTGCCCGCCGGCGCGCAGCTCCTCGGCGAACGCGCGTATCCCGTCGGTGAGTCCCTGCACGTGGTGGAACAACACGACCTCGGCCATGTCTACACTCCTGTCATCGGACGAAGGTAATCGAATGATCCACAACTTTAGAATGGTTCAGATATGCCGGTCAATGAGCAGATCCCGGACTACGACCTCGACGAGATGGCCGTGGTCACGGCGCCCGAGCAGCTGCGCGCGCTGGCCGACCCGCTGCGCACCACCCTCCTGGAGCTGCTCCTCGAGCGGGCCGCCACGGTCACAGAGATGGCGCAGGCGGTCGACCGCCCCAAGAGCACCGTCGCCTACCACGTGAATCTCCTCGTCGACGCCGGACTCCTCCGCGTGGTGCGCACCCGGCGGGTGCGGGCGATCGAGGAGCGGTACTACGGCCGGGTCGCCCGCACGCTCTACATCGGCGTGCTCAACCGCCCCGAGGACAAGCAGGTCGTGGCAGCCATCAACGGGCTCGCGGAGGCGGCCGCCGAGTCCGCTTCGGCCCACGCGGCCGACGAGCTGCGGTGCCTGCTCGTCCACGCCCGCATCCCGATCGAGGAGGTGCGGAACTTCTGGGCAGAGGTCCAGGAGGTCGCCCGCCGGTTCGCCCAGATCCCCCGGTCCGGCGACCAGGTCTACGGCTTCGTCGCCGGCCTCTACCCCACCGACGCCCCCACCCTCCCCGACGCCGAGAGTGTTCCGACCGACTGACGCGGGTCAGACGGCGCTGGCCTCGGCGGTCAGCCGGAGCTGGCGTCGTCGGTAGGTGACGGCCTCGAACGTGAAGATCACCAGAGCGAGCCACACGAGCGCGAACCCGGCCCACCGCATGGGCGGCATGGGCTCGTGGAACAGGAAGACGCCGAGGGCGAACTGGATCGTCGGGGCGAGGTACTGGAGCAGCCCGATGGTCGTCATGGACACGCGCGTGGCCGCTGCCCCGAAACAGATCAGGGGGACCGCGGTCATCACGCCGGTGCTCATGAGCAGGACGACGTGCCCGGCGCCCGCCTGGCCGAAGGTCGACGTGCCCTGGACCGTGAGCCACATGATGTAGCCGAGCGCGACCGGCGCGAGCACGAGCGTCTCGACGGTGAGGCTCTCCACGGCGCCGGAGTTCGCCTTCTTCTTGGCCAGGCCGTAGGTGCCGAACGAGAAGGCGAGGATCAGGGAGACCCACGGCGGGCGGCCGTACTCGACGGTGAGGCCGAGGACCGCGACCGTCGCGATGCCCAGCGCCACCCACTGCAGGTTCCTCAGCCGCTCGCCGAGGATCACCACGCCCATCAGCACGGTGACCAGGGGGTTGATGAAGTAGCCGAGCGAGGTCTCGACCACGTGGTCGTTGTTCACGCCCCAGATGTAGGTGCCCCAGTTCAGCGCGATGGCGATCGCGGCTCCGGCGAGGATGGCCCGCGCGCGACGGTTCGCGAGCACTGCCCGGAGGCTGGGAGTACGTCGGAGCGCGACGACGAGCACGGCCATCGTGACGAGGGACCAGACGATCCGGTGGGCGAGGATCTCGACCGCGCCCGCGGGTTCGAGCAGCGGCCAGTACAGCGGGAACAGGCCCCACATGGCATAGGCGGCCGCCCCGAGGACGAAACCGCGACTGGTCTCCGGCACGGGCAGAGCCTACTCGACGCGTAAGGGACAAAGCGCATGTTCACCACTGACAGGACAGGCCGCCGCACAGTGCGCCAACCCTGCCGCTAGCATCCACTCGATTCGCCTCTTCCTCGGGAGCCCCTGTGCGCGTACCACGTCTGCTCGTGCTGTTGATGTCCGTGACGCTCCTGGGTGTCCTGCCGCTGCCGGCGTACGGCTCCGGCCCCCTGCCTGCTCTGGGAGACGGCCAAGTGCGGGCTCTCGCAGACGGTCCGTTGCCTCCCGGCGTACTCGGCCGTACCTACACGACCGAGGTCACGGTGTACCTGCCGAAGACCCTGACCTACGGGCAGTCGTTCCAGATCACCGGGCAGGTGGTGGCCACCAACACCGAGGACTCCGGGGACCGCGGAGCACTCCAGGACGCGGAAGTCACGCTCGAGCGCGCATGGAAGGGGCAGGACGAGTGGACGACCCTCGCGACCACCACCACGTCCGACACCAACACGCCGGTCTACGAGTTCGACCAGGAGGCACGCCGCAACGCGACCTACCGGGTGGTCTACGACGGCGAGACCTATACCGAGGGCCTGGAGACTGTCACGTACCAGCCGGACACCACGAGCAAGGTCCTTCGCGCGCGCCGAGAGCTCCACGCGCGCCAGGCCGAGCCGCGACCCGGCTTCTACGTGATCAAGGGCAACGTGGACCCGGGCTGGGGGCGCAAGCCGGTCCAGCTCGAGCGGAAGACGTGCAGCGGCTGCGCCTGGCGCACGTACGACGAGGTGCAGACGTCGAGCACCGGCGCCTACCTGTTCCCGGTCGACTTCCCGCCGCGCGGCACCTGGTTCTACCGGGTGAAGGTGAAGGCCACCACGGAGTTCGTGGTGTCCTACTCCTCGCAGTTCCGCGCCGTCACCTACTGACTCGGCGCCAGGAACCGCCTGCCTCCGTTCTCCGTTGAGTCGGCCCCCGCGGGTTGTTGAGTCGGCCCCCGCGGGTTGTTGAGTCGGCCTGCGTCGGATGTTGACCCGGCGCGCGTTCCTGACCGACCGCGAGAGGGACGACTCAACGCCGCGGGAGGGCCGACTCAACGGGTCAGACGACGGTCCAGGTGTCCCCGCTGTGCAGCAGCCCCGCCAGCGCCGTCGAGGCGTCGCTGTCGGTGCCCTGCCGCGCGGTGCTCACCTGCTCGCGGGCGAGGTCGTCGTACGTCGGCTGCTCGACCTGCCGGAAGATGCCGACCGGAGCGCGGTTGAGGTAGCCGGCGTCGGTCAGCCGGGAGAGGGCGAACGCCGTGGTGGGGTCGGAGGCGTGCGCGTCGTGGACGAGCAGAGCCTCCTCGCTCACCCCGTCGGGTCCGCCGACGTCCACGACCTCGAGCTCGCCGGTCGCGGCGTCGCGGACGACGCCCTTCGAGCCTTCGGGCCCGAACCGGACGGGCTCGCCGTGCACCAGCGGGATGATCGCCGCCGCGCCGGACTCGTGAGCCGTCTTGTCCTTGAGGGCGTCGAAGGCGCCGTCGTTGAAGATCGGGCAGTTCTGGTAGATCTCCACCAGCGCCGTCCCGCGGTGTGCGGCGGCCGCGGACAGCACCGAGGTGAGGTGCTTGCGGTCGGAGTCGATCGTGCGTGCGACGAACGTGCCTTCCGCGCCGAGCGCGAGCGAGACCGGGTTGAACGGGTTGTCGAGCGAGCCCATCGGGGTGGACTTCGTGACCTTGCCGAGCTCGCTGGTGGGGGAGTACTGCCCCTTCGTCAGCCCGTAGATCCGGTTGTTGAACAGCAGGATCGTCATGTTGACGTTGCGGCGCAGCGCGTGGATCAGGTGGTTGCCGCCGATCGAGAGCGCGTCACCGTCGCCGGTGACCACCCACACGGACAGGTCCGAGCGGGACGTCGCGAGACCGGTCGCGATCGCCGGGGCACGGCCGTGGATGGAGTGCATCCCGTAGGTGTCGAGGTAGTACGGGAAGCGCGACGAGCAGCCGATGCCGGAGACGAAGACGATGTTCTCGCGACGCAGGCCCAGGTCGGGCAGGAAGCCCTGCACGGCGGCGAGCACCGCGTAGTCGCCGCAGCCGGGGCACCAGCGCACCTCCTGGTCGGAGGTGAACTCCTTGCGGTTCTGCGGGGCTTCGGCGGCGGGGACGTCGCGGAGACCGGGGAACGGGAGTGACTCGGTGGTCATCGGAGTGCCTCCTGGGGGTTGGCCTCGACAGGCTCGACCGACGAAGCGGGCCCGACCGGCGAGGTGGGCTCGGCCGAGGCCAGGGTGGTCTCGATCAGGTCGGTGATCGCGTCGGCGAGCTCCGCGGCGCGCAGCGGCAGGCCGCGGACGTGGTTGTAGCCCACGACGTCGACCAGGAACTTGGCGCGCAGCAGCATGGACAGCTGGCCGAGGTTCATCTCCGGCACCATCACGGCGTCGTACCTCTTGAGAACCTCGCCGAGGTCGTTGGGGAAGGGGTTGAGGTGGCGCAGGTGGGCCTGCGCGACCGCGAGGCCGGCCTTGCGGACCTGGCGGACCGCGGCGCCGATCGGGCCGTACGTCGACCCCCACCCGAGCACGAGCACACGCGCCCCCTCACCTGACGAGCCGGGCGGGTCGTCGACCGCGAGCGGCGGGATCGACTCGGCGATCCGGTCTATCTTGGCCTGACGGGTGCGGACCATGAAGTCGTGGTTCGCCGGGTCGTAGGAGATGTTCCCGTGCCCGTCGCCCTTCTCCAGGCCACCGATCCGGTGCTCGAGACCCGCGGTGCCGGGGACTGCCCACGGCCTCGCGAGGGTCTCGTCGTCACGGAGGTAGGGCCAGAACTCGGCCTGACCCTTGCCGTTGGTGTGGTTGGGCTCGGTCGCGAAGTTCGGGTCGATCTTCGGCAGGTCCTCGATCTGCGGGATCTGCCACGGCTCCGAGCCGTTCGCGAGGTAGCCGTCGGAGAGCAGCATCACCGGCGTGCGGTAGGTCACCGCGATCCGGGTCGCCTCGACGGCCGCGTCGAAGCAGTCCGCGGGAGACTGCGGCGCCACGATCGGGACGGGCGCCTCGCCGTTGCGGCCGAACATGGCCTGCAGCAGGTCGGCCTGCTCGGTCTTGGTCGGCAGGCCCGTCGAGGGACCGCCACGCTGGACGTCGACGACGAGCAGCGGCAGCTCCATCATCACGCCGAGGCCGATGGTCTCGGACTTGAGCGCGATACCGGGGCCGGACGTGGTGGTCACGCCGAGCGCGCCGCCGAAGGCCGCCCCCAGTGCGGCGCCGACGCCGGCGATCTCGTCCTCGGCCTGGAAGGTCGTGACGCCGAACCGCTTGTGCTTGCTGAGCTCGTGGAGGATGTCCGAGGCCGGGGTGATCGGGTAGGAGCCGAGGAACAGGTCGAGCCCGGACTGCGCAGAGCCGGCGATCAGGCCGTAGGCCAGGGCCAGGTTCCCGGTGATGTTGCGGTAGGTGCCCGGATCCATGGGGGCGGGCTTGATCTCGTACTGGACGACGAACGTCTCGGTGGTCTCGCCGAAGTTCCAGCCCATCTTGAACGCGGTCACGTTGGCGTCCCGGATGTCGGCCGCCTTCGCGAACCGGCGCTCGAGGAAGGCGATCGTGGGCTCGGTGGGCCGGCCGTACATCCACGACAGCAGCCCGAGCGCGAACATGTTCTTCGCACGGGCGGAGTCCTTGCGGGAGAGCCCGAACTCCTTGACCGCCTCGACCGTGAGGTCGGTCAGGTCGAAGGCGTGCACGGCGTACTCGTCGAGCGCGTCCGTCTCGAGAGGGTTCTCGGTGTAGCCCGCCCGGGTGAGGTTGCGGGTAGTGAAGTCGTGGCTGTCGACGATGATCGCCGCGCCCTTCTTCAGGTCCCCGAGGTTCGCCTTGAGGGCGGCCGGGTTCATCGCCACCAGCACGTCCGGTGAGTCGCCCGGCGTGAGGATGTCGTGGTCCGCGAAGTGCACCTGGAACGAGGAGACGCCCGGCAGGGTGCCCGCTGGCGCCCGGATCTCCGCCGGGAAGTTCGGCAGGGTCGACAGGTCGTTGCCGAATGTCGCAGTCTCCTGCGTGAACCGGTCGCCTGTGAGCTGCATGCCGTCGCCGGAGTCGCCAGCGAAGCGGATGATCACGCGGTCGAGTTGCTTGACCTGCTTGGTCACGCTGTCGCCTTCTTTCCGCGGGCCGCGGCGCCAGGGCCGGCGGACCCGATTTAACTTAGGATCCCCTTCGTCCTCATGCTACGACCGTGGCCAACCCCGCGCGCACGAAGTCCAGAACCCGGTCCTAAGCCCTGAATGCGGCAGAACGGCGGGCTCTGAGGGTGGTCAGAGCCCGCCGTTTGCGGGGTGCGACGCGCCGGTGGCGTCAGGACCAGTAGACGACCACTTTGTCGCCCATGTTCACCTGGTTGAACAGCGAGGCCAGCTCGTCGTAGTCGCGGACGTTCACGCAGCCGTGCGAGGCGCCTGAGTACCCGCGGGCGGCGAAGTCGGAGGAGTAGTGCACCGCCTGCCCGCCGCTGAAGAACATCGAGTAAGGCATCGCGGAGCCGTACAGGTGCGAGACGTGGTCGGCGTCCTTCCAGCCGACGTGGAACAGCCCTTCGCGGGTCGGTGAGTACGACGCCCCGAAGCGCACGTCGAGGCTCACCAGCACGGTGCCGTCCACGACCCAGCGCAGGCTGCTGCTGGACTTGTCGATGCACAGCGCCCTGCCCGTCGTGCACCGCGGGTCCAGCGGCGCACCCTCCGCCGGGTCCGGTGCGCGGTTCGCGAGCTCGTCGGCGGTCGGCTCGGTGGTCATCCCCTCGAGCAGGTCCAGCGTGCGCTGGTCGACCTTGCCGGTGACCGGGATCTCCCGCTTGCCCTGGAAACCGGAGATCGCCTCCGTGGTGGCGGGGCCGTAGCTGCTCGACACGTTGCCGAAGAACCAGGCGATCTGCCGCAGCCGCGCCTGGATCTCGCGGACCTGGGGGCCGGAGTCACCCGGGCCGAAGAGCGTGGGGCCGGCGCGGTTGAACATCTCGTCCTCGGTCGGGGGCCGGCTCATCTTCACCAGGCGGCGCCAGGTGCGCTCGTCGACCACTCCGGTGGCCTTGAACCCGCGCTTGGCCTGGAACCCCCGGACCGCGTTGCGGGTGACCTCGAAGTAGGTGCCCGTCATCGGCGGCGAGAACCACTCCAGCTGCGAGAGCCGGGCCTGGAGCTCGCGTACCTCGACCCCCCTGTCGCCGGGCTCGAGGACCGGCTCGGGCCTCGGCGCCTCAGTGGGCTCGGGTGGCTGCGTGGTGGCGGGCGGGCTCGGAGGCGGCGTCGCCGGATCCTCCGGCGTGTCCGCCGCCCGCGCCTGCGACGACGAGTCGCCGTCGGTCAAGGCGAGTACGCCGAACGCGGCGCCCGTTCCTGCCAGCAAGACGGCCAGCGACGTCACCGTCGCCAGCCCCATCCTTCGTCCCCGTAACATCTACGTCCTCTTCCCGAGTGACCTGCCCCTGTGGCGTCGCCCCTCAGGGATGAAGACGCCGCTGGTGCCCGCCGGGTTGCATCGTCAGCGCGCATCCGGACCCGTGCACCGTACCGGGGACTCGTGCACATGTGAACACTCCGCGCCGAACAGATCGAACGCTGACTGCGGTGACAGGACCAAGACCCCTAGACTCGGCCCCGTGGCGGACTACTACTCGGCTTACCTGCCGCTCTTGACGATTCTCGTCATCGGCGTAGCCCTCGTCGTCGCCATGTTCGCCGGCAACAGGCTGCTGCGTCCGACGTACAACACACGCGAGAAGCTCCTGACCTACGAGTGCGGCGTCGACCCCGTGGGGGAGGGGTGGGCGCAGAGCCACGTCCGCTACTACGTGTACGCCTACCTCTACGTCATCTTCGCCGTGGACGCGGTGTTCCTCTTCCCCTGGGCGACGGTGTTCGGTGGTCTGGGCTGGGTCTCCGTCGCAGAGATGGGGGTCTTCATCGGCTTCATCGCGGTCGGCCTGCTGTACGCGTGGCGGAAGGGGGTGCTGACATGGACCTGAACCCCGGCCCATCCACACCCGGCGCGGGCTCGCCGCCGGGCACCGCCGGCGGCGTCACCGACCTGGGGATGCCGTCGCTCGGGGGGCTGCAGAAGCTGGCACCCAAGCCCGCGAGGTACCTGCTGAACTGGGGCCGCAAGTACTCCCTCTGGGTGTTCAACTTCGGCCTTGCCTGCTGTGCGATCGAGTTCATCGCCACCTCCATGGCGCGCCACGACTTCATCCGACTCGGTGTGATCCCGTTCGCGCCCGGCCCGAGGCAGGCCGACCTGATGGTCGTCTCCGGCACGGTCACCGACAAGATGGCGCCGGCGATCAAGCGGCTCTACGAGCAGATGCCCGAGCCGAAGTACGTCATCTCGTTCGGCTCCTGCGCGAACTCCGGCGGCCCGTACTGGGACTCCTACTGCGTCACCAAGGGCGTCGACCAGATCATCCCCGTCGACGTGTACGTCCCAGGCTGCCCGCCCCGGCCCGAGGCGCTGCTGCAGGGGATCCTCAAGCTGCAGGAGAAGATCGACGGTGAGTCGCTCACCCAGCGCTACAACGGCCAGGGGTACGACGGCACGGGTTACCGCGACAACGGCGCGGCGTCGGTGACCCGCGGGATCGTGGAGCCACCTCCCGGGGCGGTCACGTGAGACGTAGCACCACCCTGTGGCCCGGGCGCGTCCGCGCGGCCTACACCGAGACGTTCGGCGATGCCGCCACGGTCGACGACGGCTTCGGCCCGATCACGGTCGACGTACCGGCGGAGCGGTGGGTCGAGGCCGTCGAGCTGGCGCGGGACGGGCTCGACTGCACGTTCTTCGACTGGCTCTCGGCCGTGGACGAGCTCACCGACGGCTTCCGGGTCGTGTGTCACCTCGCCGACCACCGGGTCGGTGGGATCGACCATCTCGTGCTGCGCACCCTCGTCCCGCGCGAGGCGGCGAGCCTGCCGTCGATCACCGCGCTCTTCGCCGGTGCCCGGTGGCACGAGCGCGAGACGCACGAGATGTTCGGCGTCGACTTCACCGTCGACGACTCCCCGTTGCAGCTCGAGAAGCTCCTGCTCCCCTCGGAGTTCGAGGGCCACCCGCTGCGCAAGGACTTCGTCCTGGCCTCCCGTGTGGCCAAGCCCTGGCCCGGCGCGAAGGAGCCCGGTGAGTCCGACGCCGGGCATGAAGCCGCGCCGTCTCGCCGCCGTACCCGACCTCCCGGCGTACCCGAGCCCGAGCAGTGGGGCCCGCGCGACCCCGGCACCGAGACACCCGACACCCTCGCCGCAGCCGCCGGTGGCCCCGCCGCGCGCCCCCGCCGCGCACCGCGGGCAGCTCGTGGGGCGGACGCCCGTGCCGGGTCGGCCAGTGGAGCCGGGTCGGCCGGCGCCGGTGGGTCGGACGGCGAAGGGTCGCCCGGCGGGGGTGGGCGCGACCGTGGATGGGCCTGGCCGCCCCGCGACGAAGGAGCGGGGCCGGATGGGCGCCCCGCCCTCGACGGAAGACCAGGCGACGGGAGGCCCAGGACCGAAGGACGACCCGGGCGACGGGGGTGCCGACGATGCCTGAGCTCGTCGAGGTCCTCATCCGCGTGTTGATCGTGGTCGCGGCGTTCCTCGTCCTG
Organism: uncultured Actinomycetota bacterium; assembly: GCA_963707425.1. GTDB lineage: Bacteria > Actinomycetota > Actinomycetes > Propionibacteriales > Nocardioidaceae > Nocardioides_C. The sequence goes on along the minus strand of CAVPPN010000008.1, from coordinate 15,606 downwards.
CCCCTGCTGGTGGGCCAGGCCGAGCACAAGGCGATGGCGCACATGCAGGCCCGGGTGGGGCCGATGTACGCCGGCGCCTTCCACGGCTGGGCGCAGCTGGTGGCCGACGGCGTGAAGTTCGTGCAGAAGGAGGACGTGGTTCCGGCGGCCGCGGACCGGCGGGTCTTCAAGATCGCGCCGGCGGTGGCGCTTCTGCCCTACCTCGTGGCCATGATCGCGATCCCGATCGGGCCGGGGCTCGTCGGCCAGGACCTCGACCTCGGGCTCTTCTTCGTGCTCGCGGTGATGGGTGTCGGCGTGATCGGCACGCTGATGGGCGGCTGGTCGAGCGCCAACAAGTTCAGCCTCCTCGGCGGCATCCGCGTGGCCGCGCAGCTGGTGGCGTACGAGCTCCCGTTCGTGCTCGCGGCGGCGTCCGTCGCGATGGCCGCGGGCACCCTGTCGCTGACCGGCATCGTCGAGGCGTGGAACCCGTGGTGGCTGCTCTGGCAGGCCCCCGCCGCGGTCGTCTTCTTCGTCGCCGGGCTGGCCGAGCTGCAGCGGCCGCCGTTCGACATACCGGTCGCGGACGCCGAGCTCGTCTTCGGCCCCTACACGGAGTACGGCGGCCTGCGCTTCGCGCTGTTCATCCTCGCGGAGTACGCCGGCATCGTCGTCCTCTCAGCCTTGACGGCCGTACTGTTCCTCGGCGGGTGGCACGGGCCGTTCGAGGACCAGATCGGCTGGTTGTGGACGCTGGCCAAGACCGGGCTCGTCGCGTTCGTGGTGATCTGGGTCCGCGTCGCCTACCCGCGGCTGCGTGAGGACCAGCTGCAGAAGCTCGCCTGGCAGGGGCTCGTGCCGCTGGTGCTCCTCCAGCTCGCGATAACGGCGGCAGGTGTGGTGGTGATGAGCACGTGAGCTTCTTCGGCAAGGGTCTGATGAAGGGCCTCGCGGTCACGATGCGCAACATGACCCGGCGCTCGGTGACGTCGCACTATCCCGACGCGCTCCCGGAGCTGCCACCGCGGTCCCGGGGCGTCATCGCGCTGATCGAGGAGAACTGCACGGTCTGCATGCTGTGCGCGAGGGAGTGCCCGGCGTGGTGCATCTACATCGACTCCCACAAGGACACCATCCCGGCGACCACCGAGGGTGGACGCGACAAGAGCCGCAACGTGCTCGACCGGTTCGCGATCGACTTCTCGATCTGCATGTACTGCTCGATCTGCATCGAGGTCTGCCCGTTCGACGCCCTGCACTGGAGCCCGGAGTTCGAGTACGCCGAGCTCGACATCCGCGAGCTCACCCACGAGAAGGAGCGGCTCCGGGACTGGATGTGGACCGTTCCCGCTCCTGCCGCGCTGGACGAGCGCGCGGAGCCGCCGAAGGAGATCGCCGCCGCGGAGAAGGCCGCTGCGCGCCTTGCGCAGGCGGCAGGACCTGCCTCGACGTCCGGACCTGCCGTGGAGGGCAGCGGCGGCAACCAGTCCCGCTCCTCCGTCGCGGGACGGCCAGACCCATCCACGCCGCCGCCACCCGCCACGTCCGGTCCTGCCGCCGAGTCCGGCCCTGCCTCCGACGTGCCCCGTGACCAGCCACCATCCCCCGACGGGGGCGCGACGCCGTGAGCGCGGTCGAGGTGGTGTTCCTGCTGCTGAGCCTGGTTGCCGTGGCGTCGGCGCTCCTCGTCGTGACGACCAGGAACATGGTGCACGCCGCGCTGTGGCTGGTGGTGACGCTCGGCTCGGTCGCGGGCATCTTCCTCGTGCTCGCCGCCGAGTTCGTGGCCTGGGTACAGGTGCTGATCTACGTCGGCGCGGTCGTCGTACTCCTGCTCTTCGCGCTCATGCTCACCAAGGCGCCGACCGGCCCGCAGACGGACCTGAACGTACGGCGAGCGCTGCCGGCCGCGCTCGTGGCGGTACTCGTGGCCGCCCTGCTCGTGACCACGGTGGTCGCCGGGTTCCAGGGCGTCGAGATCGACCTCGACAAGGCCGTCGTGGGCTCGGCCGAGACGACGGGCAGCACGATCTTCCAGCAGTGGGTGCTGCCGTTCGAGGTGCTCAGCGTGCTCCTGCTCGCCGCGCTCGTCGGCGCGATCGTCCTGTCCCGGGGCCGCGCCGACCTGTCAGGGGCTGAGGGCGCCCTGGCCCCACCACGACCTGACAACTCGGGGGACGGGTCGGGGGAGGGCCGCTGATGCCCCAGACAATGCCGCTGTGGTGGCCGCTTCTGCTCGCCAGCCTGCTCTTCGCGATCGGTGTCTACGGCGTGCTCGTACGCCGCAACGCGATCCTCGTGCTGATGGGCGTCGAGCTCATGCTGAACGCGGTCAACATCAACTTCGTCGCGTTCGACGCCTACTTCCGCGACGTACTGCACGGTGGCCAGACGTTCGCGCTGTTCACCATCGTGATCGCCGCCGCCGAGATCGGGCTCGCCCTGGCGATCGTGCTCCTGGTCTTCCGGACCCACGGCCACATCGACGTGGACCGGCTGCGCGCGCTGGCCGACCGCGACGAGCCCGACGAGCCCGAGTTGTCAGGGCGTGGCGGCGCTGGGGCATCCACACACCCTGACACGTCGGTGGAGGTGGGCCGGTGAGCTGGGTCCTGCTGGTGCTCCTCGCGCTGCCGTTCACCTCGGCGGCGCTCTCCTTGCTGGTGGGGCACAAGGGCGAGGTGACGGAGCGGGGCATCGCCGTCGGCGCCTCGGCGTTGGGACTCGCCCTCGCCTACACGGTCGCCTTCCAGCACCTCGGCGACACCGAGCCCACCAGCCACGTCTTCGCGAGCACGACCGCAGCCGGGCCGCCGATCGAGCTCTCGGTGTACGTCGACCAGCTGACCGCCGTGATGCTGATCCTGGCGCACACGGTCGCCTTCCTGGTGCAGCTCTACTCCCTCGGCTACATGGCACAGGACCTGCGCTACCCGTCGTACGCCGCCCTGGTCTCGATCTTCACCGGCGCGATGACGATCGTCGTGATGGCGGACGACCTGTGGATGCTGCTCGTCGGCTGGGAGCTGATGGGCGCCTGCTCGTACTTCCTGATCTCGCACCACTGGGAGCTCCCCGAGGCGCGGGCCGGTGCGGTGAAGGCGTTCCTGATGACGCGTACGGCGGACCTGGGGCTGCTCTTCGCGATCATCGTGCTCGGCCTCCGGTTCGACAGCTACCAGATCAGCACGATCATGGCGGCGATCACCGACGGCGGCTTCGGCCGCGACGCGCTCTGGCTTCCGGCGCTGCTGGTGACCGCGGCCGTGATCGGCAAGTCGGCGCAGTTCCCGCTGCACACGTGGCTGCCGGACGCCATGCCCGGCCCGACGCCGATCTCGGCGCTGATCCATGCCGCGACGATGGTGGCGGCCGGGGTCTTCCTGGTGGCGCGCACCTACCCGCTGTTCCTGAACTCCCCGGCCGCGCTGAACACTCTCGCGATCGTGGCCGCGGTGACCATGCTCATCTCGGCGGTCTACGCGTTGTTCAGCGACGACCTCAAGCGCGTGCTCGCCTGGTCGACGGTGAGCCAGCTCGCCTACATGTTCGGCGCGCTCTCCGTGGGTGCCTGGTCGGCCGCGGTCCTGCACCTGCTCGCGCACGGCGCGTTCAAGGCGCTGCTGTTCCTCGCGGCCGGGTCGGTCGTGCATGCCGTGGGCTCGACGTCGATGTCGGCGATGGGCGGGCTGCGCGACAAGCTGCCGGACACGTTCATCACCATGACCATCGGGTTCGGCGCGCTCGCGGGCGTCGTACCCCTGGTCGGGTTCTTCACCAAGGACGCCGTGATCGGCTCCGTCTGGGAGGAGGCGCTGCACGGGCGGCTGGTGTGGACGTGGGCCGCGTGGGTGCTGCTCGCCTCCGCGGTGGTGACCGCGATGCTGACCGTGGCGTACTCGCTGCGCGCCTGGGTCCTGGTGTTCTTCGGCTCGCCCGCGGCCGGCGAGGAGGCCCTCGAGCCGCATGAGTCGCCGTGGTCGATGCGGGTGCCGTTGTACGTGCTGTCCGTCCCCACCGTCCTCGGCGGGCTGGCCGTCGCCTATCCCGAGGATCTCTTCGGTCCCGGTGAGTACGACCTGGTGCACCCGGACGTCTCCGTGGTGATGACCGTGCTGGTCGCGGTGGCCGCGGCGGTGTCGTACTGGATGTGGCGCCGGGCCGGCGGACGCGACCCGTGGCATCCCTACGTCCTGCCGCACCCGCCGGTGGACCGGGTCTACGACATCGGCCTCGTGCGGCCGGTGAACGGGCTTGCCCGGCTGGTGCGGGCGAGCGACCGTGACGTGATCGACGCCTACGCGGACGGCGCCGGCGCCACGGCCCGCGGGCTCGGGTGGGTGCTGCGGCTCGCGCAGAACGGCAACGTCCAGGCCTACCTGATGGTGCTGGTCGTCGGGGCGGCCGCGCTCGCCGTGGCTGCGGGGGTGCTGGCCTGATGACCGCATCCGCCCTCGCGCTCAACGGACTCGTCGCCGCGCCGGTCGCCTTCGCGTTGCTGGCCTGGGTGCTGGGCCGCACCCACGACCGGTCGGCGCTCGGGGTCGCTGTGATCGGCTCGCTCGTCACTTTCGGGTTCTCGGTGTGGGCGTCGGTGATGTACGGCGACGGGCTCGGCGCCGGCGGCAACAGCTACCGGGTCTCCTGGATCGCCAGCATGGGGATCGACTGGCACCTCGGCGTGGACGGCATCTCCGCACCGCTGGTCCTGATGACGACGCTCGTCGCAGCGTGCTGCGTGGTGTCGCTGGTCAGGCACCCGCCCGCTTCCGCAGAGGGCGGGCCGAACCGCCGGGTGTCGCTGGCCGTGCTGTTGCTGGTCATCGAGGCCGGCGTGCTGGGCAGCTTCATGGCGCTCGACATGGTGCTGTTCTTCCTCTTCTTCGAGGTCGCGCTCATTCCCATGTGGTTCGTGATCAACAGCTGGGGCGACGCGCACGACCCTGCCGCACGACGCCGCGCCGCGACCCGGTTCCTCGTCTTCACCGTCACCGGCTCGGCGCTGATGCTGGTCGGGTTCCTGCTGGTGCGTTCCGAGGCGGGAACGTTCGACATCGTGCGGATCGCCGCGTCGTACGACCCCTCCGGCACCACCGCGGTGGCGGCCAGCGTCCTGGTCGGGCTCGGCCTCGCGGTGAAGACCCCGCTGTGGCCGCTGCACATCTGGCTGCCCGACGCGCACTCCAAGGCGCCCACCGTCGGGTCGGTGCTGCTGGCCGCCGTGCTGCTCAAGCTCGGGACCTACGGGTTCATCCGGTTCTGGATGCCGGTCACCTCCCCGGACTGGGAGCTGCTGGTCCCGGCGGTGGCGGCGCTGGCCGTGATCGGGATCGTCTACGCCGCGCTGGCCTGCCTCGTGCAGACCGACCTCAAGCGGCTGATCGCCTACTCCAGCGTGGGCCACATGGGCTTCGTGGTCCTCGGAGTGGCGACGTTCACGGTCGGCGGCGTGCAGGCGGCGGTGTTCGCCTCCGTCGCGCACGGCCTGATCACCGGCCTGCTGTTCTTCGTCGCCGGCGCGATCAAGGACCGCTACGGCACCGCCGACCTGGCCCGCCTGCGTGTCCTCTACGGCAAGGTGCCTCGCCTGGCCGGGGTGTTCGCGTTCGGCGCGATCGCCTCGCTGGGACTGCCCGGCCTGGCCGGCTTCTGGGGGGAGATGCTCGCGATCCGGTCCGCGGTCGACCAGTCGCCGGCGCTGCCGGAGAACACGTTCGTGGTGCTGGCCGTTATCGCGGCGTTCGGTGTCATCCTGACCTCCGCCTACTTCCTGGCCGTGATGCGCGGCACGCTGCAGGGCGGGCCCGTCGTGCCCGCGGTCGCGGTCGAGTCCACGGTCGAGAAGGTGGCCCCCGCGGTCGAGGGGCCTGCGGTCGGGGTCTCGACAGGCTCGACCGCCGGGCCCCCGGACATGCACCCGATGGAGTGGGTGACCTGGTCGCCGCTGATCGCGCTGACCCTGGTGTTCGGGGTCGCGCCCGGCCTGCTGCTTGTGCCGGTCACCGGCGCTGTCACCGCGTTCCTGGGAGGGCTCTGATGCCGGACAACGTCGTCCAGCCCATCGACTGGCTCGCGATCACGCCGCCACTGGTCCTCGCGTGCACCGCGGTCCTCGTGCTCCTCGCCGATGCTTTCGCCGGCCCGCCCCGCACCCGTGCACAGGCGCTGCTCCCGGCGACGCTGACCCTGCTCGGCGTGCTGGCCGCGGCCGTCCCTGCGGTGCTCCTGTGGGATGACCCGCGCTCGACCTTCTGCGTCGTCGAGCCACTCGGCAAGGTCGCGCCGTGCTCGTTCGCCGTGGACCAGTTCACGCTGGTCTTCTGGGGGGTAGTGCTGTTCGGGACGGCCGTCGTCACGCTGCTGGGCACCGCCGCGGTGGCAGACGGGCGCACTCCTCAGGGGGAGTGGAACTTCCTGCTGCTCTGCTCGGCGACCGGAGCGCTGGCCATCGCCGCCTCCCGCGATCTCGTCACCCTGGTGGTCTCGCTCGAGGTGGTGTCGCTCCCGGCATTCGCCCTCGTCGGGCTGCGGCGGGGCGACGCGCGCTCGTCCGAGGCGGCCGTGAAGTTCTTCCTGGTCTCGGTGATCTCGACGGCAGTGACGCTGATGGGCGTCTCGCTGGTGTACGGCGTGACCGGGTCGGTGTTCCTGTCGCAGATCGACCAGGCGCTCGTCGCCGGTGCCTCACCGAGCCAGGTCGCCGTCGTGGGAACGGTCCTCACCATCGTCGGGCTGGCGTTCAAGGTGGCGGCGGTCCCGTTCCACATGTGGGTGCCGGACACCTACGTCGGCGCGCCGGTCGCGGTTGCGGCCTACCTGTCCGTCGTGTCGAAGGCGGCCGGCTTCGTCGGGCTGATGCTGGTGCTCGCCTTCGGGCTGCGGTCCTTCTCCGACGTGTGGGCGCCGCTGGTGGCGGTGATGGCCGCGCTGACCATGACGGTCGGGAACGTGCTGGCCCTCTGGCAGCAGCATGCGGTGCGCCTGCTGGCCTGGTCGTCGGTCGCCCAGGCGGGTTACATCCTCGTGCCGTTCGGCGCGTTCGCAGCGGCCGGTGCCTCGGCGCTCGGGGCGTCGATGGGGTACCTCGCCATCTACGCGTTCGTGAACCTCGGTGCCTTCGCGGTCGCGGCGGTCGTCGGTACGCGCTACCCGCGGCAGAGGCTGTCGGACTACCGGGGCCTGATCCGCGAGGAGCCCGGCGCGGGGTGGGCGCTGGCCTTCGCGCTGGTGGCACTGGCCGGTCTGCCGCCCGGCGTGATCGGGCTCCTCGCCAAGGTCGTGGTCTTCTCCTCCGCCGCCGGTCCGGTGACCTGGCTTGCGGTGGTCATGGCGGTGAACGTCGCGATCGGGCTGGTGTACTACGCCCGGTGGCTGATGGAGCTCTTCCGTCCGGCAACGGTCGCGGACGGGTCGACGTACGACATCCCCAACGGGGTCGGCATCGCGATCGGCATGACCTTCACCGCGGGAATCGCCTTCTCGGTGTTCCCGGGTCTGCTGCTCGACCCCGTCCTGGCGGTCCTCGGCTGACCAGGCCTCATCGACCGTCGGTGACGCTGCCTCGCGGGTTTCCCGAAAACCCGGACAGGCACGGAGTGCCCGACATATCGTTCCGTCGCCTGGACGGACGACCGGTCGCTCTCGCGAGTGCCGGTTCTCGGGAGTCTGCCCGTGGCGACGTCTCGTCACGTCCCTTCAGGCTTCGCACCTGAACCGTTCTGAGAGGGATCATGAGACGACTTCTTGCCGCTTTGGTCGCGGCGCCCCTGTTCGCCGGCGGACTGGCCGTGGTCACCCCGGCCGCTCCCGCCGAGGCCGGACAGCTGGTCAAGGTCCGGCTGCATCGCGCCGTGAGGAACCTGCCGGTCGCTGCGGAGACGCGGGCCGGATACGACCGGGACAAGTTCCGGCACTGGGTCGACGCGGACTCCGACTGCCGCGACACCCGCGACGAGGTGCTCGCCATGGAGTCGCGGGTCGCGGTGCGCGGCTGCGACGTACGCAAGGGGAAGTGGCGGTCGTACTACGACCGTCGCACCTACATCTGGTCGAGCAAGCTCGACATCGACCACCTCGTGCCGCTCGCGGAGGCATGGGACTCGGGAGCAAAGCGCTGGAACGCCGACACACGTCAGCGGTTCGCGAACGACCTGGTCGACCGGCGGTCCCTCGTAGCCGTCACGGCCTCGGTGAACCGTTCGAAGTCCGACCAGGACCCTGCCGAGTGGCTCCCGCAGTACGGCAAGTGCCGGTACGTCCGGGAGTGGACTGCGGTGAAGATCCGCTGGTCCCTGAAGGTCAACCGCGCCGAGAAGCGTGCGCTGGTACGCCGCGCCTCGAGCTGCAGGAACGTGATGGTGCGGGTGAGCAAGGCCGTGATCGGTACCGGCTCGACGTCGACGGGCGGTAGCACCGGCGGCAGCACCGGCGGGACCGACCCGCGCTTCGACTACTGCTACCAGGCCAACGCCGCGGGCTACGGGCCGTATGTGCGGGGCCGGGACGACGGAGTACTCCTGGTACGAGGACCGGGACGGCGACGGCAGGGTCTGCGAGTTCTGACGGCGGACTCGCGGCTTCCCCGGGGCGCGTCCGGGTGAGCGTGCGCTATGCGCCGCGCTCACCCGGACGCGAGCAGGGACCACACGGGCTGGACTATGGGTTGGTTCCCTGGTCCCGCATCCTCGTGCTCTGCTCAGCGGTAGTTGGTGAACTGCACCGCGAAGTCGTAGTCCTGCTCCTTGACCAGCGCGATCACGGCCTGCAGGTCGTCGCGCTTCTTGCTCGTCACGCGGAGCTCGTCGCCCTGGACCTGGACCTTGACGCCCTTCGGGCCCTCGTCGCGGATCAGCTTGCCGACCTTCTTGGCCTGCTCCTGGGAGATGCCCTCCTTGAGCGCGACCGACAGCTTGGTGTCCTTGCCCGACTGGCGAGGCTCACCGGCGTCGAGGATCTTCAGCGACTGGTTGCGCTTGACCAGCTTGTCCTTGAACACGTCCAGGACCGCCCGTGCGCGGTCGTCGGCGTTCGCCGTGATCTCGACTGCCTGGTCGCCGGACCACTCGATCTTGGCGCCGGTGTTCTTGAAGTCGAACCGCTGGGTGAGCTCGCGCTGGGCCTGGTTGAGTGCGTTGTCGACCTCCTGGTGGTCGATCTTGCTGACGATGTCGAACGACGAGTCGGCCATTGCGGGGGTTCCTCCTGGGCGGATTTAAGTCATCGGGTGGTGCTGCGCTATTCTTTCGTGTCGTTGCGCCTCAGGCTATCCGGGGGCCGACATGGCAGGTTGTCCGAGCGGCCAATGGAAGCGGACTGTAAATCCGTCGCTGTATAGCTACGCAGGTTCGAATCCTGCACCTGCCACAGAGCGAAAAGGGCCTCTGACCAGCACGTTTGCCGGTCAGAGGCCCTTCGTCGTTGTCCGGCTCTGTCCGGCCGGATCCGGCTGTTTGCGGCTGTCCGTGGGGAAGTTTGGAGACGCGACACCCCGTCGCGGACACGGTCACGCTCAGAGTTCGAGCAGATCTCAACGCAGTCGGATGGCTGACGCTCTGCGGCCAGATCCGCGCCCATCGCTGCGATGACGAGTTTGAGGGCCGATCACGGTGGTTTGGTTCGTGCTGGGCGGCTGAGACTTCGCGATTGACGGCGCCACCCCGAGGACCACGAACGACGAAGCCCCAGGCGAGGACATCCCCGCCTGGGGTTGACACGTCCGCCGGAGCGCTCAGCTGCCGTAGAGCGCTGCGGCGCCGGCGCGGTCCTGATTCGTCATGCTCAGGTCGTCCGAGGTCCCGTTGCACTGCGGGTAGTGCATGATCGACGCGGAGTCGTACGGCGTCAGCGGGCGCCAGTTGTTGTCCTCGAAGCAGGTACCCGCCTCGGGCCGCGTGTGCTCGTGACGGAAGCCCAGGGTGTGTCCCAGTTCGTGGCCCAGGATGTTGCCCGGCGTCCAGGAGCCGGAGTTCATCAGCGAGGTCGCGTTCACCAGGATGTTGCGGCCGCTCTTGCTGGTGCTGGGGAAGAAGGCGCGTGCGATGTACTGCTGTGTCTTGGTCGGCTCGATCGAGAACACCACGGAGTTGTTCCGGGTGGTGCAGTTGGAGTCCTGCGACGAGACGTACACGTAGTCGATCGCCGAGGAGGCCGCCTCCCACAGCCCGGTGCCGGCAGCGGTCGCGGCCACTACATCCGCCTTGGCGGAGCCGAACTTGTCGGACACGCAGTAGGTCAGGTTGCCGACCTGGGAGGTGCTCCACTTGTCGTCCTGGCCGTTGACCCTGTTGACGATGAGACCGTCGTCGACTTGCCTGCCGGTGGGGCGGTAGCCCACCATGTCGTCGTAGAACTGGCGCAGACGCCCGCTGTCAGCGACCGGCTCGTCGCCGTTCACGATGTACTGGGTGTCGGTGTCGACCAGGGTGTCGGCCCGGAACTCCTGGTACGACGGGACGTCGGCGTCGCTGGCCATGGTGGGAGCGAGCGTCGACAGGGTGAGGGCGCCGGTCGCAAGGGTGGCGAGGGCTGCGCCCTTGATCGTGCGTGGGGTCATCGGACTTCCTTCAGACGAGGACTGGATTCAGGAAGTGAAACCCGCCCGTGCGGCCCGGTCCAGCATGCCGATGGCTCACGTTCGTGCACTGCACATACCTGCGAACCCTGGCGCCCTTCGGCGGTGTCGGTTGCGCGGCCACTGCGGCGCCGGTGACGGCTTGGCTGGTCAACACCGATCTGCTGGTGCGCTTCAACGGCGTACTCATCGCCTCGAACGACTACGAGGGGTGTGGCACCGGGAAGGCCCCACGGGCGCACGGCCTGCCGCGAGACCTTCAACGGTCAGTTACGGAGAGTGCTGACCCGCCAGCCGCTACCGGAACCGAGCCTGCCGAAGCAGGCTGGCAAATGCCATTAGATCCAGTCGAATCGTGGCATGACGGGCTCGGGCAGCCCGCGCCGGGAACGACCCGAACAGCACCCGAGCATTCCAGTCGGTGGACACGTTGGCACACGAGCTCGCAACAGGGAGGGGGGTCGTTCAGCGACGGCTAGTTGATGTCGAACTCATTTCCTTCGGGGTCGATCAGCGCGCCCGCGTAGTGGTCCAGGCCCTCCTCGACGTTCGTGTGCAGTCGCGTAGCACCGAGAGACACGAGCCGCGCCGCCTCGTCCTCTACCCGCTCGCGTCTGGTGTCGAGTGACACACCGCGGCCACCGCTCGCGTTCAGGTCGATGTGGATGCGGTGCTTGATCGACTTCTTCTCGGGGACGATCTGGAAACCAGATGCGCGGACCCTCACGGTTCGGATCCTCGATTCTGTCGGCGCCCGTGCCAAGCTCATCCTCGGGCACACCGATCGACCTGTAGAAGTCGTCCCACGAGTCGAAGCCGGCCGGCGGTGGTGCGATGACGTAATGCAGTGCCTCGGCCCAGAACTGCGCGAGCGGTTCGGGTGACGTGCAGTCGATCACCCGTTGGTGCGACACGGCCATCTGACACCTCCAGCAACGTGGGGGGATCAGACTGGCACGCCCGGTCGATGTCCACCGGAACCCACTCGCGCATCAAGCATGTCCGCGGAACTCGTCGCGGCCGGCAGGCGGCGGAAAGTCTCGCTTCGCTGGTCAACTGCTCGTGGCCGCGGAGACGTTCGAAGTCCTGACCGGTCAGCTCGGCGATGAGTTCGAAGTCCTTGTCGAGGTGGAGGACGGTCAGGCCTGCGAGTTCGGCTGTGGCCGCGATGAGAAGGTCCGGGATCGACGGAGCGCGGTGGTGGCCCTGGGGAGCAGCAGTTGAACCTCGAGTGCCCGGTCCTCGATCGCGGGCGTCAGGTATTCGACGGGCATCATCGAGATCGGCGGGGTGCCGAATACCGAACGGGCCTGGGCTGCAGTCCGCGCCGAGTAACCGACCTCGAGTCGGGTCATGGTGGTGATCCTGACGAGGCCTCTTTCTATGCGACCGGCCCACTCCTCGGCGTCGGTGCTGTTCCCCAGGCGCACCAAGGCGGACTTGTCGATCAGCCAGTCGGTCACCGCCACGCTGCGTCCATCACCTCGTCGTTGGCCAGGTCGGCGACCCTGTCGGCGAACTCGCGTAGGTCCTGCACGGAGACGGGTGCCCTGGCGGTGGCTGCATCAGCGGCCAGACGTCTGCGGATGTACTCGACCCGGGAGATCCCTAGTCGGGCCGCGTGCGCGTCGACCCCGGCCAGCACCGCGTCGGGAACGTCGCGAATCAGCACATCAGTCATGGCGAACCACCTCCGGATATCTGATGAAATTAGTTTCGGCGTGTGTTGGGACGTGCCGGTGAGCAGCGCGGCTTTCTGGGTGGAGTGAACGCAGGGCTGCGATAGCGTGCTGGCGCGCCCATCGTCCACTAGCCGGCCCCAGACCGCAGCCCCTCCACCGCACGGCTCGGCAGGCGTCGCTCATGCGCCTAACGCCGTGGTGCCACTGGAGCTGACCGAGCGGCACTCGTGCGGCGGGGAGATTCCGCGTCAGGCGTTGTTTGCTGGGCCTGGTTCGGGCGGGTGCTCCCGCGCGCGCTAGCAGGGTCGCGCGGAACGCGGCTGCGTGCGCCTACCGAGGCGATGGCCGGTGTCGAAGCGTGCGAGGAGCGCCCGTCCGGTACGTGTTGGACGGGCGCTCCGAGCGGGTTGGTCAGGTGAGCGTGCCGGTGTCGATGACGAACCGGTACCGGACGTCGGAGGCGAGAACGCGCTCGTAGGCATCGTTGACCTTGTCGGCGGAGATGACCTCGACCTCGGCGCCGATGTGGTGCTCGGCGCAGAAGTTGAGCATCTCCTGGGTCAGCGCGATGCCGCCGATCATCGACCCGGCGAAGGATCGGCGCGCGCCGATGAGCGAGAACACGTTGACGCTGAGCGGGTCAGCTGGGGCGCCGACGTTGACCAGAGTGCCGTCGACGGCGAGCAGGCCGAGGTAGGCGTCGAGGTCGATGCTGGCGCTGACGGTGTTGACGATCAGGTCGAACCGGCCGGCGAGCTGCTCGAATGTCGTGGGGTCGGAGTTGGCGTAGTAGTCGTCTGCGCCGAGGCGCAGGCCGTCCTCCTGCTTCTTCAGCGACTGCGACAGCACGGTGACCTCGGCGCCGAGCGCGTGGGCGATCTTGACCGCCATGTGGCCGAGTCCGCCGAGCCCGACGACGGCGACCTTCTTGCCGGGTCCGGCGCCCCAGCGGCGCAACGGGGCGTAGGTGGTGATGCCGGCGCACAGCAGTGGCGCTGCGGCGGCCGGGTCGATGCCGCCGGGAACTGAGAGCGCGTAGTCGGCGTCGACCACGACGTGGGTGGAGTAGCCGCCCTGGGTGGTGGTGCCGTCGCGGTCGGTGCCGGCGTAGGTGGGGACCATGCCGGCCAGGCAGTACTGCTCGTCGCCGTTGCGGCAGTTGCTGCACTCGCGGCAGGAGTTCACCATGCAGCCGACGCCGACGCGGTCGCCGACCTTGTGGTGGGTGACTCCCGAGCCGACCTCGGTGACGGTGCCGACGATCTCGTGTCCGGGTACGACGGGGAACGGCTGCGGGCCCCAGTCGCCGTTGACGGTGTGAATGTCGGAGTGGCAGATGCCGGCGAACTGGATCTCGATGAGGACGTCGTTGGGTCCGACATCGCGGCGCTCGATGACGGTCGGGGCCAGCGGCTGGCCGGCGGCGGGTGCGGCGTAGGCGTTGACGCGCATGGAGAAGTGCTCCTTCGTGTTGGTGTCGTGTCGGTCGGAGGTGCTCGGGCCAGCGATGAACGGCGTGCATGGGCGCGCCGTCCTGCAGACTGAGCGGGTCCGCCGTGGGCGGTGCTGGTTACTGCTGCTTGGGTCGCTTGAGCTCGTCGGCGAGTGTGCGGGCCTCGCTGGACAAGAGCTCGGCGCGTGCGGTGTCGCCCGCGTCGACCGCGTGCCAGTAGTCGATCTTCAGCCGCACGTACCGCTGGCGCAGGGCGATGTAGTCGGCTTCGAGTGCGAGCCGCTGCTGCTGTGCCTCGAGCAACTCGATCTGCGCCCCAGCAGCCGAGGGACCGAGCTCCCCGTTCGTCACGTACTGCCGCATGTCACTGACCGCCATGCCGGTGGCAGCGAGGCAAGCCACCCACATGAGCTGATCCAGGTCGTCCTCGTCGTAGACCCGGTGCTTGCTGCTTGCCCCGCGGCTGATTGGCGCGATCACGCCGATCGTCTCGTAGTAGCGCAGCGTGCTGGCCGGCAGCCCGGTCAACGCTGCGGCTTCCTTGATCGTGTAGGTGTGCTGGGCGGTTCGTGAACTCACGTCATCGACGTTAGGAACTTCAAGTACTTGAAGTCAAAGGTCGCATGGAGCAGATCGGCACTTCACGCAGATCTCGAGGCGACGGCGCGGATCGCGGCGCTTCCGGATGGCGGGAATAGATCGGCGAGGCGCCAGGTTGCGGCCGCAAGCGAACGGCGACGAGGGGTGCAGATGTCAGAAGCGCGCGCCGAGGACAACAAGCGCAACGTGCAAGCGTTCTACGACCTCATGTTCAATCAGTGCAAGCCGGCCGAGGCGATCGACCGCTACGCCGGCGACACGTACATCCAGCACAACCCTCACGTCGGCGACGGCAAACAGGCGTTCATCGACTACTTCGAGCGGATGGCCGCCGAGTATCCCGGTAAACGAGTCGAGTTCGTCCGCGCCATCGCCGAGGACAAGTACGTGGTCCTGCACTGCAAGCAGACCTGGCCGGGCGATCACGACTACGCCGGCATCGACATCTTCCGGCTCGACGGGGCCGGGAAGGTGGTCGAGCACTGGGACGTGCTTCAGGTGGTTCCGGAGCACTCGGCGCACCAGAACGGGATGTTCTGAGCTGTGTCTGACCCGAGCCAACCCAACTGTCTCTGCCAGTGGCCCGGTGAACCCGGGGCGTCCTAGCGGCGCCAGCGTTCATGAGCGCTCGCGCCCGCGTCCACCGGTGGCGACACCAACGCCGGCTCCGCCGGTCCGAGTCGCGCTTGTCCTCAAAGACATGCCCGGACATCGCACGAACGACCTTCACTCTTCGCGGCAAATCCAGATGCCATGAGCAGGATTGCGCCATGGGACTCATCGACGCCCTGGTCGACGTTGTCGCAGGGTTCGTCGCCCCTCAATGGCGACGGGCGCGGGACGGCGACCGAAGGAGCCTTGGTCCGTCAGGCGGTCGCGCCGACGGCTGGAACGTGTTGCCTGGGAGCGTGGCGACGCGCCGCGATAGGCGCACACGTCGTGGGGGACCGGACGAGCTAGGGAATCGCCTCGTCGCGCGAGGTGGCGTCCCGGCGTGACCATCGCCGGATCACCGGAAGAACGTGAACCAGTGGCGGCCGTGCTCGAGAGGGCGTTGACGGATCCGCTCACGGCAGTTTCGTTCGTGTCGTCGTCGACCATGCTCACGACTCTCAACCCCCTCGCGGGTACAGGGCCGGATCAGGTCTGGCTCGGACCGAGCGACCATCGCCATGACGTTGAACAGCAGCCGCCACACAGCGTCGGTTGGGTCGTAGACCGACCCGCCCAGCGAGAGGGCTGATCTGCCGGGTGGTCAGGGTCCTCGCGAGCAGTGCGCCAACGCATCGCTCGAACCGATGCACGGATCTCGGCATCAT
>CAVPPN010000007.1:0-158837 GCA_963707425.1 uncultured Actinomycetota bacterium | reverse complement strand
AGGCTGAGGAGCCGGGCTGACCCCGGTGCGAAGGGGAGCGCATGGCGAAGGTGAACGGGATCAAACTGACGGGCGTTCCGCCCGAGCTGATCGACCGGCTCCGCCAGCTTGGCGACTCCGACATTCTGTGGGCCTGGAACATTCTGCGAGACGGGGAGCCGGCTGTGCTGGCCACGACGGGGATGGGTCTGAGAGTCGTAACTCTCGGAGGCGAGCAACGCTTGAATTGGGCGGATCTTGGTGAGACCGAGCGTCTGGATCGCGATCTGTTGGAGATAAGGACGCGAGCGGGTGTCGGCTTGCGACTGCAATTCCGGTCCCGAGAGGAGTCGACCCAGTTCGCCGGCGTCGTCGAAGACCTCGAGTTGGCGGACGAGTCGATCGATGAGTCGATGGATGAGTCGATCGATGAGTCGCCAGAGATGTCGACCAGGGAACTGGGACAAACTTTGTTGCGAATGGAAGCGCATCTGGCCCGAATAGTTGAACTCCTCGAGGCCGGTCAGAGACGGCTGTAACTTCGCGACGGGTCGGCGCTCCACCTTCGGCACTGCGTTGCGGTCGGACCGGCAGGGGACGGAGGTGCGTCGACAGGTCCAGCTGAACATCCGCAACAAAACGGCTCAATACCTGTGGTCTCGGTCCTAGGCTTCGTTCTCGAACGCAACCGCTTCTGAAGGCTGACTTGAGCCAGTTGCAGAGGGCTGCGCGGGGCAGATAGATCGGGGGAGCAGATGTTGATACCACCAAGCGCGGTCAATGCGCGACGACCGTCTTCGGTTTGGGCCGACATCTTCGCGGTCTCTTGGGGGTTGACGATCGTCGTCGCCGTCCTCGTGCTCATTGCACCGCCGGTGGACCTATTCGTAGACGCTGACAAGCCATTCGTTCGGAGCATCGGTTGGGGCGACCGCATCGCGAACACTGTCGCTGTCGTTCTGATACAAAACGTCGTCCTGGCATTCATCCTGCTGGCCACACACTTGACTCGCCTGCTCGAGGGCATCGCGGCATCGGTGAAGGAAGAGCCTGCGCTTGACGTGCCGTCGCATCCTTCCGCACCTGCGCCCGCTGCCATGAAGGGCAGTGTTTCGGTCAGGCCGGCTACCGACCCGATGACCCAGGAGCGAGATCGATTCGACTGGGAAGGAAGCCGCTGGGAGTGCAGCTCCTGCGGAGCGCCCAATGGTCTTCTCGACCGCTGGGGGTGCTGGCGCTGCAAGACACCGAAGCCCGAGCCCGCCGAGGGGTAGTGGCTCGACCAGGAAAGCGCTGTCCGGTTGTCGGCAATCCTGCCTGCAACGACCCCAGACGACGCGAGACCAACCCGAAAGCCCAGGCAGACCCGTGCTGAGAGGGGCTGTTGTGTACCCAGACCACGGCGAGCCCGCTTGTGCACACGTGGGCGCTGGTCCCTGGCCGCTGTCGGATGCGCGCGTGGGGTCTCCGGGCGATGGTCGTCGCGGATGACGCGGAAGGCCAGGGTGTAGGACAGGGACATGGACGACATCGGCCGCCATCGGCACCCCGTTGGGCTGCACGCGGCTCGACGGGCAGTCACGCTCATGATGGCCGCCTGCCTGTTCGTGTCCTGCAGCCCCCAGGACACCGGGGACCCTGAGAGCGAGCAGGATCGCACGGTGAGTGGGTCTCCGACGTCTCCGGGAACCGGTCGAACTCGCTCTCCGGATCCGCAGCCCACACTCGGCGAGGTCCTGCCGACCGTGCCGGAAACCCGCAACCCGGCAACACTCGCCGGTCAGCTCGACCGTGCTGCCGCGACCGTGCGTGACCCGGATGCCACGACGATCGACGTACGACGGGCGGCGGAGTTCCAGCAGCTGGCCGCACGCACCCTCGCCACCGCATCCGGCGTGTTTCGCCGGAAGGTGATGGCCCGACTGCATCCCGAGACGGCGCTGGTCACCCGGGCCGACATCAGGGCGGCGACGTTGCTCCACGCAATGACCGATCCGCAACCGAAGCTGCCGCGCTGGCGCATCGTCGCGCCGCCGCCGGCGACGGAGCTGCTCGGCTACTACCAGCAGGCGCAACGGCGCACCGGCGTGCCGTGGGCCTACTTGGCGGCAATCCATCTGGTCGAGACGCGCATGGGCCGCATTCGCGGCACGAGCACGGCTGGGGCGCTCGGACCCATGCAGTTTCTCCCGTCGACCTGGGCCTTGTACGGCGGCGGTGGCGACATCAACGACCCTCGGGACGCGATCCTCGCCGCCGCCCGCCTCCTGAGGGACAACGGCGCGCCCCGAAACATGGCCGAGGCCCTGTGGCACTTCAACCCGTCCGACAGGTACGTGGGTGCGGTGAGCTCGTATGCCCGCACGATGCAACGATCGAGATCTGCCTACCGCGCCTACTGGCACTGGCGCGTGTTGTACCGGCACACGCGGGGCACCTACGTCCTGCCCGTCGGCTACCCGGAGACACGCGCGATCCTGCTGCGCGGCAGCTAGACGGGCCGGGTGGACGCCTGCGCTAGTGCAGCGCGGTCGGGGCGTAGGCGACCACGGCGGTGCCGGTCGCCACGATGACCATGCCGGAGGCGATGGCGATCCCACTGCTCGAAACGCCCGCGGTCGTCCCCTCCGCATCGGCCTGGACCGGACGCTTCAACAGCGAGAGACCCGTCGACCCGTCCCACGCGAGCAGGTTGCCGAGGTTGTCGACGGTGAACACCACACCGCCCGCCGATGACGTCGACTGGTAGTGCGTGCCGTCGGCGATCGGTGAAGCCCATCGCACCGCGCCCTGGTCATGACCGAGCGAGACCATCGCTCCGCCCGGGGCGGTCGCGCCCACGACCGCGCCGTCGTCCGAGGCCCATGCGGCGGCGTTGCACGCCGCGCACGAGCCGCCAACGGTCGCCTTCCACACTGACTGCATCGAGCCTGCGTCGACCGCGTGGTACACACCTGCCTTCTGCAGGTCCCCCACGATCAGCCGCCCTGTCGAGTCGCGGAACAGGTTCGGGGGCGCACCGAAGTCCAGGTCGAGCTGCAGGCAGGGCGCGCTGTCCCCGACGATGAGCTGCAGGTTCGGGTCTTCACCGGCCGCTTCGCACAGCGGGTCGACGGCTTCGCGCAGTGCCGGGTCGTACTGCTCGATCAGGCCCTTGTAGGAGCCGACGACGTCCCCGAAGGTCCTGCGCTTCGGGTCGATGTCGATCTTGATGATGGCGTTCGTGTTCTCGTGCTCGATCTTCTTGCTGTACGGGTTGCTGGTGCCGGCGTAGGCGTAGCCGTTCTCCGTGTCGACGGCAGGCGCCGTCCATATCCCGCCGCCGGCGTAGCCCTCCTCGAACGCATCTTGGGGAATCGAGTAGACCCGTTCGAGGAGTCGCCCCGTCCTGGCGTCGAAGATCGTGATCCCGCCCCGCTCGTCCGAGTCCCCCTCGGCGGGCGAGAATCCGGCCAGCAACAGCCCGTTGGTGACGACGGCGGTGGCGTTCGTGTAGTAGCCGGCCCCTTCGACGATCGGCTCGCTTCGCCACAGCACCCGCCCCTCACCATCGGCATCCGGCGTTCTGGACAGGGCCAGCACGTACGGCGAGCCCACCTGGTTGACGAGCGTGAGGACGGCCTCGTCGGTCACGGCCGGTGAGCTGACGAACGTGCCGCCGAGACCCGCGACCGTGCCCGGGTCGAGCGTGACGTGATGACGCCACAGCTCGCCGCCGTCGCTGGCAGCCAGCGCGACCACATCGCCCCCGGCAGTGTTCAGATAGACACAGCCACCGCTGACGATCGGCGTCCCGTTCAGGTCACCGAAAGCCGTGAACGATGCACCCGTCGAGAACGACCAGACCGGCTGCAGGGTCGGCGTGGTGGCGGGTGAGATGTCTCCCGCGTGCTCCTGGGTGCGGGTGTTGGCGAGGTCACGACCGAACGTCGGCCACTCGTCGGGCGCGGTCGGTGCCTCGCAGGGGCCCTGGTCGGCACTCGCAGGAGTAAGAACAACCAGCAGGGGTGCGATCGCCGCCAGGACGACCCCGGCAAGGCGCAGACGAGACATGGGCATGAGACCTTCCGAGCGAACGTCCCTCTCCCGGGCAGGAGGCTACAGACGGCTTTCCCAGGGTGGGCAGTGCAGTCTCGGACTCTGGACCACGGCAGAAGACCGGACTGGGAACGCGAAAGTCGCGTCCGTCTCAGGGCGAGGTTGCGATGTGAGCTGGCTGGTCGCCGGTTGGAGCACCGACAAGGTGCTCGGCCTCGCCCTCGGCGCCGCCTTCCACGTGCAGCTCGGGCAACCACTCGAGCCACTTGGGGAGATACCAGTTCCACTCGCCGAGCAACGCCATGCTCGAGGGCACGAGGATGGTGCGGATCACGGTCGCGTCCAGCAACAGTGCCACCGCCACGCCGAACCCCATCTGCTGGAAGCCCACGATGTCTCCGGTCGCGAAGCCGATGAAGACCACGACGATGATCAGTGCCGCACCGGTGATGATGCGCCCGGTGGCGCCGACGCCGTGGACGACCGCGTCGGTCGTGTCACCGGTCGCGAGATAGCGCTCACGGATACGGGTCAGCAGGAAGACGTGGTAGTCCATGGACAGGGCGAACAGCACCGAGAACAGGAACACCGGCACCCAGGGTTCGACGCGGTCGATCTGCTGCAGCCCGAGCAAGTCGTTTCCGATGCCCTTCTGGAACACCAGCACCATCAGTCCGTAGGCGGCGCCCACCGAGAGCAGGTTCAACAACACGGCCTTCAGCGGCAACACGACCGAACGGAAGACGAGCAGCAGGAGGAAGAAGCTCAGGGTGAGCACGAAGGTCAGGACGATGGGCAACCACCGGTCGATCAGCGCCGCGTAGTCGAGCTCGAGTGCCGTCTGTCCGCTGACGTAGACCTGGGCGTCGACGTCCCCGAAAGCCGCCGGCACGTAGTCGTCCCGTAGCCGCTCGATGGCCGCCTTGGCCTGGGCGCCGGCCGGGTCACCCAGGAGGGAGATCTCGACCAGGCCAAGATCGCCGGTCGGCGCGGTGGTGACCGTGGACGGCCCGAACGCGTCGTCGTCGGCGGCCAGCCGCTGCAGCTGTGCCACGGCCGGGCCCATCTCCGGCGCCGTCGTGTCGCCGTCCACCACGACCTCGACAGGGCTGGTCCGGGCGCCGGAGGGGAAGCTGGTCTCCAGCGCGACGAACCCCTGCTGTCCGACGGTGTCCTCCGGTAGCGACGTCACGCCCGACGAACCGGTCTGGAGATCGAGCACCGGTGCGGCAGCCGCCAGGAGCACCAGGCTGGTCGCGGCGACCGTGATTCCCGGGCGACGAGTGACCAGGGTGACGGCGCGCCGCCAGAAGCGGCTCTCACCACCATGCTGGCGCGGGAGGAACGGGATGCGTCCGCGTTCGATGCGATCGCCGAGCACCGCCAGCATTGCCGGCAGGAGGGTCAGCGCAGCGGCCACGGTCACCAGGCCGACCACAACCGCACCGAAGGCGAGGCTTCGCAGGACATGGTCCGGCACGAGAAGCAGACCGAGGAGCGCCACCACGAAGGCCAGGCCCGAGAACAGCACCGCCTTGCTGGCAGTGGCACCGGACACCGCGATGGCGTCTGGCTTGTCCAGCCCGGCGTGCCGCTCTTCCCGATAGCGAGAGGTGATGAACAGGGTGTAGTCGATCCCCAGCGCCAGACCCATGGCGACCACCATGTTCAGGAGGAAGAACGACAGGTCGACGGCTTGGCCCACCAGGGCCGAGATGCCCAGGGCGACGATGATCGAGACGAGGGCCACCGCAAGCGGCACCAGGGCAGCGACCACGGCGCCGAAGACGAGCAGCAGCACGATCAGGGCCGCGGGTAGCCCGAACTGCATCTCGCCCTTCTCCAGGTCATGCTGGGAGAGGACGACGAAGTCGTGGCCGATGGTCCAGTCGCCGGTGATGTTCGCCGCGATCCCGTCCTGGTCGTCCGTCGCCTCGACAGCGTCGATCACATCGACGATCCCGGCCTCCGGATCGGCATCTCCGGAATCGTCGATCTCTACAGGCAGAAGTACGGCGGTGCCGTCCTGTGACACCAGGCCCGCTGCCCCGGCGCCGAACGGGTTCCCGACACCGCGCACGCCTTCCGCTGAGGCAATGTCGTCGCGCAGCCCCCCAACCGCGGCCTGGAACTCAGAGCTCTGGACATTCCCGGTCTCGGACCGCACCACGACCAGCTCGCTGGTGTCGTTCCGGTCGGGGAACCGATCATCGAGCAGGTTGAGGCCTTTGACCGACTCCGGTTCGGACAGGATGTCACCCTCCGTCGTGAGGGCAGACCCCAAGAACACCGCATTGGCCGCAAGGGCAAGGCACAGCACGACGAACCAAGCGCTCAGGGCTCTCCAGGGATGCCGCATGCAGACCATCGAGAGTCGCTGGGTCGCCGACCTCTGCATACCCGTCTCCTTCGCGACATCGATGCGTCCGTCGCCCCGTCCTTCCATTCACTGGCCGGCTCCGGTACGAGTCAATGGCCTGAAGTGGCTAGCCCCACCCCGGTGCTGGTGCCCCGCGGAATCGGCTGTCGCTTGGTACCGCTGCTGCATCGACGTGGAGAGCATGATTCAGATGGCCCTGTGCGTCTTCGACTGGCCGTTCGCCGCCGCTCTGCAGGGCAGTCCGCGCGGGATCTACGGCACACTGGGCGGATGCTCCACCTGCGGATAACCGCTCCGTCCGAGTTGACGAACGACGTGGTCGAGGTTCTGTCGAAGGACCCTGCCGTCAGCAGCCTCGCGGTCATGCAGGGGGCTGCTGTCCGCCCGCGGGGCGACATGGTCTTCGCCGATGTTGCCAGGGAGGCCGTGAACGACGTCGTCGACCGGTTGCGTGACCTGGGTGTCCATCGGGAGGGGACTGTTCACATCGAGCCGGTCCGGGCCTGGCTTTCCCAGCACGGGTTCGACGCAGAGCGCCTCGCCCCGGGCAGTAGCGCCGACTCCGTGGTGTGGGCAGACGTCACCCAGCGTGCCTATGAAGAGTCCGAGCTCAACTGGACCTACGTGAGCTTCATGAGCCTGGCGACCCTGATCGCCGGGATCGCGATCGTCTTGGACTCCCAGATTCTGGTCATCGGCGCGATGGTGCTGGGGCCCGAGTTCGGAGCGGTCGCCGCGCTCGGTGTCGCACTCGTTCGCCGGCGGCTCGCACTTCTCATGCTTGCAACGCGAACCCTCGTCCTCGGCTTCGCAGTCGCCATCTGCGTCACCACCGTCGCGGCCCTGGTGGGACGGGCACTTGGCTGGGTGACTCTCGGGGACGTGACAGGTGCGAGGCCGGACACGAGCTTCATCTACACCCCGGACAGGTGGTCATTCATCGTCGCCGTCATTGCGGCTGCGGCCGGAGTCCTCTCTCTGACATCCGCGAAGGTCGGAGGTCTGTCGGGCGTCTTCATCTCGGTGACGACAGTTCCCGCGGCCGGGAACGTGGCTCTGGGGCTGGCGTTCGGGGCCGGCGGCGAGATCTGGGGGAGTTCTCTGCAGCTTCTTGTGAACCTGTCCGGCATGGCCCTGGCAGGTTGGGCAACGCTGGCCCTCCAACAGTTCGTGTGGGCCCGCGTGTCCGCACATCGAGCCCGAGTCGTCGCTCGACTGCGCCGAGGCCGAAGCTCGGAGGGCGGGTCCTGATCCCAGCCGAGGGCTGGTCGGCGTGACCCCGCGGCCGGTGCACGTGGGCGCCGTACTCGGCGCCTCGTTCGTGAGCGGAATCGGATGCTGCGCGCGTGCGTGCCAGTCCGGGCATGGGCCGGATGGGGCATTGCCTCCCAGGCGCCCGCGCCTCAGTCTGGCTCCATGGAGCAGGTTGAAGACTCGGGTGCTGTCGCTCCTCTCGTGGAACGCCTCCGCCGGGAGCTCACCGATCGGTCAGCGATCGAGATCGCCACGGCGGTCGTGGATGCCACGGATCACCTGAGGTTCAGAAATGACGTCGACTCCGGGTCGGTCGAGCGGTCCGCGCGGGCCCGGCTCTCCTAGCTCCGCGGTCATGAGCCGTTGATCACTGCGGTTTGCCCTTACGCCGATCGAAGTCTCGAGTCGGCGAAGATGGCATCGACAACGGTGAGGTTCGGCTGCGCGGCATCTAGGCGCTCGCGAGGCGACCCGAACGAGAGCGCTCTGTGCAGCGTTGGTGCGAGGTCGTCCGCATCCTTGACCCAGGACGCCAGGCCGGCCCGGTCGAGCGCGGCTGCGTTCGTCTCGCCGTGACCGGCGATGCAGCGGTAGGTGAGGATCGGCAGTCCGGCGGCAAGAGTCTCCAGGGAGGTGAAGCCGCCCGAGTTCTGTACGACGGCATCCACGGCAGTGAGCACTCGAGGCATGTTGTCGGTCCAGCCCAGGCCGATCGAAGAAGGGCTTCGGCGGATCCGCCGAAGCAGGCGGTCGTTCCGCCCGCAGAGCACCACTGGCACGGCCTGCCCAGTGGCAGCGATGTCGGCCGCGGACTCGGCAAGCCGGCCGATGCCGCACGAGCCGCCGGTGACGAGGACGAGGCGTCCATCCCGGGGGAGTCCCAACGCGCTCCGCGCATCCGCCTTCGCTGCGGCTGAGGTGGGTATGTCGCTAAAGGCAGCAGGCACGGCTGGGCGGATGGTGCGCGTGATGCCGGCTCCGAGCCGGCGCGCCTCGTCGGATGGCAGGTCATGCACACCCAGGTGAAGGTCGACGGAGGGATGTATCCAGAGGCTGTGCACGGACATGTCGGTCAGGTAGGTCGCCACCGGGATGTCGAGCTGCCCATCGGCCCGCAGCTGCCCGAGTGCCTGGCTTGCGAACGGGTGGGTGGAGACGATCCGGTCCGGTCGAGCCTCAGCGATGTCGAGCAGGGGCTCCGAGGCGGAGTTCATCGCCCGTGCGATGAGCCCGGCGAGTCGCTCGTCTCTCTCGAGCCGGTGCAGCAACCACCGCCAGGATCCTGGGAGGGAGCGGATCTGACGCAGGTAGCCGGCCCGGAGTGCGCGGCCGAAGGGTCCTGGCATCAGGTCGACGATGTCCCAGATGCGGGTGGCGAAGCCGCGGCCCTCGAGCTGCTCCGCGATGGCGTGAGCCGCTGCGTCATGGCCGGCGCCGAAGCTGCCGGAGACGATGTCCACCAGCCCGATGGTGTGTGTCGGGAGGATCATCCGAGGTGTTCGTTCTGATGTTTGGCTGACCGTCATCTCGTCTCTTTCATCGGGGGCCGAGGTGTTCGCTCAGCTCGCCGCCAAGTGAACTGGTCGGTGATGAAGCGGAGATGAAGACACGACTCCGCCCCGGTGACGTGCTGTTAGCCCGGTGTTAGAGAAGCCGTGACGACCGTTAGGGATGCGTTAGCGGGCGCCGTTCC
The DNA here is from genome assembly GCA_963707425.1 of uncultured Actinomycetota bacterium. Classification (GTDB taxonomy): domain Bacteria; phylum Actinomycetota; class Actinomycetes; order Propionibacteriales; family Nocardioidaceae; genus Nocardioides_C. The sequence continues at coordinate 149,493 of CAVPPN010000007.1, read as the reverse complement.
CAGGCATTTCCGGCATTCAATGAAGGCGTGACGACCACCAGCAATCGTCCTTTGCTCGCCGAGCCTGGGATCAGGTTCGGCGGCGCGAACGCGGCCGTGATCCTTTCACTCCAGGCGTGCGCCGTCCTGGGCGTGCGTGCAGCGCAGACGCTGCTGGTCGTCGCAACCGTGGTCGTGGTCGTCAGCATCGCCACACCGATCGGCGTCGGCGGCATGGTCGGGGCAGCCTCGTGGGCCTTCTACACAGGCTTCGTGGAGAACTCCTCCGGGTTGCTGACCTTCCATGACACCGACGTGGGACACCTCGTGGTGCTGGTCGGCGCAGGCGCGGTCGCCTCCTGCGTCGGCCGCCGACGCCGACCTAGTCCCCATCCCGTCAACTCCGGAGGTTCCCCATGGCAGACCTGGTCTTCCTCGCCCTGACCGGTCTCTTCTTCGTCGTGACCGGTCTGATCGTCAAGGCGGTCGAACGTCTGTGAGCGCCGAGAACGCCGTAGCCCTCGTCATCTCCGTCCTCCTCCTCGGCTACCTGCTGGTGGCCCTGCTGTTCCCGGAGCGTTTCTGAATGTCTGACACCGCTGCCGCCCTCCTGCAGGTCGCGGCCCTGCTCATCGCCCTGGCGGTCTGCTACCGCCCGTTGGGCGGCTACATGGCTCGCGTCTACACCAGCGAGCGCCACACCCGCGTCGAGCGTGGGCTCTACCGCGTGATGGGCGTCGACCCCGACGCCGACCAGCGCTGGCCTGTCTACGCCCGCGCCCTGCTGGCCTTCTCCCTGGTCAGCGTGGTCGGGCTGTACGCCCTGCAGCGGCTCCAGCCCGAGCTGCCGCTCTCGCTGGGTTTCCCTGGTGTCGCTCCGGACCAGGCGTTCAACACCGCCGCGTCCTTCACCACCAACACCAACTGGCAGTCCTACTCCGGCGAGTCGACCATGGGCCATCTGACCCAGATGGCCGGGTTGGCGGTCCAGAACTTCGTCTCCGCCGCGGTCGGTATCGCCGTCGCCGTCGCGGTGATCCGCGGCTTCAGGCGCTCGCGAACCGACCGGCTCGGCAACTTCTGGGTGGACCTGGTCCGCGGCAGTCTGCGCATCCTGCTCCCGATCGCCGTGATCGGCACCATCGCCCTGGTGGCGATGGGCGCGGTGCAGAACCTGTCCGCAGGCACGGACGTCACCACCCTCACCGGCCACGCCCAGACCATCACCGGCGGCCCGGTCGCCTCCCAGGAGGCCATCAAGGAGCTCGGCACCAACGGCGGCGGCTTCTACAACGCCAACTCCTCGCACCCCTTCGAGAACCCCACCCCGCTGAGCAACTTCCTCGAGATCTTCCTGATCCTGCTGATCCCCGTCGCCCTCACGCGGACCTTCGGCGTGATGGTCGGCGACAAGCGGCAGGGCTACGCGGTGCTCGCGGCGATGGGCGTCATCTGGGCGGTGCTGCTGGTCAGCGTGTCCGCGCTCGAGGTTTCTCATCCGGGTACGGCGTACCAGCTGGCCGGCGCCTCCATGGAGGGCAAGGAGACCCGGTTCGGGGAGGCGACGTCCTCGCTGTTCGCGGTGTCGACGACCGGCACCTCCACCGGAGCTGTCAACTCCTTCCACTCGTCGTTCACGGCGCTGGGTGGTGGACTGCTGATCTTCAACATGGGCCTGGGTGAGGTGGCGCCAGGCGGTGTCGGATCGGGGCTCTACGGCATGCTCGTGCTGGCCATCCTCACCGTGTTCGTGGCCGGCCTGATGGTGGGCCGGACCCCGGAGTACCTCCGCAAGAAGATCCGCGCACGCGAGATGAAGCTCGCCGCGCTCTACATCCTGACCATGCCGGTCATCGTGCTGGCGGGTACGGCGGCCTCGATGGCCATGACCGGCCCGAAGGAGTCGATCCTGAATCCGGGCCCGCACGGCCTGTCCGAGGTGCTCTACGCCTTCATGTCGGCCGGTAACAACAACGGGTCCGCCTTTGCCGGGCTGTCGGTGAACACCGAGTGGTACAACACCCTGCTCGGGCTGACCATGCTCGCGGGCCGCTTCATTCCGATCGTCCTGGTGCTGGCCCTGGCCGGCTCATTGGCGAGCCAGCAGCACGTTCCCGCGACCGCAGGGACGCTCCCGACGCACCGGCCGCTGTTCGTCGGCATGCTCACGGGCGTCGTACTCATCGTCGCCGGGCTCACCTTCTTCCCTGCTCTGGCACTCGGCCCGCTTGCGGAAGGGCTGTAGATGATGCCCGCAATCCGTACCGAAATCGCCTCGTTCCCCACGGCAGAAAGTCATACCTCGATGGATGCTCCACACCCGGCTCCCGGCCAGCGGGTGTCCGGCGGGCTGCTCGAGCCACGGATGCTCGTCACCTCCCTCCCCGACGCGTTCCGCAAGCTCGACCCCCGGGTCATGCTGCGTCACCCCGTTATGTTCGTCGTGGAGGTCGGAGCCGTGCTCAGCACGATCCTGGCAGTCATGGACCCGACGGGGTTCGCGTGGGCGGTCGTGGCCTGGCTCTGGCTGACGGTCGTGTTCGCCAACCTCGCCGAAGCGGTCGCGGAGGGGCGGGGCAAGGCCCAGGCTGCGACCCTGCGCCGGGCCAAGACCGAGACCGTCGCACGACGGCTCCGTGCCGATGGGTCCGAGGAGCAGGTGCCCGCACCCGAGCTGCGCCTGGGCGACCGGGTGGTCGTCAAGGCCGGGCAGGTCATCCCCGGTGACGGCGACGTCGTGGAGGGGGTCGCGAGCGTGGACGAGTCGGCGATCACCGGCGAGTCGGCTCCGGTCATCCGCGAGTCCGGCGGTGACCGCAGCTCGGTGACCGGAGGCACCAAGGTCCTCTCGGACCGAATCGTCGTGCAGATCACCGCCAAGCCCGGTGAGAGCTTCATCGACCGGATGATCGCACTCGTGGAGGGCGCTGCCCGCCAGAAGACACCCAACGAGATCGCGCTGAACATCCTGCTGGCCAGCCTCACCATCGTCTTCCTGGCCGCGACTGTCACCCTTCAACCGTTCGCGATCTACTCCGGCGCGGAGCAGTCGCTGATCGTGCTCGTAGCCCTGCTTGTCTGCCTGATCCCGACCACCATCGGGGCCCTGCTCTCGGCGATCGGCATCGCAGGCATGGACCGGCTGGTGCAGCACAACGTGCTCGCCATGTCGGGACGAGCCGTGGAAGCCGCCGGTGACGTCAACACCCTGCTGCTCGACAAGACCGGCACCATCACCCTGGGCAACCGTCAGGCCTCGGAGTTCCACCCGGTGGACGGCGTGGACCCGCTGGAGGTCGCGAGCGCGGCCCAGCTGTCCAGCCTCGCCGACGAGACCCCAGAGGGCCGCTCCATCGTCGTCCTGGCCAAGCGCGAGTACGGCCTGCGTGAGCGCGAGGCCGGCGAACTCGCGCACGCCGACTTCATCGAGTTCACCGCGCAGACCCGCATGTCCGGCGTCGACCTGGACGGCGGCAAGCGGATCCGCAAGGGCGCCGCTGCGGCGGTCATGAAGTGGGTGCGCGAGAACGGCGGACACCCCACCGAGGAGGTCGGGGCGATCGTCGACGCGATCTCCACTGGCGGCGGTACGCCGCTGGTGGTCGCCGAGCACGTCGACGGAGGTCCGGCGCGCGCGCTGGGCGTGATCAGCCTGAAGGACGTCGTCAAGGAAGGCATGCGCGAGCGCTTCGACGAGATGCGCCGGATGGGCATCCGCACGGTGATGATCACCGGCGACAACCCGCTGACCGCCCGTGCCATCGCAGAGGAGGCAGGCGTCGACGACTTCCTCGCCGAGGCCACTCCCGAGGACAAGATGGCCCTGATCAAGCGAGAGCAGGAGGGTGGGCGGCTGGTCGCGATGACCGGCGACGGCACGAACGACGCGCCGGCCCTGGCGCAGGCCGACGTCGGCGTCGCCATGAACACGGGTACGTCGGCCGCGAAGGAGGCCGGCAACATGGTCGACCTCGACTCCAACCCCACCAAGCTCATCGAGATCGTGGAGATCGGCAAGCAGCTCCTGATCACCCGCGGCTCGCTGACGACGTTCTCGATCGCCAACGACATCGCGAAGTACTTCGCGATCATCCCGGCCATGTTCAGCGGCGTGTTCGTCGGCCTGGACAGCCTCAACGTCATGCGGCTCGCCACACCCGAGTCGGCGATCCTGTCCGCGGTCGTCTTCAACGCGCTGATCATCATCGGCCTGATCCCGCTGGCCCTGCGTGGTGTGCGGTACCGGCCGTCGTCAGCGGCAACCATGCTGCGACGCAACCTCGCGATCTACGGGCTCGGTGGCATCATCGCCCCCTTCATCGGCATCAAGCTCATCGACCTGCTGGTCTCCCAGATCCCCGGAATCGGCTGAGAGGTTCACCCATGACGTCCCAGACATCCCCCGCCCTGCGCCAGATCGGCGCCGCGCTGCGGACCTTCCTGGCCCTGACCGTCGTCCTGGGCCTGGTCTACCCGCTGGCGATGACCGGCATCGCGCAGGTCGTCTTCCCCGACAACGCCGACGGGTCGCTGGTCGAGTCCTCGGACGGGCCGGTCGGCTCGGAGCTCATCGGCCAGTCGTTCACCCGCGCCGGTTCTGAAGGACGGCGAGCCCGTCATGGACGCCGACGGTGTCCCCGTGACAGTTCCCGACCCGGCGTACTTCCAGAGCCGGCCCTCGGCGGCGGGCACTGGCTACGACCCGCTGTCGACCTCTGCCTCCAACTACGGGCCCGAGAACCCCGACCTGGTCGCGCTGGTGGAGGAGCGCCGCGCCGCCGTGGCCGAGCTCGACGGGCTGGACGGCGCGCGGGTCTCACCGGACGCGCTCCTCGCCAGCGGGTCCGGCCTGGATCCCCACATCAGCCCGGCGTACGCCGCCCAGCAGGTCGCGCGGGTGGCCAGGGAGCGGGGGCTCGAGCCGGCGAGGGTCCAGGAGCTCGTCGACGAACACACGCAGGGACGCGCTCTCGGGTTCCTGGGCGAGCCGCATGTCAACGTGCTGATGCTCAATATGGCCCTGGACAGGCTCACCGGGGCACCGGACGAGGCAGACTCACAGTAGGACGGACTTTCCGGTAGCACGGGCTTTCGGTAGGAGTCGTCGACCCGGAGCCGAACGAGGAGGTGGCATGGCAAGGGGCAAGCTGAGGGTCTACCTGGGTGCCGCGCCCGGGGTCGGCAAGACCTACGCCATGCTCAGCGAGGGAAGGCGGCGGCTGGAGCGCGGCACCGACGTGGCAGTGGGCTTCGTCGAGACTCACGGGCGGCTTCACACGGCGGAGATGACCGACGGGCTCGAGATCATCCCGCGTCGGGAGCTGCGCTACCGCGGTGGGGTCTTCACCGAGATGGACGTGGACGCGGTGCTCGCCCGCCGGCCCAGGGTGGCGCTGGTGGACGAGCTCGCCCACACCAACGTCCCCGGGTCACGCAACGAGAAGCGCTGGCAGGACGTCGAGGAGCTGATCGAGGCAGGGATCGACGTCATCTCGACGGTGAACATCCAGCATCTCGAGTCTGTCAACGACGTCGTCGCCAAGATCACTGGCGTCACCCAGCGCGAGACGGTCCCCGACTCCGTCGTACGCGCCGCCGACCAGGTGGAGCTGGTGGACATGGCGCCCGAAGCGCTGCGGCGGCGGATGGCTCACGGGAACGTGTATGCGGCGGAGAAGATCGACGCGGCTCTCAGCAACTACTTCCGCGTCGGCAATCTGACGGCGCTACGGGAGCTGGCGCTGCTGTGGACCGCCGACAAGGTCGACGAGGCGCTGCAGAGCTACCGCGCCGAGCATGAGATCCAGGGCACTTGGGAGGCTCGCGAGCGCGTGGTGGTGGCGCTCACGGGTGGCCCAGAGGGGGAGACCCTGATCCGCCGCGCTGCGCGGATCGCGGCGCGGTCTACCGGCGGGGAGCTGCTGGCCGTCCACGTCACCCGCTCTGACGGCCTCACTGGCGCCAACCCGGCCACCCTCGCCACCCAACGAAGGCTCGTCGAGTCGCTCGGCGGCACCTACCACCAGATCCTCGGTGACGACATCGCGGACGCGCTGCTCACCTTCGCCCGAGCCGAGAACGCCACGCAGCTGGTGCTCGGGGCGAGCCGACGGTCCTGGCTGGTGACGCTGTTCTCCGGGCCGGGAATCGGAGCGTCGACAATCCGTGGCTCGGGCGACATCGACGTCCACATCGTCACCCACAGCGCGTCGGGCCGCGGGACAAGGCTGCCGCGGATGCGGGGCAGCCTGACTCAGCGCCGCCGCATCCAGGGATTCGCGATGGCGTTGCTGCTTCCACCCCTCCTGACGCTGTTCCTGGTCTCGCAGCGGGCCGCGTTGAACCTCGTCAGCGACGTGCTGATGTTCCTGCTCGTGGTGGTTGTGGTGGCGCTCGTCGGGGGCTTCCTACCGGCGCTTCTCGCTGCGGTGGGAGGGTCGGTACTGCTCAACTACTACTTCACGCCGCCGTTGCACACCTTCACGATCAACGAAGCCAACAACGCCCTTTCTCTCGTCGTGTTCGTCGCCGTTGCGCTGCTGGTCAGCTCGGTGGTGGACCTCGCGTCGCGGCGTACGCGCCAGGCCGCCCGGGCGGCGGCGGAGTCCGAGACGCTCGCGACGCTGGCGGGCAGCGTCCTGCGGGGCGAACACGCCCTCTCGGCTCTCTTGGACCGAGTCCGCGAGTCGTTCTCACTGTCATCGGTGACGCTGCTGGAACGCCCGCCGTCCCAGGGTGAAGGGGGAGGGGCCATGGCAGGGGGCCCGGCGGCGGAGTGGTCGGTCGTCGCCTGCGCGGGCGCGGACGTGTGCACCCGGCCCGAGTCGGCCGACACCGCCGTACCGTTCGGGGACAACCTCGTCCTGGCGCTCAAGGGCAAACCTCTCCACGCCGACGACCAGCGGCTCGTGGGGGCTTTCGCTGCTCAGACCGCGGTCGCGCTGGAGCGGCAACGCCTGGCCCGGGCCGCTGCCGAGGCCGCACCCCTGGCCGAGGCGAACAAGATGCGCACCGCTCTGCTTGCCGCTGTTGGGCATGACCTGCGGACGCCCTTGGCCACCGTCAAAGCCGTCGTCACCAGCCTCCTCAGCAGGGACGTCGAGTGGTCGGTGGAAGACCGCGAGGAGCTGCTCGAGACCGCGGACGAGGCGCTGGACAGGTTGGCTGCCCTCGTGGACAACCTCCTCGACATGAGCCGCCTCCAGTCGGGCGCCCTGGACGTGCTCAACCGTCCCGCCTCGCCGGACGAGGTGGTGGCCCGGGCGCTCGACGACATCGGTGAGGATGGCCATCACGTCGTCGTCGACCTGCCGGACTACCTCCCCGACGTGCTCGTGGACGCCGGGCTCCTGGAGCGGGTTGTCGCGAACCTGCTCGCCAACGCTGTGCGTTACTCGCCGCCGGACCGCCCGCCGATGCTGACCGGCAGCACGCTTGGCGACAAGGTCGAGCTCCGCGTGATCGACCGAGGGCCGGGCATCCCGCCCGAGTCGCGGGACCGGGTGTTCGCGCCGTTCCAGCGGCTCGGAGACACCGACAACACCACCGGCGTCGGGCTCGGCCTGGCTCTCGCCCGAGGACTCACCGAGGTCATGGGAGGGACGCTGACGCCGGACGAGACGCCTGGAGGTGGGCTGACGATGGTGGTATCCCTCAACGCGGCGCCCGTGCTGCCCGACGGTGAGCTCGCACCCGAACCGGGTCGCCGCGAGCGGCAGTCCGAGCAGGTGGGAGACGGGAAGGCCGGGCAGTGAACCGGGTCCTTGTCGTGGACGACGAGCCCCAGATCCTCCGAGCCCTGAGCATCAACCTGCGGGCTCGGCGTTACGAGGTGCACACGGCCACGTCCGGGAAGGAGGCGCTCTCCTCAGCCGCCAGCCACCCGCCCGACCTCGTGATCCTCGACCTCGGGCTGCCTGATCTGGACGGTGTGGAGGTCATCCATGGCCTTCGCGGGTGGTGTGATGCCCCCATCCTCGTTCTGTCGGGTCGTAGCGACAGCAGTGACAAGGTCGAGGCACTCGACGCGGGAGCGGACGACTACCTCACCAAACCGTTCGGGGTTGACGAGCTTCTGGCCAGGTTGCGCGCCCTGTCGCGGCGCACCACTAGCGGCGAGAGCCAAGCCACTGTCCAGCTCGGACCCGCCACCATCGATCTCGCCGCAAGACGGGTGACCGTGCAGGACGACGGCCGCTCGATCGACGTACGCCTCACAGCCACCGAGTGGCACCTGCTCGAGGTACTTCTCCGAAACCCCGGCAAGCTGCTCAGCCAGCGGCAGCTGCTGACGGAAGTCTGGGGGCCCGGCTACGAGACAGCCGGAGGCAACCTGCGCCTCTACATGGCCCAGCTGCGCCGCAAGCTCGAGCCCGACCCGGCACGTCCACGGTTCCTGCTCAACGAGCCCGGCATGGGCTACCGGTTCGACCCGCACGGCGGCCAGCAGCTCTGACGCCCTTCGGCCGCACAGCACCATCGGCCTACGTGCGGAGGTCAGGCGAGCGGCTTGCCCAGCAACGAGGCAACCTGATCCGCGAGCAACACGGCTACCCGGCGTTGCTCGAGAGACGGCCTCGCGATCTCGGCCGCCGAGGTGAGCACGAAGTGACCGACGACGTCACCGTTGCGGTGCACCAGCAGGACCGTCTCATCGTCGGTTGGGAGCCCGTCCCGTTCGACGTTCAGGCGGTGGCCGGCTCGGGTCACGGCCCCGTCGTGGTCGAGTATCGCCATCCGTGAGTCGTAGGCACCTCCCGCAACGAACCGACACCGGGCGATGTCGAGTACGTCGGCGATCTGGGCGGCCACCTTGTCGGCCAGGTTGTCGACCGAGTCCCGCCGGACCAGTGCCAGCTCTGCGGTGCCCAGAACGCCGTCGAGATAGCCCGCGCGGCGGCTGGCGCGTGCCTGCTGGCGACGTCCCCACAGGGCGACCTCCGTGACCGCCGTCCCGATGACCAGCAGAAGGATGGTCGCCTCGATGTCGTCGGCGTCGGTGATCGTGAAGCGAAGGTAGGGCTCGGTGAGGAAGAAGTCGAACCAGACAGCACTCGACAGGGCAGCCGTGATTCCGGCTGCCCGATCCCCGGTTGCGGCCGCCGCGACGACGACGGCGACGAGCACCAGGACGTCTGTGGCGGCGGTGATGCTGTCCCGCCAGGTCGACAGGGCGGCGCACACCAGCAGGGGTATGAGCGCCGCGGCAGGGATCAACAGCGACCGGTTCCACCGGATGGTAGGTGCTTCCGCCATGAGTTCATCAAGGGACGGCTGCACCCCCGTTGTCAACAGCGATCCGGTGCCGAGGACATTCACCCGACGTGAACGTGTGGACGGCGCGCGCGGTTCCGCTCGGCCCTCCGCATGACCTCCCGTGTCACCGGTGCTACCTCGCCGACGCCGAACATGAGGAAACGGAGGACGTTGGCGACTGGGTTGCCTTCGGTCCACTCGAAGTAGAGATGAGGGACTACACCCGTTTCGTCCCGCGCGCTGATGGCGAGCGCTGCGAGCGCATTCGGCACAGATGACGACTCCACGGTAAGAACCCGGTACCGACCGTGCATCACGTGCCCGACCACCTCGAGTCGGGTCTCGAAGTCGGACGGGTCGGTGACCGTGACCTCCACGAAGATGATGTCCTGCTCGTTCGGCAGGTCATGGTCCTTCTTGGTCTGCTCGGTCTTGTCCCGGTATTCCGCGCGGTCCCGCGCGTCCGGCTCGTTGGCGACGAATCGGATGCTGCGGCGTGCGCAGTCGCGCAGGAACGTCTGTGCGGTGTCGTCGAACACGACCTCGGTGACACGTAGCTCCAGAGACCTCGAGATCCGTGAGTAGAACGAGATCGACACGATGGCGGCGATGAAGAACGCCGCGATCCTCACGCCGTCCGGCCGTTCGATGATGTTGTCGATGGTGGTGTAGACGAACACCAGCGTGATCACAGCGAACGCCACCATGAGCTTGCGCTGGCCGTCGCGTCGCGCCGCCAGTGTCACCGCGACCGCGGCCGAGGTGATCAGGACCAGGACGCCAGTGGCGTAGGCGCCGCCCTGCGCGTTCACGTCGGCGTCGAAGATCCAGGTGACCAGGAAGGCCACCGTGATGAGGACCAGGACCAGCGGCCGGACCGCTCGGGTCCACTCCGGCGCCATCCCGTAGCGGGGTAGGTAACGTGGGATCAGGTTCAGCATCCCGGCCATCGCGGAGGCGCCGGCGAACCAGAGGATGCTGATCGTGGAGATGTCGTAGACGGTGCCGAAAGTGTTGCCCAAGTACTCGTGGGCCAGGTACGCCAGGGCACGGCCGGCCGCCTCGCCACCTTCCTCGAACTTCTCATGAGGAATCAGCAACGTCGTCACGAAGCTGCTCGAGATCAGGAAGACGCTCATGATGCCGGCAGCGGTGCCGAGAAGTCGCTGCGTCCCCTTGATCCGACCGTGGGGGTGCGCCTCCGACTCACCCGGCGAACCCTCGACGTGGGGCATCACCGCCACGCCGGTCTCGAAACCGGACAGACCCAGCGCCAGCTTGGGGAACACCAGCACCGACAAAACGATCATGCTCGCCAAGCTCCCGTGCGACGTGGTCAGTGCCGACGTCCAGTCAGTGACCACGCTGGGCGCGGTGAACACGTGCCACAAGGCAACGGCAACGACTACCAGGTTGAGTGCCAGGTACGCCGCGACAAGGGCGACGGCAACTCCGATCGCCTCTTTGAAGCCCCGCAAGAACACCGCGCCTAGCAGGGCGAGCAGCCCCAGCGTGATGGCCACCTCGTGACCTTCCAAGACCGCCGGAACGTGCGGGTTCTCGACGATGTGTGCCGTGGCGTCCGCGGCAGAAAGCGTCATGGTGATCAGGAAGTCGGTCCCCGCGAAGCCGAGTAGAGCCAGCACGAAGAGCTTGCCCTTCCAGAAGGACAGCAACCGTTCCAGCATGGCGATGGAACCCTGGCCGTGAGGGCTCTCCACGGCCACCCGCCGATAGACCGGCAAAGCCCCGAACAGCGTGACCAGGACCAGAACCACGGTCGCCAACGGCGAGAGAAGTCCGGCCGCGAGAGCAGCGATGCCCGGCTGGTACCCGAGGGTGCTGAAGTAATCCACACCGGTCAGACACATCACCTGCCACCACGGGTGGCGCTTGTCTTCCGGCGGTGACTCCGCGTGAGGGGCCTTGTACTGTCTCGCTCGGTCCTCAGGTGCCTCGAGAAGCCACGACCTCAGACGAGCGCCCGGACGAGCCTCCCGACGCAGTTGTGCGGGCGAAACCATTCATCCCCTCGGGGTCACGAGTTTGGACCAGGCGCACGCGCGCTCCCGTTCAAGACCCATCACACCACTGCGTCAGCGGATTCCCTTGGTCCCTAACACGATCCTAACGACATGCGGACGTGCAAGGGGTGCCTCCTCATGGGCCCGACCTCAGCTGGTGGGTTGTCCGCGCTTCTGATGGAAGTAGGCCGTCGGCCGGACGGTGTCGAGGCGGTTGGGGCGACGCCGGGTCCACCGCCAGAGCTCGTCGGCGCCCCACACCAGGAAGGGGAACGGCAACAGCGCGGCTATCTGCCAGGGCTCTGGGACGGTGGTGCCAAAGATGCGTTGGAGCGGGGGCAGGACTACGACTGCGGCTGCGAAGGCGATCTCGAAGGCGATGCCCCACAGCAGTAGCCGGTTGCTGGTCAGTCCTACCTGGCGGAGCGAGGCTTGTTGTGTACGGGCGGCCGTGGCGGTGCCGATCTGACATGCCACGATGCCAAGGAAGGACATCGTGGTCGCCTGCTGCCACAAGTGGTGCAGAGGGCCAACGGTCACGTCGTCGCCGGGGGTCCACCCGCCCTGGGTGAGCGTGAGGAGGAACAGGCCTGTCACGAGTGCTGCGGACACTCCTCCGAGGAGCCCCCATGCACGAGCGAGCATCGGCGCATCGATGACCCCTTGCCCCCGCTGTCGCGGCGGTCGGTCCATCAACCCGGGCTCGGCGGGCTCGCGCCCAAGCGCAAGGGCCGGCAACGTTTCCGTGCCCAGGTCGATCGCGAGGATCTGCATCACGGTCAGCGGTAGCGGTATCTGGCCCCCGGACAGGGCGTAGAGCAGGAAAGGCACGGCCTCGGGCGTTGCGTGAGCGAAGATGTAGACGATGAACTTGCGGACGTTGTCATAGACGCGACGGCCCGCTTGGACCGCGCTGACGATCGTGGCGAAGTTGTCGTCGGTCAGGACCATGATGGCTGCTTCGCGGGCGACATCGGTGCCTGACTTGCCCATGGCGACGCCGATGTCGGCCCGCCGCAGTGCCGGCGCGTCGTTGACTCCGTCGCCGGTCATGGCGACTACGTGCCCCTGGTCTCGCAGGGCATCGGCGATCCGGAGTTTCGCTTCGGGCGAGCTACGGGCGAAGATGAGCTCTCGGTTACGTGCTAGCAGGAGGTCCAGCTCTGCCTCGCTCATGGCATCGAGGGCGGGTCCATTGATGATCGGTGTGCCGGGTCCGCCGATACCGACCCGCTGCGCGATCCCCTTTGCCGTCAGGCCGTGGTCTCCGGTGACGACGATGAGCCGGATGCCGGCCGTATGGCAGCGGGTGACGGCATCGCGCACTTCAGGACGTGGAGGGTCTTCGATCGCGACCAGGCCCAGCAAGGTCAACTCACCCTCGACCTGTTCGCGGGTCAGGCCCTCGAGCCGGCCGTCGGTCACGTCGCGCTCAGCAATGGCGAGCAGCCGCAGACCTTCTCGCGCCCAGCCGTCGATGACAGTCTCGAGTTCGGCGCGGGTTTCCTGTGTGAGTGAGGTGTCGACATCCTCGCCGACGGCCAGCCGCACGCATCGCGCTATCACTTCCTCTGGCGCGCCCTTGGTGGCGACGCGGAGACGCCCGGCGACGCGGTCGACGGTCGACATCCGCCGCAGCGTGGGGTCGAAGTGGAACTGCAACACCCGATCCGGATGCCCTTCAGCCTGCTCGTAGCCGGCGGTGTCGGCGAGGTGCAGCAATGCGAGCTCCGTCGGGTCGCCCAGCTCTCCGTTCTGTTGTGATGGATTCCACCTCGCGTTGTTGCAAGACGCCCCTGCGCGGACCAGCCGCATCGACGGCCCCGCGCCATCCCCAGAGGGCGAACCGCCTTCCAGGTCGAGCACCCCACCGGCTGTCCAGCAGCGCACGACCCGCATCCTGTTGATCGTGAGCGTGCCGGTCTTGTCCGTGCAGATCACGCTGGTGGAACCCAGCGTCTCCACCGCCGAGATCCGTTTGACCAGAGCGCCCTCCCGCGCCAACACCCGGACTCCCAGCGCCAGGGCCAGCGTGATGGTCGGCAGTAACCCCTCGGGAACGTTGGCGACCAGGAGACCAATTGCGAAATTGGTGGCGTCGCCTACGGAAAGGCCCGCCAACAGGGTTCCCATTGGGATGAAGGCCACTCCCAAGCCGACCGCAACCACGGCGATCAGCCGAGCCACATGCATGACCTGTCTCTCCAGTGGGCTCGCCTCGTGCTCGACCCTCTGTGACAGTGCCGCGATCCGTCCTAGCTCGGTGCGCATGCCGGTCGCGTACACGACGGCGACAGCTTCACCCTCGGTACAGCTGGTTCCGCTGAACAGCAGGTCACGTGCTTCCAGCAGGGGGCCGTGCCTGCGGTGGGACGATGGGGTCCGCAACACAGGCATCGACTCCCCAGTGAGCATCGAGACGTCCATCTCGACCGAGCCCGACAGCAGCCTTGCGTCCGCGGACACACGGTCCCCTTCACCCACGACGATGACGTCGCCTGGGACCAGTTGCCCGGCATCGACAAGACGCGTCACCCGCTCCCGGACCGCTGTCGCCTGCATCGGGAGGTACGCCGCCAGGGCCTCGACCGCCCTCTCCGCGTGCCGCTCCTGGACAAACGCGAACACGGCGTTGATCACGATCACCACCACGATCGCGATCGCCAGCGCCGGCGTGCCACCTAATGCGGCCAGGATCGCAGCCAGCCACAGAAGTAGCGCGAGCGGATGAACAAGTTGCTGGATGATCTGGCGGGGCCACGCTCGGCCACCACGACGCACCAGCTCGTTCCGCCCTACAACCTCGAGGCGACGTGCGGCTTCGCGGTCAGACAGGCCTTCTCGGCCGCTTCGTAGGTCACGAAGGAGCCGATCTAGCGCCTCCTCCGGGTCGATCCCTTGTTCAGGCTCCTCTGGCAACGGTGCGTGCGGTTGATCCACGGCACCTCCCGACGAGGTAGGACATCTCCCATTAGCAGGTTCACCGTGGTACGCCGGACAGGGCCTAAGGACCTAGACGAAGGCGGGAAACGCCTGTTGTCTCGCGAGGATGGGTCGCCGGCACGGAGCAGTAGCTCTAGCTAGGCGTACTGACCTGGCGACCGCTACTCCGGGAAGCAGTGGCGGCGACGGCTCGGGCAGCGGTGCAGGGGAGACGGGCACGCCACCATCGTCCCAAGTCCGTGTGCAAGCTGCCGGGGGCCTGCCCAGCCCCCGGTGTACCTTCGCCCGCCGGTCTATCTCGGTTACCCGGGCGTTTTGTCCGCAGGGTAAGTTGCGTCCCGTGTCCACCCAATTGAGCAGCTTCGAAGCCGCCGCGTACGCGCGCATGCTGGACGAGGCGCTGCTCCGACACCGTCGCAACACGGGGGACCGGATTCCGGTGCGGCTGCCGAAGGTCAACTCCTACATGAACCTGGCCGCGACGCTGCGGCAGTGGGATTACTTCACCGCCGAGGCGGTGCTTCTGCGCGATGCCGGACCTACGGTGTGGCTGGCGTCGGTGGCGCAGCTGAAGGATGAGCCGTTCCCACCCCGAGGGGTGCTGGCGGCGGCCGACGGCACCTGGGTGCTCGAGCAGGACGGCCGCGTCACCCGGCTGTACTGAGCTCAGCCCCGCCGAGGCGCTTTGTGACTGTTGTGGTGTAATGCACGTCACACTCATCTCCGCGAGGAGGCGCTCATGGCTCGGGCCGCGCGACCAATCCGGATGGTGGCTGTAGCCGCCGTCGCCACTGCCATCGTCACGCCGGGGGTGACCGCGGCAGGCGAACCCGGTGACGCGTCGGGAGCCCTCGCGAGCTCCCCCGAGCTGAGCGAGACCTCTCGGCTCGCGGACCGGAGGTCTGTGGTCGTGGGGGACCGGGCGTACTCCATGAGCACCGCCGACTCGCTCTACCCGGCTGCAGGCTGGCACATCCGCGGCGAGATGGGTGGCGTGTGGACACCTCCGATCAAGCTCGTCGACGGCGTCTGGTTCCGGCTCGCTGACGAATGGCTGGGCGACCCCGACGGCGCGGCGGCCACGCGGACGACAGCGGGATGGGGCTACACGCGTACGTCGTTCGAGCCGGTGGACCAGGTGGCCGTGCAGCGAACCGACTTCGTTCCCGACGGCACGCGAGCGACGCTCGTCGGCCTCACCCTCACCTCTCGGCAGTCGCGCACGCTGCCCCTGGCCCTCGATGCCCACTCCGAGCTCATGAGTGCCTACCCGTGGGGTTGGACCAAGCCCGATGCCGGAACGTTCAACCTCCAGGACAAGGGGTCCTACGCCGACGGGTCTCTGCAGTTCCGGGAGACCGGCACGCCACCCGTCCCGAACGCCGAGTCCCACGACTGGGCCGCGCTGGTCGCGGGCAGCACCCCGCCGTCGGGCCACGAGCTGGGCCCGGACCACCGCGGCCCACAGGACCCGGCCGTGGTCTGTCCCGCCGACGGCCCGGCGCCGTACACCTGCGACGACGGGGCGTTCGGCAAGGGCACGGGAGGCCAGCTGCGCTGGCAGGTCCAGCTCAAGGCGAACGTGCCGACCACGCTGTGGTTCGCCGTGGCCGGCTCGGACAAGGGGGTGGCACCGGCACGGGCGGAGCTGACGAAGGCCCTCGCCGACCCGGCAGCCGCGCTGGAGCGGAAGGTCGCGTCCCGGAAGCAATGGGCCGCGCACAGCCAGGTCGACCTCCCGGGTGACCCCCTGCTCGAGAAGAGCATCGCGTGGAGCAAGCAGAACCTCGCCGACTCCGTCCAGGAGGCGCACGACCTTCGGCTGCGTCCCGTGGAGGAAGGCCGGGAGTACCCATCGCCGGTGGGCACGCTGGACAAGGCCAGGTGGCTGGGCGCGGGCTGGCCGGACTACCCGTGGCTGTTCGGCACGGACGGTGAGTACACCGCGTTCGCCAGCGTGGCGATGGGCCAGTTCGACGACATCAAGGCACACCTGCGCGCCTTGCGCGACGTCAGCGAGGTGGTCAACGGGGACAGCGGCAAGGTGGTGCACGAGGTGATGCCTGACGGCTCCGTCTACTACGGCACACTCGACTCCGCGGGAAACACCGACGAGACCTCGAAGTTCCCCAGCGCCGTCGCCCTCGTCTGGCGGTGGACCGGCGACGACGCCTTCCGCGACGACCTGTACGACTTCACGGTCCGCAACATGCGGTACGTCGTCCGCGAGCTCGACGACGACGGTGACGGATGGCCCGAAGGCCTCGGCAACGTCGAGCGGCAGGGCATGGGCGAGGAGAAGCTGGACAACACCGTCTACACGATCCGGGGGCTCCGCGACCTGGCCGACCTGGCTCGGAGCAAGTCCGACGCCGCCACCGCGACCTGGGCGTCGGAGCGGGCAGCGGCCTTGGAGGCCGAGTTCGAGGACGCCTGGTGGTACGGCGGGGACACACACCAGTACGCCGACTCGATCGACGACCCGGACGACCCTGCTAACGACAACACCAAGATCCTGCAGCGACACTGGATCGGGGTGACCCCGATGGACGCCGAGCTGGTCCGTGAGGGACAGGTGACCCGACCGCTCGCAACGGACGGGCACGGGCAGGAGGCGCTCGAGCAGCGGCAGGAGCCCTGCTACTCCGGCCAGTTCGGGCTCTTCCACACCGGGACCGGTCCGACCTCCGCCGACGGTGGCAACAAGGGTCCGAGCTGCGACAGCGCGGTCTCGACAGTGCAGAGCGAGCGAGCCGTCTTCTCCCTCAACACCGGCATCATGGCCGTGGCGGAGGGCAACTTCGGTCGCCTCGGGCAGGACGAGCAGCAGCGGTACACGACGGGCAACGCCCGGATCCAGCTCGACCCGGGTGTCTGGGAGATGCCGGGCGCCATGCCCGAGATCGCACCGAGCCCGGACTTCAAGGCCAACATCGAGCGTGCCCTGTACGACCGGTCCATGGTGCTCCAGGCGTGGGGCACCTACGGCACCTTGTGGCCGGTGGTCCACCACCAGCTCGGCGTGAGTCCCGACATGGGACGTGGCAGCCTCGCGGTCGTGCCGCAGGTTCCCGAGGGTCAGAGCAAGGTCTCCGGCAGCAACATCAGGGTCGGCAGCGGCTCGGTCGACGTCAGCGCCGAACGCGGTTCGTCGACCCTGACCACGACCGTGACCCGCCAGCTCTCGGCGAGTCTGCTGATCGGCCACGTCCTCCCGGACGGTGCCTCGGTCTCCGAGGTGACGCTGGACGGCGCACCGGCCGAGTACGAGGTCCGCTCCACCGCTCGAGGCGACGAGGTCGTGGTGCAGGCGGGTGCCGGCGCCGGGACGAGCACGCTGGTGGTCACCTACCGCTGAGTCTGTGAGACCCGGCACTTCGGGCCTTTCCATCTGGATCGTCCTGGAGTCGAACGCGTAGCCTGCGCGTTCGACACGGGACCGAGTCAGGACGGGAGGGAGGCCATGCAGGCCCGAGCTCACGCACGCCTTGCTCTCATCCGTGCGACGGAGCAGGCGCTGGACAGGTACCCGGACCGCACGGTGGCGCTGGTGCGTGCCACTCTCGAACGCTCAGCCCGGCAACGGACCGAGAACCGGTTCGAGTCGCGGGCCCTGATGGTCGCGCTGACGATCCGTGCGATGGATGTGCATCCTGTCGTGGCCGAGCGCCTGGTGCGGCTGTGGCTTCGGCGCGCCGCACAGCGGCACCTCGCTTCGAGCAGAGCTATCGCTGGGGGGACACCGCCCGCCGGAGGAGCAGTACGACGGCAATCCAGAGCACGATGAGCCATGCCAGGGCCGGGGCCAGCGCTCCGGCAGGCGCGAAGTCCCCGCTGTAGCTGGCCTCGACGATCATCCGGGTGGGGCCGTAGCCGGGAAGCACGGTGGCCCAGCCCTGCGGGTCGCCGTCGAAGAAGATCGGGTCCTGGGCGATGCCGATGTCGACGTTCGGCAGGAAGAACATGAAGTAGACGGCTCCCAGCCGTCCCATGAGTGCGCCGGAGAGTGCCCCGATCGCGGCGTAGATGAGGCCCGCGATCAGCGTGCCCACGATGAACGGGCCCCAGCTCTTCGGGGTGAAGCTGAAGGCCATCACGACCAGCGAGACGACCGTGATCACCACGACAGCGATCGTCAGCACCACCAGCCTGGGGACGACGGCTTCGACCGGCGAGTACCCCGCCACCACCAGTCGGCGGTCCGACTCGAGAGCGGAGTTGACGACGAACACGCCGACCAGGCCGGCGAGGAAGGCAACCGCGATCGGTACGTCGACCACGGTCATCAGGGCGCGCATGTCGGTGAGCACCTGCGTGTCGTCCGGGAGGGTCAGCGGCTTCGGAGTCTCAGGCGTGGCGCGTGCGCCCCAGCTGATGAAGATGATCGGGATGACCACGAGCATCACGATCAGGAGCGGCCGTCGTACCTGGTCGAGAAGCCCCATGCGGGTCGCGGTGAGGGTGCGGTCGAGCGACATGCGTCACCTCACTTCCGCGGCCGGGCCGCAAGCCAGAAGGCGCCGAACGCGAGCACCAGGGCGCCGAGCACCGTGAGGCCGACCGCCCACCAGTCGCCGGAGGGCGCATCCGTGCCTGCGCCGGCCGCCATGAGCACCTCGGAGCTCTTGCGCGTCGGGGTCAGGCTCGCGGTGCCGCTGCTGCCCGACATCCCCGGACCTGCGTACATGTCCATGACGAAGACGAGCGCGACCGTCAGTGAGCCGGCGAGCTCGTCGGTCACGAGCGCACCGACCAGGGCGCCGATCCCCACGTAGATGAAACCGAAGGCCAGGACCGCGAGGAGGGCCAGCCCCGGCTGTTCGATCCCCGTGTCGATCCACAGCACCACGAACGCGATCAGGGCGACGAGCATCGACAGCCCGATGCAGGCGCCGATGCGGGAGGCGGCCACTCGGAGCGCGCCCATGCCCGCGAGGGCCAGGCGGCGGTCCGCGTCACGTGAGGAGGAGACCTGGAAGAAGCCGAGTATGCCGCCGAGGAAGCCGGCTGCCCATCCCGCACCGAGTGCCGTGGCGGCGGAGCCCGCAACGTCACCGCCCAGCGAGGAGGACAGCTCCTCGAGGGCACTTGCCGCCAGGATGACGAAGAGGATGGGGATGAGGACGAGCATGACCACGGTGACGCGGTTGCGCAGCTGCTGGCGCACGAAGTCCGACGTCGCGAGCACGAGGCCGTTCACGTCGACTCGATCCGCCCGTCGCGCAGGTTCACCACTCGGTCGAGGCGTTTGTTCTCGGTGATCATGTGCGACACGATCAGGATCGCCATGCCGCGCTGCCGCCGGTTCTCGCTGAGGTCCCAGAACCGCAGGTAGGTCTCCCAGTCGAACCCGGTGTAGGGCTCGTCCAGCAGGAGCAGCTCGGGGTCGTGCATGAGCGAGATCGCCAGGTTCAGCTTCTGCCGGGTGCCGCCCGAGAGGTCCTCCACGCGGTAGTCGCGGTACTTGGCGAACTGCAGCTCATCGAGCAGCTCGTCGAGGGATCGCGTCGTCTGGTCCTCGTCCATCCCGTAGGCCTTGGAGAACAGGTCGAAGTGCTCGGCCACGGTGAGCTTGTCCCACACGAGCGGGATCTGGGGGCAGTAGCCGAGCTTGCCCTCGAGCTCCACCGTGCCGCCGTCGCGGCCGAGAAGGCCGACGATGATCTTCATGATCGTGCTCTTGCCGGAGCCGTTCTCGCCGACCAGCCCGACCATCTCGCCGGAGCGGACCTCGAGGTCGACGCCCTTGAGCACGTCGATGTGCTTCGCGGTGGGCCACACGCCCCGCCGGAACGACTTGGTGACGCCCTTGGTGACGAGTACGTCGCGAGGGGCGGGCCGGTCTTCAGCGTCCACGATTCCACGCTAGGCGCGGCCCCCCGCGGCCAGGTATCCCCGAGAAGACCCACTTCGGACGTGGCCCAGGTGCCCCAGTCCTGCTCACCAGGCGTGGACGCCTCTTGACCCGCTTCGCCGCGTTTGCGTAGGTTCCGTGAGCCAGAGTCGCAGCCCGAACTACCCAGGGTCACAGTGCTGTCAGGAGACGACCGGATGCCCACGTACGGACACTCGCTTCCTCTTGTCGTCGCGACCGCCCTCGCGCTGGTCTCGGCCCTGACGACTGGGGTCACCGCCGCAGAAGCGAGCCCGTCCCGTGGCTGCACGACGATGAGGGCCGCCGACGGGCACGAGCCGCCGTGCAACCCCGCGCTGGCCCAGTCGCCGTGGGCCGCGGCTCACCGAGGCAGCTACGCGCAGGCGTCGTCGCCCCTTCCTGGTCCCAGGCCGGGTCAGCGGATCGACGTACAACAGATCCGTCTGCTGCCAGGGGGCACCGGCGTCCCCGTCGTACACGAGTTCTCCGAGCCGTACCCGGACGGGCGCCGCGTGGTCTGGGGATCGGTCATCTCGACGCCGGAGAACGAGGGCGTCTTCAAGGTCGACGCGCGGACCGGCGAGCTCATCGACTTCCACCAGGAGCCGACCGGCCGGGCCAGCTCCAGCTCGAGCGGCGCGTACAGCGTTCTCGACCGCGACGGCCACCTGATCGTCGCCCACCGCCAGACCCTCGACGTGTACGGCGACAAGGTCGCGGGCCGCCGCACGTCGCCGATCGTGAAGCTGCGCTCACTGGACCTGACCCGCGTGCTCTGCCGGGACGACGACCGGATCGTCGGGATCACGATGCTGTACGACGGCATGGTCGCCTTCGCCACCGAGCTGGGAGTGGTCGGTGTCGTGCCGCGACAGCCCGCCCGCATGACGCCCGCGAACCTGCGCACCATCTCGCAGAACGGAGCGGACTGTAGCGACCCCGATGTCGAACGGGAGCAGCTCGAACAGGTCTCCAACAGCATCGCCGCGGACGAGTACGGCGGCATCTACGTCGTCACCAGCAAGGCGCAGTACAAGCTCCGGTGGAACGGCCGCAGGCTCTCGCGTGCTTGGCGGGCGAAGTACGCGACCGGCGGTGTCCAGGGTGGCGCGCGACTGGGCGCAGGGTCGGGTTCGACGCCGACACTCATGGGGACAGGACGCCGCGACGACAAGTTCGTCGTCATCACCGACGGCCGGCCGCTGATGCGTCTGGTCCTGATGTGGCGGAACCGGATCCCCGCGGGCTGGAAGCCGCTCGCCCCACGGAAGGACCGGAGGATCGCCTGCGAGGTCCCCGTCCGGTTCGGCGACCCGGAGCGGACCCAGTCGGTGTCCGAGCAGTCGGTGCTCGTGCGCGGGAACGCGGCCGTGGTGGTCGACAACACCCATGCCCTCGACCCGGCGTACGCCGCGATGCCGGAGCAGGCGAGGCCGTTCACCGTGCTCGCCGACCAGGCAGAGCCCAATGCTCCCCACGGCATCGAACGCATCGACTGGCGGCCCAGGAGCCAGACCTGCAAGGTGAAATGGGCGAACCCCGAGGTGAGCATGCCGAACGGCATCCCGACCATGAGCGTCGAGAGCGGTCTCGTCTACGACGTCGGTCAGCATGACGGGACCTGGGGGCTCAGCGGCGTCGACTTCGACAGCGGGAAGGAGCGGCTCTTCGTCCCGAGCTCCGCGGAGCCGTTCGAGAACTCCTTCTTCGCCGCCTCGCAGATCGGCCCGCGGGGCGCCGTGTGGACCGGGAACCTGCACGGCCTCACGGTGTTCCGGCCACAGCACCGCCGGTAGCCGCAGCCTCCTGCCCGTCGGGACCTTCGCCACTACGAGGCCGGGGACGCAGGTCGCATGCTGGAGGCAGAGGCCGAACTCGGGGGGAGGCAGGATGACCCACGCAGGCCCGGCGCCGAAGACCATCGCGCTGGTCGCAGTGGCCCGTTGCTTCGCCAAGACGTTGGCGATGGTCGCGCAAGGACAGGTCCACCTGCCACGCCGGTACGTCGGCCTGGTGATCCCGTTCGCCGACGGGACCTCCGGCCGCGTCTACCGGGAGACATCGGTCGACCGGCCGCCACCCGCCGACCCGTGTGTGCTCGTGGTGTCGTTCCGGCTGAGGGCTGTGCGTGGCAGGGCGCACGTCGCTTTCGAGAAGGAGAGCATCCTCAACACGCCTCTGTTCGTGGGGTTCCCCGGCTTCGTCTCCAAGCTCTGGATGTCACATGACAGCCGCGGCACCTACCGCGGCCTGTACGAGTGGGACGGGCCGGACGACGCCGAGCAGTACGCCCGGGCGTTGTGGAACGTGCTGGCGCTCGTGAGCGTGAAGGGCTCGATCGACTACCGGGTCCTGCCCGGTCTGCGGCGCGACGAGCTCCTGGCCGACCCGAGCCTGATCGCCGACCCGGGTCGACTCGACGTCCGGAGCGTTCTCGACGGCCAGGCGCGCTCGGAGGCGGGGGAGTGGTGGCGCGTCGTCGAACCGGCCTGACTCCAGGGCCGGACGTGCTCGTCGTCGGCGCGGGGCCGACCGGGCTCACCACGGCGCTGCAGGCCCACGCCCACGGCGCGAGCGTCCGGGTCGTCGAGCAGAGGCGCGACCAGTTCCGGCCGTCCCGGGCGATGATCATGCACCCGCGCACCTTGGAGAGCCTGCGACCGCTGGGCGTGACCGCCAGCCTTCTCGACCGGGGGGACATCGCTCCGAAGGCCGAGCTGCACCTGGGCCGAAAGCGCGTCTCCGCCGACCTGGCCGGCCTGGACCTGCCGGACACCGCCTTCCCGCATCTCACCCTGCTGCGGCAGATGGACGTCGAGGAGGTTCTCGCGCATGCCCTCGAGCAGAGAGGCGTCCCGGTCGAGCGAGGCACCGAGCTGGTGGACGTGAAGCCCGGACCGGATGACGATCCCTTCGTCCACGCCACGCTCCGGTCAGGCAACGGTGTCGAGGAGACGACCTGCCGCTTCGTGGCGGGGTGCGACGGTCCGGACAGCACCGTGCGGGACATCGCCGGTATCGGCTGGCAGGGCGGTTCCTACCGGGAGGAGGTCGTCCTCGCCGACGTGGAGCTCGACGGCGGGCTCACTCCCGGCGTACTCCATGTCGTGGCCGGACGCCAAGGACTCGTGTTCCTCTTTGCGCTGGGTGAGGGGGCCACCTGGCGGGTGCTCGCGACCCGGCCCTGCCGTGCCGATGGCGTGCCGTTCGGGCAGCCCGGTCGTGAGGTTCCGGCGTCCGACGTACAACGGCTGCTGGATGTCTCCGGTCTGGAGGCGACCGTCACCGAGCTGAGGTGGTCGGCCCAGGTGCGACTGCAGCACCGGCTGGCGGACTCCTTCAGGCACGGGCGGTTGTTCCTCGCCGGCGACGCGGCGCACGCGCACTCACCGGCGGCGGCACAGGGCATGAACACCGGGATCCTGGATGCCGTGAACCTCGGCTGGAAGCTGGCGTTCGCCGCGGACGACGGCGAGCACACCGACCTGCTGGCGTCCTACGAACAGGAGCGCCGCCCGGTTGCACGTCAGGTGCTGGCGCTGACGCACCTCGTGTTCTACGCGGAGGCGTCGACGCATCCACTGCCCGCGCTCCTGCGCGGGACCCTGGTGCCGCTGGCCGCCCCGGCGTTGCCCCTTCTCCTGAGCCAGCGGCGCCTCATGGCCGAGGTGGTCCGCGTCCTGTCGCAGCGGTGGGTCCGCTACCGGAACAGCGTCCTGTCGGTGGAAGGCACGCCGATCACCAGCGAGGGCCCGAGACCGGGCGACCGGTTGCCGGACGAGGACGTGAGGTACGACGGGCGCGTGGTCCGCCTGCACGAGCTGACTGCTCGACCAGGGGTGCACGTGATCCTGTCGCGCGACGCGGAGGGGCTCGACGCGCGTGCGCTGGCCCCCCGCGTCTCGGTCCACCGCCTCAAGAGCAGTCCCGGCCGGGGTCTTGTCGCCGTGCGACCGGACGGCCATGTCGGGTTCCGCTGCGGGGAGGCAGACCCCGCGCAGCTGCGGGCGTGGCTGGAGCGCGTCGGTGTACACGGCGTCCGGCTCTGACCTCTGGCCGATCCGCCTGAAACGCTGCTCTGAACCCCGCCGACCGCCGCTGAGGCCGGTCCGGCACAACGTCACGCGGCGCCCGTCGGCACCTGGCCGGCTTCCGGGCGACGAACCGCCTGGAACGTGCGGGTGACGAACCGACGGCGAGCGGCCCGCCGTTCGAGCGAGCGTCGGCGCCGGAGGCTGCGCGCCGCCTGACTACCGGGGTGCGCGAGCTCGCGCTCGAAGTCCTCCACCCTTGTCCGGGCGATGGCGAAGGTCATGTTCGGGTCGTACATGGTGTCTCTCCTCGGGAGCAGTTCGTGATGCATCAACTCTCCCGAGGGCGCCTTCCCCGGGTCTTCCCGAAGAGCCGTGGTCGGCGTGCAGACAGGGAAGGTCCAGGGAAGGAGGGCGGCGACGAAGCCCGCTAGCGCTGGGCGGCGGGCGAGCCGACCAGGTGGTCCTGTGCGCGGTCGGACAGTGCCATCAGCACGGCTTGGTGCAGCGACATCTCGGCGCCCTCGGACGTCAGCCGCCTGAACGTCGGCTCACCCAGCCTCTGCCGAAGCCCGTCGAGGACGCGTTTGTGCTCGGGAACGTCGCCGGGATGGCGGGAGACCCCCAGCATCGTGAGGGCCTGTTCGGCCGCCCCGACGAGGACGGCGCCGCGCTCCGGACGCCCCAGCCCGAGCTCGGGTCCGGCCAGCTCGGAGACCGTCCAGGCGGCCATCATCCGGCGGCCCAGCGACCAGCACATGCGCAGCGCCTCGCACCCCAGCCGTCGGGCCTCCTCGTAGTCGCCGCGATGGTCCGCCAGGTAGGAGAGGTTGGCGAGGAAGACCGTCAGGTGGGCCTCGTCGTGCGCCGCTGCCGCGAGATCCCGACCCTCGGCATAGGCCTCGAGGGCGAGGTGGTCGTCACCCTGCACCCGCGCAAGCTCGCCGCGGACGTTGAGGGCCTGGGCAACGAGCGGCCGCTCGCCGACCTGCCGGGCCAGCGCGATGCTCTCGTCGCAGATTCGCATTGCTTGCCCGTAGGCCGCGGAGTCTCCGATGTAGGTGCCGGAGAGGAGGGCCAGCGAGTAGGCGAGGTATCTGTCGTCTCCCAGCTTCTGGAAGCGTTCGGCCGACTCCTCCCAGTGGCCGCGCGCCGTCAGCCGGTCACGTGTCCAGGTGACGAACCCGGCAGCCACCAACAGGCGAGCGGCGAGGTCGTCGTCGTACTCGGTGACGTGCTCGAGCGCGTCGTCGACCCACGCGCGGCCTTCGACGTGGTGACCCTCACGATGCCAGTAGGCGCCCAGTCCGGCGGTGATGCGGGCGGCGAGGTGAGGTTCACCATGCTCCTGCGCCCAGGTGTGCGCCGCGCGGATCTCGGCGAGCGCATCGCTGATCACGCCGATCCATACGTTGGCGGCGTCGGTCCAACGATGCTCCTCGAGGGTGTCCACCATGTTCGCGACGTACCGGGCATGGCGGGCTCTGACGCGATCCTCCTCCTCACCGGTGAGGAGCTCCCGTGCGCGCTCGCGGATGAGCTCGAGCATGCCGAAACGCGACTCTCCTCCCGGACCGGACACCCGACGCACCAGGCTCTGGTCGACGAGCCGTTCCAGGCTGTCGACGACGTCGGTGCCGGGGTCGGAGCAGACTGCCTCGACGGCGTCGATACCCACCGGACCGGCGAACACCCCGAGCCGGGTGAACAGGCGCTGCTCCGGCGCCCCGAGAAGCTGCAGGCTCCAGTCGATCGTCGCGGGGATGGTCCGCTGGCGAGACGGCGAGTCCCGGGTCGCACCGCTCGGTGACCCGAGCCGGCGACCCAGCCTGGAGCGCAACAGGGGCGGCGGAAGCGTGCGGACATGCCCCGCCGCCAGCTTGATGGCCAGCGGGAGGCCGTCGAGCGTGTGGCAGATGGCCGTCACGTCGTCGAGGTGTCGCGCCAGGTCGAAGTGCGGGTCCACCGCACGCGCCACCTGGCCGAACAACGCGACGGCGTCGCCGGGCGAGAACTCGCCTGTGCCGCTGGCTGGCGGGGAGCCCACCTCGAGCGGAGCGACCTCGAAGACCTGCTCGTCGGTGATCTGCAGCCTGGCCCGGCTCGTGCTCAGCACCTCGAGGAACGGCGACCAGCCGACCAGTCGGGACACGATCCCGGCGGCGTCGATCACGTGCTCGAAGTTGTCGAGCACCATGAGCAAGGACCGGCCGCGAAGCGCCTCCCGCAGCAGCTGGTCCGCATTCGTGCCGGTGGCCCTATGGATGCCGAACTCTCCGGCGACCAGCTCCGGGACGAGGGCAGGGTCGTCCACCTTCGTCAGGTCCACGAAGCACGCCTCCACGGACCGCGACTCGCTCCGGCGGAGCGCCACCTCCACGGCGAGCGTGGTCTTCCCGACCCCACCGGGCCCCAGGAAGGTGAGGATGCGCGCCTGGTCGAGCATCGCCAGGGCTTCCGCAATTGCGCCATCGCGGCCGATGATCCTCGTCGCGGGGCTCGGCACCGGAGTCACCCGGCTGGACGTCGGGGCCTCGGCTTCGGCGTCGTCGACTGGCAGCGCCTTGATCTCCTCTCGCAGAGCGACGGCCTTGTCGCTCGGGTCGACTCCGAGCTCCTCCTGCAACGCCTTCTCCATGCGTTCGAACTGGCGAAGCGCGGCTCGTCGGTCACCCTGCAGGGCAAGACGCCGGATGAGCCGGAGGTGTGCGTCCTCGTCGCCGGGGTCGGCTGCGACGAGCTCCTCCCACCGGCCGACCTGGCGCAGGAGCTCGAGGTACCGCAGACGCAGCCGGTCACGTGCCTCCTCGGACCACGGCTCGTAGAGGTCGTCGGGCAGAAGGTCGCCCCGGTAACGGTCCACAGCCGCGGTCGCGAGTCGTGTGTGATGATCTGTGCCGACCTCCGCCGACGCCGATGCCGCGGCGGACTCGTCGAAGCGGTCCACGTCGACCGACACCTCGCCCGACGGAAGGAGAGCCACGGTGTCGTCGGACAGTACGACGCCGTCTCTGGTGCCGAGCGCGGTCCTCGCGTAGTGGGCCGCCTTGTGGAGCCGGGGCGCGGCCTCGTCGACCAGCAGATCGGGCCAGAGCAGGTCCATCACCTGCTCACGCAGCATTCGCCGACTCGGCTGCAGGGCGAGTACCTTCACGAGCGTGGCAGCCTGACGTCGGCGCCAAGCGTCGCGGGGGATCCGTTCGCCATCGACGACGACCTCGAAGCCGCCGAGGAGGCGGATGTCGACGTGCATGTCCACCCCTCGCCCCCCGAGTTCCTTCGAGTCTATGCGCGGAGGGCGTCAGGAGGATCGTCCTGCCCGGAGGTCTGGGCGCCCGACCGCCCCGGGGTCCGGGTAGTTCGTGAGCAAACGGCTGAACTCGCGGCCTCTGGAAACAGCCAATTCGTCACGAACTACTGCGCGCGAGCGTGCTGGGTCACCCAGTAAACGGCAGAGCCCGGACCGGAGGGCTTCCGGTCCGGGCTCCTGGCCCGATCGCGCTACCTGTTGATCGTCAGCGGGATGTCGCCGAGCCCGAGGTGCTCACCCGCGCCGACGTCGATCGAGCGCGACTCGCTCGACAGGTAGTACGGCGTCCCGTCCTGGAACGGGAAGATCACCAGGTACTTCCCCGAGGTGAGCTGGCTGTAGTCGGCCGACTCGGCAAGCTCGCCGCGGACCGTCCCTGCGCTCAGTCCGTTCATCGAGAACTCGCCGGAGGCCCACGGGTGCGCGCCCTTGCCGGGTGCTCGTTCGTCGGGTTCGTCGCGAGACCCTTCGGGTAGAACAGCTCGTAGGACAGCGTCGTGATCACCGGGGTCCCCGTCTCGGCGTACACGAGCCGCCCCGACGCCGTACTTCCCTTCTCCAGCGGGATGTCGCGAGACTGGTTGCTCCAGATCTTCACGTCCGACCTGCATCGGGGCGCGTAGTTCTCCGGCCACCCGTCGGCACCCAGCATGTAGAAGCCGGGGACGAGGCCCGTGATCGTGTAGCGGCCGCTCGCGTCGGCCTTCACGATGTGGTGCCAGGAGCCGACCCGGACCGGCCCGTCCGGCGGGCACTGGTTGCCGCTCATCGCCTCGACCACCGCGTTCGGAGCGGTCCGGCCCGTGAGTGTGATGCCCGGTTGCCGCAGCCGCAGCGAACCGAGGTCGTGGATGCGGAGCCGCTCGACCTTGACGGTCTTCAGCCCGTAGTGGGTCTTCGTGCCGGCCACGATCGTGTAGGTGCCCTTGCGCAGGCCCGTGTAGCTCACGACGCCGTCGCCGAGGTTGCGGCGGCCCTGGATCGGGCGGCCCTCGACGTTGCGCAGCTCGTCGCGCGCCTTGCCGGCCACGGTGCCGTCGTTGTTCCGCAGGTGCAGCGTGAGGGTTGCGCCCACGCGTACGGCGACCGGGGCGCTCACCACCGAGTCGGCCTCGGGGACTGTCACGTCGACGCCATGCCGGATGTAGTCGCTACCGGAGTAGAGGATGCCGACCTTGTACTTCCCGGGGAGCATGCCGCTCACGTGGTAGCGGCCGCGCGAGTCCGTGGTGGTTGCGGCGACCATGCCATGGCCGACCCGTCGGACCAGTACGTCGGTCCCCGGAACCGCCTTACCGCCGGCGGTGAGCTGTCCACGGATCGTCGCCCCGCGACTCAGCGAGCCGTTGACCTCGATGTCGCCCGGAGCCTTGACCGTGATCACGTCCGACTGCCAGGGCAGCCGGCCGTCGCCGCCGCCCTCGACGTAGTACCGGCCAGGTGCGAGGCCGATGAACCGGTAGTAGCCCTCGGCGTCGGTGAAGGTGCGGTACGCCATCGTGTCGTTGAGCCGCATGATGCGGAGCTCGGCGTTGGCCGCGCCGCTCATTCGACCATGCACCCGACCCTGCGGTTTGGCCTCGATCACGCCGAGGTCGCGCTCGGTGCCGGTCACCGCGAAGAGGCTCGTCTGCAGCACCCAGCTGTCGGTGACGCCCGCTGGACCGACGTACGTGATCAGGTGGCGGACGCCCGATGCCGGCTCGCGGCAGACGTTCCGGTCGCCCAGGTAAGGCTCACAGACCTGCACCAGGTAGCCGGTTCGTCCCTCGCGGACCCGGAACGAACCGTCCGTGTCGGTCCAGGTCCGCCGGTCGGTCTCCTCGGCGATGATGCCCCTTTCGGGCACCTCGCGCGGCTCGAGGACGTTCACGAGTGCGCCCGCGACGGGCTTGCCGTCCGTGCCCACGACGGTCCCCGTCACCCAGCCTCGCTCGGCCTGCGCCGTGGCCTGGCCCGGGACCAGCAGTCCGGCGAGCGCGAGAGCGATCGCAGCAGCCGCCAGCAGCGGGCGTCGGCGCCCGAAGGTCATGCGCTTCATCGTGTTGAGTCCCCCCGTTCGAGCAGGCAGCCCTCTTGGGCGCCCGCGTCTGTGTCAGCAGGATGACGCTTCTCAGACCTGGAGGGTTGCATCGCCGAGAAATCACGGCACGCGAGCCAGGCAAATTCTCCGAGCACTCGCGACGAGTGGCCAGCGGTTGAAGTTTTTACTATCTCGCGGGCATCCGGGCTGTCGGTGGGGTCGAACCAGGGATAACAAGCTCGACCACCAACCGAGAGGACTCGAACCATGCGACGCATTGCCGCAGTAGCAACCACCGCCGGAATGGCGGCGCTCATCGCCGCCCCGATGGCGCCGGCCAACGCACAGGACGAGGCAACCGTCTCTGTTCTGCACGGCGTGCCCGGACTCACCGTCGACGTCTACGCCAACGGCGAGGAGCTGATCCCCGACTTCAAGCCCGGCACCCTGACCGACCCGCTCAGTCTGCCCGCCGGCAGCTACGACCTCCAGGTCTTCGCCGACGGAGACTCGCCCGGCAACGGCCAGCCTGCGATCGAGGCGAACAACGTCGAGGTGCCCGCCGGCGCCAACGCCACGGTGGTGGCCCACCTCGACGCCGACGGCAACCCGACCCTGACCCCGTACGTCAACGACACGTCCGCGACCGCCGCGGGCGAGGCCCGGCTGACTGTGCGGCACGACGCGGCTGCTCCGGCCGTCGACGTGCGCGCCGACGGCGACGTGCTCTTCGACAACCTGCGCAACCCGGACGAGGCCTCGGGTGACGTGCCGGCAGGAACCTACTCGGCCGACGTGGTGCTCGCGGGCACCGGGGACGTCGCCATCGGCCCGGCGGACCTCGAGCTGGCCGAGGGTACCCACACGATCGTCTACGCATGGGGCAGTGCCGAGGACGACAACCTCGACCTGGCCGTCCAGACCATCGACGGCCTGCACTCGGCCCCGGGCGGTGTCCCCGGCGGTGAGGCAGGTCTGGCTCCCGAGTCCGAAGGCGTGCCTGCATGGGCGCTCGGTCTCGGCCTGATGTCGGCGCTGGCCCTTGTCTACGCAGGGCGGCAGCTGGTGCCCGCTCGCGCTCGTCGCTGAGCCGGCCGAGCACTGAGGACCGCCATGAGGACGACGAGAGCCGCTGCCGTGATCGCCGTGCTGGCAGTCGTCGGGCTCGTCGTGAGTGTGACCGCGGTGTGGTCCCGGCTCGATCCCGATCCCCCCTTCCGGGGTCCTGAGCCGGGGCCGCCCGTGGCTGTTGCCCGTACGCCGGCGTTCAGCGAGCCGGCAGCTGGCGTGACAGGCGCTGGTACGACGGGCGGGTCCGCCGTCAGCCGATCGGACGCACGGCTCGGCGCCTTCGACGAGTCCGCTGTGGCCCGCCCGGTGCGCGTCACGATGGACGTCGTCGACATCGACGCCACGGTGCGACCGGTAGGCGTCGCTGCCGACGGCCAGATGCAGCTCCCGCCCGACCCGCGGGTCCTGGGGTGGTACCGGTTCGGTCCGGCCCCCGGAGCCGGGACCGGCGGTTCGGCTGTGCTCGCCGGCCACCTCGACTCGAACCGGTTCGGACTCGGGCCCCTGGTGCGACTCCGGGACGTCGAGATCGGAGACACCGTCGAGGTAGCGGCGTCGGACGGCCGGACGGTGACGTACACCGTGGTCGGGGTCACACGCTACGAACGCCAAGGGCTGCCCGACGAGCTGTTCTCCCGCAGGGGACCGGAGCGCCTCCGCATCATCACCTGTGGAGGCGAGTACGACGCCGGCCAGGGCGGGTACCAGGAGAATCTCGTGGTCACCGCCGTTCCCGCATAACCCCCGCGGCTCGTCGGTCAGATCTCGTGCCGGCTCCGGTCCACCATGTGACGGGTCGAGGGCTTCGCGGCCAGCAGATGTGGCGGGTGACGCTCAGTGGATGCCTATTGGTTCAGCCGCTCACTCGGCGGCGTCCTCGTGGCCGAGTCGTGCCTGCAGGCGCCGGTTGACCAGGCGGATGTGCAGACGAGCGTTGGCTTCGGCTGCTTCCTGGTCGCCGGTGGCGATCGCGTCGAGCACCGCCCGATGCTCCTGCACCGCGTCCCGCGGCCACGACGAGAGGTCACCAGCGAGCATGGCAAGGTTCGCGCGACCCAGGATCGGGCTCAGCGCCCGGGACAGGTGGCCGCTCCCCGATGCGGCCAGGATCCGGTCGTGGAACCTCAGATCGGCCCGGATGATGTCGGGTTCGCTCTTCGCGTCGATGCCGCGGTCCCGACCGGCATCGGCACCTTGTAATGGTCCGCAAGTGCCAGTGCCAGCCCGTTGTCCTTGCGCATCAGTGAGAGGCGAACGTAGGGGAGAAGTCGCCGTCGACCGCACGGGGGCCGACGTCCTTGAACAGTCCGCTCACCGACGCGGCCCCGGACTCGACGACGGTGTCGACGAAGACTCCCGGGTCCAGGCCGGCAGCCTGCGACAGCACCAGGACCTCGGCGGTGATGGCGTTGATCGTGCCGAGCATCAGGTTGTTGAGGACCTTCAGCGTCGCGGCAGCGCCGACCCCGCCTACACGGACCACCCGTCGGGCCACGGGCTGCAGGACCTGCTGGCAAGCGCTGCTGTCTGGGGTGAGCCGCCGACCGGGATCGTCCAGGCGCCGACCGCGGATGGCCGACCAAGGATCGGACAGTCGGCGTAGTCCCTCTCGGCCGGAGCTAACGACCTCTGACCCGTATCCGGCCGAGTCAGTCCTCGGCTGCCGCCGCAGACCTGCGTCTCGGCGCCGGCTGGATCGGTGTCCCGGCGACCGCGCAGTGCACCCGGCACGAGCACCGAGGCAGCTCCAGGTGCGGGGCCTCCTCGCCTCGTTTCACAATCGCGCCGGGCACCTTGGCGGCGCGCGGGGCATGGATCGTCACCAGCGAGAACAGCCCACCGGCGGCGAGCAGGGCCGCGAACAGCAGCATGGCTCGTGAGTACGCCGGCTCCATCGCGGACGGGTCGGCGTAGGCGTCGGCGGACAGCCCGATGAGTGCCGGCAGGGCGGCGATGACGAGCAGGCCGGCAGACCGCGCGACGGCGTTGTTGACGCCACTGGCGATGCCCGCGTGCTCCACCGGCGCCGCGGCAAGCACGGTCGCTGTCAAGGGCGCGACGGTCAGCGACAGCCCGAGCCCGAACAACGTGACCCCGGGGAGGACGGAGCCGAGGTACGTCGCTCCCGCTCCGATCGGCATGAGCAGCAGGACACCGGCTGCCGAGAGCAGCGGCCCCACCGTCATCGGCAGACGTGGGCCGATGCGTTGCGACAGGTCGCCCGCCCGCGAGGACAGCACGAGCATCAGCCCTGTCGCCGGCAGGAGCGCGGCACCGGCGAGCAGCGGGTTGAACCCTGCCACCACCTGGAGGGTGATCACCAGCATGAAGAACAGGCCACCGAGCGCGGCGTACACGACGAAGGTCACCAGGTTCACGTTCCGGAACAGCGCGGAGCGGAACACGTCGAGAGGAAGCATGGGGTGCGGAGAGGAGCGCTCGACCCACACGAAGGCGACGCCTGCGAGGACACCGACAGCGAGCGCAACCCACGTCGTGGGTTGCGGGGTGCCCTCGACACCCCACCCGATGAGGCCGTAGGTGATCCCGGCCAGCCCGGTCGCGCAGAGCAACGCACCTCGTACGTCGAATCGGCGCGGCGCCAACGGGTTCAGGCTCTCCGGCACGTAGCGCAGGGACACGACGACCACGACCGCGGCGATCGGCACGTTGATGAGGAAGACCCACCGCCAGCTCGACACGTCCACCAGCCAGCCGCCGAGGAACGGACCCACCGCCGCGGCCACGCCACCGAGCCCGGACCAGGCGCCGATGGCCTTGCCCCGGTCCTCCTCCCGGAACGACGCCTGGAGGATCGCCAGGCTCCCCGGAGTGAGCAGGGCGCCGCCGACTCCCTGCAACGCCCGCGCTGCCACCAGCGTCTTGACGTCAGGGGCCAGCCCACACAGCAGCGAGGCCGCGGCGAACCAGACCACGCCGACGAGGAAGATCCGCCGCCGGCCGAGGCGGTCGCCCATGGACCCGCCGAGCAGGATGAACGAGGCCAGCGTCAGCGTGTAGGCGTTGACCGTCCACTGAAGGCCGGTGAGGTCGGTGCCGAAGTCCGCGCCGATGGCGGGGAGCGCGACGTTGACCACGGTGGCGTCGAGGAAGGCCATGCCCGTGCCGAGGACCGTGGCCAGGAGGACCCAGCGAGCCGTCGGCTCGCGGTAGGACAGCGCGGGGGTCTCTGCGACGGTGGTCATCGTTGGCTCCCGATGTTCCGGTGCAGCATCCTGTCCTCCAGGCGAGAGTTCGTGATGTCTCAACTCTCAACCGGTCGACTTCCCTGGGCCTTCCCCGATCAGCTGGGTAACCCGCGGCCGGCGGGCTCGTTGCGACTGCATGGACACAAGCCCCACGATGCGTCGTACGAAGCCCACCTGGCAACGGGTCCGCACCGCGGTGCGCCGGAGAGTCGCGATGACAGGCGTGGCCGCTCTGGCCGCGTCCGGGCTCGTGATCCTTCCTGCCGGAGTGGCCGGATCAGAGCCCATGGACGGGTTGACGCTTCCGCCGACGGGCACGGTGCTGAGGTCCTCGGTGCTGAAGAGGAGCCTGTGGATCCCGAAGGTCACCCGAAAGGCGTACAAGGTGACCTATGTGACGACCAACGCGCGAGGACGACGCACCGTGAGCACCGGCACCGTGTTCATCCCGAAGGGGCACCGGCCGAAGGGCGGGTGGCCGGTGCTCTCGTGGGCGCATGGCACCTCCGGCCTCGGCGACGCCTGCGCCCCTTCTCGAGTCGGACCCGCGCTGCCGTCGCGCGACCGGGCCTACCTTCGCCGGTGGATGCGTGAGGGCTACGCGATCGTGGCGAGTGACTACGCCGGCCTCGGCACCCGCGGACTGCCGGCGTACCTCCACGGCCGGAGCACCGCGCACAACGTCGTCGACATGGTCAGGGCCGGCCGGCGGCTGACCGCGCACCGGGCTGCCTGGCAGCGGCTGGGTCGGCGTTGGGCCGTGATCGGTCAGTCGCAGGGTGGCGGCGCCTCGATCTACACCGCGCGCTACGCGACCCGGTTCGGCGGCAAGCGGCTGGACTACCGCGGCGCGGTCGGCACCGGGACCCCGGCGTACATCGAGGACTACGTGATGCTGCTCGGTCCGAAGGCGCCGCCGGTGGCGGTCTCGGGCGGGCTGGCGTCGTACTTCGCCTACATCCTCGCCAGCGTGGACGACGTGCACCCCAGGCTGGGGATCGACTCGATCCTGAGCAAGGAGGGGAAACGGGTGGTCGCCCAGGCGCGGACGACCTGCGTGATCCCGTTCGAGGAGGAGCTCTCCGACGCGGCGGTCGGGGACTGGTTCACCGCGCCCGTCGCCTCGCTGCCGGACGCGTACCCGACTCTGCGGGAGTACATGGGCATGCCCGAGGACGGGTTCGACAGGCCGTTCTTCATGGGCCACGGAGCCGTCGACACCGACGTGCCGATCGCGGCGACGGCCAGGTACGCCGCGGTGCTCGAGGCCAACCAGGAGCCGGTCACGTTCCGGACCTACCCAACCGACCACAACGGCACCCTCAAGGCGTCGCTGAAGGACTCCGTGCCGTTCGTGCGCAGGCTGTTCCGTCGCTGAGCGGCGAGCCGGTTGCGGCCGGAGCGCCCTTCGGGAACGGGAGGCGAGCCTGGGCTGAATGTCGCGAAACGACCCGAGCCGTGGACGTAGGAACCTATCCTTCTGTGGCCCAGTGGGACTCCGCGGGGTGAGCAGCGATTCCCACGGGGGCACTTCATGGCTACAGCCGACTCGACGGTACGACGAAACCAGCGTTCACTGATCGCCTCTGCTGTCACGCTCGCTGCCGTCGGGGCGCTCACAGCCGCGATGGGCCAACCTCATGGTGAAGAACAACGCGCAGGTCGTGTCGGACCTATCGGCGAGAACGGGCAGCTTGCCGAGATCCTCGAACCCAGCTCGCACGGCGGACGTCATGGACAACGCACAACCGGAAGACTTCGGGCAGGCCGCCCTGGAGATCGCCGGCCTTGCCGACGCGGGATAACCCATCCGGCGCTGAGCGGGAGTGTCACGATCGAAGGACCCGAGCGCCTTCGTCAGGCGGAGGGGATATCGACCGCGATGGTCCGGAGTCGCGCGGCAAGTCGGGCCGCGTGGTCCGCAGCGGAACGCAAGTTCCCGGCATCTGTGGCCGCGCGGAGGTCTCGTAGTCGAGCGTCGACCTCGCTGCTACCGGCCGGCGTCAAGGTGGCGGTGAACCGGTCCCGGATCCACTCGAGCGTGGCGACGTCCCCACTGACCCCCGCAGAGTCATCGGCCGCCGCGTGAACGCGCAGCTGTTGGGTCCACAGCTCGAACCGACGCAGGTCTACAGCGACGTGGTCTTCGTAGCGCAGCCTGAGGTCGAGCACGGACTGGTCGACGTCGATCGCGCTCTGCGCGACCGCCGCCGCCGTGTGTTGCTGGACCGCGTCGGTCAAGACCTTCATGTCGCGGTGCAGGCGAGTGGCGACCATCCGCGGCTGACTGTCGCCTGCGAGGGCCTGCCAGTCCGAGGACATGCGTTTCACGGCCGACGTGGCGGCTTCCCAGTCGCCGCTTCTGGCGGACTCCAACACTCCTTGCGCTCCTGTGGACAGCGAACCCAGCTCGACAGGCGTGGGACCACCGAGCGCGTCGGTCGGGACCGCCAGGGCCAGCGCTTCCAGGTCTCCACCGCCGGCTGTCCGGAACTCCCCGTACCCGGGCGCGAACACCTTGTCCTCGCTCGTGTCGTCGGCATGCAGCTCCGTGCCGACCATCGCTCCGCTGACCGGTGCCACCGGACCCATGACCGTCTTCCCGACGGTCTTCACGGTGACCTCTTCGAACACGATCCCCGGAACGTTCTCCGTGCGGTAGACGTCGCCGACCGTGGGGTGGGCAGGCATGATCATCGCCGGTGGCCCCTCCCGGCCAGCGAGCCAGGTTCCCTCTGTCAGGGCGACCGCACCACGTTCGTAGTCGAAGACGTCCTCTCCGAAGTACCAGACCGATCCGTCGTCGGCCTGTGCGTACCGGTCGAGCGCGACCTCCTGCAGGCGCCCGTCGAGATAGGCGACGTACTGGGAGACGAGGACCCGGACCTGCTGGCCCTCCCAAACGACTGTCTCGGCGCGCGGCAGGAGGGTGGTCTCCGTGCGGAACGGCTTGCCGTCGACGTGCCCGAGCAAGAGAGCCGACCGCAGTCTGCTGATGGGAAACAGTGGGTTCGTGATGCGGGTCGGATCCGAGAACATGGGCTGGTCCAGGTCGACTCGCTCATCGGGAGGCGCGCACCCGCGACCGCTGTAGGTTCCGCATGGAGGTGGCGCCGCGTGCGTGGGGGCGGCTGAGGACGACTGTGCGCCCGGTGTGGCAGCCACAGGTCCAACGTCGCCATCGCACGCGGCAAGTGCCAGCGGCACGGCGATCACCGCCGCGAGGCTCACCCGGAGACCCGGGAACCGAAGGCCCGACATGTGGTCCGCCTCCTCTGAATCCGACCGACCACATTCCAGGTTGCGCCGACCAACCTGAATCTAGGCTGAAGCGACGTCAACCCAGGACCGTCCGGCGCGCGGTGGTTGCTCCTCAGTGGTGGACCGCTCGCAGTCGCGTGACCCAGTACGGCGTGGTCGGCGTCGGCGGGGTGGTGAACCGGGCGTTCACCACCCACAAGGCGTCATCCACCAAGGCGGCCGTCGAGGGGATGTCGAGCGAGGGGTGCCGCAGCACGGCGA
Source organism: uncultured Actinomycetota bacterium (assembly GCA_963707425.1). Lineage (GTDB taxonomy): Bacteria > Actinomycetota > Actinomycetes > Propionibacteriales > Nocardioidaceae > Nocardioides_C. Next base: position 112,251 of record CAVPPN010000007.1, on the reverse strand, counting down.
GCCGCCTCGCCTCGGTCAACCGGCGGTTGAGGTCGAGAGCCACCACCTTGTTGTTCATGTTGCGGACGACGTACAGGATGTCGCCGTCGCGTTCCAGACCGTCGCCGTTGACCAGCCGAGCGCCGCGCACATCCAGCGCGCGGGTCGTGCCGGTGTGCGGGTTGATGCGGAACAGCCGTCCGTTGACGGTCTGCACGGCCAGCAGCCAGCCCCTCGCTCGAACGATCCCGTTGAGGTTGAACTGGTTCTCGACCAGCGCGAAGTCGCCGGTGAGGTCCAGTGTCGTGGCTCGGTCGGGGCGCGGCAGGCCACCGCCCGGGCGCAGCGGGACCACGGCGAGCTCGGCGCTGCTCGAGTCGGTCGCGTAGACGGCGCGCCGGGTGACCACGAGGTCGTTGAGGAACCGTCCCTGGCCGAACGAGTAGCGGGCGACGACCCTGCCCGTGTGCGCGTCCTGGGCCCGGATCTTGCCGGTGGGACCGCCGGCGACCCAGAGCAGGTCGCGTCGAGCGTCGTGGTCGACCCCGACGGCAACTCGGCCTTTCCGGCCTCGCGCGAGCACCTCGCCGTCACCGGTCAGCGGGTTGGCCCGCCAGATCGCGCCGTTCCTCAGCGATCCGACGAACAGGGAGTTCCCATCGGTGGTGATGCCCTCCGGTTGCCAGCCGTCCGGAAGGTGGATACGTCGAGGCAGCGGTTGCGAACCGGCCTGGCTTGCCGTGGTTGCCTGGATCGGGGCCCATACGGTCGCCACCGTCAGCGCCGCTGCGAGCCAGCGAGAACGTCGCATTTCGTGGTCTCCCCTCACGTGGTACGTGGGCCACACTGCTCTTCCAACGTGCGCCCGCGCGAGAGCCGCGGTCAAGGCATGCTGGCTACATATGACCCCATCGTGCTAGCGAATGGAGCGGCCTTGGGCGAGACAGGGAGCAGCCGGGGCAGCGGGACAGCCCGGAGGTTCGTCGTCCAGCGTCACCGGGCGAGGAGCCCGCACTACGACCTCAGGTTCGAGGTCGACGGGGTCCTGGTCAGCTGGGCGGTGCCCAAGGGGCCGACCCTCGACCCGAAGAGGCGGCGCAGCGCCTTTCGCGTGGAGGACCACCCGATGGAGTACGTCGACTTCGAGGGCGTGATCCCCGGAGGGCAGTACGGCGCCGGCGACGTGACTGTCTGGGACTCCGGGACGTGGGAGCCGCACGACACCGACGACCCACGGGCCGCGGTCGAGGCGGGCGAGCTGCACGTCGACGTGCACGGGCAGAAGCTGCGCGGCCGGCTCGCGCTGGTGCGGCGCGGAGGCCCGTCGGACAGGGAGCAGTGGCTGCTGGTGCACAAGCGCGACGAGTACGCCGTGGAGGGGTGGGACCCCGACGAGCACCCGCGGTCGGTGCTCAGCGGGCGGACGAACGAGGAGGTCCGTGCCGACCCCGACCGACTGTGGCGCTCCGACCTCCCGGCCGCGGAGGCCGCCGTCGACCTCCGGCCGCCGCGTCACGCAGGGCCGGGTGAGGAGGCGCTCGCGGCGCTCGACGCGCTGGGCAACGAGGGGACCTGGGAGGTGTTCGGCCGTTCGCTGCGGCTCACCAACCTCGACAAGGTCCTGTTCCCGGAACGGGGTGGAGAGGGTTCGGTCACGAAGCGGGAGCTGCTCCGGTACGCCGCGCAGGTGGCCCCGACCGCCGTTCCCTACCTGGAGGGCCGGGCCTTCAACATGCGCCGTCACCCGCAAGGCGCGGACAGCAAGGGCTTCTGGCACAAGCAGCTCCCGGAGCACGCGCCAGGCTGGCTCACCCGGTGGGACAACCCCGACGCCGGGCCGAGGGGAGAGCAGCACCTACCTGGTGGTCGACGAGCCCGCCGCCCTTGTCTGGGTGGCACAGTACGGCGGCCTGGAGTGGCATGCCTGGACCTCGCGCACAGACCGGCCCCACCGTCCGACGTACGCGCTGTTCGACATCGACCCGGGCGAGTCGACCACCTGGGAGGACGTGCTCGTGCTGGCCCGGCTGCACCGGACCGCGTTCGAGCACCTCGGGATCACGGCGTTCCCCAAGGTCACCGGCCGCCGCGGCATCCAGGTGTGGGTGCCGATCGCGCGGGGCCCGAGCTTCGACGAGACGCGCGCCTGGGTCGAGCAGCTCTCGCGGACGGTCGGGGCGGTCGTGCCGGAGCTGCTCAGCTGGAAGTGGGAGGTTCGCTCCCGCGGCGGCAAGGCCCGGCTCGACTTCACGCAGAACGCCGTCAACAAGACGCTCGTCGCGCCCTACAGCCCGCGGGCGGTGGCCGGTGCGCCGGTCTCCGCCCCGATCGGCTGGGACGAGCTCGACGATCCCGGCCTGCGGCCTGACGGCTTCACGGTGCGCGACATGCCGGACCGGATCGTCGAGCGCGGTGACCTGTTCCGTGGAGCGCTCACCGCCCAGCAGACCCTGCCGACGTTGTCCTGAGCATTCTCACCCCGGGCGGATGACGACGCTCGACACCGGTGCGGAACACAGTGACGTGATGAGTACCGACGCCGACACCGACTCCCACCCCAGGAGCGTGCTCCATCGAGTCCGGGCGCGGCCGGGGCTCCAGTCGCTGCTGCGGTCACTGTTCGTGTCGGTTGCCGTGGTCGTCGGCTACTTCGTCCTACCGTTCACGTCGCCGCTCGATGCCGACACGGTCCTGGTTCTGGTCATCGGGGTCGGCCTGGTCGTCGGCCTGCTGGTGTGGCAGATCCGCGCGATCACCACTTCCCACTACCCGATCGTGCGGGCCATCGGCGCGCTGGCCATCACGTTGCCGTTGTTTCTCGTCGTGTTCGCCACCACCTACTACCTGATGGGGCGCGCGGAGGCGAGCAGCTGGTCGGAGTCACTGAACCGGCTGGACTCGATGTACTTCACCGTGACCGTCTTCGCGACCGTCGGGTTCGGCGACATCACCGCGACCACCGGGACGGCCCGAGCGGTCGTCACCGTGCAGATGGTCGGGGACCTCGTCCTCGTCGGCCTGGTCACCCGGGTGGTCTTCACCGCGGTGCAGGACTCCCTGAAACGTCTTGGGAGGCGTCCGGAGTAGTCGTGCCGGGCGCCGTGCCGTGAGGCCACAGCCAGGCCCGTACGACGTACGCCACGACGACGGCCACGATGACGAGGGGCATCACCTCGAGCCCGTCGGAGAGCAGCAGCAGGGTCGCGAGCATCACCGACACCAGCGGGAACCCCAGCATGGTGACGCACATCGCGCCGATGCCCATGGCCACGGCGGAGACGAGCTGTAGGCCCGGTAGGTGCGACATGGCGATCCCGCCGGCAGCGCCGAGGAAGAGGGCCGGGAACACCGGTCCGCCGCGGAAGCTGCTCATCGACACCCCGTAGGCGACTCCCTTGCACACCAGGAGAAGCAGCAACGCGCCCACCGAGTAGTCGGCGCTGTGGTCGACCAGCGGTGCCACCGCCGCCTGGCCCGAGAACAGCACGTCGGACGAGTCCTTGTCGGTGACCACGGCGTACAGCACCGCCAAGGCCCCGACGGCCAGCCCTGCCGCGGTGGTGGCGAACAGGACCCGCTGCTCCACCCAGGGACGCAGGGCCGCACCGAGACGGTGGATCCCGCTGCCGAGGAGCCCGGCGGCGACGCCGATCACCAGCGCCCAGCCGAACTCGGAGACCGTCGGGCTGCCGGCCGGGGGAAGGTCGGGAATGGTCAGTGACACCGTGCCGAGACCGGTGAGTGAGTCCAGGCCGACGAAGATCAGGGAACCGATCCCGGCGGCCAGCAGGCCCGGGACCAGGATGACCGAGGTCATCGCGCCGCCCACCCCCGCGACCTCCAGGAGCAGGAAGGCGGCCGGCAGCGGTGAGCCGAGCAGCGTGCTGATCGCGGCGAAGCTGCCCGCAGCGCCGATCACGGCCACGGCCTGCGCGGGTGCGTCGTGCCTGGCCAGGTGCACCGCCCAGGCGGCCAGCCCGGCGCCGAGGGCGATCAGGGGCGCCTCGGGACCCAGCACCGCGCCGAAACCCAGGGTGACGAGGGACGCGATCGTGATGCCCGCCAGGTCGCGGGCAGCGGGGGTCCCGGCCGAGCCGAACCCGTCGACCGGCGACTCACCACCGTGCCCGGGGAGGTAGCGGATGGTCAGTGCCACCAGGAACCCGCCGACCGCCACCATGGGCAGCGGCCACCACGTCGGCTCCTCGTCGAAGCCGATCGCCTCGGGGAGGTCGGTGAACAGCCAGCCCTGCAGGTGGGTCGCCAGCTGGAGGAAGAAGAAGGACGCGGCCGCGATGGGCACGCCGAGGGCGCCGGCGAAGACCAGCGTCACCACGTAGCCGCGGGACCTGAGCATCGCCATGGGATCAGGCTTCGCCGGCCCCTTGGCTGCTGTGGCGACCGCGGCGGATGAGCTCGGTGCAGTCTGGCGCCGATCGCGCCGAGGGTGGAGCCATGAACGTCGAGTCACGGCACCCTCCTCGGCTCAGACCGTCGGCATCAGCGGCGGCGTCGGCTGACGCGACGTGCGGTGCGCCGCGAGGTACTGCGGGCGACTCTTCGTGATGATCCCAGCATCTCAGGCCTCCGTCCTGGTCGTCTCCGGAATGGTGGTCTCCTGCCTTTGCTCCGGCATCGTCGGTGCAGTGGCTGGCGCCACCCCCATCTCGGTCTCACGGGCGTGCATCTCACGGGCCTCCTCGGCGGTGAGGAGCCCGATGCCGACGAGGTCGAGCGGGCTGATGAAGCCGTCGCTGATCCGGAAGCCGCCGGCCCTGGCGATGGCGTCGCGCAACGGCACCGCCCAGTGGTGCTCGAGCAGGATGAGAGCTGCCGCGGAGTCGTTGGGGATCTCCTCGATCACGTCCCAGGCCTGCTCGTCGGAGAAGACCTCGGCGCCTTCAGCGGCTGCTTCGGCGCCGGCTTCGGCACCTGCCGCGAAGCCTTCCTCGCCTTCGATCCCGAGGCCGATGAGGGCGCCGACCTTGCTGCCGAGCTCGATGGCCTCTTCCTGGGTGAGGTTGCTCAGATGCTCGACCTCGATCTCTCCCGCGGCGTCCTTGTAGACCGCGAGTGAGTCGATCACCCGGACGGTGTCGCTGTCGCGGAGGCGTTCGAGCTCGGCGATGATCTCGCCGTGGAAGTCGGGGTGCCGGAATCCCAGCACGAGGAGCTGTACGGGTCCGATGGCCACGGTGTTCTCCTTCCTGGAGTGCCCCGGTGCTTGCTCGGCCGAGGCGTCACCCGCACCAATCTGCCTGCCGCTGCTGCGGTCCTCATCGCCCCCGGAGGATGAGATCGAGCCCGTCAGTGCTGCATCTCGCGCAGGATCATCGGCAGCAGCCGCGGCAGTTCGTCCTCGATCGCGAAGCGCGCGCCCTGCTCGTGCCCGCAACCATGAGGCTGCTCGGCAGGTGGAACTGGTGGGCTCCCGGCCCGATGCGCCGGTGGTGGGAGCGCTACGGGCTGCGTGAGGAGCCCTCGCCGACGGGACCGGCCGCGAGCAGGTCCGAGCTCGTCCCCAGATGACTGGCTCGGCCTGCTGCGGTCGGTCAGGCGGTCACATCGGGATCGCGGCGAGCTCGTAGACCTCGACCGAGAACGCCGGGGTGCCGTCGCTGAGGAACGGGTGGCCGTCACAAAGCGACTGCGCTGCCTCGAGGTCGGCGGCCTCGACGATGCTGTAGCCGGCGAGGTCGCTCCCGTTGGTCCTCGTACCGTCGCCGCGGACCGCCGTACCAGCACCGAATGGTGCGCCGGTGTCGGTCAGCGCCTCGCCGACCTTGCCGATCCAGGCGTTCCATGCCTGCAGGACCTGCTCGGACTGTTCGGGTGACATCTCATCCGCCGGGGTGGCTGGACCCCGGTAGAGAAGCATGAACTTGGCCATGACGTTCTCCTTGGGTTGGTTGTGGTTCTCTCAGGCCGCGGATCGGCCCGAGAAGGCGATGAGGCGGTCGAGGACGTGGGCGTCCGGCCCCACCTCGACGGCTTCGGCGAAGGCACCGCGCGCACGGGTCTGCGGGGAGATGGTCTCGCCGGCAAGCTCGAGGACGTAGGTGGTCAGCTCGTCGGAGACGGTGACCTTCTGGTCCGTTGCGACAGCGAAGTCCCAGGCGTGGACGAGGAGCTCGATCGACAGGATGTTCGCGGCGATGGTCGCGGGCATGTCGCCGTCGCCGAACGGCACCGTGCCGTCCAGGCCGCGCGTGCGCCACGCCTCGAGTGCCTGCTGGGCGACGGCGGCGACGCGTTGCTCCACCGCGGGCGAGTGCGGGTCGACCACCTCGGCGCCGGCCATGCCGCCGATTGAGACGAGCGAGCCGACCAGGTGGTCCACGAGCTGCTGGACGCTGAAGTCCGTGCACGGCGTCTCCCGGTCGAGGTCTCCGTCGGTCACGCTGCGGAGGACGTTCTGGCACACCGCCAGCGTTGCCTCCGCAGAGGTGAGGCGGTTCAGGTCCGCGGGCGTCGCGGCCCACTCGTCGGGACCGGCGTCCCCGGTCGCGGCCGCGCGCTCGAGCCGCTCGAAGAAGTGGGTCCAACCCTCGAGGTGGCTCGCCTCCTGCTCCGCGGTGAGGCCGTCGTGGACCAGGCGGACGAGGGTGCCGCCCTCGACGGGTTCGAGCGTGATGGTCACCGTCGAGGCGTCGGGGGCAAGCTCGGGCGAGCCCTCCCATCCCCAGCCGAACACGACGCGCCGTCCCGGCTCGACCTCGATGTAGGTGCCGGCGGCCACGTGACCTGGTACGACGGTGAAGCGGTACTCCCCGCCGGCGCGAAGGTCGACCCGGGCCGACACGGTCTTCCACCTGCGCAACCGGTCGGGGTCGGTGACGAGCGCGAACGCCTCGTCCGTCGACACCGGGAGCAGTGCGGTCTTCTCAGCAGTCATGTCCTGTTCTCTCTCTGGGGATGGGTGGTGTCCCGCCTCGCGGCGAGATCGGTGGCGTCCGCGAGCAGCAGGTCGAGCTCGTTGGTCCAGAACCGGTCGATCTCCGCGCGAAGCTCGGCGACCGCCGACGGGACGATGCTGTAGATGCTGTTCCGGCCCTCCTTGCGGTTGACCACGAGGCCCACCTCGGCGAGGACGCCGAGATGCTGCGAGATCGCCGACCGGGTCGCGGTGAAGTGCGAGGCCAGGTCTCCCGCCGTACGCGGGCCCGATGCCAGTAGCTGGAGGATCCGTCTCCGCGTCGGCTCGGCGGCGGCGGACAGAGCATCGGGCACAGGAAATACGTTAGTCGTGACTAACGCGTTTGCGCAAGGGGTTTATCGGACCAGGTGCTGGTGTGGGGAGCCGCATTTCGACCGATTCGCCGGACTAGCCCGGGTTTGGCCGGTACCGTGGGCAGCAATCCTGGACGGAGCGATGATGCGCGGGGCGACCTGGTCGCCGCTGACTGGCCCAGCGCGGAGCAGAGGCGAAACCGGCCGTCTCCGGTCTGCGAAAGGATCGTGCTGCCATGCGCCCAGTCACGGGCGAGGGCTTCGTCCACATCGGACGGCAGCCCATCTTCGACACCGCGGGAGCGGTCGTCGGCTACGAGCTGCTCTTCCGTGCCTCCGCGTCGGCGACCACCGCGGACGTGGTCGACGGTGACCAGGCGACCGCGCAGGTCATCGTCAACACCTTCACCGAGTTCGGCCTCGGTGCCCTGGTGGGCTCCGGCCTCGCTTTCATCAACCTCACCCGGCCGTTCATCACCGGCGACCTCCTCCCGCCGTTCGACCCCGACCAGGTGGTGCTCGAGATCCTGGAGGACATCCCGGCAGACCCAGACGTGGTCGCGGGGTGCGAGCGGCTGGTCGAGAAGGGGTACCGGATCGCCGTGGACGACATCGCCCCCAACGACCCGCGCCGGCCACTGCTGGCACTCGCTTCCTTCGCGAAGCTGGACTTCCTGCAGTGCACGCGCACCGAGCTGGCGGCGATCGCCGCGGAGTGTCATGCGGCCGGCGTGACCCTGGTCGCCGAGAAGGTCGACTCCGAGGAGGACATGCAGACGGCGAGGGACCTCGGCTGCTCGATGTTCCAGGGCCACCACCTGGCGCGTGCGCAGGTGGTCAGCACCCCGACGCTGAACCCCCAGCGGATCAACTGCCTGCGGCTGCTCAGCGCGCTGGCGGACCAGGACATCTCCCTCGAGCGCATCAACGAGCTCGTCAGCCGGGAGCCGGCGCTGGCCGTGCGGGTGCTGACCGCCGCCAACTCCGCTGCAGCGGGGATCACACGGAGGATCGAGTCCGTGCGTGAGGCGCTGGTGCTGCTCGGCACGCGCCAGCTGCGCAGCTGGCTGCAGCTGATGCTCCTCGGGAACCTCTCCGACGAGAACTCCGAGCTCTTCGCCGCAGCGGTGATCCGCGCGAAGACGTGCGAGCTGCTCGCAGCCGAACGACCAGGGATCGGCAGCGACGCCGCCTTCACGGTCGGGCTGCTCTCGTCGCTCGACCGGCTGCTCGCGCAACCGATCGACGAGATCGTCTCCCAGATGGATCTCAGCCCCGAGCTGCGGCTGGCCCTCGTCGCCAACGAGGGGCCGATGGGCGAGCTGCTGTCCGACGTACGCCGGTTCGAGCAGGGCGAGGAGCCCCAGCCGGGCCGCGCCTCCGCGGAGGTCGCGCACGCGTTCCTCACCAGCGTCGAGTGGTGGCAGCGCGGCGCCGGTCGCCCCTGACGCTCCCTTCGCCGCTCGGCCTCGCTGGCGAGACCTCACCCCGCGAAGGTGATGCAGGAGAACGCGCGTCCCGGCACCGTGGAGCGTGGGGCAGTCGGCCGTCAGGCTTCGCACGGAGGCCTCCCGCCCGCCCCGAGGCTGGAGAGGAGCGCGAAGATGGCCGATGTCACGGTGGAGCGCAAGAAGACGTTGTCCCGCGAGGAGGCGGCTGTCTGGCTGTCGGCGCTGTCGAAGGCGTTCGCCCGCGGCGGAGACGTGGAGCTTCCGGTGGGCGACGCGTCGGTGGGCCTGCACCTGCCCGATCGGGTAGAGGCCGAGTTCGAGGTGGAGGTCGAGGGCGACGAGGTGGAGGTCGAGCTCGAGTTCAAGTGGTCGACGTCCCACGCGGACGCGGAGCCGTCGTCCACGTCGGAGACATGAGCACCGCCGCCGAGACGGAGGCGCTGCCCAGGCAGCGATGGCTCGCGCGCGCCGCCATCCTCCTGGCCGCGGCCTCGGTCGTCACGCTGCTCGGCTTCGCTCTCGATGGGGGCCTTGGCCTCCTCCTCTGGGCTGCGCTCGGGCTCGTCGTCCTGGTCGCGGCGACGTACTGGTTCCTGACCCACCGCGGGCTCGTTCGCTGGCTTGCCCTCGGCGTCGCGGTCGTGACGCCCGTGGTCGGGGCGTGGCTGCTGATCCTGGAGGGTCTGCTGGTGCCCTTGCTCGTCGCACTCGCCCTGCTGGCACTGGCCGGCGTGACCGGGCGGACCGCGCTCAAGCCCGGCGGCGAGCAGTCTTCGATGCCGGAGCACGTGGTCCCCACTCCGAAGCAACCGTTCATCGTGATGAACCCGCGTTCGGGCGGCGGAAAGGTGGGGAGATTCCGCCTCAAGGAGCGGGCGGAGGCGCTCGGCGCGGAGGTGGCCCTGCTCGAGGGGCCGGACCCGGTCGACGTCACGGCCCTGGCCCGCGACGCGTTGACGCGAGGTGCCGACCTGCTCGGTGCCGCCGGCGGCGACGGCACCCAGGCACTGGTCGCGGGTGTGGCCGCTGCGCACGACGTCCCCTTCATGGTGATCAGTGCCGGGACACGGAACCACTTCGCCCTCGACCTGGGACTCGATCGCGAGGACCCGTCCACCTGCCTGGCCGCTCTCACGGACGACGCTGTCGAGCTTCACGTGGACCTGGGGATGATCGAGGGGCGGCCCTTCGTCAACAACGCGTCGTTCGGCGCGTACGCCACCGTGGTCCAGAGCCCGGCGTACCGCGACGACAAGGCGCGCACGACCCTGGACCTGCTGCCCGACCTGCTCACCGGGCAGACGGGCGCTCGGCTGACGGTGCACGCCGACGGGTTCACCGTCGAGGGTCCCCAGGCGGTGCTGGTCAGCGCCAACCCCTACGGGATGGGCGACGTGTCGGGCATGGGGCGCCGGGCACGCCTCGACACCGGGAGGCTCGCCGTGGTGGCCGTCACGGTCGACAACGTCGGGCAGGCCGTCGGGCTCCTCCGGCACACCAGTGACCGGGGGATCACCGCCAGGCTGACCCCCGAGGTCGTCGTCACCGCGGACACGCCCGAGATTCCCGTGGGCGTCGACGGCGAATCGGTCATGATCACCACCCCCGTCCGCTGCGCGATCCACCCGCAGGCGCTCCGGGTCAGGGTGCCCCGGAACCGTCCGGGCGTGCCACCACGGGCACCGGAATGGAGCTGGGCCAGGCTCCGGCGGCTGGCGTCGTTCTCCCGGACCCGTGGGGGTGGGTGACCATGGACCGGCCCTGGGTTCGCCGGGCCGGGCACGAGCTGGTCGAGCTGGACCGGGCCGTGTACACCGCCGTGCATGCCACTCCCTCGCCGGCCCTCGACGCCGCCGCGGCACGTATCTCCGAGGCCGCCGACCGGTCACGGATCTGGATCTCGATCGCCGCGGGCCTGAGCCTGCTCGGTCGCCGGCCGCGCCGGGCCGGGCTCGTCGGGCTTGCCGCGGTGGGGCTCACCTCGGCCGTCGTGAACCTCGTCGTCAAGCCGGCGGCGCGACGGGAACGGCCCTCACGCAGCGAGACGGTGCGGACGCGGCTGGTCCGGATGCCGCGGTCGGCGTCCTACCCGTCGGGCCACACCGCCTCGGCCTTTGCCTTCTCCTCTGCCGTCGGAGGCGAGATGCCGGAGCTCGACGCGACCCTTCGCGTGGTGGCGACCGCGGTTGCCTACTCGCGGGTGCACACAGGCGTCCACTATCCCGGTGACGTCGTCGCGGGCGCCGTCATCGGAGCAGCGGCGGGCAGTGCGGTGCAGTACTTCGCACACCGGGCCGGCTTTCTCGGAGGGTGAGCGGCACGGCTCGAGCGCGCCGACCTGACAGCGCCCATCGTCTTCATGGCGGTCGGCGCCGGTCCCGCCAAGGGCCGAGCGCCGGGACGACTAGAAAGACAGGTCGTTCCCGGCGCTCAGACGTGCCCGGCCTCTGCGAGCTGGACAGGCTTGCCTACTCCGAGGGCTGGGGCGCCTTGCACTCGATCTTGGGGTTGGCGCCGACGTAGTTGAGGGGTCCGGCCAGGACGGCGACGGTGATGGTGCCCGCCTGGGCGCAGTTCACCTCCGAGTCGGAGAAGTAACCCCTCTGCGCGGACGCGAGAACGCCGATGAGTAACCAGACGGCCAGGATCACTGACCCGAGCCGTATCGATCCGATGCGCATGCACTTCTCCATTCAGGCGATGAACGGACTCCGAATGCGGTCCGTCCCCTCCCCGAAAGGCCCCAACGGTCATGCATCTCTTCGTCCCCTGGGCGGGATATTGCCCCGAGCCAACCCTCGCAAACCTCACAGATGGGTAACGCTCGAGCGAGCCTGACTACGCCTGCTCCCCCCAAATATCGATTGACGAACAAGCGCGCGAGGACAAACGTGGATCGGAGGTCGCACCCGATCGACGTGAGGAGAGAACGGTGAGCTCTGAGCTGATGGCGAACGTCGGACCGCTCGCGAGGTTCCCTTCGAGCAAGACCTTCAAGTGGCTCATCCTCGGGTTCTGGGTCATCGTGCTTGCGGTCGCGTTCTCGCCCGCGGGGAAGCTGACCGGCGCGCAGGAGAACGACGCGATCTCCTGGCTGCCGGGGGAGGCCGAGTCGACGCAGGTGCTGCGCGAGAGTGAGCGGTTCGTGTCGCAGGACGAGATCCCCGCGATCGTGGTGTACGAGCGGTCGAGTGGCATCACCAAGGCGGACGTGGCCGCCGTCTCCGGCCAGGTCGCGCAGTTCAACGACGTCGACCACGTCGACCGCGACTCCACCGGCCCCGTCCCGTCCAAGGACGGCCAGGCGCTCTCGGTGATCGTGCCCGTCGACGCCGGTAGCGGCGGGTGGGAGGCCCTCGGTGAGTCCGTGAAGACGATGAAGGACATCAGCGCCGACAGGCCGGACGGACTGTCGGTCCACTTCACCGGGCCTGGTGGCTTCGCCGCCGACTCCTCGGACGCGTTCGCGGACATCGACGGCAAGCTGCTGTACTCCGCGATGGCGGTGGTCATCGTGATCCTGCTGTTCACCTACCGCAGCCCGCTGCTCTGGCTGCTTCCGGTGTTCTCGGCGGTGGTGGCGCTGATGTCGGCGCAGGCGGTGATCTACCTGCTCGCCACACAGGCTGACCTGACCGTCAACGCGCAGAGCGCCGGCATCCTCACCGTGCTGGTGTTCGGCGCCGGGACCGACTACGCGCTGCTGCTCGTCGCTCGATATAGGGAAGAGCTCCGCCGTCACGAGGACCGGCACGAGGCGATGGCCTTCGCGCTGCACCGGGCGGGCCCCGCGATCTTCGCCAGCGGCTCCACCGTGGTGGCGGGCATGCTCTGCCTCCTGGTCGCGAGCCTGAACTCCACGCAGGGGCTCGGGCCCGTCGCCGCGATCGGCATCGTGGTCGCGCTCGCCGTGATGCTCACGCTGCTGCCGGCGTTGCTGGTGATCTTCGGACGATGGTTCTTCTGGCCCGTGCATCCGACGTACGGCTCGCACGACCACACCCAGACCGGGGTCTGGGCCAAGGTGGGCAGGCGGATCGCCATCCGCCCGCGGACGACCTGGGTGGCGACCGTGGCGGCCCTGGCGGTCGCGTCCCTGGGCGTCTTCCAGCTCGATGCGGACGGCCTGGAAAACAAGGACACCTTCTACGGCAAGCCCGACTCCGTGGTGGGTGAGGAGGTCCTCGCCAGGCACTTCCCGGCCGGGGCCGGACAGCCGGTCGTGGTGGTCTCCACCGCAGACAAGGCGCCCGAGGTCCGCACCGCGCTCGCCGACACCGAAGGTATCGCGAGTGTCACCCCGCCCCGCGTCGAAGGCGACCTTGCCTACATGGAGGGCACGCTGATCCCGGCCGCCGACAGCCAGGCCGCGAAGGACACGATCGACCGGGTCCGCGACTCGGTGCATGCGGTCGACGGTGCGGACGCGATGGCCGGTGGAGGTACGGCGATCGTGCTCGACACCATTCGTGCGGCCGACTCCGACACGCGGGCGATCATCCCGCTCGTGCTGTTCGTGGTGTTCCTGATCCTCGCCCTGTTGCTGCGCGCGCTCGTCGCGCCGCTGATCCTGGTCGCCACCGTCGTGCTCTCGTTCGCGGCCGCGCTCGGACTCAGCGCGCTGCTGTTCAAGCACGTGTTCGGCTTCGCGGGCGCCGACGTGGGCCTGCCGTTGTTCGTCTTCGTCTTCCTGGTCGCGCTGGGCATCGACTACAACATCTTCCTGATGACGCGCGTCCACGAGGAGGCGAAGGTGATGGGGACGAGACGTGGAGCGCTGGTCGCGCTGGCCGCGACCGGTGGCGTGATCACGTCGGCGGGCCTGGTCCTGGCCGGCACGTTCCTGGTCCTCGGCACGCTTCCGGTGGTCACCTTCGCGGAGATCGGCATCGCGGTCGCGCTCGGCGTGCTCCTCGACACGATCATCGTGCGTGCCGTCCTCGTCACCGCGCTCAACCTCGACGTCGGCCGGCGCATGTGGTGGCCCAGCGCCCTCGCCAAGAGGCCGGAACCTGACCTCGAGCCTGGCCGGGAGCCGGAGGACATCGCCGTCGGCTGACCCTTGCGGCGGGCGGTGGTCACGCCCCAGACTGACCCTTCGTTAGAACGCGTTCTATCGAAGGGTCGGGCATGCAGGAGCACGTCGTACTCGGGAAGGCCGTGACCATGCCCGTCGAGGTGCGCGAAGCCACCGCGGCGACCGCGATGTTCTCCGTGGGTGCCGACGCCGCGCAGAGGATGGTCGACTACTCGGGGCTCCGGGTGCTGCGGCACCGCCCTGGCCGGACGGTCGTCGGCCTGGTGTTCGTGAGGTACGTCGACGGGGACCTCGGGCCGTACGACGAGTTCGGGGTCTGTGTGCTCGTCAGGAACCACGACCACGCCGGACCGGAGACCGTGCCCGGAAACCTGCGCGATCTCATCGCGGGCAGGGCCGGCGTGCTGATCCACCGGCTGCCGGTGGACGGCGAGTTCACGTTGGCGGCCGGTCGTGAGATCTGGGGGTTCCCCAAGACTCTCGCGGACTTCGACACGGACCTCGGGGTCAGGGCCAGGCGCGTCGGGCTCCGGCAGGACGGCCGGCTCGTCGCCGACCTACGGGTGAAGAGGGGGCTGCCACTGCCCGCGCCGGGAAGTCGCCTGGCACTGAGGGCCTACTCCCACCTCGACGGCGTGACCCGGTACACCGAGTGGGCGATGGACCCGCAGGGGGTGCGGTCGCGGCCCGGCGGAGCGGAGCTGCGGCTCGGCACGCACTCGATCGCCGCGGAGCTGGCCGGTCTCGGCCTTCCGAAGCGGGCGCTGTTCAGCACGTCGATCGCGAACCTGGCCATGCGGTTCGGGGACGCGGAGAAGGTCTGACGTCCGAGGTCCTGCGCTCTCGCCGCGCAACAAAGATCGTGCCCGGGCGGGGTCTCGACGTCGATCCGGGCGGTGCCGCGGTAAAGATCCCCCCCGGCGAAGGGGCAGACGTCATCCCTCCTGGGTGAGGCGCCACCTTCAGGGACGTTGCACGCTGGCCGAAGACCCGCATGAGGAGGTGGCGCGAGATGCCCGCAAGACGGATCGTGCACCCAAGCATCGACGAGCGACGAGCCAAAGGGAAAGAGGCCCGGAGCCGGACGCCTCGGTCGAGCCACACCGGGTGGGGCCCTGCCGACGATCGCCCGGACCCGGTGGCCCTGCTCGAGGAGCAGAACGTGACCCGTGAGCCCGACCTCGTGCCTGTCCGGCATGGCCGGATGATGGTGTCGCCTTTCACCTTCTACCGCGGCGCGGCCAAGATCATGGCAGCGGATCTCAAGGACACGCCGACAGCCGGCCTGGGCACCCAGCTGTGCGGTGATGCGCATCTGTCCAACTTCGGCGTCTTCGCCTCCCCCGAGAGGACGCTGCTGTTCGACCTGAACGACTTCGACGAGACCCTTCCGGGGCCGTTCGAGTACGACGTGAAGCGCATGGCTGCGAGCTTCACGATCGCGGCCCGCAACAACGGGTTCTCCAAGGCGGACACGCGGGCTGCCACGCTTGCGTCGGTCAGCGCGTACCGGGAAGCCATGGCCGAGTTCGCCGGCATGCGAACGATGGACATCTGGTACTCCCGCAGATCTGAGGACGACATCATGAACGCGGTGCGCAGCGCCGTGGCCGAGACGGAGAAGGGGGCCAAGGGGGACGTGAAGGCGGCGAAGCTGGCCGCCAAGAGGGCGGAGAAGGCTCGCGAGAAGGCTCACACCCGCGACAGCCTGCAGGCGCTCTCCAAGCTCGCCGAGCGTGTCGACGGCCGTTACCAGATCGTCAGCCAGCCTCCGATCGTCGTACCGGCGCGCGATCTGGCCGCCACCTACGGGATTTCCCCTGATGAAGCCAGAGAGGCGATCCGTGACCAGTTCCGGGCGTACCGATCCACCTTGCAGCACGATCGGCGACACCTGCTGGAGAGCTTCCAGATCGTCGACGTGGCTCGCAAGGTCGTCGGCGTCGGTAGCGTCGGCACCAGAGCGTTCATCGCACTGCTCCAGGGGCGCAACGCCGAGGATCCGCTCTTCCTGCAGGTCAAGGAGGCGACGCCCTCCGTGCTGGAGGACCACCTGCGAAAGAGCCGGTACCGGCAGCATGGCGAGCGCGTTGTCCAAGGTCAGCGGATGATGCAGGCGGCGAGCGACATCTTCCTCGGCTGGACGAGGGGACACGACGTGAACCGCCACTTCTACTGGCGACAGCTTCGCGACATGAAGGGCTCGGCTCTGGTCGAGTCGATGGCACCCCAGACACTCGCCTTCTACGGAGGCATCTGCGGCTGGACACTTGCCCGGGCGCATGCGCGGTCGGGGGACCCGGTCGCGATGTCTGCCTACCTTGGTGCGAGCGACTCCTTCGATCGATCGATCACCGACTTCTCCGAGCGCTACGCCGACCAGAACGAGCTGGACTACGAGGCGTTCGTGAAAGCGGTGCGATCCGGGCGGCTGGAGGCCGTCGAAGGCGTCTGATCCCCAGGGATCCTGCCGATGGCTGAGGAGTCAGTGGTGGAAGCTGCTCGGCTGCTCCTCACGCGGCATGGGCGAGGCCAGGTTGTCGAGCCAGTCGACCGCGACACTGAGATCACGGAGGAACAGCTCGGCCATGTCGTGGCTGAAGCCGTTGCGCACCACCACGCGGAGCACCGCCAGGTCGTCGCGCTTCGGCGGCATCGTGTACGCCGGAACCAGCCAGCCGCGTTCGCGCAGCTTTCGGGAGACGTCGTACACGTCGAACTTCGTGACGTTCTTGCTGACGCAGAACGTCACCACCGGAAGCTCGCGGCCGTCCGTGATCACGTCGAACTCACGCATCGCCTCGAGCGCCTGGGCGATGTGGACGGCCACGTCCTGGCAGCTCTGCTGGACGAGGCGGAAGCCCTCCATGCCCAGCCGGAGGAACTGGAAGTACTGCAGGACCACCTGTGCTCCGGGACGCGAGAAGTTCAGTGCGAACGTCGGCATGTCGCCGCCCAGGTAGTTCACGTGGAACACCAGGTCGTCCGGAAGGTGCTCGGTGTCCCGCCAGAGCACCCAGCCGACCCCCGGGTAGACCAGGCCGAACTTGTGCCCGGACGCCTGGATCGACACCACGCGCGGCAGCCGGAAGTCCCAGACCAGCTCCGGCTGCACGAACGGGGCGATGAAGCCTCCCGACGCGGCGTCGACGTGCACCGGCACCGAGACTCCGCTGTTCACCTCGTACCCGTCCAGCGCCGCGCAGATCTCCTGCACCGGCTCGTAGCTGCCGTCCATGGTCGAGCCCAGAACGGCGACCACGCCGATGGTGTTCTCGTCGACGTACTCCAGCAGCCGGTCGGCGGTCAGGTGGAAGACGTTCCCCTCGAGCGGGACGTAGCGAGGCTCGACCTCCCAGTAGTTGGCGAACTTCTCCCACACGACCTGGACGTTTCCGCCCATGACGATGTTGGGCCGGTCCGCGGGCTTGCCCGCCTTGCGTCGGGCGTGCTGCCACCGACGCTTGAGCGCGAGGCCGCTGAGCATGCACCCTTCGGAGCTGCCGGTCGTCGAGGTCCCCACGCTCTCGGCGGCGTCCGGGGCGTGCCACAGGTCGGCGAGCATCCGGACGCAGCGGGACTCGATCTCGGCGGTCTGCGGGTACTCGTCCTTGTCGATCATGTTCTTGTCGAACGTGGCTGCGTACAGACGGTCCGCCTCGTCGTCCATCCAGGTGGTGACGAACGTCGCGAGGTTGAACCGGGCGTTGCCGTCGAGCATCACCTCGTCCATGACGATCTGGTACGCCGTCTGCGGCAGCATCGGCCGGTCCGGGAGGCGGTCCTTGGGCACCTCGAGCATCCCCACCCGTGTGAAGCGGGGGAGGTCACCCCGGTCACCCCTGTCCTCCGACGTCTCACCGCTCTTCTTCCATACCGCCATGACAGCCTCCCGTCCGGGCCTGTGGGCCTCGTCCCAGCAAATCCCGGCACGGGATCGACCTTCCTCATCCCCCGCGGACGATTCCCCGCACCGGCTTGTCGGGGTGCAATGGCTCCGGAGAGGGAGGTGGCCCCATGTGCCGTTGGCTCGCGTACTCAGGCTCGCCGGTGCTCATCGAGGACCTGCTCTACAAGCCGGAGCACTCACTGATCGTTCAGAGCATGCACTCGACGATGGGGGCGGAGACCACGAACGGCGACGGGTTCGGAGTCGGTTGGTACGGCGACCCGGACACTCCGGGGGTGTTCCGGAGCATCGAGCCCGCCTGGAACGACCGCAACCTTCGCGAGCTCTCCAGTCACATCTCCTCGCCCCGGGTGTTCGCGCACATCCGCGCCGCGATCGGGTCGCCTGTCCAGCAGACGAACTGCCACCCCTTCCGCCACGGCCGCTGGCTGTGGATGCACAACGGGTTCGTCGACGGGTTCCACCTGATGAAACGTGACCTCGCGCTTGCCGTGGACCCTGACCGCTTCGCCGACATCGAGGGCACGACCGACACGGAGATGCTCTTCTTCCTCGCGATGACCTTCGGCCTGGAGGACGACCCGCCGACGGCCGTTGCCCAGGCCGTGGGCCTCGTCGAGGCGACGGGGCGACGGCACGGAGTGGAGTTCCCCATGCAGGGGTCGATGGCGACCACCGACGGCGACACCACGTGGGCCTTCCGCTACTCCAGCGAGGGCAAGTCGCGGTCGCTCTTCCACAGCACCGACGTCACGACGCTTCGCCACCAGTACCCCGAGAGCCCGGAGCTGCACGAGCTCTCCGACGACGCACGGCTGATCGTGTCGGAGCCACTGGGGGAGCTGCGCGGGGCCTGGCGCGAGGTACCGGAGTCCACCTGCGTCACCATCCGTGGCGGCAACGAGTGGCTGAGCCCGTTCACCCCGTCGGTTCCTGCGACAGTGGGGTGAGCGGGTACCCGCAGGCCCCGACGGGGTGGAACGTCGCAACGAGCAGGTCCACGGGGCCCTTCACCACGTCGGTCACCTTCACGCACCCGGACGGCCGGACGGTCGAGTGGTCCTCGCGGGCACATCGCAAGCACGCGTCGCGCCTGTCCCGGACCCGGCCCGGCCGCGGGAGTGTCGTCTGGGCGCCCCACCGGGCCTCCTGGTGGATCGCGGTGCTGTTCATGGGCGGCTCTCTGTGCTTCCTCGTCGCGCCGCTCCCGCCCTTCCTCGACCTGGTCGGACCACAGACCGACGGAACCGTCTTCTTCGTGGGCTCCGTGCTGTTCACCTCGGCGGCAGCGCTCCAATGGCTCGAGTCGGTCAACGCCGACCGCGGGCCCGGCTCCGACGCCGAGGCTTCGATGCGGGTGTTCGCGTGGGAGCCGCGGCGGATCGACTGGTGGTGCTGCGGCGTGCAGCTGGTGGGCACGGTGTTCTTCAACGTCACGACGTTCTGGTCACTCACCACCGCAGTCGAGTCGCCGTCGTACGACCGCCTCGTCTGGCGGCCGGACGCGATCGGTTCGGTGTGCTTCCTCCTCGCCGGCTACCTGGCCTACGTCGAGGTCGTCCACGGTCTGCTGCGCCGCCCCCCGCGCACCGTGGAAGGCGGAATCGTCTCGGTCAACCTCATCGGGTGCATCGCCTTCGGGGTGTCAGCGCTGGCCGCACACGTCGTCCCCGGCACGGGGGAGGAGAGCAACCTCACCGTCGTCAACGCAGCCACCTCCCTCGGAGCGCTCGCCTTCCTCATCGGAGCCGTCCTCCTCCTGCCCGAGGGTGCGGGGTCAGGAGGGCGTAGGCCTGCCCGACTCAGGGCCGATCAGCACGGCGAGATCGCCCGGCTGCTGGACGGGTGCCTCTCCCTCGAGGACCGGCACCAGCTGGCCCTGCTCGCGAAGGAGGAAGAGCAGGTCGAATCCGGCGGGGAGGCGGCCAGGTGCTGCAGGCTGCGTGACGATCCGCTCCCCGGCCTCGTGCCGCCTGGCAAGGGCGGCTCCGGTCAGATCTTCCCGGAACAACCTGGAAGTGCCGATGTACGGCGCCACCGCGCCCTCGCTCGTCGACGGTGGGGCGAGCCGGTAGACCTGCCCGTCGACACTGCCCTCGAGCAGGCTGGAGGCCAGCGCGTTGAAGTCGTCCTCGTCGCTGAGCAGCAGCACCGCGGTGATCCCCTCGAGCTGCGCGCCTCGGCCGGTGGCGGCAGCGAGCAGCTCGCCCGGCGCCAGCTCCAGGCCGGCTTCACGGATCTGCTGGCGTTGCCGCTCGAGCGGCGCCCACATGACGACCGGCAGGCCCGCTGCCTGGAGCGCCAGAGCCAGGTCGACCACCCAGGGGTCGCCGCCCACGAGAAGCGGGCGGCTCCGAGACGGGCGGGTGACGCCCAGGCGACGAGCCACCGGTACGACGGTCAGCCCGTAGAGGGAGACCGTCGCGACGATGACCAGGAACGTGACCGGCAGGATCTTGGCGGCGCCCCCGACGCCGGAGGCGACCAGGGTCGCCGAGAACGACGAGGCGGTGGCCGCGGCGACGATCCCGCGGGGGGCCATCCAGGCGACGAACATCCGGTCGTGCCGGCTCAGGTCGCTTCCGAACGTGGCCACGAGGGTGAGCAGCGGCCGGGCCACGACAACGAGAATCGCGACCAGCCCCAGGGTGGGCAGCACCAGGCCCTGCAGGGACTGAGGTGTGACCGTCGCGGAGATCGACACGAACAGCAGTCCGAGGATGAGCTGGACCAGGGTCTCGAGGAAGGGTCGCCGGGCGGGCAGGTCGAACTCCGGGCGGTTGGCGACGACGAGTCCCATCACGATGGCGGCGATCAGCCCGGAGTCGTCACGGAGGGCGTCGCAGGCGGCCGCGACCGCGACCACGGCTGCCAGCTGGGCGGAGGCGCCGAGCACCTCGCCGGGCCTCAACCTGACCAGTACCAGCCAGAGAACGCCCCCACCGACGAGCCCCCCGGCGATCCCGACTGCGACGCTGAGCAGGAACTGCAGGACCTCCTCACCCGGATAGCGGTCGCCGGTCGTGGAGACGATCGCGCTGAGGACCAGCGCCCCGAGGATGCCGCCCACGGGGTCGATGAGCGAACCCTCCCAGGAGAGAATCCGCTGCAGCCGCTCCTGGGGACGGACGAAGCTCAGCAGCGGCCCGACGACGGTCGGTCCGGACACGACCAGGATCGCCCCGAGCATCAACGCCGCCTCCGCCGACATTCCGAGAAGCCAAGCGGATGTGAGACCGGCGACCGCCCACGTGATGGGGGTCCCGAGGGCGATCAGCCTGACCACGACCCGGCGCGTGTGCCCGTGCAGTCGGCGAAGGTCGAGCTCGAGGCCGGCGTCGTAGAGAATCACCGCCACCGCGAGCGAGACGAGGGACGGGAAGGCGTCTCCGAGAAGCTTGTCGGGGTTGACCACGTCGGTGACTGCGCCGGCGAGGAAACCGACGGGCAACAGAACGATGATCGGCGGTATGCGCAGCCGGCCGGCCAGGATCTGCGAGCCGACCGCGAGCGCGATCGTGAGCCCCAGGCCGACAAGGATCTCGTCGGTGCTCACGGCTGCTCACCCACGCCGGTCAGGGGCGTCGGCTCTCCTTCTCACCCGCACCAATGTGCCTGCCGATGCGGCTTTGCCCATCGCCCGCCGCGGATGAACCGCGCCTTCGGACTCATCCGCCCTGGGTGATGCCGGTCGCGAGGGCGCGCGAGTGCGCCAGGAGCAGGCGTCCGAGAGGAGCAAGTAGCTCAGGATCCCAGGATCTTCGCCTTCTGCGCGGCGAACTCCTCCTCGGTGAGGATCCCCTGGTTCTTCAGGTCGGCGAGGTCCTTCAGCTGCTGGATGGGGTCGGCTGCCGGCGCCGGCGCAGCCGCCGGCTGCGGTGCGGGAGCGGTCTGCTGCTGGTAGGCCTGGTCGCGCTCGGCCGCGGTCTGGGCATCGCGGTCGGCGTACTTCTCGGCCTGCCGACGCTGCACGCGCCCGCTCACCGCGGTTGCCGTCCCGGCCACCACAGCGGTGCGTGCCACTCCTCGAAGTAGTCCAGGCATGGTCGCACCTCCTCAGACTGTCGCGTCGAGCGACTCGAGAGCCTGCATGATGTCCGTCGCCGGGATGCGTGCGCTCGCGACGAGCTCGCCTCCGCTGTTCCGCGCCGCCGCGACGAACGGGATCGCCCAGGTGTTCTCGTAGACGATCAACGCGGCAACGGTGTCGGGCTCCATCGCGCCGGCCGCCTCGCGCAGGTCATCGTCGCCAAGCAGGCCCGAGCGCGCCCCCGCGAAGTCCGCGAATCCGCCGGCAGCCGGGTCGGCGAGCTCGACCGCGTTGAAGGAGCCGTCCGCCTCCTTGCTGATCACCATCAGGTCGTAGAGGCGGATGACACCGCGGTCCACGAGGTCCAGAAGTGCCCGTCCCGTGTCACCGGTGAGGCGGTCGCCAGGGAACTCGATGAGCACGAAGTCGATGGGGCCGTGAACGTCTGTGTCTGTCATGGGCTCGTCACTCCTGAAGACTCGTCACTCCTGAACAAAAGGGGGCCGCCACCCTGCGGACCACGGTCAAGTCTTCGTTCCGGCACGTCGCGAGGCATCACCCCGGCGGGGTGATCTCCGCGACGGCTTCGGTGCGTCAGGATCAGAGCGTGGAGCCAACACCGCAGCGACCCGTCGTACCCGAGAACGCGCCCTCCCGCCCGTCGGTCTCGCCGGTCGACGTGGCCTTCGGCGCCTCCGCGCTCGCCTTCGGAGCGGCCACCGCCGTCGCACGCAGGGCGGGCACGGTCCTCGAACCGGTGGCCCGGCTGGCGCTCAGCCCGCCGATGCTTCCGCCGCGGCTCCAGCCAAAGCAGTGGCTCGCCCCCCTGGGGCGCCTCGGCGCCGAGCGGCGTACGTCGTCCGGGCAGGACCTCTCCCGGCTGCTGGACGTCCTCGTCCCGGCGGTCGCCGAGGAGCTGCTCAGGCGTGCCGACCTGACCACGATGGTCACCCGGTACGTCGACCTCGACGGTGTCGTCGCGGAGGTGGACCTCGACGCCGCAGCCGAGCGGATAGACGTGAACGCCGTGGCCCGCCGGGTGGACCTCGACGCCGCGGCAGCCGGGATCGACGTCGACGCGGTCGCCCGCCGGCTCGACCTGGACGCCGTCCTCGACCGGGTCGACCTGAACGCGATCGCGCTCCGGCTGGACGTGGACGCGATCCTCGACCGGATCGACCTCACCGCCGTCGTCCTCGAGCGGGTCGACCTCGACGCCCTGGTCCAGGCCGTCCTCGAACGGGTGGACCTTCCTGCTCTGGCCGAGGAGGTCATCGACGCCGTCGACCTGCCGGAGATCATCCGGGAGTCCACCGGTTCGATGGCATCCGACACGGTTCGCGGAGCACGCATGCAGGGCATCGCCGCCGACGAGGCGGTCGGCCGGGTGAGGGACCGGCTGCTCCTGCGCCGGGGGAACAGGCCGACCGGACCGTCCGAACCTGGCGCATCGCAGGACAGGGGCGGGTCGGCCCGCATCCCGACCCAGGGCGACAGAACGCGGTGACGCTATGACGGAGGGTGGGGTATCCCCGGTTCCGCGAGAGGCGCGGCCTTACCAGGGCAACCGGGCAGGGGTGGTGACCCGAGTGATCGCGTCGACCATCGACGGGGTCGTCGTGGGGGCGGTCCTGCTCGCCGGGTACGCCACCATCGCGGGCTTCATGTTCCTGCTCGACCCCCGGAACTTCAGCTTCCCGGACACCTCGTTGGTCCTCAGCCTGGCCGCGGGGTTCGCCGTACTCGTGGTCTACCTGACCGTCGCCTGGGCGATCAGTGGACGCACCTACGGCAGCCTCGTGCTGGGCCTGCGCGTGGTGAACCGCCGTGGGCAGAAGCTGCGCCTTCCTGGCGCCTTGCTGCGTGCGCTGACGTGCGCCGTGTTCCCGATCGGCCTGCTGTGGTGCGCCGTCAGCCCGCAGAACCGCTCGATCCAGGACGTGCTGCTGCGCACCTCGGTGATCTACGACTGGCAACCGAGGGGCGCTCCCGGCCAGCCGCACGAGTCCGTCGGGTGAGCGGACGGCTAGTCAGGCTTGGGTCACGTCTCGCCCGTGCGCCGTCACGGCCCAGATGACGAAGAGGTCGAACGCGACGAGGGTCAGGCTCCACAGCGGGTAGTAGGGCATCCACAGGAAGCTGGCGATGATGCTGAGGGACGCGACGATCACCGCGACGGTCCTTGCCCATACCGCTCCCTGGAACAGGGCGATGCCGGCCAGGGCGACGATGACACCCATGATCAGGTGGATCCAGCCCCAGCTGGTGAGGTCGAACTCGAAGACGTACTCCTGGCCCGCCACGTAGAAGTCGTCATTCACGAGCGCGACCAGTCCCTGCACCGCGTGGAAGATGCCGACCATGACCATGAGAATTCCGGCGAAGACGATCACGCCGACGGCCCCACCGCTGTAGTCACTCTGGCGGGTGCCCCGGGTCGAGGTGTCTGCCATCGCTGCCTCCTCTGTCTCGCGCCGGGTGGCGGCACGGTTGGACTACTCCTGACAACACATCTACGTGTAGGTCACACGTTGCGCCTCACCCTCGGTGGGTGATCCGCCGCCTCTGATCGCCATGTCACTCCGCGCTGACCGCCCGGGCGACCGTCGCCGCAGCCGACTCGGTGGCACTGGCCGCCCGCTGGCCCGGGATCATGACCGGGCGTGCCACGGCGCCCGGCGCCGCCCGCAGGTCCAGCTGCTGGTCCAGGGTGATCGCCGCGTCGATGAGGGCGAGGTGGGTGAAGGCCTGCGGGAAGTTGCCGATCTGCTCTCCGGTGAGGGCGATCTCCTCGGAGTACAGGCCGAGGTGGTTGGCGTAGGTCAGCATCTTCTCGAACACCAGCTGTGCCTCGTCGAGACGGCCGGCCCGGGCGAGCGCGTCGACGTACGAGAAGGTGCACAGTGAGAACGTGCCCTCCGAGCCGCGCAGCCCGTCGGGGGAGGCCTCGGGGTTGTAGCGGTAGACCAGACTGTCGGTGACGAGCTCGCCGTCCATCGCTCTCAGGGTCGAGGCCCACATCGGGTCCGTCGGGGTGATGAAGCCGACGCTCGACATCCGCAGGAGCGCGGAGTCGAGGACCGTGTTGGTGTACTCCTGGACGAAGGCCTGCCGGCCCGGGTTCCATCCGCGTTCCATGATCTGGTTGTAGATGGCGTCGCGCTCGCGCTGCCACCTCTCCAGCGGAGCCGGTCGTCCGTGTGTCGTCGCCATGCGGATACCCCGGTCCATGGCGACCCAGCTCATCAGCCGGCCGTAGGTGAAGTCCTTGCGACCGCCGCGGGTCTCCCAGATCCCCTCCTCCGGCTGGTCCCAGTGGTCGACGAGCCAGTTCAGCAGGTCGGAGATCCTCAGCCACCCGCCGTGACCGGACTGGATGCCTCGCCGGTCGGCGAAGTAGATGCTGTCCAACGCCTCGCCGTAGATGTCGAGCTGCAGCTGGTCCGAGGCTCCGTTACCGATCCGTACCGGCCTCGAGCCGCGGTATCCCTCCCAGTGGTCGAGGACCGTCTCGCTGAGGTCGGAGGAGCCGTCGACCCGATACATGATCTTGAGCGGTCCTTCGTCGCTGCCGACCTGCTCGTGCACACGGTCGCCCAGCCAGCTGGCGAAGGCCGCCGCCTCCTCGGTGAAGCCGAGGCCGAGCAGGGAGTAGACGGAGAACGACGAGTCCCGGATCCACGTGAAGCGGTAGTCCCAGTTCCGCTCGCCGCCGACCTGCTCGGGCAGTCCCGCCGTCGGCGCGGCAACGAGGCCACCGCTGGGCGCATAGGTCATGAGCTTGAGGGTGATGGCCGACCGCAGCAGGGTCTCGCGCCAGCGACCGGTGTACGTCGACTTTGCCACCCACGACTGCCAGAACTGCACCGTGTCGTCGAAGAGGCGCTCGACCTCTGCCCGCCGGACCTCGCGCGGCGGTCCCTCGGAGCCGGTCTCGAGAATCACGCCCCGGACCTGGCCCGCGGTGAGGGTGAGCTCGCCGTGCAGGTCGCCCGGCTCGTCGATGCGGACCTGCGCGATCTGCTCGTCCTCCGGTTCCCGGACCACGTTCATCGTCAGCGAGGAATGGCTCCCCCTGAACACGGCGCCGTACTCGGTAGGGTGCACCTCGTGCGGCTCGCGTCCGTAGTCGAACCGGGGCGCGAGGTCGATGGTGAACCTCATCTGGCCGCGCACGCATCTGAGCATCCGCACCAGGCGGTGCCGCGGCGTGGCTATCGTGCTGCTGGTCGCCGGCATGAAGTCGACGACCTCGCCGACCCCGCCCTCGGTCATGAAGCGCGTGATGAGGATCGCCGTGTTCGGGAAGTAGAGCTGCTTGCTGGTGTAGCCGTCCACCGCTGGTCGCACCTGCACCCGGCCACCGTTGCGGTGGTCGAGCAACGCCCCGAAGATGCTGGGCGAGTCGAACCGCGGTGCGCAGAACCAGTCCACGGACCCGTCCATGGACACGAGTGCGGCGGTCTGCAGGTCACCGATCAGGCCGTGGTCGGCGATGAGGGGGTAGTCATCCATGCGGGACTCTTCTCCTTCTTCTATGGCTTCGACGCCTTGTCCTCCGCGGTGGTGGACGTCGGCTCCGACGGCGTCGGCGGAGGCGCGCCGGACGGCGTGCGCTGCACCTGCTGCGGCACCTTGCGGACCTCTGGACCGCCCTCCCCGCTGACCTCGGGGCCGCCCTCCGGACCGGCTTCCGGTCCGGTCACCGGGCCACCGGCGACGGCCATGGACGGGACAGCAGGCGGTTGGCCGAGGAACTCGATGATGGCCAGCACGAGTACGACGGCCACGGCAATCCCCACGACTACCCACCCACTGGGCTGTGTCCAGAACATCAGGACGAGGCCGCCCAGGATGACGGTGCCGATCCGGAGCGCCCGCTTGTGGGCGTAGGTCCACGTTCCGACGCGTCCGGTGTCCCACCCTGTCGCCTCCGCGCCGCGGCCGATGCCGCGTTCCAGCGTGGCCCGTGTCCGCTCCGCGGCGCGGGAGGGTCCGGTCAGGAAGGCGGCCACTGCGACGACGAGCCCGAGCACGGCAAGCGCACGGAGGCCGGTCCTGAGGAACCGCACCACCGTGTCGAAGACGCCCCCAGCGGCCTCCTCGGACAGGACGTTTCCCGGCGTGGTGTTGACGTACCACGTCCGGGCCAACGTCAGGGCCACGCCGAGGACCACCATGGCGGCAACGAGACCGAGTGCACCCTTGAGCAGCGCACGCCGGCGGTCCCGGGCGAGGACGACGCCGATCACGAAGAGAGCCAGTGCGACGATGGGCAGCCAGACTCCCAGCGTGTTGAGCAGGCTGTAGAAGCCCTGCGCGTCCGAGATCGCGTCGGACTGGGCCAGCACGAACGACTTGTTGACGGTCGGGATGTTCTCGGCGAGGCCGAAGCCCCGGTCGACAAGACGGTTCTTCACCTGCTCGACGATCGGGCCGAGGTTGAGCGTGATGGTGTTGTCCTGTGCGCTCACGGCACCGCCCTGGTTCCCTTCGAGCAGCTTGACGACCTGCTCGTGGGCGATCCGGTTCACCTGGTCCCAGACCTGGGCGAACTGCGGGCTGGCGAAGAACTTGTCGACCTGGTCACGCGTGAAGCTCTGGACCCCGTTGGTGATGGGCACGGCCAGGGACGGCAGGGCGGCGGCCACCCGCGGCGGCACGTCCGGCTGCTGCGCAATGGTGTTGAGTGCGTCGGTGGTGACCCCTTCGACGTCGATGTTGTCGAAGATCACCGTCGTCACCTCGGTGGCGAGTGCGTTCTGCACTGCCGGGTCGTCGGCGAGGGGGGCGACCGTCTCGACGTACTGGTCGGTGTCGGAGAGCTCCATGCTCGCCCACACGGACGCGACCGACAGCGGGGCGAGCACGCACGCAAGCGTGATGACGATGCCCGAGGAGATCGCCCACCAGACGGACCGTCTGTGGGGCTCCTCAGGGCCTGGGGGCTGACCCTCCGTCGTCGCCTGGGCCTCGAGCTCGGCCACCCGAGCACGTAGGCGCTCGACCTCGTCCGCATCGTTCATCGTGCGTCCACCTCAATGATCAGTCGCGGCCCCGCAATGCCGTCGCAGACGACCCGGGCCCCACCCCCCGGGGTGCCGCGATAGGCAGCACCCCGGCTCTGTGATCAGACCTTCTCGGTCTTGAGCTCCTTGCCGTGCATGGCGATCGCGTAGACGACGACGACGTCGAGAGCGATCACCGTGATCGACCAGAGCGGGTACGCCGCGATGAAGGCCAGGTTCACGATCGCGCTGACGAGGGCCATGCCGATTCCCACGATCCTCGCCCACATCTGGCCGGCGAGCAGTCCGATCGCTGCGGCGACGGCGAGCGCGCCCAGACCCAGGTGCACCCAGCCCCACGTCGTGTAGTCGACGTTGACCACCAGGCCGTTCTTGTTCACGAGGTAGTAGCCGTCGTCGAACAGGGCGACCAAGCCCGCGATGGCCTGGAACGCCCCGACCATGGCCATGATCGTCGCTGCGAAGACGACCCATCCGACCCAGGCGGTGGTTTCGGGGGGCGCTGTCTCGCTGCGGTGCTGGGGCGGTGCCTGGGCGGCCGTCATCTCCTCCTGGCCGCGCGTCTGCGGCGGAACCTGTGCAGCGCTTGTCTTCTCCGCCTGTGGTGTCTCACTCATGTCAGTCCTCCTGGTAGCAGAACCACAGATTGCTCTTCCACAGTGCTGCCCGGACCGGTCCGGCGCATCATGCACGGAGGATGAGGTTCGGTCTGCGTCCGCACGCGCCTCGCCTGCCGGCGGTCCCGCTAGGTGCCGGTGTCCGCCGCGGCCTCCGTCAGCGGGAACCCCTGAAGGCCGGTGGAGGTCGTCTCGAAGATGCCCTCGATGTCGAGTCCCCGTGAGTGCAGCAGCAGCACGAGATCGACGAGGTCCCTGCCGGAAAGTGCTCCAGTGCGGAGAATCGTGAACAGACGGGGCGGCTCGGCGACCTGCGGCCTCAGGGCGTTGCGGACGACGGGGCCGATCCCGCCGGCGATGGTCAGCTCGTAGACCAGGGCGGCCCCGGGCTTCGACTGCGCGCTCACGGTTCCACCTCCGCCTCCGGGGGGCTCTCGGTCTCCTCGGCGCTCGCCACCCGTCGGATCTCCACCACCTCGAGCCCGTAGGTCCGGAGACGGTGCAGGAACCCGTACAAGGCCGCCTGGTCCCGGAACCGGCCGCTCAGGACGGTTCTGACCTCGTGCTCGGCAATGCCGATGTCACCCAGCTCCTGGAGCAGTTCCTTGGTGGGAACAAGTCCGGAAACCCGTACTTCATAGGACCGGTCGGCCATGGCAGTCGCATCCTTCGTGAACGGCGGCGCAACTCCATCGCACCCAATCCGCGCGGTCCGTGCCTCATCCAATGTGGATGAACCAGCGCCGGTTGGTGGGTCGGCACGATCTCGTGAGGGCTAGACGTCGAGGAGCCCCAGGTCCCGTGCCCGCCTGACCGCGGCGTTGCGCCGCGTGACGCCGAGCTTGCGCAGGATGCTGCGGATGTGCGTCCGGACCGTGTTCCTGGAGACGAACATGGCGCCGGCGATCTCCTCGGTCGAGAGCAGCTCCGCGAGATGGCCCAGGACCTCGAGCTCCTTCGCCGTGAGCTTGTCGACGTGGACGCTCGGCGCCGCCCCGTCCGGCCTGTGGTGGAGCGAATCCGGCCGGATCGAGGCAGTGCGGGGCCGTCCCGTCGGCGGGCCCACCAGCCACTCGTTCTGGGCAGCCAGCCGCGGATCGGCGTGGAGCATGCGCTGGACGACCGGGGCAGCCTCGCGGAACGGGCGGCGCAGGCTCTCTGTAGCCGCCAGCCGTAGTGAACGGTCGAGTGCGACGCGGGCCCGGTCGGGCGACCGCCGTCGCGACTCCTGGGCTACCTCGAGCAGCAGGCCGGCGACGCGGGCGCCCAGGGGTGCCTCGTCCGCGCTTGCACGAGCCAGGGGGGCCTCGGCGGCCGCCTCGTGCCCCTGGTCGATGTGGGCCTGGGCCGCGACGAGGGCGACCTCCGGCTCGTCCCGCTCGCCGATTGACTCCAGCTCACGGAGCGCCAGCCCTGCCTGGCCGCGGGCAGCCTGCGCCTTCGCCGACTCGAGTCGCAGCCGGTCGGCGAGCCAGTGGTCCTGGCCGCCCACGCCGGCGGTCGCCTCGCCGAGCGTGGCCGATGCGCCAGAGAGGTGACCGCGGGCACGCTGAAGACCCGCCTTCACGACCTCGAGCAGGACGTGCGAGACGGTCTCGGTCGAGAGCGCGTCCGAGTGCGACGCGATCCAGACGTGCTCGCGGGCCGCGTACAGGTCGTACTGCTCGAGCGCGACCCAGGCAAGCGCCACCTGTGCGGCCGGAGCGCGTTCCGCCACCGGGGTCCCTGCACGGTCGTCGGCGGCGACGGACTCCACTGCTGTGCGGACGGCATGGGAGAGACGGCCTTCGACGGCGTCGACCAGGGCGACGTGCCCGAGGCACCCGGCCTGCATCGACGCGTAGCCGGACGCTGCGGCCGCTTCGGCGCCGGCCGTGAACGCCCCACGCGCCTCGGCCAGCCTCCCCAGGCGGAACCGGGCGATGCCCTGGCTCAGGTGGGCGAGGGCAGCGAGCTCGGGGTGCCGGCCGGTCCGTGCCTTCCTCTCGGGCGCTTCCAGCTCGTGCACCGCCTGGTCGGCCACCATGCAGGCCTGATGCGGATCCTCGGCGAACCGGGACCGTACGGCTTCGACCACGGCCAGCGACAGGAACACCGCATCGTCGCTATGCGGCTCGTCCTGGCCGGCCTCGCGAGCCTCGACCAGCTCGTCCTCGCTGCGCCCGGGGTCTCCTTCGGCCAGCGCGAGCGCCGCCCTCACCACGGACGCGGCGGGGCGGTCGACATCGCCGGGGATCTGTCGCATGACCCTGGTGAGGGGCCCTGCGCTCGACTCCAGGAGCAGCTGTCCGATGGCAAGGGAGTCCACGACCTCGGCAGCTGCCTCCTGCCAGGCGTCGATCGCGGCGAGATGGCCCACAGCGGCCTCGAGCAGGCCTTCGCGCTCGAACCAGGTCGCGGCTTTGCGCTGGAGGTCGACCATCAGCCCGGGCGACTCGTAGGCGAGCTGGGCGCGGAGAAGGTCTCTGAAGAAGGGGTAGTACCGGTAGCAGCCGAGATGCTCCGACACCGGCTCGACGAAGGCGTTGATCTTGGTGAGGATGTCGACCGTGCGGATCGCCGACCGTCCAGCGAGCTCCTCCACGAGGCCCGGGTACAGCGTCTCCGGCACGCTGGTGTTGAGCAGCAGCTGCCTGACCTCGGGCGTCTGGGCCTCCAGGACCTCGCCGATCAGGTACTCGCCGATGTCGCCGGTCTCGGCCACGACGTTGGCCACCGCGCTGTCGGGGTCTGGTCGTCTCGCCAGGGTCTTCGCGGCGAACCGGAGGCCTGCCGCCCAGCCTTTCGTCCGCGCGGTGAGCGCATGGACAGACTCGTCCTCCAGCCTCACGCCGGAGCGCTTCATCAGCTGCGAGGCCTCGGCGTCGGTGAAGGCGAGGTCCGCCGCCCTGAGCTCCACGAGGCTTTCCTCGAGCCGGTAGCGGTACAGCGGGAGCAGCGGGTCGAGGCGGGTGGCGATGACCACGCGGAGCCGTCGGTTGGAGTGTCGGAGCAGGAAGTCCAGGTCGTCGGCGCCTTCATGGGAGACGAACTCGTAGCCGTCCAGGACCAGGGTCAGCCGAGACGGGTGCCTGGCGACCGCTGCCGCGAGCGAGGTGAGCAGCCGCCTGTCGAGTGCGGGGGCGTTGTCGCTGAACAGCCGCGCCGGAACCTCGACACCGAGCAGCTCGAGACTCTGGAGGACATGCGACCAGATCGCCCCGTCGTCCTCCTCGAAGGTGATCCAACCGGTGCGGCCGGGCTCGCCCCGCGTGCGCACCCAGTCCGCCAGCAGCGAGGTCTTGCCGGTGCCGGCGGGCGCGCTGACCAGCACCAACGGGAGGGAGTCGGCAGCGTCGAGCATGGCCAGAAGCCGGGGACGCTGCACGTACCAGGCCGGAGGGCTGGGGATGGCGAGAAGTGCGGCGGTCAGCAGGTCCCGGGTGCGCGGCACCCCTGTTTCATCGGGCTGGCGAGTCGTCCTGTCCACAGGGCACGGCCCTTCTCCCCCAGTCGGTTCCGAGTCATGCATGGACGTGCTGGCCTCGGTGCGCTGTCCCAGGTCCACGGACAACGCCGGCCCCCGAGGTCTTTGCACCACGGTATTCAGAGACAGCGAAGTTCCGCATGACCCGCGTGGGGCATCGCGACACGGGACGAAAGGCCACGTTCGGGTGGCAGGAGGGCCCGCATTCCCCGCAAACAAGACAGCCCGACGCCCGAAAAGCCGCTGTCCGAGCGCGCTCGGGGATCCGGGACGCATAATCGGTGACGGAGGCACACCAGCCGTCGCCGTCGCACCCTCGATCGTGGACTCGAACCCGCCCTTGAAGGGGGCAGGACGAGCCGAGACGTCTGGGAGCGAGCATGTGCGACGCCACACCAGCAACAACCGGGACCTTGCCGTACACCGTCAAGGCACCCGCGCTCGCTCGCGACTTCGTGCGCGGCGCCGTCTGCCCTGAGCACGGCCTGATCGCGGAGACCGCGGCGATGCTTCTGGCGAGCGAGCTCGTGACCCACGCCGTCCTCCACGGCGCACCGCCCGTCTCGCTCACCATCGCGTGTCAGGTCAACAGGATCGAGATCGAGGTGGCCGACTCGAGCACGGCGGAGGTCCAGCCGTTCGCTGCCAACGACGGACTCGCCATGATGCTCGTGGACAAGGTCGCCACGGAGTGGGGGACGCGCCGCACCCGTAGCGGGAGGGTGGTCTGGTGCACGGTCCCCACAGGCTTCATACCTCAGCAGAGGCCGCACGACCGTGGCCGGCTCGACAGCGCGGGCGCGTCGCGGTCGGCCGAGGACCTTCACCGCTGACTGGGCGTGTCCCAATTCGGGACTCACCGCCTCCTCGGCAGATCCGGACGATCCCTCATTGAAGAGCGCCACTACTCAAACGCCTCGGCTGGCCCCCGATTCGATCAGGAATCGAGAAGCGCCAGGGTGTCGTCGGGCCTAGCCTTCCTTCAGATGGCCGGCGTCACGCCGAGCCTGGAGCGTCGAAAGGCAGTGGCGAGAATGACCGCAAAGAATTCCAAGACCGAGTCCGACGGCTTCACCGCCGAGGAACGTGCCGCGATGAAGGAACGCGCCTCCGAGCTGCGAGCCGAGGGAAAGAAGGGAGCCAAGAAGGCCGACGGCCTGCAGGCAGTCGTCGACAGGATCGCGGAGATGGCCCCGGAGGATCGTACGCTGGCCGAGCGCGTGCATATGACGGTGACCGCTACCGCTCCGGAGCTGTCGCCGAAGACCTGGTACGGGATGCCCGCCTACGCGAACGCGGACGGCAAGGTCGTCGTCTTCTTCCAGGACGCGGGCAAGTTCAACTACCGGTACTCGACCCTGGGCTTCCAGGACGCGGCCAACCTCGACGACGGGGACCTGTGGCCGGTGTCGTACGCGCTCCAAAAGTGGAGCCCCGTGGTCGAGAAGAAGATCGTGGAGCTGGTGAAGGCTGCGATCTCCTGACCGTTGCCGCGACCGCCGCGGAGCACCCGTGGCCCTCGCTTGACGGCATGGACCCATGAAGTTGAGTGTGAGCCTGCCTGAAGAGGATGTCGCGACGCTCGACCGCTACGCCCGCGCGAGTGGTCTGAAATCGCGCTCCGCCGCGATCCAGCATGCGATCCGGCTCCTCGGCGACCCTGAGCTGGAGCAGGACTACGCCGCCGCATGGGATGAGTGGCATGCCTCCGGCGAGGGAGACGCCTGGGAGGCCACGGCTGGTGACGGGCTGGTCGATGCTGCGCGGTGAGATCCGTCTGACCGACCTTGAGCCGGCCCGGGGCAGTGGGGCCAACAAGCGGCGCCCTGCGGTCATCGTGAGCAACGACCGCGCCAACGCGATCGCAGGACACTTGGGACGCGGGGTCGTGACGGTCGTGCCCGTTACCAGCAGCGTCGCTCGTGTCTTCGCGTTTCAGGCACTCCTGCCCGCCGAAGCGACCGGACTCCGGGTGGGTTCCAAGGCACAAGCTGAGCAGGTGCGATCGGTGGCGGTTGAGCGAATCGGCCAAGTCGTCGGACGGGTCCCCGTGCACCTGATGGTGCAGCTCGACGACGCGCTGCGGCTACACCTTCAGCTTTGACGACGGGGACTCGCGGCGGCGTTCGTCGTGTGAAGCGGGCGGGACGACACTGGTGCCGTCGAGCGCAACTCACATTTGCGACCTCAGCACGTCGACTTCGCATCCGGGCGAGAAGGGATCGAAGCCGTGCTCGACCAGCCAGCGGACGTTGAGCAGGCATCGCAGCGACCACCACGCGCGGATGAGGTCGCGGTCGACGTCGGACCCATAGCCGGCGACGACGTCGCCAAGTCGCTCCGAGTGTCCGAGCGTGATGGTGGCGAGGTCGAAGAGCGCGTCGCCCTGGGAACCCTCGGACCAGTCGATGACTCCGGTGACCTCGTCACCGGCGACGAAGACGTGGTCGGCCTGCAGGTCGCCATGGATGAACACCGGTGTCCACGGGCGGAGTGCAGTCTCGGCCAGCCGGCGGTTGCGTGTGACCAGGTCGGCGGGAAGGACGTCGTTGGCCACGAGCAACTCGCACTCGCCGGCGAGGTGCGATGCGAGCTCATCGGCGCTCCGACCGGGCCATGGCGGCAGCGGCGCGTCGTGCAGCGCCCGCGCGGCGGCACCCGCCGCGGCCCACGCCGCTGAGGACGCGGTAGACGGCTCGCCGAGGTGGCCGAGTGCCGTCCCCGGGAGAGCGGCGAGTGCGAGCACGGGCGGCTTCCGCCACAGGATCTCCGGGGTTGGGACCGGTGCCATCGCCATCGCCTCGACCTCGACGTCGGTGCGGGTCTGATCAGCGTCGATCTTCAGGAAGACGTCGCCGCGGCGCAGGGTCGCGCGCTCGTCATGCGCGACGACAATCTCGACCTTCTCCACGTTGCGCATTGTCGCGGAAAGCCCAACGCGACCCCACCGATTTGTGTCTTCGGCGCTGAAACCGAGGGGTCAGACAGGACCTCAATGTTCGTGTGGTCCGAGCGTGCGAATCTCAGCCGTGGGTCCAGCAACAGCGCATCGGCATGACAACCCCGACAGCGGCATGAGGGAGAATCTGCCGGGCTCCACATTCGACCTACGCCGTGGCTATGGACGAGCACTACGAAAGGCTTCGACTTCGGGCGTTAGATGCTCCGACGAGGACGGCACGCTTTCCGACGACGACTTGCTCTGTGTGCTCGAGACGACCTGCAACACGTCTTTCCGGTATCTACCCTCCCTGCTCGAACGAACCTATGAGGCCGACGCGAAAGGAACTGTGGGAGGCAAGTGCGGACTTCGAGACCGCCCGATACGCCGTCCCTGTGTCTGAGAACGAACCTCAAGATGAGGCTGAGGGGTCGCTTCGACAGACGTTGAAGTCACGGGCGCGGGACCGAGCGCGGTCGGCGCTGGGTTGAGGACTGCGCGAACGACGGCTCATCGGCATGTCCGGTAAACGGCAGCAGCCCACAGTGCCGTGGAAGACGCACCGCTGGCTCTCACAGGGCGTCGACACCGCGAAGAGGGGTTGGCGCCCAGCTGGTCCGCGTCGCCGGACGCTACCGGCATCGGCCCGCGGGCGACTCGGACCAGGAGGAGTCCGAGGAGGTGTCCGTCACTCCTCCAGCCTCACCACGAGGATGGCCATGTCGTCCCGCTGCGGCGCCGCGGTGAAGTCCACGACCATCCGGCGGATCCGCTCGGCCACGGCCTGGGCAGGCAGATGGGCCACGTGGGCGAGCTCGGTGCTCAGCCCCTCCTCGCCGATCATGTGGCCGTTCCTGCGCCGCTCCAGGACGCCGTCGGTGACCACGACGAGGAGCTCACCGCGTTCGACCACGTGGTCCTCGGCGTCGTACTCCACGTGGTCGAGCACCCCGAGCAGAGACTGCGGCCTGCCGATCTGGGTCACGTCCCCGTCGTTCCTCACCACGAACGGTGGCGGGTGGCCGGCGTTCACGACGCTCGCCTTGAGCCGGCGCCCCTCGAGGTGGAAGGTTCCGCACACCAGCGTCAGGAACCTGGCCCTCGAGCCCTCGGCGAGGATCGCGGTGTTCAGCCGCTCGAGGATGGCCGGGACGGGGAAGCCTGCCTGGGCCAGTGCCCGGATCGTGTGCCTGGCCTGGCCGGTGACGGCCGCGGCCTCCGCCCCCGTTCCGCACACGTCGCCGACGACGAAGCACCACATGCCGCCGCCGAGCGGGAAGAGGTCGTAGAAGTCGCCGCCCGCGGACGTGCTCTCTCCCGCAGCCTCGTAGACGACCCCCACGTCGAGGCCGGGCGGAATGTCGAGCGACGAGGGCAGGAGGCTCTGCTGGAGTGCCTGGCCGACGGCCAGCAGGTCTCCGTGGGCTCGGGCGTTGTCGATCGCCAGCGCCGCCCGGCGGGCGATGGACTCGGCGACGATGAAGACCTCGCTTCGCAGCGGGTTGTCCTTTGGGCGGCCGAGGGTCAGGAAGCCGATCTGCCGCCCCCGGGCGATCATCCGGATGACGGTCACCGACTCGCCCAGGAGCATGTCGACGGAGTCGCCGAGCTGGTCGGGACTCGTGTCCTCGAGCGCCTCGAGCAGTGGTTCGACGAGCTGCTCGTCCGCGTGCCAGACCTGCTCCAGAACCGGCTTCCCACGCTCGTCGTCGAGGTGCACGGCGCACCAGGTGGCGAGCCGGGGTACGACGATCTGGCCGGTGATCGCCATGGTCATGGACTGGTCGAGCGACCCTGCGAGAAGGTCCCCGGCCTCGGCCAGGAAGCTGAGCCAGCTGCGTCGCTCTCGTTCTGACGTCTGCAGTCGCGCACGGTCCGCGGCGACCGCAATCGAGTCGGCGAAACGCTGCAGCTCGACCGACTGGTCGTTGGTGAACGACTCCGCCCGCTCCGAGGCCGCCGCGAGCGCCCCGATGACCCGGCCCTCGACGACGACCGGCACGACGACCAGCGACCGGAGGTCCGTGCCTTGAAGCAGTGGCACCTCGAGGTCGGAGAGGTCGGGCACGACCACGGGAAGGTGAGGTGAGCGCGGGTCGGGCACCCCCGCGGATCCCACGTCCAGCCGGGTGCCGCGCAGTGAGTCCGGCAGGCCGCTGACGGCCTTCACCTCGAACTCGTCGTCGAAGTCGCGCACCAGCAGGAGGTAGGAGGCGTCCGCCGAGATCGGGTCCCGCACCCGTTCAACGGCCAGGGAGAGGTAGTCGTCGATGCCCAGTCGCAGCAGCACGTCCTCCCTGATCCCGAGCGGGTCGGACCGGGTGCGGGGCGCGCGGGGAGCGGTCACCGGGTGCTCGAGCAGGCTGCGCCGGCTCGCGGGCACGAGCAGGGCCACCGAGCCGTGGCCGCGGCCGGCGGAGACGTGCGAGGCGAAGACCAGTTCCGGCGTACCGTCCTTGCCCACCACCGCATAGGTGCCTTGCCACGGCGAGGCCGACTCCGAGGTGGTCAGCTCGCTGGGCGGGCGGTCACCGGGCATGGGGTCGACGAGCTCCTCGAACGCCATGCCGACCGCCTCTTCGGGCGTCCAGCCGAACATCACGGTCGCGTCGTGGTTCCACGCCGTCACCACGCCGCCGTCGGACATCTCGACGGCGGCGACGCGGAGGCCGTCCTCCGTCGTCTCGCGCTCCGGTGAGCTGATCTCCTGCGTAGCCGACGCCCTGTCACGAGCCAACAGCGCCCACACGCTCTTGGACGTCGCGGTGTACTCCACACCCCAGGCCGAGGCCAGCGCCGACGTGATCAGGAGCCCCCGGCCGCTCTCGGCGTCCTCGGTCGGCTTCTCCGTCCCGGTCGGCAGCGAGCGTCCTGGATGCCGGTCCTCCACCTCGAGCCGGAGGGTCTGGGAGTCCAGCCGGAGCCCGAGACGGGCTGTTGTCCCTGTATGGACCACCGCGTTGGTGACCAGCTCGCTGACAAGGAGGGTGGCGCTGTCCACCAGGTCCCCGGCACCCCATTCCTCCAGTTTCTCGCGGGCGAAGAGTCG
This sequence comes from uncultured Actinomycetota bacterium, assembly GCA_963707425.1. Taxonomy (GTDB): domain Bacteria; phylum Actinomycetota; class Actinomycetes; order Propionibacteriales; family Nocardioidaceae; genus Nocardioides_C. Next base: position 74,511 of record CAVPPN010000007.1, on the reverse strand, counting down.
GGCCTGCGACACCGACCGCGCGTCCGCGGCGAAGGTGTGGTGAGCACGCATCGGCAGTGTTGGCATGGGCTCTCGGGAGAATGTGTGGGCAGACTCACGTCATGGTGACAGACTTGCGGGCATCGTTGCACGGAGGTCGAAATCAGGAGGCGCGCGATGCCCAGCAGCGCGACTGTGGCAAAGGGTACGAACGGAACGAGCAAGACCGCGAAGGGACGCCCCGAGCCGAGCCAGAACGGTGACCTGGACCCAGCGCAGCTCAAGCCCGTCCTCGCGGCCCTGACGGCCATGCGGGACGGCAACTTCCGCAGAAGGCTGCCGGAGTCCGGTGACGGCATCGTGGCCGAGATCGCCGCCGTCTACAACGAGATCGCCGACCGCGAGCAGCACATGGCGAGCGAGCTGACCAGGGTCGCGCGCGTCGTGGGCCGCGAGGGGCGGTACGGCGAGCGACTCCAGCCCGGCGACGGCGACGGTGCCTGGGCGAAGTCCATCGAGTCGGCCAACAGCCTCGTCGCCGACCTGGTCCGTCCCACGGGTGAGTTCGCCCGGGTCGTCGCGGCCGTCTCCGAAGGTGACCTGACCCAGCGGATGGACACCCGGCTCGACGGACAGCCGCTGCGCGGTGAGCCGCTCCGCGCGGCCAAGAGCGTCAACGGCCTGGTGAACCAGCTCTCCTCCATCGCCGACGAGATCACCCGGGTCACCCGCGAGGTCGGCACCGAGGGCAAGCTCGGCGGCCAGGCGCGCGTGCGCAACGCCGACGGCAGCTGGCGCGGCCTGATCGACGCGGTGAACACCATGTCGTCCCGTTTGACCGCGCAGGTCCGCGACATCGCGCTGGTGACCACCGCCGTCGCGAACGGCGACCTGTCGCAGACCGTGACGGTCGAGGTGTCGGGGGAGATGTCGCAGCTCAAGGACACCGTCGACCGGATGGTGGACCAGCTCTCGTCGTTCGCGGCCGAGGTGACCCGGGTGGCGCGGGAGGTCGGCACGGAGGGCCGGCTGGGCGGCCAGGCGGATGTCCGAGGGGTGTCGGGCACGTGGAAGGACCTCACCGACTCGGTGAACATCATGGCCTCGAACCTGACCAGCCAGGTCCGTGGCATCTCGTCCGTCGCCCAGGCCGTGGCCCAGGGCGACCTCAGCCAGCAGATCACGGTGACCGCGCGGGGTGAGGTGGCGGAGCTGGCGGACACGCTGAACTCCATGACGGCGACGCTGCAGACCTTCGCCGACGAGGTGACCCGGGTGGCCCGCGAGGTGGGCACCGAGGGAATCCTCGGCGGCCAGGCGGACGTGCCGGGGGTCGCGGGGCGGTGGAAGGACCTCACCGAGTCCGTGAACTACATGGCGAACAACCTGACGTCCCAGGTCCGCGACATCGCCCAGGTGACGACCTCCGTGGCGCGAGGCGACCTCAGCCGGAAGATCACCGTCGACGTGAAGGGCGAGCTCGCCGAGCTCAAGAGCACGGTGAACACGATGGTCGACCAGCTGTCCTCGTTCGCCGACCAGGTGACCCGCGTGGCCCGCGAGGTGGGCAGCGACGGGATCCTCGGCGGCCAGGCGGACGTCCCCGGCGTCGCCGGGACGTGGAAGGACCTGACCGACTCGGTGAACTCGATGGCGAGCAACCTGACCAACCAGGTGCGCAACATCGCCCAGGTGACGACCGCTGTCGCCCGTGGCGACCTGAGCCAGAAGATCACCGTCGACGTCCGGGGTGAGCTGGCGGAGCTGAAGGGCACCGTCAACACGATGGTGGACCAGCTGTCGTCGTTCGCCGACGAGGTGACCCGCGTCGCCCGTGAGGTCGGCGGAGAGGGCCGCCTCGGCGGTCAGGCCGCCGTGCCGGGCGTCTCGGGGACCTGGCGCGACCTCACCGACTCGGTGAACTTCATGGCGGGCACGCTCACCGCCCAGGTGCGCAACATCGCCGAGGTGACCACCGCGGTCGCCCGGGGCGACCTGACCCGCACCATCACGGTCGAGGCGCGGGGCGAGATCCTCGAGCTCAAGGACACCGTCAACACGATGGTGGACCAGCTGTCGTCGTTCGCCGACGAGGTCACCAGGGTGGCCCGCGAGGTCGGCACCGAGGGCCGGCTGGGCGGCCAGGCGGACGTGCACGACGTCTCCGGGACCTGGAAGGACCTCACCGAGAACGTGAACATGATGGCGGCGAACCTGACCTCGCAGGTGCGCAACATCGCGGAGGTGACGACCGCGGTCGCGAGCGGTGACCTCACCCGGAAGATCACCGTCGACGCGCGGGGCGAGATCCTCGAGCTCAAGAGCACGGTGAACACGATGGTCGACCAGCTGTCCTCGTTCGCCGACGAGGTGACCCGCGTGGCGCGGGAGGTCGGTACCGAGGGCATGCTCGGTGGCCAGGCCCGCGTCCCCGGCGTGGCCGGGACGTGGCGCGACCTCACCGTCTCGGTGAACTCGATGGCGAGCAACCTGACGAACCAGGTGCGCAGCATCGCCGCGGTCTCCACGGCGGTCGCGCGCGGTGACCTGAGCCAGAAGATCTCCATCGAGGCCCGCGGCGAGGTGGCGGCGCTCGCCGGCACGATCAACGCGATGGTGGACACCCTGCGTGCCTTCGCCGACGAGGTGACCCGGGTGGCCCGAGAGGTCGGCACCGAGGGCATCCTCGGCGGCCAGGCGCACGTCCGCGGCGTCGCCGGCACCTGGAAGGACCTGACCGACTCGGTGAACTCGATGGCGGGGAACCTCACCAGCCAGGTCCGCAGCATCGCGCTCGTGACCACCGCCGTGGCCCACGGCGACCTGACCCAGAAGACGTACGTCGATGCGCGCGGCGAGATCCTCGAGCTGAAGACCACCGTCAACCGCATGGTCGACCAGCTGTCGTCGTTCGCCGACGAGGTGACCCGGGTGGCGCGGGAGGTCGGCACCGAGGGCAAGCTCGGTGGCCAGGCCGAGGTCGCCGACGTCTCGGGCACCTGGCGCAAGCTCACCGAGAACGTGAACCAGCTCGCCGGGACGCTCACCACCCAGCTGCGTGCGATCGCGGAGGTCTCCACCGCGGTGACCCAGGGTGACCTGAGCCAGGAGATCACCGTCCAGGCGCAGGGCGAGGTGGCCGAGCTCAAGGACAACCTCAACCAGATGATCGACAACCTGCGTGAGACCACGCGGGCGAACCAGGAGCAGGACTGGCTCAAGACCAACCTCGCCCGGTTCACCGGGCACATGCAGGGCGGTCGCGACCTGCTCGACGTCACCCAGCTGATCGTGACCGAGCTGACCCCGCTGGTCGGGGCCAGCGAGGGCTCGTTCTTCCTGACGGAGCAGGGGCCGGACGGCAGTGAGTCGCTACGGCGGATCGCGTCGTACGGCTACCGGCGCCGCAAGGGTGTGCCCGACAGCTTCGGCTTCGGCGAGGGCCTCGTCGGCCAGTCGGCGCTCGGGCGGGAGCCCATCCTCGTCACGGACGTGCCGAGCGACTACATCCGGATCTCGTCGGGTCTCGGCGAGGCGTCCCCGCTCACCATCGTCATCCTGCCGGTGGTGTTCGAGGAGCAGGTGCTCGGCGTCGTGGAGCTCGCGTCGTTCGTGCAGTTCAGCGTCGTGCACATCCAGTTCCTCGAGCAGCTGATGGAGATCATCGGCGTCTCGCTGAACGCCATCATCGCCAGCTCCCGCACGCAGGCACTCCTCGTCGAGTCGCAGCGGCTCGCGGGTGAGCTGCAGAACAAGTCGGGCGAGCTGCAGACCCAGCAGCGCGAGCTGCAGCAGAGCAACGCCGAGCTCGAGGAGAAGGCGAGCCTGCTGGCCCAGCAGAACCGCGCGATCGAGATCAAGAACCTCGAGATCGAGGACGCCCGCCGCGCCCTCGAGGACCGGGCGGAGCAGCTGGCCCTGTCGTCCCGCTACAAGTCCGAGTTCCTCGCGAACATGTCGCACGAGCTGCGCACGCCGCTCAACTCGTTGCTCATCCTGGCGAAGCTGCTCTCCGACAACGCCGACGGCAACCTGAACGGCCGCCAGGTGGAGTTCGCGCAGACCATCCACAGTGCGGGCACGGACCTCCTCCAGCTGATCAACGACATCCTGGACCTGTCCAAGGTGGAGGCCGGCAAGATGGACGTCCACCCGTCCGACGTCGCCCTGTCCGGGATCGTGGAGTACGTCGAGGCCACTTTCCGGCCGTTGACGGCGGAGAAGGACCTGCGCTTCTCCGTGACGGTCTCCGACAGCCTGCCCCGCACGCTGCACTCCGACCAGCACCGGCTCCAGCAGGTGCTGCGCAACCTCTTGTCGAACGCGGTGAAGTTCACCACCTCGGGCGAGGTGCGGCTCGACATCCGCGGCGCCACGGAGGAGCGCTTCACGACTCCGTCGCTCACCGTCGCGCCCCAGGTGGTGGCCTTCGCGGTCAGCGACACCGGTCTCGGTATCGCGCCCGAGCAGCTGAGGACCATCTTCGAGGCCTTCCAGCAGGCGGACGGCACGATCAGCAGGAAGTTCGGTGGCACGGGCCTCGGCCTGTCGATCAGCCGGGAGATCGCCCGCCTGATCGGCGGTGAGATCCACGTGGAGAGCGAGCCCGGACGGGGCAGCACCTTCACCCTCTACCTGCCGATCCGGTTCGCGTCCGGCCAGAAGACGTCGGCACTCGAGGCGGGTCCCGCGCAGCTCGAGGAGGCGGCGGAGGCCGTCCCCGAGAAGGCGGAGGCCGTCGAGCTGGTGCAGGAGACGGTCGAGGACGACGAGGCGGACATCGGCCCCGGCGACCGCGTGCTGCTGGTCGCGCTCTCCGACGTCGACCTGTGCCGGGCCGGGGTGGAGCTCGGTCGGGGGCACGGCTTCAAGGTGGTGGCCACCGCCCAGGCCGACAACGCGCTCGTGCTCGCCCACCAGCGGCGCCCGCAGGGCATGATCATCGGGATGGACATGGTCGCGCACGACGGGATGTCCCTGCTCAACGGTCTCAAGCGGTTCCCCGAGACGCGGCACATCCCCACGGTCGCTGCCCACTCGGCGAAGGCCGGCCAGGACGCTCACCACGGCAGGCTGGCGGGGGCGCTCGACGTGATCGAGGAGCCGGTCACCCGCGGGGAGATCGAGTCCGCGCTCGACCGCCTCGAGTCCTTCCTGGCGAGGGAGACGAGGTCTCTCCTGGTGGTCACGGGCGATCCCGGTCGCCAGAGCGTCACGGTCGCGGAGCAGTTCGGCGCCATCGAGGCCGTCGACGTCGACGTGGTCGGCAAGGCGTCCGCCGCGCTCGAGGCGTTGGACGCCCGACCCTACGACTGCGTCGTGGTGGACCTCGGGCTGGCCGACGGCGACGGGTTCGACGTACTCAAGCGGATCAAGTCGCGCAAGACGCTGCGCGGCACGCCGGTCGTCGTCACCGGCGGTGGCGAACTGAGCCCACGCGACGCGACCCGGCTGCGGCAGTACGTCGAGTCGATGACCCTGAGCTCCCCACAGTCGCTCGAGCGCCTCGTCGACCAGGTCGCGCTGTACCTGCACCGCGCGGACGTCGAGCTGCCCGCGGAAATGCGGGGCACCCTCGAGCACGTGAGGGACGGCGAACAGGTCTTCGTCGGGAAGCGCATCCTCATCGTCGACGACGACGTGCGGAACGTCTTCGCCCTGGCCAGTGCCCTGGAGCAGCACGGGATCGACGTCCTCTACGCCGACAACGGTGAGGCAGGACTCGACACCCTGCGCCGGGAGCCGGAGATCGACCTGGTCCTGATGGATGTCATGATGCCGGGGATGGACGGCTACACCGCGATGCGGGAGATCCGCAAGATGCCCTCGTTCCGGGACCTTCCCGTGATCGCGCTGACCGCGAAGGCGATGCCGGGAGACCGTGACAACAGCCTGACCGCCGGGGCGTCCGACTACGTCACCAAACCGGTGGACGTCGAGCAGCTGCTCACGGTGTTCAGGTCGTGGCTCTCGTGACGGAGCGAGCGAAGATCCTGCTGGTCGACGACCGACCCGAGAACCTCCTGGCGCTCGAGGCCATCCTCGGCTCGCTCGACCAGATGCTGGTCCGCGCGAACTCGGGCGAGGAGGCACTCAGGGCGCTGCTCAAGGACGACTTCGCGCTGATCCTCCTGGACGCGCAGATGCCGGGCATGGACGGCTTCGAGACGGCGGCCCGGATCAAGCGGCGGAGCCGGACCAAGGACGTCCCGATCATCTTCCTGACCGCGGTCGAGAAGGACCAGCACAGCTCCTACCGGGGGTACGCCTCCGGTGGGGCCGACTACATCTCGAAGCCGTTCGACCCGTGGATCCTCCGCGCCAAGGTCCAGGTGTTCGTGGATCTGTGGACGGCGGGCCGTCGCCTGGCCGCGCAGGCGGCCTTCCTGCGCCAGCAGCTCGACTCGCAGCCCGACGCGATCGACGTGATCGGTGCGCTGAAGGAGCGGATGGCGGGTGTCGAGGAGGCGGTCGACCAGCTCGCCGAGAAGGCCGGCACGTCCGGTGACTCCTCGGTGGCGGGGTCCGTGGAACGCGTGCAGCGTCGGCTGGAGGAGCTCGCCGACGCGGTCGCGGTCTTCGAGGGAGGCGCGGGCGCGGCAGGTCTCACCCGTGAGGAGTTCGGCTGACCGTCGAGCCGGTCGCGGTGAGCTTCCTGGCGCGTAGGCGGCGCGCCGCCGTACGGTCGGGGGATGGCTGACACGACGGGCCGGGAGGCCACCAGTACGCCGATGCGGTATGCCAGGGCCGGCGTCTGGCTGCTGCCCGTCTACGGCGTGCTCCTGACGCTGAGCACCCTCACGCACCAACCGGACCCGGAGACGGAGTTCGACGAGTACGCCCGCTACGTCACCACCGACCTCTTCCTCGTCAGCCACTTGGTGGGGAGCATCCTCGGCGCGGGCCTCGGTCTCGTCGGCGTCGTGGCCGCCATGGTCTACCTACTGCGCGGGACCACCGCCGCCGGCGCCATGGTGGGTGCCGCCCTCACGATCGTCGCGAACACGCTGGTGACCGCGGTGTTCGCGGCCGCCGCCTTCGCCCAGCCGGCGATCGGCCGCGCGTTCCTCGCGGGCGACGAGGGCATGCGGGAGTTCAACGACGACGTGTACGGGACACCGCTGTTCATCACCGTCGGGGTCGGGTTGCTGCTGTTCATCGCCGGGGCAGTCGTCTTCGGGCGGGCCATCGCGCGAAGGTCGCCGGACCTCCGGTGGCCGGGCGTGGCCTACGCGGCCGGACTGGTGGTGTTCGTGGTCGCCGGGTTCACCGTCACGGTTCTGCAGCCGGTCGCGGGGGCGGTGGTGGCAGTCGCCTCGACCATGGTCGCCGTACGGCTGCCGAAGGTGCCGGGCTGACCCGTCTCAGCCGGGGAAGGACACAGCGCCGCTCTCGGGCGCGTAGTCGCGGGCGGACGCCGAGGTCGAGATCGTCTCGTAGGACCCCCACTCCGAGGCCACCGACCAGCGGAACGACCTCGCGCCGTCGAGGTGCGTCGCCGGGAACCGGAAGACCAGCGACTGCCCCTCCGCGGCCACGTCGACCCCGCTCTCTTCCATGAACGCGGCCCGCTTCCCGCGGTTGTCGCGGTAGCTCGGTCCCCATCCGTCGTCCGCGAGGTTCGCCCAGATCTCGTAGTCGACGGCGCCGTCCCCGTCGACGTCGTAGAACGAGGCGACGTTCATGGTCTTGCCGTCGCCGCCCTGCCGCTGTGGCAGGGCGCCCGCCACGTCCACGCGCAGCTCGAACCCGGTGCCGGTCTCGACGAGCCGGGCGCCGGTGAGGTCGGCGTACGACGGAGTGCCGCCCAGCGAGTGGGACACGTCTGCGCGGCTGTCGGTAGTGCTCGCAGCTCGAGGGCCGGATGGGGTGATCCGACGCGCTGTCGGGTTGGTGGCCTTGCTCGTGTCCCGCGTAGCGAGGCCGCCCTCGGCGTTCCTCCCGGGCGAACCGGGCGGGGTCTGGGGGCCGTCCTCTCGAGGGCTGCCCGCTTCGCTGCCCTGCCTCGGCCGGGCAGGCTTCGTGGCCTTCGCGTGCTTCTCGGGCGCGAACGAGGGGGCGAGGTCGGACACCTCCGTGGCGCTGCCGCTCTCTCCCACGGCATTGCCGCCCGCGCAGCCAGCCGCGGTGAGCACCAGAGCGCCGGCTGTGAGCGCTGCGAGGAATGGTCTATATCCCATGATGTGACCTCTTGTAAGTATTCCTCCCGGCTCAATACTATGCACGAATCCATGTGGGTGACACCGGGGAGGGTGCTCGATTTCCGGGGCCGTGGGGTGCCGCCTGATCACTCATAGAGGAAGGAAGAGCATGCGTATCAGCAAGCTCGCAGCACCCGCCCTGGTCGCCGTCCTGGTGGCCGGTGGCCTCACCACCGCCGCAGTCGCGGACCCCGGGCCGAACGGACACAACAACTTCGGCCTGTGCACCGCCTACTTCTCGGGCTCCGAGAAGGGCCAGGAGATGAAGCGGAAGGCCCCGCCGTTCCAGGCACTCGAGGCAGCGGCCGAGGCCGCGGACCAGAGCGTCGAGGAGTGGTGCGCCGAGAACGGTCAGCAACCGGGCAACAGGCCGTAGCAGCCGCTTCTCGATCAGGCGACACGAGGAGGGAGCCCCCGCATGGGGTTCCCTCCTCTTCTTTGTGTGGCGGGCCTGTCGTGGAGTGCGGCGGTCCAGTCCACCCGGCGCATTGCGCGTCTGACCCGGCTCTTGCGTATACCCCTCATGGGTATGCTACTGTTCCTGACGTGATACCCAGAGGGGGTATCCAGGCGAAGAGGAGATCAGCCATGAGCGAGTCCACCTACACCGTCGCCGGGATGACCTGCGGGCACTGCGTCGCCTCCGTCAATGAGGAGGTCGGGCAGATCGACGGGGTCACCGACGTGGACGTCGACCTGGCCTCCGGAAGGCTGACCGTCGTGAGCGAGTCCCCGCTCGACCACGAGTCTGTCCGCGCCGCGGTGGAGGAGGCCGGGTACGAGCTCGCGGAGTCCGGGGGCGCGCGATGAGCAGCCTTGCGAAGCCGGCGGTCTTCGCCCTCGGCCTCGTCGCGGTGTTCGGCGCTGCCACGGTTGTGGGCGCGGCCGCTGGGCCGGTGGGCGACCCTGTGGCTTCGGCCCACGACGGGGAGATGTCCGGTGAAGGTGGGGCTGGCCACGGTACCGACAGCGGGTCCGACCACGGGTCCGACCACGGTGGCGAAGGGGCCGCGCCGGCGTCGGTGCCGGGAGGGCTGCAGGTGTCGGAGCAGGGGTACACCCTGGCCCTCGGGTCACGGAGCCTCAGGCCCGGGCGGGACGTGCCGTTGACCTTCCAGGTGCAAGACACCGAGGGGGAGCCGGTCACCGGCTACACCCGCAGCCACGGGAAGGACCTGCACCTGATCGTCGTCCGGCGTGACCTGACCGGCTACCAGCACGTGCACCCCGAGCTGGCCGCCGACGGCACGTGGTCCGTGCCGGTCGACGTGCCTCGCGGCGGTCAGTACCGCGTCTTCGCGGACTTCCTCCCGTCGGGCCTCGACGAGGGGCTGACCCTCGGCGCGGATCTCTCGGTGCCCGGCCGCTACGACCCGGCGCCGCAGCCCAGTATGTCGAGCCCGTCCAGTACGTCGAGCGCGTCCACTACGTCGAGCGTCGACGGGTACGACGTTCGCATCGAGGGTGACCTCGACCCGGGGCGGGCGTCCCTGCTCGAGTTCGAGGTCAGCCGGAACGGCGTACCGGTCAAGGATCTACAGCCCTACCTCGGCGCCTCCGGTCACCTCGTGGCCCTGCGCGACGGGGACCTGGCGTACCTGCACGTGCACCCCGCCGAGGACCAGGCGGGCTCCGGCCCGACCGTGTCGTTCTACGCGGAGGTGCCCAGCCGGGGCGACTACCGGCTCTTCCTCGACTTCAAGCACGACGGCGTCGTACACACCGCCGAGTTCACGCTGTCGGCCGGCGATCACGGCCACTGACGGGCAAGGAGCAAGACCATGAACACCCACACCGAGACCGCACCTGCCCGCCAGGTCGACCTGGCCATCGAGGGGATGACCTGCGCCTCGTGCGCGATGCGTATCGAGAAGCGGCTCAACAAGCTCGACGGCGTGACGGCCACGGTCAACTACGCGACGGAGAAGGCCCGCGTCGTCTACGACGAGGACGTCTCGACCGACGAGCTCGTCGGGGCTGTCGCGAAGGCCGGTTACGCCGCGCACCTGCCGGCGCCGCCCGAGAAGCAGAACCCTGACGGCGACGCGGAGGACCGGTCTGACGCTGACGCGTCGAACGCAGTGCGCCTGCTGCGCGACCGGGTGCTGGTCTCGGCCGCGCTCAGCATCCCGGTGATCGCGTTGGCCATGGTTCCGTCGTGGCAGTTCGAGTACTGGCAGTGGCTGTCGCTCACGCTGGCGGCGCCGGTCGTCGTGTGGGGCGCCTGGCCGTTCCACCGAGCGGCCTGGGTCAACCTGCGGCACGGCACCTCGACCATGGACACGCTCGTGTCGATGGGGACGCTCGCCGCACTCGGCTGGTCGTTGTACGCGCTGTTCCTCGGCACGGCGGGAGAGCCGGGCATGACCCACCCCTTCGAGCTGTCGGTCGAGCGCACCGACGGGGCGGGCAACATCTACCTCGAGGCCGCCGCGGGAGTCACCACCTTCATCCTCGCCGGGCGTTACTTCGAGGCCCGGTCCAAGCGTCGGGCCGGTGCCGCCCTCCGCGCACTGCTCGAGCTCGGCGTGAAGGACGCGTCGGTTCTCCGCGACGGTCGCGAGGTCCGGGTCCCCATCGGCGAGCTGCACCCCGGCGACGAGTTCGTGGTCCGGCCCGGGGAGAAGATCGCCACAGACGGCGTCGTCGTCGAGGGGTCCTCGGCCGTGGACGCGTCCATGCTGACCGGCGAGTCCGTGCCGGTCGAGGTCGGTGCCGGTGACAGCGTGGTCGGCGCGACCGTCAACGCCGGCGGCCGGCTCGTCGTACGCGCCACCCGGATCGGGGCAGACACCCAGCTCGCGCAGATGGCCCGGCTGGTCGAGGAGGCCCAGAACGGCAAGGCCGAGGCGCAGCGGCTCGCCGACCGGATCTCCGGTGTCTTCGTCCCGGCCGTCATCGCGCTCTCCGTCGCCACGCTCGGCTTCTGGGTCGGCACCGGTGGTGGTCTCACCCCCGCGTTCACCGCGGCGGTCGCGGTGCTGATCGTCGCCTGCCCGTGCGCCCTCGGCCTGGCCACGCCGACCGCCCTCATGGTCGGAACCGGCCGCGGTGCACAGCTCGGCATCCTGATCAAGGGCCCCGAGATCCTGGAGAGCACCCGGAAGATCGACACGGTCGTGCTCGACAAGACCGGCACCGTCACCAGCGGACGCATGGCGCTGGTGAACGTGGTGGCGGGGCCGGGTGAGGACGCCGACGAGGTGCTCCGTCTCGCCGGCGCCATGGAGGAGGCGTCGGAGCACCCGATCGCCCAGGCGATCGCGCGGAGCGCCACCGAGCGCGTCGGCAGCCTCCCGGTGCCCGAGGACTTCGCCGCTGTGGCGGGCCTCGGCGTCCAGGGCGTGGTCGACGGCCATGCGGTGCTGGTGGGGCGCGAGGCTCTGCTAGCGGAGTGGTCGCAGTACCTACCGCCGGAGCTGGACAAGGCGATGCGCCAGGCGCAGGCCGAGGGCCGGACCGCCGTGGCGGTCGGCTGGGACGGTACGGCGCGCGGAGTGCTCGTGGTCGCCGACACAGTCAAGCCGACCTCACGTGAGGCGGTCCGCCGGCTGCGCGAGCTGGGCCTCACGCCCGTCCTGCTCACCGGCGACAACGAGACCGTGGCGCGCGGCGTGGCCGAGGAGGTCGGCATCGACGAGGTCGTTGCCGAGGTCCTGCCGCAGGACAAGGTGGACGTGGTCAAGCGCCTCCAGGCGGAAGGCAAGGTGGTCGCGATGGTGGGGGACGGCGTGAACGACGCCGCCGCCCTCGCGCAGGCGGACCTGGGCCTGGCCATGGGGACGGGCACCGACGTCGCCATCGAGGCGAGCGACCTGACCCTGGTGCGTGGCGACCTGCGCGCCGTGGCGGACGCGATCCGACTGTCGCGCCGTACGCTCGGCACGATCAAGGGCAACCTGTTCTGGGCTTTCTCCTACAACGTCGCGGCACTCCCGCTCGCGGCAGCCGGCCTGCTCAACCCGATGCTGGCCGGAGCCGCGATGGCGTTCTCGTCGGTCTTCGTGGTCTCGAACAGCCTGCGGCTGCGCCGCTTCGCCCCACTCAGCAGCTGAGGTTTCCGCCGACCCGTCAATTCTGGACGCGACACGCCGGGTATCCGGTTCAGAATTGACGGGTCGGCGTCCAGCGCCTAGTCGACGTTGTGCAGGTCCGGCGCAACTGCTGCGGGCTGTGCCGTGGGCATCGGGCTCGTCATCATGTGGCGGACGGTGCTCAGGATCCACAGCGCCACGGTCGCGACCACCAGCGTGGCCACCATGGCCTCGGTGCCGGTGAGCATCGCGGCCAGCCCGGCGACCAGCGCGACGAACCCGATGAGCGTCGACGTCACGACGTACGTCATCGACACCGTCCGGTCCGCTCCTGCTGCGTACATCGACGTCATCGACCTCTCGTTGCTCATGCAGCCCGCGAAGCCGAGGGCGAACACCGCCAGAGCGATGGTCCGCGTTCCGGTGTCGATGAACGCCGTTTCGGTGGCCCACAGGACGTAGACCAGCACGGCGGCGAGGGTGAACAGGGTGGCCAGCGCATCCTTGAAGGTGAGGCGCGTCATGACGCTCACCCCCTCTCTCCACCCTCCAGACTCACCTCGTTGCGACCGGGGCAGTAGTGGCAAACGGTCATCGATCGAGGGGACCTACGTCCGCACCGTGACAAAACCTTCACCGGGCCACCACGACCGGGCAGCGTGCCTTGTGCAGCACGCCCTGGCTGACCGACCCGAGGAACAGCCCGGTCACCGGTCCGCGTCCCCTCGACCCGACGACCACCATCGAGGCGCGGCGCGACGCGTCTGTGAGGGCCGGCACCGGCTGCCGGGCGACGCAGCGCTGTCGGACGAGGACATCGGGGTGCCTCTCCTTCCAGCCGGCCAGCGCCTCCGACAGGGCACGTTCGCGGTTGAGCGATTCGTCGGCGATGCTGTCGAGGGGTGAGTCGATGACCGAGCCCGAGACGAGTGGGAACGGTGACAGGGCGAACACCGCCTCCACCGGCGAGTCGGCGCGGCTCGCCTGCTCGAAGCCGAAGGCGAGCGCGTCGTCGCTACCCCCTGAGGGGTCGACGCCGACCACGACGGCGTCCGCGCGCGGGTCGTGAGGAGGTCGTACGACGACAACCGGACAGCTCGCGCGGCCGCAGACGTGCTGGCTCACCGAGCCGAGGGCAAGGCCGGACAACCGCCCGTGACCCTCCGCCCCGAGCACGAGCAGCGAAGCATCGGACGCCGCGTGAACAAGGGCGGTAGCCGGTGGTCCGCCGACCCGCTCGACGGAGATGTCGTCCGACTCGGATGCCTGGAGCCGTTCGTAGGCGTCGGCGACGAGAGTGGTCGTCCTGGCGGCGTCGCCTGCGTGCGCGAGGACCTGGGCGAGCTCGTCCTCGGCGATGAGTACGAGGAGCGGTCGTCGCCGGTCATGGGCCGCCTGCTCTGCCCAGGCCAGCGCGAGACGGCTGTCCGCGGAGCCGTCGTAGCCGATCACCACCGCCCCCTGCGGTGTCGTCATGCCTCCAGCCTCCGGCGGCCGGACCGGCGTCGGACAGGGCCACAGGTCCCGACAGACCGCACCGTCAGGACTCGAGCACACCTCGTCCGGGCAGCACCTCGAACACCAGCTGGGTCTCGGTGTGCCTGACGACCGGGTGCACGTTGACGTGCTCCAGGACGAGGTCGCGCAACACTTCCGGGGAGGCGACGGCCACGTGCAGCAGGTAGTCGTCCTCGCCCGCGACGTGGAACGCGTTCAGCACGCCGGGGATCCCGGCGAGGGCGCGGTGGAAGCTGTGCACGTGGTCCCGGTTGTGGCTGCCGAGCCGGACCTTCACCAGCGCCTGGATCGGCAGGCCGAGGCTGGGCAGGTCCAGGTGGGCGTGGATACCGGAGACGACACCCGCCTCCCGCATGGCCCGGACCCGGTGGATGCAGGTGGACTCGGCCACCCCGACCTTGGCGGCGAGCGCGGAGTTCGTGATCCGGCCGTCGGCGACCAGCTCCGCCAGGATCGCGAGGTCCGTGCCGTCGAGGGCAGGTGCCGGACGGGTTCGTGGATTCTTCGACGACCGCGGTGCCGGCATGGGTCTGACCTCCAGGATCTGCGTGGATGGGCCGCAATGCCCGAGCCTTCTTCGGAGACTATTGCCGAAAACCGTGCTTCCTTGCACATTGTCCGCCATGACCGCCCCGAACTTCGCGCCTGACGACCTCTCCTTCGACTCGCTCGCCGTCCACGCCGGCCGCGACGACCTGAACGCCCTCGGGGTGCATGCGCCGCCGCTCGACCTCTCGTCCACGAGCCCGCTGCCCGACATCGACCTCGGCGGCAGCTCCTATGAGGCGATGGCGACCGGCGGCCACCCCGTCGCCGACGGCGGGTTCGTCTACCAGCGGCTGTGGAACCCGACCGTGGCGCGGTTCGAGGAGGCGCTGGCGCGGCTCGAGAGCACGGACGAGGCGGTCGCCTTCTCCTCGGGCATGGCGGCGATGACCGCCGCGGTCCTCGCGGCGAAACAGCAGACGGGTGGCCGGCACGTCGTTGCCGTGCGCCCGCTCTACGGCGGCACCGACCACCTGCTCGGGTCGGGACTGCTCGACGTGGAGACCTCCTACTGCACCCCCGGGGAGGTCGCGGCCATGGTCCGCCCGGACACCTGCCTCGTCGTCATGGAGACCCCGGCCAACCCCACCCTCGACCTGGTCGACATCGCGGCAGTCGTCGAGGCGGCCCAGGGCAGTCCGGTCCTGGTCGACAACACCTTCGCCACGCCGGTGCTGCAGAACCCGGCCGCCCACGGCGCGACACTCGTGCTTCACAGCGCGACGAAGTACCTCGGCGGTCACGGCGACGTCGTCGGTGGCGTCGTCGCGACGGACGCCACCTGGGCGGCGGCGATGCGCAGGGTCCGGGCCGTCACCGGTGGGCTCATGCACCCGCTCGCCGGGTACCTCCTGCACCGCGGCCTCACCACGCTGCCGCTGCGGGTCCGCGCCCAGCAGGCCTCGGCCGAGAAGACCGCTGCCTGGCTCAGCGAGCACCCCGCGGTCGGGCGGGTGTTCTACCCCGGCATGCCGGAAGGTGACCCGGCCGGGCTGGTCGGACGCCAGATGCGCGGACCGGGCGCGATGGTGGCCATCTCGCTCACCGGCGGCTTCGAGCAGGCCGCGCGCGTCACGTCGTCGGTGCGCCTGTTCACGCACGCGGTGTCGCTCGGCGGGGTGGACTCCCTGATCCAGCACCCGGCGGCGCTGACCCACCGGCCGGTCCCCGGCGACGCGCGGCCGTCCGCCGACATCGTCCGGCTCTCCATCGGGCTCGAGGACGTCGACGACCTGCTTCGCGACCTCGACCGCGCGCTGGCGTGAGGTCGGAGCTTCGCAAGTGTTGTGGACGGTTCCGCGGCGGCGTACCGCTTGAGAACGGGCTGTAACCCCGATTTACATGCGATCCGGCTGGGTCCGGTTCGTGCTGCTTCCGGGCTGGACTGACGATTCCGCCCACATCGCCCGGTTGGCGAGGTACCTTGCTGATCTGGGGAACATCGAGCGCGTCGACGTACTCGGCTATCACCGCCTCGGGCGGGAGAAGTACGCCGCGCTCGGACTGAGCGACCGACTCGAGGGGGTCGAGGCCGCGACGACGGACCAGGTGGCGGTCGCGCGGAAGGTGTTCGCCGACAACGGCCTGCACGTCGTGTGAGGGGGATTCATGAGTGAGCGTTCGTGGGGACTGACCGTCGTGGCGCTGGTCGCTCTGTTCGTGCTGCTGGCCGCGCCCGGGCTGTGGCAGGCGTCCGTCGGACTGGCGGCCGCGGTCATGGCCGCCTTCGCCGTACACCGCCGCCGGCAGGTCAAGGCCTGGCAGCACGAGCTCGACGTCGCGTTCGAGGTCGGGCAGCGGCCGGAGATCTCCGCCCACCGCACCCTCTGACCCGTCGCGACCAGGGAGTGATGGGCGCTCACAGCCAGCCGAGGATGCCGAACGTGACGAGCAGGGTCACGTCGACCGCGGCGAGTGCGCCGACGACCCGG
Organism: uncultured Actinomycetota bacterium; assembly: GCA_963707425.1. Classification (GTDB taxonomy): domain Bacteria; phylum Actinomycetota; class Actinomycetes; order Propionibacteriales; family Nocardioidaceae; genus Nocardioides_C. The sequence continues at coordinate 58,302 of CAVPPN010000007.1, read as the reverse complement.
AAGCGTCGGCGGTGCGAGCGCATGTCGAACACCCAGGCCGCGACGGCGAAGAACGTGCCGTAGCCGAAGACCACGATCGGCAGCAGGAACGGCTCGTTCCAGAACCAGTAGTGCCAGTGGAAGATGCCCGCGCGATGCAGCAGGACCTCGACGAACACCGCGAAGCACGACCAGAACGTGATGAAGACCCAGCGGTTCGGGACGCCCAGGATCCTCAGGCCCTTGTTCTGTGGCAGGAACTTCACGAACTCGACGCCCGAGATCATGAAGAGGAACACGATCTCGATGTTCAGCCCGACCAGGATGAGGTAGCTCGTGTCGCCCGTGATCGTCCACAGCGCGGAGCGCTCGGTGACATGCAGGATGGCGGAGTTCACCAGCTCGTTGAAGCCGTCCATGAGGACGAAGGCCAGGCCGGCGGCCACGATGTCCCAGCGCTTGCGCTCCACCTCGTTGGCGTAGACGTACAGCACGATGCCGAGGAAGGTGACGGTGTACCACTTCAGGTTGCCGGCGTCGCGGAGCATGGAGAGGGCTTCACGCGTGGCGTCGGTGAGGTTGGCGGTGTCCACGGCCAGGAAGCGTAGTGGAACGAGTTCTACCTGTGGTGAACCGTCCGTTCGGGCCGGCCCGCGGACCTGACCGGGCCAGATCAGGACAGACCGGGGCAGACCGGCCAGGCGATATTCCCGACTAATCGGATATCGGTTGCGGGGCGGGTGTTCCTTCCCAAAGATCAAGCCAGATCACCATGTGGCCAGATCACCATTTGGGGGGAACCCAGCATGAGACTGAGCACCAGGTCGATGCTCTCCAGGCTCACCGTTGCCGCGACCACGACAGGAATGCTCCTCGTGCCGCTCGTGGCAGCGCCGGCGACGGCGCAGCCGGACGGAGAGTCGAGCACGCCGGTCACCGTGATGACCCGCAACATCTATCTCGGCGCAGACATCCAGCGGCCGATCCGGGCCACCGCCGGCAAGACGGGCCTGGAGGCGCTGGTCGCGCTCGGGAACGCCAACCACGTGACGCGGACGATCGTCGACCGGACGAACTTCCCGGTGCGCAGCGAGCTGCTCGCCGACGAGATCGCCGACGCGGCACCCGACCTGGTCGGGTTGCAGGAGGTCGCGCTGTGGAGGAGTGGTCCGCTCGAGCTCCCACCACCGCTGGGCACCAGCGGCGGCTTCGGAACTCCGAACGCCGAGACGGTCGACTACGACTTCCTGCAGATCCTGCTGCAGGACCTGCGGCAGGAGGGCGTGCCCTACAAGGCCGTCGTGGTGCAGGAGGAGTCCGACGTGGAGGCGCCCAGCTTCCAGGGCAACCCCGTCACCGGCACCCTCCAGAGCCCGCGCGACGTGCGGCTCACGATGCGCGACGTGATCCTGCTTCGCGCCAGCAGCACGCTGCGGGTGGTGGACAAGGGCAGCGCGCAGTACGACACCAAGCTGACGCTTCCCGTGGTCGGCATCCCCATGGAGTTCGTCCGGGGCTACAACTGGGTCGACGTGCAGCGTGGCTCCGGTGAGGCCTTCCGGTTCGTCAACACCCACCTCGAGGCGTTCAGCTCCGACATCGCCCTCGGGCAGGCCGTGGAGCTGCTGAACGAGGCGGCCGGCGACCCCGACAAGACCACGGTCATCGCGTGCGACTGCAACTCCGACCCTCTCAACAGCTCGGTCAAGCCGACCGACCCGTACCGGACGCCGCACAACGGCCCGTACAACTTCATCCGGAGCCGGGGCTTCACCGACCTGTGGCTGGAGTGGGCGCCGGCCCCGGCGGGCTGGACCTCCGGGCTCAGCGAGACGGTCGACGACCCGACCCCGGCGGGCTTCGACCACCGGATCGACATGGTCTTCGCCCGTACGGCGCCCGGCGACACGCTCGACGTGCTGAACGGCGACGTCACCGGCAACGAGCTGAGCGACCGCGACCCGGCCACCGGGCTGTGGCCGTCCGACCACGCCGGCGTCGTGCTCACGCTCGACGGTCTGGGCAGGCGGTGACTGGACTCAGCTGAAAATCCCGAGGGGGGAACGGTCCGGATCCACTGGTTCCGGGCCGTTCTCTTGTCCTTCACTGGCCTGGCCTGACCTGACCCCAGGGTTGCCCGGTTTGCCCCACCCGGGAGGAGCCCGGCTGTTTCTCTGGTGCGATGCGCCAACGTCTCTTGTTGCCCGTGCTCACGCTCGCGATGTCCGTCAGCGCCTGTGCGTCACCGGTGCTGGTCGGCGCCATGGGAGGGCTGCCCTCCGGGCCTGAGCCGGCCTATTCCGTCCCATCCGGCTCGGCGCTGCCCACCCTCTCGCCGGACGGTGCCTGGCGGCCGGACGTGAACGGCGTGGTGCTCCGTGTGGACGTGCACGAGGGGTACGACAGGTCGGAGATCGTGTCCTTCGCGCAGGACGGCACGGTGGTGCGTGCGGCGGAGACCAACGTCTACGCCTCCGTGGACGACTACACGACGTGGCGGATCGACCCGGCCGGCCTGCAGCGAGTGCTGCGGGCGTTCGACGAGCTGGACGTCCGGGTGGCGACACCGGGCACCCTCGGGGACGGGAGCGTGTCACCGGACAACAAGACCGTGACCCTGTGGATGGGTGATCGCGTGCTCTCGGGATCGGTTCCGATGCACCACTCGGGCGTCATCCAGGCAGAGCGGCTGTGGAAGCTGGCCAACCAGGTCATCGGCCGGACTGGCACGGGAGCCACGTCGTCGAAGCCCCACGCCCTTGGGTGCCGAGCCTCGTCGGCGTGCGCGCAAGCGGGCCGAAGCCGCGGAGCCCAGTGCCTGGGGCTGCCATGCCGTGTGACGTCGCCAATGCGGCGACCAGCTCTTCCAACGTGCTCTGCCGCTGGCCGCTGGATCGTCCCGTCGCCGTCATGGGCGAGGAGTTCTGCCTCGAGGGCGACGACGCGCGCAAGGTCTTCGCGATGCTGACGCCGGGCAGGAACTCCGCGCACGTGTACGTCGACGACGGTCACGACGTGTGGGACCTCCACCTGAACGTGCACCTGCCGGCGTACTACCTGCTCTCGAGCCCCTGCGCCACCGTGCAGTAGACCGAGCGCAGTAGACCGAGCGCAGCCGGACCGCGTCAGCCCATCGGGCCCCGTCAGCGCAGCGGGTCGAAGGGCGCGAGCTCCACGGGAGCGCGGCCGGTGGTGATCGTCTCGGCGAGCAGCTGACCGGTCGCGGGGCCGAGCGTGATGCCCCACATGCCGTGGCCGCCGGCGGCGAACACGCGCGGGGACTTGGTCGCCCCGATCAGGGGGAGGCCGTCGGGAGTGACCGGGCGGGGGCCCACCCACTCGTCCTGGCGGGCGTCGAGGTCGGCGCCGCGCAGCAGCGGGCGCGCGGCCTCGGTGATCGCGCCGACGCGGCGCGGGTCGAGCGGGGCGTCCGCGGGGCGGAACTCCATCATCCCGGCGACGCGGAGCCGGTCACCGAGCGGCGTGCAGGCGACGCGCTGGGCCGGGAAGTACACAGGACCGCTGGGCACGTGCTCCATCGGGATGCTGAAGCTGTAGCCGCGGCCGGCCTGCACGATGGTCTTCACCCCGAACCGGCGCGCCAGGCTCCCGAGCCACGCTCCGGTGGCCAGTACCACCGCGTCGTAGCTCGTCCCGTCCACCTCGACGTACGACTCGCGGTCGAGGACCTTCTGGACGGGGACCCCGGTGACGATCCGGCCGCCCCGCGCGCGGACCGAGTCGGCGAGGGCGTTGACGTAGACGCCGGGGTTGATGAACCGCTGGTCGTGGAGCCGGATCGCGGCGCCGACCTCGTCGGAGAGCGAGGGCTCGACCCCACGGGCGTCGTCGCCGGTGAGTACGTCGAACTCGATGCCCTGGCCCGCCTTGTGGATGTGCTCGATCTCCTCGAGCAGGGTGCGCCGCTCCTCCGCCGTGCGGTAGGCGGCCAGGAACGACTTGGCGTCCTGGGTCTGCGCGTCGACACCGTTCTCGCCGAGCACGTCGAACGCCGGCAGGGCGAGACGGTTGATCGGAACGAGGGAGTGCATCGCCTTCTCCCACCTCTTCGCCGTGCTGTTGCGGGCGAAGCGGGTGAGGAACGAGAGCAGGCGCGGGTTCGCGGTCGGCGGGACGTACACCGGCGAGGACGGGCTGAGCACGGCGCGGACGCCGTACTTCAGGACCGCCGGCTCGGGCAGCGGGGTGGTGATGCCCGGCGTCAGCCACCCGGCGTTGCCCCAGGAGGCGCCGGCGGCGACCCCTTCGCGGTCGAGGACCGTCACGGAGACACCGCGCTCCTGGAGGAACCATGCGGTGGCGAGGCCGACCATGCCGGCGCCGACGACGGCGACGTTCTGGGGGGACGAGGTGTGCTGAGGCATACGTTCGATGGTGCGTGCCGTTCCGGCGGCAGTCATGGTTCGCGGGCACCAAAGATCGCCGGAACCGTTGTGCTCCCGGCACAATGGACCCGTGATCTCTGCACTCGACGCCGTGACCGCGCTCGGCCCCGCGCTCTTCGAGGTGGTGGTCGAGGGCCGTCCCGTCACGGAGGTGGAGGACGTCTTCGTCGCCGAGCCGCATGACGACTCGGTCGGCCGTCGCGGCGACCTGGTCCTCGGCGTGGGTGTCGCGTCTCCGGATGAGGCGGCCGCCCTGGTCCACCGGTGCGCGGCAGGTGGCGCGTCCGGCCTCGTGATGAGGTCGCCGGCCGCCGGGCACCCCGACGTCCGCGCCGCCGCGGAAGGGACGGACCTGCTCCTGGTCGGGCTCGAGCCGGGGGTCGCGTGGGCACATGTGGTCTGGCTGCTGAGGGGCGTGGTCGACCGTGCCGCGGTCCCCGCGTCGGCGGTCCCGCGAGACGCAGGCGACGCGGGCGTGCACAGCGACCTCTTCGCCCTCGCCGACGCGGCTGCCGCGATCGTGGACGCGCCGGTGACCGTCGAGGACAACCAGTCCCGCGTGCTGGCGTACTCGTCGGGACAGAGCCTCACCGACACCGCGCGCGTGTCGACGATCGTCGGCCGTCGCGTGCCGCCCGAGGTCGTCGCCCACTTCCGGGCCCGTGGCGTCTTCCGCCGGCTGGCGCGCTCGAGCGAGCCGTTCCTCGTCACCGAGGGACCCGACGGGACGCTCCCACGGCTGGTCGTTCCGGTCCGTGCGGGAGACGAGTGGCTGGGCTCCATCTGGGCCGTCGTCACCGGGCCCGTGCCGGACGAGGTGACCGCTGAGCTGCGCAACGCGGCGTCGGTGCTCGCCCTCCACCTGCTCAGGCTCCGGGCCCAGGCCGACGTGGCGCGGCGCAACGCCGTCGAGCGGCTCCGCTCGGTGCTGCGTGAGTACACCCACGACAACGTTGCGGACCTGGACCTGCCGCCCGGGCCGTGGCGGGTGGCCGCTCTCGCCGCGCCGACACCCGACGCGGACGTGGGGCAGCAGGTCGACGTGTGGACTGCCACCCTCCGCCGCCACTCCTGGGCGGACCCCCTGCTGGCCGACGTCGACCGGACGGTCTTCGCGATCGTCACCGACGGGTCCGGGCCCGGCTCCTGGTCCTGGTTGCGGCGGATCGTGAGCGAGGTGCATCGCGACGACGCAGACGTGCACGCAGTCGCGGGTACGCCGGCCCGCGGCCTCGCCGACCTGCCCCGGTCGAGGGCGGAGGCCGCGGAGACGCTCAGGGTGCTCCAGCACGGCCGGCTCGAGGGGCCGGTGCACGAGTTCGAGGGCGTGTGGCAGGAGCTGACGGTGTGGCGTGCGACGTCCACGCTCGACGTCGGGTCGCTCGGCGGACCCGCCGTCGTACTCCGTGCGCACGACGCGGCGCACGGCACCGCCTACGTGGACACGCTTCGCGCATGGCTGGCTCACCCCGGTGAGCCGCAGAAGGCCGCGGCGACGCTGCACGTGCACGCCAACACCCTTCGACACCGGATGAAACGCCTCGGCGAGGTGGTGCGGCTCGACCTGGCGAGCCCGGCCGAGAGGCTGGCCCTGCAGCTGCAGCTCGAGGCCCTGCGGGTCGAGCCCGGCCCAGCCTCGGGTCACACGAGTTCCTAAACCGGCTCACAGGCAACCTTCAGCCACCTCACGAATCCTTGAGACAGCGGTAACACGCCACGAGACAAGGAGCGAGGAGAGCCGCATGAAGGACCAGTTCACCGGTAGCACGCGGGACACCGACCTGCGGAGGTCGAGGCGCCTCGTCAGGGCCGTGGTCGCCGGGGGAGTCGCCGGCTCGCTCGGCTTCGCCGCCGTTGCTGCCGTCTCGACGATCGGCAACGCGCAGGCGGCCGGAGACCAGGCGGTCGGGGGTCAGACGGGCGGCAGCGGGCAGGTGAGTGGCTCCGGGGCGGGAACCTCGAGCTGGAGCTTCTCCCAGGACGACGACGGCGAGCACGAGCTCGACGACCAGCCGAGGGTGTGGCAGCAGGCGCCCGCGCCGCCGCAGCCCGGCAGCGCCCAGGTCGCCCCGCACGCCCAGACGGCGGGATCGTGAGCGCCCCGATGAGCACAGGCCCGATGAGCGCCCCGATGAGCACAGGGACGGCCCAGTGGCCGCTGTGGAGTACGTCGGCCCGGCTGGTGGTCACGGACCGGCAGGCCCTCGACGAGGCGCGCAGGACGTGCGACGAGGTGCTCGCCGCCATCGACCGGGTGGCGAACCGCTTCCGGCCCGACTCCGAGATCCGCAACCTGCGTCCGGCCGCCGACGGCACCGTGGACCTCAGCCCGACCCTGGCCGAGCTGGTCAGGTGGGCGATCGACGCGGCTGCATTGACGGACGGCAGCGTCGACCCGACCGTGGGCGGTGCGCTCGCCGCCCTGGGCTACGACCGCGACATCGCCCTGGTGACCAGGGACGGCGCACCTGCCAAGGCGGTGGTCCGGGCCGTGCCCGGCTGGCGCAGGCTCCGCCTCGACGGCCACCGGCTGCACCTGCCGGCCGGGGTCACGCTCGACCTCGGGGCCAGCGCCAAGGCGGTCGCGGCCGACACGTGCGCACGGCGGGTCGCGGAGCTTCTCGGCACCGGTGTCCTGGTCGGTATCGGGGGCGACATCGCCACGGCCGGCCCCGGCCCCGAGACAGGGTGGCGGGTCCTGGTGCAGGACCAGGCCGACGACCCTGTTGCGCACGTCGTCCTGGAACCGGGCACGGCGGTCGCCACGTCGAGCTCGCGCTCCCGACGTTGGCGGCAGGGCGAGACGGAGGTGCACCACATCGTCGACCCGACGACGGGCACGGCGGCGTCGACACCCTGGCGCAGCGTCACGGTCGCGGCCCGGTCCTGCTTCCAGGCAAACACCGCCAGCACCGCGACGATCGCTCGTGGTGAGCAGGGGCTCGCCTGGCTGGCACGGCTGGGGCTTCCCGCCCGGCTGGTGCACCGCAACGGCAGCCCGGTCGTCCTCGGCGGCTGGCCGGGGGAGGTCGTGGCATGACCGGAGGGACGCTCGACAGCGCTCTGTGGTACCTCGGCCGAGGCACCGGCATCACCGCCCTGATCATCCTCACCGTGGCCGTCTGCCTCGGGGTGGTCACCCGCTCGGGACGGAACGGCCTCGGGCTGACGAGGTTCGCCATCGCCGACCTGCACCGTGCAGCCGGTCTCACCGGCACAGTGCTGGTGGGCCTGCACGTGGTGAGCCTGCTGTTCGACCCGTTCGCACAGCTGCGGCTCGTGGACCTCGTGGTGCCGTTCCTGGCGAGCTACCGCCCGATGTACCTGGGGCTCGGCACGCTCGCGGTCGAGGTGCTCCTCGCGGTCACGGTGACCGGCCTCCTGCGCCACCGGCTGGGCCCGCGCACGTTCCGCCTGGTCCACTGGACCACCTACGCGCTCTGGCCGCTCGCGTTCCTGCACTCGCTCGGCGCGGGCACCGACGCCGGCGCGAGGTGGTTCGACGCGATCGCGGTCGCGTGCGCCGGCGCGGTGGCGACCGCCGTCGGCTGGCGGACCTCTCGCTCCTTCGCCGGGCGCGGTCGCAGCCGGATCCCGAGGTCGGTCTCGTGACGAGCGCGCTGTCGGCCGCTGTCCAGGCGGATCCGCCGGCCGGGCTGCCGCGGCTGCTCGGTCCGCGCGGGACCGGTCCCGGCGACCTCGGCCCCGTGCCGGTGCTGGACGCCGCCCACCTGGTCGACCTGATCGACGAAGCGGGTCTCACCGGTCGCGGCGGCGCGGGGTTCCCGACCGCCGTGAAGCTCCGCGCCCTGATGGGTCGCCGGTCTCCGGTGCTCGTGGCGAACGGCGTCGAGGGAGAGCCGCTGAGCAGGAAGGACGGCTACCTGCTGTCGCTGGCGCCGCACCTGGTCCTCGACGGGCTGACCGTCCTGGCGCGGGCCCTCGGCGCACGTGAGGCTCATGTCGTCGTCTCCGGTCGCGACCTCGCCGACAAGGTCGAGTCGGCTGCCCGACGGCTGAACGCCATCGGCCGGCGCCGCGGAGACCCCGACATCGCCGTGACCGTCTCGCCGCCCGGCTTCGTCCACGGCGAGGAGACCGCGGTGGTCTCCCGCCTGAACGGAGGCCGCGGGCTGCCGGCCGACCGGCTCGTGCGGGTCTACGAGCGTGGCGTCGGCGGTCGCCCCACGCTGGTGAGCAACGTGGAGACGCTTGCCGACGTCGCGCTGATCGCACGGTTCGGCGCCGCCTGGTTCCGCAGCGTCGGCACAGCCGAGGAGCCAGGGACGATGCTCACGACGGTCAGCGGCGCGGTCGCGTCGCCGGGCGTCTTCGAGGTGCCGATCGGGGCGCCGCTCGCGAGCCTCCTCGAGGCTGCGGGGGCGCGGTCGCTCCAGGCCGTCCTGGTCGGTGGCTTCCACGGCGCGTGGGTGCCGGCCCGCGACATCCCCGATGTCCCGCTGTCGCGGGCGGGGCTGCGTCGGCACGGCGCCTCGCCCGGTGCCGGAGTCGTCCTGGCGCTGGGCAGCAAGGAGTGCGGGCTCGCCTACGCGTCGAAGATCGCCGGGTACCTCGCTGGGGAGAGCGCACGGCAGTGCGGACCCTGCGTCAACGGCCTGCCCACGATGGCCCGCACCCTCGACCGGCTCGCTCGTGGGGACCGGGACCCGGGGCTGGTGCCGGAGGTCGGTCGCCTGGAGCGTCTCGTGCAGGGCCGGGGCGCGTGCTCCCACCCCGACGGGACCGCTCGGTTCGTACGCAGCAGCATGGCGGTCTTCGCCGACGAGGTCGGCCTTCACCTGAGAGGGGGATGCAGTGCCACGGCTTCACGTTGACTGGACCCGGTGCGACGGGCACGGCCTGTGCGCCGAGCTCCTCCCCGAGGTGCTCGGCCAGGACGACTGGGGGTTCCCCCTGCCGCTCTCTGGCGAGCGGGACCCGCAGGTGCCCGAACGGCTGCGCGAGCACGCCGAGCACGCTGTGCGGTCCTGCCCGCTGATGGCGCTGCGCGTTCTCGAGCCCCTGTCGTAGTTCGACCCCTGCCATAGTGAGGGGATGCGGATGTTCGTCGCGCTGGTGCCTCCGACCGAGGTGCTGGAGGACCTCGCCGAGTTCATGACGCCGCGTCAGGAGACCGAGTCCGGCTTCCGGTGGGCGGACCGGGAGCAGTGGCACGTCACGCTGGCCTTCATGTCCGACGTCGAGGACCGCAGCCTCGACGACCTCGTGGCCCGGCTCGGGCGTGCAGCTGCCCGTCGTACCCCGTTTCCGGTCGCCATCGCCGGAGGCGGCGCCTTCCCCAACGTCGGGAGGGCGAAGGTGCTGTACGCCGGGCTCGAGCTGGGCGAGCACCGCGAGGAGCTCAGGCGCCTGGTCACGGGAGCCCGCGCCGCGGCGAACAAGGCGGGGGCGGAGGCCGGTGGCGGGAAGTTCCGGCCGCACGTCACGCTGGCACGGATCGGGCGGCCGACCGAGGTGACGAAGTGGGTCCGGGTGCTGGAGGCGTATCGCGGCCCGACCTGGGAGGCCGCGGAGATCAGGCTCGTCGAGTCCCACCTCGGGGAGGGGCCTCGCAACCGGCCGCGCTATGAGGTCATCGAGTCATTCCCGCTGGGGAAGCAGCGGTCGTAGTGTGGCGGGCATGCGGATCGCGGTACTCGGCACGGGGATGGTGGGCCGGACGCTTGCGCCGGCGTTCCAGCGGCTCGGGCACGAGGTGGCCGTCGGCACCCGGGACCCCGACGCGACGAGGGCGCGTGAGGACTGGACCCTCGACCTGCCTCCGAGGACGTACGCCGCGGCCGCGGAGGGTGCGGACCTGGTCGTGAACGCCACCAACGGGATGGGCTCACTGGCCGCGCTCGAAGCGGTCGGCGCCGACCGGCTGGCCGGCAAGGTCGTGCTCGACGCGGCGAACCCCCTCGACGGCTCCCAGGGATTCCCGCCGACCCTGGCGGTCAAGGACACCGACTCGCTCGCGGAGCAGATCCAGCGCGCGTTCCCCGAGGCCAGGGTCGTGAAGTCGCTGAACACGGTCAACTGCCTGGTGATGGTCGACCCTTCGCGGGTGGGCGCCGGCGACACGACCATGTTCGTCGCGGGAGACGACCCGGCCGCACGGTCGACCGTCGTGGACCTCCTGCGCGAGCTCGGCTGGAGCGACGTGGTCGAGTTCGACCAGCTCTCCGCCGCCCGGGGGATGGAGATGTGGCTGCCGTTGTGGATCTGCCTGATGGGCCGGCTCGGCACGGGCGACTTCAACCTCCGGGTCGTCCGCTGACCGGACTGCGGAAACACCGGTGAAACGGTGTCATGGGAGGGTGGTCGAGTGCGTATCGAGAGGATCGGCTTCACCCCGCTCAAGGGCTGTCGCCACGCAGAGCACGGATCCGTCGACCTGACCCCCGAGGGGCCCGCCGGCGACCGCGTGTTCTGCCTGGTCGACCCCGCGCGAGGGCGCGTCCTTCGCACGGTCGAGAACCCGACGCTGCTCCAGTGCGCGGCCGGCTGGAGGGACGGCGTGCTCACCGTCGACCTCCCCGAGTGCACCGTCGAGGGCGTGCCGTCGCCGACGGGCGAGCTGCTCAAGGCCGACTACTGGGGGCGGAACGCCGCGCTGGAGCTGCTCGACGGTCCGTGGGCCGACGCCTTCTCCCGGCATCTCGGGTACGACGTCCGGCTGGCCCGCTCGCTGAACGCCGGCGAGGTGGTCTACGGCGCACCGGTCACCCTGGTCACGACCAGCTCGATGCGACTGCTCTCGGAGAAGGTGGGCCGCGAGGTCGAGAGCGCCCGGTTCCGGTCGACGTTCCTGGTCGACACCGGTGACGACGAGCCGCATGTCGAGGACTCGTGGGTCGGGCGGGAGCTCCGGATCGGGGACGCGACGGTCATGGTCCGGGGTGTCGTCCCGCGCTGCGCCGTGGTCGACGTGGACCCGATGACCGGTCTAGGCGACTTGGCGCTTTTGCGCACGCTCGGGGGCTATCGTCGTGGCGCGGGAGAGATCAACTTCGGAGTCGATGCCATGGTGACCGCTTCGGGCGGGGTCCGGACTGGTGACCGAGCCGTTCTGGAAAGGGGCTGACCCGAAAGATGCCGTTCTTGTTGCGCGTCGAGCTGCCGGACGTGCCGGGGTCGCTGGGGAGAGTCGCAGCCGCGATCGGTGAGGCGGGTGGCGACATCGAGGCGATCGAGATCGTCGAGCACCGTCCCGCCGGGACCGCGGTCGACGACATCATGCTCGAGACCGCGCCGGGCGTCATGCCCGACTCCATCATCTCCGCCTGCAACCAGCTGGAGGGCGTCGAGGTCATCTGGATCTCCCGGTACGCCGCGGGCGGCAACCTCTTCCTGGACCTCGAAGCGGTCGAGGCTCTCACCGCGAGCCCGGTGACCGCCCTCGACGAGCTGATCGACCTGCTGCCGATCACGTTCCGCGCGGACTGGGCGCTGCGGGTGCGGCGCATCGACTCCGGGGTCAGGATCCTGCACGGCACGTCGGCGGCGCCGGACATCATCGACGGCGAGGTGACCTGGTTCCCGCTGGGCCGCTCGGCCCGCCTCGACGTCCCCGAGGACTGGGAGCGCTGGACGTCCACGCTGGTGGCGGGGGCGCCGCTCGGCGACAAGGACGAGATCGTCGTGTTCGGCCGGCGGGGCGGTCCGGAGATCCTGGACTCCGAGCTCGCGCGGCTCGAGCACCTCGCCGCGCTCGCGGTCTCCATCAGCAAGGCCCGTTGAGCCTGCCCTCCGGGGGTGTTGAGTCGGCCCTCGCGGGGCGTTGAGCCGGCCCTCGCGGGGTGTTGAGCCGGCCCTCGTGCTGTGGCGCGGGGTCGGAGCGCCGTCGTACCTCCGCTCGATTCCGCCGATGCGGCTGGCGATAGCCTGCGAGACATGTCTGACGCCGTCTCCGAGATCTTCGACCCGTCCGCGTGGAAGCCGGTCCCCGGCTTCGAGGACCTGACCGACCTGACCTACCACCGTGCGGTCGACCAGGGCACGGTGCGGATCGCGTTCGACCGGCCCGAGGTGCGCAACGCGTTCCGGCCGCACACGGTCGACGAGCTGCTGCGGGTGCTCGAGCACGCGCGCATCTCCAGCGACGTCGGCTGTGTCCTGCTGACCGGCAACGGCCCGTCTCCGCGCGACGGTGGCTGGGCGTTCTGCTCCGGCGGGGACCAGCGGATCCGCGGGCGCGAGGGATACCAGTACGCATCGGGCGAGACGTCCGAGAGCGTCGACAAGGCGAAGCTGGGACGGCTGCACATCCTCGAGTGCCAGCGGCTGATCCGCTTCATGCCGAAGGTCGTGATCTGCGTCGTGCCCGGGTGGGCGGCCGGTGGTGGCCACAGCCTGCACGTCGTGGCCGACCTGACCCTCGCGTCGGCGGAGCATGCGCGGTTCAAGCAGACCGATGCCGATGTCGGCTCGTTCGACGGGGGCTTCGGCTCGGCGTACCTCGCACGTCAGGTCGGGCAGAAGTTCGCCCGGGAGATCTTCTTCCTCGGTGACGAGTACTCCGCCGAGGACGCGCACCGGATGGGGATGGTCAACGCGGTCGTCCCGCACGCCGACCTGGAGCAGGTGGCGCTGGACTGGGGGCGCAAGATCAACGGCAAGTCGCCGACGGCGCAGCGGATGCTCAAGTACTCCTTCAACCTCATCGACGACGGCCTCGTCGGACAGCAGCTCTTCGCCGGTGAGACGACGCGCCTTGCCTACATGACCGACGAGGCGGTCGAGGGTCGGGACGCCTTCCTCGAGAAGCGTGACCCGGACTGGTCGCCCTTCCCGCATTACTACTGACGACTTACTACTGACGACTCGAGCACCCACCGAAACCCGAGATCTTGGAGGTTGCGTCATGGCGGTGACAGTGCCGGAGCCGGACCTGAAGAGGATCCAGCGGTACTGCGAGTCGAGGGTCCCTGAGGAAGTCCTCGACAAGGTCCGGGTGACGATGAAGCGACGCGGCAGGTCCGTGACCATCTTCGACGGCTGGCTGGCCCCCCTCCAGGGTGACGGCTCGAGCTGGCTGGACAAACCGGTCGCCCAATTGAGGTACGACGACAAGCATGCGGGCTGGACGCTCTACTGGGCCGACCGGAACGGCCGCTGGCATCTTTATGACCTCGTCGAGCCGCACCAGCCGGTTGGCGTCCTTCTCGGGGAGATCGAGCGGGACCCGACGTGCATCTTCTGGGGGTAGACGTCTGATGAGCGAGCCTTCCGAGCCACGCACGCGGTGGTCCGAGCTGTCCGGGCGCGTCTCCGGGGCCGACTACGCCGCCCGCTTCGAGGCGCTCGCAGCACAAGGGGCCGACGTACACGGTGAGGCGACCTTCTGCGCCGCGTTGGCCGAGCCCGGTGCTCGCGTCCTCGACGCCGGCTGTGGCACCGGCCGCGTGGCGATCCGTCTCGCCGAGCTGGGCTTCGACTGCGTTGGAGTGGACGTGGACGAGTCGATGCTCGCGGTGGCGCGGGAGCGTGCGCCCGGACTGTCGTGGCTCCGCGCCGACCTGGCGACTTTGGCGGCCTCGGATGTGGGCGACGCTGAACCGTTCGACCTCGTCGTGCTGGCCGGCAACGTGGTGCCCCTGGTGGGCCACGGGACCCTTCCTGCCGTCGTGCGGTCGCTGGCCGGCCTGCTGTCACGGCGTGGGCTGATGGTCGCGGGGTTCGGGCTCGACGGTGGCCACCTGCCCCCGGGCTGCCCGGTGACGCCGTTGTCGGAGTACGACGATGCGTGCGCTGACTCGGGGATGCAGCTCGTGGAGAGGTTCTCGACCTGGTCCGGCGATGCGTTCGAAGGGGCCGAGGGCTACGCCGTGAGCGTTCATCGTCTGGGCTGAACCGCAGGCGAGCTGGACTGGTCCGGTACGTCGGTTGTGTCGGTGGCCGGGCCTATATTCGCTTGTATGAGCGAAGCGGTGTTGGAGGACCTGGACGGTGAGGGCACCGCGGTGTTCGTCGCCGAGCGGCACCGGGCGCTGCTGGAGGCCGAGGTGGACCTGATCCGCGCCGCGGTGCACTTCGCGGCCATCCACAGCGGGGACGCGGTGGACTCGCGGGGGCGGGTGCTGCCGGGGATGGAGCGGGCGGTTCGCCGGGGCGGGCCGGGCACCCCGGCGGTAGCGGAGTTCGCGCACACCGAGCTGGCCGCGCTGCAGGGCCTGCACCCGGCCGCCGGGGCCGCGCTGATCGCGGACGGCCAGGACCTGGCGCACCGGCTGCCCCGGCTGTGGGCGCTGGTGCGGGGGCTGCGGGTGCGGGTGTGGGTGGCCCGCAAGATCGCGGCCTGGACCCGGCAGCTGAGCCTGGAGCAGGCGCGGTGGGTGGACGCCGAGGTCGCCGAGTACGCCGGGTCGCTGCCGTTCGCCCGGCTCGAGGCGCTGGTGCGGGCGAAGGTGATCGCCGCGGACCCGGCCGCGGAGGAGGAGCGGCGCCGGGCCGCGGAGGCGGCCCGGTTCGTGCGCACCGGGCGGTCCGAGGGGCACGGGGTGAAGGTGCTGATCGCGCGGGCCGCGGCCGGGGACGTGATCTGGTTCGTGGCGATGTGTGACCGGATCGCGAAGATCCTGGCCGCGTTCGGCGACACCGGCTCCGCGGACGTGCGCCGGTCCAAGGCGGTCGGGATCCTGGCCAACCCGGCGCTGGCGCTGGCGCTGATCGCCGACTACGACCGGGTCAGCACCAGCCTGGACACCCCACCGGCGGACGTCCTCGCCGCAGACGCCGAAGACGACGCCGCAGACGCCGACGACACCGACGACGGCGCGGACGGTGCCGACGACGCAGACGACGGCGACGGACGGCGCGGACGGCGCGGACGGCGCGGACGGTGAGGACAGCCAGCTTCTCGACGACGAGGATCCGGTCGCGGACGACGAGGACCCGTCGCTGCTGGGCGAGGGTGATGTGCACCCGGCGCACAACGACGCCGACGACCCGGCTCCCGCCCCGGGCGCGTGCCCGGCGTGCGGTGGGCCGGTCCGTGGCCCGAACGTGTTCGCCCGGCCGCAGCTGGACCGGCGCAAGCTGCTGCCGCCCGCGGTGCTCTACGTGCACGTGCACCAGGACTCCTTCACCCGGGACCCGGGCACCGGGGTGGCCCGGTTCGAGGGCGTCGGCCCGGTCTCGGTGGCCCAGGCCGCGGAGTTCCTGGGCCGGCACTGCTCGGTCACCGTGAAACCGGTGATCGACCTGGCCAACCAGGCCCCGGTCGACGGCTACGAGATCCCCGACCGGCTCCGCGAGGCGGTGCACCTGATGATGCCCGCGGACGTGTTCCCGTTCGCCACCAACACCGGCCGGAACAAGGACCTGGACCACCCCGACCCCTACCTGCCGCCCGAGCACGGCGGCCCGCCCGGGCAGACCCGGATCGGGAACCTCGGCCCGCTGGCCCGGTTCCACCACCGGGTCAAGACGTTCGGCCGCTGGCGGGCCAAACAGCCCTTCCCCGGGATCACCATCTGGCGTTCCCCGGCCGGCGCGTACTACCTGGCCGACCACACCGGCACCCATCCGATCCGAGGCCCCGGCCAGCACCCCGCGACCCGCACCAGGCAGGCGCGCGGCCGGCCCGACCCGCTGGTCGAGGTCCACCACAGCGACCTCGAGCTCGTCTTCGCCGACAACCTCGCCTCCTGACCCGAGGACCCTGCCGCTTGGGACCTGTCCGAGGACACCACCTTTGATTACCGTGGGCGAAGGGGCGGCTTCGACGGTGGGAGGGTGGACAGTGAGCGAGCAGCTATCTCATGAAACGCGCCTGGAGCGTGTACTCGGCGTGCCCCTGGCCGACGAAGCCGTTCGCCAGTGGCCCCAAAGCGGGGAGATGGTCGACGGACGGGCGCGCATCGCGGAGGTGGAGTCACACTTCGAAGGCCTCCGTCTCGGCGTCGGCCGACGGCAGCGACTCGGCGACCAGATCGTGGTCGAGTGGAGCACTGACTACGGTGACGGCCGGATCTATCGAAATGTGTCGATCGCCGAGCTGGAGGATGGCAAGGCCGTCCGGGTGACCGACTACTGGGGCGAACCGTTCGAGACGCCGTCGTGGCGCCAAAGGCTCACGCAGCCCCTGCCCATGCCTCGGGGTGGCACATGGCCGTCAGCGGACGACCTGTCAGCCGAATAGCCCCGGCTGCTGCGGCTCGACTTTGTCCCAACAACCACCCTCGGGATGGCCCGGGTATGTCTTGTCCCCCTCTGCGCAGCCGGATGAGACTCGCAAGGTGACCGACCACGACTTCACGGGCCTGCGTGCCACGTACATCAACTGCACCCTGAAACGGTCGCCGGAGATCAGCAACACCCAAGGGTTGGTCGACGCAAGTGCCTTGATCATGCGCAAGCACGGTGTCGACGTGGAGGTGCTTCGGGCGGTCGACCACGACATCGCGACCGGGGTGTATCCCGATATGACCGAGTACGGCTGGGAGTCGGACGAGTGGCCGCAGATCTACCCGCGGGTGCTCGACAGCGACATCCTCGTCATCGCCGGGCCGATCTGGCTCGGCGACAACTCGAGTGTCACGAAGCGGATCATCGAGCGGCTGTACGCGCTCTCCAGCATCCTGAACGCCCAGGGGCAGTACGCCTTCTACGGGCGGGTCGCGGGTGCCCTGATCACCGGGAACGAGGACGGCATCAAGCACTGTTCGCAGAACATCCTGTACAGCCTCCAGCACATCGGGTTCACGATCCCGCCGCAGGCCGACGCCGGCTGGATCGGCGAGGCGGGGCCTGGCCCGTCGTACCTCGACCCGGGGAGCGGGGGACCCGAGAACGACTTCACGAACCGGAACACGACCTTCATGACCTGGAACCTGCTGCACCTCGCGAAGATGCTCAAGGAGGCCGGGGGCATCCCGGCGTACGGCAACCAGCGGTCCGAGTGGGACGCAGGGGCCCGCTTCGACTACCAGAACCCCGAGTATCGGTAGCCGCTCGAAGGTGTGGTGAGCGACCGGCTCGAGGAGCAGGTGGGTCAGCGTCCGGAGTCCGTCGACTGTCCCGGCGACCTGGAGGGCGCGCTCGACGCCGAGGTCCGCTGCACTCTCGTCACCAAGGACGGCCAGGAGTACGGCGTCACGCTCACGGTCACCTCGGTGGAGGGGGACAACGTCAAGTTCGACGTCCAGGTCGACGACCAACCGCAGTGAGGGTGAACGCATCGTGAGACACGTGGTTGATCTTCGTCACAAACTGCACGACCAGGGTTGCCGGGTGCTCTAGTTTCACAAGCGTGAAGATCGCTGTAGCCAAGGAGACCCGCCAGGGCGAGGCCCGCGTCGCGATGGTTCCCGAGCTGGTCGGAAAGCTGACCGTCCTCGGGTACACCGTCGCCGTCGAACCAGGCGCCGGCGCCGGTTCGCTGCACGCGGACGACGAGTACGTCGACGCCGGTGCGGAGGTGACCGCGGACGCCTTCACGGGCGCCGACCTGGTCGTCTCCGTGCAACCGCTCGACCCGCTTGCGGTGCGTCGACTCGCCCGCGGGACGTCGACGCTGTCGTTCCTGCCGACCGCGCAGTCGCAGGACCTGGTCGCCGACCTGCGCGACACCGGCGTCACGGCGTTCGCCATGGAGCTGGTGCCCCGCATCTCTCGAGCACAGTCGATGGACGCGCTCTCCTCGCAGGCGCTGGTCGCCGGGTACCGGTGCGCCATCGTCGCCGCGGGCATGCTGCGTCGGTTCTTCCCGCTCAACATGACCGCCGCCGGGACGGTGCCGCCGGCCGAGGTCGTCGTGCTCGGCGCCGGAGTCGCCGGCCTGCAGGCGATCGCCACCGCCAAGCGCCTGGGCGCGGTGGTCAAGGCGTACGACGTGCGTGCGGCCGCCGCCGAGGAGATCAGGTCCATGGGCGCGCAGGCCATCGACCTCGAGCTCGAGACGCTGGAAGGCGCGGGCGGCTACGCGCGAGAGATGACCGAGGACCGCGCGCAGCGGCAGCGGGACATGCTCGCGCCGTACATCGCCGCTGCCGACGCCCTGATCACCACGGCGGCCGTGCCGGGCCGGCAGGCGCCGCTCCTGGTCACCAAGCAGATGGTGGAAGGGATGAAGCCCGGATCGGTGGTCGTGGACCTCGCCGCGGAGACCGGTGGAAACGTCGAGGGGTCCGTCCCCGGCGAGGTGATCCGCATCGGTGAGGCCCAGGTCTGGGGCGGCGCGAACGTGCCGAGCCAGATGCCGGGCCCGGCGTCGAAGCTCTACGCGCAGAACGTCGTCAACCTGGTCACGCTGATGACCGTCGACGGCGCCTTCGCCCCGGACTTCGACGACGAGATCGTCGCCGGGTCCTGCGTCACGCGCGACGGGCAGATCTGCCACGAGCCAACCCGGGCACTCCTGGAAGGAGAGCAGTCATGAGTGAGGCCGTCGTCTGGCTGACGATCTTCGTGCTCAGCGTCTTCGTCGGCATCGAGGTGATCTCCAAGGTGTCCTCGACGCTGCACACACCGCTGATGTCCGGCGCGAACGCGATCCACGGGATCATCCTGGTGGGCGCGATCCTGGTCACCGGCTACGCCGAGAGCACGGTCGCGCTGGTGGTCGGCCTGGTGGCCGTCGTGCTGGCGACGGTCAACATGGTGGGCGGGTTCGTGGTCACCGACCGGATGCTGCAGATGTTCACGCGCAAGAAGGCCAAGCCGGTGAAGGTCGAGCAGGACGGGGCGGGCGCATGAGCGGGACTCCTGTGTGGGTGCAGCTGGTCTACCTCGCTGCCGCTGTCTGCTTCATCCTCGCCCTCAAGGGCCTCTCGTCGCCCAGGCATGCCCGTGCGGGCAACCTGGTCGGCGCCGTCGGCGCGGTTGTCGCGGTCACGGTCGTCTTCTTCTACGCCGACCTGGACCACGTGCTCCTGATCCTCGTTGCCATCGCTCTGGGCACGGTGGCCGGCGTGCTCGGTGCACAGCGCGTGCAGATGACCCAGATGCCGCAGCTGGTCGCGCTCTTCAACGGCGTCGGCGGCGGTGCCGCGGCGCTGGTCGCACTGCTCGAGCTCCGCGACATGGTCGGCGAGGAGGACGTGGCCACGTTCGCGCTGGTGGCGACCGCCTTCACCGTGGTCGTCGGGTCCATCACCTTCTCGGGCTCGGTCGTCACCTTCGCCAAGCTGCAGGAGCTGATGACGTCGCGGCCGGTGGTCTTCCCCGGTCTGCCGATCCTGTTCGGTGGAGGCATCCTCGCGGCCGTCGTGCTCTCGGTGATGACGGTCGCCGAGCCCTCGATGGCCGTCGGCATCGTGCTCATGCTGCTCGGCCTCGGGCTCGGTCTGCTGCTCGTGCTGCCGGTCGGCGGGGCCGACGTACCCATCGTGATCAGCCTGCTGAACGCCGGCACCGGCCTCGCGGTCGCGGCAAGCGGCTACATCCTCGAGAACACCGTGCTGCTCGTCGGAGGAACCCTGGTGGGTGCCTCCGGTACGTTCCTGACCCTGCTGATGGCAGGCGCCATGGGGCGCTCGGTCGGCAACATCCTCTTCGGCGCGCTGAAGGGCGGCTCGACCCTGGGCGCGGGTGAGGCGTCCGACCGTCCCGTCAGGTCGGGTGGTCCCGAGGACGTCGCGATCCTCCTCGGCTACGCCGACAAGGTGATCATCGTGCCCGGGTACGGCCTTGCCGTCGCCCAGGCGCAGCACACGCTGCGCGAGCTCGTCGACGTGCTCGGCGCCCGTGGGATCAAGGTGGACTACGCGATCCATCCCGTGGCCGGGCGCATGCCGGGCCACATGAACGTGCTGCTCGCGGAGGCCCAGGTGCCCTACGAGCAGCTCAAGGAGATGGACGACATCAACAGCGAGTTCAAGCAGACCGACGTGGTCCTCGTCGTCGGCGCGAACGACGTCGTGAACCCCGCGGCCAAGACCACCCCGGGTGCGCCGATCTACGGCATGCCGATCCTCAACGCGGACGAGGCGAGGCAGATCGTCTTCATGAAGCGGTCCATGCGCCCCGGGTTCGCCGGCATCGAGAACGAGCTGCTCTTCGACCCCAAGACGACGCTGCTCTTCGGCGACGCCAAGGACTCGCTCGGCAAGCTGCTCAGCGCGGTGAAGTCGCTGTGAGGGGCCGCTGCGGTATGACCGGACTCACGGGTAACCGGCGGGCTCTGTGTACGGCGGGGTGGGTAGACTCCCGCGTCGGGAGGGCCTCAATGATTCGCCGTCATGGCTGGAGGTCATGCAATGCCTGGCAAGTACGACGCGCCTGAGCCCGAGGAAGAGACCAAGTCCAAGGGCGTCGGCTACGCCGTCCTCGGGATCCTGGTCATCGTCATCATGGTGCTCATCGCCACGGGAACGGTCCAGATCTTCGACGTGTGACCCGCGACCCCCGGCCGCACGGCCGGGGGTGACGCGTGGCTCGTGGCGTCAGCCCGCGATGCCGTAGAGGCGGTCGCCGGCGTCGCCGAGCCCCGGGACGATGTAGCCCTTCTCGTTGAGCCGGGCGTCCATCCCCGCGGTCACGACGGTCACCGGAACGTCCAGCCCGGCGAGGTCCTTCTCGACCCGCTCGCACCCTTCGGGGGCCGAGAGCAGGCAGATGGCAGTGATGTGGTCGGCGCCGCGGTCGGTGAGGAAGCGGATCGCCGCAGCGAGCGTGCCGCCGGTGGCCAGCATCGGGTCGAGCACGAAGCACTGGCGCCCCGACAGGTCGTCGGGAAGCCGCTCGGCGTACGTCGACGCCTCGAGCGTCTCCTCGTTGCGCACCATGCCCAGGAAGCCCACCTCCGCCGTCGGGAGCAGGCGCATCATGCCGTCGAGCATGCCGAGCCCCGCGCGCAGGATCGGCACCACGAGGGGCTTGGGGCTGGCCAGCTTGATCCCCTCGGCCTCGGCCACGGGGGTCTGCACGGTGACCTTCTCCACGCGCACGTCGCGGGTCGCCTCGTAGGCGAGGAGCGTGACCAGCTCGTCTGCGAGACGGCGGAACGTGGGCGAGTCCGTCCGCTCGTCTCGCAAGGTGGTCAGCTTGTGGGCGATCAGCGGGTGGTCGGCAACGTGAATGCGCATGTTGCCAAACCTAGGCGATCTGTGCTGGCTGGTGCGAGCGCGGTCCCTCTGACACCATCGATGGTGGTATCAACGACCGAGGAGTACGACGCACGACTTGTAGCGTGACCGAGCAGGGAGGGCAGTATGTCTGACCAAGCCGAAGTGAACGCCGAAGGTGTGGACTTCGCGCTCGTGGCCTACCGGGAAGAGGGGGTCTGGCAGGTCGAACCCCTCTCCGAGGACACGCTCGAGGACATCGACGCGTTCGCCCGCGAGCTGCGGCGCTGGCCCGGAGACGGTGGGTCGCTCGGCCTGGTCTCGGTCGACGAGGACTTCTTCATCCTGGTCCGCGTGCTCGGGGCACGCACCAGGGTCCTGCTCTCTGACATCACGGCCGCCACCGACTGGCCGATCGCCCGCTCGGCCGTCGAGGTGCTCGAGCTGCCCCTGCCCGACGACGAGGACGACCAGGCTCCCGCCGGCGACCTGGCCATCGTCGACGACCTGGGGATCGGCGCCATGGACATGGGTGCGCTCCTCGACGACATCGAGCTCTACCCGGACGAGATGCTGGGCGACATCGCGGACAAGATCGGGTTCGGCGCCCAGTTCAGCGACGCGCTAGGGGTCGCGGCACCCTGATGGACGCGTACGACGCCTGGGTCGCGCCGATGCTGCAGGCCCTCGACGAGGCGCGTGCAGCCCTCACCACCGGTGACGTCCCGATCGGGGCCGTCGTACTCGACCGGGACGGGACCGTCATCGGGCGCGGCCACAACGAACGTGAGGCCGTCGGCGACCCCACCGCGCACGCCGAGATCGTCGCCCTGCGACAGGCCGCTGCGGCCCGCGGCGAGTGGCGGCTCGACGGCTGCACGCTGGTCGTGACGCTGGAGCCGTGCACGATGTGCGCCGGGGCGACCGTGCTGTCGCGGGTGGAGCGGCTCGTGTACGGCGCGTACGACGACAAGGCCGGAGCGGTCGGGTCGCTCTGGGACGTCGTACGCGACCGGCGGCTCAACCACCGCCCCGAGGTGGTCACCGGGGTGCTCGCCGACGAGTGCACGTTCCTGCTGCAGGAGTTCTTCGCCACGCACCGGCGCCCCGACGCCTCCGACTGAGCCGACCCCTCTGGCTGAGCCGACCCTCGGCTGAGCCGACCCTTCTGGTCAAAACCTCCCGAACGTCCAGACCAGGCCGTCCTGTCCGGTTTCGCTCCGCTTCCCGGAGGGGAAAACCAGTCACGGGAGGGCAGCCTGTCGACCCCTGATCCCAGGGACCCTGCTCTCGGGATCGGAAACCCTCATGCGTCGTGCCATCGCGTCTGCGTCTGCCCTTCTGCTCGCGGCCATGGCCGCCGCGGCCTCGTTCGCTCCGGGGGCCGGGGCCTCCACCCCCTCGAGCACCACCCTGTCGCCGTCCACGGAGGGCCCGAGCTCGGTCAGCTGGACCGGCGGCCCTTACACAGGGACGGTGGCCGACCCGTCGACGTGCACCGCAGCCACGTGCGACGAGCACGCGGTGACGCTCAGCATCCCCGCTGACTACTGGGACAGCCACCAGGGCTCGGTGAGCATCGACATCAGCTGGGCGTCGAGCACCGACGACTTCGACCTCTACGTCTACGACGCGCACGGCGAGCTCGCCGGGAAGAGCGCGGCCGGTGGGACCACCGAGGAGAGCGTCGACCTCGGGACGGCGGCACCTGGTGACTACACCGTCCAGGTGGTGCCGTACCTCACGGCGGGCGCTTCGTACGACGGCACGGCGACCCTGGAGGCGACGGAGGTCCCGGCGGGCCTGAAGTACCCCGAGAGCCGCAAGGCCGTCGAGGACGAGCTGGTCGTGGACTACCCCCTCAACGTCGTGTTCGTGGGCCGCAAGCCGACGGCACAGGAGGTGGCCGAGCTGAAGCAGTGGACACCCGAGAAGTACCGGCCCACCGTCTCGACCAAGAGCGACTTCAGCGGCGAGCTGACCCAGACCGGTGCCGGGCTCCTGAACTGGAACAAGGACCACCGCAGCAGCGACCCGTACTTCCTGGGGATCACCTACAACTACGACGTCCACGTGCTCACCGCCTCCGACGAGTACGCCAAGGCGCTGTTCGAGGTGGCCGCGGACAACACGGCGCAGGCGCAGCCCTACCACGCGGGTGCGGGCCGGACCCAGAACCAGGTCAAGTACGACGCGGCGTTCGGCAAGTACCGCGTCCTCGCCAAGGGCGGCGACCCGTCGTACGCCGTGACCGACCCGACCAAGACCGACCTGGTCGACGCTTACGCCGTGGAGGACTGGATCTTCGAGTCCCGCTTCGACGACAGGTGGGACTGCGCCTTCACCGACGTCGAGACCGGTGGGTGTGCCGACCCGTCGGTGATCCAGCCCGACCGGTCGGCGTACCGCGACCCCTACTACGACCGGGACGGGCTCAACCTCGACCGGATGCCGCAGGGGCTCAACAAGGGATCGTCGTTCTTCTTCCTCGACACCTTCACCCCCGACTACGCCGAGGACTACTTCCGTCCGAACGCGTACCACACCTACGGCACGGACAAGGTGGTCGACGGCCAGATCGTTCCCAAGGCGGTCGAGGACGGCGGCTCGTGGCGGATCACCGACCCGGACACCGGTGACTGGGACGGCGTCGACTTCGCCCGCACGTGGGGCGGCCGCTACCGGTTCCACTTCGTCGACCTCGGCGCGGCGCCGAACGACTACGAGGCCGCCTCCTGGGCCGGCAGGGGCCTGGGCATGTCCTCGGACTACCCGCACGGCGACCCGCCGGTGTGGCAGTACGACGCCGACCCGGTCTGGCAGCAGGACGGCGACACCTGCAAGACCGAGGGGACGCAGGTCGACGGCATGGACCTGCCGTACAACGACAACACGCCGTGCCGGATGATGCCGCGGCTCGGACGAGACGTCGCCTACGGCCTGTTCTTCCGCTCGACGGCGGGGTACCTGTACCGCCCCATCCCGCGTGGCGACGTCTACTGGCTCGCGGTCTCGAACTGGACCGACTTCTACTCCCGGCCGCAGTGGGTGAACGGCCAGCTCACCAACGCGCCCTGGTACGGCACCTGGTGGACCGACCCCGACAAGCTGTACAAGATCGGTGACGTCTCCGGCGGCAGGCAGCAGGACGACACCCTGCGGTGGCTCTCCTCCGCGACGCCGTACGCCCGCTGGGTGGGTCGCAAGAACGAGGTCATCCCGCTCTACGACCCGACGAACAACCAGCCGACCGGTGAGGTGCTCGACACCTCGCCGAAGACCGCGGACCTGCCGGCGCCGGAGTACCACGTGGAGAGCTCGGCCACCGGGGTCGAGCTGGCGCCCGAGCCGCTGTACGGCGGTGAGCACGAGCACGCGCACTACGGGGACGCCGACGTCGACCTCACCGCGGTGTCGAACGCCGTGGAGAAGGCGAAGGCCAGTGGTCTGACCGGCCTCTCCTACGACGACTCGGTCAACCACGAGATGTTCCGCGACTTCGTCGACGCCCACCGCAAGGGCATCGCCGACCACGTCGAGGGGGTCAACACGATCCCGTCGATCAACATGGTCTTCGAGAAGGCCTACACCTGGGCGCTCCCGGCGATCGTCGGCGGCATCGCCGTGGGCACCGAGGACGGTGAGGCGTGGGGCGTGATGAACAACGTCAACGACCGGTTCAAGTCATCGGCGGCGAGCTACCCGGGCGTGCAGTCGGGCGACGAGCCCGGCGCCAAGCGGTCGATGACCGACGCCTCGCTGCCGACCCAGGACTCCGGCGGCGGGTTCAGCTACACGATCGAGCACGAGGCGGCGCACAACCTCGGCCTGTCCCACCCGCACGACGGCTCGTACGGCGTCGACCGGTGCCCCGCGGGGTCCCCGAACGCCGGCGAGTGGGAGTGCTACTGGTCGGGTCTGGGCTGGATGTACGACGTCTCGGCGGCCCCGACGACGTACGCCATGTCCTACCGGCCCTACGAGGTCGAGGACCAGGACAACCTGCAGCGCGGCCACGTCGCGGAGTACCTCATCGCCGCGCAGGACGCGCTGTCCGACCGGCTGGCCGACCAGGCCGCCGCCGGTCGGACCACCCCTACCGCGGGCTGGGAGGCCGACTTCGCCGGGATGAAGTCGTGGCGCGCCAAGGCCGGTGAGCTGTTCCGCGCGGGTGACTACCTGCACGCCGAGTACGCCGCCCGCAACGCAGCCATCGCGGCGCGGGGCATCCCGCAGACCGAGGCGAACACCACCGACCCGAGGCTCGTCGAGGCCGGCCAGGTCTTCTACTTCAACGTGCACCCCCAGGGCGGCGGGACCGAGGAGAAGAAGCCGAACCTGAGGCCGACCGACCTGGCGGCCAGCCAGGACAGGCCGAAGGAGACCTCGCTCAGCGCCACCGTGGCCAACGACGGCGACGCCCCGGCCTCCGGTGTGGTGGTGCGCTTCGACGACGGTGGGTCGCTGATCGCGACGACGGATCCGGTGGACATCGCCGCCGGTGAGTCGGTCACCGTCTCGGCGGCGTGGGACACCCGCCAGGTCAAGGGCGACCGCAAGGTCAGTGCCCTGGTCGACCCCCAGGATGTGGTTGCCGAGAACGACGAGTCGGACAACACCCTGACCCGGACCATCACGGTGCGCGGCAACAAGGTCACCAACGGCTCGTTCGAGCAGTCCAGCAACGGCTCGGCGCCGGATGCGTGGCGCGGCGGGTCGGGCACGACGTACGACACCAGCGGCGCCCACGCCAGCGACGGCAAGGCGGCAGTCGGGCTCCAAGGCGGCCTCCAGGGCGGACTGCTCGGTGCCGCCGGCTGGACCTCGGCCCCGATCAGCGTGGCACCAGGCGACCGCTACGACCTCGCCCTGTCCTTCACCGGTACGTCGCCGTCGGTGTCGGTGTCGTTCCTGGACAAGACAGGCTCGGTCGTCGGCACGTCACCGGTCTCGGTCACGGCCCTCGCCGGGCAGCTGGCCGGCGACGTCACGGTGCCGGCCGGGGCGAGCGCCCTGCGGATCGGTCTGGCGGGAGCACCCACGCTGCGCACCGGACAGATCACCTGGGTCGACGATGTCTGGCTCTGGTGACCGGTCCGGTCCACGTCCCGGGGGATAGGCCGATTTCGGACGGACCGCCGAGGTCTAGTACCCTCTTCGGCGGTGGCGTGTCCGAGCGGCCTAAGGAGCACGCCTCGAAAGCGTGTGAGGGTTCACGCCCTCCGTGGGTTCAAATCCCACCGCCACCGCCATTCACGGGCTACGGAGCAAATCCGTAGCCTGAGAGACGAAAGTCCCGACGACGCCGTCGCGTGGCCCGGAAACGGGTTCACGGGGCGGCGTTGTTGATTCTCGGAGGTTCCTCGGCGATGAGGTCACCGTGGCCTCGAACGCCGCCGAAGTCCGGTTTTGCTACCCCGGCGAGCCGGACCGGATCGCCAGCCGGCCCTCGGCGAGGCCATCGAGGTCGACGTCGTCGAGCGTCGTGACGACGAGGTCCGCTCCCGCCGCCGTCAACAGCCCGGAGTCGTCCGCCCGCGCCACGCCGAGCGCCGCCATGCCGCCCGCCTTGGCGGCCGCGACACCCGCGACGGCGTCCTCGACCACGAAGCACTCGCCGGGCGCGAGGCCCAGGGCCTCACCGGCGGACAGGAAGATCTCCGGGTCCGGTTTGCCGCGCGCGAAGTCGCGTCCCGAGAGGTCCGCCGCGAAGACGTCGCGCAGCCTGCGGTCCGTGGCGTCGACACGGATCTGCTCGAGCATCAGTCTGGCGTTCTTCGACGACGACGCCGCCGCGATCCGCAGCCCGCGGTCGGACACGGCGAGCACGAACCGCAGCGCGTCCTGGAAGGGCTCGAACTCGCCCGCCCGGATGAGCTCGAGCACCCGCTCCTGCTTGCGCTCGGCGTACTCCGCGGCCCTCGTTCCGGCGTCAGGCACGTCGAAGTGGTCGAGCACGGCCCGGGCCCCGCTCAGGCGCGGCTTGCCCGACACGACGTCCTGGTAGACGCGCGAGGTGAACCGGTCCGGGGCGTACTCGGAATCCGAGCGGATGTCGCTCCAGCGCGTCTCCATCAGCTCCTGCAGCGTGTCGCGCCAGGCGCGCTCGTGGGGTGAGTCGACGAGCACGCCGTCCACGTCGAAGATGGCCCCCCGGAATCCCGCCTTCATGGGTCAGACGCTACGCGATGCCGACCCGTGACCCGAGGGTGAACGTGCACCGCTCGCCCGCGGTGAGCTCGCGGACGTCGTCCCCGACGCCGATCCTGACGGGCTGGCTGAACCCCTCCGTCAAGGCCTCGACGGTGAGCTCGCTCCCTTCGATTCCCACTCTGATCGGGGTGCCGCGGAACTGCATCAGGAGCGAGAGGCCGTCGAGCCGCTCGCGCAGTCTCGGCTCGAAGAAGACGACGCCCTCGCGGACCTCCGTGCCGAGGTAGATCCGCTGGACGAGGTCGAGGGTCCCGGCCATCACGCCCGTGTGGATGCCCTCCGGGGTCGTGCCGCCCTGGATGTCGCCGACGTCGCTGTGCAGCGCGACGAGGAACCGCTTCCACGAGCTCTCGGCGTCGATGCCCGCCACGACGCCGGCATGGACGATGAGGCTCAGCGTCGAGCCGTGAGACGTCCGCCTGTCGTAGTACTCGATCGTCCTGCGGACGAGCTCGGGCGAGAGCTCGTACCCGAGCTGGGCGAAGAGCC
The DNA here is from genome assembly GCA_963707425.1 of uncultured Actinomycetota bacterium. GTDB lineage: Bacteria > Actinomycetota > Actinomycetes > Propionibacteriales > Nocardioidaceae > Nocardioides_C. The sequence continues at coordinate 30,206 of CAVPPN010000007.1, read as the reverse complement.
GCTTCAGCTCGGCATCGGGGAACAGGTAGAAGAGCATGAGCGTGTCGGCCTGCTTGGCCGCCTTGTAGCGGTTGGGGTCGTCGCCCTCCGCCCGCAGGATCCGGTCGAGCCGCTGGATGTTGCCGTAGCGGGCCCGCAGGCCGTCCCAGTCGAGCTCCTCGAGGTCCTCGTAGCCCTCGAACTGACTGATGACCCCGTCCGCGTGGAACGGGACGAACATCCGGCGGCTCATCTCCTGCCACGTGTGGATCTCCTCGTCGGTCAGTCCGATACGCATCCGCAGCGCGTCGCGGCGGCTCGCCGGCAGGAGCTCGAGGACCCGCTGTGCGGTCTCGGCGATCCAGGCCGCCATGACGTTCGTGTAGGCGTTGTTGCGCAGGCCTCCCTCGGTGGCGCCCGGGTACTTCTCGTGGAACTCGTCCGGGCCCATCACGCCGTGGATCTCCCAGCGGTCGCGCTCGGGGTTGTGGTGCGCGATCGAGGCCCAGAAGCGTGCGATCTCCAGCATCATCTCGGCGCCGCAGTCGCGTAGGAAGTCGAGCTCGTTCGTCACGAGGTGGTAGTGCCAGACGGTGTAGAAGATCGCCGCGCCGACGTGGCGCTGGTTGCGGCTGAGGTCCGGCTCCCACTTCCCCGACAGCGGGTTGAGGTGGATGGTCTGGGTCTCCTCCTGGCCGTCGCTGCCGCTCTGCCACGGGTACATCGCCCCGCGGTAGCCGGACTCGCGCGCCGCCTCCCGAGCCTCGGCGATCCGCCGGTAGCGGTACAGGAGCAGTCCGCGCGTGATCTGCGGCAGCCGGCAGTTGAGGAAGGGGTAGACGAAGAGCTCGTCCCAGAAGACGTGCCCGCGATATGCCTCGCCGTTGAGGCCGCGTGCGGGGACGCCGGCGTCGTGGTGGGCGGTCTGCCGCGAGCACACCTGCAGCAGGTGCGCGGTGTGGAAGCGCAGCAGGAACTGGACGCGTTCCTCGCGCGGGAGCTCGACGTCGCAGACCTCCCAGAGCTCGTCCCAGGCGCCCGCCTGGCCCACGAGCGCCGTGTCGAAGGTGGGATACCGGGCCGCGCTCTTGACTGCCGCCTCCAGCGGCTCGCTGATGCCGCGGTCGCGCGAGCTGTAGAGCGCGACGCTCTTCTCCACCCGGACGGTCGTACCCTCCTCGAGCTCGAGCGCCAGCACCTGCTGGACGTAGTCCTCCGTCTGGTAGGTGGTGCGTGCGACGTCGAGCTCCTCGCCGCCACGGAAGACGCGCGTGCGCGCGGCCTCGGCGATCTCGATGCGCGACTGGCGGGTGCGCGTCTTGAGCGCGATCACGTCGCTGCCCTCGATCCGCGGGCCCTGCGGGTCGAGGTGGCGGCCCTCGAGGTGGCGGTAGCGGGCGACGCCCTTGTTGACCACCCGGCCGTCGAGCGCCGAGACGACCTCGACCCTGCCGGACCAGTTCTGCGGCGTGAGGTCCCAGGCGATCGCCGCCTGGTGCATGCGGTGCATGCTGACGAAGCGGCGGCTGCGCAGGCTGGTCTCCCGGCCGTCCCCATCGCGGAAGCTCAGCTCGCGGACCACCAGCGCGTTGCGGAAGTCATAAGCATGCCGGTAGGAGAGGAGCTCGACGTCGGCGAGGCGGAACGGCTCGTCTCCCTCGATGCGGAGCTTCAGCAAGAGCCAGTTCGGGAGGTTGACGAGGTCCTCGTTGGGCACCGGGTGGATGCCCATGACGGTCGTCCGCCTGTTGTAGATCCCGTGCGCGTACGTGCCGGGGTAGTGCGTGCCGTCCGCGTCCTCCCACTCCGCGCAGCCCCGCGTGCAGAAGTAGCCGTTGCCGGTCGACGTGAGCGCCTCCCGCAGCCCTTCCTGGGCGGGCACGAACCCGTCGTAGGCGAACTGGAAGTCGATCACGTGCCTCCCCGTGCAGGGCCTACGCCACTGATGCTACCCCCGGAGGCGCCACCGGATTGGGGCCATCCGACCCTAGCCACCAAGGGACGACGGTCGCACGGTGGCGATGAGAGTCATCGACATCCACGGCGACCGTGCGTTGTCACCCATCTCGAGCGAGTGATCGACATGCGGACACCTCGCATCATCCTCAGCTTGTTCCTGGCGCTCGAGACCTGACGACTGGCAGCCCCAAGATCGACGTCCACGGAAGCGCCACGAACCGTGAGGCAGGCGGGCTGGACACTTGTCTCGAGGTGCGTGGCGATCAGAGACTCTCACTTATCGAACTTTGTTCGATTAGTGTCTCGAATGGCGGGATCTGAGCGCGGAATCGTCGGTGGTGATCCGTAGCGTCGGTGCCATGACCAGCACCCTCGCTCCGCCACCGGCCGGCCCGGCCGCGGTGGTCGAGGCGGCGCGCGGCGAGGTGCTGGCACTGCGCGAGGAGCTGTGGGCGGCGAAACCCGCCGCCACCTTGTTGGACACCTTCGCCCAGCTGGAGGCTCTCCGGTCGACGCTGGACGCCGTGCAGCTCGCGGTGATCCGCGAGATCGATGCCACCGATGCCGCCAAGACCGAGCAGTGGTCGGCCACCCGGGACTACATCACCGCGGTCGCCGGGGGCACCAAGGGAACGGGCCCGGCGGCGGTCAAGCTCGCGGCCGCCCTGGAGGGCGACTGCACCCGCACGGCCCAGGCGTTGGCCGATGCCCGGATCAGCCGCAAGCAGGCCGAGGTGATCACCCGCGCGATCACGACCCTCCCGGTCAAGGCCTCGTTGCGTGCCCGCGCCGAGGCCCGCCTGCTGCGCGAGGCTCGCAGCCTGGACGCCACCGACCTGGCGACCGCAGCCGAGCACCTGATCGAGATCATCGACCCAGAAGGCCATGAGCGCCGCGAGGAACGAAAGCTGCGGCGACTCGAGCGCGCAGCGCACCTGAACCGGTTCCTCTCCATCACCGAGGACGGCGCCGGCGGGGTCAAGATCAAGGGCCGCACCACGGTCGAGGACGCCGCGGTGATCAAGACCGCGCTCTGGCCGCTTGCCGCGCCCGCCCCCACCACGCCCGGCGCCTGCGGCGGCTCGGCCGACTGCCCGGTCACCGGGTGCGCCCACGACGGCCAGGACCCCCGAGACCACGGCGCCCGCTTCCTCGACGCGCTGGTCGAGGGCTGCCAGCGTCTCCTCGACACCGACGTGCTGCCGCAGTGCCACGGCGCCAAGCCCCGGCTCACCCTGACCATGGACCTGGCCGACCTGGTCGCCGGCCTCGGCGTCGCCCTGCTCGACACCGGCGACCGGCTGCCCGCCTCCGTGGTCCGCCGGCTCGCGTGCGACGCCGACGTCATCCCGACCGTGCTGGGCACCCACAGCGAGGTCCTCGACCTCGGCCGCCTGCGCCGACTGGTGTCCACCGCGCTCTGGAACGCGCTGGTCACCCGCGACTGGCACTGCGCCTTCCCCGGCTGCCGCCGGCCCCCCATCGCCTGCGACGCCCACCACATCGTCCACTGGGTCGACGGCGGCGGCACCGACCTCGACAACCTGGTCCTGCTCTGCCGCACCCACCACACCGTCATCCACACCACCGGCTGGGAGATCCGGATCAACCCGATCGACCGAAGACCGGAGTTCATCCCGCCATCGACCCTCGACCCCGAGCGACAACCTGTCCGAGAACGACAACCCCGCGAATAACCCCGGCCCACCGACGCCCGGCCGCCACCCGCGCCCACCTCGGGCAGGACCAGGCCCACCACGTCACCACGCCGCCGCGACCTGCCCATCCCCGACACGGTCCCGCATGCCGATCCCCGGGTTACTGCGCCATGCCGGTTGGCCGCCACGGTCGGCACCATCGCCACCGCACCTCGACGGCCGCGCCCGGAACCCCTGGGACCGCATCGCCCACGTCATGAGTCCGGGAGGCACCTACCTGTCCCAGCAGGTCGGTCAGGGCAGCATGCGTGAGCTCGACGTGCGGGCCTGGACGTGATGCGTCTCGAGAAGGCTTCCCTTCCCGCTGTCTTCCACGACATCGCCGCCGTCATCGTGTTCCTCCGGAAGGTGATCTGGACGGTGCCGGACTTCAGCGTCGACCGCTACCGGGATCAGAGAAGGCTCCGGACGGGCAGCGCCACGCAGGCGGACCACGGGCGACAGCGCATCCGCTCCCCACGGGCTTCGGTCGTGTAGGACCTGTTGCCCGCGTTCCGCGCCATACTGCCGATATGGCGTACGACGACGAGCTTGCGAACCGGATCCGGGAAGTCGTTCAGGGTGAGTCTGGCCTGAGCGAGAAGCGCATGTTCGGAGGGCTCGCCTTCCTTGTGAACGGGAATATGGCGGTCAGTGCCAGTAGCCAGGGCGGCCTACTACTGCGTATCGATCCGGGCCAGGCTGAGTCCTTGGTCGATCAGCAGCACGTGCGCCGTTTCGAGATGCGGGGCCGAGAGATGGACGGCTGGCTGCGCGTGGACGTCGAGGTGCTCGAGACCGACGACGAGCTGCGGCGCTGGGTGCACCACGGCCTCACCTACGCACGATCGCTCGCACCCAAGTAGTCGGTTCATTGGGCGAGGCAACGGGGCGTTCAGTCCTGTGGGGCCTTGCGCAGCAAGTGGTGGGTCTCGGTGTCCCCTGCGTCGGTGAATCCCTCGGACGTGTATAGCCGGCGAGCATCTTCGTTCACACGATGAACCTGGAGCAGGCACCCGGCGCCCTGTTCGCTTGCGCGGGCAACGACCCAGCGCAGCGCGCTCCTGCCGTACCCCCGTCGCTGTAACTCCGGGAGAACCTCCACGAGCTCAAGCCACACGTCGCCATCCCGGCTGCCCAAGTACACGGCACCGACCAGAGCCTCGCCGTCCGTCAGGACGAATACGTCATGGTCGTTGACCAGTGGGGCGAAGAAGCCGCGTTGCTGCTCCGTCTCCCAGGGCCCATACGCACGCTCGACCAGTTCGCGATGCGCTTTCTCGTGCAAGTCGTACAGCCACTCGTGGTCGTCGTCGATCGCCGGTCGTACTTGCAAGCGCGGCACGTCGATGTTGCTCATGTGAATTCTCCCGGTCCGTCGGTACCCATCTTCGTGCTTGTTCTCTCACGCCCCGCCGTCGGAACGTCACCGACACGCCCGAGGGCCGGTGGTGCGGCGCACCGTGGTCTACGGGAGGCGATGCGGATGGGCTGCACATCCGAGAGTCGTCTGAAGATGCGGCGTCGATCTGGGACGATCTGCGAGTGGACGAGCCGACGCTGCAGTGGCGAAACACGACCCACGACTGGGCGAGCACCGTGGACGCTGAGCATCTTTCGGAAATCCGCGATCACCCGACACTGTTCGCACCGGGCGGTGTCCTGCACCTGATTCTCGAGGTCATCGCCTATCCGGCCGACGAGGCCGTCAGCACTGCGTCTGGGCACTGCACTGTCACGCTGCACGCCGACGGCTCCGTCTCAGTCGCGGACAACGGGCGAGGAACCGACACTCGTCTCGACGCAGACGGCAACCCGATCAAGAAGCCCGTCATGGCAACCAAGGACCTGCGCTTCTTCGACTCTCCTGCGGCGGAGGCACTGCCTGATGGTCATCCACGCCGAGGCATGTCTGTCGTCGCTGCGCTCAGTCAGCGGCTTGTCCACACCAACCGCCGTGGGAACGGGGCATGGACCCAGTGCTACGAGCACGGCATTCCGGTCACCGACCTGGTTCCGATTGCTGACGACGGCACTACGGGAACCACCGTTCGTTTCACGCCCGATCGAGCAGTACGTGCAACCAAGCCTCCATCGGCGTCTGAGGTGAGCAGGCTGGCGCGGTGGCCGAACTTGACCGTCGAAGTCATGGAAGAGACCAGCGCCTGAGTCCTGGCGCTCGGCGGGTCGTGAAAGCTTGCCATCTGGCGTACCGGAAGGCTGCAGCGGGCCTATCGTGAAGGTCGTGACGATCGGCAAGCTGTCGAGCGCGCCCCAGAGTCCACTTCCAGAGGGCGTCGTCACCTTCATGTTCACCGATATCGAGGGCTCCACGAAGCTGCTGCACCGGCTGGGTGACGACTACAGCCGCGTCCTGGTCACCCACCACCAGCTGCTGCGCGACTGCTTCACAGCCCACAACGGGCACGAGGTGGACACGGAGGGTGACGCGTTCTTCGTGAGCTTCTCCTCACCGCGCGAGGCGGTGGCGGCCGCGGCGGACGCCCAACGGGCACTGGACGCCCATCCGTGGCCACACGGTGAGCCGGTCCGGGTGCGCATGGGGCTGCATGTCGGTGAGCCCATCATCGTCGAAGACAACTACGTGGGGATGGACGTGCACCGCGCGGCCCGGATCTGCAGCGCCGGGCACGGTGGTCAGGTGGTGATCTCCGAACGACTGCGCGACCTCGTCGCCGACCACCTTCCCGGCGGAGTGAGCGTGCGAGACCTCGGTGAGCACCGGCTCAAGGACCTGCCCGAGCCGGAGCACCTGCTGCAGCTCGACATCGACGGGCTGCCCCAGCAGTTCCCGCCGCTGAACTCCCTCCGCCCGCCGACCAACGTCCCTCATCCCGCGGCCGCCCTGGTGGGAAGGGTCCAGGAGCTTCGCGAGCTGCACGACCTCCTCAACAGCTCTGAGGTGCGACTGGTCACGGTCACCGGGCCTGGAGGGGCCGGAAAGACCCGGCTCGCGGGTGCGGTGGCCCTCGGACTGCGAGATACCTTCCCGCACGGTGTCTACTTCATCGACCTGACCCAGGTGACCGAGGCCGAGAACGTCGTGCCCGCGATCGCCCGCGTGCTGCAGATTCCCCTCGATGGCGAGGGCCCGGCCGACGACGCGCTCGCGCACCACGTCGGTGACCAGCGAATGCTGCTGGTGCTGGACAACTTCGAGCAGGTGGTCGACGGCGCTCCGGCAGTCGGCCGACTCCTGCGTTCCTGCCCGCGGGTGAGCGTGCTGGCCACGAGCAGGTTCCTGCTGGCGCTCGCGGACGAGCAGGAGTACGCCGTACCTCCGATGGGGCTCCCGCGCGGACCCTCACTGCCGGAGGCGACCGCGTCGGAAGCCGTACAGCTGTTCGTGGAGCGCGCACGGCGGGTCGGGCGAGGGTTCACGCTGACCGCCGACAACGCACCGGCGATCGCTCGCATCTGTGCCCTGGTGGACGGCCTCCCCCTGGCGATCGAGCTGGCGGCCGCGAGGACGAGGCTCTTTCGTCCCGAGGCGCTGGTCGACAGGCTCGGCGACCGGCTGGCGTTGCTCACGGGAGGGAGCCAGGACGCTCCCGAGCGCCACCGCACGCTGCGAGCGACGATCGAATGGAGCGTCACCCTCCTCTCCGAGGAGGAGCGCCGCTTCTTCCTCGAGCTCGCCGTGTTCAGTGCAGGCGCACGCCTGGAGAGCATCGAGGCCGTGATCACCGGTCACGGCGACGTCCTGGACCAGCTCACAGTGTTGGTGGACCACAGTCTGGCTCTCCGACGCGAGGACCCCGACGGCGAGCCGCGGTTCATCATGCTGCAGACCATCCGTGACTACGCCCTGTCGAGGCTGCAGCAGGAGCCGGCACAGCATCAGGACCTCCGACACCGCCATGCCGAGCACTTCCTCGATCTCGTGGTGAGGGATTCCGGCCCAGCGAAGAGCGACGGCCCGAAGCTGCTGGACCAGGACTACGACAACATCCGGGCGGCGCTCACGTTCTGGCTCGGTGACGGTGGGGCGGCGGTGGCCCCCAGTGCCGGCCTGAGCGCGCTGCGCATGGCCAGTGCCCTGGGCGACTACTGGTACCACCACGGCCTGGTGATGGAGGGTGCCGGCTGGCTGGAGCGCGCTCTGTCCGCCACCCCCGACCCGCCCGACGAGGTTGCGGCGCGGGCGTTCCGAGTGCTCGGGATCATGTGCGAACAGCGTCAGGAGCTCGACCGTGCCACCGAGCTCCTGACTCGGGCGATGGAGCTCCACCAGAGGCTCGAGGACCACGTGGGGGAGGCGAAGTGCCTGAACAGCCTGGGCGTTGTCGCACGGTCGGCCGGCAGGCCGGCTGACGCGGAGCAGTTCCTCCGCAGAGCTGTGGCGATCCGCGAGGAGATGGACGATGCCGCGGGACTGGCGGCCGCGCTCAACAACCTCGGCATCCTTCACCTCGACCGGGGCGACTGGGCTCAGGCCCGGACGGTCCTGACAGAGACCCTTGTCCGGGACCGGTCGGCCGGCGACGACTGGGGCGTGGCATGCACGTCGGTGAACCTCGCGGTCGCACATGTCCTGGGTGGCGAGGCCGATGAAGCCCGAAGTGTCCTGAGCGAGGCGATGACCTCGTTCCGGGAGCTGGGGGATCCCGACGGGTTGATCGAGTCGCTGGAGTCGACGATCGGGGTGGCGGTTCTCCTACATGACTGGGTCGCCGCTGCGCGGCTCACCGCGGCAGCGGGTGCCGCCCGCGAGCTCCTTGGCCTGCCCGGGTCGCCGGTGGATCACGTGCACATGGACCGTTGGGTCGACCAGACGCGAGGAGCACTCGCCGCAACGACGTACGACGTGGCCTACAGCGAGGGGGCGGTGATGACTCTCGACCAGGCTGTCGACTACGCCATCGACGAGGTGCTGAGAGGATGAGCCTCCGCTTGACACGGGAGGGGCATTCCTCGTGAAGAACACAGTGATCGCGTCGATGGATCCGGTCGTCATACGCGCGGAGGGCCTGGTGCTGCGAGAGTGGGACGACGAAGACGTTCCGTCCATGGTGGCGATGCTCAACACCTCCGAGATGGATCGGTGGACGCCGCTTGCACACCCCTTCGACGAGGAGGTTGCCGCAGCCTACGTCGAGCGTGCTCACCAGCGGCGAGCCCAAGGGACACTGCAGCTCGCCATCACCGAGGACGGTGCCGAGCCGTTGGGTGAGGTGCTGCTCTTCCCCACCGACATGGATGCCACCTGCGAGCTCGGCTACACGGTCGGCGCTGAACATCGTGGACGTGCCCTTGCCGCACGAGCCGTCAGGGCATTACTGCCCCTGGCGAAGGCGGAGGGCTACCGGAACGCCTGTCTCAGGATCGCTGTCGACAACGTCGCGAGCCAGCAGGTGGCGCTCGCCGCAGGCTTCGAGCTGACGGCGGACCCACTCCTACGACAGGAACGGAAGGGCTACGTCGTCCACCTCGCCACCTGGGCGAGAGCCATCGCCTAGCCCCGTACGGCGTACTGCTCGACGTCCTGCGCGCGTCGGGTCATCCGTGTTCGTGATGCCGCCCGCGGCACGCTCGACCCAGTTCACCGCCCATTCAGCTCTGTCGCATTGCCTTGTCCCTGTCCGACATATGTCGACATCTCGGGGACCCTCATGGAACAGCGACACATCATTCGCCGCGCGCTTCTGCTGCCTCTGCTCACCGCCCTTCTGGGCATGGTGGCGTTTCCTCCCGCCGACGGCGCAACCCGGTTCGACCCGATCGGGCACCGCGGTTACACGGCGTCCAGGACGGAGAACACCTTGCCGGCGATCCGGGCAGCGGTACGGCGCGGTGCGGCCGCCGTCGAGGTCGACGTACGCGTCACGCGCGACGCGAAGATGGTGCTGATGCACGACCGCGGCGTCGCCCGCACGACCGACGGCAGGGGCTACGTCGACCGCATGACTTCGGCGCAGATCGCTGAGCTGAGAACGCCGGACGGAGCGCGCGTGCCCTTCGTCAGGGAAGCCGCCCGGGTGGCGCGACGACTCGGGACCACGCTGGTGCTGGAGCTGAAGTCCGGGCCGGACCGTGGCTGGACGAGGTGGCAGGTGCGGGAGCTGCGCCGTGTGCTGGTGAAGCGGCAGATGTTCAACCGGTCACTGGTGTTCTCCTTCAATGCCGAGCTCCTGCGGCGTGTGGAGGGTGCCGTGCCGGGATTCGAGACCTCGTGGATTCTGCGTCGATGGCCGTCGCTGCGGAAGATCCGCAGACAGGGAGTCGACAACGTGTCGATGCCCGTGAGGATCGTGGGACGCCGGAAGGTCAGAAGGCTGGAGCGTCACGGCATCTCCGCCTTCGGCCGCAACGCCAACCGGCGCTGGAGCTGGGAGCGCTTCGAGCGAGCCGGGGTGACGGGTGTCGTCACGGACCGGGTCCCGGCGTACGTCGACTGGGACGGGAATGGGTGAGACGGTCGAGGAGGTCGACCCAGGTGTACGCCGCAGGAAACCCTGATGCATTGCACCGCCGGGCTCGCTAGCGTCGGGTGTCATGCAGAGCAGACCGGACGACCTTCCGGACGCTGTCGTCGCCGCGGCCGTGTCCGATGGATGGAAGCTGCCGCGGACCACGGCGGTGTACCTGCCCGTCGGGTACGGCAGTCACCACTGGGCGGTCGAAGACGAGGCGGGCGGCCGGTGGTTCGCGTCGGTCGACGTGCTCGCCGAGGACGACCCGGAGGCGGCGTTCGGCCGGTTGGCTGCAGCGCTCGGCGTGGCCGCAACGGCCAGGGACGCCGGGCTCCCCTTCGTCGTGGCGCCTGTCCGCACGCCCGACGGAGCGGTCCTCCGTCGACTGCCTGGCGCGTACGCGCTCGCGCTCTACCCGCACGTGGACGGCGAGGCCGGCGGGTTCAACGACGCGCTGACGCCCGCTGACTCGGCCGAGCTGACCGGCCTGCTGTGCTCACTGCACTCTGTCCCGCGCGCCGCTGACGCGGGTGCGGGCTACGAGACGTTCGCGATTCCCGGCCGGGATCGGATACAGGCTGCGCTCTCCGAGGTGACCGACGCGGACGGCTGGCCCGGCCCGTACGGCGAGCGCCTCCGTGCGCTGCTGGCCCGAAACGGCGACCACGTCGACCGCGCCCTGCGCGATCACGACCGGCTCGTGGCGGCGGCAGGCCTGCAGTCGGACCGGATGGTCCTCACGCACGGCGAGCCGCACCCGGGCAACCTGATGCGCACCCCCGACGGGCTGGTCATGGTCGACTGGGAGACCGCCTTGCTGGCACCACCCGAGCGGGACGTGTGGCTGCTCGACGCCCGCACCGGTGGTGAGGCTTCAGCCGAGTACGCCGTCCGGAGCGGCCGGTCGCTCAACCGCGCGCTGCTCGCTCGCTACCGCCTCGCGTGGTCGCTGGCCGACCTTGCCGTCTACGTCGAGCTGCTGCGGCGCACCCCCGACGAGAACGCAGACACCGTCTGGTCGTGGGACGCGTTCCGGTGGACCCTCGAAGACCTGGCGGCGTCCCACTGATATCGGGAAACGTGCGGAAACCACCGTGCCGACCAGCCACACTGTGGATGAGCCCCTTCTTCCGGGGCCGACCGACGGAGGCGTCGATGGAACCGAGCTCGTCCGCTCCGGAGCAGGCCGTCCTGGAGTCGCTGCGTCGGCACCGCGCGGAGCTGCGCGAGTCGATGAGCGCGCTGGAACAGGCGTTGGCCGCGCCGGCACCCATAGATCCGACGCGCTGGGCTCAACGCGTCCACGTCGCACTCGTGGAGCTCTCTGCCGACTTCCGTGAGCACATCGACATCACGGAGGGTCCCGACGGGCTGTATCGAGAGGTCCTCGCCACGGCACCGCGAATGTCCGGTGCGGTGGCTCAGCTCACCCGCGAACACGTTCTGACCACGAACCTGATCGACGAGCTGCTGGCCCGTGTCAGCACGCCGGAACACGGCGAGGACGTGGAAAGCGTTCGTGCCCTGGGCACGGCACTGCTCGGCAGGCTCGTCCGCCACCGCCAGCGCGGCTCCGATCTCGTCTACGAGACCTTCGAGTTCGACATCGGCGGCGAGACCTGATCGCCCAGCTCGGGCCGCTGCGCCGGAAGTCCAGGGTCGCGCATGCCCTGGTGGATACTGCCGAACCATGAGTGTCTCGCTGCCCGAGCCCGGTCCGTCACACGACGTCAAGGCGCTGTTCCTGGCGTACCTCGACTTCTACCGCGAGGCTGTCGCGGCGAAGGTCTCGGGACTCTCCGAGTCCGACCTGCGGTCGACGCGGCTGCCGTCGGGGTGGTCGCCGATCGAGCTGGTCAAGCACCTTGCCTTCATGGAGCGCCGGTGGCTGGTGTGGGGGTTCCTCGGCGAGAACGTCGAGGCGCCGTGGGGCGACGACCGTGACGGTCGCTGGCACGTCGAGGACGACGAGTCACTGGCTGGGCTCCTTGCGGCACTTCGCGACGGAGGGGCTCGCACGCGGGGCATCGTCGAGGCGGCCGAGCTCTCCACGCCCGCGACGCCCGGGGGTCGCTTCCCCGACGGCACCCAGCCGCCGTCGTTGGCCGCGATCCTCTTCCACGTGCTCCAGGAGTACGCCCGCCATGCCGGCCACCTCGACATCGCCCGGGAGCTGCTCGACGGCCGGGTAGGGGAGTGAGCCGAACCAGGTGCCCGCCGCCGCCAACTGGAGTTTTTGCACGGAAAGCGGCATTTGCCGAGAACGTGTGACGCGGCCCTCATTCGTCTTTACCGTGAGTCCCTGAACGCGAGACGGGGGCCCACATGACGGACATCGAGCCACAGCAACGACTGTGGGCGGCGTACACGCGGCTGTGGCGCACCGAGGCGTTCCCCGCGCTGCTGGGCGGGTTCATCCTGGCGCGTCTCCCCACCGGGATGGTCGCGCTCTCCATGACCCTCGCGACCCTCCAGGCGACCGGTTCCATGACCCTCACCGGCCTCGTGGCTGCCTCCGAGGCGATCGCCATGGGGGTCGGCATGCCCCTGACGGGACGGGCTGTCGACCGGTACGGGCCCCGGCGCGTGTTCGTCGTCACCGGCATGGTGTACCCGTTGGCGCTTCTGACGTTCGCCGCGATCGCACTCGGGTTCCTCCCTGCTCATCCTGCATTTCTGGCGGCGGCCGCTGCCTTCGTCGGGGCGTCGATTCCGCCCGTTGCGCCGGTCGTCCGGACACTCTGGACCGAGCGGCTCAGCCCGAGCGACCTGTCGACGATGAACGCGCTCGAGTCCGCGATCGCCCACTCCTTCTACCTGGTGGGCCCGGCCGTGGTCGGACTCCTCGCCCTGACCGGTGAGGTTGCCTACGCGCTGGTCGCGGCGGCCGTGCTCAACGCGGCCGGGGTCGCCCTGGTCGCTACCAGCCGGGCCGTCGTCAGCCTTCCGACGCGCTCCGCAAGGGCACCACTGGCCGCGGTGTTCGCCCAGCGCGGGATGGGCCCACTGCTCGCCGCGATGTTCGGCTTCGCCCTGGCGCTGGAGGCGCTCGAGTTCTCCGTCATCGGGTGGGCAGACGACCGGGACGCCCCCGGCCTGGCCGGGATCGTCCTCGCCGTCAGCTGCGCAGGTGCCCTCGCCTCGGCCGCCCTCCTCGGGACGGGGACGCGCATTCTCGCGCGAGTCACCCTTCCGACCTGGTTCGTCCTCTGGGCAGCGGCGATGGTTCCGCTGTGGCTCTCGGTCGCGGTCGGCGCGCCGACGGTGGTCGTGATCGGGGCCGCCGTGGTGGCACGTGTGCCGTCGGCGGCCGCGCTGGCGCTGCTGCTGGGTGCGGCGTGCGACGTTGCCGCGCCGGGGCTGCGCACGGAGACGTTCGCGTGGCGGCTGACGGCCAACCTGTCCGGCGCCGCTGCCGGCGCGTCGTTGTGCGGCTTCGGCGTCGAGCTGGTGGGGCCTGCCGGCGCCGCGGCCTTCGGCATCGTGTGCGCGGTCGCCGCCGCTGCGGTGGCTCGGCGCCTCACCGGGCTGAGCTCTCGTGGCGAAGAGGCCGACGATGCCCGCGCAGTCGGCGAGGCGAGCCCGAGCGGCGCGGTGCAGCCGGTCGCGGAGGCCTCATGACTTCCCCTCGGTCGGGTCATGGACACCGGCCCTGGGGAGGACCGTCCCCCCGTCTGTCCCATGAGGAGGTGAAGTAGTGAAGAAGCAGAAGATCGTTGCGCACGTGGCGTACCAGCCCAAGATCGAGCACCAGCAGCCCTCTCCGCGCGACTGACGCATCCCGCGCCGTCCCTGTGCCTCGCCGTGCGAGGGCAGGGACGGCGCGCTGTCACCCACTGGACCAGATCGGCCTTCCTCCATGCATGTTGTCCTCGCTGTCCTCCCCTGGCACGTCCTGCCGCACGCGAACGCCGCGGCCGGTGTGCTCGCCAGCGCCGTCGCGCCCGAGCACACGGCCGACGTCTACTACGGCTCCCTGGAGTTCGCGGAGTGGATGCTCGGCGAGGACGTCGACCCCGGCGACGGTCCTGACAGCGTTCTGCAGGCGCCGCTCGACCCCGAGCTGTACCACCTGGTCGCCGAGGGCGGATACATCGCCGGCGTCGCAGAGTGGGTGTTCGCCGCGGGGATCCGCGGCAACCCGACCGACGACCTGCCCGACGCGATGGAGATGGCCGAGCGGCTCGGCCTCGACCGGAACGCGGTACGACGGCTGCGGAGGCTTGCGGTCGCCTTCGTGGACCATGCGGCCCGGCAGATCCTGGCGTCCGACCCCGACGTCGTCGGGTTCACCACCACCTTCGCCCAGACCGCGGCGTGCCTCGCGGTGGCGCAACGCGTGAAGGAGTCGGCGCCGCACGTGCCGCTCGTCTTCGGTGGCTCCAACTGTGACGGCGACATGGGCGCAGCGCTGCACGAGGCTTTCGACTGCGTGGACTTCGTCGTACGCCGGGAGGGCGAGAAGCCGTTCCGGAGCCTGCTCGAGGCGCTGGCCGTCGAGGCGGGACCGACACGTGACGCGAGCCTCGCCACGATCCCGGGCCTCTGCTGGCGCCCGACGAGCCCGGCCGCGCCGTACGGGATGTTCGGAGAGCAGCGCGTGAACGCCGAGTCGGGCGCACTTCCGCAGGGCCGGGACTTCCCGCCCATCGCCCAGGGTGACTACCTGGCGTCGCTGGACAAGAGCCCCGTCGCCGAGCACCTGTCGGCGAACCTGGTCTTCGAGTCCAGCCGGGGCTGCTGGTGGGGCGCGAAGCAGCACTGCACGTTCTGCGGGCTCGACGACCTCATCATGCCGTTCAGGTCGAAGCCGGCGGCTCAGGTTTCCACCGAGCTGCGCGAGCTCGTCGCGACGCACCAGGTGCTCGACGTGGTCACCACGGACGACATCCTGGAGAAGTCGTACTACGCCGAGCTGTTCCCCGGCTTCGCCGTCGATCGTCCTGACTGGCGGCTGCACTACGAGATCAAGGCGAACGTGACAGAGGAGATGGCTGCCTCGATGCGCGCCGCCGGAGTGCTCATGGTGCAGCCCGGCATCGAGAACCTGCACTCCGCCCCGTTGAAGCTCATGCGCAAGGGCACGACCGGCGTCGCCAACGTCGCTGCCCTGCGGGACCTGCAGACGCAGGGGATCACCGTGAGCTGGAACTACCTGGTCGGGTTCCCCGGCGAGACCGACGACGACTACTGGGAAGTCGTCGGCCAGCTGCCGCGACTTCACCATCTGCAGGCACCGTCCGGGCCGACCCGGATCGTGCTGGAACGGTTCAACCCCTACTTCACCGACCCAGGTCTTGGGTTCGCGGAGCGGGAGCCCATGCAGTGGTACCGGTGGGTGTACCCGAACCTGAGCGACGAGCAACGGGCACGGCTCGCCTACCTGTTCGACACCGAGGACGCCGGGGTCTCCGACCGCGTGGTGGAGGCGCTGCGCGCGGCGATCGACACCTGGGCGCACGAGTACGACGGCTCCGAGCTCACCCACCGGCTCGTCGACGGACAGCTGTGGATCTACGAGCGGCGCGCCGGGCGACGTGCGGTGGACCTCTGCCTGGACGACCCGGTGGAGGCGGACGCCTACCTCGCGTTGCGCCGCGGGCAGAGTCCGGAGCGGCTGGCGCGCACGTTGCGCGAGAAGGGGTGTGACGTCTCCACGGACTGGTGCGCCGGGTTCGTCCACGAGCTCGACGCGTACCACCTGGTGTTCACCGAGTCCGGGCGTGCGGTCACGTTGAGCCTGCCGCACGACCCAGCCCGGCGTACCTCCCATCCGGTCCTCACGAGCCGAGGAGAGCAGCGATGATCCGCACCCATCTGGTCCGGCAGCCGAGCCAGGTCGACGGGGGACTGGGGGTGACGCCCGACCGCCCGGACCTGCGTCACTGGACGGTCGACCTGGTCGACCTGCCGCAGGTGTCCGCCCGGCTCGCCGGCGACGAGGGGCCGCGCACGCACCTGACGGTGCTGGCCACCGCCGACGTGCGGGTCGGGCAGTGGCCGTCCGAGGAGCAGGTGGCTGCGCTCCTGACCTGCGGCATCGAGTCGGTACGCCTCGTCCTGGCCGGCTTCGGCCCCGCGGTCCAGGCCGGCCTGCTCGGGTTCCTGGCTCATGCCCAGTCGCTCGGACTCCAGGTCGGGTGGCGACTCCCGGACGGTGACCCGACCGCGATGCTGGTGGAGGTGGACCATCTCGTCCACCTCCCGCCGCCCGACGGCGACAGCCCCTTCGAGCGCTCGTGGGCAGATCGGCACGACTACGGACTGTGCTACTGGCGCCACGGAGGCACGTTCGCCACGGTGACCGACGTACGCTCCCGCGACCGGGCCTACCGGTTCACCCTGTCGGAGCCTGAGTACGTCGCGCTGTTCACCGGCCTGTCCGACCCGAGGCCGATGGCCGGCCTGTCCGAGGCCGAGCAGGGCGTCGTGGCAGACCTCAGCGCCGAGCGGCTGGTGGTGCTCCTGGCCGGGTACGTCGTGCGGCTGCCGTACCGGTTGAGGCGGTGGCCGATGCCTCTGGGGCAGCTTCGATGACCTGACCGGCGCAGGGCGTCGGCCCGGATCGGTCCCTAACACCCCCTGTTCGGGTGTTGTCCACGGCCCGGAACAGGCGCAAACTGGCCCCACGACCGCCTTACCGGGAGCTGATCGCCATGGTCTTCAGTCGCACACCCGATGCGATGCCCGTACTCTCCCAGGGCAAGCATCGAAACCCGCGCAAGGGAGCCTGCTTCATGGAGCTGGCGTCCTACCTCGCCGGGGAACGTTGGTCCGACCACCCCAAGTGCACCCATCCGTTGCTGGCCGCGATGGCCCGCGACATCAACGACAGCGTCGGAGACGATGCCCGCCAGAGACTGGCGCCCCTCATCCCCGACGTCATCGGACTCAACGGCGACGATCCGCGGCTCTACGCCTGGATCGCTCGTGAGGGTGCTCTCGCCGCCCTGCCCGTCGTCTCGGCCCAGCGCCAGGGCGTCGCCGCCGTGGCGGTGCTGCGTTGTGAGCGGGTGCTGAACGAGCTCGAGGGACGCCCGGTCGGCGAGCTCTCGGCGCGGTCGAGGACGGCGCTCGACAGGGCGCCAGACGCGGCCCGATGGGCGCGGGCGTTCTCGCAGATCGGCTGGGGTTCGTCCTCGACCTTCAACCGGCGCAGCGCACCAGCGATCGTCCACCACTCGGTCACCGGTATCGCCCGGGCCTGCATCGACGATCCCCAGAATGCCCTGGTGGACCTTCTGGAGCGCACCATGGTCGAGTGCCGCGAGTGGCTCGGTCAGTCGACCACGACGGTCCGCGAGGAGGACTGGGACAAGGTCTGCGAGATCACGCGGCGGTAGCCTCGCCGGATGAGAGCATTCCGCGAGGCGGTCGAGGCCGGGGACGTCGACCGCGTCCTCGACCTGATGACCGAAGACGTCGAGTTCCGCAGCCCGGTGGTCCACCGCCCGTATGCAGGCCGTGAGCAGGTCGGCGCGATCCTCCGTGCGGTGACACGCGTGTTCATGGACTTCCGCTACGAGCGCGAGATCGGCGCCGAGGACTCCGCTGACCATGCCCTCGTCTTCCGGGCCAGGGTCGGCGACCGCGAGGTCGAGGGGTGCGACTTCGTGCACACCGACGGGGACGGCAGGATCGACGAGCTCGTCGTGATGGTGCGGCCGATGTCGGGCATGCTGGCCCTCGCGGAGGCCATGAAAGCGGAGTTCGAGCGGTCCTAGTGCCTACGGCAGCCAGGCCTCCAGGCGGGTCAGGGCCTCGGACATCTCGTCAGGGGAGCCGGCGAAGGAGAGCCGGACGTAGCGGCTGCCGTCGACCGTGTCGAAGTCGATGCCCGGCGCCGTCGCGACACCGGTGTCCGCGAGCAGCCGGTGGCAGAAGGCCATCGAGTCGGCCGTGAGGTGCGACACGTCTGCGTACACGTAGAACGCGCCGTCGGCAGGCGCGAGCCGGTCGATGCCCAGCCGAGGCAGTCCTTCGAGCAGGATCCTCCGGTTCTCGGCGTAGCGCGCGACGTGCCCGTCCGCCTCGGCGTACGACTCCTCGCTGAACGCCGCGACCGCCGCGTGCTGCGACAGCACCGGTGGGCAGATCGTGAAGTTGCCGGTCAGTACGTCGACCGCCCGGCGCAGGCGCTCCGGCACGAGCATCCACCCGATCCGCCAGCCGGTCATCGAGAAGTACTTCGAGAACGAGTTGAACACCACGGCCTCGCGCGAGGTCTCCCAGGCGGAGGAGTGCAGCGTGGGGGAGGCGTACTCGATCCCGTGGTAGATCTCGTCGCTGATGAGCTGCACCCCGCGCCCCTCGCACCACGTCGCGAGCGCGGCGAGCTCGGCCGGAGCGACCATCGTGCCGGTGGGGTTCGCCGGACTCGCCACCACCAGACCCTGGACCGGCTCGGGCAGCGCCTCGAGCATCTCCACGGTGGGCTGGAACCGGGACTCCGGTCCCGCGGGCAGCTCGACCACCTCGCACCCGAGCGCAGTGAGCACGTTGCGGTAGCAGGGGTAGCCCGGCCTGGCCATCGCCACCCGGTCGCCGGGGTCGAACGCGGCCAGGAACGCGAGCAGGAAACCCCCTGAGGACCCGGTCGTCACCACGACGTCGTCGGCCGTGACCTCGAGCCCGTAGGCCCGGTCGTAGTGGCCGGCGATGGCCTTGCGCAGCTCGGGAATGCCCAGCGCGACGGTGTAGCCCAGGACGTCGGCGTCCAGGGCGCGCTTGGCCGCTTCCCTGACTGCTACCGGGGCGGACGTCGAGGGCTGTCCCGCGACGAGGTTGAGAAGGTCACCGTGCGTGCGTTTGCGTTCGGCCGCGGCGGCAAGCAGGTCCATGACGTGGAACGGGGGTACGTCGGCCCTGCGCGCGACCGCCAGCCTCTGCCCGGTCGAGTCCATCGGCTCACGGTAGTCGCCGGTGGATCGCCCGCGAGAACGTGATCCACTCTGCGAGCATGGCGCCATGGCCGACCAGCTCGTAGGGGGAACCTTCCACCCTCGCTTCGCGACCGTGAACGACGTCTTCCTCGAGGCGCTGCGCTCCCAGCCGGGAACGGGCGCCGCACTTGCCGTGTGGCACGACGGCCAGTGGGTGGTGGACCTCTGGGGCGGGTGGGCCGACGCCGGCCACACCAGGCCCTGGTCTGAGGACACGCTGGTGATGCCGTACTCCGTGACCAAGCCGTTCGCGGCCGTGTGCGCCCTGCTGCTCGCGGATCGGGGCCGGATCGACCTCGACGCGCCGCTCACGACGTACTGGCCCGAGCTCACCGCTGCGACGACGATGCGGCAGGTGCTGTCCCACCAGAGCGGACTCGTCGTGCTCGACCACGACGCGCCCGAGGAGGCCTTCTACGACTGGGACCTGATGTGCCGCCTGCTCGCCGCCCAGCAGCCCACGTGGCAGCCGGGGACCGCGCACGGTGAGTCGGCGCTGTTCTTCGGTCACCTCGTCGGCGAGGTGGTGCGCCGGGTCGACGGGCGATCCCTCGGGCAGTTCCTGCACGACGAGGTGTGCGGGCCGCACGACATCGACTTCCACGTCGGACTCCGGTCAGGGGAGCTCGGCCGCGTCGCCGACCTCACCGGCTACGACGAGGAGTTCCGCCGGGCGGGCGTCGAGGGACGCGACTCCCTGCTCGTCAGGGCGCTGAACAACCCGCCGGGCGCGCTCGACCCGGCTGTGGTCAACGGCGAGGCGTGGCGCCGCGCCGAGGTGCCGGCCGTCAACGGTCACGGGACGGCGCGCGGGGTGGCCGGCCTCTACGTGGCCCTCCAGCAGGGCAGGGTGCTCTCCGCGGACATGCTGCGCCAGGCCACGACCGTGCACGCCTCCGGCCCCGACCGGGTCATCGGGTCGGACTGCGCGTGGGGACTCGGGTTCGGCGTGGACCCCGACGGCTACGGCATGGGCGGCGTCGGCGGCAGCTTCGGGTGGTGGAGCGAGGCAGGTCGGTACGCCGTCGGCTTCGTGACCGGGCACATCGGCGACTACGACCGCGGCGAACGCCTCGAGGACGCCGTACGCACGGTTCTCGGGCTGCCTCCCGTCTAGGATGAGACGACCGCCCTGACGACGTCTGAGGTGACCTTGAGCTTCGACGCCCACCAGATGGACACCGTGCTGTTGATCGGGGCCGTCGTGATGCTCGCGGCGATCCTGGCCGTCCGGGTCTCGGTGGGAGCGGGTCTCCCCAGCCTCCTGGTCTACCTGGCCATGGGTGTGCTGCTCGGAGAGGCGGGCCTCGGCATCGACTTCGAGGACGCCGGTGTCGCCCACGCCCTGGGGTTCGCTGCGCTGGTCCTGATCCTCGCCGAGGGTGGTCTCACCACCCACTGGGAGGAGATCCGGCCCGCGATGCGGATGGGGGTCCTCCTCGCCACCGTCGGGGTCGCGGTGAGCGTGACGATAGTCGCGGTGGGGGCCCACTACCTGTTCGACCTGGACTGGCAGACCGCCGTACTGCTCGGCGCCGTGACGTCGTCGACCGACGCGGCCGCGGTGTTCTCGGTGCTGCGCCGGGTCCCCCTGCCGCGCCGCCTCACCGGTGTCCTCGAGGCCGAGTCGGGACTCAACGACGCCCCCACGGTTCTCCTGGTCACCCTGGTCAGCACGGGCGCCGCGCTCGAGCACGGGGTCCTCGGGTTCGTGGGCATCGTGGTCTACGAGCTCGTCCTCGGCGTGCTGGGCGGGCTCGCGGTCGGGTACGGCGGCGCCTGGGTCATGCGGCGGGTGGCGCTCCCGGCGTCAGGTCTCTACCCGGTCGCGGTGCTCGCGCTCACGGTCCTCGCGTACGCCGGGATGTCAGCGCTGCACGCCTCGGGCTTCGCCGCCGTCTACGTCGCCGCGCTCGTGCTCGGGAACGCCGAGCTGCCGCACCGGGCGGCGACCAGGTCCTTCTCCGAAGGGTTCGCCTGGCTCGCCCAGATCGGGCTGTTCGTCATGCTCGGCCTGCTGCTCTCGCCCGACCGGATCTCCCTGGAGCACGTCGCGGTGGCCGTCCTCACCGGCCTGCTCCTCACCTATGTGGCGCGGCCGGTCTCCGTGGTCGTCTGCGCGCTCGGCCAGAAGATCCCGTGGCGCGAGCAGGTCTTCATCTCGTGGGCGGGACTGCGCGGCGCCGTACCGATCGTGCTGACCACCATCCCGCTTGCGGAAGGGGTCAGCCGGTCCGAGGAGCTCTTCGACATCGTCTTCGTGATGGTCGTGATCTACACCGTGCTCACAGGCCCGACCCTGCCCTGGGCGGCGAAGGTGCTCCGGGTGGCGCGCCGGGGGGAACCGCGCGACCTCGACGTCGAGGCTGCCCCGCTGGAGCGGATCGCGGCCGACCTTCTCCAGGTGAGCATCACCCGCAAGTCGCGCCTGCACGGGGTCGAGGTGGGCGAGCTGCGACTTCCTGTCGGGGCCTCCGTCTCGCTCGTCGTGCGTGACGGGCACACGCGGGTACCCGACGACCGGACCGTCCTGCGTCAGGGTGACGACCTGCTGGTGGTGACGCCGCGAAAGCTCCGCGAGGAGACGGAGGAACGGCTTCGCGCCGTGTCCAGGTCCGGGCGTCTGGCGAAGTGGTGGGGCGCCGACGAGGAGACGAGGGAGAAGCCCCCGGCCCGGCCCCGGCAGGTGCGGTCTCGTCCTCGACCACGCAGGCGTCCGCCGGCTCCCTGAACTTCATCGACCGCGGCGCCTCCACCGGCCGCCCTGGGTGGCCCAGGCGTCAGCCGGTCAGCACGTGGACCCGGGCGTGGAGGACCAGACGCTGCTGCAGCGCGGCTCGGAGTGCCCGGTGCAGTCCGTCCTCGAGGTACAGCTCGCCCCGCCACTCGACGACATGGGCGAAGAGGTCACCGAAGAACGTGGAGTCCTCGTCGAGAAGCGCAGCGAGCTGCAAGGTGTCCTTGGTCGTGACGAGCTCGTCGAGGCGCACCTGGCGGGGCGGGATCGCCGACCAGTCCCGGGCGCTCAGGCCGTGGTCGGGGTAGGGACGGCTGTCGCCGACGCGCTTGAAGATCACGCTCGTCAGCATAATGAACGAGCCCGACCCCTCCGCGCGATGGAAGGATCGGGCCCGTTCGGGTCTGGGGTGTCGTCGCCGGACGCGACCTAGATGAGGTCCTCCGGGTGCTCACCCTTGACCGCGCGGATGCCCGCGCCAGTCCTGGCGCCCTCGGGCGAGTCCTGCGCCGGACGCCCGAGGGACGAAGTGTCCTCGGAGAACGTGGCCATGGCGTACGCCATCGCGTCGGCCATCTGGGCGAGGTAGCCCACGTTCACGTTGCCGTGCATCTCGAACTGACGGTCCAGCTCCTCGTAGAGGGCGGCGTCTGCCCCGTCGCCCACGGGTGTCATGGAGTCACAGGCCTGGTGGTAGCAGGGGTCGAAGATCGGGCCCTCGACCCCGCCGAAAAGGTGGACCTGCTCCGCCGTCTTGTGGCCGTCCGACCCCGTCGCGAGACCACCCGCGGGGATGTCGTACTCCAGGAACGGGCCGTAGTCGCTGCGCCCGGTGAAGTCCGAGCCGATGTGGGCGAGGCCGCGCTCGTCGAAGAACCGCTCGAGCACGTCCTCGACCTGGGCCGAGCCCTCAGGTCCAGGGCCCGCGCCGATCCCGTCGGAGTCGTCGCCGTCGTAGATGGAGACGACGCCGTTCGGCGACCCGATCATGTCGAAGTTGAGGTAGAGGGCGACCTTCCCGCGCTGCGATGCCGACAGGGTGCCGACGTAGTGCTCCGAACCGAGCAGCCCGAACTCCTCCGCGCCCCACCAGGCGAACCGGAGCTGGTTGGTCGGCTTCGTGTCGGCCAGGGTCAGCGCGGTCTCGAGCAGGGCCGCGGAGCCGCTCCCGTTGTCGTTGATGCCCGGGCCGGCGTTCACGCTGTCGAGGTGGGCACCCGCCATCACGACGTTGTCTCGGTAGCCGGTCCTCGACTCGGCGATGACGTTGCTCGTCGTGCGCTCCTCCCGCAGCTCCTCGAGGTCGATGGTCGCGAGCAGCTCGGCCCCGCCGGCGAGCTGGTCCACGAGGGACCTGCCGACGGTCAGCGAGGTGCCGCCGGTGGGAAGGCTGGTTGCGTCCGGTGACCCGAGGGTTCCGTTCACGAGGTCATCGGGGTTCGCCTCGTCGTTGTTGTAGACGATGGCGGCCACGGCGCCGGCTGCCTCCGCGTTCTGCGCCTTCGTCGCGAAGGGGCAGGCGCCGCGCTTGACGAGCGCGACCTTCCCTGCGAAGGAGGTGCCGAAGTCGGAGGCCTCGCAGCCCGGGGTCGCGTCGCCGGCATCCGCGGCCGCGAGGGGTGCCGTGACGCCGCCGACAGGGGTGGCGCCCGAGTAGGTCATCACGTCGACGGGCAGGGCGGAGCCGTTCACGCTCAGGGACTCGCGAAGCTCCTCCGTGTAGACGAAGGGGAAGTCCTGGATCGTGACCCGGTAGCCGGCCGTGCGGAGCCTGGCCGCCACGTAGTCGACTGACTCCTGGTAGCCGTCGGAGCTGGCGTGGCGGCTGCCGCCGTTCCTCGTGGCGATGGCCTGGAGCTGGTCGAGGTGGGACAGGACGTTCTCGACCTGCATCTCGTCCACGGCCTGCGTGGGTGCGTCGCTCCGAGCAGTTGCCGGGCCGGCGAGCGAGGACGCAGCCAGGGCAGCCGTGGCGACGAGACTGACGCCGATTGCGCCGCGTCTCAGGCTGCGCTGATCGGGGTTGCCGTGGGGCATGCGAAGTTCCTTCCGGAGGAAGCCGAGTGGCCTGGTTGGACCGTGTCTGGGGGGACATTCTGGGTGATCACCCTCACAAATGGCTAGACCAGCCGGAAACTATTCGGTACTCGCCCGTCGACGGCCGTTTCCCTCCGGGGCATTTCCGCTGCGCAAAAGGAACTGCTCCTGCCCTCCCTTTCGGGAGGACAGGAGCAGCTGTTCGATGGATCAGAGCTGGCAGGTGCCGTTACGGGTAACGAGCGTTGCCACCTTGACGCCCTCGTCGTCGAACACACGGGTGACCGTCCTCACGCGGAAGAGGTCGTCGAACCCGTCCACCGAGATCGACAGGGTCGGCGCGGTGCTGTAGACACCGGGAGCGACCCTCCAGGTGAACGGCGACTGGTTGAAGGCGCCGAGGTCGATGGTGGGACCGAGGCTGCCGGTGAAGACGCGACCCCACTTGACGTTCTTCCAGGCGCCGGAGTAGGTCTTCTCCTGGGCGACCACGCGGGTCCTCACGAACGCGGTCCGGAAGTGCTTGTTCTCCGGCCGGGTCTCGCTGCCCGTGACTCGCACGGACATGGTGCCGCCGTCGCCGTCGTCGTACACCTGGCCGGTGCACGAGAAGCTGTCGGTGGTCTGGCTGTAGGCCCGGACCGTGGCGGTGCTGATGTGGTTGGACGCCGACGCCGTCGTCGGCGCCACGAGTGCCGCAGACGCGGCTGCTACGCCAATGGCGAGCATTCTTCCCTTCATGATGTATCCCCTCAAGACTGTGGTGCGGATTCCCGTACCTCGTGCCCTGAAGTTATTGCGGCTAAAGCCCAGAAGAAAAGGCTCTGGGTCGATATTGACACCAAGTGACTATCTGAAAAAAGGCGAATGGCTGAGGTTATGTTTATGACGTACTTTTGATTCTTCGAACTATTAAATCGTACTTTTTCTGCTTTGCCCGGCCTGCGAGGTTCAGGACGGATCTCAGCGCAACCGGGTGCTGCTGCCCAGCGTGGGGACCCCGGGCGGCCCGTTCAGATCGCGCGAGTGCGGAGCCAGGAAATGCAGCGCCGCCCGCTGCGGGAAGCCGGGCGCTCGTTGAGCTCAAGAAGGTATGGAACGGTCCGTCGGAATAGTTCGAACGGGCCATTGAGAATGCAGGATTTCTCCAGGAGAAGATATCGAAAGCCCTTAATTCGGACGGCTCAGAAACCCCTCCGCCCCACGATCGCGCTCGCCAGGTAGGCGACGGCCAGAGCCGTGCCGCTGATCGCCGCGCCCGGTTCCGGCCCCACGAGTCGCAGGCCGAGCACGGCGAGCCCGAACAGGGTGACCTCGACCGCGAGCCGCGCAGGGTCACTGAGGCGTCGACGAGCCCTCGGTGCGACCCACAGTCCCCATGCTCCCGCCGCCAGTGCCGGGAGCAGCACCGCGAGCAGGAGGCACGGGACGACCGGCCAGTCTGTCAGGTGGAAGCCGACCCAGCCCAGGGTGACGAGCAGTCCGAGCTCGGCCAGGAAGCGGACAACGGCCAGCGCGCCGAGCAGCCCGCCCGGCATCGGGTTGTCGGTCCCTTGACCGGTCATGGGCGCAAGGATACGGTCGCCCGGACTAGAACGTGTTGCAGAAGGGCGGTCGCTCGTGGACCTGGTCGTGATCGAGGAGATCAGGCAGCTGAAGTACCGCTACCTGCGGAGCCTCGACCTCAAGCGCTGGGACGAGTTCGAGGCTACGTTCGTGCCCGAGGCGACCGGTGACTACGGCGAGGGCCTGGAGTTCACCTCACGCGCGGCGCTGGTCGCGTTCATGCGCGACTCTCTCGGGCCGCGGGTGGTGACGCTGCACCAGTGCCACCACCCCGAGATCGCCGTCGACGGCGACGACGCCACCGGCACCTGGTACCTCGAGGACAAGGTGATCATGGCCGAGCACCGGCTGATCCTGGAAGGTGCAGCGTTCTACGAGGACCGCTACGTGCGTACGCCGGACGGCTGGCGGATCGCGCACACGGGGTACCGCAGGACCTACGAGGCGACGATGTCGATGGACGACCTGCCCAGCTACCACCTGACGATCGGCGACGCCTTCGGAAAGCCGGTGTCAGGCGAGTGACGGCTCTCGGAAGAAGGTGAGCGGGGCGACGTCCGGCCGGTCGTCCAGAAGGCGAAGCACCTCCTCGGCGAAGGCCAGGTAGCTCGATCCCGTCGCGGTGACGAGGTTGCCGTCGACCACGACCATCTCGGAGAGCCGGGTCCCGCGGTCAGCGACTCCTGGCCACGCCGGGTCCTGCGGGCCGAGTGCGGCCGTGAAGGACCGTCCGTCGAGCACCCCTGCGTCGCCCAGCACGGCGGGTCCGCCGCAGATCGCCGCGATGAGCCGGCCGCGCTGGTGCAGGCCGCCGACCAGCCGCTGGAGCGACGCCTGCCCGAGCAGCCGAGAGGCTTCGCCACCGGGGACGATGAGGGCGTCGTAGTCGTCGGCATCGACCTCGGAGACGACGACATCCGGTACGACGCGCAAGCCGCCCGTGGAGGTCACGGGGTCGCCGGTGAGGCTGCAGGTCGTGATTGTGTGCGACGTACCGCTCAGCGCGGTGAGCAGGACGGACACCTCGAACTCGGCGAAGGTGTCGTAGATCAGGAGCAGAGCACGCTTCGGCGTGACCTCCTGGCTCGGGGGACTGGGCATGGCGCGGATCATGTCAGGCGGGGGCGAAGGTCGGGCCCCCAAGGCCGACCGGCGTGTCGCCATCCGCCTGCTCGCCCTGCGTCGTGACAGCCCGGGGCATGGGCTAGCTGGTTCGCGCGTGAGGGTGGGCCGGCTGGGCGTACGCTGACGAGGAAGGGGGTCACGTGAACCAGCTGAGCCTCGGCGTCATGGCCCGGTCGCTCAAGGAGAACGAGCGCCGGCTTCCGCTGCATCCCCACCATCTCGCTCGGATTCCCGATGACCTCCGGGAGAGCGTCTACCTCGAACGTGGCTACGGGGACCGCTTCGGCGTCTCCGACGACCAGCTCAAGGGCTCGGTCGCCGGCTTCAGGACCCGCGAGCAGCTCGTCGAGGAGTGCGACGTCATCCTGCAACCCAAGCCGTTGCTGAGGGACATCGCCGAGCTGCGCGTCGGGCAGGTCCTCTGGGGGTGGCCGCACTGCGTGCAGGACGAGGAGCTCACGCAGGTTGCCATCGACCGGAGGCTCACGCTGATCGCGTTCGAGGCGATGAACCACTGGAACAGCGACGGCTCCTTCTCCCTGCACGTGTTCCACAAGAACAACGAGCTCGCCGGCTACTGCTCCGTGCTCCATGCCATGCAGATCGCAGGATCCACCGGCGACTACGGGCCCCGACTGAGCGCCGTGGTCATCGGCTTCGGCGCGACCGCCCGAGGTGCCGTGACGGCGCTCGACGCGCTCGGCGTGCATGACGTCGACATCCTCACGCATCGTGAGGTTGCAGCCGTGGCAGCACCGATTCACTTTGCGCGGATGGTCCACTTCGACAGCGACGACACCGCGGTGCGAGTGAGCCACGCGGTCACGGAGACCGGCAGGGTGCCTGTCGCAGGGTTCCTCGCGGAGCACGACATCATCGTCAACTGTGTGCTGCAGGACACCGACGCCCCGCTCATGTTCGTGACGAACGACGACCTGGCGGGCATGAGTCCGGGCACCCTGGTCGTCGACGTCTCCTGCGATGAGGGCATGGGCTTCAGCTGGGCTCGCCCCACGACGTTCGCCGACCCCACCTTCCTGGTCGGCGACCACGTCCTCTACTACGCCGTCGACCACAGCCCGTCGTACCTCTGGAACGCCGCGACGTGGGAGAACAGTGAGGCGCTGCTTCCCTTCCTCCGTACGGTCCTGGGAGGAAGTGCCGCCTGGGATGCGGACCCGACCATTCGTCGGGCCATCGAGATCCGTGACGGGGTCATCCAGAACCCCGCCATCCTGTCGTTCCAGGCCCGCGACCCGAGGCATCCGCACTGGCCTCTGGCGACCTGACCCCAACAGTTGGTCGAACATGTGTTCGAAGATGTGAGATCCTGGCGGGTGTGGCTGGCGGAATGCGCAGGAGGCGGGACGGCCCCACCATGGCCGAGCGTGTGTCGCGCTCAGCCGACGACCTCGCGGAGTGCCCGGCACGCCACTGCTGGGTGGTCGACAGTCTCGACGGCGCAAAGCGAGCCGCCCTGCTGCTGACGTGGCGGCGCGCCACGGTCGGTGGCGGCTGGGAGGGTCGGGTCGTCTACCTGGCGAAGCTCCGCACCGGTATCGAGTGGACGGTCGTCGAGGAGTGGGTGCCGGCCGCCTGTCTCGTCGAACGGTGACCTGCCGGGCGGACGAGAGGGGAAACGCCGACCCGGCCCGCTGGGGCCGAACCGGCGTCTTGCCTGGTCAGGCCTGGCGGAGGACAGGGGATTCGAACCCCAGAGGGCGTTAACCCAACGGGATCCCCTGATCGATCAGGGCGAGTACGTCAGCCGTTGACCGAACGTCTCCGAAGGTGCGGTACACGACGTGCAGAGTGGCGTTGTGGTCCTGGTCGCGTGGGGCTGCACATCCATCCGCCACGAGGATGACTCGGTAGTCGAGCGTTGAGGCGTCGCGCACCGTCGCCTCAACGCAGACGTTGGTGACCGTGCCAGTGACGATCAGGGTCGTGATTCCTCGCTCGGCAAGGAGATCGTGCAACGGGCACTTCCCCGGGAAGAAGGCGCTCGGGGCCGTCTTCTCGACGACGACGTCGGCGCTGTCAACGTCCAACTCCTTCCACAGCCGATCTCTTGGCGCGCCTCCGCCACCGGACTTCGCGTACATGTCGGCTACCCAGTCCCCGTAGAACTCGCGGGTGACGTCTGACGGAGCCTCATAGCCCGGGACGACCCAGCAGACGGTCCCACCATGGTCGCGAAGCTCGGCGGCAAGGCGGTTGACGTTCGGCACGACTCCTCGGCAGTAGGCGGACTCCTCGGCGAAGAACGGCACGATGTCGACGACGACGAGCGCCGTTCGGCGTGGATCCAGCCACTCGTACGCATGGCGGCGGCCGCGCCTCGACTCCTGCCGCTGCATCTCGCGAGGCTCGATGAACCACTGGTGGTGCGCCACGTCGGTCATTCGTCCGTTCCTTACGAGGATGCGTCGCCGAACTGCGAGTATCGGTGATTGGGCAGCGGACCGCTTTGCGACAGGCCGAGGACAGGCGTGCCAGCGCCGCCCGAGGCCGTTGCGCCGGCGGAGCGGTAGCCGAGGACATCCACGCACCATCTTGACCGGCTGCAATAGCCATCAGATGCCACGGTTGCCGGGACTTAGTGCCCTGCGAGAGGTCAGCTGTCCCGACCTAGCGTCGAGGTATGACAACCACCTTCAGAAGAACCCTTGCTCTGGCTGCCGCCGCGGCAACGGCGGTGGCACCCGCGTCGGTCGGCCTGCTGGCTGGACCAAGCCAAGGAGCGGCGCGACCGTCATGTGCGGGACACGTCGCGACCATCGTCGGGAACGCCAGTTCCAACGAGATCAACGGCACTGCTGGGCGTGATGTGATCGTCGGGCTCGGTGGCGGCGACGACATCGAAGGCCGTGGAGGGAACGACATCATCTGCGGCAACCGGGGCAACGACGAACTCGAGGGCCAGCGCGGGAACGACCGGCTCTACGGCGGCCGCGGATTCGACGAGGCCGAAGGCGGGCGTGGCAGTGACATCTGCTTCGCGGAGGAGAAGGAGAGCTGCTGACGCCCCGCCCGCGGACGACAGGACGTCGCAACCGTCACGAGTCGCCGAGTCAGGCGGATTCCCACGAGGACGCACCACCCCGCTCACCGACCCGGAAGGCACACGTCCCGATGACCCTCCGACTGTTGGTTGGCGCCCTGAGCTGCACCATTCTCCTGACCACCTGGGCCGCCTCTCCGGGTGAAGCGTCTGTTCCCAGCAAGCGAGCGTGGCTCACCGACGTGAGCCAGGCGATGAGCGGGTCGCAGCGGTACGTCGACAACCGGGTCGCCCGCGGTGGCCGGAAACTGGCGGTCAACTTCGACATCGACAACTCGACGCTGGCCAGCCACTACGACCCCGGCAAGGCGATCGCTGTAGTCCTCCGATTCGCGAACAACGCACGTCGTCACGGCGTGAAGCTCCTGTTCAACACCGGCCGCCACCGCGGTGACGGCCGACTCATCCAGGCAAAGAGGCAGCTGACCAACGCCGGATACAAGGTGGCGGAGATCTGCGGTCGCCAACGGGGCGAATCGCTGACGCACAGCAAGCAGCGCTGCCGGCGCCACTTCGTATCTGAGGGTTACACGCTCATCGCGAACCTTGGGAATCGCCGCACCGACTTCATCGGCGGTAACTACGAGCGAGCCTTCCGGCTGCCCAACTACAACAACCAGCTCAGCTGACCCCAGCCCGCACCACCTCGCGAGTCGGGCGCTGATG
>CAVPPN010000006.1:0-307857 GCA_963707425.1 uncultured Actinomycetota bacterium | reverse complement strand
CGGGTGAGCTGAAGACCAAGCCGACCCAGCACTCCGTGGCGGCGCTGCGCTCGATCGGTATCCAGCCCGATGCGATCGTGTGCCGCTCCGACCGCGCCATCCCGGTGTCGGTGAAGAGGAAGATCTCCCTGATGCGCGACGTCGACGACGAGGCCGTGGTGACCGCGAGCGACGCTGCGTCGATCTACGACATCCCCAAGGTCCTGCACTCCGAAGGGCTCGACGCCTACGTCGTACGTCGGCTGAACCTCCCGTTCCGCGATGTCGACTGGACCCAGTGGACCACGCCTGGCGCCGGGTGCACCATCCCGCGGAGGAGGTCACCGTCGCACTGGTCGGCAAGTACATCGACCTTCCCGACGCCTACCTCTCCGTGGCCGAGGCGCTGCGTGCGCTGGCTCGCGCACGAGGCGAGGTGCTGCGCTGGGTTCCCGGAACAGTGCGGAGACCAGCGAGGCGCCGCCAGGCGCTGAGCGACGTGGACGCGGTCTGTGTCCCCGGCGGCTTCGGGATCCGGGGCATCGAAGGGAAGGTGGGGGCGCTGGAGTACGCCCGCACGCACCTGATCCCGACGCTCGGACTCTGTCTCGGCCTGCAGTGCATGGTGATCGAGTACGCCCGTCACGTCGCGGAGATCAAGAACGCGGACTCCACCGAGTTCGACACCGACTGCGCGGAGCCGGTCATCGCGACCATGGCCGAGCAGAAGGAGTTCGTCTCCGGGGACGGCGACCTCGGCGGAACGATGCGGCTGGGCCTCTACCCGGCCGAGCTGAAGGACGGCTCGGTGGTCCGCGAGGCCTATGGCAAGGCGCGGGTGGAGGAACGGCACCGGCACCGGTACGAGGTCAACAACGCCTACCGTGACCGCCTCGAGGAGGCGGGTCTGGTGTTCTCCGGGACGTCGCCGGACAACAATCTGGTCGAGTTCGTCGAGCTGCCGCGGGAGGTCCATCCCTACTACGTCTCGACGCAGGCGCACCCCGAGCTCCGGTCGCGACCGACCCGTCCGCACCCGCTGTTCTCGGGGCTGGTCGGGCTGCGATCGCCCGCCAGCAGGAGCTTCGGTTCCCGATCGACGAGTCTGCACTCCGGCGCCGCGCCGGCGACGAGGACCTGGTGGCGACCGGGGTCGGGCGCAGGCGCTTCGGGACCGGCCGTCGAGGGCTGAGCCGGTTGACCCAGCGAGCATCGGGGCCCGCCGACCGGCCCGAGTCGTGGCCGGTCCACGCATCGGAGGACGTGTGGCGCGGGAAGACGCCGTTCGCGGTGCGCCGCGACACGATCTCGTCGCCGCGGGAACCCGACGAGCAGTTCGACCGGCTGGTCGTGGAGCATCCGGGGGCGGCCGTCGTACTCGCCGTCGACAACGACGACCGGGCACTCGTCCTCGAAGCAGTACCGGCATCCGATCGGCATGCGGCTGGTGGAGCTTCCCGCCGGTCTGCTCGACGCGAGCCACGAGGACCCGCTGGAGGCCGCCAGGCGCGAGCTCCGCGAGGAGGCGATGTTCGAGGCGGACACCTGGAGCCACCTCCTCAGCGTGTACACCTCGCCGGGCGTGGTCGGCGAGCGACTGGAGATCTTCCTCGCCCAGGACCTGTCCGCGACCGAGGACCGCGGCGACTTCGTGCCGGCCCATGAGGAGGCCGACATGACTGTCTCGTGGGTGCCGGTGCGCGAGCTGCTCGACGGGGTCCTGGCCGGTGAGCTCACCGACGGCCCGCTGGCCTTGGCAGTTCTCGCCTACACCGCCCGGGGGTCCTGAGGCCCTGCTCGTCGCGGCATGCGGCAACCCGCCGGGGACGCGCCCCTGTGCGGCGGTACCCGCTGTCTCGCAATACACTCACCACGCCGTCCCGAAGACGTGGTGGCAGTCACATAGAGGAGTCCATGCGGTGAAGGTCGGGGTACCCAAGGAAGTCAAGAACCACGAGTACCGTGTGGCGATCACACCCGCCGGCGTACACGAGCTCGTCATGCACGGACACGAGGTGTTCGTGGAGGCCTCGGCAGGGGAGGGGTCTTCCATTCCCGACGAGGAGTACGTCGTCGCGGGTGCGACGATCCTCGGTTCGGCCGACGAGGTGTGGGGGACCGGTGAGCTGGTCCTCAAGGTGAAGGAGCCCGTCGAGAGCGAGTACCACCGGATGCGCGAGGGGCAGGTGCTCTTCACCTACCTGCACCTGGCCGCGTCCCTGCCGTGCACCCAGGCGCTCCTCGAGCGTGGTGTCACCGGCATCGCCTACGAGACGGTGCAGACCCCAGACAGCGGGCTCCCGCTGCTGGCACCCATGAGCGAGGTCGCCGGCCGGCTGGCCCCCCAGGCCGGGGCCTACCACCTCATGCGGTCCGGAGGGGGGCGCGGCGTCCTCATCGGGGGTGTCTCCGGCGTCTACGCCGGCAAGGTGGTCGTCATCGGGGCAGGTGTCTCCGGGATGAACGCCGCCGCGATCGCGTTGGGCATGCAGGCCGAGGTGCTCCTCCTCGACAAGAACATCGAGAGGCTCCGCCAGGCGGACCGGATCTACCAGGGACACCTGCAGACGGTCGCGTCGAACGCCTACGAGATCGAGCGCGCGGTGATCGACGCCGACCTGGTCATCGGGGCGGTGCTGGTCCCGGGGGCCAAGGCCCCGACGCTGATCTCGAACGACCTCGTGAGCCGGATGAAGAAGGGTTCGGTCCTGGTGGACATCAGCATCGACCAGGGCGGCTGCTTCGAGGACTCCCGGCCCACGACGCATGCCGACCCGACCTACAACGTCCACGAGTCGGTGTTCTACTGCGTGGCGAACATGCCCGGTGCGGTGCCCCACACCTCCACCTACGCGTTGACGAACGTCACGCTGCCGTACGCCGTCGCGCTGGCCGACAAGGGTTGGCGGCAGGCGCTGCGCGACGACCATTCACTCGCCCTCGGCCTCAACACGCACGCCGGGGCGCTCACCTACGCCCCCGTCGCGGAGGCCCACGGGATGGAGGCTGTCTCGCTGGACGGGGTCCTGGCCTGAGCGGCACCTCCGGGCCCTCGCCGATCCAGCGGGCGGTCCGCACCTACCTCGACCACCTCCTCGTGGAGCGCGGTCTGGCCGAGAACACCCTGAAGTCCTACCGGCGCGATCTTCGTCGCTACGTCGCCCACCTCGCCGACGAGGGCATCGACGAGGTGTCGGCGATCAAGGAGACGACGGTCGCGGGCTTCCTGATGGCGCTGCGCGAAGGCGACTCCGAGCACCCGCCGCTCAGTGCCGGCTCCGCCGCCAGGACCGTGGTCGCCGTGCGCGGCTTCCACAAGTTCGCGGTGCGCGAGGGGCTCGCCCAGGTCGACCCCGCGGCGGGGGTGCGTCCGCCGGCACCGGCCAAGCGGCTCCCGAAGGCGCTTCCGCTGGCCGACATCGAACGGATCCTCGAGGTGGCAGGAGGCGCCGGGACGGCTCTTGCTCTGCGCGACCGAGCGCTGCTCGAGCTCCTCTACGGGACGGGAGCGCGGATCTCGGAGGCGGTCGGGCTCGATCTGGACGACCTGGACCTGGAGCAGGGGACGGTTCTCCTGCGCGGCAAGGGTGGCAAGGAGCGCATGGTCCCGGTGGGTTCCTTCGCCCGCGACGCGGTGGACGCCTACCTCGTGCGCGGCCGGCCAGAGCTCTCCGCCGTGGGCAAGGGTGTGCCCGCGGCGTTCCTGAACGCCCGTGGCGGCCGGCTGTCACGGCAGAGCGCCTGGTCGGTGCTGGTCCGGGCCGCGGAGCGTGCGGGCGTCACCGCGGAGGTCTCGCCGCACACTCTTCGTCACTCCTTCGCGACCCACCTCCTCGACGGCGGGGCCGACGTCCGCGTCGTCCAGGAGCTGCTCGGGCACGCGTCGGTGACCACCACCCAGGTCTACACGCTGGTGACCGTGGACAGCCTGCGTGAGGTGTACGCCACCGCACACCCGCGGGCGCTTGCCTAGCCGTGCTGGCAGCCGAGTTGTCCACAGGGTTTTCCTCAGAGAAGTTCTTGGTTGTGTACGGCGCGCCTGCCACAGGTGCCCGAGATCGCCGGATTTACTGGGAACACCGTCGCGTTCGACCGGTTTTCTTGTAGGGCGCGAGGCGTACCACATAGAGTCGCCGCGTTGCGCGCGACAAACCGATATACAGGCGAGTCGACAGCAGGCGCAGCGTGGCCCAGCGACATTGGAGGCACGAGCGTGAACGACTCGGGTTCATTCGGCACCAGCTCGTCAGCGAGCAACGCGTCCGACATACCGCCCCGCGTCGGCCCGGTCTCCGTGCACGGTGCGCCAGCCACGTCCGCAGTAGCCACAGGAGACCAGGAACGCGTGAGCGAACCGATTCCGTTCAGCCGGAACGAGAAAGCATGGCCGTTGGAGGGCGTCAACGGAGCCGCTGCCGAGGCGGCGCCGGAGGACCCTGCCCTGGGACCCACCGGCCGGCCGATGCCCGTCCTGCCCGAGCCGACGCCCGTGACGACGCACGGCAACGCCCGGGTGGTCGCGATGTGCAACCAGAAGGGTGGGGTCGGCAAGACGACCACCACGATCAACCTGGGAGCGGCCCTCGCGGAGTGCGGACGCCGGGTCCTGCTCGTCGACTTCGACCCGCAGGGCTCGCTCTCCGTCGGGCTGGGCCTCAACCCGCACGACATGGACCTGAGCATCTACAACCTGCTCATGGAACGCGATGTCACCCTCGACGAGGTCATCGTGAAGACCGGCGTGCCGGGCATGGACCTCCTCCCGTCGAACATCGACCTCTCCGCCGCCGAGGTACAGCTCGTGCACGAGGTGGCGCGCGAGCAGACCCTGCAGCGCATCCTCCGCCCGGCGATCGCCGAGTACGACGTGATCCTGATCGACTGCCAGCCGTCCCTGGGCCTGCTGACGGTCAACGCCCTGACCGCGTCCGACGGCGTGATCGTCCCGCTCGAGTGCGAGTACTTCGCGCTCCGTGGGGTCGCGCTGCTCAAGACCACCATCGACAAGGTCCGCGAGCGCCTCAACCCGAAGCTCAAGATCGACGGCGTCCTCGGCACGATGTACGACGGGCGCACCCTGCACGGGCGCGAGGTGATGGAGCGGCTCGTCCAGGCATGGGGCGACACCGTGTTCCACACCGTGATCCGGCGCACCGTGAAGTTCTCCGACTCGACCGTCGCGGGGGAGCCGATCACGACGTACGCCGGGACGTCCGCGGGCGCGGAGGCCTACCGGCAGCTGGCGAGGGAGGTGCTGGCCCGTTGTCTCGACGGGTGAGCATGCCGGCCGCGGACGACCTGTTCCGCCCGACGGCCACCCCGGAGGTCGAACCGCCCGCAGCCGAGCCTGCCGCGCCGACGAGCGCAGCGCCTGCGACGGAGACGGACCGTCCGGAGCCGAAGGACTCGAAGCCCGAGCGCGGCCGCAAGCCGAGTGGCCGGGTCCGGCACGACGAGAAGATGACGGTCTACGTGACTGCTGAGGAGCTGCTCGACCTCGAGCACGCTCGGCTGACACTGCGGCGGAACACCGGCCTCGCCGTCGACCGGGGGCGTCTCGTCCGCGAGGCGGTCGCGATCGTGCTCGCCGACCTCGACGCCAAGGGCGACGACAGCCTGCTCGTGCAACGTCTGACCCGAGGATGAGCACCGACGTGGCCGGCGACGAGACCGTCGCGAGCGATGCAGCGCACGCTGACGTCCCCGTGGACACCGGTGCTCCTGCCGACATGAACGCGTCCGCGGACGTGGCGCAGACCCCTGACGTGGCCCAGACCCCGCACGTGGAACCGGTCACCGGCTTCGCCGTACGCCTGGACAACTTCGAGGGCCCGTTCGACCTGCTGCTGAGCCTCATCGCCAAGCACAAGCTCGACATCACCGAGGTGTCGCTGTCGAAGGTCACCGACGAGTTCATCGCTCATATCAAGTCGGCTGGCCCCGAGTGGGACCTCGAGCAGACGACGTCGTTCCTGCTCGTGGCCTCGACCCTGCTCGACCTCAAGGCGGCGCGCCTCCTGCCGCAGGGCGACGTCGAGGACGAGGAGGACCTGGCCCTGCTGGAGGCCCGGGACCTGCTGTTCGCCCGCCTGCTGCAGTACCGGGCCTTCAAGCAGGTCGCCTCGGTGCTCGAGCAGCGGATGCACGGAGAGGCACGCAAGTACCCCCGTGCCGTGGGCCTCGAGGAGCGGTTCGCCACGCTCCTGCCAGAGGTGCTCATCGGACTGGGGCTCGAAGAGTTCGCGGCGCTCGCCGCAAGGGCCCTCGAGCCGAAACCGGTCCTGGAGTTCTCCTTCTCCCACATCCACGCGCCGACGGTGAGCGTCAAGGAGCAGGCGACCGTCGTCGTCGACCGGCTCCGGCGGCAGAAGACCATGACCTTCCGGGCGCTGGCTGGCGACTCACCCGACACGCTGACCACCGTCGCCCGGTTTCTGGCCCTGCTGGAGCTCTTCCGCGAAGGTGTGGTCTCCTTCGACCAGGTCTCCCCGCTCGGCGAGCTCACCGTCCGTTGGACGGGCTCCGAGGAGGGGGAGGTCACCATCACCGACGAGTTCGACGGCGCCCCGCCCGAAGAGGAGGGTCCGGCCGGGGACGACACTGGTGACGACCGGGATGCTCCTGGCGACGACACCGGGAGTGCGGCCGACGAGGGGCCGGGGGAGAGCTCTCGCGAACCAGAGGCCGACGACGAAGCGACGCACGAGAGGGATCCAGAGTGAGCGAGCAGCCCGAGACCGCTGCCGAACCAGAGGTCGAGGTGGCACCCGGGGCCGAGGCCGAGGCGTCTGCCCAGGGCGAGGACGTCTCCGTCGGCGCCGTCCTCGAGCCCGAGGTGGAGCCCCAGCCTGATGTCGAGGAGTCGGCGGAGACGCTGGCGGTGCCGATCGCGGAGCTGCGGCCCGCCCTCGAGGCCGTGCTGATGGTGGCCGACCAGCCCCTGGACCACGTGTCGCTGGCGTCCGCCGTCGGGTACCCAGCCGAGCAGGTCGCCCAGGCGCTGGCCGACCTTGCCGTGGAGTACACCGAGCAGGGCCGCGGTTTCGACCTGCGCAACGTCGCGGGCGGCTGGCGCTACTACACGCGCGAGGAGTACGCCGCCGTGGTCGAGCGGTTCGTCCTCGAAGGGCAGCAGGCACGCCTGACCCAGGCGGCGCTCGAGACGCTGGCGGTCGTGGCCTACAAGCAGCCGGTCAGCCGCGCACGCGTGTCGGCGATCCGCGGGGTCAACGTGGACGGCGTGATGCGCACCCTCGTCTCGCGAGGGCTGATCGAGGAGTGCGGCCACGACGCGGAGACGAGCGCGTTGCTGTACCGGACGACCAGCTACTTCCTGGAGCGGATCGGGGTCACGTCGGTGGCAGACCTGCCCGAGCTCGCTCCGTTCCTGCCGGAGATGGGCGAGGTCGACGACCCGGACGAGCGGCCGGCGGAGACGCCCGCCCAGGAGAACGCATGACCGACCCGGAGGACGGGCTGGTCAGGCTGCAGAAGCTGCTCGCACAGTCGGGCGTCGCGAGCCGTCGCAAGTGCGAGGAGCTCATGCTGGAAGGGCACGTCGAGGTCGACGGCGAGGTCGTCACCCGCCTTGGCACGAAGGTGGACCCCAGCACGGCGGTGATCCGGGTCGACGGCAAGCGACTGCCGCCCGCGAGCGCACACATGTACGTCGTGCTGAACAAGCCGCGCGGTGTCGTCTCCACGATGTCCGACCCGGAGGGCCGCCGTACCCTGTCCGACTTCGTTGCCGACAGACCCGAGCGACTCTTCCACGTCGGCAGGCTCGACACCGACACCGACGGGCTGATCCTGCTCACCAACCACGGCGACTTCGCGCACCGCATGGCACACCCGTCGTACGAGATGGACAAGACGTACGTCGCGGAGGTGTCCGGTGTCGTCAGCAAGGCCACCGCGCGCAGGCTGCTGGACGGGGTCACGCTCGAGGACGGGCCGGTGACCGTGAACGCGTTCCGGGTGGTCTCCACCCACAAGGAACGGTCCATCGTCGAGCTGGTGATCCACGAGGGCCGCAACCGCATCGTCCGCCGGCTGCTCGACGAGGTCGGGCACCCGGTGAAGCGGCTGACCCGGACCGCGATCGGGCCGGTGACCATGTCGGGGCTGAAGACCGGGGAGGTGCGTGAGCTCACCCGTGAGGAGCTCGGCACGCTGCTGGACGCCGCAGGGCTCTGACGCTCCTTCGGGGCGGGATGGACAGCCTGCCCTCGGGGACGGCCCCCGACGTTAGGGTTTGAGCGGCGGACCCGACAGGAAGGACCACGCGTGGCAGTCCGGGCAGTGCGAGGGGCGACCCAGCTCGAGGTGGACGTGCGAGAGCACATGCTCGACCGCGTCGCCGAGATGGTCGACGACGTGATGACCGCGAACGGTCTCACGGTGGACGACTTCATCAGCGTGATCTTCACCGCCACACCCGACCTGGTCTCCGAGTTCCCGGCGTATGCCGCCCGCAGGCTGGGCTTCGTCGACGTGCCACTGGTCTGCGCCCAGGAGCTCGACGTGGAGGGCTCGATGCCGCGGGTCGTCCGCATGATGGCCCACGTGGAGACGGGCCTACCGCGCGCGGACATCACCCACGTCTACCTGCACGGGGCCGCGGCCCTGCGCAAGGACCTCACCAGGGTCCGGTCCGTTCCCGACGACGACCCCGACCAGTCAGGTGGCACCTCGTGACGGGCGAGTCCCTCACCGGGCCGGTCCTGGTCGTCGGCACCGGCTTGCTGGGTACGTCGATCGGGCTGGCCCTGCGTCGCCACGGGATGGAGGTGTACCTGTCCGACGTCGTCCCCCAGAACGTCACCATCGCCACCGGCGTCGGCGCGGGCCGTGCCTGGCACGAGAGCGAGCCGGTCCAGCTGGTCGTGGTCGCCGTGCCACCGGACCATCTCGCCGACGAGATCACGAAGGCCCTCGCGCTGCCCGACGTCCTTGTCACCGACGTCGGCAGCGTGAAGGCCGAGCCGTTGCGCGCGGTGACCGCGAAGGTCGACGCGGCAGCGCTCACCAGGTACGCCGGGAGCCACCCGATGGCGGGCAGCGAGCGCTCGGGGCCGTTCGCCGCGTCGGCGGTGCTGTTCGACGGTCGGCCGTGGGCCGTCACGCCCCACGAGACCTCGGCGGAGGGGGCGGTCGGGGCAGTGACCGACCTGGTGCGGCTCTGCGGCGCGACGCCGCTGCGCTTCACACCGGAGGAGCATGACCGCGCCGTCGCCCGGACGTCCCACGTCCCGCATCTGCTGGCTGCCCTCGTCGCGGGACGGCTGGCCGAGGCACCCCCGGCGCACATGACGCTCTCCGGGCAGGGTGTGCGGGACGTCACCCGCATCGCCGCGGGAGACCCCGGTCTGTGGCAGCAGATCATCACGGCCAACGCCTCCGCGGTGGCAGACCTGCTCCGCGATGTCCGCGACGACCTGGACCGTCTGCTGCAGGCGGTCCAGGGGGACGACCGTGAACCCCTCGGCGCGCTGCTCGACCGCGGCGTGGCCGGCACGACCGCAATCCCCGGCAAGCACGGCGGCCCCCTCGAGCGGACGGACGAGCTGTTCGTGGTCGTCCCCGACCATCCTGGGGAGCTGGCCAGGCTGCTCGCAGACGCCGGCGACATCGGCGTCAACATCGAGGACCTGCGCATCGACCACGACCCGGGCAGGCCCTTCGGCCTCGTGGAGCTGACCGTCGCGTGTGACCGGCTCGACTTCCTCCAGGAGGCGCTCGAAGCGCGCGACTGGACGACCCACCGGTAGGCTTCGCCCGTCGAGTTCGGTCGAGCAGAGTGGGGTTTTGAGCGGTGAGCGCAGGCGTCGTCGTGGCGATGGACGGCCCATCGGGTTCAGGGAAGTCGAGCACCTCGAGAGGGGTCGCGGCGCGGTTGGGGCTGAGATACCTCGACACGGGCGCGATGTTCCGGGCGGTCACCTGGTGGATGCTGCGGCACGACGTCGACGTCGACGACTCGTCTGCAGTCGCCGCGCACGCCACCGACCCGGTGCTCCAGTCCGGGACCGACCCTCTGGCGCCCACGATCACCGTCGACGGCACGGACGTGGCGGGACCGATCCGGACCCAGGAGGTCACGGCGGCGGTCAGCGCAGTGAGCGCGGTCCCCGAGGTGCGCGCACGACTTCTCCAGGAGCAGCGCGACATCATCGGTGACGGCGGGATCGTCGTCGAGGGGCGCGACATCGGCACGGTGGTGGCCCCTGATGCCGCCGTGAAGGTGTACCTCACCGCGGACCCGGACGCCCGCGCCGCCCGCCGTACCGCGGAGATGACGGAGAGGTCGAGCGTGGCGGCGACGCAGGAGGACCTGATCCGCCGGGACAGGCTCGACTCCGGGCGCACCACAGCCCCGCTGACCAAGGCCGACGACGCGCACCACATCGACACCACCCCGTTCACGCTCGACGAGGTGATCGCGCAGGTGGTGGCGCTCGTCGAGGCCGCACAGGGGTCGAGCCAGGCGTGAGTCGCGGTC
Source organism: uncultured Actinomycetota bacterium (assembly GCA_963707425.1). GTDB lineage: Bacteria > Actinomycetota > Actinomycetes > Propionibacteriales > Nocardioidaceae > Nocardioides_C. Next base: position 297,377 of record CAVPPN010000006.1, on the reverse strand, counting down.
TCTCCCGGAGCGACCACTGGGACCTCCCGCGAACACACGACGGGGTGCACCCGTCGCACCGCCTGCTGCGCCTGCTTCGCCCGGCCGTTCGTGCCTACTTCCGGCGGAAGTACGGCATCCGCACCTACGGCGAGGAGTTCGTCCAGCGCAGGGGGCCGGTCATCATCGCCTCGAACCACGTCGGGCTGCTCGACGGGCCACTGCTGGCGGCCTTCGCGCCCCGGCCGGTGCATGCGTTGACCAAGAAGGAGATGTTTCAAGGTCACACCGGCCGTGCGCTGCGCGCGGTCGGACAGATCCCGCTGTCCCGGTTCGAGGTGGACCCGTCGGCGATCAAGGACTGCCTGAAGGTGCTGCGGGACGGGGGGGTGGTGGCCGTCTACCCCGAGGGGACGCGTGGCAGCGGCGAGTTCAGGTGGATCCGGGGCGGTGTCGCCTACCTGGCCCTGGTGACCGGCGCTCCCGTCGTACCTGTCGCCGTCTTCGGGACCAGGGAACCCGGAGGCGGCGTGGACTCGATCCCGGCCAAGGGCGCTCGATTCGACTTGGTGTACGGCGCTCCGGTGTACTTGGAGAGACATCCCTGGCCGCGGAGGCAGGACGACCTCCGTCAGGCGACCGAAATGTTACGGAATAGGTTCGCCCAGCACGTGGTTGACGCCATGGGCATCACAGGGCGGAACCTGCCCGGCCCGATTCCTGGGTTCTCCGACGAGGAGCTCTTCCGAGGGCTGGACCGAGAACCATCACGAAAGAAGACCGATGACCACTGAGTATGACCAGGCTGCGCCCGTAGCCGTCCCGGTGCTGGCCGTGGTCGGCCGCCCCAACGTGGGCAAGTCGACCCTGGTCAACCGGATCCTCGGTCGCCGCGAGGCCGTGGTCGAGGACGTCCCCGGGGTCACGCGCGATCGCGTCTCCTACGACGCGACATGGAACGGCCGCGCGTTCACCGTCGTGGACACCGGTGGTTGGGACCCCGATGCCCGGGGTCTCGCCGAGCGCATTGCCGCGCAGGCGGAGATCGCGGTCAGCGTGGCCGACGCGGTGCTGTTCGTCGTGGACGCAACTGTCGGGATCACCGACGCCGACGAGGCCGTCGTGCGCATCCTCCGCAAGTCCGGCAAGCCCGTGATCCTCGCCGCGAACAAGGTCGACGACCTGCGTGGAGAGGCGGAGGCCTACGGCCTGTGGAACCTCGGTCTCGGTGAGCCGTATCCGGTGTCGGCACTGCACGGACGTGGTTCCGGCGACATGTTGGACGCCGTCCTGGCCGCCCTGCCCGAGACTCCGCCGGAGTCCTTCGAGAAGCTCGGCGGTCCCCGACGGGTCTCGATCGTCGGCAAGCCCAACGTGGGCAAGTCGTCCCTGCTGAACAAGCTGGCGCGGGAGGACCGCGTGGTCGTCGACGACGCCGCCGGTACGACGGTCGACCCCGTCGACGAGCTGATCGAGCTCGGCGGACGCGCCTGGCGGTTCATCGACACCGCCGGCATCCGGAAGCGGGTCAAGGAGGCTTCCGGGCACGAGTACTACGCGAGCCTGCGTACGGCCACCGCCATCGAGCGCGCGGAGGTCGCCGTGCTCGTCGTGGACGCATCCAAGCCGGTGACGGAACAGGACCTGCGGATCATCTCGACGGTTGCCGAGACGGGCCGGGCCCTGGTGATCGCCTTCAACAAGTGGGACCTCGTCGACGAGGAGCGCCGGTACTACCTCGACCGGGAGATCGAGCGCGACCTCGTGCGCGTCCAGTGGGCACCCCGCGTCAACATCACCGCCCGGACGGGGTGGCACGTCGACAAGCTCGTCCCGGCTCTCGACGCGGCGCTCGAGGGCTGGGAGACCCGGGTGGGCACGGGGGCCCTGAACTCCTTCCTCGGTCGCCTGGTGGCCGAGCACCCGCACCCGGTTCGCGGGGGCAAGCAGCCCAAGGTGCTGTTCGGCACCCAGGCCGCGACCGCGCCGCCGACCTTCATCCTGTTCACCTCGGGCGTCCTCGAGGCGTCCTACCTCCGCTACATCGAACGTCGTCTGCGGGAGGAGTTCGGGTTCGTCGGAACCCCGATCCACGTGCAGCAACGACCGCGTAAACGCGACAGGAAGTGACCGGATTCTGAACCTCCGCAAGCCTGCGGTAAGGTTCACTCCGCCCGCACGTCGCGTGTCGACGCTGTGGGCATCGGGCTGTGGCGCAGCTTGGTAGCGCACTTGACTGGGGGTCAAGGGGTCGCAGGTTCAAATCCTGTCAGCCCGACAAATGTGATGTCTCAGGACATCCCGGACGGCCGAACCCAATGTGGGTTCGGCCGTCCGTCGTTTAGCGCCTGGGTCCGGGAGGTCGCCCGGTGCCTGGTAGCGCTTGGATGGGTCGAAGACGAGCTCGCCGGTGGCGGCGTCGACGATGCGGATGTCGTGGTCCTGGACGCACACCGTCACAATCGGACCCGGGCGACGTTCTGACGCGAATTCTCGCCTTTCGGTGCTCAAGATCGTGCCCGGGCGACGCTGTGACGGCTCCCGCAACAGCGCGGCCCGACAGACCGGGCCAGGATCTGTGGCAGCTCAGGGCCCGATTTCGTGCCCACGCAGCCCGGGCAGTGCGCCGAGGCTCCGCCGCTTCGGGCCAAGATCCGGGCCACTGCGGACACTCGATGGCCGGAATTCTTCCTAGGCTGGTAGAAGAGCGTTTCCGGACGTCGGACGCCACAGACAGGAGCACACCATGGACTTCAAGATCGAGCTGATTCCGCTGGCGGTGCAGGACGTCGACCGGTCGGTCGAGTTCTACGGGAAGGATCTTGGCTGGAACGTCGACCACGACCGGACCGTTGGTCCCGAGCTGAGGTTCGTGCAGGTCACACCACCCGGGTCGGCGTGCTCGATCTGCTTCGGGACCGGCCTCGACATGATGCCCGAGGGCTCCTCGCAGTTCATCCAGGTCGTCGTCGCGGACGCGGACGAGGCCCGCGCCTCCTTGCGTCGGCGAGGGGTGGAGTGCAGCGACGTCGACGAGCAGCCCTGGGGCCGGTTCGTGCGGTTCGACGACCCGGACGGCAACCGCTGGGCGCTGCAGCAGGTCATCGTGCCGTCCTGACCCAGGTCAGCCGGCTATCCCTGGGGGGCCGACGTAGTGAGTGTCTGATCGGTCGGCACCACGGGCCGGGGCAGAGCCTGCCGGAGCACGCGAACAGCCACTCCGGGAGCGAGGAGCGCCCGCGGGGGGTCGACGAGCCCGGCGACTCTGAGGAACGCCCGTCCGAGTCGGGCATCGTGTGCGGCGCCGGCGTGCAGTCGGTCTACGTAGCCGCCGATCATCCGCGTTCGCATGGTGCGTCGGCCCTCGACCTTCGGGAAGGCCAGGTCGGCACCGGTGGCCATGTCCCAGGGGACGTCGACGATCCGGCCGACCTCGCGAAGGTACTCGAGCGGCCGTGGTCTCATGTCGTGCTCGACGTGGCGACGTAGGGCGAGTGCCTCCAGAGCGATCACGCTCATGCCCTGGCCGTAGATGGGGTTGAAGGTGCATGTGGCATCGCCCATCACGAGAAGGCCTTCGGGAAATCGGGTGAGCCGCTCGTAGTGGTGTCGGACGCTGGCGGGGTGACGGTACGGGACTGGTTCGTCGAGGGGCTCGGCGCGGCGTATGGCCTCGTGGATGTCCGGGAACTGCAGCGTTGCGGCGAAGTCCGTGAAGCCCTCCGGATCGGTCGGTGGGTGGTCGCCCAGAATCCCGAACAGGGTCAGCATGTACCTGCCACCCTCCATGGACGCGAGGGCTCCGCCGCGGGGATGCTCGGGGGTGGCCCCGTTGAGGATCGCCAGGTCGCCGTCGATCCCTTCGGACGCAAGCCGGTAGACGCGGGTGGCGTACCCGACACCGACTCGGACGCGGTCTACGGGTGGACGGGGGTATCCGAGCGCTGCGAGCCAGGCGGGGGTGCGTGAACCCCGCCCGGTGGCGTCCACGACAAGATCCGCGACCAGCGTCTCGTCCGCGCTGCCATCGACCCTGCGAATGATCCGCGCCCCCGTGACCTGCGTGCGATCGGCCGTGGTGGTCAGGCCCGCGACATCGCACCGATCCAGGAACCTGACGGAGGGAAGGGCGCGCACTCGCGTGCGGAGACATGCTTCGAGGGTCGGGCGGCTCACGTGCACCGCCGTGAGGCCCGACGTACCACGACGCAGTCGGTGGCCTCCGAAGTATGCGCGGGTGTTCTCGAGCATGTCGCCTACCGGTGCCCCGAGACCGACCAGTTCGGCCGTGAGACCGTCGAAGAGCTGCTCCAGGGCCTGCTGACCCCCCGCCAGAAGTGCGTGGACGTGCCGGCCCTGCGGCGCTCCACGACGATGCGCGGCGGTCTGGGGAAGCTCATCCCGCTCGATGACCACCACATCGTTGTAGGAGTCGGCCAGCACTCGTGCGGCCATCAACCCGGCCATGCTGCCGCCGAGCACCACTGCCCGGTCACCAGGTCCTGCTTTCATCGCAACCTCCTCAGGTCTTCTTTCCGGAGGTTGCTCCCGATCCCTGTTCGGTTACCAGGTCAAAGAGTGCTCACTTCTGCTCGGTCCTGCCCGTACACCTCTCGGTCCCACAACCACGAGACGATGCGCGTCAGACCGTGGGTGAGGTGGCGCCGGTAGGTGCTGAACGGCAGTCCGAGGACGGCGGCCGCAGCTTCCTGGGTCGCGGCCGGGTGCAGATACGTCCGGTCGATCGCCCGCCGGAGCTTGTCGTCGCGGGGGTGGTCGGCCAGCGTCATCGCGGCTTCCCGCAGGAGGGCTTCAAGAAGCGCGGCGTCCGCCTTGTCTCCACCCGAACGGTCGGCGAGGAGCCGGGTGCCCATCAGCGGGTTGCGTGCGAGCAGGTCCGGGCGCCGCAGGTCCTTGAGACCTTGGCGCACGGCCACCTCGAAGTCCGGATGGGACAGCACGAGAAATGTGGGGGGCTGCTCGCGTGGCGCCATGTTCACGTCCTGCGCAAGAGCGCGTTCGGCCCACAGTTCGGTCCATGCCTCAACCGGGACCTGCCGGAAGTCGTGTGCGAACAGTCCGTAGCGGCGCCCTCCGACGGTGAAGTCGGCACCTTCTGCACGCGGGATGTCTGCTGCGGCGAAATAGTCGTCCCACCGCTCGGGCTCCGCCAGGGTGAGGAAGTCCCACGACAGGTTCGGTGTGGACAGCTCACTCTGCAACGTGAGGATCGGTGCGGCGTTCATCGTCGGAGACGGACCCTGGTAGGTGTGCCCGTCGATCACGAAGCGGCACTGCGTGAGTACTTCCCCTGGCCTCGGTGGCGCGTTGCGGTAGGCGAAGTCCCATGCCGCGAGGGCACCGGGGTCGGCCTCGACATCACTCCGCGACGCCGCGGTCAGATCCAAGATCGCCAGCAGCCCCATCACGTCGCCGTCGTGGTCACGGACGACGGAGAAACCGTCCGGTTGTCGGTGCAGCCAACGCTGGGCGATGGCGGCCGACTCCTCTCCCTCCCAGGCCGCCACCAGCTCGAGGATGGACTCGTGGTCCTCGCGGCGCGCACGATCCGGGTAGTACTCGCCCCAAGAGCCCCACTCGACCGGCGACATGGCGGTGCGGACCTGTCGGAAGAGGAACTTCAGGTCGAAGATCGCGCGCTGCTGGGCCCGACCGGTGGCCGTTCGCAGCGCCGCGAGGCTGTGCTCTCGGACCTTCCGGAACACGTGCTTGTAGCCGGCGAAGTCACGCCATCTCAGGTCGGCGTCGAGGACGTCGCGCCCCAGATCGTGCGGGAACAGTCCGTCAGGCCGGGTCTCGATGAAGGAGAGCTGGTGCAGCCATGTGAACACGTCGTGCACGTCGTCATCCTCGAGCACGTGCCGCAGCAGGGCCTCGGTGGTGGAGCGGGCCAGAGCACAGGTCTCGAGGGCACGACGGTGTCGGCTGCCGGGGACCGTCTCGACGAAGCGCGGTAGCAACACCTCGACCATGTCCAAGGGCAGGAGGTCACCCTCGACGGTTCCGCCGCGGGAGACCACGTCAGCCAACAGCGCCAGGCCGAGTGGGTGTCCGTAGGTGACCCGCAGGAGCTGTTCATGCAGCTGTGGCTCAACGCCCGCCTTGCGGAGGAATGCTCGGCAGTCATCGGGGTCGAGATTGCGCAGCGACACCACCCGCAGCAGGTCTCCCCACCCCGGATCCGTCCGCCACGCCGGGTTCGGGCGATCCCGCCCCGCGATGACTGTGATCGTCGTGGGGGGCAGCCGAGGGATGAGCCGGGTGCGGAACCAGTCGTCGAGCGCTGTCATCCGCTCATAGGTGTCGAGGAGCAGTACCAGTCGTCCGCTGCCCTCCACCATCTCGATCGGACCGTCCCGGACCGGGACCTCGAGGGTCTCTTCGAGCGCATCCAGCACCGTCACGGGCGACGGGTCCAGATCTCGCCCGTCAAGGCGAACGACGTGGGCACCGGCGGTGGTGGCGATGTCCCCGAGGGCATCGAGAAGACTGCTCTTGCCCACTCCTCCCGGCCCATGGACGTAGAGGACGGAGAACGGCGGATCGGAGGCGAGAGCGCCGAAGGCGGTCTGGAACAGCTCGATCTCCGCGGACCGGCCGACGAAGCGCCTTCGTCGGTTCCCTGCCAGTACGTCACCGAGCGTTCTTACAAGGGGCCCGTCCACGCCCGTCATGCCTTCGACGGTAGCGCCGGATCAGCTGCCCGCGACAGGGGTCGTCTCCAGCCCTGTCTGGACGGGCGTTAACGGTGACTTGTCAGGGGAATGCTGCGAATGTCCGGGTGATCTCCGACTTGGACGTGTTCGACCGCTCCCCAGACCTGAGACAGCCATGAGAAGAATCCTGATCCTGCTGGCCGCGTTGGCCCTCCCGATCGCGCTCGCGGGCGTGGTTTCACCCGCGTCGGCAGCGACATGCACCAACCCGGCGTTCACGACGTCCAACCCGAACGGCATGTGGAGCAACAAGGGGTACGTCGTCCACAACAACATGTGGAATGCGTCCGGGTACCGAGTCTCCGAGACGCTGAGTGCCTGCTCCTACCGCAGCTGGAACGTCCGCGCCACAGCGAACAACAGCAGCGGCGACGGAGCGGTCAAGACGTACCCCAATGTCCATAAGGACTTCCACAACTGGAGCACCGGAGCGGAGCCGCGCCTGAGCTCGTTCCGAACGATCCGCAGCACTTTCGCCGCCGCGAGCCCGCACGTCGGCATCTATAACGTCGCGTACGACATCTGGCTGAACGGCGTGCCTGGAAACCGCGAGATCATGATCTGGACCGAGAACCACCGTCAGGTGCCGGCGGGTTCCGTCGTGGCCAGAGGACTGTCGCGGGGCGGTCACACGTGGAAGGTCTACGCCACCAAGGACAACCGGTACATCGCGTTCGTGCCGAGCCAGCCTCTCACCAAGGGCACCTTGAGGTTGAAGTCGATGCTCGACTGGTTGGTCTCCAAAGGTCGGGTTCCCGCCAGGTCGACGTTGGGTCAGATCTGCTTCGGCGTCGAGATCGTGTCCACGGGCGGCGACCCAGCCACGTTCAACGTCACCGACTTCTCGGTCACCACGACCAGGTAGGGCCGACAGCCGACGTACGACACGACCCTGGGCCGACACACGCACGAGTGGACCACCACACGCCTCTCTCGCCGTCCTTCGCAAAAAGCATGAGGTCGGCTGCACGCCCGCGTTACGGTGCATGCGGGAGGGCAATTCATGGGGGAAGCTCAGGTCGAGTCCCCGGCCGTCACCACACGGTCAACGCGGGTCGCCAGCATGCTGGTCTATGTCGTCGCGCTGTCATGTTGGATCACGTTCAGCGGCCTGCCCAAGTCGACCCTTCTGGCTTTCACGTGGATCTGGCTCGCCACCATCGCCTGGAGCATCCGGGCGCCGTGGCGGACACACCTTGCCTTCCCCCGGGACTGGTGGCCGGCACTGGCGGTACTCACGGTCTACCTCTACAGCCGGGGCCTGGCCGACGAGCTGGGGTTCGTCTCAGTGCATGTGACCGAACCGGTCCAGGTCGACCGCTGGCTGTTCGGCGGAACACTACCCACGGAGTACCTCCAAGCGAAGCTGTGCGGGATCCCCTGTGAGCGGACCCTGTCGCCCGAGTGGTACGACGTCATGCTGACGACGGTCTACTACTCGCACTTCTTCGTCGCGCTCATCACCGCATCGGTGCTCTGGCTGCGTAACCGGGCCGCCTGGGTGAGGTTCTTGCGGCGCTACCTGTCGCTCAACATCGTCGCCCTCGTCATCTACATCACCTACCCGATGGCACCACCGTGGATGGCCGCGCAAGACGGCGTCATCTCCGCGGACGTCGCCCGGATCACCGGACGAGGCTGGTACGACCTGAGTGGGGGAGGAGGCGGCTTCCATCGGAAGCTGTCCGCCGTGGGGAACCCGGTGGCGGCGATGCCCTCGCTCCACGCGGGCATCGCCTTGTTCGTGGCGTTGTACGGCATCACCCACCTGCGGAGCAGATGGCGCTGGCTGTTCCTGCTCTATCCGCTGGCGATGGGGTTCATGCTCGTCTACTACGCCGAGCACTACGTGGTCGACATCGCGGCGGGCTTTGCCGCCGCAGGCCTCGTGCTGTGGGGATGCGCGGTGTGGGAACGCTGGCGCGACGCCCCATCCGCGCCGACGCCTTCTGGCACGAACAGCGGCTGACCGGTCCCTACAGACGAACTGGCCCCGCACACCTCCGGGCAGGAGGATGGGTTCATGTCCGAGCGACCCGGTGGACTGCGGTTGGTCTTCGAGGACGACTTCGACGGTCCCGATCTCGACCGCACGGTGTGGCTGCCCCACTACCTCCCCGCGTGGAGCTCGCGCGAGGCGACGGCGGCGACATACGACATCGCGGACTCCTGCTTGAGACTGACCATCCCCCCGGGCCAGGGCCTGTGGTGCGCCGACGACCACACACCGCCGATGCGCGTGTCAGGGATCCAGTCCGGGAACTTCTCCGGCCCGGTCGGCAGCACGGGCGGACAGCAACCGTTCCGGGATGGCCTGACCGTCCGCGAGGCACAGGAGACCTTCTGGGGCTGGACCCCGGACCGCGGCTACATCGAGATGCGAGCACGCGGCGTGGTCACACCGCGGTCGATGGTGGCCTTCTGGATGGTCGGTCTGGAGGACCGGCCCGAGAGATCGGCCGAGATCTGCGTCGCCGAGATGTTCGGGAACGCCGTGACACCGGGCCGGGCGACGGCGGTCGGCATGGGACTCCATCCCTTCCGCGACCCGTCCGTGGCCGAGGACTTCAAGGCCGTGCGGCTGCCCATCGACGTGGCAGAGTTCCACACCTACGCCGTGGACTGGAACGCCGAGAAGGCAGCGTTCCTTGTCGACGGCGACCTGGTCCGCAGCTGCCCGCGCCCGCCGTCGTACCCGATGCAGATGATGCTCGCGGTCTTCGACTTCCCCGACCAGGCCACAGGCGACGACGCCGACGTCGTGCCCTCGCTGGTCGTGGACTTCCTTCGCGGCTGGAGCTGACCGGTGGCCCGAGATCGCACGCGACTTCCCTGAGGCGACACGCAGCGAGCCGGAGTGATGGCGGTGCCGACGCAGGGCTGACGGGATGAGCGGGTTTGGGTCGTCTGTGACATCTGTCCCGTCCGCTGTTAGCATCGCCGAGAAGTCCGTGCGACTACCGCGAGCATGGCCCGCAACCCGGGATGCTGCCCTCGGTGTTCGTCCGTCGCCGGCGCATCGAGCAGGGGGAGCGTCGGCCAACCTCTCGGAGATGTCACCTTGCGCCACCGCGCCCCTCGACAGTTCTCGGGCCTTCTTCGCCTACGGCGCGGGGTTGCCACTTGCCTTTCCGGGCGTGGGTTCGCGGCGCTGAACCCACGGGCGCTGGTCTACGTGGTCGCCTCGACGCTGGTGCTCGCAGCCGGCGGCGCCTGGGCCAGCACGTCCCTGTCAGACGACGGCGACCCCCGAGCGGCACGCGGGGAGGCGCCGATGGCGGTCGAGAAGCTCGAGACGTCACCGCCGTCGAGGAGCCTCGGGCGAGCCGAGCTGCCGAGCCCGACGACGGGGGACAGGCCTCTCAACACACCGCGGGTTCCTCGTCCGTCCGGTGACTCGAAGTCTCCGTCGGCCACCTCCACCCCGACCGAGTCGGTGACCTCGTCCGTTCCCGATCCTTCCGACGTGGTGCCCTCCACCGGCAGTGTGCCGGACCCGTCTGCAGGCTCGCCGACAAGCGGAGCGTCGCAGCCTGCAGACGCCACCGCCCCTCAGACCACGATCACCAAGGCCCCCTCCTCCCACGAGGCCGACCTGTTCGTGTTCACGGCCAGCGAGCCGGCCACCTTCACCTGCAGCCTCGACGGTCAGGCTTTCCAGGACTGCGGATCCCCGATGAAGTACTCCTCCCTCGACGCCGGCTGGCACACCCTCGAGGTCCGGGCCACCGACCTGCAGGGGAACAGCGACCCCAGTCCTGCAGAGTGGCGCTGGCACTCCCAGGGAAAGTGAACGAAGTGCGCGAATAGCCCATTTGGGCCAGTTGCCGCCCAAACGGGCGGAAAGTGAAACCACCCGTGTCATCTCGCCGGTTCTGCCGACAGTCGAGTCCGTGGCTTGCTTCCATAGGGCAGTCAGGACTACGGCGGGAGGATGCTCGTGATTGCCAAGGAACTCAACGTTCCTGGTCGCGGGAAGCGGTCGGCGAAGAAGCCCAAGCGTGCACTGAAGGTGCAGAGCTGTCGGTGTGGACAGGAACTGGACGTCTGTGTGCGTTCGCACTGCCCCCGCTGCGGCAGCGCGGTTCGCCCAGACTGAAGCTCCCGTTCCGCCCGGTCGCCGCCACGCGATCCGGCGCACCCATCAGACCCTGCTTCAGATAGCCGTCCCACCGGCCCGCTCCGGGACCGGGTCACGAGCCGGTGTCGCCGGGTGATTCACTCGGACTCATGGCGCGTGGGAGGCACGGCACCGGCTCATGCACCGGGCGAGCGGTTAAGGTTGCTTGCGAGTGTTGTGGTCGGGACAGATGAGGGGCTGTGGTGAACAAGCAGGACGACGCGGTGGCAGAGAGCCGCGTCCTCACCATTCCCAATGTCATCAGCATCGTGCGGCTGGCCGGCGTACCTCTGTTCCTGTGGCTGGTTCTCGGCCCTGAGGCTGACGGCTGGGCCCTGGGTGTGCTGATGCTCTCCGGGGTGAGCGACTACCTGGACGGCTACCTCGCCCGAAGGCTGAACCAGACCTCGAAGCTCGGCGTGATCCTCGACCCTGTTGCGGACCGCCTCTACATCCTTGCGGTCGTCATCGGACTGGCATGGCGAGACATCATTCCCTGGTGGTTGGCGATACTCCTGCCTGCCCGCGATGTCTTCCTGTGGTGCCTGGTCCCGTTCCTCCGCACCCGTGGGTACAGCGCTCTCCCGGTGCACTTCCTCGGCAAGGCGGCGACCGCCAACCTGCTCTACGCCTTCCCGCTGCTTCTGCTCGGTGACGGGCAGGGCGTCGTGGCCACGCTCGCCGATGTGTTCGGCTGGGCCTTCGCGATCTGGGGGACCGGCCTCTACTGGTGGGCCGGGCTGCTCTACGCCTGGCAGGTTCGCAAGCTCCTGGCGGACCACGAGCGAAGGGCGCCGACGCTCGATGGCAGTTGACCAGCAGGAGGGCGGTACGACGGGCCGCTCGCCGACTCGGGACACCCCGCTGGAGGACGGTGGCCGGCCGCCGCAGGTGACGATGGGCCTGCTCGGCTACATCACGGCTCACTCGATGGACGAGGACTACGCCCACGTCGCGGCACGGCACGAGGCGGGAGGAGAGTCGCGGAACGTCCGCCAGGGCGCCGCGGCACTCATCATCCTCGGGCTGTTCGGACTGCTCGTCGCCACCGCTGCGGTGCAGACCTCCCGGAACGCCGTGGCCTCCGAGAGCGGCCACGACGAGCTGGTCACCCAGATCAAGGCGAGAGACGCCCAGGTAGACGCGAAACGGGGACGCGTCGGGGACCTGCGTGAGGAGATCGACACGCTGCAGACCGACTACCTGGAGGCGACGTCGCAGGGCAGGACGCTGTCGGCGAAGCTGAGCAGGCTCGGCGTGCAGACAGGTGCCGCCGCGGTCACGGGCCCCGGCGTCAAGGTCGTGGTCGACGACGCGCCTGACGCGACCTCGTACGTCGAGGAGGTCCAGGACAAGGACCTGCAGAAGCTGGCCAACGCGCTGTGGGACTCCGGAGCGGAGGCGATCTCGATCAACGGACAGCGCCTGACCAACCTGAGCTCGATCAGGCAGGCTGGCTCGGCGATCACCGTCAACTTCGTCTCCTTGTCCCGCCCCTACGTGGTGTCCGCGATCGGCGACCCGGACTCGATGCCCGCGCGGTTCGTCGAGACCAGGGGCGGCTCGCAGTGGTTGGATTACCAGGCGACCTACCACCTCCAGTTCGACATGACATCTGAGGAGTCCTTGAGATTGCCCGCTGCTGACTCTGACCGGCTCGGCCTGCGTCACGCGTCCTCGACGGAGCCTGCCTCGTGATCGCGGGGCTGGGACTGCTCGTCGGCATCATCCTCGGGCTGATGCTGCAGCCCGACGTGCCCTTGTGGCTCGAACCGTATCTCCCGATCGCGGTGGTGGCGGCGCTCGACGCCGTCTTCGGTGCACTCAGGGCGTTCCTGGACGGGATCTTCGACGACAAGGTGTTCGTGGTCTCGTTCGTCAGCAACGTGCTGATCGCTGGGCTCATCGTGTATCTCGGCGACAAGCTCGGTGTCGGTGGCCAGCTGTCGACCGGCGTCATCGTGGTGCTCGGTATCCGCATCTTCTCCAATGTCGCGGCCATCCGTCGGCACATCTTCCACGCCTGATATGAGCAGTCCGATGGCAGACGAGCAGACCACGAGCCCGCAGGAGCAGCGGACGACCGACCAGTCCACGCCCACGCGGGAGGAGTCGCGCTCGCCGGGGCGTGACCGTCTCGTGTCCGCACTCAGAAGACCCACATCGCGCGGTCAGCTGATCGCCGCGATCCTCCTGGCGATCGTCGGCTTCGCCAGCGTCGTCCAGGTGCAGTCCACCGAGGCGGACGACGACTACGAGGGTGCGCGCCAGGAGGACCTCGTGCAGCTGCTCAACTCGCTTGCGGCGGCGTCGCAGCGGGCCGAGAACGAGATCGCACAGCTCGAGCAGACACGCAACTCGCTGCGCGACGACACCAAGAGCCGGCGCACAGCCCTCGACCAGGCCCGCCAGCAGGCCGACGTGCTCGGCATCCTCGCAGGAACGCTTCCCGCCGTCGGTCCCGGTGTCGTCGTGACGGTGCAGGACCCGAAGGGGGCCGTTGGCACCGACCAGCTGCTGAACGGGATCGAGGAGCTGCGGGACGCGGGCGCGGAGGCGATCGAGATCAACGACTCCGTACGCGTCGTGGCCCAGACGTCCCTGTCGGACGGCGAGACCGGTGTCGTCGTCGACGGCCAGCAGCTGTCGCCGCCGTACACCATCGAGGCCGTCGGGGACTCGCACACGCTCGCCGAGGCGCTCGACTTCAGGGGCGGGTTCGTGGACGTGATCGAGGGCGACACCGTCGGCGGAAGCGTCGTGGTCGAAGAGGTGAGCAGTGTCGAGATCGCGACACTCCACGAGCCCGAGCAGCCTCAGTACGCCGAGCCGGTGGAACCGGAGTAGCCTTCGACCCGTCCTGCTGGAAGAGCCGCCGTCACCGAAGGAGTGCCGTGTATCCCGAAGACCTGAAGTACACCAGTGAGCACGAGTGGGTCCGGAGCCCCGGTGAGACGGACGGGTCGGTCCGGATAGGCATCACCCACTACGCGCAGGACGCCCTCGGCGACATCGTCTACGTCTCGCTGCCCGACGTCGGTGCGGACATCGAGACCGGGGCAGCCGTCGGTGAGCTGGAGTCCACCAAGTCGGTGAGCGACCTGTACGCACCGATGGGCGGCAAGGTGGTCGCCCGCAACGACACCCTCGACGCCACTCCCGAGCTGGTCAACTCCGACCCCTACGGCGAGGGCTGGCTGTTCGAGGTCGTCCCGGCCGACAGCGCCTCCGTGGACGGTCTGATGGACGCTGCGACGTACCAGGCCTCGCTGGAGTCCTGAACCGGGGAGCCTGTCGCCGATTCGCCTTGATCGGAGGCGGCCGGCTGATAGGTTCGGAGAACCATCAACCTCGACTGTTCCTTGAGGGTTTGGGGTCCACTGTCAACGGGAGGCCGACAAATGCCGTTCTGCACCGAATGCGGGAAAGAGAATCCAGACGACGCACGGTTCTGCTCACAGTGCGGTCGCCGTCTCGCGACTGAGACTCCCGTCGGTGGGGACAGCGTTCAGGCGGCCGGCCAGGAAGGCCCGGGGGAGACGACCGCAACGATCACGTTCGGTGCCCCGGGGAAGCCCGAGCACGCCGAGGAACGCTCCCTCAACGACTCCGACGCGGCAGCGGTGGATGCGCTGCCGGCGGGGAGTGCCCTTCTCATCGTTCAGCGCGGCCCCAGCGCAGGGAGCAGGTTCCTCCTCGACACCGACGTGGTCTCGGCCGGGCGGCACCCCGAGAGCGAGATCTTCCTCGACGACGTGACCGTGTCGCGTCGCCACGCGGAGTTCCGACGCGGCGCGGACGGATTCCTCGTCGCCGACGTAGGGAGCCTCAACGGCACCTATGTCAACCGCGACCGGATCGACGAGGTCGCACTCCAGGGGGGCGATGAGGTGCAGATCGGCAAGTACCGCCTCGTCTACTTCGCCAGCCACGCTGGAGCGGGCAGCCCGCAGTGAGAGCGGCGGCATCCTCCTCGCGGGCACGGATGAGCATCGGGGAGGTCCTCTCGATGCTCCGGGCGGACTTCCCCGAGATCAGCATCTCCAAGATCCGTTTCCTCGAGGCGGAGGGGCTCATCGAGCCCGAGCGGACGGCGTCGGGCTACCGCAAGTTCTCCCACCGCGACGTGGAGCGCCTCCGCTACGTGCTGACCAGCCAGCGTGAGCACTACCTCCCGCTCAAGGTGATCAAGGAGCACCTCGACGCGATCGACCGCGGGCTCGAACCGCCTACGGTGACGTCGAACCCTCAGGTGCCCCGCGTCGTGCTCGCCGGCGATGGCTACCCTCCGGCGGACTCCTTCGCCACCGAGGGCTCCGAGCTCCGGCTGTCGCGGGCCGAGCTCCTCTCGGCGGCTGAGATCGACGAGGAGATGCTCGGGCAGCTCGAGACGTTCGGCCTGGTGCGGTCGCGCGCGGGGTCGTCGCACTTCGACGGGGACGCCCTGCTGATCGCGAAGACCGCCGGGGAGCTGGCCGCGTTCGGCCTCGAGCCGCGCCATCTTCGTGCCTTCAAGACCGCTGCTGACCGCGAGGTGGGCCTGGTCGAGCAGGTCGTGTCGCCCATGCAGCGCTCCCGCGACGCCGGAGCGAAGGCTCGCGCCGAGGACGCCATCAAGCAGATTGCGTCCTTGTCCGTCCGTCTCCACGCGACTCTTGTCAAGAGCGGACTGCGCGCCTCCCGGTGACGTCTGGACCGTTCGGTTCACCTCAGACTTGGTGGCTCTTGGCTATGGGGCTGGCTTTTCCGACGGGAGTACGCTGGCAGCGTGCGTGAAGTCGATGTCATCGGTGTCCGTGTCGAGATGCCCTCGAACCAGCCCATCGTCCTCCTCCGAGAGGTGGACGGCGACAGGTACCTCCCGATCTGGATCGGTGCCGTCGAGGCCACCGCGATCGCTTTCGCACAGCAAGGCGTGGTGCCGCCCCGCCCGTTGACCCATGACCTGATCAAGGACCTGCTCTCCGCCACGGGGAACGACCTCGTCGAGGTCCGGATCACGGAGATGAAGGACGGTGTCTTCTACGCGCTGCTCGTCTTCGCATCCGGCGTGGAGGTCAGTGCCCGGCCGTCCGACTCGATCGCGGTCGCGCTGCGAACGGGCGCGCGGATCGTCTGCGCCGAAGACGTCCTCGCCGAGGCGGGACTCGCTGTCCCCGACGAGCAGGAGGACGAGGTCGAGAAGTTCCGCGAGTTCCTGGACCACGTCTCACCCGAGGACTTCGAGAGCCACTGAAGCGGCTCACGCCGGCACCGCAGCGCCCGACGGGGGAGACGCAAAGCCTCAACCTAAACCTCTACTTGAGGGTTGCGACACGCGACCCCCTTCGACTCGCACGTCGTTGACCACCCCAAGGCCGACGCCTACCTTTGGAGTGTCTTCGTTGTAACTCCACCGATGTGCTCTGGCTCAGAGTGGCACGGCTTCCCCCGCGGAGTTGCAGGCAAAACGGAGAGGACAACGGAGGTAGACGTGACAGGCAACGGCGACAAGGCTGCCAACGCAGCCGACCAGTCCGCTGCTCGCGAGGCCGCTGCGGCCGCCAACCAGCAGGGCCTGCTTTTCGACGACGACGTCTCGCCACTGCCCAGCGACGCCGGCTACCGCGGTCCGACCGCGTGCAACGCGGCGGGCATCACCTACCGGCAGCTCGACTACTGGGCGCGCACCGGCCTGGTCGAGCCGACCGTTCGCGGCGCCACCGGGTCAGGCACCCAACGCCTCTACTCCTTCCGCGACATCCTGCTTCTCAAGGTGATCAAGCGACTCCTCGACGCCGGCATCTCCCTGCAGCAGATCCGCACCGCCGTCCACCACCTGCGTGAGCGCGGCACCGACGACCTGACCCGCGTCACGCTGATGAGTGACGGCGCCAGCGTCTACGAGTGCACGAGCAACGACGAGGTCATCGACCTTCTCCAGGGTGGCCAGGGTGTCTTCGGCATCGCGATCGGCGGGGTCTGGCGCGAGATCGAAGGCTCCCTCGCCGAGCTGCCCAGTGAAAAGGCGGCCCGAGACGAGTCACACAGCAGCGACGAGCTGGCAGCCCGCAGGCGCGCCCGTCACGTCGGCTGACCACACCGCAGAACCTCCGACCCGGCACCCTCCCGGTCCCCGACCGAGAGTGGATGCCGGGTCGAGTGCTTTCCGCCACCGGATGGCGCATCTTCGGCCGGTCCGGGTGTCCGGCACCCTCTTGCTGGTAGGTTGGCCCTGCTGACGAACACGCACGGGAGAGTCTCCGGCGGGTCACGAGGACGGTGTCCTCGGAGCCGTGGCGGAGCGCCGAAGGGGCAAATCCTCCCCGGAACCTCTCAGGCGCCAGGACCGTGCGGGCGAGGCGACTCTGGAAGCCCACGTGGTGGACTGACAGAGGGGGAGGCGACCAAAGTCGAATGACCGCAGCCTGACCGCTGACCTCCTTGGGAGCCTCTTTGTCCGACCATCCCACCCTGTCCCAGCTCGACTCCGCTCTGCCGTTCGTGGACCGCCACCTGGGTCCCGACCCCGCGCAAGAGACTGTGATGCTCGAGGCGCTCGGCTTCTCCTCACTGACCGCCCTCATGGACGCGGCGGTTCCAGGGGGCATCCGGTCTGCGGCCGACCTCCGGCTCCCCCCGCCGGTCAGTGAGGAGCAGGCCGCCCGAGAGCTGCGGGCACTCGCCGGACGCAACAACCCTCTGGAGCCGATGATCGGCCTCGGGTATCACGGGACGATCACCCCGGCCGTCGTACGCCGCAACGTGCTCGAGGACCCGAGCTGGTACACCGCCTACACGCCGTACCAGCCTGAGATCTCCCAGGGCAGGCTGGAGGCGCTGCTCAACTTCCAGACGATGATCGGCGACCTGACGGGTCTGCCGACGGCGAACGCCTCCCTTCTCGACGAAGGGACCGCCGCAGCGGAGGCGATGACGCTGGTGCGCCGCGCCAACCGCGGTGCGAACGGTCGGTTCGTCGTCGACGCCGACGCCCTTCCGCAGACGATCGCGGTGGTGGAGACCCGGGCAGCGGCGATGGGGATCGACGTCGAAGTCGCCGACCTCTCCGAGGGGCTTCCCGCGGGAGACGTCTGCGGTGTCCTGGTCCAGTACCCGGGCGCGAGCGGACGCATCCTCGACCCGCGACCGCTGGTCGAGGAAGTCCACGAACGCGGGGCGATGGCCGTCGTCGCCGCTGACCTGCTTGCGCTCACACTGCTGGAGGCGCCCGGCGCGATGGGGGCCGACGTGGTGGTCGGCTCCTCCCAGCGGTTCGGGGTGCCCCTGTTCTACGGCGGCCCGCACGCGGGGTACATGTCGGTGCGAGCGGGGCTGGAGCGCCATCTGCCCGGTCGCCTGGTCGGGGTCTCCGTCGACTCGGAGGGACGTCCGGCGTACCGGCTGGCCCTGCAGACCCGCGAGCAGCACATCCGCCGGGACAAGGCGACGTCGAACATCTGCACGGCCCAGGTGCTTCTGGCCGTGGTCGCATCGATGTACGCCGTCTACCACGGGCCGGACGGACTGCGCTCGATCGCGCTGCGCACGCACCGGTACGCCGCTGTGCTCGCCGCGGCCCTCCAGGACGCCGGACTCGAGGTCGTGCACCATGACTTCTTCGACACGTTGACGGTCAGGGTCGACGGCGGTGCCGAAGGCGTCGTCGCGGCCGCCCGCGCGAACGGAGTCCACCTCCGTCAGGTCGACGCCGACCGCGTCGGAATCTCCACCTCCGAGAGCACCGGCAGGGGAGACCTCGAAGCCGTCCTCGCAGCCTTCGGGCGGGAGACGGTCGATCTGGAGGATCTGGACAGCCGCACCGGCGACGCGCTGCCGGAGCCCCTGCGCCGGTCGACCGAGTTCCTCACCCATGAGGTCTTCAACAGCCACCGCTCCGAGACCTCGATGCTGCGCTACCTGCGCCGGCTCTCCGCGCGTGACTACGCACTCGACCGGGGCATGATCCCGCTCGGCTCGTGCACGATGAAGCTCAACGCCACCGCGGAGATGGAGCCGATCGGGCTGCCCGGCTTCGCGAACCTCCATCCCTTCGCACCGGCCTCGGACGCCGAGGGCTATGCGGCACTCGTCGGCGAGCTCGAGACCTGGCTGGCGGAGGTGACCGGCTACGACACGGTGTCGGTCCAGCCCAACGCAGGTTCGCAGGGGGAGCTGGCCGGCCTGCTCGCGATCCGTGCGTACCACGTCGCGAACGGGGAGCCCGCCCGCGACGTCTGCCTGATCCCGTCGTCCGCGCACGGCACCAACGCCGCCTCCGCCGTGATGGCCGGGATGCGTGTGGTGGTGGTCAAGGCCGCCGCCAACGGGGCAGTGGACCTCGAGGATCTCGCCGCGCAGTGCGCCACGCACAAGGACGACCTCGCGGCGATCATGGTGACCTATCCCTCCACCCACGGTGCGTACGAGGACGGGATCACCGAGCTGTGCAGGATCGTGCACGAGCACGGCGGCCAGGTGTACGTCGACGGTGCCAACCTCAACGCTCTCCTCGGGTATGCGAAGCCGGGCGACTTCGGCGGCGACGTCTCGCACCTCAACCTCCACAAGACGTTCTGCATCCCGCATGGCGGGGGAGGGCCCGGTGTCGGCCCGGTTGCTGTCCGGGCGCACCTCGCGCCGTACCTCCCGAGCCACCCGATGCATCCGGACCAGGGCCGCCGCGAGGGGATCGGTCCGATCAGCGCGTCGCCTCACGGCTCGGCCGGCATCCTCCCCATCTCCTGGGCCTACGTGCGGATGATGGGCGGGGAGGGGCTCACCCGCGCGACGGCGGTGGCGGTACTCTCCGCCAACTACATCGCCCGTCGGCTCGGCGACCACTTCCCCGTCCTCTACAAGGGACACGGCGGCCTTGTCGCACACGAGTGCATCCTCGACCTGCGGCCGCTCACCAAGGCGACCGGCGTGACGGTCGACGACGTCGCGAAGCGGCTGGTCGACTACGGGTTCCACGCGCCGACGATGAGCTTCCCGGTGGCGGGCACGTTGATGGTCGAGCCGACCGAGTCCGAGGACCTCACGGAGCTGGACCGGTTCTGTGACGCGATGATCGCGATCAAGCGTGAGATCGACCGGGTGGCAGAGGGGGAGTGGACCGCCGACGCGTCACCGCTGCGAGGCGCCCCGCACACGGCCCGCGCGCTCACGACGCACTGGGACCGACCGTACTCACGCGAGTTGGCGGTGTTCCCCGCCGGTGTGGACCCGGACAAGTACTGGCCACCGGTCTCCCGGATCGACCAGGCCTACGGAGACCGGAACCTGGTGTGCGCCTGTCCCGCACCGGAGGCCTTCGCCGACGAAGGCCACCGGTGACCGAAGGCGTCACCGACCTCACCGCCCGCCGCCTGCAGGCGCTGACAGCCAGGGAGCAGCGCGACGGGCGGCTGCCCTCGCTGGTGGCGGGCGTGGTGCGCGACGGGGAGCTGGCGTGGGCAGGTTCACGCGGCCGCCACACCGGCGGGGTGCTCCCGTCGGCCGACCTGCAGTACCGCATCGGCTCCATCACGAAGACGATGACCGCGGTGCTGGTCATGCAGCTGCGTGACGAGGGGAAGCTCGACCTCGCAGACCGGCTGGACCGCCACCTGCCCGGGGTGGGCTACGGGGACCGGAGCATCCGAAGCCTGCTCTCGCACTCGTCCGGCATGCAGTCCGAGCCTGCCGGCCCGTGGTGGGAGCGCAGCGCGGGCGGCACGTTCGAGGAGCTCGCGGCCGCCGTAGACGACACGCGGCCACCTCACGCCGCCGGGGCAACGCACCACTACACGAACCTCGCCTTCGGCCTTCTGGGCGAGGTCGTGTCCCGGCACCGCGGCAAACCGTGGTGGGAGCAGGTGGAGGAGCGCATCCTCCGTCCGCTGGGCATGAGCCGGACGAGCTACCTGCCGGAGGAGCCTTGCGCCGCCGGCTACAGCGTCCACCACTTCGCCGGAACGCTGACCGAGGAACCCGCGCAGGACACCGGAGCGATGGCTCCGGCCGGACAGGCCTGGAGCACGGTCACCGACCTCGCGGAATACGCCGCGTTCCTGCTCGACGGTCACGACGACGTGCTCTCCAAGGAGACGCTCGACGAGATGAGGACCCCGCAGTCGGGCACCCTCGCGGGAGGGATGAGCGGCGGGTACGGCCTGGGCCTGCGTCTGCTGGCCGGAGGCTCGGGCACGCTCGCGGGCCACACCGGATCGATGCCCGGGTTCCTCGCCGGCCTCTTCGTCGACCCGGTACGACGGTCCGCCGCGCTCTGCTTGGGCAACGGCACCACCGGGCTGCGCTGCGAGGGGCTGCCGGTCGACCTGCTGAGCACCCTGGAGGAGCTCGAACCGAGCATCGTCGACGCCTGGCAGCCGTCCCAGGACGTGCCTGAAGAGGTGGCAGAGATCCTCGGCGTGTGGCACTGGGGCAACACCGCCTACGCCTTCAGCTGGGACAGGAGCGAGGTCCTGGTCAGCCAGCTGGCCAGCGGACTGCACAGTCACCGGTTCCGCCCGACCGGCGCGGACACCTACGTGGGCACCAGCGGGTACCACCACGGCGAGACCCTGCGCGTGGTCCGCAAGGCCGGCGGAGGCGTCAGCCACCTGACGTGCGCGACCTTCGTGTACACCCGCACGCCGTACGACCCGGCTGCACCCATTCCCGGCGGTGCGCCCAAGCCCTGACCGGCCCGTCGTGCCTGACCCGTGGGTAATGGCCCGTTGAGGGCATGGTTCCTCCTCCTCCCGCAGGCGTAGCGTCACCGAGACGGTCTTGCACTCCACTCGACGGCATACCGGAGGTCCGACCATGTTCTGGACACGACCGGGGGACGACGACTACGACGAGCGCAGGGCGCTCTTCAACAGGATGGTGGAGAAGCGACCACGCCTCATAGCCGGCTGCGAGACGGCGGCAGACGTGGGGGAGGCCCTCCAGCGCGCGCGGTTCGACAGTCTGCCCGTCGCGGTGCGGGCCGGCGGGCACTCGGTGGCGGGCATGTCCACGGTCGACGACGGGCTCGTCATCGACGTCCGTCCGATGAAGCAGATCAAGATCGACCCGTCGCGGCGATGGGCTCGAGTCGGGGCGGGCGTCACCTGGGGCGAGTTCGACAAGGCCGCGCAGGAGCATGGGCTGGCAGTCACCGGGGGCCGCGCAAGCACCACTGGGGTCGCAGGCTTCACCCTCGGGGGCGGCTCGGGCTGGCTGGACAGGAAGTTCGGCCTGGCGTGCGACAACCTGCTCGCAGTCGACCTGGTGACAGCCGACGGAAGCACGATCCGCGTGGACGACCGGCGCCACCCGGACCTGTTCTGGGGGCTGCACGGGGGAGGTGGCAACTTCGGGGTCGCCACGGCGTTCGAGTTCCGGCTCCACCCGGTCGGCCCAACGGTGCAGGCGGGCCTGCTGGCCTGGCCGGCCACGCGAGCCGATGGGCTGTCCCACGCGTACCGGGACTGGGTGGACCGTGCACCCGACGACCTGGGCTCCGGCTTCATCATGGTCAACGGCGGGGAGGAGGAGTTCGTCCCGCCGCATCTGCAGAACCGGCTCCTGGTGATCGTGGCGGCGTTGTGGGCCGGGGACCCCGACGACGGAGCGGACTACCTCGGGACCCTGCGTGACCTCGAACCAGAGATCGACCTCGTCGCACCGCGGCCCTATGCGGAGTTCCAGACGATGATCGACGACCCGCCCGGCAACCGTCACTACTGGAGCGCGGACTACCACGACGAGCTGAGCGACGACGCCCTGGACGTGTTCGTGGAGTCTGGCCAGTCCGCCCCCTCGCCGCTGACGCAGCAGATCATCTTCGCGTGGGGTGGCGCGGCATCGCGGATACCGGACGCGGCGACGCCGATGACGAAGCGCGCTTCCCAGTGGGTGACCCACCCGTTCGCGGTGTGGGAGAACGCGATCGACGACCCGGTGAACGTCGAGTGGGTCCGTCAGTTCCGCCGCGACATGGCGCCGTACACGAACGGCGGTGTCTATCTGAACTTCGTCGGCGACGAGGGCGAGGAGCGGGTGCGCAACGCCTACGGTGAGGCGAAGCTCAGTCGGCTCATGGACCTCAAGGCGGAGTACGACCCCGAGAACGTCTTCCGGCGGAACCAGAACATCACGCCCACGCGGAGGGTCAGTTCGCCTGGCTGACGCTGGACATGTTGAAGTCCGGGACACGCAGTGCCGGTGTCGCCGTGCGCGAGAAGTAGTCCCCCCACTCCCGCGAGAAGCTGGGCACCGTCGCCGAGGCGGACGAGAAGCGGCCCAGGATGTCGACGGGGCTCTCGTTGAACCTGAAGTTGTTGACGGCACCGGTCACCTCGCCGTTCTCGACGAGGTACACGCCGTCGCGGGTCAGCCCGGTCAGGAGGAGCGTCTGCGGGTCGACGACCCTGATGTACCAGAGGCAGGTGAGGAGCAGGCCGTGGTCCATGCCCGCGACCAGGTCTGCCTGCGTCGCGTGGTCGCCGTCCACGGACAGCACCAGGTTGTCGATGCCCGGCGTCACCGGCTGCCCCGTCATGGCGGCTGAGTGCCGGGTCTGGACGAGGGCACCGAGCCTGCCGTCGCTGACCCAGTCCGTACGCCGGAGCGGCAGGCCGTTGTCGAAGACGCTGGACATGTTGTCGCTCGCGGCCGCGGTGACGAACGGTGCGGCCTCCAGCCCGGGGTAGGACGGGTCGGAGAACAGGTGGACTCTGCGCGTGGACAGGCTCTCTCCGATCCGGGTGCCACCACCGGGCTTGGAGAAGACCGACTGTCCCTCGTGTGCCTCGCGGGCCGAGGCGCTCCAGTACGCATAGACGAACAGGTCCGCCACAGCCGCAGGCGGGAGGATGGTGTCGTACCTGCCTGCCGGCAGGTCGACCTTGCGCTCCGCCCAGGAGAGCCGTCGCGCGAGCTCGAGGTCCATGGCCCCGGCGTCCACGTCGCCGAAGTCGCGGGTGGCGCCGCCGACCCAGGCACTGCTTTCGAGATCCGTCGTCTTGGCGGTGCACCCGTAGTGGCCTGTGGGCTGGACGTGTCGCAGACGCAGACCGGTCGACGAGCCGAGGTAGGTGGTGGTGATCTCGTGGTCGACGAACCCGTAGAGGATCCGTCCCCCGGCCGAGGCGCGACCGAAGGCGTCGCCGAGGGCAGGGGCGAACTCGCTGAAGACGTCGATCGAGGTGTCCACCGGCACGTCGTGCCAGTCCTTGGCGACGTCGCCGGCGGCCAGGTCCGCCGCATCCTCGGCGGGGGTGGAGGAGCGTGCCGTCGCGTCCGCCGCCTCCACGATCGACCGCACCTGGTCGAACGTCGCCGCGGTCCGGGTGACCGAGCCCGCAGCCTCGGCGCCCGCGGCGCCCACGAAGGAGACGACCGTCATCGTCACCCCGTGCATGACACCGTTCGTGGTGAGGGTGTTGTTGGCCCAACGCAGGTTGGCGCTGGTCGTGTCTCGCACGATGACGATGCACGAGTCGGCCGTCGAGTGCTTCAGTGCGTGCTCGACGAGGTCCTGGGGAGTCGGCGCAGGCATGGGGCTCCTTAGGATCCGGCCTCGGTGCTCGTGTTGAGCACCCGGACGTTGCGGAAGAGGGCGGTGGGGCAGCCGTGGGAGACCGAGGCGACCTGTCCCGGCTGCGCCTTGCCGCAGTTGAACGCGCCGCCGAGCACCCAGGTCTGGGGACCTCCCACCGCCTCCATGGAGTTCCAGAAGTCGGTGGTGGTGGCCTGGTAGGCGACGTCACGCACCTGGCCTGCCAGACGCCCGTTCTCGATCCGGTAGAAGCGCTGCCCCGTGAACTGGAAGTTGTAGCGCTGCATGTCGATGCTCCAGGACTTGTCACCGACGACGTAGATGCCACGGTCGGTCATGCCGATGAGCTCGTCGGTGTCCGGGCCGTTCTCCGCGGGCTGGAGGGAGACGTTGGCCATGCGCTGGATCGGGATGTGGCCGGGGGAGTCCGCGTAGGCGCATCCGTTTGACCGGTCGAGGTCCATGGTGTGCGCCATTGGCCGGTCGAGCTGGTACCCGACGAGGACGCCGTCCTTGACGATGTCCCAGGTCTGGGTCCGCACCCCCTCGTCGTCGTACCCGATGGTGGCGAGGCCGTGCTCCACGGTGCGGTCACCCGTGACGTGCATGATCGGTGACCCGTACTGCAGCGTGCCGAGCTTGTCGTAGGTGGCGAACGATGTTCCGGCGTAGTTGGCCTCGTAGCCGAGGGCACGGTCGAGCTCGGTGGCGTGCCCGATGGACTCGTGGATGGTCAGCCACAGGTTCGAGGGGTGGATGACGAGGTCGTAGTCGCCGGCCTCTACCGATGGCGCAGCGAGCTTCTCGGTGAGGAGCTCCGGCAGCTCGGCGAGCTCGGTCTCCCAGTCGTAGGCACCGTCGGTGAGGTACTCCCACCCCCGGGCGACGGGAGGTGCGATGGTGCGCATGGAGTCGAACCGGCCGGTGGCCTCGTCCGAGCCGAACACCTCGAGCTCGGGCTCGACGCGCACTCGCTGCTGGGTGGTGCTGGTCCCCGCGAGGTCGGCGTAGTACTTGTTCTCCACGACCTGCAGAAGCAGCCCGCTTGAGTGCGCGACCCCTGGTGCGTCCACGAGGCGGCGGGACCAGTCGCAGAGGAGCTCGACCTTGTCGGGCAGCGGCACCGCGAGGGGGTCGACCTCGTAGCTGGAGACCCATTCCGCGTCGTGGTGGACGGGCTCGGGGGCGAGGGCGACCGGCTTGCTGGTCATCGCTGCTGCGACCTGGGCGACCCGGACCGCGGTCTCGGTGACCTGGACCGCCGACTCCGCCGTGAGCACGACCCCAGAGGCGAATCCCCAGGCCCCGTTGAGGATCACCCGAACCGCGAAGCCGAGGTCCTCCGTGTCGCCCGCGCCCTGGAGGTGGCCGTCGCGGACCTGGATCCGTTGGTACCTCACGCGTTCGAACCGGAAGTCGGCGTGCGAGACGTTGAAGTCCCTGGCCCGGGCCAGTGCGGCATCCGCGAGTCGACGGTAGGGGAGCGCGGTGAACGAGGGATCGATGGGACGCTGCATCGAGTCGCCTGGGGTCATGGGCGTGAGGTTATGTGGCGGAGTCGAGTCACGTCACGTGGTTACCCCGTGTCGCGGGCAACTAACGACCTAACATCAATCCCATGAGTGAACAGGAACTCTCACCTGTGGCAGACCGTCAGGACCCGCCGTTCGTCGCCGGCGAGCGCGCGATGCTCGAGGCGTGGCTGGACTACCACCGTGCCACGCTGTTGACCAAGTGCGAGGGGCTGGACGACGAACAGCTCAGGACCCGGTCCGTGCCGCCTTCCTCGTTGAGCCTGCTGGGTCTGGTGCGCCACATGGCGGACGTGGAGCGCTACTGGTTCCGCCACGTGCTCCTCGACGACCCGGTTGCCCCGTTCTACTGGACGGCAGACGGCGAGGACCGGGACTTCGACGACGTCGACATCGCCGACGTCGCGGCCGACTTCGGCGTTTTCGAGGACATGGTGAAGGCCTGCCGCGCGATCGCAGCCGACCATCCCGACCTCGACGCTCTGGCCAGGCGCAGTCGCCACGACCAGAAGGTCTCCCTTCGCTGGATCTACGTGCACATGATCGAGGAGTACGCCCGGCACAACGGGCACGCCGACCTTCTGCGGGAACGCATCGACGGCAGCACGGGCGACTGACCCGCGTGCTCCGTCAGGTCTGCCCGTCGATCTCCTGAGCCTCCAGCAGGGCCGGCTGGGCGTGCATCCAGTCGGCGGGGAGTACGTCGTACCCGGCTGCGCGGGCGGCGTCACACACGAGCGGGTCGTCATCTACCAGCACGGCGACGGGCGCTCGTGCGGAGAGCGAGTCGAGGGTCTCGACCTTCGTGACGCGGGCCGGGCGGTAGTCGCCGCGGCGCCGGAGCAGCAGCTCACCCGATGGCAGGTCGTGCTCGGCGAACCAGTCGAGGGTGTCCTGGCGGCACTTCTCGGGTCTACCGGACAGGTAGACGATCTCGAAGACCTCGGCCAGCCTGCGAACGGTCTCCAGCCCGACCTCGAGCACGGGGTCGTCCTTGGCGGCTCCGAAGAAGGCATCCCAGTCCTTGGGGGGTGTCTCCACGTGGTGGAGGCGGTGCCGGACATCGGCGACGACCCCGTCGATGTCGATCACAGCGAGCAGCCGCCGGTCGCTCACACGACCTCCCTGGCCGCGAGCACGCGCGAGCCGGTGCGGTCCTTGCGCACTTGCAGCTGGGAGGTGATCCGGGTCCGCATCTCGGGCACGTGGCTGACGATACCCACGACCCGGCCGCCGTCGCGGAGGCCGTCGAGGGTGTTCATCACATCGTCCAGCGTCTCGGGGTCGAGGCTTCCGAAGCCCTCGTCGATGAACAGGGTGTCGATGCTCGAGCCACCTGCCTCGCCGGTGACGACGTCCGCGAGGCCCAGGGCCAGGGCGAGCGAGACCACGAACGTCTCGCCTCCGGAGAGGGTGGCGGGGTCTCGGGACTCCCCGGTCCACTCGTCCCGGACCATCAGGCTGAGCCCACCGCGGAGCTCGCCGACGCCGCGCTTCGCTGAGTGCTCCAGTGTGTAGCGCTCGTCGCTCATCGTGCAGAGCCGCTCGTTCGCGGCGGCGACCACCTGCTCGAGACGTGAGGCGAGGACGTAGGCCGAGAGTCGCATCTGCAGCGCGTTGTCGCCGCCCTTGCCCTCGGCGAACGTCGAGACAGCGTGAGCGACGGAGTATGCCGAGCGCGTGGGCTCCCAGGCAGTGAGCTCCCGGGTCAGCTCCGACCGGAGCATCTCCAGGCGCTGCGTGCGCCTCTCGAGGACGCGAGCCCGGGCTCCGACGGCGGTGAGCTGGTCGTCCGCGGACCTGGTCGCCTCCTCCAGTCCGGCGATGTCGGGAGTCTCCGCCGCCACAGCGGCCCGCACGTCGGGGTCGGACAGGACCGCGCGCGCCTGCGCCTGCTGATGCTCGCGACTCCGCAGCGCCGCCTCGAGTGACTCGACGTCGGCCTTCCCGATCGCGGCGGCCGCGGCGGCCTCGCTGCTCTCGAAGCCGTGCTCGAGAGCGCACTCCAGGGCATGCTCGTCGGCCTCCCGGACGCGGGCGACCGCAGCCTCGTGGGCAAGGAGAGCCTCACGTGCTGCGGCGAACACCGACCCCGCGCGAGTCTTGGCCTCGATCAGCCGCTCCACGCTGCCGGTGACGCCCTCGTCGTCGAACAGGGCGGCGAGCTCGGCCGAGACCCGTTCCACGGCCGACTGTGCCTGCGCTCGCTCCTGCTCGAGACCTGCCGTCTCGGCGCGCGTCTCCTGCAGGCGCTCCCGCACATCGGCGAGCTCCTTGTCCAGCTCGTGGATACGCCCGGTCAGCCGGTCCTTCTCGGCCAGGGCGGCTTCACAGGAGTCGCGCCGGGTGAGGGCCTCCGCGAGCTCGCGCTCCAGGTCGTCGACGCCTTGGCCTCCGGCTGCCTGCTCGGCCAGCGCGACGTTCCGCTCGAGCGTGGCAACGGCCTCGGCGGCGGCCTGCCGGGTGAAGTCGGCGTCCTCGTACGCCGTGCGCGCGGCCTCCTCGTCGGCCTTCGTCGGTGCGCCGTCCACGGGCCGGGCGACTTCCGGGTGCTCGGGTGAGCCACAGACCGGGCACGAGTCACCACTGGCCAGCGCGGCGGCGAGCTCGGCCGCCATCCCGCTGATCCGAGCCTCACGCACGTCCTGCACACGCTCCCGCAGAGACTGGGCGACGTCGGTGCTCTCCCGCAGGCGCAGCTGGGCCTGGGAGGTCTCGGCGTGGAGGTCGACCAGGCGGTGGGCGGCCACCAGCCGCTCTCGCAGCTGGCGTTCGGCGCTCGCGGCGGCTTCGAGGCCCGCCGCACGTGAGATGCGCTCGGTGAGCTGGTCGCGCCACTCGTCGAGCTGACCTGGGATCGCCTCTTCACGAGCCTCGAGCTCCTTCAGGACGAGCCGGAGCTTCTCCAGCGCAGCGGTAGTGGACTCGACCACGCGCTGGGCGCTCTTCAGGTCCGCCTCCCGCGGCAGCAGCGTCTTCGCGATGGCGGCCGACTCCTTGGCCTGCTGCTCCGCGGCCGCGAGGTCGTCGTGGGACAGCCCGGCCGACTCGGCGCCAAGCCGCGCGGCGGCGTCCGCGAGGACGCGGGCGAGACCACGCTGAGCCGTGGCTGCCTGTGTGGCGGCTGTCGTGGCCACCTTCAGCAGCGGGGTGACGGCCGACGCGTGCCGGGCCCGCACCAGCCTGCGTCGGCTCTCCTCCGCCTCCTCGCGGCTCGCCTCGAGGGATCGCTCCCGCCCCTCCGCCTCGGAGTGTCTGGCCCGCAGGCCGAGCAGGGCGCGAGCCTCCTCGAGACGGCCACGGGCCTGGCGGGCGTGGACGCCGGCTGCATCGAGCTCTGCGGCGACGGAGTCCTGCGCGGCGGCCGCCGCGGTGAGGAGATCCGAGGCCCACGCGGCCACCTCGCCGTTCTCGGCGGGAAGCGCCAGCTCGTGCAGCTCCCAGCCGTCGGGCAGCTCGGCGTCAGCGGCCTCGCTCAGCCGGCTCACCACGGACCCGACGGCGTCCTGGTGTCCCTTGGTGGCGGCCTTGAGCGACTGACGATGTGCGACCAGCCACTTCTCGATGTCCTCGAAGCGGCTGGTCCGGAACAGCCGCTGCAGGACCTTGTGACGCTCGTCGGACCTGGCTCTCAGGAACGACTGGAACCTGCCCTGCGGCAGCATCGCCACCTGGGTGAACTGGGTGACGTTCATGCCGAGCAGCTCGGTGATCACGTGCGCGGTCTCGTCGAGCCTGCTCGACAGATGGACCCACTCGCCGTCGACCGACTCCTCCAGGGTCACCCGCGCCTGCTCGGTCGTGGTGCCGGTGCCGCGGCGTTTGGGCCGGTTCCAGGCGGGGGAGCGGCGGATCTTGAACCGGCGGCCGTTGATGCTCGTCTCCAGCAGCACCGACGGAGCGGTGCCCGGCGCGGCGTGGTCACTGCGCAGCCTCTTGGCGGAGTTGCGGTCACCCGGGACCTCACCGTAGAGGCCGAAGCAGACTGCGTCGAGGATGCTCGTCTTGCCGGCTCCGGTGGGCCCGCAGAGCAGGAACAGCCCAGCGTCGGTGAGGGAGTCGAAGTCGACCGTCTGGGCTCCCGAGAACGGGCCGAACGCGGTGACCTCGAGGTGGTGGAGACGCATCAGGGACCGACCACCTGGTCCGCGCCGGAGGACACGCGGCAGGAGTCACACGCCTCGAGCAGAAGAGCCGCCTCGGCCTCGCTCGCGGGAGTGCCGCGAACGTCGTCGAAGAAGCCCAGGGCGATGTCGTGGTCACTGCGCCCGGCCAGGGGCTTGGCCGCGGGAGCGCTTCTGCCCGCGTCGCCCGTCGGTTCGAAGGACAGCACGAGGGTGTTCGGAAACCGGGAGCGGAGCCGCTCCATCGCCTGCGTGGGACGCACCGGGTCCGTGATCACGGCCTGCACCCAGCAGTCCTCCTTGTCGGCGTACCGGGCGTCCGTGAGCAGATCGTCGAGGTGCCCCCGGATCCTGGCAAGCCTGCGAGGCACCGGTGCCTCGACGAAGTCGGCGCGCTCGAAGCCGTGCTCTCCGAGCTCGACCAGCCAGGAGCCCTTGACGTGGTTGGCCTCCGAGAACGAGTAGGCGAGCGGCGACCCGCTGTAGCGGATCGTGTCGGTCAGGGTGTGTCGGCCGTGCAGGTGCCCGAGCGCCGCGTAGTCCACGCCGTCGAACACGCTGGTGGGCACGATCGAGACTCCGCCGACGGAGATGTCGCGCTCGCTGTCGCTGGCGTCGCCCCCGGCCACGAAGGCGTGTGCCATCGCCACGGATCGGGTGCCGTCCGGCCGGTCCGCGAGGTCCTCGCGAACGCGGCGCATCGCCTCTCCGAGGACGGCCGTGTGGCTGCGGGACTCGAGCCCCCATGGCTCGCGGAGGACGTCCGGCTCGAGGTAGGGCAGACCGTAGACGGCGACCGGCCCGTGGTCGTCCTCGAGCAGGACCGGAGTGCCGCAGGACGCCGCGTTGGTGCGGAAGTAGACCCCCGAGCTGTCGATGAGCCGGGAGTTGAAGCCGAGCCGGCGGGCGGAGTCGTGGTTGCCGCTGGTCACCACCACCTGGGCCTGCGACGAGGCGAGCCTGGCGAAGGTCTCGTCCGCGAGGGCCACCGCATCGACGGGCGGCAGCGCACGGTCGTAGATGTCACCGGAGACCACGACGAGGTCCACCCGCTCGGTCGCGATGGTCTCGACCAGGTGGTCGACGAACACGGCCTGGGCTTCGAGCATCCCCTCCCGGTGGAAGGAACGGCCCAGATGCCAGTCGGAGGTGTGGAGGATGCGCACTGCGAAGACGCTAGGCCGAGGCGCCGACACTTCGGTGGATCACACGCCGATGCGGTCATGTGCGGTGTACACCACAAAGCGGTCGTCGCGAACGAACCCGACGGCACAGACACCCGTGCGCGCCGCCAGGTCCACGGCCAGGCTGGAGGGGGCACCCACGGCAGCGATGACGCCCACCCCTGCCGCGGCGGCCTTCTGGACCAGCTCGAAGCCGATGCGACCACTGACGCAGAGGACCGGCAGGTCGGTCCGGCGTCCGCCGAGCAGCCGGGCGCCGACCACCTTGTCCACGGCGTTGTGACGGCCCACGTCCTCCCGGACCACGACGGGGGAGCCGTCGGCCTCGAAGAGCCCGGCGGCGTGCAGGCCACCGGTCGAGTCGAACACCTGCTGGGCCTGTCGCAGCGTGTCGGGCAGCCGCGCCAGGACACCGCGGTCGATCGACAGGCCGGCCCATCGCTCGGTCAGGTCCGGTAGCGCGGTGAGCGTGAGGACGTCGTCGATGCTCTGCTTCCCGCAGACGCCGCAGGCCGACGCGGCAGCCGCCGGCCCGTCGTACTGGAGCGACGGGACGCGACGGGGCGAGTGGGCGAGGTCCACCGTGACGACGTTGAACTCCTGCTCCGGAGCCAGCGTATGGTCAGTGCAATACGCAACCGTATGCAGTTCTGATACGGAACGGATGAGCCCCTCGTTGAAGAGGAATCCTGCCGCGAGCTCGAAGTCGTGGCCGGGGGTGCGCATGGTCACACTCAGCCGCGTCGCCGGCCGGCCGGGCCACGCCAGCCGGATCTCCATGGGCTCCTCGGTGGTCACCCGATCCTCGCGCTCACGCACGTCGGCGCCGTCGTACTCCCTCACGCGTACTCGGCTGGAGGGGCCAGGGCGTCGAGGTCGGACCATGCCGTCCAGCCTATATTTGACGGAACACAACCCGAACCGACGACAGCCCCTCGGCCTGGCCGAGGAGGTGGAGGGACACACGTGCGAAGGCGAAGGCGGGTGAATCCTGCCGACGATGGGTGGACCTCGGAGGTCGCGTCCGGGTTCGCCCTGGCCGGGTTCCTGTTCCTGGTCTTCGTCGCCTTCACCCTTCTTGCCATGGGGCCGCTCGTCAAGTTCGACGCCTACTTCAACATCGGGCACACGGCCAAGGGGTGGGTTCCGTTCCTGCACGCGCTCGACCGGATCGGGCAGCGGGCGGTGTGCCTGCCCCTGCTCGGTGTCGTCGCCTACCTGCTGTGCCGGCGGAACGAGTCCTGGCGGCCCGGGGTGGTCGCCGCCACCTCCGTGTTCATGCTGAACCTCGTGGTGCTCATCCTCAAGGTCGGCCTGGGCCGCGGAGCCCCGGCAGAGGCGGACCCGTCCTTCTTCGTGGGTGGCATGGCCTATCCGTCCGGGCACAGCGCGAACATCGTCCTGGTCTACGGGCTGTTGGCCTACCTGGTCTCCCGCTACGCCTCACCCCGGCGCCGGACCATGCTGGTCCTCTGGGGCGTCGTCGGCGTCCTGGCGGTCACGATGGTGGCGACCTCGCTGACGCTGGACTGGCACTGGTTCGCGGACCTGGTGGCCGGCCTGCTCATCGGAGGGATCGTGCTCGAGCTCACCGCCAGCATCGACCGCGCAGTCCCGGCTGTGGAGTTCACCCGCGGCTGGCGACAGGGCGTCCGCGACCTCCTGACATCGCTGCGGGCGAGCCGGTCCGGACCCGAGGGCCCGGCAGCGTGACGCCAGACCCCGCCACTGACAATCAGAGCAGGAAGGTCTCGCGGGCCCGGATCGCTCTCGCCAGGTCATCGGTCTCGTCGACGACCGCCCTGCGCAGGCTGAGGTCGAGGGAGTCGTCGCCGAGGACGGCTTCGGCGGCAGCGACCGTCTCCTTTCGCACCGCCATCCGGGGGTAGAAGGCCCGGGCCGCGTCGGCAAGCACCCACCCCGAACGGAGATCGGCCGTTCCGGCGATCTCCTGGAAGTAGCGTTCGACGTACGGCCCGGTGAGAGCCTCCTGGCCGCGGACCCACATGCCCGTGCCCGCGGCCTCGATCTCGTAGTTGGAGGCGTGGACCGCTCCGCTGAACCGGTCCCATGCGAACGCCTTCGCCTCCTCGTCCGGAAGGGAGGCGAGCGCGCGGGTGTGCTCGACAGCCGTCCGCGCCGTTCTCTCCTCCTCGAACCGGGCACCGAGCTCGGTGCGGTCCACCGCCCCGAGACAGGCGAGGCGCACCAGCAGCCGCCACCGCAGGTCGGTGTCGACCTCCAGGCCGCTCGGCGACTCGCCGGAGAGCCATCGGAGCAGTGTGGCCGGGTCCGTGCCGGAGTCGATGGCCGCGCGCCACGCGGCGAGCTGCACCCCCGAGCCCGCCTCCGTCGTCTCCAGCCGTGCCAGTGCGGCCGCGTGCACACGACGAAGTGCGTCCTCGTGGTCGGGAAGCATGCGCTCCGCCAGCGTGCCGATCGCGAACCGGGTCAGTGCGGCGACACCGATGTCCTGGCTCTCACGGGGCAGGCCCACCTCCACCAGCGCGAGCGCCGTCTCGGGGTGCACCAGCGCGTTGCCCACGCCGTCGCGAACCGTGTTCCAGATGGACGCACGCATCACTGCGTCCTCGATGTCGGGAAGGAGGGCGGGCAGAGCACTCAGCGTCGTCCCGTCCACCGCGAACCGTGCCCACGTCTCGTCACCGGGGTCGAGTACGACGGGCTCGTGCCCTGCCACGAAGGGGAGGAGCGTGTCGTCGTCGCCGACGGTCACGCTCGAGGTGGACCAGCCTCCCTCGCGGTCGTGGCGCGCGACGGACATCGCATGCTGCCTCTGGGCGGGGGACTCGGCCGGAGTGGTCTTGGTGAGGACAGGGGTAGCGCCCGACCGGTCGAGCTCGATCAGGTCCAGGCCGGAGGTCCGAAGCCAGGCGTGCGTCCAGCCGCCCAGGTCGCCCGCGCCGGCCGACTCCCATGCGGAGAACAGGTCGTGCATCGTGGCGTTGCCGAACCGGTGCCGCCGGAAGTGCTCGCGCAGCCCAGCGAAGAAGAGGTCGTCGCCGAGGTTGGCGTTGAGCTGCTTGAGGACGGCTGAGCCCTTCACGTAGCTGATCCCGTCGAAGTCCTGGAGCGCGGAGTGAGCGTCCGTGGCGCCGTTGCCCGCGACGGGATGGGTGCTCGGGCGCTGGTCGGTCTCGAGCCCCCACCGCTTGCGACCGAACGCGTGGTCGACCCAGGCGTCCTGGAACTCGGTCGCGTCGTGCGCCACGCGGTTGCCCATGTACTCCGCGAACGACTCGTTCAGCCAGAGGTCGTCCCACCACCGCATCGTGACCAGGTCCCCGAACCACTGGTGCGCCATCTCGTGCGCGATCGTGGTCGCCCGACTGGTGCGCTCGCTCCTGGTCACCTTCGAGGTGAACACCAGGGGGTCGCGGAAGGTGACACAGCCGGGGTTCTCCATGGCGCCGGCGTTGAACTCGGGCACGAAGGCCTGGTGGTAGTCGCCGAAGGCGTACCGGACGCCGAACAGCCGATGGAACTCGTCGAAGCACTGGCCGGTGAGCGTGAACAGCTCCTCGGCGTCCTTGTCGAGGTGCTCTGCCAGTGACGCACGGCAGGAGAGCCCCAATGCGATGCCGTCGTGCTCGTCTCGCAGCACGTGGTACGGGCCCGCGACCAGCGTGACGAAGTACGTCGACAGCGGTTGGGTCGTCTCGAGCTCCCAGCGCCCCTGCTCGACCTCCTCGGCGCGGCCGTTCCCGACCACGACCCAGTCCCTCGGCGCCTGCACGTGGAGGGTGTAGGGCGCCTTGAGGTCCGGCTGGTCGAAACAGGCGAAGACACTGGGCGCTGCGTCCAGGAACGACATCGCATACGTGTAGTGCCTGCCGTCGGCCGGGTCCACGGCACGGTGCAGTCCCTCGCCGTCGTTGCGGTAGCCCATGACGGCCTCGACGACGAGCTCGTTGTCACCGCTGACCCCGGAGAGCGGGAGACGGCCGTCCTTCAGCGAGTCGACGTCGAGCGGCGCGCCGTTGAGGCGTGCGCTCAGCAGGCGGCGGGGCTTGACGTCGACGAAGGTGTCGGCAGGTCCGTCGGCGGTGAAACGGATCGTGCTCGTCGAGGCGAACGTCTTCTCGTCGCCCGCGAGGTCCAGCGAGACGTCGTACGACGTGACGGTCAGCAGGTCCGCGCGACGACGTGACTCGTCAAGGCTGAGGCTCGGCATGCGCACACCTTACGGGGCAGTGGACGTGCACGGAGGGAACCAACCGCCGGGATCAGTGGAGACCGGGCAACCCTGTCCGGTCCCTTGAGCGGGCGCTCCCGTAGCGCGACCATGAGGACGTCCCCGCATCGTGCGGGAGCCAGGTACGACTGGAGCTTCATCATGAGCGACGCCACCGTCCGATGCCTACGCCCCGAGGACCGGGTGCCCGGAGACCCGACGCCGGGCATGGTCCGCGAGCAGGCCGTGGCGACCGAGGAGATGTGGGCGGGCTTCGTGACGACCGAGGCGGGCATGGTGTCGGGCTGGCACCACCACGGCGACCACGAGTCGACCATCTACGTGCTGTCCGGGACCATGCGGATGGAGTTCGGGCCCGGCGGGAAGGGCACGTTGGACGCCGGACCCGGCGACTTCATCTACGTTCCGCCACATGCTGTTCACCGTGAGGGCAACCCCTCACCACATCGGGGGACGGCGGTGGTGGTGCGGGCCGGGACGGGTGAGCCTGTCACGAACGTCGCCGGACCCGAACCCGGCTGAGGCGCCGGGCTGGTCGTCGCGCCGGTTCGCCGGAGCCGCTCACGACAGCCGGACCAGCATCTTGCCGAGGTTCGCACCCTGGTGCAGGCCGAGGAACGCGTCGACCGCGTTCTCCAGGCCGTCGACGTACGTCTCCCGGTACTTCAGCCGGCCGTCGGCGAGCCAGCCGGCCGCCTGCGGGAGGTACTCCGCGGAGATGCCCTTGTGGTCGTTGACGATGAACCCCTTCAGCGTCAGCCGCCGGGTGACGACGAGCCACATGTTCCGCGGACCGGGCTGGGGTGAGTCGGCGTTGTACTGCGAGATGGCCCCGCACAGCGCGATCCGGCCGAAGTCGTTCATGTGCGAGATCGCGGCCTCGAGATGTTCGCCACCGACGTTGTCGAAGTAGACGTCGATCCCGTCGGGTGCATGCTGTGCGAGCTGCTTGACCACCCGCCCCGCGTGGTAGTCGAAGGCGGCGTCGAAGCCGAGCTCGTCGACGAGGTACTCGACCTTCTCGGGGGAGCCGGCCGAGCCGATCACCCTCGCCGCTCCGAGGTTCCTCGCGATCTGACCCGCTGCGCTTCCGACCGCTCCTGCGGCACCGGACACGAAGACGGTGTCACCCTCCCGCAGCCCGGCCACCCGGGTGAGCCCGGCGTACGCCGTCATCCCCGGCATGCCGAGGACCCCGAGGTACGCCGTGGCCGGCGCCAGGGTCGTGTCGACGGCCCGCGCCTGGTCGGCGTCGAGGACGGCGTGCTCGCGCCAGCCGAGCCCGTGCAAGACCACGTCGCCGACGTGCAACGTCTCGTCCCTGGACTCGACGACCTCGCCGATCGCGCCGCCGTCGAGGGGAGCCCCGACCTGGAACGGCGCGATGTAGGACCTCGTGTCGTTCATCCGGCCGCGCATGTAGGGGTCGACCGACATCACGGTGTTGCGCACCTTCACCTGGCCCGGCCGCAGGTCGGGAAGCGCAACCTCGGTCATGCGGAAGTTGTCGTGGGTGGGCCAGCCGTGGGGACGCGACGTCAGATGGATCTCGCGGGTCGTGGAGGTCATGGACCGATCCTTGCAGGCGCTCTCTGGCGGGTGCGGCCGTGGCCCTCGGTCGCTCCAGACCGATGGTTCAGACCCGCGGCCAGCGCGCGCGGTCCGCGGTGGGGCCCATGTCGGCGTCCCGCATCAGCTTCGAGACCAGCTCGTGACCCAGTCCGATGGTCTCGGTGAGCGTGTTCAGCCCCGACTCGTGCCGACCGGCCTCGAGCGCCCACTTGGCGGCGACCATGCCCTGCACGAGGGTGTCGTTGATCTCGACGGCGTCCCGGTGGCGCTGTGCAACCGCCTCGAGGGCGCGGGTCCGTGAGTTGGCGGCCCGGAGCCGGTCCGACGCGTCACCGAGCAGGATTCCCAGCATCAGCAGCGGCACCACCCTGGAGGCCCAGCCGAGCACGGACAGGTCGACGTCGCGGATCAGTACCCAGGCCGCCACGAGACCGACCGCGAGGAGGCCCGAGCCGAGCCCCGCCCTCATCCCGAAGGCGACAGCCAGCAGTGAGACCGGCAGGGCGTAGAGCATGTTGATCGCGTCGACACCGCCGCCCACGGAGAGTCGCAGGAGGAACACCCCGGCGAAGAGAGCGGATGCGACGGCGACGGTCATGCCGGGCCGCGACCTGAACCACGGCATCGCAGGCTCCGACGCGCGTGTAGGGACGACAACGGAGTTCACCCGACCAACGATCCTGGAGTTCCTGCCCCGGTCCAAGGGGCCGAAAGTCCCCAAATCGCCGCCGGGAGCCCCCTGTCAGGAAAGGTGGACGTCCTCCGGCCGCTGCGGGCGAGGAACGGAGAGCACCTCGGCGTGCAGCGCCCACTCGTCCCTGCCCAACCTGGCCAGCGGGTCCAGCAGCGTGTAATCCGGGTGGCCGTCCACGAGGACGTCGTCCGCCACCGAGACCGTCTCCACATTGCCCAGGACGACGGTCGAGTCGCCGAGCTCGTTCGTGCTGTGCAGCGTGCACTCGATGGCGACCGGGGAGCCGGCCACCCGCGGCGGCCGGACACGGGCGCTGGCTTCGGTCTCGATGTGCAGCTCCTCGACCTCACTCCGCTCGGGCGGGAACCGGGCGGCCGACCCGTTCACCTGCTTCAGCAACGGGGCATGGGCCAGGTTCACGACGAACTCTCCCGTGGCGTTCACGTTGCGGAGGGTGTCCTTCTTTCCGACCGAGGAGAACTGGACGATCGGCGGCCTCGCGCAGGCAACGGTGTAGAAGGAGTGGGGCGCCAGGTTCACCACGCCTTCGGGTGACACCGTCGACACCCACGCGATCGGGCGGGGCACGACCACGGCGGTGAGCAGCCGGTAGATGTTCACCTCAGGGTCTTCGGCGGCGAAGTCCGTGCGCATGGACACCGATCGTAGGCGTCGGCCTGGTCTGGCAGAGTTTGGCCCCATGAGCGATGAGAACCGGCGCCAGGTCGAGATCACCCGGCTGAGCCGAGGGCACTACGAGGCAACCAACGGCCGAGGCGCGAAGCTGGTCTTCGGCAGCGGGCTGGAGGACGCCTTCAGCCCGGTGGAGCTTCTCCTCACCGCCATCGGGGGGTGCAGCGGCATCGACGTCGACTTCGTCACCTCCAGGCGCTCCGAACCCGCTTCGTTCATCGTGCGCGTGGACGGCGACAAGGTGCGCGACGAGTCCGGCAACCGCCTCGCGAACCTGAAGCTGACCTTCGACATCGAGTTCCCCGGTGGTGAGGAGGGCGACGCCGCCCGTGCGGTGCTGCCTCGGACGGTCCAGCAGTCTCACGACCGGCTCTGCTCGGTCAGCCGGACGATCGAGCTTGGCACACCCATCGCGGTCGAGATCGCTCCGGAGACGACCTGATCCGATGCGAGTCCTGCCTCGCGACGGCAGGCGTCCGCTACATCGGGCCTCGAGGGCTCTGGTCGAGCATCACGACCAGTTCCGCCATCTCGTGGAAGACCACTGCGCCTGCCCCGGCCAGCGACTCCCGAGGCGTCAGTCCGCCGGCGAAGCCATAGGCGGTCATCCCCGCGGCCACGGCGGCCGCCACGCCGTACACACTGTCCTCGATCACGGCGGTGGCAGACGGCTTCGCCCCCATGGTGGCCGCGGCATGCAGGAAGAGGTCCGGTGCGGGCTTGCCGTTCACGACCTCGGTCGCACTGAAGATCCGCTCCGCGAAGAGCTCCCACAAGCCGGCCAGGCCGAGCGTTCGACGCATCCTCTCGTGAGAGCCGCTGGACGCGATACAGGTGCGGGCGCCACGCCGGTGGCAGGCGTCGACGACGTCGACCACTCCTGGCACGGCGGCCAGCTCCCGCTCGAACGCGGCATGGATCTCGGCCGTGCTCAGCTCGTCGAACCTGCGCGCCGCATCTGGTCCCAGCCGTGCGGCCACCTCCGACAGCTGCGCCTCGCTGCTCCGGCCCATGAACCTCTCGACGACCTCGGCGGCGGTGTGTGGCCACCCGAGCTCGCTGAGGATCCTGGCCTCGACACCCACCGTGAGCCGCTCGGTGTCCACGAGGACGCCGTCGCAGTCGAAGATGACGAGGTCGTAACGCATGCGGTGCCCTTCCATGGAGTCGGTCCGGGCAGCCTAACCACCACGTCATGGGTCCATGGTTGGGTGTAGGTCATGGACAGGCAGTGGTGGAAGAGCGCAGTCGTCTATCAGATCTACCCGCGGAGCTTCTCCGACTCCGACGGGGACGGCATCGGCGACCTGCGGGGGATCATCGACCGTCTGGACTACCTCGAGGGGCTCGGGATCGACGTCGTCTGGCTGTCCCCGGTGTACCCGTCCCCGATGGACGACAACGGCTACGACATCAGCGACTACCAGGGCATCGACCCGACGTTCGGGACGATGGAGGACTTCGAGGAGCTGGTCGAGGGCCTGCATCAGCGCGGCATCAAGATAGTGATGGACCTGGTCGTCAACCACACCTCCGACGAGCACCCGTGGTTCGTCGAGTCACGAAGCGCCAAGGACAGCCCGAAACGGGACTGGTACTGGTGGCGCGAGGCGCGCTCCGGCACGTTGCCCGGCGAGCAGGGAGCGGAGCCGAACAACTGGGGCTCGTTCTTCTCCGGCCCCGCGTGGGAGTACGACGACGCGACGGGGGAGTACTACCTCCATCTCTTCTCGCGGAAGCAGCCGGATCTCAACTGGGAGAACCCCGAGGTCCGCGAGGCCGTCTACACCATGATGCGCTGGTGGCTCGACCGCGGGATCGACGGCTTCCGGATGGACGTCATCAACTTCATCTCCAAGCACCCAGACCTGCCCGACGGTGCGATCCGGCCCGGGATGCTGCACGGCGACGGGACGCCGTACGTCTTCTCCGGACCGCGCATCCACGAGTATCTGCACGAGATGCACCAGTGGGTTTTCGCCGGGCATGACGGCGACCTGCTGCTCGTGGGCGAGATGCCCGGCGTCACGGTCGAGGAGGCAGCACAGTTCACCGACCCCGATCGCGCCGAGGTCGACATGGTGTTCCAGTTCGAGCACATGGAGGTCGACCGCGGCGACGGCAAGTGGGACGTGCGGCCGTTCTCCCTGCCGCTGCTCAAGGCCTCTCTCGGGCGTTGGCAGGAGGGCTTGGCAGAGCGTGGCTGGAACAGCCTCTACTGGAACAACCACGACCAGCCTCGCGTGGTCTCCCGGTTCGGCGAGGACGGCGAGCACCGCGTTCGTTCCGCCAAGATGCTCGCGACCGTGCTTCACCTGCACCGAGGCACGCCCTACGTCTACCAGGGCGAGGAGCTCGGCATGACGAACATGCCGTTCGGGTCCATCGACGAGTTCCGGGACATCGAGGCGGTCAACCATCACGCCGAGGCGACCGCGCTGGGTGCCGATCCGGACGACGTGCTCGCCGCCCTGCGGGTCATGTCGCGGGACAACGCGCGGACGCCGATGCAGTGGGACGGGGGCAGCCATGCGGGGTTCACCAAGGGCGAGCCATGGATCCCGGTCAACCCGAACCACCGCGCGATCAACGCCGAGCTCCAGGTGGACGACGAGGACTCCGTCCTCGCGTACTACCGCACGCTGATCGACCTGCGCCACCGTGAGCCGGTCGTGGCACACGGCGACTTCACCATGCTGCTCGACAAGGATCCGTCCGTCTACGCGTTCACACGACGCCTCGACGACATCGAGCTGCTCGTCCTGGCCAACTTCTCGTCGGAGATCGTCCGGGTCGACGTACCCGACGCCGAGGGCTGGTGGGGGAGCGAGCTGCTCCTGACCAACCTGACGCAGGCAGCGCAGCCGCAACCGGCACGTCTGGCGCCGTGGGAGGCGCGGGTCTACCGGCGACGTCTCCCGAGCTAGGCGGTATGGAGTGCCGCACCCTGCCCCTTGACAGGGCCTCACTTCATTTCAGGTGTTAGCGCCCCGCGCGGCGACCGGCCACTTGTCGACGACCGCGCCGCCTTGCACGATCACCAGCTCGTCAGCAAGGTTCACCGCGTTGCAGACGTGGTTGGGGACGACCCGGATGGGGCTTCCGAGCTCGGGCAAGGGTGACTCGTCCCCCCAGTGCACGACGGCGTGGTGCTCCGCCAGCGCGGTGATCCGAGCCGCCGGGTGGTCGAGCAGCCGCCCGAACCCGGTGGCCCACCCGGCACGGTCCGCCCCGAGCGCCTTGCTGCCCGCATCCAGGACCACGTTCCCGCCCGCATGGCTGACCACCGTGGCGAGCAGGGTGAGCGCGATGTCCTCCGGGGAGCAGGTTCCCAGCTCGAGCTGCTGGGCGTCCCCGAAGACGTAGACACCGGGACGCATCTCGGTCAGCACGCCGTCGCCGACCAGCCGAGCCGTCGGCGTGGAGCCTCCACTGACGATGTCGCAGCCGAGGCCACGCCCGGTCACGGCGCCCGCCGCGCGGAGCAGTGCGTCTCGCTCCGCCTCGGCGACCTCGACCTGGCGCCCGGGGGAGTAGCTGTGCCCGGGGAAGGTGAACACCCCGCGGACGTCGAGACCCGCGTGGGCGGCGACGTCGGCAAGCTCTCCCGCGAGCTCCGGCGCCACGCCCGTGCGGTGGTGGCCGCTGTCGACCTCGACGAGCACCCCGACCTCCCGCCGGTCCTCGGAGAGCTGGGCGGCCAGGGCGCGTGCACCCTCGGCCGAGTCCACGCCGACGGTCAGGCTGACGTCCTCCCGGAGGGCACGCAGCCGGCGGCCCTTGGCCGGGTCGACCCACAGGGGGTAGGCGATGAACAGGTCGCTGAAACCCGCCGACGCGAAGACTTCCGCCTCGGAGATCGTGGCGACCGTGAGCCCGGATGCCCCCGCCGCGACCTGTCGCCTGGCGATCTCAGGCGACTTGTGCGTCTTGGCGTGGGGTCGCAGGGACACGCCGGAGGACTGCGCACCGGAGGCCATGCCCGCGATGTTCATCTCCAGCACGTCGAGGTCGACGACGGGCACCGGCGTCGCCAGGTCGGATGAGAACAGCATGCCGTCCATCCTGGCAGGGCTCCTCGAGGCCTCCTGCATCGCAGGAGGGAAGTTCCCCGCCAACAGGGACCAATGGCTCTGTCCGGTGAGCATGACCGTGGCGACGCTGGAAGGGCGGGGCAACAGGACTTGGAGCGTGTCATGACTCAGACCACGACAGGAACGGTGCCGGCTCAGAAGACCGCCGAGGCAGCACCGGCGCCGTCGCCCGAGGACGTCCGCCTGGCCGAGGTCGACGCCATGGTCGACCGGGCTGCCGAGGCAGCCAAGGCGTTCCGGGAGCTCGACCAGGAGCAGGTGGACAGGATCGTCGACGCGATGGTGCGTGCGGGTGTGCGTGCCGCCCCGGAGCTGGCGCAGCTGGCCATCGACGAGACCGGCTTCGGGGTCTTCGAGGACAAGGTGGTCAAGAACTACGTCGCCACCGAGTTCCTCGCCGACTACCTGAAGGGCAAGAAGTCAGTCGGTGTGGTCGAGGAGGACGTCGAACGCAACATCGTCCGTGTCGCCGAGCCGATCGGGGTGGTCCTGGCCATCACCCCGGTGACGAACCCGACCTCGACGGTCCTCTTCAAGGCGATCGTGGCGGCGAAGACGAGGAATGCGGTGCTGTTCCGGCCGTCGCCGTTCGCGATCCGCTGCTGCGAGCGAAGCGTCGAGGTGCTCCGGGAGGCAGCAGAGGAGGCGGGCATGCCGGAAGGTGCGCTCCAGGTCATCCCGGACGCCGCGCACGAGGTCACCCACTACCTCTTCAAGCACCCCAAGGTCGACTTCATCTGGGTCACCGGTGGACCGAAGATCGTCGCGCTGGCCACCTCGACCGGGAAACCGGGGCTGTGCGTCAGTGCCGGGAACGCCCCGATCTACATCCACAAGACCGCCGACATCAAGGGTGCGGTGGTCGACATCCTGATCTCCAAGACGTTCGACGCGTCCGTCATCTGCCCGGCGGAGCAGACGGCCGTCATCGACGACGAGGTGTACGACGAGACGGTCGCCGAGTTCGAGCGGATGGGCGCGCACCTGCTCACCGACGAGCAGGTGGACGCGCTCGCGGACTTCGCGTTCGGCGGTCGCGACAAGATGAACATGGAGGCGATCGGGCAACAGGCCCCAGAGCTCGCCAAACGTGCCGGCTTCACCGTCGACCCGACGGTGAAGGTGCTTCTCGCGCCGCTGCCGGCCGACCTCGACGAGCTCGACCGGCACCCGCTGGTCCGCGAGAAGCTGATGCCGGTGCTCGCACTCGTGCGCGCCAGCTCCGAGCAGCACGCCATCGACGCGGCGGTGCTGGTGACCGAGCACGACGGCCTTGGCCACACCTCGGCGATCTACGCCAACGACGACGGGGTGATCAACGCCTACGGCCTCGCCGTCCGCACCGGGCGGATCCTGGTGAACGCACCCACGGCCGTGGGGGCGCTGGGTGGTATCTACAACAACCTGACGCCCACCCTCTCGCTCGGGTGCGGTACCTGGGGCGGGTCGAGCACCACCGAGAACATCAACTACCAGCAGCTGCTCAACATCAAGACCGTGTCCCACCGGCGCACCCCGCCGCAGTGGTTCCGGGTGCCCTCCAACACGTTCTTCAACGCGGGCGCGCTGGAGAACCTGCGCGAGATCGAGTGCGCCAACGTCGTCATCGTCACCGACGGCCCCAGCGAGCACAGGGGAGTGCCCGACCTGCTGCGCCCGAAGCTGCCGGCCGAGCACATCCAGGTGTTCAGCGAGGTCGAGCCGGAGCCAGACGAGGCGACGATCCGGCGTGGGGTGGCGCTGCTCGAACGGATGCGTCCCGACCTCCTGGTCGCCGTGGGCGGAGGCTCCGTGATCGACGCTGCCAAGGCGATGCGGCTGTTCTACGAACACCCCGAGTACCGGATGGAGGACCTGACGCTGCCGTTC
Source organism: uncultured Actinomycetota bacterium (assembly GCA_963707425.1). Classification (GTDB taxonomy): domain Bacteria; phylum Actinomycetota; class Actinomycetes; order Propionibacteriales; family Nocardioidaceae; genus Nocardioides_C. Next base: position 253,050 of record CAVPPN010000006.1, on the reverse strand, counting down.
CTGGACCCGCGGAAACGGGTCGCGCAGTACCCGCGTGACGAGCACCGGGTGAAGCTGGTGGCGATCCCGACCACGTCAGGTACGGGGTCGGAGGTCTCGCCGGCAGCGGTGATCAGCGTGGGGGAGCGCAAGGAGACGCTGGTCGACTACTGCCTCGTCCCGGACATGGCGATCGTGGACCCGCTGCTCACCGTGTCGATGCCCCCCAACGTGACCACCGACAGTGGCATCGACGCCCTGACCCACGCACTCGAGGCGGCTGCGTCGATCTTCGCCTCGCCGTACACCGACGCCTTCTGCGTCCAGTCCGCGCACCTCATCTTCGACGCGCTCCCGAAGGCGTACGACGACCCGGCGAACCTCGCTGCGCGCACCGACATGGCGAACGCGGCGACGCTGGCCGGCCTGGCGTTCTCGAACGCGTTCGTCGGCACGAACCACGCGCTCGCGCACGCGGTGGGAGCCCGTTTCGGGATCGCGCACGGCCGCGCCAACGGTGTCTTCCTGCCGCACGTCCTGCGCTACAACGCAGGCCTGCCGAGCAAGTTCATGCCGGCACCCGGCTACTCGTCGTACATCGCGCCGGAGAAGTACGCCCAGCTCGGCAGGGTCATCTTCGGTGGTCGTGAGCCGGAGGAGAGCCGCCGGCGGCTGTTCCAGGCCGTCGAGGACCTGCTGGACCGGGTGGACATGCCGCGGACCCTTCGGGACATGGGGATCACCGAGGAGGAGTTCGAGCAGGCACTGCCCAACCTCGCGATGGTCGCCTTCCAGGACCTCAGCAACCGGACCAACCCACGGATGCCCTTGATCAGCGAGATCGTCGAGCTGCTCCGGCTCGGCTACGGAGGAAAGCCCTAGGAACCTGGGGGAGAGGGGGACCCATGCCTACCGACCGTGCCGTCCAGACCATCGAGGTGGACGCACCGCTCGACCGTGTCCTGGCCACGTTGCGTGACGTGGAGGGCCAGGTCGAGTGGATCCCGGAGATCCTCGAGGCCGAGCTGCTCGAGGTCTACGAGGACGACGGCCTGCCCGCGACCGCGCGGTTCAAGGCGTCAGCCACCGTGGGGACCGACCAGTACACCCTGTCCTACGAGCACTCCGACACCGGGATGAGCTGGACGATGCTCCAGGGGCGGATGCAGACCGGTCAGGAGGGCGTGTACGAGCTGGAGCCTCTGGACGGGAAGAGGACGACCGTGACCTACGACCTGACGATCCACCACAACCTCCCGCTGCCCGGCTTCGTCCGGAACAAGGTGATCAAGGGCCTGGTGTCGAGCACGCTGAACGGCCTGAAGTCGCACCTGGAGCAGTGAGAACACCTCCCCGATGTGCGTGTCAGTGACGCTGGGAGATGGCAGGCTGTCGAACACGTGAAGAAGGGTGGAATGCCGTGATCAGGATCGTGGTGACCAGCGTCTTCGTGGACGACCAGGACAAGGCGCTCGAGTTCTACACGAAGGTGCTCGGCTTCGTGAAGAAGACCGAGATCCCGCTCGGGGACGCCAAGTGGCTCACGGTGGCGTCAGCCGCGGACCCGGACGGCGTGGAGCTGCTCCTGGAGCCGAACGGCAACCCGATCGCGAAGACGTACCAGCAGCAGGCGTACGAGGCCGGGATCCCGGTCACGAGCTTCGCTGTCGACGACGTCGAGCAGGAGCATGCCCGGCTCGCCGGGCTCGGCGTGCGGTTCACGATGGAGCCCACGCAGATGGGACCGGTGAAGATCGCGGTGTTCGACGACACCTGCGGCAACCTCATCCAGCTCGCGCAGCCCCAGTAGCCGCCGAGCCGTCACTTTTGGCCCGAAACCTGCGCGTGTCGCGTCCAGAAGTGACGGGTCGGCGTGGGTTGCCGCTCCAAGGGCCGGGAGTGGAGGGGACCACTCGCAGGAGTCGGGAAATATCACCTGACATAATGTCGCTTATCGGCGCATTGTTCGAGCGCTCCGAGAGCGGTGCCCTCGGCGATTCGCCTCGACGCCGGAAACGACGAAGCATGCAGCCGTCAGCCGGCATCGGCTCCCTCACGCCTGGTCCTCATGTACCTCGAGACCTGGTCTCGGGAAGTTTCCGCCAGCCGACCGATGTTCGTGCGAAACGGGCTGGTTGACATAAGCGTCGTCGGACCGAAGATCTTTCGGCAGAAGCGATCTGAGACGACTCACGTCTGGTGGGCGTCCAGGATCTCGTTGATCTCCCGGATCGACTCCGCCGTGCTTCGGTGCAGTACGGCGTTCCACCCGATGTCACGTGCGGCCCTCACATGGCCCTCGACGTCGTCGAGGAAGACGATCTCGTGCGACTCGACGCCGAGACGCTCGCTGGTGAGTGCAAAGATCCGCGGGTCAGGCTTCGCCAGGCCGACCTCGTGCGAGTAGACGATCGTGTCCACCAGGTCCTCGAAGCCGAACCGGCGCTGCTCCTCACGCCGCGCGCCGTCGGCGGAGTTGCTCAGGATCGCAGTGGTGTAGTTCGGCCGCAGGGCCGCGACGTAGTCGCGCAGCTCGACGTCGAGCTCTCCGCAGTAGGCGTCCCACAGATCTGCCATCAGCTGGTCGGCGGTCGCGTCGTCGAGGCGCAGGGCTCGCGCGTACATCCGTCGCATCTGTGTCTCCGACACCTCGCCGGTCACCACGTCGCCACCCGGATGGTGCTCTGCCAGCCCGGCCGCCAACGAGCCTGCCGGCAGGCGCCTCCGTTCTTCCCAGCGACGCACGAACAGCTCCGGCCAGGCGTCGTCGTCGACGCGCTCCAGCACCCCGCCGATGTCGAACACCAGGGCCTTGATCGTCACCACGACCCCCTATCGACGGCGGCCGGACCGACGACATCGGTTGACATAACGTGAATGGCGGTCTCCCATCACTCGATCGGGACCCGCGCCGCGGCGGAGGCGCTACGGCTGCAGCAGCACCTTGATCGCACGTCGCTCGTCCATCGCGCGGTACGCCTCGGCGACCTCGTCGAGAGGAAGGGTCATGTCGAACACCAGCCCGGGGTCGATCCTCCCCTGGAGCGTCATGTCCAGGAGGGTCGGAAGGTAGGCGCGCACCGGAGCGACGCCGCCGGCCAGGCCGACGTTGTTCGAGAACATGCGGCGCACCGGGACCTTCACGCCGTGCGGGACCCCGACGAAACCGACCGTCGAGCCCGGTCGGGCGATGGTGAAGGCGGTCCTCATCGCCTGGTCCGTGCCGACGCACTCGAGCACCGCGTCGGCGCCCACGCCGTTCGTCAGGTCCATGATCTGCTGCTCGCCGTCCTCGCCACGCTCGGCGACGACGTCGGTGGCCCCGAACTCGGTGGCGATCTTCTGGCGGGGCTCGTGTCTCGACATGGCGATGACGCGCTCGGCGCCGAGCTGGGTCGCCGCGAGCACCCCGCAGAGCCCGACGGCGCCGTCTCCCACGACGACCGCGGTGGAGCCTGGCCGCACCCTGGAGGCGACCGCGGCGTGCCAGCCGGTGGCCATCACGTCGGACAGCGTCAGCAGCGACGGGATCAGCGACTCGTCGGGCATGCCCTCGGTCTTGACGAGGCTGCCCTCGGCCTGGTTCACCTTGGCGTACTCCCCCTGCCCGCCCTGGGTGAACCCGAGGTTCTGGCAACCCGACGTCATGCCGGCCCGGCAATGTGGGCAGGTGTTGTCGCTGTGGCAGAACGGCGCGATCACGAAGTCGCCCGGCCTGAACGAGGTGACCGCGTTCCCGACCTCCTCGACCACACCCACCATCTCGTGCCCGATCGGGTCACCTGGCTCGACCGGGTTCTCGCCTCGGTACGGCCAGAGGTCGGAGCCACAGACGCAGCTCGCGACGACCTTGACGATCGCGTCGGTGGGCTTGTCGATGGTGGGCGCCGGACGCTCCTCGAGTCGGATGTCGCCAGGGCCGTGGATCGTGGTGACTCGCATGGCACGAATCCTGCCACGCCGGGCCAAGCAGGCCATTGACGGGCGCGGACGGGTAGACGCGACATGCTCAGAACGGCTTATTTGTGCTATCTCATATCTGAGATATGGTGTCGGCCATGAGCGAGGACTACCTGAACCGTATCGGTCTGCTGATCCGCGACGCCCGCAAGCACCGGGGGTGGACCCAGCAGCAGCTGGCCGACGTGCTCGCCACCAGCCAGAGCGCGGTGAACCGGATCGAGCGCGGCCACCAGAACCTCAGCCTGGAGATGCTCGCCCGGATCGGCGAGGCCCTCGACTCCGAGATCGTCTCGCTCGGCGCCGGTCCGACCCACCTCCGGGTCACCGGACCGACCGTCCTCTCCGGCAGCATCGACGTCAAGTCGTCCAAGAACGCAGGCGTCGCCCTGCTGTGCGCGTCGCTGCTGAACCGTGGGCGTACGACGCTGCGCCGCGTGGCCCGCATCGAGGAGGTGAACCGCCTCCTCGAGGTCCTCAACAGCATCGGGGTCCAGACCCGGTGGCTCAACGAGGACAACGACCTCGAGATCGTGCCGCCGGCGGAGCTGGACCTGTCGAGGATCGATGCCGAGGCTGCCCGTCGTACCCGCTCCATCATCATGTTCCTCGGCCCGCTGATGCACCGGGAGGACACGTTCGACCTGCCGTACGCCGGCGGCTGCGACCTCGGCACCCGCACGGTCGAGCCGCACATGGCGGCCCTGCGGCCCTTCGGTCTGGACGTCAAGGCCACCGAGGGCAACTACCACGCCACGGTGAACCGCGCGATCACGCCGATCCGCCCGATCGTGCTCACCGAGCGTGGCGACACCGTGACCGAGAACGCCCTGCTCGCGGCAGCGCGCCACGACGGGGTGACGGTCATCCGCAACGCCAGTCCCAACTACATGGTCCAGGACCTCTGCTTCTACCTGCAGAAGCTCGGCGTCCGGATCGACGGGGTCGGCACCACCACGCTCACCGTGCACGGTCGCAAGGAGATCGACACCGACGTGGACTACGCGCCCTCGGAGGACCCGATCGAGGCGATGTCCCTCCTCGCGGCGGCGATCGTCACGGAGTCGGAGATCACCATCCGGCGGGTGCCCATCGAGTTCCTGGAGATCGAGCTCGCGCTCCTGGAGGAGATGGGCTTCATCTACCACCGCAGTGAGGAGTACGTCGCCGCCAACGGCCAGACCCGTCTGGTGGACATCACCACCCAGGTGTCGGAGCTGCACTCACCCATCGACAAGATCCACCCGATGCCGTTCCCCGGCCTCAACATCGACAACCTCCCGTTCTTCGCGGTCATCGCCGCGGTGGCCCAGGGGCAGACCCTGCTGCACGACTGGGTCTACGAGAACCGGGCGATCTACCTGACGGAGCTCAACAAGCTGGGCGCGCAGGTGAAGCTGCTCGACCCGCACCGGGTGATGATCGAGGGGCCGACGAGGTGGCGGGGTGCGGAGATCGTCTGCCCGCCGGCGCTGCGCCCGGCGGTGGTGATCCTGCTGGCCATGCTGGCCTCGAAGGGTACGTCGGTCCTGCGGTCGGTCTACGTCATCAACCGCGGCTACGAGGACCTCGCCACCCGTCTCAACTCCCTCGGCGCACGGATCGAGACCTTCCGCGACATCTGACGCCCCAGGGTGGTCGAGCCTGTCGCCTACCGGTCCAGACAGAAGGCGGTGGACCGTCAGCCGAACAGGATCTCGATGAACGACCGGGCGCGTGGCTTGGTCGGCGGCGGGGCTGTCATGTCCGCGGTGATCCGCGGCAGCGGCTCCGTGTGGTAGATCCCGGCGTTGCGGTGCCAGTCGTTCTCGGCCTCGACGAGGCTCCCGAGGTCCGCACGCTCCAGGAAGATGCCGCCGCAGGACGAGCACTGGCTCACCGAGACGTCACCGAGGGACCGCGTCGTCATTGCCGATTCACACTTGGGGCAGGTCATCTCGTCCACGCGACTGACGGTACTACTCCCCTCCCCCGGGCTGATGGGGGAGGCACCGGTTGAGTATCTGAGCGGATGCCGCGCCCCAGCCCGGCAACGATGATGGTGCTCATGCGGAGGGAAATGACCGGCGACCGGCGCCGAGGGGTGGATACTGCTCAGATGAGCCGACCCCGCACCGGTTTCGCGTTCCTCGACTCGGGGCTCGAGCACCCTGGCTCGGTGCTGGCGTTCGCCCACCGAGGCGGTGCCTTCCACCCCGAGATCGAGGGGCTCGAGAACACCCTGGCGGCGTTCCGCCATGCCGTGGACCTGGGATACACCTATCTCGAGACCGACGTGCACGCCACCAGTGACGGTGTCCTGCTCGCTTTCCACGACGCCGCGCTCGACCGCGTCACCGGCCATGAAGGGGCCATCGTCGACCTCGAGCACGCCGAGGTGGCCGACGCCCTCATCGGCGGGACCGAACAGATCCCGAGGATGTCAGCCCTGCTCGAGGAGTTCCCGGAGGCCCGGTTCAACATCGACATCAAGTCCTCGGCCGCGGTCGCACCGCTCGCCGAGCTCGTCAGGGCCACGAACGCCCACGACCGCGTCTGCGTCGGATCGTTCTCGGAACGGCGCATCACGACGTTCCGCAGGCTCGTGGGCCGGGCGGTCGCGACCGCTGCCGGTCCGCGCGACGTCGCGCTGCACCGCTTCCTGCCGAGCAGGAGGCTGGCCGACGTACTCACCCGCGGGAGGGCTGCCGCGCTCCAGGTGCCCCATCGGTTCCGTGGCACGAAGGTCGTGACGCGGTCTCTGGTCGAGCGTGCCCACGCGGTCGGGAAGCACGTCCACGTCTGGGTCGTCGACGACCCAGCAGAGATGGGGGACCTGCTCGACATAGGGGTCGACGGGCTGATGACGGACCGGACCGACCTCCTGCGCGAGGTCCTGATCGAACGAGGTCAGTGGATGGGAGCCGCACGATGACGCAGCAGGACGAGGCCCTCCCCGCGGGGCATCCGGACCCGGGCCTGACCCGGCGGAGGGAGCAGCGCGCGTGGTACTGGTACGACTGGGCGAACTCCGCCTACGTCACCACGATCGCCACCGTCCTGTTCGCGCCGTACCTCACCTCGGTGGCGGAGACGGCTGCCTGCGGGGCGCCGGGAAGCGCCGACGACCCCTGCAAGACCGACATCTCCGTGCTGGGTGTCCTGGCCGTCTCCCCCGGTTCCCTCGTCTTCTACGTCGTCACGCTTGCGACCATCGTCTCCGCGCTGGTCCTCCCTGTCGTCGGCGCAGCGGCGGACAGGTCGCCGCGCAAGAAGCAGATGATGGCGGGGTTCGCCTGGGCCGGCAGCTTCTGCGCCGCGATGATGTTCTTCGTCACCGGCGCGAACTGGGAGCTGGGCGCCCTGCTGCTGTTCGGTGCGAACATCTGCCTCGGGTCGTCGTTGGTGGTCTACGACGCGATCCTGTGCGAGATCGCCACGCCGGACGAACGGGACCGGGTCTCGTCGCGGGGCTGGGCGCTCGGCTACCTCGGCGGCGGCCTGCTGCTCGCCGTCAACCTCGGACTCGTCACGTCCGCGGACAGCCTGGGTCTCGACAAGGGGCTCGCGGTCCGGATCAGCCTGGTGTCGGCGGCGCTGTGGTGGGCCGGTTTCACGCTCATCCCCTACCTGGGGATCAGGAACCGGCAGCCCGTCGCCGTGGTGCCGGAGCCGGGTGGTCTGGTCCGGCAGAGCTTCGGACAGCTCTTCACCACCCTGAAGGACCTGCGCAACTACCCGATGACCCTGACGTTCCTTCTCGGCTACCTCTTCTACAACGACGGCATCCAGACCGTCATCACCTCGGCGTCGGTGTACGGCGAGAAGCAGCTCGGGTTCGACACGGAGGTGCTCATCGCGACGATCCTGCTGGTGCAGTTCGTCGCGTTCGGGGGTGCGCTGCTGTTCGGCAAGGTCGCGCAGCGGTTCGGCAGCCGCCGGGTGATCCTGGCAGGGCTGTTCATCTGGATGGTCGTGGTCACGGTGGGCATGGTCATCCCGGCCAAGCAGCTCGGGCTCTTCCTCGCGCTCGCGGTCGGGATCGGCCTGGTCATGGGCGGCACCCAGGCACTGTCCCGGTCCTTCTTCAGCCTGCTCATCCCTCGGGGCAGGGAGGCGGAGTACTTCAGCCTCTACCAGGCCGCCGAGCGGGGAACGAGCTGGCTCGGCACCTTGACCTTCGGCGTGGTCCACCAGCTGACAGACTCGTACCGGCCGGCGATCTTCGCGCTCATCCTGTTCTTCGTCGTGGGTGCGGCTCTGCTCTTCCGGGTGGATCCGCAACGCGGGATCCGGGAAGCCGGGAACCTGCCGCCCGTCGTCGTGTAGTGACATTTCGTACAGGTGTGAACGAGTCGGGTAGGGGTACCACGTGTCATGAGACACAGCGGCTCCCGCGCTGATCGGGAATCTCTGTCGCCAATGGTTCGTTGTGACCTGTTGGGAGACCAGCTGTGACGCCATAGTGGTGACTGTCGCGTGTCTCCAGTCACGTACACGGGGAAACCAATATCAGGAGGTGGCTCATGGGAGAGCGCACACTTCGTGGCGCCCGCCTCGGGGGCCAGAGCTTCGAGGACGAGCGCGGCATCGAGTTCGCGGCACGACAGCAGGTCGGCTACGCGTGTCCGCACGGCCACGAGTTCGAGATTCCGATGGCCGCCGAGGCCGACGTGCCGGCCGTGTGGGAGTGCCCGCGCTGCGGCGCCGAGGCGCGGAGCAAGGACGGCGCCGAGCCGGAGCAGAAGGCCGAGAAGCCGGCCAGGACCCACTGGGACATGCTGCTCGAGCGGCGATCCATCAAGGAGCTCGAGGACATCCTCGCGGAGCGGCTGGACCTGCTGCGCGGCGGTGAGATCGGGCCGGCGCACCTGCACCGCCCGCGCAAGTCGAAGAGCAAGCAGACGGCGTGAGCGTAGCCGCCTGACCTAGTCGACGACCTCGCCCTGGACCACCGAGTCTGGTCCGGGGCGTTGTTGTGTCCGCTCCCGCGACGCCCCGAGGAACTTGCGGGTGACGAACGCGGTGAGGATGCGGCGCGCCACCGGGCGGGTGAACGGCAGGATGAGGAAGAAGCCGAGCACGTCGGTCACGAACCCCGGTGCCAGCAGCAGGGTTCCGCCGACCAGGACCAGCGCGCCGTCGGCGAGCTCACGTGCCGGCATCTTGTAGTTCTGGATCGCCGTCTGCAGCGCCTGCCAGGCGCGCGACCCCTCGCGCTTGATGAGGTAGCTGCCGGCGATGCTGTCGGCGACCAGCAGCAGGATCGTCCACCAGACCCCGATGACCTGGCCGACCTGGATCAGCAGGTAGATCTCCACCAGCGGGACCACGACGAACAGGACCGCCAGTACTCCCCACGGCACCCTGCGCCTCATGTCAGCTCACCTCTCACCGGAACGGTGCGACCTCTGCTTCGAGAATACGTGCCCGAGCTGGCCGGTCCGCTCACGCAGGCCCCACGCGGTGATCCGTCTCAGCGACTCGGTCGCGACATCACGGCTCATCTTGGACTCCCCGCGCACGCGCTCGACGAACTCGATCGGGACCTCGCGGACCCGCAGTCCGGCCTGCACCGTGCGCCAGGCGAGGTCCACCTGGAAGCAGTAGCCGACCGACTGCACGCTCGCGAGGTCGATCGCCTCGAGTGTCGTACGACGGAAGAGCCGGAAGCCCCCGGTCGCGTCCTTGACCGGGATGCCGAGCAGGACGCGGGTGTAGGCGTTCCCGCCGCGCGACAGCAGCTCCCGGGTGACCGGCCAGTTCGTGACCGAGCCGCCCCGGACCCAGCGGGAGCCGAGCACGAGGTCGGCGTCCGGCAGGGCGTCCAGGAGCCGGGGTAGCTGCTCGGGCTGGTGCGAGCCGTCGGCGTCCATCTCGCCGATCACGTCGTAGCCGCGCTCGAGGGCGACCGAGAATCCGTGAAGGTAGGCCGCCCCCAGCCCTGCCTTCACGCTGCGGTGCAGGACCTGCACCTGTGGGTCCGCCGCCGCCAGCTTGTCCGCGAGCTCGCCAGTGCCGTCGGGAGAGCCGTCGTCGACCACCAGCACGTCGACCTCGGGCGCCGAGGCCCGGAGCCGCCCCACGATCCACTCGAGATTGTCGACCTCGTTGAACGTCGGCACGACCATCACGATGCGACCGTGCGCGTGCGAGCTCATGCCTCCCCCATCGATGTCAGCACCGGTTGCCGCTCCTGGGCGGCCGAGCGACGACGACGATAGTGCAGGCCGAGGGCCAACGAGACCGAAACCGCGGCGACGAGGGTGAGCAGCGCCTCGACCCAGGCCCCGATGCGGACACCGGTGGTCACGCCCCCGGGGAGCTGGACGGACGCCCGGAGCACGTCCTGCGTGCGCGTCGCCGCCCGCTCCACCACGTCGCCGTTCGGGCTGATGATCCCCGAGACGCCGTTTGTCGCGGCGACCACGACGTACCGGTCGGTCTCGATCGCCCGGAGCCTCGCGATCGCGAACTGCTGCTCGATCTGGCCGGTGCCCATGTAGGTGGCGTTGTTGGTCTGGACGACGACGAGGTCCGCGCCTCCCTTGACCACGTCGCGCACCAGTCCGTCGTAGGCGACCTCGAAGCAGATCACGTCACCCACCGTGGTGCCGCCCATGTCCAGCAGGCCAGCCTCGGTGCCGGGGACCATGTCCCGAGGAATCTGGTCGAGACGGGTGAAGAACTTCGCGATGAAGTCGCGGAAGGGGATGTACTCACCGAACGGCACCGGATGGTTCTTGGAGTACCTCTCCCCCGGTCCGGAGCCGGGGTGCCACACGATGCCCTGGTTGAAGACCTCGTCCGGTTCGTCCCCGTCGACCATGGCTCCGACCAGGACCGGGACGCCGACCGCGTCGACCGCGTCCTGGATGTCGGCGTACACGCTGGGGTCGGCGAAGGGGTTGATGTCCGTGGAGTTCTCCGGCCAGATGACGAGGTCGGGGCGTCGCTCGCCCGTGGAGTCGAGCCGTCGGGCGAGCTCCTTGGTCGCGCTCACGTGGTTGTTCAGGACCGCCCGCCGCTCGGAGAACGCGCTCATCCCCACGCCGGGCACGTCGCCCTGCACGGCCGCGACGGTCACACCGCTCCCCTCGCCCGCGCGAGCCGGAGCGTCCAGCGGCAGCACCGAGCCGGCCGACGCAAGCAGGCAGGCCCCCGCGACCGCCACCAGGGCCCGGCCCGGCGTCCGTCTCAGCTCGAGGAGGGCCCAGGCCAGGGCGGTGCCGACGAGAGCGACCGCGAACGTGACCCCGGCCGTGCCGACGTAGGCGAAGAGCGGCGCCACCGGGGTGTCGACGGTCGCGAACGCCAGCCTTCCCCAGGGGAACCCGCCGAACGGCACATGTGACCGCAACGCCTCCACGGCCACCCACAGTGCGGCGACCCACAGCGGCCACGCAGGGAGCCTCGTCAGGATCGTGGTACCGAGGCCCAGGATCCCGTAGAACAGCGCCTCGAAGATGGAGAGCATGATCCACGCGTCGACGCCGATGACCTGCAGCCACGGCAGCAGGGCGAGCATGAAGGCGAGGCCGAACACCCAGCCCGCCAGGAATCCGGTCCGGAGCGAGACCTGGCGGCACAGCGCGGTGACGGCGGCGACGGCCACAGGGAGGAGGTAGCTGAGCCCGTAGGGCTCGAACGCGACCGCGGCGACCCCACCTGCAAGGGCGGCCAGGGCCAGGCGTGCGAGCAGGGGCATGTGCACAACCTACCGCCGCCGGAAAGCGAAAAGAGCCCGGACCCTTCGGACCGAACCTGCTCCCGCTGGCGACGGGATGCGGGCCCGTTGTCTACTGGGCGCCGAGCTCTGTGACGCGTCCTCCCCCGCTTCGCAGCACCGACCTCCCGGGACAGCGCGGTCCGAGGTTCGTGGTACCCGACCTGGTCGCGCGGCCACCTGGACGCCGGCACGTGAGAACGGCCTGCTTCGGTGGGACTAAGGCAGACTGCTCACTCGACCATGCATCTGTCAACTCGGCTCTGACCTGCGGCTTCGTGCAAATGCGCAGGTCAGGGGGCACGCCCGGCGTGTCGAGAAATGTGGGCGTTTTCTTGCGCCCCGGCGTGTCGTCCCACGACACGCCGGGGAGGTCCCGGACCAGTCTGTTCAGGAAGTCGGCGGTACGACGACCACGCCGGTCGCCGTGGTGGCGACGACGGGCTCGTCGAGCATGGCCGCGGCTGACTCCGACACCTCAGGGCGGCCCCGGCCGACCACCGCGGCGACGAACTCGATGGTCCTCGACCTGCTGCCGACCTTCACCACCTCGGCGGTGATCTCGAGCAGGTCTCCAGCCCGCACGGGGGCCTTGAACTGGACGTCCTGGTACGACGCGAACAGCCCTTCGTCGCCGTCGGTGCGGATACAGACCTCCGTGGCGACATCACCGAACAACCCGAGGGAGTACGCGCCGTCGACCAGGTTGCCGGCGTAGTGGGCGTGCGAGTACGGGACGTACCTGCGGTGGGTCACTTTCAGGCCGAGTCGTGCGTCCTGCTCGTTCATGCGCTCACCGCTTTCGTGGCCCGGGTCTTCCTGTCCTGACGCTTCGTGACCAGCTCGTTGACGACGTACGACGCCACCTCGGCCGGCGTCGTGCCCTTCGTGAACAGCCTGTCGACGCCGAGCTCGTCGGCCATGTTCTCGTCGAACCGGGGGCCGCCGACGATGAGCAGCGGCACCCGGTCGGCCGGGTAGGACTCGCGGAACGCCGCGGTCATCTCCTTGGTGTTGAGGATGTGCGCGTCCCGCTGGGTGACCACCTGGGAGACCAGGACGGCGTCGGCCTTCTCCTCCTTGGCGCGGGCCACGAGCTGCGGGACGTGCACCTGCGCGCCGAGGTTGACCACCTTGATCTCCCGGTAGTACTCCAGCCCCTTCTCGCCGGCGAACCCCTTGATGTTCAAGATCGCGTCGATGCCGACCGTGTGCGCGTCGGTGCCGATGCATCCGCCGACCACGACCAGCCGGCGGCGCAGCCCCTTGCGGATCGCGAGGTTGACGTCCTTGGGCGTGAGCAGGGGGTAGTCGCGCTCGAAGACCTTGACCTTGGACGTGTCGACCAGGTGGTTGACCCGCCCGTAGACCACGAAGAACGTGAAGTCGGGCCCCATGGGTCTGGCGTGCACGACCAGGGCGGGCTCGATGCCCATCTTGTTCGCGAGCTGCGCTGCAGCGCCCTCGGCCAGCTTGGAGTGCGGCATGGGCAGCGTGAACGACACCTGCACCATGCCGTCGCCGGTCGTGTCGCCGTACGGCCGAAGAATGTGCTTCTCGCTGGTCGAGCTCGTCGAGACCATCACTTCTCCTCCAGGATGTCGCTCGCGGGGTTGTAGTAGCCGGTCGCCTTCTTGGCCACGCCGTCAAGCCCTCGCCCGGCGTCGGACGGGCGCTTCATCAGTCCGAAGGTGCCGTCCCCGATCGCCTCGAGCAGTCCGTGCTTGCCCTCGTGGGCGATGATCCGCTCGAGCAGCTCGATGCTCTCGCCGAGCACCTGCCGCGCACGCTCGGCGATGAACCCGTCCGGCGCGGGGCGGAAGTCCTCGTGCAGGTTCCCCGCCGCGTTCATGACGTAGCGGACGTTCTGCAGGGCCAGGTCGCGGTCGGACAGCCAGGGGGTGACCACGGCCTCGGTCATCATCCCGACGAGCAGGATCCCCTGGCCGGTGAGCGCGCCGACGAGGTTGAAGAAGCCGTCGAGCAGGAAGCCGCGGAACACGTCCCCGGTCATGTGCCGGGTCGGCGGCATCCACTTGAGAGGGGCGTCGGGGAACAGCTCGCGAGCCAGGAGGGCGTGCGCGAGCTCCATCCGGAAGCTGTCGGGAAGGTCGGGGTCGATCTCGAAGGCGTGTCCGAGGCCGAGCTGCCAGTCCTCCAGCCCCGCTTCCTTGGCGAAGTACTCGTTGAGCAGCTGTGACACCGTGACGGTGTGCGCAGCCTCGACCGCGTCGGCGGTGGTCAGGTAGTTGTCCTCGCCGGTGTTGATGATGATGCCTGCGCGCGCGTGGACCTGTCGGCTGAACCTCTGGTCGACGAACGTGCGGACCGGGTTGATGTCGCGGAAGAGGATGCCGTACATCGAGTCGTTGAGCATCATGTCGAGCCTCTGCAGACCCGCCAGCGACGCGATCTCCGGCATGCACAGCCCGGACGCGTAGTTGGTCAGCCGGATGTACCGGCCGAGCTCGGCGCTGGACTCGTCGAGCGCCGCGCGCATCAGCCGGAAGTTCTCCTGGGTGGCGTAGGTGCCGGCGAACCCCTCCCGGGTCGCTCCTTCGGGAACGTAGTCCAGCAGCGACTGGCCGGTCGAGCGGATCACCGCGATCACGTCGGCACCCTCGCGCGCGGCCTGCTGGGCCTGCGGGATGTCCTCGTAGATGTCACCGGTCGCGACGATCAGGTAGATCCACGGCTTGTGGTCGGGGTCGCCCCACTTCCTGACCAGCCGGTCGCGCTCGCGGCGCCGCGCGTCGACCTGCCTGACGCCCGCGCCTACCTGCTTCCTGGCCGCGGCCCTCGCCCGGGTCAGGTCCCGACCTTCCGGGAGCCGGAAGCGCACCGAGCCCGCCGAAGCCTTCTGCGCGAGGGTCGACAGGTCGTCGGCCTCGCCACGAACGAGGGCGTCCCACACCGGCACGGCCACGCCGTGCTCGATGCCGACGTCGCCACGGACCGCGTCGAGCAGCCGGTTCACCCACGGGATGCCGTCCGCGTCGGCGCCCTCGAGGCCGGCGAGTCGCAGCGTCGCTCGTTCGACCGACACCGTGGTGTGCTGCTTCGCCATGTTCACGATCGGCCGGCCCGCCTGGCGCGCGAGTGAGCGCGCCTTGCGGACGGTGACCGGGTCGAGGTCTAGCTTTCCCCGCGCCATTGCAGAGCTCCTGATTCTTCGAAGGCAACCCGACCTTCCACGAGCGTGAGCACGCAGGTCGGGAGTTCATTGTCCGGGTGCAGGTCCGGAAGATGGGGTACGCCGGCACGCGGGTCGGTGGACCAGGCCGCGACGCGGGCGTCGGGCGTCTGCACCACGAGGTCACCGGGGACGTCCCACACAGCGAGGGCCGCCGGAGCGCCGAGGGCGATCACGCCGCCCTCGTCGCGGCGGGCCGCCCGCCAGCCACCGCGCGTGTGTGCGTTGAACGCGGCGCGGACGGTGATCCGCTCGCCCTCGGTGCGGTGCCACGCCGCCGCGCGCACCGCCGCCCAGGGCCCGAACTCCGTCACCGGTGCGTCGGAGCCGAAGGCGAGAGCCACGCCCGCCCGGTTGAGCGAGGCGTAGGCGTTCATGGGCCGGGCACGGTCGGTGCCGAGACGCTGCGCGTAGAGCGAGTCGTCGCCGCCCCAGAGGTCGTCGAACATGGGCTGCATGCTGGCGGTGACACCGAGCTCGGCGAGGGTGGCCATGTCCTCCGGAGTGACCATCTCCAGGTGTTCGAGCCGGTGCCGGGCCCGCACCACTGCCGGGGCTCCGACAACCTCGGCGGCCATCCGGAACCCGTGCACGACCTCGCTGGTCGCCCGGTCGCCGATGCAGTGGAAGCCTGCCTGCACGTCCGCGCGGGTGCAGGCGATGACGTGGTCCCGGACCTGCTCGGCGGTGAGGTAGAGGTGCCCGGACGTGTCGGCGTCGGCGTACGGCAGGTGGAGGGCCGCCGTACGGGAGCCGATGGCGCCATCGACGCAGAGGTCGCCGGCAGCACCCGCGCAGCCGAGAGCGAGCGCGCGGTCCGCGCCGTCGAGCTGCCCCCAGTAGGTGACCACCTCGGGCAGGACGTGGTGGTCGCGGAGGGTCCGGATCGTCGCGAAGTCGTGCTCTGGCGAGAGGTGCGGCGCTCCGAGCTCGTGGACCATGCCGATGCCGTGCCGTGCCGCGTCCGCCAGGGCGTCGCGGATCGCGTCCTCACGTGCAGCGGCGGGCACCAGGTGGAACACCGCCTCCCTCGCCGCGTGGTGGGCCTCCCGTGACACCCAGCCCGTTCCGTCGTACCCGTCGAGGTCGGTGATCCCGGAGACGACCCGGATGAAGGCCGAGGAGACCACGGCCGAGTGCACGTCGACCCGGGCCAGGTAGGCCGGCCGGTCACCGACCGCACGGTCCACCTCCTCGCGGGTGAAGCACCGCTCCTCCGGCCACTGGGTCTCGTCCCAGCCGAACCCGAGCACGATCGGGAAGGCGGTGCCGCGGGCGTACTCCTCCAGCATCTTGAGTGCGCCCTGACGCGTGGGGGCGTCGCTCAGGTCCAGGCTCCGGGAGGCGAGTCCCGTCTGCGCCAGGTGCACGTGCGAGTCCACGAAGGCAGGGGTCACCAGCCGCCCGTCGAGCTCGACGACTCGGTCGGCGTTGTCGACGAAGTGCGCCGACGCGTCGTCGTCACCGGTCCACACCACCTGCCCGTCCTCGATGGCGAGGGCGGTGGCATGAGGGTCTGCTGGCGTGTGGACGTAACCGCCACGGAGGAGTGTTCGAGTCACGGGGACATTCTCCCGACCCACATGCGTGCCTGGGTACCGGGCATCTCAGAGCCGGCGTTCGAACAGGTTGCGCACCCCCGCGTTGCCGCGGAGGAGGGACATCGCGTAGTCCGCGTGACCGGGCAGGTAGCCGTTCCCGACCAGCATCGTGACGTCCGCCGCGAGGCCCTCGGCCCCGAGCGCGGCGGCGCTGAAGGACGTGGCCATGGAGAAGAACAGGACGGTTCCTCCGTCGGCGGTGGACAGGATCGCGCCGCCCTCGCAGCCCGGGACGTCGACACAGACCACGGTGACGTCGGCTGGTCCTCCCGCCTCGGCGACCGCGCGAGACAGGGCCACCGGGTCCCGGGCGTCCGCGACCGACACGACGTCGGCCAGCGCGGCGGACTCGAGCAGGTCCGCCTCCGCGCGATGAGGGACGACCCCGATGGTGCGGGCGGCTCCCGCGTCCCGTGCCGCCGCGAGGGACATGGAACCGGACTTGCCGGCCCCGCCGATGACTGCCACGACGGGACCGTCCGGGCGGGGAGCGGGAGCGGCGTCGACCGTGGACGGGTCTGGCTGGCGAGCGAGGGACGGGCGAGACTGGTTGGGCGACGCCGCTTCCGCGTCTCGCTGGGGCTGGGTCGAGACGTACTGCCGAACCACCCGCGCGGTCAGCGCAGGAGCGCCGCAGACGTCCATCACGGACAGGGAGAGCTCGGCGGGCAGGTCGTCAGGGATCCGGGCCGCGATCGAGCGCCCGAACAGGATCGCGTAGCCGCGTGCGGGCACCTGCTCGCTCTTGCCGTCCCAGTCGGCGAGGCCGTCCTCGATCACGAGCGGGGTGAGGGTCAGCGAGACCAGCGTGGTCACCCGGTCTCCCACCCGGAGGCCGAGCGGCGACTGCTCCCCCACCTCCTCGACGGTGCCGACCAGCATCCCTCCGGAGCCGGTCTCGGGGTTCTGCATCTTGCCGCGGCTGGCGATGATGTCGAGGACCTCCGCCCTCACGGCGTCGCCGTGGCCGTCGTGCTTGCGCTCGAGCTGCCGGAAGGACGCGGCGTCGAGGTTGAGGCGCTCCACGCGGATGCGGACCTCGTCAGGCCAGAGCTCCCGCCGGGTGTCGAGGCGGAGAGCCGCCTGCGGCAGGACCCCCTGGGGTTCGAGCACGCGGTGCAGACCGGTCGGGTCGCCGATGGTCGTCTCCGCGGCCGAGTTCGTGGACGTCACGGGCTGTCCTCCATGAATACACGTTCCTGAACGGAAATCTTACGGGTCTGTGATGGACTTGCCGTAGAATCTTTGCGTACTCTGGCACGTAGGCGGCACGTCAGACAAATGGACGCGCCCGACCAGAACGTTCAACGACATGTTCAACCTAGCCCGGCCTGAGGCCGGGGCGGTGGATCCGCTTGGCGAGGAGCAGCAATGAGCATCGAGACCGCTATCGGCCTGGAGACCGGGCAGCCCTACCCCTACCGGCGAGCGGAGCTCGTCGAGCCGGACTGGACCAGGTTCCCCGGCTGGAAGGACGTGACTGCCGAGGAGTGGGAGTCGGTCCAGTGGCAGCGCGCCCACTGCGTCAAGAACGTCAAGCAGCTGCGCAACCTGCTCGGCGACCTGGTCGACGAGCGGTTCTTCGAGGACCTCGAGCGCGACCAGCGCGAACGCGCCACGATGTCCATGCTCCTGCCGCCGCAGATGATGAACACGATGGCGCCGCGAACGACGCCGTCGGGTCCCGGCTCCCTGACCGAGGCGATGTACGCCGACCCGGTACGCCGCTACATGCTGCCGGTGTTCTCCGACCGTCGTACCGACTGGCCGTCGCACCCGCACGCGACCCGCGACTCGCTCCACGAGCACGACATGTGGGTTGCCGAGGGGCTGACCCACCGGTACCCCACCAAGGTGCTGGCAGAGCTGCTGCCGACCTGTCCGCAGTACTGCGGCCACTGCACCCGCATGGACCTCGTCGGGAACTCGACGCCGGTGATCGACAAGCTCAAGTTCGCGCTGAAGCCGGTCGACCGCCTGGACGCCATGATGGAGTACCTCCGCACCAACCCGCAGGTGCGCGACGTGGTCGTCTCGGGTGGCGACGTGGCCAACATGCCCTGGCCGCGGCTGGAGGACTTCCTCAGGCGTCTGCTGGAGATCGAGAACATCCGCGACATCCGGCTCGCGACGAAGGCGCTCATGGGCCTCCCCCAGCACTGGCTGCAGGACGAGGTGCGCGCCGGCATGGAACGCATCGCCACGACCGCACGCGCCCGCGGGGTGTCGGTTGCTATCCACACCCACGTCAACCACGCGAACTCCGTGACACCGCTGGTGGCCAAGGCCGCGAAGGCCATGCTCGAGACCGGGATCCGCGACGTCCGCAACCAGGGCGTGCTGCTCAACGACGTGAACGCCGACCCGCACGCTCTGCTCGACCTGTGCTTCGCGCTCCTCGACGGGGCGCAGATCATGCCCTACTACTTCTACATGTGCGACATGATCCCCTTCAGCGAGCACTGGAGGGTCTCCGTCGCCGACGCGCAGCGGCTCCAGCACCACATGATGGGCTACCTGCCAGGGTTCGCCACGCCGCGCATCGTGTGTGACGTCCCGTTCGTCGGCAAGCGCTGGGTGCACCAGCTCGCGGACTACGACCGCGAGAAGGGCATCTCGTACTGGACGAAGAACTACCGCACGTCGATCGAGGCGGAGGACCCGGAGGCACTGAGCCGGACCTACGAGTACTACGACCCGATCCACTCGCTCCCCGCCGAGGGTCAGGCGTGGTGGCGCGAGCACGCGGGTGACTCGCTGGCCGAGGCCTCGCAGCAGGCCGCGGCGTCGCGCGAGGCGGCGGAGGCGCAAAAGCTGCTTCCGATCAGCTGAGCCTTACCAAGCCAGGGGTGGGTGCCCAACCCAGGCGCCCACCCTCGCTTGGGCTCCGTCCGCAACCTTTGTGCCGCCGCAACGGGTCACGGGGACGTGGTCTGGCGGCGAGCGAACAACGGGACCCGCCACAAGGGGTCACGCGGACGGGTTGCCGGTGGCGCGGCTCTAGGCGCCGTTCTGGGTGAGGGTGTCCACGAGGCGGCTGACCGAGCCGCCGAGGCCCCACTTCTCGGAGAGGGCGACGAGGGCGTCGGGGTTCCTCGGGGTGCGGGGAAGGGTGAGGTCCGGCCTGTCGAGGTCGATGTCGCGGGCCACCTCCACCACCTTGGGCGCGACCAGGAGGTAGTCGGCGGCGTCCTTGATCTTGCGGCGGGGGCCGGGACCCATGTCGGATGCCGGGTCGGCCGCCGCGGTGACGACGCCGGAGAGGCTGTCGAACCGGCTGAGGAGCGTTGCCGCCGTCTTCTCCCCCACGCCGGCCACGCCCGGAAGCCCGTCGGAGCTGTCGCCGCGCAGGGCCGCGAAGTCGGCGTACTGCCGGCCGTCGATGCCGTACTTGTCCTGGACCACCTGGTTGGTGACCTGCTCATGCCGGCCCACTCCACGGGCGGTGTAGAGGATGCGCACCTGAGCATCGTCGTCGACGAGCTGGAAGAGGTCCCGGTCCCCCGTCACCACGTCTACCGGCATCCCGGCGGCGGTGGCGAGAGTCCCGATCACGTCGTCGGCCTCGTAGCCGTCCGCGCCCACCACGGCGATCCCGAAGGCCTCCAGCACGGCCTCGATCACCGGGATCTGGGCCTCGAGCGGGTCTGGCACCTCCTCGACGTCGGTGCCGCCCGGCACGACCCGCTCCACCCGGTGCGCCTTGTACGACGGGATGAGGTCCACCCGCCACTGCGGGCGCCAGTCGTTGTCCCAGCAGCAGGCCAGGTGCGTCGGCTGGTAGTCGGTGACCAGCCTGCTGATGAAGTCCAGCAGGCCTCGCACGGCGTTCACGGGCGTCCCGTCGGGTGCCTTCATGGAGTCCGGCACCCCGAAGTACGCGCGGAAGTAGAGGCTGGCGGTGTCGAGGAGCATCAGGCGGTCCGTCACAGGCCGAGTCTCCCATGCCAAGAAACGGCGGAAGCGGACCCTTCGGCCGCTAGTGTGTCCTGCGTGGAAGACATCGACCAGCGAATCCTGACGCTCCTCGCCGCTGACGGCCGGATGTCATTCACCGATCTCGGCAAGGCGACCGGTCTTTCCACCTCGGCGGTCCACCAGCGCGTCAAGCGCCTCGAGGGGCGGGGTCTGATCAAGGGGTACGGAGCGACCATCGACTACGACCAGGTCGGGCTGCCGCTCACCGCGTTCATCTCCATCCGCCCGATCGACCCGTCGCAGCCCGACGACTCACCCGAGCGCCTGCGCGGGATCACGGAGATCGAGAGCTGCTGGTCGGTGGCCGGCGACGAGTCCTACATCCTCAAGACCCGGGTGTCCACGCCAACCGATCTCGAGGACCTCCTGGCACGGATCCGGTCGGCCGCCAACGTGTCCACTCGCACGACGATCGTGCTGTCCACGCCGTACGAGAACCGACCGGTCGGCTGACGCCGAGCACTGCTCCCGGCACTCCGGGAGCAGGACGGCACCTCTCAGCCGAGCAACCTGCGGAGCTGTCCCGGCGACGTCGACGTCGGCTCGCCGCGCTGCGCCGGTAACGCCTCGGCGGGACCGGCGTTGCGGAGGGTCCGGGAGATCTGGTCGGCCCGGGCGATCGTGTGGTCGACAGCCCGCATCATCGCGGTGAGCCGGTCGTACATCACGGCGTCGGTGATCCGCCCGATGTTCGCCTGCACACTGACGACGGCCGTGCTGGCCGCGCCCCGCAGCGCCTCGACGGCGGCCACGATCTCGATCCGGCTCTTGGGGCGGTTGATCACCAGCAGTCCCTCGGCGACGCCGAGGAGGGCGTGACAGATCTCGGTGAGCGTCGCGGTCGCCTCAATCGCGGCGCTCAGCGAGGCCATCAGTGCACGCGCCCGCCGAGACGCGTCCATGTCGGACAAGGGGTCTGGTCGGAGAGAGTCGTCAGCGATCTGCACCTGCCGGTGGAAGTCCGCCTCGAGGCTGCGCGCGAAGTCCGCAAGGAGCGCGGTCTGGTAGCGCAGGGTTCCGATTGCGTCATACGTGGGGCGGCTCAGGCCGCTCCGGTCCTCGGCCACTCTGGCGAGCAGCTCGGCCGCAGCCAAGGCCTGCGAGAAAGGCGCGAGCCCGCCTCCCGGACCATCGCTCCGGAGCACGAACTGGTCGATCCACGAGGCTCGTTTCGGGTGCTGGAACAACCCATTCCCTCCAGTGTGAACAGGCCCCCGATAAACGCATATTTCCCGTGGGTGCCTGGAGAGGAAGATTACGCCAAGTGTGTGCCATGTCGCACCTGGGGTCCAGACAACCTCCGCCGATCCTGAGCCCGTTCCAGGCCTCACGGGAAACGGTCAGTCCGACACCGAGGAGTAGGCCACCACGCCCCGTCGGAGCGCTCCTGACGCCCGCCTGGCGGTCTTACGGAGGTCGGTGTCCCCAGCCGCGTCGGCGACCTGGTCGGCGAGATCCAGCAGCTGCTTCATCCAGCGCACGAAGTCCCCGGCCGCGAGGTCGGTCTCGCTGAGCACCTCGTCGAGGTTCGCACCCTCCGCCCAGCGGTAGGCGGCCCAGGCGAAGCCGAGGTCGGGCTCACGCAGGAAGTCGAGGTGGTACTCCCGCTCGAGCACGTCGAGGTCGGCCCACAGCGACACCATGTCGGCCAGGGTTGCCTTGACCCGTCCACCGGGGAGCCGCGGGGCCACCGCGTCGTCGGCCCGGCGCGCCTCGAACACCAACGCGGACAGCGCGGCCGCCAGCTCGCTGGGCGAGAGCCCGTCCCAGAGACCGTGGCGCAGCGACTCCGCGGCGACCAGGTCCATGTCGCTGTAGATACGCATCAGCCGCTCACCCGTCGCGGTGACCTGGTCGTTCTCCAGGTAGCCGAGCGAGGTCAGCACCTCGCACACCCGGTCGAACTGACGGGCGATCGTGTTGGTGCGCTGCTCGATGCGGCGCTGCAGCGTGCGAGAGTCCCGGGCGAGCTTGTGGTAGCGCTCGGCCCAGCGGGCGTGGTCCTCCCGGTCCGAGCAGCCGTGACACGGGTGCGCCCGCAGCTCCTCGCGGATCCGGCTGACGTCCTTCTCGCCCGTGGCCTCCTCGCGTCCGCCCCGACCTCGGCCCTGGTCCCGGCCGGCTGGTCCTCGGCCCTTGCGAGGAGGCGGAGGCGTGAACCCCTGCGTCTTCGCGCGGAGCGTCGACGCAAGGTCGCGGCGCGACTGCGGGTTGCGGCCGTTGAAGTTCCGCGGGATCCGCATCCGGGTGAACGCCGCGACCGGGACCGGGAAGTCGACCATCGACAGCCTCCGGGCCTGACGGTCGGCGGTCACGACGTACGGACGCGGGCCGTCGCGGTCGGACTGCATCCCGGGGTCGACGACGACGGCCATGCCCGCGTACCGCCCGCCGGGAACCTCGATCACGTCCCCTGGCTTGAGTGCCTCCAGGGAGGCCATCACCTCGTCGCGCCGGTCCGCACGCCGCGCCTTGGCAAGAGATGCCTCGAGGTCGCTCAGGCGCCGCCGCAGCCTGGAGTACTCCATGAAGTCGCCCAGGTGACAATTCGCGGCCTCCTGGTAGCCCTCGAGCGCCTCCTCGCTCTTGCGGAGCTGCCGGGCCAGCCCGACCACCGCCTTGTCGGCCTGGAACTGGGCGAAGGACGACTCGAGGAGCTCACGCGCGGTGGCACGGCCGACCTGCCGGACCAGGTTCACCGCCATGTTGTAGGACGGACGGAACGACGAGCGCAGGGGGTAGGTGCGGGTCGACGCCAGGCCGGCCACGGACTTCGGGTCCAGGCCGGGCTGCCAGAGCACGACGCCGTGCCCCTCGACGTCGATGCCACGGCGGCCCGCGCGGCCGGTCAGCTGGGTGTACTCCCCCGGCGTGATGTCGGCGTGGGTCTCGCCGTTCCACTTGCTGAGCTTCTCGATGACCACCGACCGGGCAGGCATGTTGATACCGAGGGCGAGGGTCTCCGTCGCGAAGACCGCCCGGCAGAGTCCGGCCGCGAACAGGTCCTCCACGCACTCCTTGAACGTAGGCAGCATGCCCGCGTGGTGCGCCGCGACACCGCGGCAGAGCCCGTCGAGGAAGTCGTGGTAGCCCAGGACGTGCAGGTCCTCGTCCGGGATGTTCCGGCACCGCTCCTCGACGAACGCGAAGATCTCGTCCCGCTCGGCAGGAGTGGTCAGCCGCAGGTTGGCGTTGAGGCACTGGGTGACGGCGGCGTCGCATCCCACCCTGCTGAAGATGAAGACGATGGCCGGGAGCAGGCCGGCCGACTCCAGACGGTCCACGACATCGACCCGGCTCGGGAGGTACGGGCGGCCACTGCCCTGGCCCCGCGCGCCCGCCCGGCCCCTCGGGGCGCCTCGCTTGCCCCGCCGGTCCGACGTACGGGCGGACCGCCAGTCGTCGCGCGCCACCCGGAGCAGCTCAGGGTTCACCCGCGCGCCGTCGTGGGTGTGGCCCTCCTCGTCGGCGAAGAGGTCGAGCAGACGCCGGCCGACCATGACGTGCTGGTAGAGGGGCACCGGACGCCGCTCCTCGACGATGGTGGTCGTCGCGCCCCGCACCGTGGACAGCCACTCCCCGAACTCCTCGGCGTTCGACACCGTGGCGGACAGCGACACCAGCGCCACCGACTCCGGCAGGTGGATGATGACCTCCTCCCAGACCGGTCCGCGGAACCGGTCGGCGAGGTAGTGGACCTCGTCCATGACGACGAAGCCGAGGCCGGAGAGAGCGCGCGAGCCGGCGTACAGCATGTTGCGCAGCACCTCGGTGGTCATCACCACGATCGGGGCGTCGCCGTTGATCGTGTTGTCACCTGTCAGCAGGCCGACCTTGTCCGCCCCGTACCGTTTCGTGAGGTCGCCGAACTTCTGGTTGGAGAGTGCCTTGATGGGCGTGGTGTAGAAGCACTTCCGCCCCTGCTCGAGGGCGAGGTGTACGGCGAACTCACCCACGATCGTCTTGCCGGACCCGGTGGGCGCCGCCACCAGGACCCCGTTGCCCGTCTCGAGCTCCCGGCAGGCCTGGACCTGGAAGCCGTCGAGCTCGAAGTCGTAGAGGGAGGCGAACCCGGCGAAGACGGGAGACTGCTGGTCTCGCCTGAACTTCGCGTAGTTCTCCGCGTGAGAGGTCATCTCGGCGCCAACACCCGCAATCCGTTCGGCACCACGTCCACTGTCATCGGTAACGAGCCTAGGCGCTCACCGTCTGCGTAGGCCACGATGTCGGGTGCCGCGATCGTGATGCTCTTCACCAGGTGGTGCTCGTACGACGGATGGGTGACGTGTCCGCCGGTGTAGAGCTTCGGGTAGGTCTTGACGAGCTCGAGCTTGCTCATCGGCTTGATGATGACCACGTCGAGCAGTCCGTCGTCGATCACCGCCCCGTGGGTGATCCGCAGGCCGCCCCCGAAGGAGGGTCCGTTCCCGACTGCGACCAGCATCGCGTCGAGCCGGCGTACCTCACCGTCCATCTCCAGGGTGTAGGGCAACGGCTCGAAGACCCTCAGCTCGGCCAGGGTGGCCAGGTTGTACCGCCACTGCCCCTTCGGCCAGGAGAGCGCGTTGGCGCGTTCGTTGACCTTCGAGTCGAAGCCGGACGCCAGGACCGTCACGAAGTAGGTCGGCCCCGCCTTCGCGAGGTCCATCGTGCGGACGTGCGAGCCGACCACCACGTCGGCTGCCGCTTGCGGGTCGTTGCGCGGAATGCCGAGGTACCGCGCCACGTCGTTGCCGGTCCCCGCGGGGATGATGCCCAGGTTCGACTCCGTGCCTGCCAGGGCCTGCGCCGCGATGTGCACCATGCCGTCTCCGCCGCACACGACCAGGCTCTCGACGCCGTCGGCGACCGCGGACCGGGCGAGGTCGAGCGCCTCGTCGCCGTCGCTGCCGACGAGGTGGTGGACGACGAACCCGGCCTCTCGCAGACGGGGCAGCGCGATCGCCGCCGACCGTGATCCCTTGCCCTTCCCCGCGGACGGGTTGGTCAACAGCGCGATTTCTCTGGCCACGCGGTGAGGATACGCGGTCCGGGCATCCGGTCAGAGACGCAGCGCGGCAACGAAACGCGCGGGCTTGACGCCCACCGCCCTGGCCAGGCGTGCGAGCGACTCCAGGAGTCTGTCCGCCGAGAACTCGGTGCCGGGCACGACGAGGGTCAGCCGCCCGGCGTACTCGACCAGAAGGACCTGGCCGTGGGTCCACGCCTGGTGCGCCTCGCGCCTCCATCGTTCGTCCAGCGGAGGTTGCGGGTAGGCGAGGTCGGCCGCCATGAGGTCGCAGGGAAGCACCTCGGTGTCCGAGCTCAGCTCGCCGGTCACCAGATGGCTGGCGCGGCTGCTGGACGTGGCGGTCCAGGTGACCTCGGAGGTCCCGAGCCACTCAGGCAGGTCGAAGGGGTCGACCGCGGCAACGGTCGTCGAGGCGTCCACTCAGTGGTCCCGCTCGTCGAGCCGCGAGGGCCGGTTGTCGGCGGGGTCGAGGTCGTACGTCAGGGGGGAGACCTCGTCGTCCCCCAGTCCGGCGAGGTCGCCCGTGCCTGCCCGCCGGGCTCTCCTGCGGTCCACCATGCGCGCGATGCCCTCGGAGAGGAGGAACAGCGCCGTCATCGGCGCGGCCAGCATGAGCATCGAGAACGGGTCGGTCGACGGGGTCGCGACCGCCGCGAACACGAAGGTCCCCAGCACGATCCAGGGGCGGTGGGCGGCCAACGCCTTGCCGGAGACGACCCCGGCGAGGTTCAGCATGACCACGAACAGGGGGATCTCGAACGCGATGCCGAAGACCAGGAGCATCCTGGTGAAGAACCGGAAGTACTCACCGAACTCGACGAGGTTCTGAAGCCCGCCTGGTGTGAACCCCACCAGGACCTCGATCCCCTTCGGCAGCACGTAGTAGCCGGTGACGACACCGACCATGAACAGCGGGCCGGCAGCCAACGCGAACAGCTGCGTCCACCGCTTCTCGTTTGCGTGCAGCCCGGGGACGACGAACGCCCAGATCTGGTAGAGCCAGAACGGGCTGCCGACCACCACGGTGGCCAGGGCGCAGACCTTCAGCTGCAGCAGGAACGGGTTCGCTACGCCGCTCAGGACCGGTTTGGAGTCGACGCCTTCGGCCTCGAGGATCTCCTGCGCATGCCGGTACGGCTCGAACAGGAGCGCGAACAGCTGGTCGTAGAAGAACCAGGCCAGGGTGATGCCGACCACGAGCAGCAGCGCGACCTTGAGCAGCCGGGCTCGCAGCTCACGGAGATGGTCGGCGAGCGCCATCCGGCCGTCGTCACCGATCGGCTGATGGGGTTTGCCCCGGAAGAGGTTGAATACTCCAGCGACAGACACGTCCGTGGTGGGTTGTCGATCTCGTGGCTACGCTTCGGTGCCGTGCTGACGCGGCTCGGTGTGAGGCTCGGTCTGAGGCTGTGCAGTGCGGTTCTGCGCCTCGATCTGCTTCTGCTCGTCCGTCTTGTACTTGTCGTCTTCGTCGTCGTCGATCAGGCCCTTGGTCTCGGCCTTGAAGATACGCAGCGCACGACCGCTTCCGCGGGCAAGCTCAGGCAGTTTCCGGGCACCGAAGAGCAGGACCAGAACGCCGACGATGATCAGCAGTTCGGGGACGCCAAGTCCGCCGATAGCCAGGGGTGTTGCAACAGCGCTCATGTCGTCCTTCTCGGGTTGGGTACTTCGGGTTCCATCGTACGCGCTGCGCGCAGGCGCACGACTCACAGTCACTCGTAGTTGAGCAAAGCCCGGGTAGCCGCCCGGCGTACGCCATCTGAAAGGTCTGCGGACTCCTCGATCACCGCTGCTCCCCCGAGCCGCAGCATCAGCCTGGTCAGCCAGTCGGGGTCAGCGACCCGCAAGGCGACCCGCAGGCCGCCGTCGTCGAGCTCGGTCGTGCTCTCCACCGGGTAGTACTCCGCCACCCAGCGCGCCTCCGGCGACAGCCTGAGCGTCACCAGCATGTCATCGGGCGAGGGCTGGAACAGGCCCGCGGAGAGGTCGCGCGGCTTCACGTCGGAATGGTCGGCCACCGGGGTGTCGAGCACCTCCGCATGCGAGACCCGGTCGAGTCGGAACAGCCGCTGTCCCTCGGCGAGGTGGCACCACGCCTCGAGGTAGGTGTGCCCCTCGGCTGTCACCACGCGCAGCGGGTCCACGGTGCGCTCCGTGGACTCGTCCCGCGCGGGCACGTAGTACCCGAGGCGGACCTGGCGTCCCTCCTCGACCGCGCCGGTCAGCCGCTGGCGGAGCTGGGACTCCTCCGCCTCGTGCGTGTCGAGGAGTACGTCGACCTGCGCGGCCAGCGATGCACCGTCGCCCGCGGCGGCCTCGAGCTTCGCGAGGGTCCGGTCGACCACCGGCCGCACGGAGTCGTCACTGGCGTCGCGCAGGGCACGCAGCGCCACGATCAGCGCCGACGCCTCGGAGCTGCCGAGGCGCAGGGGCCGCCTGAGGTAGTCGGCGTTGGACACCCGGATGACGCCCTCGCCGCTCAGGGCGTCCATGTCGACGTCGATCAGGTCGCCCATGCCGAGCCCCGGGAGGCCGCAGAACCACAGGACGTTGAGATCCTTGACGATCTGCTGGGGCCGGACGCCGAAGTCCGCGGCGGCCTGCTCTACCGAGACCTCGTCGCGGCTCTGGATGTACGGCACGAGCGCCAGCAGCCGCCCCACCTGGTCCCGTGCGCCGCTCATCGCCCGCCTCCCGCACCTGCGGCGGCCTCACGCAGCCGCGTGACCACGATCTCGCGCAGCTCCGTCGGTGACTCCACGACCACGTCGGCGCCATAGCCGAGCACCTCGTCGGCCATGGCGTTGGACCGCCCGTAGGACACCTCGATCCTGTCCCAGCCGGCCGGGACGTCGGAGTCGCCGGTCGTGTCGGCGTGCCGACGCAGACCGTACGCCGCCCCGGGCCGCACCAGCAGCCGCGCCCGCTGGTCCGCGGGCGGCGGAGCGAGTGACACGGCCAGGGCTCTGAGGTCCGTTCCCGCGGGCACGGTGTAGGAGCCGGCCCTGCCGTCGGTCTTGACGTCGCCCTGCACCCGGGACAAACGGAACATCCGTGGCCCGTCGCGGTCGGTGTCCAGGCCGACGACGTACCAGCGGCCACGGTAGGAGACGACGCCGTAGGGCTGGAGGTGGCGCAGCCGGTCCTCGGCGGAGCCGGAGGCGCGGTAGCCGAACACCACCGGCGTCCGGGTCTGGGTCGCTTCCCAGAACGTCTCGAACGTGGGCTCCTCGACGGCCAGCTGCGGTTGTACGACGTCCAGGGCGGCCCGGTCCACGCTCACGCCCGCCGCCTTGAGCTTGACCAGGGCGTCGGAGGTGGCGGAGGCAAGACCGGCGTGCTGCCACACCCGGGCGGCGAGGCCGATCACGGCCGCCTCGTCGGGCTCGAGGTCGATCTCGGGCAGCTCGAAGGCGGACCGCTCGACGCGGTAGCCGGGCTCGTCCTCGAAGGCCCGGTCGAGGTAGCCGACCTCGATCGGGATCCCGAGCGAGCGCAGCTCTTCCTTGTCACGCTCGAACATCTTCTCGAACGCGTCGTCGCTCTGGTCGCGGTACTGCTCGACCACCCCGCGGATCCGCTCCTTGGTCACGTAGCTGCGTGAAACCAGGAGCGTGATCAGCAGGTTGAGCAGGCGCTCGCTCTTACGTGCCGCCACGGAACCCCCTTTCGGGGCGAACCTACCTCACAGGTCAGCTGACACCGAGGATGTCGACCACGAAGACGAGGCTCGCGTTGCCCGGGATGTTGGGCGGGCTGCCCTGCGCGCCGTAGCCGTACTCCGGCGGGGCGATGATCATCACCCGGCTGCCTTCCTTCACGCCGACCAGGCCCTCGTCCCAGGCCTTGATCAGGCCGCCGACCCCGACCGAGAACGTGCGTGGCTTATCGGTGTAGGACTGGTCGAAGACCTTCTCGCTCCCGTAGACCTGGCCGAGGTAGTCGAAGGTGACCAGGTCCCCCTTCTCGACCGGGTCGCCCTCCCCGTTGACGAGAGGGATCACCTGGAGATCCTTGGACGGCTTCTTCGGCGCGTTCTCGAAGGTCAGCTTCTCCACGCCGCCCGAGTCGTCGGCCTTGATCGAGGGAAGGTCCTTCGGCGGGTTGGCGTCCTCGCCCTCCGGGCCGTCCAGGACTTCGCTCGGCTCGACACCCATCACGTCGACCACGAAGACGACGTTGTCCTTGGCGCCGATGCCGTACTGCTGCGCGCCCTGGGGACCGAACGCGTCCTCCGGGGTGGCCGCGACGACGACGCGGGACCCGGTCGGCTGTCCGACGATGGCGTCCAGGACGGCTCGCCAGATCTGCCCCTCGACCATCGGGAAGACCTGGGGCGCGCTGCCGTAGGTGGCCGCGGCCTTCTTCCCGGTCGTTCCGTTCGCCAGGTAGATGTGCAGCGAGGCCTGCTTGCCCGAGACGACCTCGTCCCCGTCGCCCTCGGTGATGACTTCCGACTGGGTCTCGTCGAGCTTCAGCGGGCTGTCGACCGTGACCTTCGGCTCCTCGCCGACCTCGCCGGAGACGTCGACCCCTTCGACGATCCCGCCCTCACCGTCAGGGCTGCTGCTCGCGCCGCTCTGGTCGTTCGCGGCGCTCTCGTCGCCCCCTCCGCACGCCGCGGCGCCGAAGAGCAATAGGGGAACGACGGTCAGCGCTACTAGGCGACGACGCACAGACAACACCTCAAACTTGCGGTTGGGGACGGTCAGGCAACCCTATCCGGCGTTCCTGAGACTTTCCGACGTCCGGTCCAGGTTGGGAGCGCCCCCGGCTCGCCGGACGGGCGGTGAGCACGGCGCCGGACGGCCACGAACGTGTCGGAGATCACATGCCTTCGATGAGCTTGTGAACGCGCTCGTCATGCGCGCGGAAGGGGTCCTTGCACAGAACGGTGCGCTGCGCCTGGTCGTTCAGCTTCAGGTGCACCCAGTCCACGGTGAAGTCACGGCGCCGCTCCTGGGCCCGCTTGATGAACTCGCCGCGCAGCCTGGCCCGGGTGGTCTGCGGCGGCACCGACTTGGCCTCGAAGATCTTCAGGTCCTCGGTGACCCGCTTGACGGCCCCACGGCGCTCGAGCAGGTAGTAGAGGCCGCGACCGCGGTGGATGTCGTGGTAGGCCAGGTCGAGCTGCGCGATCCGCGGGTGGCTCATGGGCAGGCCGTTCTGGGACCGGTAGCGGTCGAGGAGCTTCCACTTGATGACCCAGTCGATCTCCCGTTCGACGAGGCTCAGGTCCCCCGACTCGACCGCCTTCAGGCCCCGCTCCCACAGGTCGAGGGTGCGCGCGATGAGCGGCGTGTCGAGCTCCTTGCGGTCGACGAAGTCCCGGGCCCGGGTGAGGTACTCCTCCTGGATGTCCAGAGCACTGGCCTCGCGGCCGTTGACCAGGCGGACCTTCCGGCGGCCGGTCATGTCGTGCGAGATCTCGCGGATCGCCCGGATCGGGTTCTCCATCGTGAGGTCCCGCATGACGACCCCCTCTTCGATCATCCGCAGCACCAGGTCGCAGCTGGCGACCTTCAGCATCGTCGTGGTCTCGCTCATGTTGGAGTCGCCCACGATGACGTGCAGCCGCCGGTAGCGCTCGGCATCGGCGTGCGGCTCGTCGCGGGTGTTGATGATCGGCCTGGACCGGGTGGTGGCGCTGGAGACCCCTTCCCAGATGTGCTCCGCGCGCTGGCTGACCGAGAACATCGCACCCCGTGGCGTCTGGGTCACCTTGCCGGCGCCACAGATGATCTGACGGGTCACCAGGAACGGGATGAGCACGTCGGCGAGCTTGGCGAACTCGCCGTGGCGTCCGACCAGGTAGTTCTCGTGGCAGCCGTAGGAGTTGCCCGCGGAGTCGGTGTTGTTCTTGAACAGGTAGACGTCGCCCGCGATGCCCTCGTCGTGGAGCCGGCGCTCGGCGTCGATCAGCAGGCCCTCGAGCACCCGCTCCCCCGCCTTGTCGTGGGTCACCAGGTCGACGATGTCGTCACACTCGGGGGTGGCGTACTCCGGGTGGCTGCCGACGTCGAGGTAGAGACGGGCGCCGTTGCGCAGGAACACGTTGCTGCTCCGACCCCACGAGACGACCTTCCGGAACAGGTAGCGCGCAACCTCGTCAGGTGAGAGGCGTCGCTGCCCTCGGAAGGTGCAGGTGACGCCGTACTCGTTCTCGATTCCGAAGATCCGGCGGTCCACGTGTCAACCCTAGGCGCAAGGGCAAGGACTCCGCAGCCGACTCACCCTTCCACTGGACCGGTGTTTCCCGATCGTGTCTCGGACGCGGTCACGTGGCGCTCACATCGTGGTCAGCTCAACGGGTCGTCGGGGTCCACCGGCGGGTGCACGTCGGGCTCGTCCGACGGCTCGACCGGGCCGGTTTCGGGTTCGGGACCGGTCGGGGGCTCCAGCGTCGGGTCGGTCGGACCGTGGTCCGGCGGGGACACCGGCGGCACCACGGGCGGGGCGACCGGTGGCTCGTCGCCTCGCGGACCTTCCGTGGCCCTCGCGTCTCGCGACGCGTTGGCGGACGGGCTGGTGGAGTCTCCGGCCGCGTGCTTCCCCGCCGTGCCGCGGTCTCCCAGGATCGAGGCCAGGTGCTCCGCCGAGAGGCGCTTGAACTTGCGCTGCTGGGACCGGGAGCGGTCGAGGACCGCGACCTCGAGGTCCTCCGCGGCGATGACGCGAGGGGCGGCGTCGCCCTCGGTCTGCCCCAGCGCCTCCACAGCGAGGCCGATCGCGTCCTCGAGGGACGCGCCGGCCCGGTAGTGCGCCTTGAGGTGGTTCGTGACCATCTCGGCGTTTCCGCCCATGACCGCGAAACCGTGCTCGTCGGCGACCTGGCCGTCGTAGGTGAGCCGGTAGATCTGGTCGTCCGCGGCCGAGTCGCCGACCTCCGCGACGAAGATCTCCACCTCGTAGGGCTTCTCGCCGCCGCTCGAGAAGATGGTCCCGAGCGTCTGCGCGTAGGCGTTGGCCAGGCCGCGCCCGGTGACGTCGCGCCGGTCGTAGGCGTAGCCCCGCATGTCGGCGAGCCTGACGCCGGCGATCCGGAGGTTCTCGAACTCGTTGTAACGGCCCACTGCGGCGAACGCGATCCGGTCGTAGATCTCGCTGACCTTGTGGAGTGCCTGGGACGGGTTCTCCGAGACGAAGACGATCCCGTCGGCGTACTGGACGACGGCGACGCTGCGGCCGCGGGCGATGCCCTTGCGTGCGTAGTCCGCCCGGTCCTTCATCATCTGCTCGGGCGAGACGTAGAACGGCATGCTCATGTGACAGTCCTCAGTTCAGGGCCGCGGCCGGGCCGTCGGGGCGCAGCATCCGACCCTCGAGGACGCGGTCCGCGATCGCGGCCACCTCGTCGTCGGAGATCCGGCGGTAGCCCTCGCTGGTGATCACGCCGACGACCGGGAAGATCCGCCTGGTCATGTCCGGTCCGCCGGTGGCAGAGTCGTCGTCGGCGGCGTCGTACAGCGCCTGGACCACCGCGGTCACGCACCCCTCGGAGCTGAGGTCCTCGCGGTAGAGCTTCTTCAAGGACCCCCGCGCGAACAGGGATCCTGAGCCGACCGAGTGGAATGCGGTCTCCTCGTAGCGCCCACCGGTGACGTCGTAGGAGAAGATCCGTCCGTGCGAGGAGGTGAGGTCGTAGCCGGCGAAGAGGGGTACGACGGCCAGTCCCTGCATCGCCATCCCGAGGTTCGAGCGGATCAGCGCGGCGAGGCGGTTGGCCTTGCCGTCCATGGACAGGGTCATGCCCTCGATCTTCTCGTAGTGCTCGAGCTCGGTCTGGAACAGCCGCACCATCTCCACCGCGAGGCCGGCCGCCCCCGCGATCCCGACGCAGGAGTACTCGTCGGCCGGGAAGACCTTCTCGATGTCGCGCTGGGCGATGATGTTGCCCATGGTGGCGCGACGGTCACCCGCCATCACCACCCCGCCGGGAAACGTGGCCGCGACGATCGTCGTGCCGTGGGGGGCGAGGTCCGCCGCGCTGCCGGGCGGGAGCGAGCGCCGCGTCGGCAGGAGCTCTGGTGCCTGGCTGGAGAGGAACTCTGCGAAAGACGATGAGCCCGGCGCCAGGTAAGCAGATGGCAGCCGGGCGTCACCCTGTCGGGAGTCTGTCATTCGGGTCTACTCTCCACCTTTCTGGATGAAGGACTTCACGAAGTCCTCGGCGTTGGACTCGAGCACGTCATCGATCTCGTCGAGGATCGCGTCGATGTCCTCGTCGAGCTGCTCCTTGCGCTCGGCCACGTCCTCGCCGGTGGCGACGTCGGTCGCCTCCTCGTTCTCCGAGGTCTTCTTGGACTGCTTGTGCTGCTGTCCGCCGTCTCGCGCCATGACCGCCTCCTCATGTGCCCCCGCCCTGGACTGGGTGCCCTACAGGGTGCCCTACACCACAGACCCTACCGAGTCAGGGCGGCAAACAAGGCCTCTGCGGTATCACAACGGTCGAGGAGTTCCCCGACGTGCTTCTTGCTGCCCCGCAGCGGGTCGATCGTCGGCACCCGCTGGAGCGACTCGTGACCGGGCAGGTCGAAGATCACCGAGTCCCAGGATGCGGCCGCGATCTGGTCGGCGTACTTCTCCAGGCAGCGGCCCCGGAAGTAGGCCCGGGTGTCGACCGGCGGCACGTGCATCGCCTCGCCGGTCTCGTCGTCGCCGAGAAGGCGGT
This sequence comes from uncultured Actinomycetota bacterium, assembly GCA_963707425.1. Lineage (GTDB taxonomy): Bacteria > Actinomycetota > Actinomycetes > Propionibacteriales > Nocardioidaceae > Nocardioides_C. The sequence goes on along the minus strand of CAVPPN010000006.1, from coordinate 218,949 downwards.
CGACCCGGCCGAGCTGGACCAGACGCTGGTAGAGGCCCTTGTCCGGGCGGATGTCGGAGTACTGCAGGTCGATGAGGTGCAGCTTCGCGTCACCCCAGTCGAGCCCGTCACGGTCACGGTAGGAGTTGAGCAGCTTCAGCTTCGCCACCCAGTCCAGCTCCCTCGCGCACTGCATCGGGTCGGTCTCCAGCCGGGTCAGCACCGACTCCCAGCGCGTGAGCACGTCCTGGGTCTGGTCGTCGACGTCGGAGCCCAGGCGGTCCTCGACGTACTTCTTCGCGAGGTCGAGGTACTCCATCTGGAGCTGCACCGCGGTCAGGCTGCGGCCGTCGGACAGGCGGAGCAGGTGCTTGAGCGAAGGGTCGTGGGACACCTCGCGGAGGGAGCGGACCGGCTGGTCCACCGTCAGCTCGCGGGAGAGGAACCGGTCCTCGATCATGGCGAGCACCAGTGCCGTCGTACCCACCTTGAGGTAGGTGGAGATCTCGGAGAGGTTGGCGTCGCCGATGATCACGTGCAGCCGGCGGTACTTCTCCGGGTCGGCGTGAGGCTCGTCGCGGGTGTTGATGATCGGGCGTTTCAGCGTCGTCTCGAGGCCGACCTCCACCTCGAAGTAGTCGGCCCGCTGGCTGACCTGGAAGCCGTGGTCCCGGCCGTCCTGGCCGATGCCCACGCGCCCGGAGCCGGTCACGACCTGACGGCTGACGAAGAACGGCGTCAGGTGGCGCACGATCTCGCCGAACGGCGTGGAGCGCCGCATCAGGTAGTTCTCGTGCGCGCCGTAGGACGCGCCCTTGTTGTCGGTGTTGTTCTTGTACAGCAGGATCGGCGCGGCGCCCGGGATGACCCCGGCGAGGCGTGCGGCGTCGAGCATCACCTGCTCGCCCGCTTTGTCCCACTTCACGACGTCCCGGGGGTTCGTGCACTCCGGGGTGGAGTACTCCGGGTGCGCGTGGTCGACGTAGAGGCGGGCGCCGTTGGTGAGGATGACGTTGGCCAGGCCGAGATCCTCGTCGGTGAGCTGGGACGCGTCGGCGACCTCCCGGGACATGTCGAATCCGCGGGCGTCCCGGAGCGGCGACTCCTCCTCGAAGTCCCACCGGGCCCGGCGAGCGCGCAGGGTCGAGCTGGCGTAGGCGTTCACCACCTGCGAGGACGCGACCATCGGGTTGGCGGTCGACTGCCCCTGCACGGAGATGCCGTACTCCGTCTCGGTGCCCATCACTCGGCGAACGCTCATGGTCCGAGACTACGCGGCCAACCTGACACAATCGCGCTGTGTCCGACGACTTGCAGCCCGAGATCGTCGCGCTGGTCGACCATGCGGGAAACGTGGTCGGGTCGGCGCCGCGCCCCGTCGTACGCCGGGACAATCTGCTCCACGCCGCCACCGCCGTCCTGGTCCGGAACGCCGAGGGACAGATCTACCTGCACCGGCGCGCCCCCACCAAGGACTGGGCACCCGGGTTCCACGACTGCGCGGCCGGCGGCGTGCTGCAGGCCGGAGAGACACCCGACGAGTCCGCCCGGCGTGAGCTCGCCGAGGAGCTGGGCATCGAGGGTGCGGCGCTTCACCGGCTGGGGACGTCGCTGTACGAGGACGCCTCGACCCGCTGCCTCGAGCACTGCTACGAGGTCACGTGGCACGGCCTGGTCCACCACGCCGACGAGGAGGTCGTCTGGGGCGCCTGGGTGACGCTCGAGGAGCTCGACGAGCGGCTCCGCGACCCCGGCTGGCCGTTCGTCCCGGACACCAGGCAGCTGCTTTCCCGCCTCGCGGCCGCGGGGACGGGCGACTACTCGCGGCTGGCCTCCCTGACACCGGGGCGTCCGTAGACTCGCGCCATGGACGAGCAGACCGACCGTTCCGCGCACGCGCTGGCGGCTGCCGACGCCCTGGGCCTGAGCTACCGGGTGACCCGGCACGGGCCGGTGCGCTCGCTCGAGGAGGCCGCCGAGGCTCGCGGGGTGGCGCCCGCGGCGGTGGTCAAGACGATCGTCGTCCGGCTGGCAGAGGACGACTTCCGGTTCGTGCTCGTGCCCGGTGACCGCGAGATCGCGTGGCCGAAGCTCCGCTCCGCGCTGGGCGTGAACCGGCTCTCGATGCCCGACGCGGACACCGCCCGCGAAGTGACCGGTTACGTGCGTGGCACGATCACCCCGCTCGGGAGTACGACGGCCTGGCCGGTGCTCGCGGACGAGAGCATGGCCGGGACGGTCTCACTCGGCGGCGGGGCGCACGGCGTGGCGCTCAGCGTGGACGCCACCGAGCTGGTGACGGCCCTGGACGCGACCGTCGCGGACGTCACCGACCCTGTGAGGACCACAGGCTGAACACGCCTCGGGGCTCAGGTCACGGGCGTCCGGCGAAGAACTTCCGTGCCAGGAACACGACTGCGACGACGATCAGGATGACCAGGATCCACTTCACGGACAGCTCCTAGGGGTGGGGTCTCTGACGACAGGAGTACCCCACCGGGGCATGTTTCAGTCCCGCCCGGTCCCTAGAGGTACTGGCCCGTGTTGGACACCGTGTCGATGGAGCGGCCGGGCTCGGTGCCCTGCTTGCCGGTGATGAGCGTGCGGATGAAGACGATCCGCTCGCCCTTCTTGCCGGAGATGCGTGCCCAGTCGTCGGGGTTCGTGGTGTTCGGCAGGTCCTCGTTCTCCTTGAACTCGTCCACGCACGCCTGGAGCAGGTGCTGGACCCGCAGCCCCTTCTGGTCGCTGTCCAGCAGGTCCTTGATCGCCATCTTCTTGGCGCGGTCGACGATGTTCTGGATCATGGCGCCCGAGTTGAAGTCCTTGAAGTACAGGACCTCCTTGTCGCCGTTGGCGTACGTCACCTCGAGGAACCGGTTCTCGTCGGTCTCGGTGTACATCCGCTCCACGGTCGCCCGGATCATCCCCGCCACGCAGGCCACCCGGTCGCCGGTGAACTCGGCCAGGTCGTCGGCGTGCAACGGCAGGTCGGCGGTGAGGTACTTGGAGAAGATGTCGCGGGCCGACTCGGCGTCCGGCCGCTCGATCTTGATCTTCACGTCGAGGCGGCCCGGGCGCAGGATCGCCGGGTCGATCATGTCCTCGCGGTTCGACGCGCCGATCACGATGACGTTCTCGAGCCCTTCGACGCCGTCGATCTCCGAGAGCAGCTGCGGGACGATCGTGTTCTCCACGTCGGACGAGACACCCGAGCCGCGGGTGCGGAACAGGGAGTCCATCTCGTCGAAGAACACGATGACCGGCGTACCGCCGCTGGCCTTCTCCCGGGCCCGCTGGAACACCAGGCGAATGTGCCGCTCGGTCTCTCCGACGTACTTGTTGAGCAGCTCGGGGCCCTTGATGTTGAGGAAGAAGCTCTTCCCCTCCTGGCCGGTCTTCGCGGCGACCTTCTTGGCCAGCGAGTTCGCGACGGCCTTCGCGATGAGCGTCTTGCCGCAGCCGGGCGGGCCGTACAGCAGCACACCCTTCGGCGGCTTGAGCTGGTGCTCCTTGAACAGGTCGGGGTAGAGGTAGGGCAGCTCGATGGCGTCGCGGATCGCGTCGATCTGCCTGATCAGGCCGCCGATGTTCTCGTAGTCGATGTCGGGGACCTCTTCGAGGACGAGCTCCTCGACCTCCGACTTGGGGACCCTCTCGTAGACGTATCCCGAGCGTCCGTCGAGCAGCAGCGAGTCCCCCGCCCGGATGTTCTCGCCGCGCAGCGGTTCGGCGATGCGCACGACCCGCTCCTCGTCGGCGTTGGCGATGACGAGGACCCGGTCGCCGTCGGCGAGGATCTCCTTGAGCATGACGACCTCGCCGACCTGCTCGAAGTCGAGGGCGGCGACCACGTTCAGCGCCTCGTTGAGCATGACCTCCTGACCGCGGTGCAGCTCGTCGAGGTCGACGGAGGGGCTCACGTTGACCCGGAGCTTCCGTCCGCCGGTGAACACGTCGATCGAGTCGTCCTCGTTGCGGTTCAAGAAGGTGCCGAAGCCGGCCGGCGGCTGGGCGAGCCGGTCGACCTCTTCCTTGAGAGTGAGGATCTGGTCGCGCGCCTCGCGCAGCGTCTGGGCAAGGCGCTCGTTCTGGGCTGTGACCGCGGCGAGTGACCGCTGGGTCTCGACGAGCCTCTGCTCGATGGCCCTCGAGTGCGCCGGGCTGTCCTGCAGGCGCTGCCGTAGGTCCTGGACTTCCTCCTCCAGGAAACCGAGCTGGCGCCGCAGCTCCTCGGGCGTGCGACCCGAGCGGCCTGAACCACTCTCTGTTGCTGGCACGAACGTCACCTCCGCAGCAGGGGCTGTGCAATCGACCCTACCCGCGCGGGTGGAGAAGTGAAGAGGCAAATCGCAATGTGTCGGTCACGATTTGCCTCATCTCGGCGTGTGCCGGGACGGTTGCTTTCTCAAGGTATGTTGCCCAACCTCCACCTCCCTAGACGTGCACGTCGTGGGAAGTGCAGGCTGACCGGCATACCTTGATGAAACCGGGGCGGCCCGCGGTCACGCGTCGTAGGGCTCGTCGGCGATCGTCGGGGGAAGGCCGGACGGCCGGGGGCCCTGGTAGTCGACTCCGTAGGCGCCCGGGGCAGGGCGGCGCTTCTTCGCCGGGGCCTTCTCCCCTGGGGCCATCCGGCGGGCGGTGACCAGGAACCCGGTGTGCCCGATCATCTTGTGTCCCGGCCGGACTGCGAGCCCCTCGACGTGCCAGTCGCGGACCAGCGTCTCCCACGGCTGCGGCTCGGTGAACCCGCCGTGCGCGCGGATCGTCTCGACGGTCCGCCCGAGCTGGGTCGTGGTTGCGACGTACGCACAGATGATCCCGCCCGGGGTGAGGGCTTCTGCGACGGCGTCGACGCACTCCCACGGCGCGAGCATGTCGAGGATGACCCTGTCCACGGAGCCGGCCTCGTCGACCTTCGGCAGTTCCTCGACGAGGTCGCCGACCGTGAGCTTCCAGGCCGGGTGGTCGCCACCGAAGAACTGAGTGACGTTCTTCGTCGCCACCTCGGCGAACTCGGTGCGCCGCTCGTACGACGAGACCATCCCGTGCGGCCCGACGGCTCGGAGCAGCGAGCAGGTGAGGGCGCCGGAGCCTACGCCGGCCTCGACCACCCGCGCGCCGGGGAAGATGTCGGCCATGGCGACGATCTGGGCGGCGTCCTTGGGGTACACCACCGCGGCCCCCCGCGGCATGGACACGACGAACTCGCTCAGCAGCGGCCGGAACACGAGGTACTCACCACCGGCCGACGACGTGATCGCGAACCCCTCCGGGCGGCCGATCAGGTCGTCGTGGTCGATCGAGCCCCGGTTGGTGAAGAACTTCCGGCCTTGCTCCAGGCAGATGTTGTGCCGCCGGCCCTTCGTGTCCGTCAGTCGCACCCACTCCCCCGCGCGGAGCGGTCCGCGATGGACCCCGGACCAGGTCTCGGGCGCGACGTCGTCCGGTGTGTGGGCAGGTGCGCTGTCGGCAGGCTCGACCGACGAAAGGTTCTCGGGGGGCATGCCCGAGAGGATATCGACCGGCTACAACGTGGAGGAGAACGCCTTGTCGACGTCCTCGGTCGCCAGCACCCCGAAGATGCTGCCGTCCGCCTCCACCAGGAGGTACTCCGTCGCGGGCATGCGCTGCATCGCACGGATCAACGACTCGCCGGAGATGTCAGAGGAGAGGACCAGCCCCTCCTCCACGGTCCGCGCGACGGCGCTGACCGGCAGCCACGGCCGCCGGTCCTCGGGCGTGGCGACCAGAGCCGCCTCGTTGACGATCCCGGACGGCCGCCCCCCGGAGTCGAGTACGACGATGCTTCCGGCCTGCTCCTCCTGCGCTCGTCGTACCGCCTCCGCGAGCGGGAGGTCGTGCGGCACCGCGAGGGTACGCCGGGCCAGGGACCGGGCGTGCAGCGCGGGAAGCTTGCGCCGGACCTTCGCCGACATGATCGCGGCGGAGGCCCCGCCCCACAGGAACGTGGCGATGACGAACGCCAGGAGGTAGTCGACGATGTCCGGTTTGACCGTGAACAGCAGTTCCTGCGCAACCGGCCAGGCCAGCGCGAGGAGCGCGACGACCCGCCCACCCCAACCGGCGACGAGCGTCCCCTGGTGCTGGTTGCCGGTCACCTTCCACACAGCTGCGCGCAGCACCCGCCCCCCGTCGAGCGGAAGCCCCGGGACGAGGTTCAGGACGCCGACGATGAGGTTGGCCCCGGCGAGACCTTCGACGGCGAGCAGCAGCAGGCCCTCGGGGGTGACGAACCACAGGGCGACGAACACCCCGCCGACGACGATGGACGTGAGCGGTCCCACGACGGATACCCCGAACTCGCGCCCGGGTGTGTCCGGCTCACCCTCGATCTCGGTGACGCCCCCCAAGAAGTGCAGGGTGATCGAGCGCACGGGCAGGCCGAAGCGCTTGGCCATCAACGCATGGGACATCTCGTGCAGGAGCACCGAGAGGTACAGCAGCACCGCGAACGCGAGGCCGGCGACGTACTTCCACACCCCCAGTCCGGGGGCGACCGACTCCACCCGTGGGGCGAGCAGGACCGCGATGAGGCCGGCCACCAGCAGCCACGAGGCGCGCACCAGCACGTCGACACCGCCGATCTGACCGATCCGGATGGTGCCGGGCTCACGACGAGGCGTCGACGCGCCGGGTTGCACTGTCTTCGGGTCCACACCCCCACGCTATCTCCCGGAACTGTCCGCCGTGTCGCCTAGGGTTTCCGATATGACCCAGGACGTGACACAGGAGATCGCTGACCGGATCGTCGTCGACGGAGTCGACGTCGTCGGGTCGTTGTCCCCGAGCCGTGCCAGCGACTTCATGTCCTGTCCGCTGCTCTACCGCTTCCGCACCGTCGACAAGCTGCCCGAGCCGTACTCCCCTGACGCGGTCCGCGGCACGGTCGTGCACAAGGTGCTCGAGGACCTCTTCGACCTGCCGGCTGCCCACCGCACCTCGGACCAGGCGGCCCAGATGCTCCAGCCGACCTGGGAGGCGATCCTCGCCGAGGACCCCGAGGTCGCCGAGATGTTCGGCGCCGAGGGGCCGGAGGTCGGGGCCTGGCTGGCGTCGTGCCGCGAGTCGCTCGACCGTTACTTCTCCCTCGAGGACCCGACGCGGCTCGAGCCGGCCGAGCGAGAGCTGTACGTCGAGACGCTGCTCGACTCCAAGCTGCTGCTCCGAGGGTTCATCGACCGGGTCGACATCGCCCCCACCGGCGAGATCAGGGTGGTGGACTACAAGACCGGCAAGGCGCCCGGTGAGATGTTCGAGGCCAAGGCGCTGTTCCAGATGAAGTTCTACGCGCTCGTGATCTGGCGCACCCGCGGCGTCATCCCCGCCATGCTGCAGCTGGTGTACCTCGGCAGCGGCGAGCTGCTGCGCTACTGCCCCGAGGAGCGCGACCTGCTCGCCACCGAACGCAAGGTCGAGGCGCTCTGGAAGGCGATCTCCAACGCCCACGAGTCCGGCGACTGGCGACCCCGCAAGAGCGCCCTGTGCGGCTGGTGCTCCCACCAGGCGCTCTGTCCCGAGTTCGGCGGGACTCCCCCGCCGCTGCCCGTGCTGCAGATCGGCTCGACGGAGGAGTGAGACCGAGCAGTGGCCCGGTGGGGGCACCCCGGAACGGGCACCCCCACACGGGTCAGGCCCAGGGGGTCAGGCGCGCTCGGGACGGGCCGGCTCGGGTGTGACGGCCTGCGGGTAGAGCACGCAGGCGACATCGACGCCGTCGGCGGCGCGGAGCTCCGGGTCGAAGCCCTGACGGAAGGAGACCTTCACCCCTTCGCCGGTCTCCTCGACGGAGTCGACGCCCTTCCAGAGCGGCTCGTCCGGCTTCTCCGCCCTGACCCGATCGAGCAGGTCACGGACCTTCGACGCGTCGGCGGCGGACCCGATCGTGACCTGCTTCTGCGGTTTGTCGAGCCGCCCCAGGTCACCGACGAGCCCTTGCTCCGCTTCGTAGACAGAGGCGTCCTGCCTGGTCCAGTGCTCCTCGAGCAGGTTCCGCAGGTCCCGTGACTCCCAGCCGCACTCGGCCACTGCCTCGGGGCAGCGAGGGTGGAACGAGCAGCCCAGCGGTGGGCTGGCTGCGTCCGGGATCTCGCCGCGCGGAAGGTCACGGGCGACCATCTTGTGGGGGTCCGGCTCCGGGATCGCCTTCAGCAGTGCCTTGGTGTACGGGTGCTTGGGGTCGGCGAAGATCTCCTCGGTCGGGCCGATCTCCACGATCCGCCCGAGGTACATGATCGCGATCCGGTCGCAGAAGAACTTCGCGCTGGCCAGGTCGTGGGTGATGTAGACGTAGGTCAGCCCGAGGTCCTGCTTGAGATCCAGCATGAGCTGGAGGATCTTCGCCCGGACGCTCATGTCGAGCATGGAGACCGGCTCGTCCGCGACGAGCACCTCGGGGTCCATGATGATCGCCCGCGCGATCACGGCACGCTGCTTCTGGCCGCCGGAGAGGTCCGACGGGAACTTGCTCATGTAGCGCGACGCCGGGGTCAGCCCCACCCGCTCGAGCGCCTCCGCCACTCGCTGGCTCAGGTTCTCCCCCGATGCGAGACCGTGGATCTTCAACGGGTGCCCGACCGCGGTCTCGATGTTCATCGAGGGGTTCAGCGCCGCGTGCGGGTCCTGGAAGACCATCTGCAGGTCGGTCCGCAGCTTGCGCAGCTGGCCGCCGGACATCTCCGAGACGACGCGCGCGGTTGCCTCGCCCCCTGAGCTTGGCTCACGGTAGGTGATCGAGCCGGACGTGGCGGGCGCCAGGCCGAGCAGGGCCCTGCCGAGCGTGGTCTTGCCGCTGCCCGACTCCCCTACCAGGCCGAGGACCTCGCCCTTCTGGAGCGAGAAGCTGACCCCGTCGACCGCCTTGACGGTGCCGGTGTCCCGGCCGAACAGCCGGGACAGCGTGCCGCCACGCAGCTGGAAGTGCACCTCGAGGTCGGAGACCTCGACGATGCCGGTGCCCTTCCCGGTGGCCGGGACAGCCGTCTCATGCCTCGTCTGCAACGGAGATCTCCTTTCGCTCCAACGGCTCGGTGTCCTCGGCGGTCAGCTCCGAAGCGAAGCCGTGTTTCAGGTCGGCCGCCCAGCACTGGGTCCTGCTGCCGTTCGGCATCTCCCGCTGGACCGGGTGCGCGGTCTTGCAGATGCTCATCGCGTCCGGGCAGCGTGGGTGGAAGTGGCACCCCGGCGGCGGCTCCACCAGGTCCGGTGGCGCACCCGGGATGAAGTTCAACCCGGTCGTCGACAGCGAGATGGTCGAGCGCAGCAGCTCCCGGGTGTACGGGTGCTGTGGCTCGGAGAAGACCTCGCGGGCGTCGCCGATCTCGACGATCTCGCCTGCGTACATGACCGCGACCCTGTCGCAGGCCTCGGCGATGATGCCGAGGTTGTGCGTGATCAGCAGCAGGGACGTCTCGAAGTCGCGTCGCAGGTCGTGCAGGATCCGGATGATCTGCGCCTCGACGAGCACGTCGAGCGCGGTCGTCGGCTCGTCCGCGACGACGAACGCCGGCCGCAGCACCAGAGCCAGTGCGATCATCAGGCGCTGCCGCATGCCACCGGAGAACTCGTGAGGGTACGAGCGGTACCGGGTCGGGGGGATGCCCATCACCCTGAGGACCTCCAGCGAACGCCTCTCGATCTCGACCTTGCTGATCCCCCTCTCGTGGGTCTTCAGCGTCTCCTCGAAGTGCTGGGAGATCCGCATCAGCGGGTTGAGGCGGGTCAGCGGCTCCTGGAAGATCATCCCCAGCTCGGTGCCGCGCTTGGCGAACATCTGCTTCTTGGGCAGGGCGAGGAGGTCCTCGCCCTTGAAGCGCAGGTGGCCGTCCATCTCCGCGCCCTCGGGCAGAAGGCCGAGCAGGCCACGGCCGAGCGTCGACTTGCCGCAGCCCGACTCGCCCACAAGGCCCAGGATCTCGCCCTTGCGGAGCTCGAAGCTCACGCCGTCGACGGCCTTGACCGGGCCGCGTTCGGTGCCGTACCAGATGCGGATGTCCTGTGCGTCGACGACCGACCCACTCTCGGGCGTGACGCCGACGGGAGCGTCGTACAGCTCGGTCATCGGGTCTCTCCTTCGGCAGGGGCGGAAGTCGGTTCCTTCGGCGGCAGCTCGACCTTCCTCAGGCGCCGCTTCCGCAGAGTCGGGTTGATCGTCTCGTTGAGGCCCTCGCCGACGAGGGTGAGCCCCGTGACGAGGAGCACGATGGCCATGCCCGGGAAGACGGCGGTCCACCAGATCCCCGCCCCCGCGTCGTCGAGGGCGCGGCTGAGGTCGTAGCCCCATTCCGCGGCCTCGGTGGGCTGGATGCCGAGCCCGAGGAAGCCGAGCGCGGCGAGCGTGGCGATGGCGTCCGCGGCGTTCAGGGTGCCGATGACCGGGACGGACTGGATCACGTTGCCGAACAGGTAACGGCCCATGATCGTGCCGTGCTTGGCACCGATCGCCCGGGCGGCCTCGACGTACGTCGCCTCTCGCGCGCTCACCGTGGTGTTGCGCACGACGCGGAAGTACTGCGGGATGTAGATCACCGTCAGCGACAGCGCGGCAGCGACGACGCCCCCACCGAGCGACCCTCGCAGCAGGAACGAGAACACGATGGCGAGAAGCAGCGTCGGGAACGCGTAGAGCGCGTCCATGACGAAGACGAGCAGGCGGTCCGTCCAGCCCCCGACGAAGCCGGACACGAGCCCCAGCGGGACGCCGATCACGACGGAGAAGAGGACCGAGAGCGCCACGACGACAACGGCCGTCCGCGCACCCCAGATCACGCGCGACAGCACGTCGAAGAACTGGTCGTTGGTGCCGAACCAGTGGTCGCCGCTAGGCGGGGCCATCTTGGGCAGCTTCACGCCGTCAGCGGTGGTCTGGGCGAAGTCGAACGGGGCGATCCAGGGCGCGAAGACGGCCATGAGCACGAAGGCCGCGGTGATCACCAGGCCGCTGACCAGGATCCAGCGGGCCATCCCCGAGGTGCTGCGGAAGGGGGCGAGGAGTGTTCGGAACATCAGTACCTCACTCGCGGGTCGATGACGGCGTTGACGATGTCGACCAGGAGGCTCACGACCACGACCACGACGGCGAAGAACGTGACCAGCCCCTGCACCGCGATGTAGTCGCGTTTGGTGAGGTAGTCGATGAGCTGCGTGCCCAACCCCGGCCAGTTGAACGTCCGCTCGGTGAGCACCGCTCCGGACAGGGTCAGGGCGACCTGCAGCCCGATCACCGTGATCACGGGCACCAGCGCGTTCCGGAAGGCGTGCCGGCGGATCACGTACCTCTCCTTGATCCCCCGAGCGCGCGCGGCCTCCACGTAGTCACCCTTGAGCGTCTGGAGCAGGTTGACCCGGACCAGCCGGATGAAGACGCCGCAGAGGAGCAGGCCCAGCGTGAAGCAGGGCAGCACGTGGTGCGCGAGTATGTCGACCACCGCGTCGGTGTTTCCCGAGATCGCGGCGTCCACGAGAAGGATGTGTGTCACCGGTTGCACCTGGAACTTGGTGATCGGTGAGGCGATGTCGTACGTCGGCCAACCCAGCGGGGCCACCAGGATCACCAGCATGATGCCGACGAAGAAGATGGGCGCGGCGTACGTGACGATCCCGAACAGCCGGATGACGATGTCGGCCACCGAGTCCCGGTGGCGTCCGGCCAGGAGCCCGAGCGGGATGCCGACGGCGAGCGCGAAGGCGAACGCACCGATGGTCAGGGTGAGGGTGGCGCCACCGTTGTCACGGATGAGATCGAGGATCGGACGGTTGTCCGAGATCGTCTTCCCGAAGTTGAGCGTCGCGACGTCGCCCAGGTAGTCGAAGTACTGCACGATCAGTGGCCGGTCCAGGCCAAGGGCGGCTCGCCGCTCGTCCAACGCCGCCTCGTTGAGCTTGCCGCCGACAGCGGCGGAGACCGGGTCGCCGGGGGCGACACGCAGCAGCACGAAGACGAGAGTCAGCAGCACCCAGATCATGGGGATGATCAGGAGCAGCCGTTGGCCGATGTAGCGAGGTAGGGAACCCGATCCCGCGCTCATCTGTTTCCTTCCTGACAGGACAAGGGGGAGGACGCGGTCACCGCGTCCTCCCCCGCCGTCGAACTAGCCGTTCTTGCTGATGCCCCAGAACCGGAAGATGTAGGTCGGGTCGAGGGTCTCCTCGACACCTTCCATCTCCGGCGTGGTGACAGCCACGTTCTGCCCGTTCCACGACGGGATCAGCGGAACGTCCTCGGCCACCTTGTCCTGCAGCTGGCCGATGATCTCCTCACGAGCGGCGTCGTCGGTCTCGGCGAGCTCCTGGTCCAGCATCGAGTTGACCTCGTCGTTGGAGTAGTTGTTCGCGTAGAAACCACCGTCACGCACGAACGGCGACAGGTAGTTGTCGGCGTCCAGGATGTCGGGGTACCAGCCGAGGATGAACAGGTCGTACGCACCCTCCTTGTACAGGGTCTGGTACTCCTCCCACTCCGCGGCGTCGGTGCTCGTCTTGAAGAGGCCACTGTCGTTGAGCTGGGCAGACAGCTCGTTCGCCTCGTCCACGGCGTTCGGGCCGTAGTGGGTGGGCGTGTAGCCCAGCTTCAGCGTGACAGGCGTCTTCACGCCCGCGTCGTCCAGGATCTTCTTGGCTGCGTCGACACTCGGCTCGCCGTACTTCTCGGCAAAGGAGTCCTTCTGTCCACCGAAGCCCGGAGGAACGATCGACTGGGCCGGCTCGACGGTGCCGTCGTAGGCGTCCTGAGCGATGGCCTCACGGTCGACGAGCTGCGCGACGGCCTGGCGGACAGCCACGTCCTTGACCGTCTTGTTCGCCAGCTGGAAGACCCAGTAGCGGAACTCGGAACCCTCGCCCTTGATGACCTTGACGCTGTCCTTGGACTCCAGGTCGTTCAGGTCGGTCGGCGACAGGGTGCGCCAGGCGATGTCCACCTGACCGCTCTCGATCGCCTGCTTCAGAGGCGCCGGGTCGCTGAAGTACTGGACGTAGATCTGTCCGCTCTTGGGAGTGCGCTCGCCGTCGTAGGTCTCGTTGGCCTCGAGAACCGCCTGCTCACCGGGCTTGTACTGGCTCAGCTTGTAGGGGCCCGAGCCGACGACCTTGGAGTCCTCGAGCAGCTTGTCCGCGGGGAAGGTCTCCTCGTCGACGATCGACGTGGTCGCCGTGGACAGCAGCTTCAGGAAGGTGGTGTCCGCCGCGTTGAGGTGGAACGTGACCGTCGTGTCGTCGGGGGTCTCGATGGCACCTTCGGCCAGCTTGCCGGTCTTCGCGTCGGTGATCTGGCCCAGCAGGACCGCGGAGCCGTTCGGGTCGGCGATCGCGATGTTTCGCTCCAACGAGAACTTCACGTCCGAAGAGGTGAGCTCGTTGCCGTTGGAGAACTTCAGACCTTCCCTGAGCTTGCAGGTCACGGTCTTCGGGTCGTCGTAGCCGCACGACTCGGCCGCGTCGCCGACGGGCTCGGTCTCACCCGCGGGGATGGTGACGAGCTGCTCGAAGATGTTGTACTGCATGTTCCACGAGCCGAAGTCGTACGAGCCCGCGGGGTCCATCGCGGTCACCGACTCCGTCGTGCCGAGGATCCAAGCCTCCCCCGACCCTGCACCCTCGTTGCCGTTGTTGCCGCCCTCATCGCCACCACATGCTGCCAGCGTGGCGACCAGGACGCCTGCACTGGCAACCGCCAGTAGTCCTCGTCTGCGGTTCAACTTTCCACCTCACGAATACATGCCCCCACACGGATGTCAGGAGCGGAACCTCGTGGACACTACTAGCGCGCATAAGGGACTTCCACCCCACAAGCTGTGCGACACGGTCGCAATATCGCAACGATTACCGCTGAATCGGTCGTGGAAACGTCAAATACGTGACATCTCGCAACGTTTCGGCAAAGATGCGCCGCTCCCCCGGCAGCACGGGAACGTGGTTCGGCACCACCAGGACCGTGCAGCCGGCGGCCTCCGCTGACCGCGCGCCGGTGTTGGAGTCCTCGATGGCGACGGTCTCCCCCGGGTCGAGCCCGAGCAGGGCGGCTGCCGTCAGGTAGGGCTCGGGGTGGGGCTTCCCCTGGGTCACGGCGTCACCGGTCACGACGACCTCGAAGGTGTCGTGGGGCAGCTGGGTGAGGATCGGCTGCACGAACCGGCGGTAGGACATCGTCACCAGGGCACATCGGACGCCGTGCGCCCGGAGGTCGGTCAGCAGCTCGACCGCGCCGGGACGCCAGGGCACCTGCCGCTCCACCCGCGCCACCACCCGGTCGAGCAGCTCCTCGACGATCTCCCAGGGCTCGAGGGCTATCCGGCCGTGCTCACGGATGTACCGGCCGGACTCCAGCAGGTCGTTGCCGACCAGGTTCAGCGCGTGCTCGTGGCTCCACTTCCCGCCGTGGGTCTCGACCAGCTCGAACTCGGACTCGATCCAGTACGGCTCGGTGTCGACCAGGGTGCCGTCCATGTCCCACAGGACGGCCGGGAGGTCACGCGGCGTCCGCGTCACCGGGCGTTGAAGTACTTCGCCTCGGGGTGGTGCACCACGAGGGCGTCCGTGGACTGCTCGGGGTGCAGCTGCAGCTCCTCGCTGAGCGCGACGCCGATCCGGTCCGGCCGCAGCAGGTCCACCAGGAGCTTGCGGTGCTCGAGGTCGGGACAGGCTGGGTACCCGAAGGAGTACCGGGAGCCGCGGTAGCCCTGCCGGAAGATCTCGTTGAGCTCGCTGGAGTCGTCGCCCCCGAAGCCGAGCTCGGCGCGGACCCGCGCGTGCCAGTACTCCGCGAGCGCCTCCGTCAGCTGGACCGACAGACCGTGCAGCTCGAGGTAGTCGCGGTAGGCGTCCTTCGCGAACAGCTCGCCGGTGACCTCGCTGACCCTGGCTCCCATGGTGACCAGGTGGAACGCGATCACGTCGAGCTCCCCCGACTCCTTGGGCCGGAAGAAGTCGGACAGGCAGAGGAACCGGTCCCGGCGCTGTCGCGGGAAGGTGAACCGGGCGACCTCGCCGGACCTGGTCTCCGGGTCGAGGACCACCAGGTCGTCGCCCTCGCTGTAGCAGGGCCAGTAGCCGTAGACGACGGCAGGCTCCATGATCCCCTCGGTGGCGATGCGGTCCATCCACATCCGCAGCCGGGGGCGTCCCTCCGACTCGACCAGCTCCTCGTACGTCGGTCCCGAGCCGGCTCGCGAGCCGCGCAGTCCCCACTGCCCGAGGAAGGTCGCGCGTTCGTCGAGGTAGCCGGAGAACTCCGCCAGCGAGATTCCCTTGACGATCCGGTCCCCCCAGAACGGCGGTGTCGGCACCGGGTTGTCGGTCGCCACGTCGGAACGGTCAGGCACCTCCACCCGCACGGACTCGGTCTTCGTCGCCGCACGCACCCGGCGTTCGCGCGGAGCGGGAAGGGCCGCACCTTCGTCGCCCCGTTTGACCGCCATCGCGGCGTCCATGAGCCGGAGACCCTCGAAGGCGTCGCGCGCGTAGCGCACCTCGCCGTCGAAGATCCCGGCCAGGTCCTGCTCCACGTAGGCACGGGTCAGGGCAGCACCGCCCAGGATGACCGGCCACTTCTTGGCCACTCCGCGGCTGGTCAGCTCCTCGAGGTTCTCCTTCATGATGACGGTGCTCTTCACGAGCAGGCCCGACATGCCGACCACGTCGGCGTCGTTCTCCTCGGCGGCGTCGATGATCGCGTTGACCGGCTGCTTGATGCCGAGGTTGACGACCTTGTAGCCGTTGTTGCTCAAGATGATGTCGACGAGGTTCTTGCCGATGTCGTGCACATCTCCCTTGACCGTCGCCAGGACGATGGTGCCCTTGCCGCGCTCGTCGGTCTTCTCCATGTGCGGCTCGAGGTAGGCGACCGACGTCTTCATCACCTCGGCCGACTGGAGCACGAAGGGCAGCTGCATCTCGCCGGAGCCGAACAGCTCGCCGACGACCTTCATCCCGGCGAGGAGGTCGTCGTTGACGATCTCCAGGGCGGCCTTCTCCCCCAACGCCTCGTCGAGGTCCGTCTCGAGGCCGTTTCGCTCGCCGTCGATGATCCGTCGCTGGAGGCGCTCTGCCAGGGGCAGCGCCGCGAGCTCCGCCGCCCGGGTCGCCTTGCTGTCGGCGGTCTTGACGTCGGCGAAGATGTCGAGGAACTTCTCGAGCGGGTCGTAGCCCTCGCGCCGGCGGTCGTAGACGAGGTCGAGCGCCACCTCGCGCTGCTCCTCCGGGATCCGCGACAGCGGCAGGATCTTGGCGGAGTGCACGATCGCCGAGCTGAGGCCCGCCTCGACGCACTCATGCAGGAAGACCGAGTTCAGGACCTGCCGGGCTGCGGGGTTCAGGCCGAAGGAGACGTTGGAGACGCCGAGCGTCGTCTGGACACCGGGGTAAAGCTCGGTGACCCGGCGGATCGCCTCGATCGTCTCGATGCCGTCGCGGCGCGTCTCCTCCTGTCCGGTCGCGATCGGGAACGTCAGGCAGTCGACGATGATGTCCTCGACCGCCATGCCCCAGGTGCCGGTGAGGTCGTCGATGAGGCGGCTGGCGACTCTCACCTTCCAGTCCGCCGTACGCGCCTGCCCCTCCTCGTCGATGGTGAGCGCCACGACGGCCGCGCCGTGCTCCTTGACCATCGGCATCACGCGGGCCATCCGTGAGTCCGGCCCGTCGCCGTCCTCGTAGTTCACCGAGTTGATCACGCTGCGCCCGGGCAGGCGTTCGAGACCGGCCTGGATGACCGGGGGCTCCGTGGAGTCGAGTACGACGGGCAGCGTGGACGACGTCGCCAGCCGGAAGGCGAGGTTGTCCATGTCGGCGACCCCGTCGCGGCCTACGTAGTCGATGCACAGGTCGAGCAGGTGCGCACCGTCCCGGATCTGGGCACGGGCGATCTCGATGCAGTCGTCCCATCTGTCCTCGAGCATGGCCTCGCGGAACGCCTTGCTGCCGTTGGCGTTGGTCCGCTCACCGATCGAGAGGTAGGAGGTGTCCTGCCGGAAGGTCACAGCCTGGTACAGGGAGGCGGCGGCGGCGTCGCGCTCGGGCCGCCTCGGGGTCAGGGCTCGGCCGCCGACCCTGTCGACGACAGCCTTGATGTGCTCCGGCGTGGTGCCACAGCACCCACCGACCAGGGCCAGGCCGTAGTCGCGGGTGAAGACGTCGTGCGCCTCCGCGAGCTCGTCCGCCGTGAGCGGGTAGCGCGCTCCGTCGGCGGTGAGCTGGGGCAGCCCGGCGTTCGGCATGCACGCGAGGCCGACCTTCGCGTGGCGTGAGAGATGGCGGAGGTGCTCGCTCATCTCGGCAGGCCCGGTGGCGCAGTTGAGCCCGATCAGGTCGATGGCGAGCGGCTCCAGCGCCGTGAGCGCGGCACCGATCTCGCTGCCGAGCAGCATCGTGCCCGTGGTCTCGACGGTGACGTTGACGATGAGAGGGAGGTCCACTCCCGCCGCGTCCAGCGCCCGCCGTGCCCCGATGACCGCGGCCTTCGCCTGCATCAAGTCCTGTGCCGTCTCGACCAGGACCGCGTCGGCGCCCCCGTCCACGAGCCCCCGGACCTGCTCCTGGTAGGCGTCACGCAGCTGGGCGAACCGCACGTGGCCCAGACTCGGCAGCTTGGTGCCTGGACCCACCGACCCGAGGACCCAGCGCGGCCTGTCGGGGGTCGACCACTCCTCCGCGGCCGCCGCCGCGATCTCCGCACCGGCGCGTGCCAGCTCATAGATGCGGTCGGGGATGTCGTACTCGCCCAGGTTCGCGAGGTTCGCTCCGAACGTGTTGGTCTCGATGCAGTCCGCGCCCACCTCGAGGAACGAGTCGTGGATCGCGCGCACCACGTCGGGGCGGGTGATGTTGAGGACCTCGTTACAGCCTTCGTAGCCGTCGAAGTCGTCCAGTGTCAGGTCGAAGCCCTGGAGCATCGTGCCCATCGCTCCGTCGGCCACGATCACTCGCTCGGCGAGTGCGGGACGCAACGATGCGGCGTTCGTGCTCACGTAGTGCTCTCCTTGAGGTTCCTGCTCGGGAGTGGACAATTCCAGCCACGATAGGTCTCTGCCAGGACCGGCCGAGCGACCATCCCAGATCGTGACATCGCCGTATCGAATGATGACACTGCGTGCCTGACCGCCGACTTGTGCGACTCGGTGCCCTCTCGGAACGCTACCGGTCTAGGCTGGATCTGTGATCGAGATCGAGGAAGTCCCCGAACTGGAGTCGCCGGTCCTCATTGCCGCCTTCGAGGGCTGGAACGACGCCGCCGACGCGGCCTCGTCCGTTGTCGACCACCTGATCCAGGTTTGGGACGCCCGGGTAGTCGCCGCGATCGACCCGGAGGACTTCTACGACTTCCAGATGAACCGACCGGTGGTCGGCACGAACGAGGCCGGCATGCGGCGGATCACCTGGCCGTCCACCCAGATCTCCGTGGCCCGTCCGCCCGGTGCTCGTCGCGACGTGATCCTGCTGCGCGGGATCGAGCCGAACATGCGCTGGCGCCAGTTCTGCGCGGAGCTGCTCGCGGCCTGTGAGGAGCTCGGCACCGAGCTGGCGGTGACCCTGGGCGCGCTGCTCGCGGACACCCCCCACACCCGTCCGGTACCGGTGACCGGCACGGCTACCGAGCCCGAGCTCGTGGACCGGCTCAAGCTCGAGCAGTCGAACTACGAAGGGCCCACCGGGATAGTCGGGGTGTTCCAGGAGGCCTGTATCCAGATGGACCTGCCGGCCGTCTCGTTCTGGGCGGCGGTTCCCCACTATGTGGCCCAGCCACCCTGCCCGAAGGCGACACTCGCCCTGCTCGGGCAGCTCGAGGACCTCCTCGAGATCTCCATCCCGCTCGCGGATCTGCCCGACGAGGCGCGTGCGTGGGAGCGCGGCGTCGATGAGCTCGCCGAGGAGGACGAGGAGATCGGCGACTACGTGCGCGCCCTCGAGGAGACCCGGGACACCGCCGAGCTCCCGGAGGCCAGTGGAGAGGCGATCGCGCGGGAGTTCGAGCGCTACCTCAAGCGCCGCGAGACGGACGACGGCTAGAGCAGGATGCCGAGCCTTGCGTCGAGCAGGGTCCGGATGGTCTCGGCGCCACTCCCGTCGCCCTGTTCCTGGGGTCCAGCCGCCCAGGCGTCGACGGCGTCGAGCGCCGCCGGCGCGTCGAGGTCGTCGGCGAGGCACGTCCGAACGGCGTCGACGAGAGCGCGAGCCTGGTCGTCCGACGCGTGCTCGAGGGCCTGTCGCCACGTCCCGAGCCGCGACTCGGCGCGGGACAGGTCCTCGTCGGTCCACTCCCAGTCGCTGCGGTAGTGGTGGGCGAGCAGGGCCAGACGGATGGCCATGGGGTCGGTCCCCGCCTCGGTCAGCCTGGAGACGAGCACGAGGTTCCCCCGCGACTTGGACATCTTCTCGCCCTCGTAGGCGACCATCCCGGCGTGCGAGTACGACCGGGCGAACGTCAGCCCTTCGAAGGCAGCCTGGGCCTCGGACGCGCTCATCTCGTGGTGGGGGAAGACCAGGTCGCTGCCTCCGCCCTGGACGTCGAAGTTCTCGCCCAGGTAGCGCAGCGCAATGGCCGAGCACTCGACGTGCCATCCAGGACGCCCACGACCGAAGACCGAGTCCCATGCAGGCTCACCGGGACGCTCCCCCTGCCACAGGAGGCAGTCCAGGGCATGCTTCTTCCCCGGTCGGCCCGGGTCTCCCCCGCGCTCGGGGTAGATCCGGAGCATCTCCTCCTCGTCGAGGTGGGAGAGCTCCCCGAACCTCGGGTCCGAGTGCACCGAGAAGTAGAGATCGCCGTCCACCTCGTAGACAGCGCCCCGGTCCCGGAGCTGTTGCACGACCTCGACCACGAGCGGGATCGACTCCACGACGCCGATGTAGTCGTCCGGCGCCAGCACCCGCAGGGCCGCCATGTCCGTGCGGAAGAGCTCGGTCTCCCGCTCGGCCAGCTCCTGCCAGTCCACGTCGGTGGCGGCGGCCCGCTCGAGAAGCGGGTCGTCGACGTCGGTCACGTTCTGGACGTAGTGCACCTCGTGGCCGGCGTCGCGCCAGGCCCGGTTGAGGAGGTCGAAGGCAACATAGGTCGCGGCGTGGCCGACGTGGGTCGCGTCGTACGGCGTGATGCCGCAGACGTACATGCGTGCCGTCCCCTCCGGCGTCGTCGGCTCGACCTCACCGGCGGAGGTGTTGAACAGGTTGACGGCGGGGGCAGATCCGAAGCCCTCGAGGCTCGGAACGTCAGGGCTCGACCAGGCACGCATGAGGGAAGCCTAGCCAACCGAGGTCAGAACGCCGGCCACGGGATTGCCGGCCACTCCCCCGACGGCAGCGGCATTCTGCCGCGGCTCACCAGGTCCTCGCACCGGCCCAGCAGGGCATCGACCTCCCCCTTCGTGAGCAGCCGCGTCATCCTCGAGCGCAGGTCCCCGCCCGACGAGGCGAGGTCGTCGGCCAGAGCGCTCACCCGCTGCAGATCCTGCGCGTGAAGCGGCTCGCCGGCCCACCCCCACAGGACGGTGCGCAGCTTGTTGTCCACGTGGAAGCTGACTCCGTGGTCGACGCCGTGCCGGTGGCCGCCTCGCATGGCGAGCACATGACCACCCTTGCGGTCGGCGTTGTTCACGACCGCGTCGAAGACGGCCATCCGGCGGAGCGGGTCGCTGTCCTCGTGCACGAGCGAGACCGGCCTGTCGTGTGCGTCCACCGCGTCGAGCACGTGGAGGTAACCCTCCGGCGTACTCCCGGCCGCGACGATGTCGACCGGGGACTGCGCGTCGTCCGGCTCCCGCCAGACCTGCACCATGCCGGGGCCGGCCGGCCCATCCCTGAGCAGGGTGAGCGGCACGACGTCCCAGGCCAGCGCCTCGGACACGACGTACGCCGCTTCTTCCCTGGCAGCCAGCGTCCCGTCCGGGAAGTCCCACAGCGGGCGCTCCCCCGAGACCGGCTTGTAGACGCAGGCGACGGTCTGTGCGTCCAGGGTCGCCTCACCCAGGAAGGTCACGTTGGACGCGGGCAGGATCCGGCCCGTGACCTCGAGGACGCCCCGGGCGAGGATCTCGGCCTCCTCGGCACTCGACGGGGCGCCGCTCACGCCTGCCTGCTCGGTCAACTGAGGCTGCGGCGGAAGCCGTTGGCTCGGGGACACAGGTGACCGGCGGGGTCGAGCGGCCCACCGCAGAAGGGGCATGGTTGACGGCCCGCGGAGACGACCGACTGGGCGCGTTTGCTGAAGGACCGGGCGAGGCCCGCGGGCAGCCGCACGACGAACAGCTCCTCGGGTTCGGGTTCCTCGATCTCCTCCTCGGGCTGGTCCGGGCTCGCCACCGACTCCTCGGTGAAGGGGAACACCTCGACCACGATGCGTTCGTCGGCCGGGTCCCAGGAGAGGGTCATCGTGCCCGCGCGGAACTCCTCCACGATGGGCTGCTCGAGAGGGTCGGAGTCCTCGAGCCCCACCGGCGCGACCGCGGGGACGGTGCTCTCGCCGCCCGCGCGCATCACCTCGTCGAGGAGCTCGTCGATCCGCTCCGCGAGAACCGCGACCTGCTGCTTCTCGAGGGCCACCGTGGTGACGCGGACGCCACTGCGCGCCTGGAGGAAGAAGGTGCGCTGTCCGGGGGGACCGACCGTTCCGGCAACGAAACGCTCGGGTGGGTCGAAGGAGTGGACGACAGGAGCCATGTCCCGACCCTATGACTTCCGGCGGGGGGTTCGGGAGGCTGGCTCGTCGGTGATCGTGCCCGACCCCCCGCCCACGGTGGCGTCGCTGGACGGCTTCCCGCGCTTCCTCGGCTTCGACGGGGGTTTCAGGCCGCTCAGGTCGCCCGCGAGCGAGTTCACCGACACCACGAACGGACGAAGCGGGGTGTACCGGATCACCGACAGGGAGGACGGGTCGACCACGATCCGCTGGAACAGGTCGAGATGGAGGCCGAGCGCGTCGGCGATGACGGACTTGATGACATCGCCGTGGCTCACCGCCACCCAGACGGCGTCCGCCCCGTGTTCCGCCTCGACCCGCGCGTCCCAGGCGCGGACCGTCGCCACGCTGCGCGCCATCATCTGGGCGAGGGACTCGCCCTCCGGGAACCACGCCGCTGCTGGATGCGCCTGGACGGTCTGCCACAGGGGCTCCTTGGCCAGGGTCTTCAGCTGCTGCCCGGTCCAGCTGCCGTAGTCGCACTCCACGAGACCGCGCTCGCTGACCACCTTCGGCGGGCTGGGGTGCAGCCGGCCGAACTCACGGGCCGTCTCGCGGCACCGTTCGAGAGGGCTGGTCACGATCGCGGCCAACGGCAGGTCGATGAGCCTGCCGGCCGCGGCCTTCGCCTGCTCCAGGCCGTGGTCGTCGAGGTGGACACCCTTGCTGCGACCCGCGAGCACACCGGACGTGTTCGCGGTGGTGCGTCCGTGTCGGGCGAGGATCACCGTTGCCATGGGTCAGACTGTAGACGCCGTAGCCTGAGCGCCATGATCGTTGACAGCGCGCTGTACCGCGACGGCGTACGCGTCCCCCTCGATGTCGCCAGCGACGACCTCCCGGCCGTCCTCGCCGCCCGCGCCGGGGACCAGGACTTCGTGTGGGTCGGCCTCCACGAGCCGAGTGCCGACGAGCTGGACCGGGTCGCAGGGTTCCTGCAGCTCCACCCGCTGGCCGTCGAGGACGCCCTCCACGCACACCAGCGGCCGAAGCTCGAGCGGTACGACGACGGACTGCTGTTCCTCGTCCTCAGGACGCTCTGGTACGTCGACGAGCTCGACGCGGTCGAGACCGGGGAGATCGCCCTGTTCCTCGGCCCGGGGTTCGTGGTCAGCGTGCGCCATGGCGAAGGAACGGAGCTGCACTCCGCGCGGCTCGACCTCGAGACGAAGACGCAGCTCCTCGGGCACGGTCCGTCCGCGGTCGTCTACGCCATCTGCGACCGGGTGGTGGACAGCTACGAGGCGGTCGCGGCCTCGCTCGAGATCGACGTGGACGAGATCGAGTCGTCGGTGTTCTCGCCGGCCCGCAGCGACGACTCGGCCCGCATCTACGTCCTCAAGCGTGAGCTCGCGGAGATGCGGCGCGCGGTGAGCCCGCTGAAGGACCCGATGCAGAGGTTCGCCGCCGGCTCCGTAGCGGGGATCGCCCCCGAGTCGGCGCCGTTCTTCCGCGACGTCGCCGACCACGTCGTCCGCGTGTCCGAGGTCATCGACTCCCTCGACGGCCTGCTCTCGACCGCGTTCGACGCCCTGCTCGCGCGGATCAGCGTGCAGCAGAACGACGACATGCGGAAGATCTCGGCCTGGGTGGCGATCGCGGCGGTGAGCACGCTCATCGCCGGCGTCTACGGCATGAACTTCAAGAACATGCCCGAGCTGCAGTGGAGGTACGGGTACTTCATCGCCCTGGGCGTGATGGGGCTCGCGTCGGTGGTGCTCTACCGGATGTTCAAGCGGTCCGGCTGGCTGTGAGCCTCGGGTGGCCCGCGACTCCTACGCGACCAGGACGCCGAGGCTGAGCATCGTCAGCGTGAAGACGCCGAGCGCCACCCGGTAGATCACGAAGGGCAGGTAGGACTTGGTGCTCACGTACCGCAGCAGCCAGGCGATGGCGGCGTACCCGACGACGAAGGACACGACCGTGGCCACGAGCGTGGCCATGGGGCTGTAGGCGTTCGCGCACTCCGCGGCCGTTGAGCCGCCGCATGCCAGCACGTCCTTGAGCTCGAAGATCCCTGCGCCGATCACGGCCGGGATGGCCAGCAGGAACGCGAACCTCGTCGCCGCCTCGCGGTCGTAGCCCAGGAAGCGGCCCATGCTGATCGTGGCGCCCGAGCGGGAGACTCCGGGCACGAGCGCCATCGCCTGTGCCAGTCCCATGAGGACCGAGTGCTTGAGGGTCATCCGCTTGATGGTGCGGTCGGTGCCCCCGACCCGGTCGGCGATGCCCAGGATGATGCCGAGGACGATCAGTGTCGTGCCGATGATCCAGAGGTTGCGGAAGTCGCGCTCGATGACGTCCTTCAGGAGTATGCCGAGGACCACGATCGGCAGCGAGCCGACGATGATGAACCAGCCCAGGCGAGCGTCGAGGTGGCCGCGCCACGACGCGTCGTAGAGCGAGCGCACCCAGGCCGAGCCGATCCGCCAGATGTCCTTGCGGAAGTAGAGGAGCACGGCGACCTCGGTGCCGATCTGGATCACGGCGGTGAAGGCGGCGCCGGGGTCACCCCAACCGAAAAGCTCGGGAAAGATGCGCAGATGGGCGCTGCTCGAGATCGGGAGGAACTCGGTGAGCCCCTGGATGAGCCCGAGGACCGCGGCCTTGAGGAAGTCGAGCACGTACTCTCCTAGTCGGATGCTTCGAACGCCGCGCACAGCCTACGCGCGGTCGCTTTCGCCCTGCGCCGGTGTTCGCCTGGCGTCCACCGGCGAGGCGACACCTCGCTGCTCGCCCTGGCTCGATAGCGTTACGCCCATGCAGCAACGGTTCCTGGGTCGCACCGGCCTCAAGGTCTCCCGGCTCGGCCTCGGCACGTTGACGTGGGGGCGTGACACCGACGAGCACGAGGCACGCGACCAGATGATCGCGTTCACCGAGGCCGGCGGCACGCTGATCGACACCGCCGCCGGGTACGGCGACGGCGCGTCGGAGGAGCTGATCGGCTCGCTCATCGGCGACGTCGTCGCTCGTGACGACGTCGTGATCGCCACGAAGGCCGGCATCAGCCGGGCCCGGGGCAGCCGCGAGACCAACACCTCGCGCGGCTACATGGTCTCCACCCTCGACGCGTCGCTGAAGCGGCTCGGCGTGGACCACGTCGACCTGTGGCAGGTCCACACCTGGGCCGACGAGACGCCGCTCGAGGAGACGCTCTCCGCCCTGGACTACGCCGTCACGACAGGTCGTGCGTCGTACGTCGGCGTGTCCAACTACACCGGCTGGCAGAGCGCCCATGCCGCGACCTGGCAGACCGCGGTTCCCGGGCGGGCCAGGCTGGCGTCGAACCAGGTGGAGTACTCCCTGCTCAACCGGTCGGCCGAGGCCGAAGTGATCCCGGCCGCGGAGGCGATGGGGCTCGGTGTCCTCCCCTGGTCCCCGCTCGGCCGGGGCGTCCTCACCGGCAAGTACCGCACGGGAACGCCGGCCGACTCGCGTGCTGCCTCCCCGCACTTCGCGAACTTCGTCGGGAACTACCTGAACGAGAACAACGCCCGGATCGTCGAGGCCGTCGCGCGTGCCGCGGACGGTCTGAACTGGTCGCCGCTCGAGGTCGCACTGACCTGGATCCGTGACCGTCCGGGCGTGACCGCGCCTATCGTCGGCGCTCGCACGGCGGCGCAGCTTCGTGGCTCCCTGACCGTCGAGGACTGCGAGCTGCCCGAGGAGATCGTCGACGCTCTCGATGACGTGTCCTCGTCCGACAGCTGAGTTTTTTCTCGTCGCGGCTTGCGAACCGTGTCACCATGTCGTCATGTCTCGTGCGCCGAACACCGCAGGCCCGAAACACAGGGCGCTGCGCCCGGGTGTCGAGTACGAGTTCGAGAGGCTGACCCTCTCCCGTGACTTCTCACGGAACTTCGTCACGAGGCTGCTCACCGACCGGGCGGAGCACGGCGGCTGGGAGCTCGACCGGCTGCGCCTCTTCCCCGACGGCACGCGCAAGGTGACGCTGCGACGCAAGATCATCCGTCAGCGCGCCACCCTCATGTTCTAGCCCTCCCCCGCATATGTAAATCGGGGTTACAGCCCGTTCTCAAGTGGCATGCCGCTGGAGAACCGTCCACAGCACGTGCGAAGCCGGCCGTCAGACCCGGCCGAGGAAGTCGTCGAAGACCCGCGCCCCGAACTCGAGCGCATCGACCGGCACCCGCTCGTCGACGCCGTGGAACAGCGCCGTGAAGTCCAGGTCGGCCGGCAGCCGCAGCGGCGCGAAGCCGAACGACCTGATCCCGAGCTTCTTCCAGTGCTTGGCGTCGGTGCCGGCGGACATGAGGTACGGCGCCACCGTGGCGCCCGGGTCCTCGGCCAGGATCGAGGCCGTGATCGCATCCGCGATGTGGCCGTCGAACGTCGTCTCCAGGGCGTGCTGCTTGCTCACGTAGTCCACCGAGATGTTGTCGCCGAGCAGCTCCGCGAGCGTCGTGAAGAACTCGTCCTCGTAGCCCGGGAGGAACCGGCCGTCCACGTGGGCGGTGGCCTCCCCCGGCACCACGTTGACCTTGTACCCGGCGTTCAGCATCGTCGGGTTCGTCGTGTGCCTGATGACCGCACCGATCATGCGGGCGGCGGACCCGAACTCCTCGACGAGCTCCTCTGCGTTCTCGGGAGTGGCCTCGACCCCGGCGATCTCCCCCACCGCGGAGAGCAGCACCTGCATCGAGGGAGTCAGCCGGACCGGCCAGTTGTGCTGCCCCAGCCGAGCTACGGCTGCGGCGAGCTCGGTCACGGCGTTGTCGGGGTGCCGCATCGAGCCGTGGCCGGCGTTGCCCTTGGCGGTGAGCCGCATCCACGCCATGCCCTTCTCCGCGGCCTCGATCAGGTAGACCCGCCGGCCCCGGACCGTCGTACTGAAGCCACCCACCTCACCGATCGCCTCGGTGCAGTCCGCGAGCAGGTCGGGGTGCTCCCTGACGAGGAACTCAGCCCCCTTGTGACCGCCGGCCTCCTCGTCGGCGGTGAAGCACAGCGCCAGGGGCCGGTCCGGCACGGCCCCCGCCCGCGCACGCGCGCGCACCACGGAAAGGAGCATGGCGTCGAAGTCCTTCATGTCGACCGCGCCGCGTCCCCACAGGTAGCCGTCGTGGATCTCGCCCGAGAAGGGGTGGAACTGCCAGTCGTCAGCGTCGGCGGGCACGACGTCGAGGTGACCGTGCAGGAGCAGCGGCTCGCCCTCCGTACCTCCCCAGCGGGCCACCACACTGGTCCGGCCGGGCTCCGACTCCAGCACCGTCGGCTCGATGCCGACATCGGCAAGCAGGCCAGCCACGTGCTCGGCGGCCTTGCGCTCCCCCGGCCCGGAGCTGTCGCCGAAGTTCGTGGTGTCCATCCTGATCAGGTCACGGCAGATGTCGACGACCTCGCCGGCCGGGTCGTAGGTCGCGGGGCCCTGGGACGAACGGTCCTGTGACGGAGTGGTCATACCCACATCTTTACAGGCTTTCCCCGCCTGCCCCGATGCAGGGTTTGAGGCGGGTCTTTGCTACAGTTACGGCCGCGCTTACGGCTCATCTAGAGTTGTTCGTGCATCACCTTGTCCGGGTGGCGGAATAGGCAGACGCGCTAGCTTGAGGTGCTAGTCCTCGTATAGAGGGTGGGGGTTCAAGTCCCCCCTCGGACACCAATGTGGGGCCCCTGACCTGCGGAAGACGCGCGTCAGGGGCCCTTCGCTTTGCCCTTGGAACACGGGCCAGTCGCGGAGGAAACGAGCGTTTCGCGGCGTCCTGTTCACGTCTTGAGCGCCCATTCGGTGGCTCGGGATGGCGATCTTCGTGATCCGGTGGATCGCCGCGGGATACGGTGCGAAGGGAATGGACGTGAGAGGACGCGCTGATGGTCGATGTGGACAAGGTGCTGGATGAGGCGGGGCTGCAGAATCCGCACGTTCGGGAGTACGTCCGACACTGGGCAGACTTCACCGGAACCGAGCGCATCGAGGTGGTCAGCGCCTCCGACGACGCAAGGCTCATCAGTGAGTCGCTCGAGGCGGGTGAGCTTCTTCCCGCAGGTGAGGGGCTGTACTACTCCCGCAGCTACCACAAGGACACGGCCCGCTCGGAGGAGCGGACCATCGTGGCCACCAGCCGGCCTGAGGACCGTGGCACCTACAACAACTGGCATCTCGCCTCGGAGATCAAGCCGGTCGTCGAGGGCCACATGCAGGGCGCCCTGGCAGGCAAGACCATGTACGTGGTGCCGTATCTGATGGCACCCGCCGGCTCGCCGCTGGAAGCGTACGCCGCCGGTGTCCAGCTGACCGACCACCGGACCGTGGTGCTCCACATGATCCGGATGGCCCGGGTGGGAGTCCACTTCATCGAGAACCTCGCCGACCCCACCAGCTTCGTGCGCGCCGTGCATGTGACCGGTGACCTGGAGAACCTCCGCCAGGGCACGCCTGACGACATGCGCTACTTCGTCACCGTTGCGGACGAGCGCACGATCCTGCACTTCGGATCGTCCTACGGCGGCAACGCGCTGCTGGGCAAGATCGCCCACGGCCTACGCCAGGCGTCGTACGACGGCTGGGCCTCGGGCCGGTTCCTCGCCGAGCAGTTCATGCTCCTGGGCATCACCGACAAGGAGACCGGCCGGAAGTACCACATCTGTGGTGGCTTCCCCAGCGCCTCCGGCAAGACCAACCTCGCGATGACGCTTCCCCCCGACTCCCTCGGCGACCGGTACCACGTCGAGTTCTACGGCGACGACATCGCCTGGATGTGGGTCAACCCTGAGGACGGCAAGCTCTACGGGATGAACCCCGAGTACGGCGTGTTCGGTGTCGTCAAGGACACCAACGAGGCCACCAACCCGACCGCGCTCGACTCGGTCGCGCCGGGTACGCAGGCACTGTTCACCAACATCGCCTACAACGACATCACCCATGAGGTGTGGTGGGAGGGCCGGACCAAGGAGCCGCCAACCGACGTCACCGGCTGGCGCGACTGGAAGGGCAGCCTCATCGCCGAGCGCGCCGAGGGCGACGACTCCCCCTGGGCGCACCCGAACAGCCGCTTCACCACCACCCTGGCGAACGTGCCCAACGTCGCGGCCGACTTCGAAGAACCCCGGGGTGTACCGATCGACGGCATCATCTTCGGTGGCCGCACCCGAGACCGCGAGCCGTTGATCCGCGCCATCACCGACCTGGCCGAGGGCGTCTACGACGGCCTCACCCTCGGTGCCGAGGCGACGTTCGCAGCCGAGGGTGTCGACGGCCAGCTCCGCTACGACCCGATGTCGCTGCGCCCGTTCATGTCCTACCCCGAGGCTCAGTACGCCGCGCACTGGCTCAAGATCGTCGGCGAAGCCACCGAGCAGCCGATCTTCGCGCACGTCAACTGGTTCCAGCGTGACCCCGAGGACGGCCACTTCCTCTGGCCAGGCTACCGCGACAACCTCCGTGCGTTGCTATGGCTCATGGAGCTCAAGAACGGCGAGGTCACGGGCCGCCAGACTCCCGTCGGCATCCTCCCCACCGAGGAGGAGCTCAGCCTCGATGGCATCGACATCACGCCCTCGGACCTCGCCAAGCTCCTGACGCTCGACACCGACAGGTGGCGACAGGAGATGGAGCACCGCAGCCAGCACCTGTCGCAGTTCGGTGACCTCCCCGAGCAGATCTGGGAGGTCCATCACCGCATCACCGCAGCCCTCGAAAGTGAATCACGCGGGACCTGATGCCGGTGCGTCTACGTCCACCACGGCTGTTCCTGAGCGGGACAAGGGAGAAGGCCGCAGCGATCGGCCGTTGAGGCGCGTTTGCGCCATGGTCGCCATCGACTGCTCGCCCGCCGGACCAGGCGAGGCACCTCTGGCGCCTGACGAGACCCTGGCGCCTCCGTGACTGGGACGATGGTGGCGTGACCGTCTCCCTTGCACCGCTGCCCGAGCCGTCGCCGCCCCTGCTGCCTGGCTCGGTGGACGAGTATCTCGTGACGAATGTGCCGATGTGCGGACCGGATGCCACGGCGTCCCAGGTGCGAGCGATGCTTGCGGGTCGGCGCTATGACTCGGCCGCCGACGTCGCCGTCTGCGCGCACGGCGACGCGTTCTCCCACCGACTGCTCGGGCTGATCCCGCTGGAGTCGATCATCGCTGCCGGTGCGGAGATGATGGCGGGCGACCTCATGGATCCCGACCCGCCCATCGCTGCACCCGGGCTCGACAGGGAGAAGGCTGCTTGGAAGGCGACGGCGCACGGTGAGTCCAGCCTCGCGGTCGTCGACACCGACGGGTTCTTCCGCGGGTTGGTGCCACCGGCCCGCTTCCTGGCGGTGCTTCGCGCCGAGCACGACGAGGACCTCGCCCGGCTAGGCGGTTACCTGACCTCGTCGGCTTCGGCACGCCACGCGATGTATGAACCCATCGCGACCCGCCTGTGGCACCGACTGCCCTGGCTGGTGCTCGGACTGATCGGCTCGGCCGGCGCGGCCACCCTCGTCGATGGCTTCGAGGAGACCCTCGCCTCCGACGTACGGCTGGCCTTCTTCATCCCGGGGATCGTCTACATGGCCGACGCGGTCGGGACGCAGACGGAGGCCCTGGTGATCCGCGGCCTGTCTGTCGGCGTGCCCGTGCGCCGAGTGTTCGGCATGGAGTCGTTCACCGGCCTCCTCGTCGGCCTCTTCCTCGCCGTGCTCACCATCCCGACCGTATGGGTCGTGCTCGGCTCTCTCCAGATCGCGCTCGTGCTCGGCCTGTCCTTGGTCGCGGCATGCAGCGTGGCAACGGTGGTGGCCATGTCGCTTCCCTGGTTGATGTCCCGGCTGGGACGTGACCCCGCGTTCGGTAGCGGTCCCCTCGCGACCGTCGTACAGGACGTGCTGTCCCTCCTGATCTACTTCCTCATCGCCACGGCCATCCTGGGCTGATCTTCAGGGTCGTCGGAGTAGGCTGAAGGTAGCCGCGCTCGCAGGCAGACTCCACTACGGGTTCTTCGCTGAGCCGGTTTGAGAGGCGGACGTCATGACGACGTCGCACGTTCCGACTCTGTCCCGTCTCCCCACCGAACCACAGGCAGTTCCGGTTCCGTGGCCCTCGGAGGCAGGACCCACAGAAGCTACAGCCCGAGTGCCCCTGCGTTTGATCCTGTCGCCATCGTCCGGGCGCGGCGCCTTGGACGGCGCCTGGTGGCCACAGTCCAGGGATCTGGCTGTCGAGCTGGCCGACCTGGTGGATCACTTCCCTGTCAGCGCGGGCAGAATCGATCATGCTGTGTACTCGAGGCCAGACTGGCGATCCACGCCTCGCCGAGTAGCAGTCGCCAGGGGCAGCATCAAGACCGGTTACTTCCCAGCAGACGACACCCACCTCATCCTGCTCCGCATGTCCGCCGGGAAGACCCTCCACGTGATGGTGGTCCCGGCGGAGCTGCCGCCCAAGATCGCCGAGCTCGCGATGGAGACTGCCGCTGAGCCCAGCAACCAACGCACGGCGCGCGACATCCTTCGTGCTTCCAGAGAAAGTGAGAACATCGCGGCGTACGAGCAATGGAGCGACGACGGTGGTGCGGCCTGGAACTCGGCACCCACCCAGACTTCGGCTGAGGGAAGGCGGGCGCGGTGGCGTACTTGATGCTCTATGGGACCGGAGGATGGACCCAGCGGTGGCAGATTCCACGCGGCGACGAGGACAAGGTCCAGGCCGAGATCATCAACGTCGGGCGGGAAGAAACCGGCCGCCTCTCGGTCGTGGACTCCCAAACCGGCGCCACCGTCACGCTGATGGTGGCATGGGCTGCAGTTGCGTCGGCAGTCATCGTGGATTCTGACTCCGGCCCACCGAACGATGCGGCTACGGGTCAGTACGCCTAGACTTACGGGCTCCAATTCCCCTCTGTCGGCTGGACCCACTCCTGCGTGCGAGCACCGACGCTGCTTTCACGCGGAGACTCCTCCTGGGATCCCTTTTCGCCGCGCCGGAGTACCGTGAGCAGCAACCGAGTCAGTACGCCGCTACCGGGATTTCTCCTGAGCCGTACAGCTGGTTGTCGATGCCCGGGGCGCTGTAGCCGTGGACAAGCTCGGCGTACGCGATGTCACCCGGCGTGGGCAGCCCACCGACGGGTCTTCGCCCGTCGAGACGATGTCCAATGACCTGATCCGAGCGGGGCTTGCGGCCCTATCGCCCCCGGTACGAGATCGCAACGATGGTGTCAGGAGACAGTACGTCGGCGAGAGTCGACGCTTGGGCGCGATCGCTGACAGCGCGCAGCATGCGTGAGGAGGTTGGGGCTATGCAGTGGGATCTCGGGCTCCAAGGCTTGGGGCTGCTCATCGCCATGTCGCTCGGTCTCGGGGTCATAGCCCAGCTCGTGGCAGGGAGAGGGACGACACGTTGGCTGTGGCTCATCGCCGCGGGCGCATACTTCGTCGGAGGGCTGTTGATCAGCGAGGTCTGGTTCGGGTGGGCCACGGAGGAGGACCTGCAGCCGAACATCGACGGTCTGTCATTCGACGAGGTGCTGCTGATCGGCTTGGTTCCGGTGATCGCGGCCGTTCTCGTCAGTCGGTACGTGTCCCGGAGAGGACGGCGTCACTCCGTGGATGCCACCTCCAGCCGCTAGGACACCAACGAAGAGTCGGCCGACTTCTAACGCGCCGAACGGCGACTGCGCAGCCACCCCCAGGCTAGGCGGAACCAGCGGAGAGGCGAGTAGAAACCAAGACCCTCCCCGCGGGCGGCAGCGAGAGGGCTGGCCCAGGCACGCCGATTCGTCCTACCGTGTGGCGGTGGCATCAGGTGGATTGGCCGGGACGCCTCGGTGGATGGCGCGGGGCGAGCACGAGATCCCGCTGACCCACCACTGGCTGACAGACGGCGAGGCAGGTCGCCTCGCCGGCATGCGGTTCACGAAGCGCCGGTCCGAGTACCTCCTACGCCGCTGGGTCTGCAAGCATGCGGTGGCGGTCGCCGCCGGACTGCCGATCGACGTTCCTTCTCTGGCACGCATAGAAGTCGCGAACCGACCTAGCGGCGCTCCGTATGTGCAGGTCGACGGGGCTCCGCTGGCCATGGACGTCTCGATCACCGACCGCGCCGGGTGGGCCGTGTGCCTTGTCGGCGAAGACCTGACCCGGGTGGGCTGCGACCTGGA
The DNA here is from genome assembly GCA_963707425.1 of uncultured Actinomycetota bacterium. Lineage (GTDB taxonomy): Bacteria > Actinomycetota > Actinomycetes > Propionibacteriales > Nocardioidaceae > Nocardioides_C. The sequence goes on along the minus strand of CAVPPN010000006.1, from coordinate 186,181 downwards.
GATCGTCGAACCACGCTCGTCGGCGTTCGTCGTCGACTTCCTCACCGCAAACGAGCAGGCCTACGTCGCCTCCCGTCCCTCGACCGACCGGGACGCGGCCGCCAACCTGATCTGGTCGGCGAAGGAGAGCGCGCTGAAGGTGTTGCGGACCGGCCTGCGTCGGGACACCCGCAGCGTCGAGGTCGCGGTCGGAGCGCCTCCGGCCTCGCCCCCTCCTGACGACCCCGAGCCCGGCTGGGCGCGACTGGAGGTCCGAACCGCTGAGGGCGGTCTGCTGCCCGGCTGGTGGCGTCGCGACGGGACCTTCCTGGTCACCGTCGCCTCCGAGCAGCCGATTGCCCAGCCCATGGTGTTGGCAGGCTCCGGGGACCTCGGGTCCGCGCAACCAGTGCACTCCTGGCTGGAGCGCCCGCTCTGGCCGTGAGTCCGACCGGCGAACCACAACCGGGTCAGCGACCGGCGGCGGCCCGTGCAATGCCACGCTCGAGGGCATCTACGACGTACGGCCGCAGCTCGGCCGCAGGGATGATCCGGTCGACCGACCCGACCCGGCGTGCCCGCTCGATCGTGTGGATCGCGTCGAACTCGTCTGCGACCTGCCCCAGCTTCTCCGAGCGCACCTTGTCCGTCATGTGCACGAGCTGTGCGCGCAGCGTCCCCGCATCGGGCCCCTCGGCAGCGGCCAGGGCCTCCCGCAGCTCGACGAGGCGCGAGTCGTTCTCGGTGCGGGTTCGCACCTCACGGGCGAAGACGGTTGCTGCAGCAGGCGCTCCGCCGATGACCGAGGCGTAGGAGCCCTCCACCGCGGCGATCTCCATCAACGCGTTGAGCTTCTTGGAGAACACCACGAAGGCCCCGCCGTGGTAGCGCGAGATGACGACGAACACGATCGGGCCGCTGAAGTTCGTGACAGCTCGGCCGATCTCCGCGCCGTACTCGAGCTGCCAGTGGCGCATGGACTCCGGAGCTCCGTCGAACCCGGACAGGTTGGCGAGTACGACGAGCGGTCGGTTGCCGCTGGCTGCGTTGATGGCTCGGGCCGCCTTGCGAGCGGACTGCGGGAACAGCGTGCCGGACGTCCACGACGGCGGCCCGTCCGCAGGCACGTACCCCCGCCGAGCCAGCGTCCGGGACTCGAGACCGAGCATGCATACAGGGATTCCGCCGATGTGAGCATCCCAGACGACCGCCGTCTCCCCACCTCGCCAACCGGTCCACCGCTCCAATGGCTCCGAGTCGACGTCGGCCACCGCCCTCAGCACGGACCGGATGTCGAACGGCTTCTTGCGTTCCCCGTTGAGCTCAGCGGAGAAGATGTCTCCGACCACGTGCAGGTCGGTGCCGCCCACCGCGACATGCGGCGAGGTCCGTACATCGCGGTCGGCAGGATCCGCTGTCGTCCGCCGGCGCGGGAAGCGCTCCCCTGGCACGACATAGGTGTGGTCGTAGTGCCGCAGCAGCACGCGGCAGGCGTCCTCGATGCTCGGCGCCCAGTACTGCGCCTGCCCGTTCGGGCCCATGACGCGGTCGTAGCCACCGATGCCCAGGTTGTCCTCGGCCGACACGCCGCCGGAAAAGTCCAGTGCCTGCTTGCCCGTGAGCACCATCGCACTCGTCGGCAGCATCACCAGAATGCCGCGGGTGTGCATGAGCATCGTCGCCTCGGCGTTCCAGTAGGGCTGCCCGCCGACGTTGATGCCGGTCACCACGAGGTTGATCTCCCCGCGACGCTGTGTGAACTCGATGAGTCCACGGAGGACGTCGGCGATCCAGTCCATGTTCTCGGTCCCGCTGTCCATGGCGATGAGCGCACCGGAAGAGACGGTGAACCACTCGACCGGTACCTGCATCCGCTCTGCGAGGTCGAGGGCGGCGAGGATCCTGCGGCACTCCGGTTCGGCGAGGTTGCCGAGCCCCCGGGTCGGGTCGCTCAGAAGCGCGACACGGCTCATGCCTTCCGGCACCTTCGCCGTACGGTTCGTGATGACGCCGACGACGACGTTCGCGCTGTTGAGACCCGGTTCCCGGTCGACCGGTTCGAGCATGCCGTCGGGCCCGAGGTCGTGCTCGACGAAGGTGCCGGACGGGAAGTCCACGGAGACGCCCGGCTCAGGTGTCAGCATGCGCACGATCTCGTAGGGGTACGGCACGCCGAAGCGCTGCGCGACCAGAACCTTCTGTCGGTACGGCGTGAGCGGGCGGACTGGTTCGTTGCCCGGCGACCGCACCTGCACCGTGACTCCACGACCGCCGAACCCTTGGACCTCGAGGACAGCGTCACGCAAGGAACCGTCTTGCTCCGGGAGCCGGACTCGCAGGAGCACCTTCTCGAGTTCGGCGCCCTCGGCCAAGGGCGCCAACGAGTCGGCGAGAATGGGCCAGGACTCGCGCGGCACGCTCCAGACCGGCCGCACGTAGACCACGATCCGGTTCGTCTTGGGCCGCTCGCGCGGCGTGAACGTGGCGAGGGCCTCGCGCATCGCGGCCAGCGCCTGCAGCCCCATCCGTTCCAGCCAGGGGTACGAAGCCGTCCCGGCCGCGTCTCCTACCGGCGTCAGGTCACGGACCTCGACCAGGGCGAACAGCCGATGGTCCTTCGGGTTCTCGTGGGCAACCCCGTGGAACAGGTACACATCCTCGGCGGAAGCCAGCCGCTCCAGTCTGAAGTTGGAGAGCCGCCACAGGTCCAGGCGCTTGGCGAGCATCGGATGAAGGTTGCGGTAGAGCTTGTCCTCGCGCAGGCCGCCACCCGCCTTGGAGCGGTAGCTCAGGTGGAGCGTCCGGAAGTGCTCGGCCTCATCGCCTCCGGTACTCGTGACGGTCACGTCGAGCCGCCATGGCTCACGGCCGAAGTCGCAGGCGGCGAGCAGCTCCTCCACCTGCGGAGCGGTCTCCTCGACCGACGTGTGCTCGCCCCTGCGCCAGGTGGCGAGGTCGATGACGACCTGCCGGTCCTTCGGGACGCCGGCGAGGTGGTCCGCCACAGCGTGGGCGACGTCCGGCAGCCGGCGCAGCTCGGCGTAGGCCACCACGAGATGGACGTGCTTGTTCTCCCAGTCGTAGTCCGCGAAGCACAGCAGGTCCCCGTTGTGCTCGTCGAAGTGCAGGTCGCGCAGCTCACGGATGCGGTAGTACCGGCGGGCGTAGACCTCCAGGATGATCCTTCTGAAGCCGGGATCGGACGAGCCGAGCCAGCGGCGTAACAACGCTCCGCGCTGAGCATGGGGAGAGCGCACGAGACGGTCGATGGTCGCCTCGCGCCCTGGACCGTCCGGATCGGCCTCCGCTTCGTCGAGGACCTGCTCGGTCTCGTCGTACTCTCTGGTGACGAGCGCCTCGAGCACGGGTTCGTCGAAGTAGCGGAACCGCACGTCGCGGGCCAGCTCGGCGATGTCCTGATGCCTGCCCTGTGCCGAGTTCGCGAGCCGGTCGAGCCGGCCCCGCATGTCCGCGTCGGCCAGGGGCGCGAGCACCGCGCCGGCCCGCAACCGTCTTTCCAGTATCGACAGCACGACCGGGACGAGCTCACCGACCCGGCTGAACGAGCGAAACATCCACACGACCGCGGCGTCCAGCGCGGGCGTGCGCTCCAGCCCCACCACGCCATAGCGCGTCAGGGCCGCCTCGAGGAGCGCACGGTAGCTGTCGGGCAGGCCCGCCCGGTCCGCATCCATCCACTGCAGATACGCCAGCAGGTACTCCTGCGTACTGGTGGCCATCAGCGCGTCGTCGGGCTGGGTCTCGGTCCTCGGCCGGTAGAGCGATCCGACCTCGGCGAACAGGTCGAGCAGCCCGTCCTCACAGCGAAGCAGGCCGCTGTCCCCGGCAGGGCTGATCTCACCGAGCCGGCGCTGCTCGACCAGAAGCCGCTTCTGCATTGCGGGGTCCAGGTCGTAGCCGAGGAGGTAGTTGCGCAGTGAGCCGAACACGCGGTCGCACGGAGGTGTGCCGGGGGTGGGCCGAGCCTCCATCCCGCTGAGGTCCAGGGTTCCGGTGGCCGCGACGACACCCTGGGGCGGCTCCGTCGAGCGGATCCGCAGGATGGGCGCGCCGGTACTCACCTGGGCGTTGGGGACGACGTCGATGGCGGCCACCTCGCCGGGGTAGGGGGCGGTCACCATGGACTCCATCTTCATGCTCTCCAGCACTGCCACGGGATCGCCCTCGTCGACCTGGTCTCCGGGCTGCACGAGGACCGACACGACGAAGGCCGGCCATCCGGCCCTGACCACGCCACCGTCGTCGCGGGCGACGCGGTGGGTGCTGCCGTCCACGACGATCCGGAACATCGCGCCCTGCGTGACGGCCACTACTCGGTGGGAGCGGCCGGCGCATCGGACCCGGCGCTCGTAGTCGTTCACGAAGTCGACGGACAGGTCCGCCCGCACGCTCCCCCAGCGCACCCGGAAGGTGCCAGGCGAAGTGCGGTAGACGGAGAGGTCGTAGGTGACGCCCGCGTAGCGCAGCTGGACCTTGGTGCCGATGCTGTCGGGCACATCGGGACGGCCGCGCCGTGCCCCGGCGTGGAAGGCAGCCTCGACTGCCGCGTGGTCCGCGGCGTATGCCTCGACGGCGGCGGCCAACAGGGCCACCGGCTGGGGAGGAGGCACGTGCTCGCCGGCGGACGTGAGCCGGTCCAGCCAGCGGTTGTCGAACTCCCCGGAGCGCAGCTCCGGCCGGTCCAGGAGCGCTAGCAGGAAGGACCGGTTGGTGGTGCCGCCCTCGACGACGACCGCGCTCTGCGCCAGGGCACGTCGCAGCCGCGCCAGCGCCTCGTCGCGGTTCTGGCCCCAGGCCACGATCTTGGCGATCATCGAGTCGAACTCGGCTGAGACGGTGTCGCCCTCGCGGACTCCGGAGTCGACGCGCACCCCACTGCCTGTGGGCAGTCGGAGCATCGCGATCCGCCCGGGCGCGGGCACGAAGCCCTGTTCAGGGTCCTCGGCGCACAACCGGGCCTCCACCGCGTGGCCATTGGCCCGGGGCGGCTCACCCTCCAACATCCCGCCGGCGGCCACGTGGAGCTGCAGCTTGACCAGATCCAGACCGGTGGTCGCCTCGGTAACCGGGTGCTCAACCTGAAGTCGGGTGTTGACTTCCATGAAGAGGAAGTCGCGGGTCACCGGATCGACGAGGAACTCGACGGTGCCGGCGCTTCGGTACCCCACGGCGGAGGAGAGCCGGACGGCAGCCGCCTTGATCGCAGCCTCCGTGGCGGGGTCGAGCGCGGTGGAGGCAGATTCCTCGATCACCTTCTGGTTGCGACGTTGAACGCTGCAGTCGCGGACCCCCACCGCCCAGGTGTTCCCGTGGCCGTCCGCGATCACCTGGACCTCCACGTGCCGGGCGGTCTCGACGAAGCGCTCGAGGAAGACCGCGGGGTCACCGAAAGCGAGCTCGGCCTCACTTCGTGCCGAGGCCAGGGCCGGCCCTAGGTCGTCTGGAGAGCGAACCACCCGAATTCCGCGTCCTCCTCCCCCGGCGGAGGCTTTCAGGACAACGGGGTACCCGAGCCGCTCGGCCTGCTCAGCCGCCTCCTCGGGGTCGTCGACCGGGCCGCCTCCCCACGGCAGCACCGGCACGTCCGCCTTCTCGGCCAGCCGCTTGGCAGTCATCTTGTCGCCCAGCGCCCGGATGGTGGCACTGTCCGGCCCTACGAAGACGATGCCTGCCTCCTCGCACCGCTGGGCGAACGAGGCACGCTCGGACACGAAGCCCCAGCCCACCCAGACCGCGTCGCAGGACGCCTCGACAAGTGCCTTGACCACTGCTGCCTCGTCGAGGTAGCTGGACTTGCGGTGGCCGTCGTTCGGATCGAGGTACGTCGCCGGGCCGAGGTGGACCGCCTCGTCCGCCTCCTGCACGAACCACGCCTCGGAGTCGGGGTCGGTGTAGAACGCCACCGTCGTGATGCCCTGGTCTGTCCCGGGGCTACTGTCGGCTCGGTTCAGCTCCGCCACCGCTGTGAGCAGGCGCATGGCCGGCTCTCCTCGATTGACGACCCCGAGCCTGCGGATCTCGTTCACGGCTTACCTCGATCTCATCAGGTCATCACGGCGTGCAGGGGGGCCCGGACTTCGTCGGCAAGCGGGCCGGGCATCGGAACAGTGCGGTAGCCGTCCAGCCGCAGGAGCACCTTCCCGGCCGGGTCGATCACCCGGCAGTCGAAGACCCCGGGCTCCCCGGGCACCGGACGTGCCACCGCCACGACGTCCTCGGTCTCTCCGGTCGCGACCTCACCCAGGAGTCTCAGCCGGTCGACGTGGGCCGGCAGCGCAAGCCGCCCCTCGTGGCCCGCCTCCCAGAGACCGGCCACCTGGAAGCACAGCTCCTCGAGCCGCGGGCCCAGGACCAGCGCACTACCGGACGGCTCGTGGTCCGCGGGCAGATGGCCGGCGAGTCGTCCGGCAGCGGCGCCGTTGTCCCGCCACGCCTCGCCGACGACCTGGTACGCCGGCCCGTGGAAGTAGAGCCGGTACACGTCCGCAGGTGCGATCACCGGGGTGTCCGCGGCCTTCCGGCCCGCGGTCTCTCCGGCCGCAGCTGCCTCATCCGGCTCCGGCCGCTGTGTCGACAGCCGGACGGTGCCAGTGAAGTGCACAGTCCTCTGCGGTACGTCGTTACCGGGCAGCTGGCGCTCGGCCTCGAGGCGGCAGTAGGCCAACAGGTCCGCACCATCACGCTGGGTCCGTGCCGTGATCGTCAGGGTCCGCGGTTCGTTCCGGTAGAACTTCACCGGCGTCAGGAAGTCGACGTCCTCCACGGCCACGACGTATCGGCTCGGCACGAGCAGCCGGGCAACCTCGGCGAAAGCCTCCATGCCCATCACTCCGGGCAGCACCGGCGTGCCATCGATCCGGTGGTCGTTCAGGAACGGCTGTGCTGTCGGGTCCAGCGTCGTGCGCACCACGAGCCCGTCGAGTGGGTTCGCCTCGACCACGTCGCCGACGAGGGTTGCCCCGCCCGTCCCGAGGGTTGCGACGTCGAGGCCTCCGGTCGGGTGGTAGCCCTCGGCCATCCGGCCCAGCTCCCCCGCCACGACGACCTCGCCGCGGAAGGCATGCGCCGTCAGCTCGCGCCTGATCCAGGCGACGCCCGCCTCGGGCGGGAGCATCTCGACGCCGGCCATCTCCATGATCTTGGGGATGGATCCTCGGGTCGCCATGCCGATCCCGCCCCAGGCGGTCCAGTCGATCGCGATCGCCCGGGTGTCTGGACGGGTACGGCGTAAGCTGCTCGTGATCTTGCACAGCAGGTCGTTGGCGGCGCTGTAGTCGGTCTGGCCGGCGTTGCCGAACCGGCCAGCGACAGAAGAGAAGACGACCGTGGACCCGATGGGCAGGTCGCCTGCAGCGTCCAGCACGTTGAACCAGCCGTCGGCCTTGACGTCGTGGACGAGGTCGTACTCGCGTTCCTCCTTGTCCGGGAGCGACCGGCTGACATCAAGTCCTCCCGCGTGGATCAGCAGGTCGATGCGGGAGGCCGTTTGCTGGATGCCGTGTGAGCACCCGGGCTACGGACTCACCGTCGGTGAGATCCACCGAGTGGTAGTGCACGGTGCCACCGGCGTCCCTGACCGCGTCGATGGCGGCGAGCGCAGCGGTGAGCCGCTCGAAGCGGGCCAGCTCCTTCTCGATCGCGACCGGAGTCGGCCGCTCCCCGCGGTCCTTGATCCTGGTCGCGAGGACCGACTTCAAGGCGTCACGGTCCTCGACGTACTGCCGCAGGTCCGGGTCGGCCGGGTCAGGCTCGGGGGTCAGGTCGAGCAGGTGGAACGTCGCGCCGGAGGCCCGGGCCAGGTCGGCAGTGATGGCAGCGACGATGCTCCCGGCGGCTCCCGTCACGAGGATGGTGCTGTCCGGGCCGAGCGTCATCGCGCCTTCAGCCGGCGCATCCTGCGGCGGGAACGGCTGCGGCGCGAGGCCGACGCCCCAGCGCTGCCCGTCCACGTGTCCGACCTCGACGCAGCCGGGATCCTTGAGCGTCTCCGCCACAAGGAAGTCGGCGACGTCGGTCGTCGTAGTGCCGGCGGGGAAGTCCACCGCCTTCACCAGGACATCCGGGAGCTCCCGCTTGTAGGACTTGGCGAACCCGGTGACCGCCCCACCCATCGGGGCTGTGGCTCCGTCCTCGTCGTAGCCGTGGAAGCCCCCGAGGCGGGTGCCGGTGACGAGGAACGGACTGTCGTCGTACAGCCGGCGCATCGTCGCGTACAGCGCCTTCACCCTGCGGCGCAGCGCCTCGCGCCATCCAACGAGGTCGAGGGAGCGGTGCTCGCCCTCGTCGTCGAGTGCGGCGAGCCAGTAGACACCGACGATCTCGCCCTCGGAGCGCCATTTCTCCAGCGACTCCAGGACCTGTTCGGTCGACGTTCCGGGATCGATGGGCAGCGCGGTCACGCCGACCTTCGTCAGAACCTTCAGAAGCGCGTCAGCGACACCACCTTCGTCACGCATCACCACTACTCGTACGTCGTTACCGAGGACGACACCGGTCGGAACGCACTGGTCGAGGGCCGGACGCAGCACCGGAACAGGCACTCTCCGTGGCAGCCGGTCGACCGCGTCGAAGTCTCCGCTGACCGTGGTCGGGTGTACGCCCGTGGCCGGCGTCGCGTCAGGCTGGGCGATGTTGGTCTGCCCTCCCCCGCTACCGGCTTTCGCTTGCGCTTTTCCCAGGATCCAGCCGATCACGTGGGTCAGGGTCGGGAACTCCCGCAACGACAGGGAGTCGTCACGCTCCACCCCGAAACGCCCACGAACCGCGGCGAACACCTCCGCCTGCTTGACCGTGTCCACCCCCAGGTCGGCCTCCAGATCCAGGTCCAGGTCGAGCAGGTCCGGCGGATACCCGGTCATCTCCGAGACGATCGACACCACCGCATCGGTCACCTCCTCCTGCGTGGGAACCGTTCCAGCTACCGTCGGGCCCGTCTCAGCGGTCTCGACAGGAGCGCTCGGCGGGACAGCAGCGGTCTCGGTCGGAGCAGCCGGAGCAGCAGCAGCGACCGTGGTCGTCGTCGCAGGTGCCGCCGTTGCGGTTGGTGCAGCGGACGCCGGAGGAGCGGCAGGAGCCGCTGCCGGCTGCGGAGCGGTCTTCTCCAGGATCCAGCCGATCACGTGGGTCAGGGTCGGGAACTCCCGCAACGACAGGGAGTCGTCACGCTCCACCCCGAAACGCCCACGAACCGCGGCGAACACCTCCGCCTGCTTGACCGTGTCCACCCCCAGGTCGGCCTCCAGATCCAGATCCAGGTCGAGCAGGTCCGGCGGATACCCGGTCATCTCCGAGACGATCGACACCACCGCATCGGTCACCTCATCCGCCGTCGGCACGGTCTCAGCCGGCGCAGCAGGTGCCCCAGGTGCCCCAGGTGCCGCGCCGGCCGGAGCGGTCTCGGTAGGAGGAGCCGGTGCGGCCGGAGCGGCGACCCCGGCTGAGGCAGCCGCTGCCGGCTGCGGAGCGGTCTTCTCCAGGATCCAGCCGATCACGTGGGTCAGGGTCGGGAACTCCCGCAACGACAGGGAGTCGTCACGCTCCACCCCGAAACGCCCACGAACCGCGGCGAACACCTCCGCCTGCTTGACCGTGTCCACCCCCAGGTCGGCCTCCAGATCCAGATCCAGGTCGAGCAGGTCCGGCGGATACCCGGTCATCTCCGAGACGATCGACACCACCGCATCGGTCACCTCATCCGCCGTCGGCACGATCTCAGCCGGCGCCGCAGAGGCGGCCGGAACCGGTGGCGCTTCCGCATCCGGGGCGGCTGCTGCCGAAGAGGCCGGTGACACAGGTGCAGCCGGAGCCGGTGGCGCAGTCACGGTCGGCGCCTGCGATGAGACGGCTGCCGCTGGAGCCGGCGCGGCGGCAGGAGCCGGCGCCATCGTTTCAGTCCTGCCCACGGGTGCCTCAGCTGGCGCCTTCGCGACCGCCGGATCGACAGGCTTGGTCACCGGCGGACCGGCGTCGACCACGCGCAAGCGCCGGGTGACCACCTCGAGCTTCGCAGCGGGAAGGCCGCTGATCGCGTCGAGCCAGCGCTGCCAGGCGTCCGAGTCGACGATCCGGTAGGCGTACCCGAGCTCACCGGGCGACCGGTGACGGCCATCCGGAACGGGGGTCCACCGGAGCAGCGACATGGCGATCTGCGAACCGAACCCCGCTGCGAGACGGAGTGCGTGCTGCACCGGGTAGGCGCCGCCCTGCGAAAGGTTCAGCTCTCCGAGCTCGGGGTCGGGCTCCTTGTAGTTCGGCACCGGCGGCACGATGCCTGTCTCCAGGGACTTGATGGCGACCACGTCTTCGATGCCCGCACCCATCGCGTGCCCCGTGAAGCCCTTGGTGTTGGTGATGACGATCGACTCCGCCTGGGTCCCGAAGGTCCTGCGCAGGGCGTTGATCTCGGCCGAGGCGCTTCCGCCACGCGCGGGCGTGTACGTCTCATGCGAGACGAAGACCGTCGACCCGGCGATGTCGTGGCGGGCCACCCCGCGAGCCTCCGCCTGTGTGACGACCTTCTCCATCATGTGGGCGATGTGATCGACGTCGAGACGCGTGCCGTGGAAGGCGCTGTTCGCGGTGACCGCACCGAGCACCTCGCAGATCGGCTTGAGGCCACGCTCCCTGGCGGCTTCCGCAGACTCCACGACCAACGACGCCGCACCCATCCCGACGATCATGCCGTGCCGACGCCGGTCGAACGGCGTTGCGGCGTCCTCGACCACGTCGTCGGTGGCGGCCGCGCCGGAGGCGAGGAAGCCAGCGGTCACCCAGGGCAGCAGCGTGTCCGTGGTGACGTCATCGGCGGACACCACCACGACGCGCCGGCAACGGCCGGCCCGGATCCAGTCCTCGGCAAGGGAGAGAGCCTGTGTCGTGCTCGCGCAGGCGGCGTTGATCTGGGTGTTGGGTCCCCGGGCGCCGATGATCTCCGCGAACTGGGAGTGCCCCATGGACAGGCACCGGAACAGGAACCGTCGGTCGAAGGTGAAGGGCTCGAGCTCGAGCTGGTGGCGCAGCTCGGCGATGCGCCGATCGACCTCGGCCACCGACGACTCGTCGCCGCGCATGCGCGCCCGCACGGCCTCCAGGGCGAGGACCTGCTCACGACGACCACGGTCGACGAAGTACTTGGTGAGGTCCTCGGCGAACGAGTCGTAGCCGGGGAAGGCCGATGCAAAGATCACACCGGTGTCGTCGCGGAGCGCGTCAGGCAGACCCCACCGCTCCGGCAGGCTCGAGCCGAGCGTGGTGGTCTTGTAGCGCATCACGAGCGGCAGGCCCGCGTCACGCATCGCGTCGAAACCGGCGCCGATGGCGAGGCGGGTCACGGAGTCGAGCGCCAGGTCGCGGGCGGCGTCGACGCCGAACTCCTCGACGACGTCGAGGGGTGCATGCCTTCCGGCGAGCTTGACGACGTCGGCCTCGTCGTCGATGGTCTCGAAGGTCGGGTCACCGGACTCACGCTTGACCAGGCGCGTGATGTGCAGGTCGACCATCTGCTGCCTGAACCTGTGCGGGATGGTGTCGATGAACTGCTGGCCCTCGAGGATCCGCTGCAGGTTTTCGTCGTCGAAGACGTGTTCCACACCGGGGAGGCCCAGTGCTGCACCGGTGACAACAACGGGCTCGGCGACCGGCGGCGTGGCAGAAAGAGGCGCGTCCCCGCCGTAGATCTTGAGGCCCTGCTCGAGGGCGTCGGCGAAGAGTCGGCCGAGTTCGACGTACTGGTCGGTGCTCATGGATGTTCCAGTCGGAGTTGCGGTCGCGGTTGCCGCCGACACGGGTGCGCTCAGGGGTGCGGCATCAGTTGGCGGGATGGGCTCTGGGACGGACTCGGCGTGGCCGGCGACCGTCGTACCCGGTGCACCGGAGTCGGCGAAGCCCAGGCCCGCGGCCCACAGCCCGCAGAGCGCGGCGTTGAACGAGGGCAGGTCGCCGTTCTTGGGGTGGTTGGTGAACAACGCGAGCACGTCGTCCCGGTCCCCCAGAACGTCCTCGACGAAGCCGTGCAGAGCCTTCTTCGGACCGACCTCGACGAAGACCCGTGCGCCCGCGTCGTACAGCGTGCGAAGCCCGCGAACGAACTGCACGGGTGACGCGACCTGCCGCCCGAGCAGGTCGAGCATCGTCTCGCTGTCGGCCCCTGTCGGGTAGAAGTCACCGGTCACGTTCGAGACGGTCGGCAGTGCGGGGGCCTTGAGGTCCAGGCGCCGCAGCGCAACCTTCAGCGGCTCGCTCGCCGGCGCGACGATCGAGGTGTGGAACGCGTGGCTCACCGGGATCCGGGCCGCGGTGATTCCCTCGGCAGCGAAGGCTGCGAGAGCCCGCTCCACGGCCTCGGTGGCTCCTCCGATCACGGCCTGGCTGAGGCTGTTGATGTTCGCGATGACGACGTTCCCGTCGACTGAGCCCACGACACGCTCGATCTCCGGCAACGGACCGAACACCGCTGCCATGGCGCCGTTGTCCTCCATCGAGAGGGCGGCCATCTCGTGCCCTCGGGCGCTCACCGCCTCCAGCGCCGCTTCGAAGGTCAGGGCGCCGGACGCGACGAGCGCGCCGTACTCCCCGAGGCTGTGGCCCATGACCATGTCGGGCCCCACGCCGTAGGTGCCGAGCAGCCTGGTCAGCGCCAGGTCGGTGGTCAGAACCGCCGGCTGGGTGATCTCCGTCTGGAGCAGCTGCTCCTCGAGCGTGCGGACCGCGGCCGGGTCGTCCTGGTCGACGAAGATGTACGACGACAGGGGCCGTCCCAGCAGCGGCGTCATGATCCGATCCGCCTCCGCGAAGGTGTCGGCGACGACCGGGACGTGGGCGCGCAGGTCCGTCAGCATGTTGACGTACTGCGAGCCCTGACCCGTGTAGAGGAACGCGACCTTGGGAGCCGGGCCTCGCCCGACGAAGACGCCCTGGGCGCGCAGCATCTTCCACATCGCCTGGGCCCCGGACTCGAGCGCCTTGACCGCCTTGCCCGCCTTCGCCGCGAGATCCGCCGCATCGGCGTAGTCGATGGCGACACGTACGGCGGCGCCGGCCGTTGCCGGGTCGGGGGCCGTCGTGGCCGGGGCCGTGCCGGCTACGGCTTCCGCGGCGACCTTCGCGAGCTGGGCCACGACCTCGGCGTCGTCACGCCCACCGAGCACCAGTGCCCCACGCAGCGGCACGTGGGGAACGGCCGGTCCGACCGAGTCGTTGGCCGGTGCGCTGATGGTCACGCGAGGCACATCCGCCGAGGCGAACGACCGGGGAGCGCTCTCCGCACGGTGTAGACCGGGGACGTACTCCTCGAGCACGGCGTGGAAGTTCGTCCCGCCGAAACCGAAGGCGCTCACCCCTGCACGGCGTGCGCCGTCGGGGTCGGCCGGCCAGTCCCGCAGCTCCTGGTTCACCCGGAACGGCGTGCGGTCCCAGTCGACATTGGGGTTCGGGTCGTGGAAGTGCAGGCTGGGAACGAGCTGCTTCTCGTGCAGCTGCATCACCATCTTGAACAGCCCGGCCGTGCCCGCGGCCGCCTTGAGATGGCCGATGTTGGACTTGACCGACCCCAGTGCGATGGAGCCGGGCTCGGCACCGGAGCTGCCGAACACGTCGCCGAGGCTGGCCAGCTCGGCCGCGTCCCCGACCCGGGTCGAGGTGCCATGCGCCTCGACCGCGGAGGCAGCAGAGGGCTTCAGCCCGGCGTTGACCCAGGCTCGCTCCACGGCGAGCCGTTGGCCGACCGGGTTCGGGGCGGTGATCCCCTTGCCCTTGCCGTCGCTCGACCCGCCGAGACCCAGCAGCACGGCGTAGATGCGATCGCCGTCGCGTTCGGCATCCGCCAGCCGCTTGAGCACGAAGAGCGCGGCCCCCTCCCCCATGACGAAGCCGTCGGCACCGGCGTCGAACGGGCGGGTGCCGGTGGCGGAGAGCGCACCGATCTTGCAGAACTTCACGAAGCCGTAGACCCCCATGTTGCGGTCGATGCCCCCGGTGACCACGGCGTCGTACTCGCCGTTGACGAGCCCGTTGACCGCGGCCGTCGTCGCGGCGAGGCCGGAGGCGCATGCGGCGTCGGTGGTGAAGTTCGGGCCGCGGAAGTTGAAGAGGTTCGCGATCCGGCCGGCCAGGACGTTGGACAGCTCGCCGGGCATGGTGTCCTCGGTGATGTCCAGCTCATGGGCGAGGAAGCGCTCGTGCCACTCGGAGAGGATCGCCGCACGCACCTCGGTGGGCAGCGCGGCGAAGGACGGTGCGTCGGGCAGGTCCCGGCTGACCTCCGGGAACAGGATCCGCAGGGACGTCCGGTACTGCTTGTCGCCTCCGATGGCGTTGCCGATGATCACCGCGACACGCTCCGGGTCCACGTGCCACTCCGGCCAGCCGGCGTCGATGAGGGCCGAGCGCGCGGCCGACACCGCCCACTGCTGGCCGATCTCCAGCTGCTCGGCGACCTTCGGGGGCACCGGGAGCTTCCACTTCAGTGGCTCCCACGGATACTCCCGGACCCAGGCGCCGATGCGGCTGTAGGTCTTGTCCGGTGCGGCAGGGTCCGGGTCGTAGTAGAGCTCGGGGTCCCATCGGTCGGTGGGTACGTCGCTGATCGAGTAGCGGCCAGCCCGGAGGTTCTGCCAGAAGGCGGCGGCGTCCGGCGCGTCGGGCATGATGGCCGCGACACCTACGACGGCGACCGGGGAGTTGTGCTGCTCATTCATGGCGGTTCCTTCGGAGCGTCAGGGGGTGACGCGGTCGTAGAGGGCATCGGCAACCGCGTTCATGTCCAGCAGCAGCCCGGCCTGGGCGGTTCGTACCTGGTCAAGCGGAAGGCTGGCGACCAGCTGGTCGGCTGCGCCGGGGTCGGCCGCACCCGAGACCCAGCGCACGCCCTCCTCGGCCACCTTCAGGGCGGCCTCGCGGGCGTACACACGGCTGACCGCGGCCAGACCCACAGGGTCGAACCTCCGGTCGGCCTTCTCGGGCAGTTCCCCGTCGGCCGCGGCGACAGCGCGGCCGACCAAGGCGGCCGCTGACTCGACGTAGGCGATCAGCTCGCCGAGCCGCAGCAGCACGTGCTGGTTGCGGGTCAGCCGACCGACGCGGCAGGCCTCCACAACCGCCGCGAGGCATTCCGCTGCGAGCGCTGCCACGTCGCCACCCACCGTCGGGTGCGAGCCGTGCAGGGAGCGGAGCCCGCCGGCCACGTCCGAGATAGTGGGCGCCGCGGCTCTTCAGGTGCTGCTGCCAGCGGTCGCGCGCAATGGTCATCTCCAGGATCTCCGACGTTCCCTCGTAGATCGTGGTGATCCTGACGTCGCGACGGATCTTCTCGACGATGTACGGGCGGGTGTACCCGTAGCCGCCGTGCGCCTGGATCGCGGCGTCCGCGGCTGCCACGCCGGCCTCGGTGGCGAGGTACTTCGCGATCGCACCCTCGGTGTTGAGGGCCCCGCCCTCCCCCTCACCGGCGTCGATGCGGCTGGCGGTCTCCTCGACGACGGCGCGGGCAGCCTCGAGACGAGCGACGTGCGGGATGATCAGCTTGTGGGTGTAGCCCTGCTTCTCGCTGAGCGGGGCTCCACCTTGGATGCGTTGGGTGGAGTAGCGGATCGCCCGGTCCATCGCTTCCCAGCCACCGCCCAGGCCGAACGCAGCGACCATCAGCCGGGTGTATCCGAAGACCTGCTGTGCCTGGACCAGCCCGCGGCCCTCGACACCGCCGACGAGGTTCTCAGCCGGCACGACCACATCGTCGAGGAAAAGCGCTGCTGTGTTGGAGAGCCGGATGCCGTGCTTGTCCTCAGGTGGCGCGGAGGACAGGCCCTCGGTGCCTCGTTCCACGATGAACCACGACGGGCCACCGGGTGCCATGGCGAGCACCGTGTATGCATCGGCGATCGTCCCGTTGCTGATCCACTGCTTGCGGCCCGTGATGCGGTAGCCGCCGGCTCCGCCGTCCAGGGGTACGGCGACCGTGGACAGCGCCGCGAGGTCACTTCCTGCCTCGGGCTCGGTGGCGCCGTAGGCGAAGACGATCCCTTGCTCGGCGATGCGCCCCAACCACTCCTTCCGCTGCTCCTTCGTGCCTCCCATCAGAATCGGGTCGCTACCGAGGAACGTGGCGAAGACGGACGTGCCGACGCCGATGTCGACGTGGGCCATGCGCTCGCACACCCGGTAGGAGTCGAAGGAGCTGCCGCCCATCCCGCCGTACTCCTCAGGGATGAAGACCAGCTGTACGCCGAGGGCGTCGCTGCACATGGCGCGGATGGTGTCCTCGGGGCAGACGTCGTCGCGGTCGAGCTCGAGCATGCGGCTGTCGGGGAGCTCCGCGGCGACGAAGTCGCCCAGTGCCTCCAGCATCAGGTTCAACGTGCCGAGGTCCAGCCCCTCAGCGCGGACGTGGGCGGCGGGGACGGTGGCCGTTGTCATGGCAAGTTCCCTTCGGGGTCGCTCGTGGTGGTGGCCGTGGCGGACGCGTCTGCGTCGGGGCTGGGAACGGCGGGCTCGCGAACCGAGCGCAGCAGCACCTCGGACACGTCGGTGACCTGGACCGTGTCGGGTGCATGCCCCTGCTGCTGGCGGAGGGTGACGCCGTCGGTGAGCATGACGATGCAGAACGGGCAGGCGGCGGTCACCAGATCGGGCTGGACCGCGAGCGCCTCGTCGGTGCGGTTCTCGTTGATGCGCTGGCCGATCGTCTCGTCCATCCACATCCGGGCTCCTCCGGCGCCACAGCAGAACGACTGTTCCCTGTTCCGCGGCATCTCCGCGACGCGGGCGCCGGGCACGCTGCCGAGGAGCTCACGCGGTGGCGCGAAGACCCGGTTGTGCCGGCCGAGGTAGCACGCGTCGTGGTAGGTGATCGTCGCGTCGACCGGGTTCACCGGCCGCAGTTTCCCCTCGGCGACGAGACGGGCGAGCAGCTGGGTGTGGTGGACGACGTCGTAGTGGCCGCCGAGCTGGGGGTACTCGTTGGCCAAGGTGTTGAAGCAGTGGGCACAGGTCGCGACGATCTTCCGCGCCCCGACTGCGTTGAGCGTCTCGACGTTCTGCTGCGCGAGCATCTGGAAGAGGAACTCGTGCCCCATCCGACGAGCCGGGTCGCCGGTGCAGGCCTCCGCCTCACCCAGGACCATGAAGGACACACCCGCCTCGTCCAGCAGCTCCGCCACCGCTCGGGTGGTCCGCTGCGCCTTGTCGTCCAGGGCTCCCGCGCAGCCGACCCAGAACAGGTACTCCACGTCCTCGGGCAGCTTGTCCTGTCCGTCGACACCGAGTACGGGCACCTCGAAGGGCAGGTCCGCCGCCCAGTCCATCCGCGAACCGGCTCCCCCGCCCCACGGGTCGCCTGCGTGCTCGAGGTTGCGCAGCATCGGGCTCGCCGACTCCGGGAAGGTGCCCTCCACGAGCACCTGGAATCGGCGCATGTCGACCACGTGGTCGATGTGCTCGATGTCCACCGGGCACTCCTCGACGCAGGCGCCGCAAGTGGTGCACGACCAGAGGACATCCGGGTCGATCACGCCGTTCGCCTCCGCGTCACCCACGAGGGGACGCTCCGCCTCCGCCCTTGTTGCCTCGGGTAGGGCGGCACGGGCAGCCTCGTCAGCGGCGAGCAGGTACGGCGCCTTGGCGATCGCGTGGTCACGCAGGCCCATCACCAGCAGCTTGGGGGACAGCGGCTTGTCGGTGTTCCAGGCCGGGCACTGCGACTGACAACGGCCGCACTCGGTGCAGGCCGAGAAGTCGAGCATGCCCTTCCAGGTGAAGTCCTCGATGGCGCCGCGGCCCATGAGGTCCTCCTCGCCAGGGTTCTCGAAGTCCACCGGTGCTCCACCCGAGTGCACCGGGAGCAGCGGGCCGAGGGCATTCGGGCGGCGGGAGAAGGCGACGTTGAGGACCGCGGTGATGATGTGCAGGTGCTTGCTGTAGACCACGAGCACGAGGAAGCCCAGGATGATGCCGAGAGCCACGAGGATGCCTACCGTCTCGATCACCTCGTTGGCGTCGGTCCCGAGCGGTTCGAGGAGTCCGGCTACCCACTCGGATGCGAACGCTCCGCGTTCGTAAGGAAAGACCCCGGCGTTGACCTGCGCCCCCCGATAGAGCAGCAGGCTCCAGACCACGTTGAAGATCATGAACAGGACCAGCCAGGCCGCGTCGAGATGGGACCCGAAGAAGCGCGACCCCCGTCCCTCCCTGTGCGGTGAGTGCACGAGCCGGATCCCCGCGAACACCACGACGGACACGAGGACCAGGACGGCCACCAGGTCCTCCAGGAAGCCCAGCCAGGGCTGCTGCCCGACGAGGGGGATGTGGAAGTCCCGGTCGAACAGCCCCCCGTAGCCTTCGACGAGGGTGAGCATGAGCAGGATGAATCCCCAGAAGGTGAGCACGTGAGCGATGCCTGGCACCGTCCACCTCAAGAGCTTGCGCTGCCCGAGCACCTCGACGACCTCGGCCATGAGCCGCGTGCCGACGTTGTCGGTGCGGCCGGGCTCGACGGGCTGCCCAGCCCGTCCGAGTCGGTAGAGCATGAACAGCCGGCGCCCGGCGAACCAGAACGCCACGGCCGTCATGGCCAGACCGACGGTCAGTCGCGGTATCACGGCCCCTCCCCAGGTCTCCGTTCTGTTTGCCTATCCCTTACGGCGTTTGACCTCGGCGAGCAGTGCAGGCAGCACCGCGTGAGCATCGCCCACCACGCCGAGGTCTGCGATAGCGAAGATGGGGGCCTTCGCGTCCTTGTTGATCGCCACGATCGTGCGCGACCCCTGCATTCCGGCGCGGTGCTGGATCGCCCCGGAGATGCCACTCGCGAAGTAGAGCTGGGGGGCGACTGTCTTGCCCGTTTGCCCGATCTGGAAGTCGTGGCCGTACCAGCCGAGGTCTGTCGCAGCCCTCGACGCCGCCACGGCACCACCTAGCTCGTCGGCCAACTGCTCAAGCAGGCCGAAGGCCTCCGCGGAGCCCATACCGCGCCCACCGGCGACGACGATCGAAGCATCGGTGAGGTCGGGCCTTCCGGTGCCGGTCTTCGGAGTGCGTCGCACGATCCGCGTGCCCCGCGCTGCTTCGCTGATCTCGACGTCGAGGGCCTCGACGACAGGCTCCACGGGCGTGGCCTCGGGCGCTACGGCGTTCGGCCGCACCGTGATGATCGACGTGCCCCGCACCACCTGGCTCTCGGTGGTCCACGTGCCCGCGAAGACCGACTGCGTGACCAGCGGGCCGCCCTCCCCCGGTACTACGTCGACCGCGTCGGTGATGATGCCGGAGTCGAGGCGTACGGCGGCGCGTGCCGCGACCTCGGTGCCCTCGCGTCCGGCGGTGACCAGCACGGCCGCCGGTGAGGTTCGTCGTACGACGGTCACCAGCGCCTCGGCCTTCGGAGCGACCAGGAACTCCTCGAGGGCAGGGTCGTCGACGACGTACACCTTGGCGGCGCCGTACTCACCGAGCACCTTCATCATCGCGTCGTCCGCCGGGCCAAAGACGAGCGCTGCAGGCGCTCCGAGTCTGCGCGCGAGCGTGAGCAGCTCGAGCGTGGCCTTGCGGACCGCGCCGTCGCTACGTTCTACCAGGATCAGGACCTCAGCCACGGGAGTCTCCTAGGAAAATCGTACTTTCGATTCGGGTCAGAGCAGCTTCTGGGCGACGAGGAAGTCGGCCACGTGCACCGCGGCCTCGCCGTCGTCGACCACGAGGGAGCCCGCTTGGCGCGGAGGCTTGGGAGCCGCGGAACGCACCGCGGTGGCAGCACCGGCCGCCCCAACCTGGTCTGGGCCGATGCCGAGGTCGGCAAGGCTCCAGGTGGTCACCGGCTTCTTCTTGCCGGCCATGATCGCCTTGAAGGACGGGTACCTGACCTCTCCCGTCTGGTCGGTCACGGAGACCACGGCCGGCAGCTCTGCGACGACCTCCTCCACAGCGCTGTCGCCGTCGCGGCGGACTGTCACCGAGCCGTCGGCGACGGACAGCCCGCTCGCCATCGTGACCTGCGGGACACCGAGGCGATCGGCGATCATCGCCGGAACCACAGACATCTCCGCGTCCGTGGAGGCCATCCCGCACACAATCAGGTCGAAGCCGACTCGCTCGACGGCGTGCGCCAGGACCAACGAGGTCGCCAGCGAGTCCGAGCCGTGCAGGACCTCGTCGCTGATGTGGACGGCGTCGTCCCCTCCCATGGCCAGTGCCTTGCGGAGGCCGTCCTCCGCACGCGCGGGACCCATCGTGAGAAACGTGACCGTTGCCGGTAAACCGTTCTCGACCAGGGAGATGGCTTGCTCGACCGCGTACTCGTCCAGCTCGGAGAGTCGTCCGTCCACGCTCGCCCGGTCAAGAGTGTGGTCGTCTGCGTACCGCCATGCGGCGGTGGGTTCTGGAACGTGTTTGACAAGCACCACGATCTTCATAGGCCTGAACTCCATTTCGGCGAGGAACTCGCCTCGCCCTTGAACGTTAAGCCGCGAACACAGAGGGTTGGCATGGGCCGAAGGACCCAGGCTTGGCTGTCGTTCGGTTCTTACCCCCGAGTAACCAGTGCGCGACCGGCAGGACTGCCCTCGCCGGGCGCAATCGCGTGCTCCGCCCTTTCATCTCGCATTCATCTCGCAGGAGACGCGAGCAGTCATGGGTCACAGCGCGCTTACGCGGTTCGCCCAACCAAGCGTCGACCGGTGAGGACGTTCCAGCGCAGCTGCATGTGGAAGTTGCGGTGACCACCGCTCCAAGGGGTGGGGTTGCGCCAGCCTCGTCCGTCCCACACGTCGTCCACGTCGGAGGGACGTTCGAGCCGACCGAAGGCGACGACGCTCCACCCCTGTTCCGCCACATGGTCGATCTCGTCTATCTCGAACACTGCCTCGGCCCCCTCCCCGTAGGTGCCCAGCTCGGAGTCCGCCACAGTGCGGAACACGATGACGCCCGGGTTGCTGGCAAAGTTCAAAGGCACGATCCGGAGCCCCTTGGGAGTGATGAACGCCAAGCGGCCCACCCCGCCCCTCTCGAGATGGTCCTGGCACTCCGCCACGCTGAGTTCGATCATTTCGTTCACGGAACCGACTCCTTCGAGGTCTCAGTATGAGCGGGGCGCTGCAGGGCGTCACGGGCACAAAGTCCTGTGCAGAGATGCGCTCCGAGCTGGTCCCGGACACGGGTGCGGCAGAGGTCCACGTCCAGCCGCTGGCGGTTCATGCAAGGGTGCACCGCCAGCGTGGGCCCCCCGGTTCTTCGCTGCTGGGTCTGGCCTGGCAGAGACTGCAGGTGCTGTGGGGACTAGGCGTTGGGTTGCTCGCCAAGGAGCGCGTTCGGGCCTGTTATCTGCTCGAGAACGGCGTCGAGCAAGCCGCTGTGACTGGGTCGCCGCCTTCCGCCGGCAGACAAGGCGTGCCGCTGCGGCCGACCCGGTCCCGTCGGACCTGCGCCCACGTGGTTCCGGGCTCAACCCTCTGGCACACGGGCTTCGGGTCCCTCCCCCGGTCTGCCGGCGAGCTGCGCCTGGTCCATGGGTGAGCCGGCAGCGCCGATAGGTTCCTGCGCAGCCTCGGCAGCCGCCAGAGATCGGGACCTACTCCCCGGAACCGGTGAAGGTCGGGGTGGTTGTGGTCCCAGACCTTCGTGCGTGGCAAGCCAGGCCGCCCAGCGCTCCCCTCTCGTCGCTGCCGGAGGTGACGCGGCAGGGTCGGGGTCGGTCTTCTGTGCCGACGCTGGCGTGTCGGGCGGACGGAGGCGTGGGGGCCTGTTATCTATGTTTCGTGGACAACACCGGATCAGCACCGTCGCTCGTTCAATGCCTCAACACCTCCCAGGCGGGCCGGAGCAGCAGCCGATCGCGACAGCTGGCCTGGGTGGTGTCCGAGATGGCCGCGTTCGCGGCCACTCTCCCCCACCCGCAGCGCCCGACCACCACCGCTGCCTGGTTCGACGCCCACTTCGTGTCGCACTACCTCGCGGAGGCAGACAGAGGCGCCCTCCGCCAGAGGGGTGCCGCCGAGCGGCCCTCCCCCGACGCGACGAGGCGTGTACGACGAGCCTGCCTGAAGCTGCTCGCAGAGGCCGCCGGCATCGCCGACCCCGTCCCGGACGCCGTCGGTCTGCCGGATCTCCGTCCGCGTGTCGATGAGCGGGCGGCGACACTGGCCCTACGCCACTGGAGATGGCGAGCGCTGCCCGTCGACGCGAAGCCTGCCGATGTCCGTACGGCCGCGATGGCCGTCCTGGTCCACGAGGCCGGAATGCGCAGCGGCGAGCTCGCGGCACTCAGGCCCGAGGATCTCGACCTGGCAGCCGGGACGGTGACCTACCAGCCCCGCCCGCCCTCGGCCCGCATTCTCCCGGCACCCCGGACGGTCCCTCTCTCCCACTCTGCCGTCGCAACCCTGCGGCACTGGCTGGAGGTTCGAGCCGAGCTCACGGAGAAGACTCCACGCACCCGCTCGCTGTGGGTCTCGCTGGCCGCAAACCACGACGGCGCCGGTGCGCGACGACCGGCCGGCATGCCGCTGCAACCCACAGGGCTGCGTCGGGCGCACGCCCGCGCGGTCGCCAGCCTCAACGTGCACCTCGCGACCACCCCGGGCTTCGAGCCACTCCCCCGAACCGTCGGCCAGCTGCGGCAGGATCCAGGGTGAGCTCACTTCCAAGCCGGCCCGGCAACGAGACCGAGGGAGAGGGAGAGAACACCGCGAGCGCGTCGGTTGCCGCGACACAAGGCAGGAGCCGCTCCGGCACCAGCGGGTCAGGGGCCCCGTAGGTCCCGGTCGTTGCGCATCCTGACGCCACGATCCCCGACGCTGCTCGCGGTATGTCCAGGACGACGGCCTTCTAGGGGCTTTGGAAGATCGGCGTCCTGGAACACTCCTCCATGGTCGCCCTCAGACCTCGACGGGCTCAGAGGCGAATGCGCCCCTTTCGCTAGTGCCGATGCACCAACCTGCGGCGCTGACGACGCACGGTCGCTCACAGCCCCGGGTAGAGCCCCCGGCGTACGGCGATGGACAGAGCTTCCAGCTTGCTGTGCGCGCCGAGCTTCGCCGAGAGGTTCGCGATGTGGTTCCGCACGGTGTGCACGCTCACCGTCAGCTTCTCCGCGATCGCTGCGTTCGAAAGACCTTGCGCCAGCATGCTCAGCACTTCCTGCTCGCGCTTGGTCAGGTCCGGCTCCGGCCCCGACGACCGGCTCAGCTTCGGCAGGAGCCGCGACAGCATCTCGGGAGAGATGACGGACTCCCCCGCGGCCGCCGCGCGCACAGCAGCGGTGACCTCGGAGAGACCGCGGGTCTTGGAGACGAAGCCCGCGGCCCCCGCCTCGATGGCCTGGACCAGGACGTTGTCGGCGACAGCGGCGGTCAGGACGACGACGTTCATGCTCGGCCGGAGAGCGCGGAGCTCCGGGATCGCGGCGACACCGTCGCCGTCGGGCAGCCTGCGGTCGAGCAGCAGCACGTCGGGAGCCGCTGTGGTCACCCGTGCGCGCGCCTGCGCCAGGCTGTCCGCCAAACCCACCGAAACCATGTCGGGCTCCTCGTCGAGAACTCGCGCGAGACTGGCGGCCAGCACCTCGTGGTCGTCGACGATGAGCACGCGAATCGGCTGGCCACCCTCGTCCGATCGCTCGGCGGGTTGCGGCGTATTGTCGTGCTTCACGTCCACGATCCCCCTCCCCCCGGCCAGTGCTGCTCGGCATCTGCCGCGTCTAGTATGCAGGCGCTAGGGCCTCTGGCGCGCCGGTACCCGCACGTCTCCCGGGAATGTGATGCAAGATGAGAGGTGTCGCCGCAGGGGGCGCGACCAGGTCCTAGGGGAACGAAGATGCGACGCATCCGGGTCTTGATCGCCGACGACCATCCGGAGATGCTTTCGGCCCTCGTCAGCGTGCTCGAGGACGACCCCAGGTTCACTGTCGCCGGCACCGCGATGACCGGGGCCGAGGCCCATCGCATTGCCACTGAGACCAAGCTCGACGTCGTGCTGCTCGATGTCCACATGCCCGGCGGCGGGCACGCGGCGGCCGAGGCGATGGCTGCTCTGCCGCATCCACCGGCCGTGGTGGCCATCTCCGCGCATTCGGGTTCGTCGGTCGTCGAGGAGATGCTGCGCGCCGGAGCCGTGGGCTACCTGACGAAAGGGCGCGTCGGCGACGCCCTCCCCGACCTGCTGGTCCGCTGTGTGGACGGGGAGGTCATCCTCGCCACTCCGGCCGCCGCGGGTGCGCTGCGGGCGGTCCTGCGTGCCCCCGTCAGACGAGAGTGACGGTCGACGGCCCAGAACAGCGCACCCGACCGCCGACACAGGGTCGTCGAGCCTACGATGGCGGAGAGCAATCGTCTTCGGCGCGTCCCGCCGGGAACGAGGCGGAGGGGGCGCAAGATGCGGCAGGCCAGTGAGAGGGGTCCGGCTGTCGGCCCTCAGGTGATCTTCGGCATCGACGCCACCGGAATGTGCACACTGTCGATCGGCGACGGCCTGAAAGATCTGGGCTTGCAGCCCGGTGAGCTCGTCGGCCAGAACCTGTTCGCCGTGTACCGCGACAACCCGTCCGCCCAGGACTCGCTTCGCCGCGCCCTGGCCGGTGAGACCTTCACCGTGGAGCGTGTGTTCGGCGGGCGCCTCTTGTGGGTCTACTACCAACCGGTGCGAGACAGCGACGGCTCGGTCAGCGGCGCGCTCGGGGTGTCCACCGACGTGACCGAGCAGAGACGGATCGAGAGCGAGGCGCGGGCGTCCAGGGAACGGGCGAGCCTGCTTGCCGACCTGTCTGCGGCGCTCACGCGGGAGGTCCTCGATCCGGAGGCGTTGCTACGGGTCGCGGTCCGCTCGGTGACGGAGCCGGTCGCCGAGGTCGGGGTCGTCTGGCTACGTATGCCGGACGGGGCACGGCTCGAGCCGAGGGCGCTCTGGTACGACGACGACGTCCCCGCGCCCTCGCCCGACTGGACGGTCGGCGCGGGCGGGCAGCCGGTCCAGATGGACATGGCCGAGGCGGAGGCGCTGAGCGCTCCGCAGACCCTCGACCTCGGCGCCGCCGGGGATACGAGCGTCGCCCCCGGCGAGCTCACGGCTCGTCTCGCGAAGAGCCTCGGCATGCAGACGGGTCTTCGGGTGCCGCTTCGGTCCCGCGGGCTCCTGATCGGGGTGATCGACGTCGCTCGCGGCGATCACCTGGAGGCGTTCACCGAGGACGACGTCGCCCTGGTCATGGACATCGCCGAGAGGTGCGCTCTGGCGCTCGACAACGCACTGCTTCTGAAGGCCCAGCGCGAGGCACGCGAGGAGCTGGTGAAGTTCCAGGCGCTCGCGGACGCATCGGACAACCTCATCGCGATCACCGACAACCAGGACCACATGGTGTACGTCAACCCCCGTGTGCACGAGTACGGCATCGACCTGTCGGGAGGACACGTGTGGACGACGATCGCCATCCATGCGGGAGAGTCCACTGTGGCTGCGATGCGGGGCGCCCTGGAGACGGCGGGCCGCTGGTCGGGAGACCTCACTGTGTCGATCTCCGGCGAGGAAGCGATCGGGCACGTCGCCGTCTTCCGCCTCTCCCATCCCGACACCGGAGCGGCACTGGGAACCGCGTGGATCGGGCAGGACGTGACGGAGATCCGCGCCACGGAAGCGGCATTACGTGCCGCCAACGCCGACCTCAAGCAGTTCAAGGCACTCGTGGAGGCCTCCCCCGACTTCATCGCGATCGCCGCCCTGGACGGAACCGTGAAGTACGTCAACCCGCCCGGGCGCGACCTCATCGGCATGGACCCCGACACCGATGTCTCGACCACGCGCATCGCCGACTACCTGACTCCCGAGGGACTCGATGCGTCCGTGGAGGTCGAACAACCCGCTGTCATCGCGAACGGCCACTGGGAAGGAGAGTCCACCCTGCGCAACCACCGAGGCGGCGAGGCGATCCCGGTCGCGATCGCCAGCTTCCTCATCCACGATCCCGAGACGGGCCAGCCGTTCGCACTGGCCACCGTGCAACGCGACATCACCGAGCGACTGACTGCCGAGACAGCCCTGCGGGAGCTGGCCGACCAGCGGCAGGCGCTCCTCACCCGTCTGGTCGATGCACAGGATGCCGAGCGGACGCAGATTGCCGCCGACGTCCACGACGACCCCGTGCAGGCTCTCGCTGCCGTCGATCTCCGCCTGGGACAGCTACGACGCCAGCTTCGCGACCATGCGCCCGACCTGCTCGACGCCTTGGTGCCGGTCCAGACCAGCGTCACGGGTGCCACTGACCGACTACGCGCGCTTCTGTTCGACCTGGAACCACCGGATCTGGAACGTGGGCTGACCGGCGCGCTGTCCCGGGCCGCCGACGAGATCTTCGACAACACCGCCATCCGGTGGGCCGTCCACGGCGAGCAGGAGCCGGACGTGCTGGACGCCTCCCGCGCCGTGGCCTACCGCATCGCCAAAGAGGCGATGGTCAACGCCCGCAAGCATGCCTCGGCGCGAAACGTCGTCGTCACCATCGCAGGTTCGGAGAACGGCCTCGAAGTCTCCATCGCCGACGACGGTGTCGGCCTTGGTCCCGAGCCCGTTCAGTCGACACCGGGGCACCGTGGCCTCTACAGCATGCAGGACAGGGCAGAGGTGGCCGGAGGACGGTGCTCCATCCGCAGCCGCCACCAGGGCGGGACGATCGTGACGGCGTGGCTCCCGGGCCCCTCCCGACCCGAATAGCGCAGGTGTACTAGGGAAGTTCGTACTTCCGTACCGGGTATCGAGGACCCGCTGCGGACAGACTGGAAGCACGCAGGCCGGCCCGTATCCCCCGTCGGGCCGGTCTGCGTTTCAGGTTCAGAGCCGCTCGAGCTCGCCGAGCTGGTCGGATCCCGGTGCGGGAACCCCCGGGATGCCTTCGCGGTACCTGTCCAGAACCACGAACGCGCCCGCGATCGCAACCAACGCGACCGCCATCGCCCCCGGCAGGTCCTGGGTCGTCACCCACAGGTAGGTCATGATCACCAGCACGGGCACCCCGGCTCCGACCAGAGCCATCTGGAGTGCCGCGAGCACGTGCTCCGCGAGCTCGTACAAATAGTGGTCCGTCATCGACCGGTCGAGTTCTTGCTGCTGGTTCATCCGTGGTCCCTTCGTTGCATGGAGTCGGCCCAGGTCCGGCGGCCAGTCGGACTCCGCAGACCGAAAACTTGCAGCGACCAACGGCGCTGGGACGAGGTGGTTACGGCTTGCCGGTCCGGCGCACCGGATCATTGGCGCGCTGCACTAGCCTGGGGCGGTGCCGTTTCGCCTCGCCTTCGTTCCGGGCGTGACCCCGGACAAGTGGCGTCGGATCTGGGAGCAGAGAGTCCCGGGTGTCCCGCTCGAGCTCACGGCTATCGCCGTCGAGGACCAGCTCGCGGTACTCCACGAAGGGCGTGCCGACATGTGCTTCGTGCGTCTGCCGGTCGAGGGCGATGGCCTCAGCCTGATTCCCCTGTACGTCGAAGTTCCCGTGGTCGTCGTGCCACGGGAACACGTCGTCACGGCGTTCGAGGAGGTCTCGGTCGCCGACCTCGCCGACGAGCACCTCCTGCAGGACCCGGACACGGTGCCCGAGTGGCGCGACATCGCCACCGAGGTGCGCGACGGCACGCGGGCCGACGTACCGCCCATGACCGCGAAGGAGACGTTCGAGACCATCGGCGCGGGCACCGGCATGGTCATCGTGCCGATGTCGGTGGCCAGGCTCCACCACCGCAAGGACGTGGCCTACCGACCTGTCACGGATGTCGCCGAGTCGCAGATCGGGCTGGCCTGGCTGACCGAGGCCACGGACACGCGCGTCGAGACGTTCATCGGCATCGTGCGAGGACGTACCGAGCGCAGCTCACGTGGCGGCGACGACTCGTCCCCGCGGAAGAAGCCCGCGCCCACCCCGTCCGGTCCGGTGCCGAAACGCCGGGCACAGCGGTCGGGCACCGGACGAGGCGGTCGGCGGCGGGGCCGTCGCTGACAGCCCTCACCCGTTCCCGCCGAACGAGGAGAGAACCTCTCTGACCTCCGCCCTCGCCGCGTAGGCGCCGGCGGCGAGGAAGGACTCCTGGACGATCTCGTCGACGTGGTCGCGGGCCATGAAGTCGTTCCCCATCACCTTCTGCTCCAGACGGCCCGGCCTGAACACGAGAACCTTCGTACCGCCCGCTCGCAAGGCTCTGACCTCCCGCCGGGCCACGCCGGCCGCGTGCCGCCGGGAGGCTCCGTAGAGGTCGGTCGGCAGGCGGGCCGGGCCCGACATGGGCGAGACGACGACGACCAGGTCCAGGGATCGCTCGCGCAGGACCGCGGCGTTGGTGGGTGAGTGCGCGCCGCCGTCGACGTAGCTGTGGTCCTGGATACGCACGGGGGCGAAGTAGCCCGGCACCGCGCACGATGCGGCCACGGCGAGGTGCAGGGGCGCCTCTGGACTCCCGGGACGCCCGAAGATCACCCGTCTGCCGTCGCGGCGACGCACGGCACAGATCCACAGCTCACGCTCCGGCCACAAGTGCCCCTCGACCTCGGCGAGGGCGGCGATCCGGTCGAAGATGTCGTAGCGCCCTGGCGCCAGCAGGGCCAGAGCGGCTGCCAGCGGCCGGAAGTGCCATGGCCTCACCAGGGCATGCTGGAGCATCTCCTTGCCGGGGAGATTCGGCGGACGGCGCAGCAGGTGCAGAGCACGGAACGGCTCGAACTCCGGGATCTCGGTCCCGAACATATCGCGCAGGACCTTGCCCTCCGGCGCCAGCGGTGCCTTGACCGTCCACGCGGCGAGCTCGCTGGCAGGGACGCCGCTGCGAAGCAGCGTGCCGGTGATCGAACCTGCCGAGGTTCCCACGATGACGTCGACGTCCCGGGCGTCCCATCCGCAGTCGTGCTCGAGTGCCGCCAGGACGCCGGCATGGTATGCCTGACCGACCACGCCGCCCGCGCCGAGAATGAGTCCGACCCCGCCCACGCCCCCCAGTCTGGGGGGTCGGGTCCAGATCCGCGACAGGCACCCCGGCACGCACTGGACCAGCCATGATGTCAGGGCTTCCGGGCGCTCGACCTCTCGTCGAGGAAACGCTCCACCCAGTCGCCGAGCGCCCGCGCGCTCGACGCAACCGCGCTTGGCCAGTCGACGGCGGAGGCGTCGGCGTTGTCGGAGACGTGCTTGACCAACCTCACCGCCACGCGGAGCTGGCGGCACGCATAGGCGACCGCGTAGCCCTCCATGTCCACCAGGTGTGCGCGCTGCGCCAGACCCGCGCGGACCAGAGGATCCGCTACGAACACGTCACCGGAGGCGAGGACCGTGTCGTCGCCTCCGCGGATGGGCAGCGTCTCCTGCGGGTCGTAGCCGAGCGCCCGGATCGCTTCGGCGTTCATGTCGTGGTTGACCGCCGTCCCGGGGAGGTAGATCCCGCCCATGCCGTCACGCAGCGCGCCGGCGGTGCCTATGTTCACGACGACCAGTCGCCCGTGGTCACGGCCCACGAGCGCCCGGGTGGTGGCGACGGCCGCTGCCGTCTTGCCCATCCCGGTCACCACGACCGGGATGGAGGCCACGGCACGTGGGCAGCCTCGAGCCCGCGTGGCCAAGCCGACTAGGATCTCCGGTCGGTCACAGCAGGCAAGCCTACGATCGTCGCCTGGGAGCGTGAGAAGCGACTCAGGGGACAAGTCGGGGCATCTGTGGTCTAAGGTCGCGGTGTGCTTCCACATCCCCAGCCGGTGACACCGACGTCCGACGACGCTGACGCCGAGTCCACCCTGCAGGAGGCCGCTCGCCTTGCCGCGGTCTATCGGTACGACATCCTCGACACTCCGGCCGACGGCGCCTTCGACCAGCTCGCCGCGCTCGCCGCGGAGCTGGTCGACGTCCCCATCGCCATCGTGAGCATCGTCGACGAGGACCGGATCTGGTTCAAGGCGCACCATGGCCTCGACGTCAGTGAGATACCGCGTGACCCCGGCCTGTGTGCGTCCGCCATCTTCAACGACGACACGTGGGTCGTGGAGAACGCAATCACGGACCCGCGCACCTTGGCCAACCCACTCGTCGCCGGCGAGTTCGGTCTGCGGTTCTACGTCGGGCACCCCCTGACCACACATGACGGTCACAACCTGGGAACGCTCTGCGTCATCGACCACGAGCCCCGGGAGGTGACCGAGCATCAGACCAGGATCCTGCGCGGCCTCGCCCAGCTCGTGGTCGAGCAGCTCGAGCTCCGCCTCAACGCGCGCCGCGCCGTGACCTCCGCCGAGAACCGGCTGAGCGAGGTGCAACACCTCGCCGACGCACTGCAGCGGAGCCTGCTGCCGCCGAACATGCCCGTGATCCCCTACGTGAACATGGCCGCCTCCTACAACCCGGCCAGCAAGTACGAGGTGGGGGGCGACTTCTACGACATCTTCCCCATCGACAGCAGCTCGTGGGGCCTGGTGATCGGCGACGTCTGTGGCAAGGGCCCGAAGGCTGCGAGCCGGACCAGCGGCGCGAGGTACTCGCTCCGCGCCGCCGCGATCCAGCAGCCTGCCCCCGCGGAGGCGCTGCAGGTGGTCAACCAGACGTTGCTGAGGGACGTCTCCGCAGCCCCGGACGCGCCCTTCGTGACCGCCCTCTTCGCTCGCGTGCGGCCTGGTCCTGAGTGCACCCAGATCGCGTTCGCCGCGGCCGGACACCCCAATCCGGTCGTGCTCCGCGCGAGCGGAGCGGTCGAGACCGTCGGTGAGCCCGGAACCCTGCTCGGCGTCTTCGACGAGGTCGACGTCACCGAGACCACCGTGCGGCTCGCCGCCGGCGACATGCTGCTCCTGTTCACCGACGGCCTGCTCGACTCCGGCTATCCGGAGCGCCTCGAAGATCGCGGCCTGGTCCGGCTGCTCGGTCAGTGCCAGGGCCTCTCACCCATCGAGGTCGTCGAGCGGGTGCGTGGTGCGGTGGAGTGCTTCCAGCGCGACGACATCGCGATCGTGGCGATCCGGTCTGACGGGATCGCGGCCAGGGCCTGAGCACCTCGCGTTTGCGTCGCCTACCGCCGGGTAAGGGCCCGGCGTACGGCGCACCGTGCGCCGTCGACCGAAGGAGGCTCGATGACCACGACGCCAGAAGAACCGTTGCGCGACGACGACATTGAGACTGTGACCGGGGCCGGAGGCGACCCCCTCCCCGGGACCGACGCCGACGGGACCGACGCCGACGGGACCGACGCCGACGGGACGGATGGCGACGCCGCCGACAGCACCGACGGCGACTCCACCGACGCGGACGGTACGGACGCGGACGGTGACTCGACCGACAGCACCGACGGTGACTCGGTCGACGCCGGAGCAGCGATCTGACCTTGGCGGCCCTGACCCTGCTCAGTGGTGACGCCCGGGCCTTCGTCGAGAAGGTCTGGGCGTCACAGGTGCACGTCCACTCCGCGGAACCCGCCGAGCTGACGCGCCTGCTCTCCCTCGACGACGTCGACCACCTCCTCACGAGCACCGCGCTGCGTGCTCCTGCGCTGCGGCTGGCCAGGGACGGCACCGTCCTGCCCCAGGCACGGTTCACGCGGCAGGCCTCGCTCGCGGGCCAGCCGTTGACCGGACTCGTCGACGCACGCAAGGTCATCGACCTGTTCGAGGACGGCGCGACGGTCGTCCTGCAGGGACTGCACCGCTACTGGGCCCCGCTCACCCGTCTCGTCCGAGAGCTGGAGCTGTCCCTGGGGCACCCCTGCCAGGCCAACGCGTACCTCACGCCGCCCGGCTCCCAGGGTTTCGCGGTCCACAGCGACTCCCACGACGTCTTCGTCTTCCAGACCCACGGGACGAAGATGTGGGAGGTGCACGACGAGACCGGCGTGCGCGCGGTGCGGATGGAGACTGGCACCTGCATGTACCTCCCCACCGGCACACCGCATGCCGCGCGGGCGCAGGACTCGGCTTCCCTGCACGTCACCGTCGGCATCAACCAGCTGACCTGGCGTCACCTGCTGAAGCACGCCGTGGACGACCTGCTCCGGGACCCGGAGTACGACGGCCATCTGCCTGCCGGCTACCCCGACGACACCGCTGGCCTGGCGACGGAGCTCAGCCACCGGCTTCGAACCCTGGCGGGTGAGGTCGACCGGCTCGACCCGCGGACGCTCGCCGACGAGGCCGCTCAGAGGTTCCTCACCGACCGCAGCACAACTCTCGCGGGCGGCCTGAGCGACCGGCTCCGGCTCTCCGGGATCAGCGACGGCACACGACTCGAGCGCCGCGCGACTGCCACCTGCGTGCTGGTGCCCGACGGCGGCCACCTGCGAGTCCTCCTCGGCGACCGCGAGCTGCGGATGCCTTCCCGGGTCACGGACGTCATGGCGTTCGTTCGGGAGACAACGGCCTTCGCTCCCCGCGACCTCGAGCCCTGGCTCGACGCGGAGAGCCGTCTGGTGCTCACCCGAAGGCTGGTCCGCGAGGGACTGCTACGGATCGCCGGTTGAGCCCCACCTTCCGCTGCTCGGGCAGCAGTGAGGACCGCGGCGAGCCGCTGCACGGCACCGCGTCGACGGTGCGCGCGTACCTCCTCGTCGAGGTCCCCGGCCCCTGGGGCAGCAACGCCGTGCTGGAGAACCGGCTGCCCAGGTCTGTCATGAGGGAGCTCTCGTCGCGCTCGCGGCAGCACGGCGTCCGGCCGCTGGCGATACGCCGGCACGGACGGCCACGCCCAGGGCCCCTCCAGGTGTACGTCGCCCACGCCGACCCCGCACGCCCCTGGGCCGAGACCACCCGGGTCGAGGAGCCGGAGCAACTCCTCGACATCGACCTCGCACCGCTCGGCCAGGGCAGGTCCCCCGGGCTCACTCCCCACCACCGGCCGCTGTTCCTCGTGTGCACGCACGGCAGGCACGACGTCTGCTGCGCCGAGCGCGGACGTCCCGTCGCCGCGGCGCTCGCCGAGCACGCTCCTGAGGACACCTGGGAGGTCAGCCACATCGGGGGCGACCGGTTCGCGGGGAACCTGCTCATACTGCCAGAGGGCCTTTACTACGGCCGGCTGGACGCCGCATCGGCGGTGACCCTCGCGAGTCGACATCGCGACGGATGGCTCGACCTGGAGCGGCTCCGGGGCAGGTCCGGCTACCCGTTCGGCGTCCAGGCCGCGGAGATCCTCCTGCGCCGCCTGCTACCTGATGGCCACCTCGTAGCGCTGTCCCTGGACTCCTGGGGCCGGCGCGGCGAGGAGACGACGTGCGTCTTCAGGACGGAGCGCCGCTCGTGGACGGTGCGCGTCCGCAGCACGCTCGACGTACCCGAGCGACTCACGTGCCGGGCACCTCACGACAGCAGGGGAACACAGCACACGCTGGTGTCAGTCACTGCCGACGAGTAGGCCGGACGAGTGGTCGTGCTCGCTTCGGAAGCCCGCGTGAGTACCGCCACATCGGTGTAATCACCCCGAATTCGGGTATGTGTCATGGCTGCCCATGTCTGCTAGCCGCTGGAACGGAGGAGCGCTGGAAACGGCGCATCAACTGTGGCAACTCAAGTGAGTACCGAAAGAGACCCCAGGAACGGGTCCCAGCAAGAGACCGACAACGAAGCAGTACACCCCGCGCTCGATGTCCCGGTCACCGAGTCGGACGGGCGCAACCCCGGGAAGCTCGACAAGACCGTCTTCGGGGTCACCGCGGCCCTGGCCATCGGCTTCCTGCTCTGGGGGTTCCTCGACACGCGGACCCTCGGCACGGCGTCCACGAGCGCGCTGGGCTGGACCGTGCACAACATGGGGTGGCTCTTCGTCCTCCTGGCCTCGGCGTTCGTCGTCTTCGTGATCTGGCTCGCCGCCGGCCGGTTCGGGAGCATCCCGCTCGGAAACGACGACGAGGAGCCGGAGTTCAAGACGGTCTCGTGGGTCGCGATGATGTTCAGCGCCGGCATGGGCATCGGCCTCATGTTCTACGGCGTGAGCGAGCCGCTGACGCACTACATGACCCCGCCACCCGGGACCGGCGGGGCCGGCAACCCGGAGGCCGTGCAGACCGCCATGGCCACGACGCTCTTCCACTGGACGCTCCACCCGTGGGCGATCTACGCGGTGGTCGGCATCGCGGTGGCATACGGCGTCTTCCGCAAGGGCCGCTCGCAGCTGATCAGCTCGGCGTTCGCCCCGCTCATCGGTGAGAAGCGCGCCAGTGGAACCGCTGGTCGCGTCATCGACATCCTCGCGATCTTCGCCACGCTCTTCGGCTCCGCTGCGTCCCTCGGTCTCGGCGCTCTGCAGATCGGAAGCGGTCTCCAGATCGTCTCGAGCCTCGGCAAGCTGGGCAACGGGCTGCTCGTCGGCATCATCGTCGTGCTGACCATCGCCTTCATCGCCTCCGCGGTGTCCGGTGTCGCCAAGGGCATCCAGTGGCTGTCGAACATCAACATGGTGCTCGCGCTGGCTCTCGCGGTGTTCGTGTTCGTCGCCGGACCCACGGTGTTCATGCTGGACCTGGTCCCCACAGCAGTGGGCAGCTACTTCCAGGACCTCGCCATGATGTCGGCCCGCACCGACGCCGCGGGCGGGAACGGCATGGCCGAGTGGCTCTCGGGGTGGACGGTCTTCTACTGGGCATGGTGGCTGTCGTGGACGCCGTTCGTGGGCATGTTCATCGCCCGGATCTCGCGCGGCCGCACGATCCGCCAGTTCGTCACCGGCGTGCTGCTCGTCCCGAGCCTCGTCAGCCTGGTCTGGTTCGCGATCTTCGGAGGCGCTGCGATCAACATCCAGCAGAAGGGCGCCGACATCGCGGGGGCCTCCTCGTCCGAGGGTCAGCTCTTCGCGATGCTGGGCGAGCTTCCCCTCGCGACCATCACCAGCATCCTGGTCATGGTGCTCGTGGCGATCTTCTTCGTCTCCGGCGCCGACGCGGCGTCGATCGTGATGGGCTCGCTGTCGGAGCGGGGCGCTCTGGAGCCCAGCAAGAGCACGGTCATCTTCTGGGGTGTCGCCACCGGAGGCGTTGCAGCGGTCATGCTGCTCGTCGGTGGAGACTCCGCCCTGACGGGCCTGCAGAACATCACCATCGTCGCGGCACTGCCGTTCGCGATCGTGATGGTCGGGCTCTCGGTGGCCCTGGTGAAGGACCTGCGGCACGATCCGCTGATGGTGCGCAGGCGCTACGCGCGCGACGCGGTCGAGCAGGCGGTCGTCACGGGTGTGACCCTGCACGGCGACGACTTCGAGCTCACGGTCCGGTCGAGCGACGACTCGGTGCTCGCCGGTGGTGACGACCGGCCGAGCAGGAGCGCGGACATCGCTCGCTGACACGGACGGGTGACGCGGGGTCGTGTGGGCGGCCCGGGGCATCTGCCCTGGACCGTCGCACGGCCCCGCTCGCGTCTCCGCGCCGTGAAGGCGGCCAGTCACCAGCCGGCGGGGAGTGGGCGCCCCTCGTGGAAGCCCGCCGCCGACTGGATGCCGACGGTCGCCCGCGCGTGGAACTCCTCCAGCGTGCGAGCGCCCGTGTAGGTGCAGGCCGAACGGACTCCGGCGCAGATCTGGTCGATCAGGTCCTCCACCCCAGGACGGTCGGGGTCGAGGTACATCCGGCTCGACGAGATGCCCTCCTCGTAGAGGCCCTTCCGGGCCCGGTCGAACGCGGTCTCGGTGCTGGTGCGGCTGGCCACGGCCCGGGCGGAGGCCATGCCGAAGCTCTCCTTGTAGGCGTTCCCGTCGGGGTCGAGGTGCAGGTCACCCGGGGACTCGTAGGTGCCCGCGAACCAGGACCCGATCATCACCGCGGACGCCCCGGCGGCGAGCGCGAGGGCAACGTCGCGCGGGTGGCGCACTCCCCCGTCGGCCCAGACGTGCTTGCCGAGCTCGCGCGCGGCAGCCGCGCACTCGAGGACCGCGGAGAACTGGGGCCGGCCCACACCGGTCATCATCCGGGTCGTGCACATCGCACCGGGCCCGACGCCCACCTTGACGATGTCGGCACCCGCCTCGACCAGCTCGCGGACCCCCTCCGCGGAGACCACGTTCCCGGCGACGACGGGCACGGACGGGCTGACCGACCGGACCGCGGCCAGGGCGTCGAGCATCCGGTCCTGATGGCCGTGCGCGGTGTCCACCACGAGGCAGTCGACCCCGGTGGCCAGCAGGGCCTCGGACTTGGCGGCGACGTCGCCGTTGACCCCGACCGCCGCCGCGATCCGGAGCCGGCCCGCCGGGTCCACCGCGGGCGCGTAGAGGGTCGAGCGCAGGGCGGCCGTGCGCGTCAGGACGCCGCGGAGCCGACCGTCCGCACCGACCACGGGCGCGACCCGGCGCCTGGCGTCGTGCAGCTGCTCGAAGGCGGCGCGCGGCTCGACGGTGTCGGGAAGGGTGACCATCTTCGTGCTCATCACCTGCTGCACCTGCGTGAACCGGTCCACGCCGAGACAGTCGTCCTCGGTGACGATCCCGACAGGGCGGCCGTCCTCCACCACGAACGCCGCCCGGTGGGCGCGCTTGGGCAGCAGCGCCAGCGCGTCCCCGACGGTCTGGTGCGGGTCCAGCGTGATCGGGGTGTCGAAGACCAGGTCCCTCGCCTTGACCCACGAGACGACGTCGTCCACCACGGGCAGCGGGATGTCCTGGGGGATCACCGAGATGGCTCCCCGGCGAGCGACGGTCTCCGCCATCCGGCGACCCGAGACCGCTGTCATGTTCGCGACGACCAGCGGGATCGTCGTACCCGACCCGTCACTGGTGGAGAGGTCGACGTCGTAGCGGGACCCGACGTCGGAGCGACCAGGGACCATGAAGACGTCGCTGTAGGTCAGGTCGTAGGGCGGCCGGAACTCGTTGTGGAAGCGCACGAGGTCAGCATGCTACAGGGTCTCCGGGCAGCCAACGGCCCACGAGAGGTGGCACCCGTAGGGTTGCCGCATGCGCATCGACCACGTCCCCTCCGGTGACCGCCGTCAGATCGCGGACGCGCTGGTCGCGAGGTTCACGTCCCTGCACGGACGTGAGCCGGTCGGGTGCTTCCGGGCACCCGGCAGGGTCAACCTCATCGGCGAGCACGTCGACTACAACCTGGGCAAGTGCCTCCCCATGGCACTCCCCCACGCGACGTACGCCGCGCTCGCTCCCCGCGACGACCGTCGCCTCTCGGTGACCAGCCTGCAGCAGGACCAGCCCTGGTACGGCGACCTGGACGCCGTCGGCCCCGGTGACGTGGAGGGCTGGGCCGCCTACGTGGCCGGCGTGGTCTGGGCTCTCGGCAAGGACGGCGTCGAGCTGCCGGGCCTCGACATCGTGGTCGACAGCAGGGTGCCCGTCGGCGCGGGGCTGTCGAGCTCGGCCGCGCTGGAGTGCTCGGTGGCACTCGGGCTGTGCGAGGTCGCGGGCGTCGACGTCACCCCTGCCGTCCGCAGGACCCTCGCCACCGCATGCATCCGCGCGGAGACCGAGGTCGCGGGTGCGCCGACCGGCGGCATGGACCAGACCGTGTCCCTCCTCGCCGAGCCGGAGCACGCCCTGCTGCTCGACTGCCTGGACTGGGCGACCGAGCAGGTGCCGTGGGACCCGGCCGCGCACGGCCTCGAGCTCCTGGTCGTGGACA
Organism: uncultured Actinomycetota bacterium; assembly: GCA_963707425.1. Classification (GTDB taxonomy): domain Bacteria; phylum Actinomycetota; class Actinomycetes; order Propionibacteriales; family Nocardioidaceae; genus Nocardioides_C. The sequence goes on along the minus strand of CAVPPN010000006.1, from coordinate 148,652 downwards.
CCCGGGCGCAGCACTCGCTCACGGACGGCGGCTACGAGGCGCGCCGGAACGACTGCGAAGAGGCGGCCAGGCAGCTCGGCGTCGAGGCGCTCCGCCACGTGACCGACCCGTCCGCGGCGCTCGAGTCGCTCCCGGACGACCAGGTCCGACGGAGGGCGCGTCACGTCCTCACCGAGATGGCTCGCGTCGATCTCGCGGTCGGGCAGCTGAAGGCGGACGACTACGAAGGGCTCGGGCAGACGTTCGACCTCTCGCACGACTCCCTGCGCGACGACTTCGAGGTGAGCTGCCCCGAGCTCGACCTCGTCGTCGGGACAGCTCGCCGCAACGGCGCGCTCGGCGCGCGGATGACCGGTGGCGGATTCGGTGGCTCCGCGATCGCGCTCGTGCCACAGGACGCCGAGGAGCACGTCGGCGCCGCCATCGCCGAGGCATTCGCCGGGCGCGGCTGGCCGCCACCCGGCTTCCTCGTCGCGCCGCCGAGCGGTGGCGCGTCACGCGTCAGGTAGCCGCCACTCCCCCGATCCGACCCTCGCGGAAGGCGTCGACGAAGAGGCTGTGGTCCCGGCGCGCCTCGATCGCGTAGCTCACGCCGAAGTCGACCACCGCCTCGGTGAACTCGCGGCGACGCCCCTCGAGGACCCCGGCGATCGCCTCCTCGACCTGGAAGCCCACCAGGTCCTGCTCGCTGTCCTCGTCCGATGCGCAGTGCACCTTCGCGGTGGCACGCCCGAGGAGGTCGACCACCTGCGCCATGTCGTCGGGCTCGTTGATGTCGGACCAGTCGAGGTCGGCCTCGTACGGCGAGACCTCGGAGACGACGTACCCCACGCCGTCCATGCTGGTGTAGCCGAGCAGCGGGTCGGTGTGGACCTGGAGCGCCCGCTGGCTGACGACCGTCCGGTGGCCCTCGTGCTCGAAGTAGCGCTCCACGGGCTCGGTCTCCACGAACCTGCTCAGTGCCGGCACGTTGGCCTGCTTCATCGACAGGACCACGTCGTTGTCGAGTGACTGGCTGTAGCCCTCGACCAGGACGTTGTACGCCGGGAGTCCGGCACTGCCGATGCCGAACCCCGACTTGCCGACCACGTCACGCACCTCGTAGAACAGCTCGCGGTCGAACTTCTTCGACTCCGGGATGGTGTCGAGGTACTTCTCGAAGGCCCGCAGCACCTTGCGGCGCTCGGCCTTGCCGAGCCTGCGAACCGTGCCGTCCTCGCTGAACATGCGCACATGGTCCTCGATGCGGGTCATCCCGTCGAGCAGCGCGCTGCGGCTGTAGCCACGGGCCTGGGTCAGCACGTCCAGGACCGGACCGCTGGTGTTGTCGAGTCGCAGCGCGAAGTCGTCATCGTCGTCCGAGCGGAGGTAGTGGTTGACCTGGGAGAGGTAGGCGCGGACGTACCTTGCGACGAGATCGCGCACCGACTGCTCCGGCAGAGCCTTCTGCCATCCCATCAGCGCCAGGCTCGCCGCGAACCGCAGCAGGTCCCAGCTGAAGTGCCCGATGTAGGCCTCGTCGAAGTCGTTGACGTCGAAGACCAGGCGGCCGTCGGAGTTCATGTAGGTGCCGAAGTTCTCGACGTGCAGGTCTCCGTGGATCCAGATGCGGCTGGTCCGGTCGTCGGTGAACGAGTCCTCGGCCCGGGTGACGTCGGAGTGGAACAGGCAGGCAGTCCCGCGGAAGAAGGCGAACGGGTCGGCCGCCATCTTGCGGTACTTCACCCGGAACGCCTGCGGGTTGGCGTGCATCAGGTCCTGGAAGGCGTTCTCCAGGACGTCGACGATGACCTTCTTGCGCGCGTCTGTCCGAGCCATGCCCGCATGCTACGGGGCAGCCCGGTCAGGGACCGACCGCCTCGACGATGTTGCCGGCGACCCACGGGAAGCTCGAGCCGACGACGAAGTAGACGACCAGCGAGGCCAGGATGCTGAACGGGATCCTCATGTCTCGAGCCTGCGCGAAGGAGGCGTCCGGCGCGTGAACCGCCGGTGAGCAGGCGTCGGTGCCTGACCGACCACTCGTGTTCGCGGCCGGGCCGCGACCCTCAGCCCATCCGGTCCGGATGCGGTCCCGTCCGCTCGCCGCGGTCGAGCCTGCCCAAGGCCGACATGTCCTCCTCGCCGAGCGAGAAGTCGAAGATGTCGGCGTTCTCCCTCACCCGCGCCGGGGTCACCGACTTGGGGATCACGACGTTCCCCGTCTGCACGTGCCAGCGCAGCACCACCTGGGCCGGCGTACGGCCGTGCTTGTCCGCGAGGCCGACCACCACCGGGTCCCGCAGGAGCGTGCCCCCACGCGCGATCGGTGCCCATGCCTCTGTCCGGACACCGAGCTCGTCGTCGGCCTTCCGGACCTCGCTCTGCTGCAGGTACGGGTGCAGCTCGACCTGGTTGATCGCGGGCACGACCTCGGACACGTCCACCAGCCGGCGCAGGTGCTCGGGCTGGAAGTTCGACACCCCGATCGCGCGCACCCTGCCGTCGAGGTAGAGCCGCTCCATGGCGCTCCACGTCTCGACGTAGAGGTCGCGCGCCGCGTTCGGCCAGTGGATGAGGTAGAGGTCGAGCATGTCGAAGCCGAGCCGGTCCATGCTCGCGTCGAAGGCGCGCATGGTCCGGTCGTAGCCCTGGTCGGTGTACCAGACCTTGGTGGTCACGAAGACCTCGTCCCGCAGCAGCCCGGACTCGCGGACCGCGATCCCCACACCCGCCTCGTTGCCGTACATGGCCGCTGTGTCGATGAGCCGGTACCCGGCGTCGAGCGCCGTGAGCACCGCCTGTCTCGTCTCCTCGGCCGGGACCTTGAAGACGCCGTAGCCGAGCTGTGGGATCTCGACGCCGTTGTTCAGCACCACGTTCGGGGCAGGGCTCATGTCCAGAACCCTACCGAGGAGGGGTGCCGAGCCCGGCGTCCTTGAGCTCGAGCTCGGCCAGGGCACGGATCACGGCTGCGTCTCGCTGCCGCCAGGCGCCGGCCGGGTCCGAGCTGATCCGGGCCAGCCTGTGCATCGGCTGTCGTGCCATGGCACGCAGGGCGAACAGGTCGAGGTCGTCGGCGTCGTCGATGAACCGCTGCCCGGCGGTCGCCTCACGCGCGAACCGGATCCGCAGCGGCAGGTAGAACCCGAGCACGATCAGGATCGGGATCGCCCCCACCGCGAGGCCGAGCCAGAACGCAAGGTGGGTCACGGCTTCCACCTGGGCATCGCCCGCGCCGGCGAGCTGCTCCGCGGCCGCGCCCGCTCCGTCGAACGGTCCCCGGACGTCGTCGCCGACCACCGGCAGCTCCGCCGCGGCGCCTCCCGCCTCGCGGAGGCGGTCTGCCATCCCGTGACCTGCCTCCGAGATCCGCTCCCCCGGTGTTCCCAGCTTCAGGGTGGAGTCGTGGACGACGAGGGCGATCCTCACCCACACGGCGACCCACACGAGCACGAGCAGGTCGCCGAGCGTCTGACGGGCGCGATGGGCCGGCGAGTCGGCGTAGATCTTCATGCCCGAATGTTGCCCAGAACCACGCGGACTATCGGTTGACGCAACGCGGGACCGGCCGGAGCATCGAGGCATGGCGGTAAGGATGAGCGACCACATCACGGGGACAGCCGGCGCCCTGAGGTTCGAGCCCTCTGCCAAGCGGGTCCGGTGCTCGGTCGACGGGACGACCCTCGCGGACACCACCGCGGCCGTGCTGGTGTGGGAGCCGGGGAGGGTCGTGCCGGCGTACGCGGTCCCGATGGCCGAGTTCCGTGCCGAGCTGGTCGCGCTGGGTCCGGAGGCGCCGGAGCCCGGCGACCAGGCACAGTCGAAGGGGCCCGCGAGCTTCGCGATGCACACGTGCGACGGCAGGCCGTACACGGTCCGCGTTCAGGGCCGTGAGCTGGTGGCCGCCGCGTTCCGTCCCGACGACCCGGACCTGGCGGACTACCTCCTGCTCGACTTCCTCGCCTTCACCTGGACCGAGGAGAGCGAGCCTGTCTTCGGCCATCCCCACGATCCGTTCAAGCGGATCGACATCCTCGAGACCGACCGTCACGTCGTCGTGGTCCTGGACGGGCTGATCCTGGCGGACAGCACCCGCGCAGTCGCTCTGTTCGAGACGCAGCTGCCCACCCGGTGGTACCTCCCGCCCAGCGATGTCCGGATGGACCTGCTGACGCCGAGCGAGAGCCGGACCACGTGTGCCTACAAGGGCCACGCGTCGTACTACTCCGCCGCGGGAGCGGGGAGCGCGGGCCGCGACCTGGCCTGGACCTACCCGGACCCGCTGGCCGAGGCAGGGAAGATCGGTGGCCGGATCTGCTTCTTCAACGAGCGCGTCGACCTGACGCTCGACGGGATCCCCGCCGAGCGTCCGGTCACCGTTTGGTCCGCGTCCGGGGGCTGACTACCTCAGCTCGGCCGAGGACTTGCCGAGGAGCCGCCTGGCCACGATCAGCTGCTGGATCTGCTGCGTTCCCTCGAAGATGTCGAGGATCTTCGAGTCCCGCGCCCACTTCTCGAGGAGCTCGTGCTCGCCGTAGCCGACGCTCCCGGCAAGCTCGACGCACCGCAGCGTGATGTCGCTGCCCACGCGGCCGGCCTTCGCCTTGGCCATGGACGCCTCGAGCGAGTTCGGCTTGCGGTTGTCAGCCATCCAGGCGGCCTGGAGGGTGAGCAGGTAGGCACCTTCCCAGTCGGCCTCCATCTGCAGGAACGTCGCCGCGGCGGCCGACTGGGCGTAGGCCGGGCGGTCGTAGTCGATCTCCACCCCTGCCTTCTCCAGCAGCTCCTTGGTCAGCTCCAGCGACGCCCGGGCGCAGCCCACGGCCATGGCGGCCACCAAGGGGCGCGTGTTGTCGAACGTGGCCATCGCGCCCGCGAAGCCCTGCTTCACGTCGATCTCGGGGCTCCCGAGCAGGTTCTCCTTGGGCACCCGGCAGTCCTCGAACCGGATCGTCGCCGTGTCGGAGGCGCGGATGCCCAGCTTGTGCTCGAGTCTCTCGACGTTCATGCCGGGCGTGCCCTTGGGCACCACGAAGGACTTGATCGCCGCGCGGCCGAGGCTCTTGTCGAGTGTGGCCCAGACGACGACGGCGTCACTGCGCTCACCTGCGGTGACGAAGATCTTCTCGCCGTTGAGGACGTACTCGTCGCCGTCCAGGACGGCGGTGGTCTGGATGTTGGCGGAGTCCGACCCGACTCCCGGCTCGGTGATCGCCATGCTGGCCCACAGGCCGTCGAAGCGCTTGTGCTGCTCCTCGTCGGCCACCGACGCGATCGCGGAGTTGCCGAGGCCCTGCCGCGGCATCGAGAGCAGGAGGCCCACGTCGCCCCAGCACATCTCCATGATGGACAGGACCGACGCCAGGTTGGCGCCGTTCTTCGTGCGCCCGTCGTCCTTCTCGGCGGCGTCCTCACGGCGTACGCCGGAAGCGCCGGCACCGCTCGCCGCGCCGGACTCGCTGAGGCCGTCGATCATGGCCGCGAGCATGTCGAGCTCCTTGGGGTACTCGTGCTCGCGCTGGTCGTACTTGCGGGAGTTCGGGCGGAGCAGGTTCATCGCGACCTGGTGCGCCTGGCCGATGAGCGGCCGGAACTTCTTGGGGGCTTCGAGATTGATCATCCTGGGTGCCTCGTCAGACGAGGACGCCTCCTTCCATCAGGCCGATGGCGCGCAGGTCGCGGTACCACCGCTCCACGGGGTGCTCCTTGACGAAGCCGTGCCCACCGAGGAGCTGGACCCCGTCGTTGCCGATCTGCATGCCTCGCTCGGCGCACAGCCGTCGAGCCAGGGCCACTTCGCGGTCGAACGTCTTGCCCTGCGCCGCCCGGCTGGCGGCCCGGTAGGTTGCCAGCCGCATCGCCTGCAGCTCGATGCCGATGTTGGCCACCATGAAGGCCACCGACTGGCGGTGGCTGACCGGCTCCCCGAACGCCTGGCGCTCGTTGACGTAGGGGATCACGTAGTCCAGGACGGCCTGCGCCGTGCCGAGCGACAACGCGCACCACGCGAGCCGCGACAGCCGGACGCACTCGGTGTAGACCTCTGCGGCCTCGTCGCCTAGCAGGGCGATCGAGGAGACCCGGGCGTCCTTGAGGACGAGGCGGCTCAGTGCCGCCGCGCGCAGGCCCATGGACGGCTCCGACTCGATCACGAGCCCCTCGGTCGAGGACTCGACGAGGAACAGCGCGGGCCGGCCGTCGAGCCGCGCCCCCACCACGAACAGCTCCGCGTCGGCGCCGCGCGGCACCATCGACTTCACGCCGTTCAGCATGAAGCCGTCGCCTTCGCGGACCGCCGTGGTCGCCGGCTCGAGCGGGTCGAAGAGCGGCCGGGGCTCGGTGAGTGCGAGTGCGGCTGCCGGCACGTCGTCATCGGTGAACGCCGAGAGGTAGGTCGCCTGCTGCTCCTCGGTGCCCCACAGGGAGAGCGCCGTGCTCACTGCAGCCGGTGCGAGGCAGGCGACGGCCAGGCCCATGTCGCCCTTCGCGAGGGCCTCCGCAACCAGGGTTCCCGCCATCGCCGAGCGCTCGGTGGAGATACCGCCGAGCTCCTCGGGGACCGCCAGGATCGGCAGCCCGATCTCCAGGCTCGACTCGAGGAGCTCGCCCGGCGCCTGGCACGCCTCGTTCGCCTCGGCCGCGGCAGGGCGCAGCACCTCGGTTGCGAACTCGCTCACCACGTCGACGAGCATCTGCTCGTCCTCGGTGGGTGTGAGGTCGAACCGGCCCTTGCCGGCGGCGGCGGGCACGCGGGTCGGCGTACCGCCCTTCCTCCCCGCCCTCGTGAACGCGCGGTTGATGTTGCCGACCGTGCGGAAGCCGGTCCTGGTCGTCTCGAAGACGACGCGCTCGGTGGGCTTGCGAAGCCCGAAACGGTCGAGTGCTCCGGTCTGGGCGAGCTTGTTCAGGGCGGCGACGGCGAAGCCGATCGGGTCGCGCCTGTCAGCGGAGGTCACGCCGTGCCTGGAGCTGCTCGACGTCGCGTCCCGGGAGGTTCGGATCAGAGACATGGTCCAAATGTAACTGCGAGTTACACAATGGGCCACAGGTGTCCACAGTGGCGCGGGTCACGTCTGGACAGGGTCACATCTAGGATGTCCGCCATGCCCGACGCCGACATCCCGTCCTCCAGGCAGGACTCGACCTCCCTCCCCCAAGGTGGCACCCCCCGACCGATCACCCGCTGGGGCGAGCCGGTCATGCACCGTACGCAGGAGCCGGTCACCGAGTTCGACGACGACCTGCGCAGCCTCGCGGCCGACATGGTGGCGACGATGTACGCCGCCGAAGGGGTCGGTCTCGCCGCGTGCCAGATCGGAGTGGACCGCTCCATCTTCGTGTTCGACTGCCCGGACGACGAGAACGTGTACCACCAGGGCGTCGTCTGCAACCCCGAGCTGTACCTCCCGGAGGGCCGCGACCGGAAGCTCGACGACGGCGAGGAGGGCTGCCTGTCCCTGCCCGGCGCCTTCGTCGAGTGCGCCCGCCCCGACTGGGCGCGCGTCGTGGGCCAGGACCTGGACGGAAACCCGGTGGAGTACGCCGGACGCGGCCTCCTGGCTCGCTGCCTGCAGCACGAGACCGACCACTGCAAGGGCACCGTGTTCGGCGACCGGCTGAACAAGCGGTCCCGCAAGAGGCTCTTCAAGCAGGCAGACGGTCTCGCCGAGGACTACCCCGCCGGCTGGCCCGCATCCTGAGGTTCCCGCCGACCCGTCAAAAATGGCCCCGGAACACGCGTGTCGCGGGGCACAAACTGACGGGTCGGCGTCAACGGCGGGCTGCGACGTAGCACGCGACGGCCGAGGCGGCTGCGACGTTGAGTGAGTCGATGCCGGCGGCCATGGGGATCACCGCGCGGACGTCGGCCGACAGCATCCACCGCTGTGACAGGCCGGGGCCCTCCGACCCCATCAGCAGGGCGACCCGGTCCAGTCCCTTCACCGCCTGCTCGATCTCCACGGCGTCGTCGGCCGGGGTCAGCGCGACCGTCGTGAAGCCCGCCGCGGACAGTGCGCCAACGCCGTCGTACCAGTCGTCCATCCGGGCGTACGGCACGGTGAACACCGCACCCATCGCGACCTTGATCGACCGTCGGTACAACGGGTCGGCGCACCGCGGCGAGAGCACGACCGCGTCGACGCCGAGGGCGGCCGCGCTGCGGAAGATCGCTCCGACGTTGGTGTGGTCCACGACGTCCTCGAGCGCGATGACTGTGCGCGCGTCGGCGACGACCTCGGCCACCGACCGCAAGGGGGCACGTTCCAGGGACGCGAGCGCGCCGCGGTGCACGTGGAAGCCGGTGACCTCCTCGGCGAGCGCCTCGCTCACCACGTAGCACGGGGCGTCGGTCCGGTCGAGGACGTCCGAGAGCCCTTGCAGCCACCGAGGGGCCATCAGGAACGACCTGGCGGTGGAGCCGCCCTCGACGGCGCGGCGCACGACCTTCTCGCCCTCCGCCAGGAACAGGCCGTGCTCGGCCTCGACGTGCTTGCGCAGCTCCACGTCGCGCAGGTCGCGGTAGTCCGCGAGCCGTGGGTCGGCCGGGTCGGTGATCTCGATCAGCGTGGCCATGCGTACCGCTCCGGGTTGGCGACCGCGACCACGTCGCCGACCACCACGATCGCGGGCGGCCGGACCTTCTCACGTTCCACGTCCGCTGCCACCTCGCCCAGGGTCGACAGGACGGTCCGCTCGCCCGGCATGGTGCCCTCCGCGATCACCGCCACGGGCGTCTCGGCCTTGCGCCCGCCGGACACGAGGTGCTCCGCGATCGCGGGGAGGTTCTCCACGGCCATGAGGAGTACGACGGTCCCGCGCATCCTCGCCACCGCGTCCCAGTCGACCAGCGACGCCTCGTGGCCAGGAGGCAGATGTCCGGAGATCACGGTGAACTCGTGGGCGACACCACGATGGGTGACCGGGATCCCCGCCATGGCCGGCACGGAGACCGCGCTCGTCAGACCGGGCACCACGGTGTAGGGCACGCCCGCCTCGGCGCACGCGATCGCCTCCTCGTAGCCGCGCCCGAAGACGAACGAGTCACCGCCCTTGAACCGGACGACCCGCTTGCCCTCCTTGGCGCGTTCGACGATCACCCGGTTGATCGCCTCCTGGCTGGCCGACCGGCCGCGCGGCAGCTTGGCCACGTCGACGAGCTCGACGTCGGGCGACAGCTCGCTCAGCAGCTCCCGTGGGGCGAGCCGGTCCGCGACCACCACATCGGCCTCGCTCAGCGCGCGGCGCGCAGCGACCGTGACCAGCTCGGGGTGCCCCGGCCCGCCGCCCACCAGGACCACACCGGGCCTCTTGTCCCTGTGGTGGGGGGCCGCGATGGCCCCGTCCCGGAGGCCGCTCACGATCTCGTCGCGGACCGCCGCCGACCGCCGCGGGTCCCGGTTTCCGAGCACGGCGACGGTGACACCGGCGTGCCTGCCCACGGCAGGGGTCCAGGCTGTGGCCCGGGCGGCGTCGTCGCTGCGCACGCAGAAGATCCGCCGCTCCTCGGCGGCCTCGGTCACCCGCTCGTTCGCCTCGTGGTCGTCGGTCGCGGCGATGACGTACCAAGCCTCGTCGAGGTCCGCGGGTTCGAACACGCGCTCGTGCCAGGACACCTCGCCGGAGGTCACCATGCCCTCGATCGCCGGGGTGACCACGGGTGAGACCACCAGGACGTCCGCACCGACGGCGAGCAGCCCCGGCACCCGTCGCTGGGCCACGTGGCCGCCGCCGACGACCACGACCCGCCTGCCGGCGAGGCGCAGGCCGGAGGGGTAGGGAGGGAGCTCCCCGGTCACTCCGGGGCCTCCTTCCGTGCCACCCCTGCCGAGTCGAAGGTCGCCATCTCCCGCAGCGTCGCGCCGGCGGCCTCCACGATGGGAAAGGCGAGCACTGCCCCGGTCCCCTCCCCCAGCCGGAGATCGAGGTCGACGAGAGGTCGCAGTCCGAGCCGCTCCAGCGCCACCGCGTGACCGGGTTCGACGCTGCGGTGCCCGGCGAAGCAGTAGCCCACCGACTCAGGTGCCAGAGCCTGCGCAACCAGCGCCGCCGCGCCGGCGATCACCCCGTCGAGGACGACCGGGAGGTGTCGGGCGGCTGCGCCGAGGACGAACCCCGCGAGGCCGGCATGTTCGAAGCCTCCGAGCGAGGCCAGGGTCTCGACCGGGTCGTCGCCGACCGGCCGGTCCCGCAGCGCGCCGGTGACGACGGCGACCTTGCGGGCGAGTGTGGGGTCGTCGATGCCCGTGCCCCGCCCGGTCACCGCGGCCGGTTCCACCCCGGTGAACGCCGCGACCAGGGCAGCCGAAGGGGTCGTGTTCGCGATGCCCATGTCGCCGGTGAGGAGGCAGTCGTAGCCACGGTCCGCCAGTGTCTCGGCGACGTCGATGCCGGCCGCCAGCGCCTCGACCGCCTCGTCTCGGGTCATCGCCGGGCCGGTGGCCAGGTCCGACGTACCCCTGCGGACCTTGCGGTCGAGGAGCCCTTCACCGGGCTCGAGGTCGCCGGCGACGCCCATGTCCACGACGTACACGTCCGCGCCCACCTGCCGGGCGAGCACGTTCACCGCGGCCCCGCCGGCCCGGAAGTTCTCGATCATCGCGGTCGTGACCTCCTGTGGCCACGGGCTCACCCCCTGCGCGTGCACGCCGTGGTCGCCCGCGAACACGGCGACGGCGGGACGGGCCAGACGTTGCGGTGGGCAGACCCCCTGCACACCCGCGAGGCGGACCGAGGTGCCCTCGAGCACTCCCAGCGCCCCGGCCGGTTTGGTGAGCTGTGCCTGCCGGTCCACGGCGTCGCGCATCGCCGCCTCGGAGAGCGGGGCGATCGCGGCGATGGCTCTGCGGAGACGGTCGGTTGGTGCAGGTGTCGCGGGCATTGCCCCATTGTTCTCCGCCCGCAAACGGGTGGTGGAACACGCCCAACCTGCGGACTAGGGTCGGCATCAGTCCGCGTTGCCGCTACCCAGGAGGATCGATGAGTCTCGACCGCCCCGTCAGCCCGAACCCGTACGAGCTCCTCCCACCCGTGCCCGCGTTCACGGTGACCAGCACCGATGTCAAGGACGGCCAGCCGCTGGACGACGCCCAGGTGGCGGCCAAGGGCAACACGTCACCGCAGCTGAGCTGGAGCGGTGCGCCCGAGGGCACGAAGAGCTTCGTGGTCACCTGCTTCGACCCGGACGCGCCCACCCCGTCCGGCTTCTGGCACTGGGTGCTGGTCGACCTTCCGGCCGACGTCACCGAGCTGCCCACGGGAGCGGCCTCGGGCACGCTGCCCGGCAAGGCGTTCCACTGCCGCAACGACGGCGGCGACAAGGGCTTCTTGGGCGCTGCGCCCCCGCAGGGCGACCAGGTGCACCGCTACTTCTACGCGGTGCACGCGGTCAAGGAGGACACCCTCGGCGTGGACTCGGACGCCTCGCCGGCGGTGGTCTCCTTCAACCTCGCGTTCAAGACCCTGGGCCGGGCGATCCTCCACGGGACCTACCAGTACTGAGCCAACCACCGGGCCGACTTGTCAGGGCGTAGGGGTGCCATAGCACCCTCACGCCCTGACAACACGGCTAGAGGAGGACCCGGTAGGCCTCCGACTTCAGGAACAAGGGAAGGACGTGCTGGGCGGCGAGGGCGAGGTCGAGCGAGCCGTCGAGGATGCGGGCCGGGTCCACGAAGACGATCTGACGACCCTCACCCAGGGTGATGTCGTCGTCGGAGACGTCGACGCTGCCGACCCAGATCCGCCACCGGTCGGCGAGGTGTGTGGAGATCTTCGGGGAGTGCTGCACGACCTCGTCGAACCAGGGCTCGAGCCCTCCCTCGAGACGGAGGCCGGTCTCCTCCTCGAGCTCGCGGTACAACGCCGCCTCCCACTCCTCGCCCTCCTCGAGGTGGCCGCCGACGAGACCCCACTGGTTCGGAGCGACCATCGCCTTGTCGTCGCGTTCCTGGAGCAGGAGCCACCCACGTGAGTCGACGAGCAGGACGCTGGCGAGCAGGCAGTTCCGCTCGGCGCAGGGGGTCTCGTCCTCGGGCATGGGCGCTGCGTTGCTCCTGGGCACACGTTCTCCAAAACTGGTTGCTCGAAGGCTGTGCGTCATGCACACTGACTCCCCCACAATCTCACAGCGGCACGCCACCACCCCCTGGTCGATGCGACCTGGGGGTCTTTGCGTGCCGCAGGTCACCTGGACGGAGGTCCCGATGCTGTACCTCGCGGTGGCACGGCGTGCGTTCCGGAGGTACTCCACCTACACCGCGGCCACCCTGGCGGGGATCTTCACCAACAGCGTCTTCGGCGTGATCATCTCGTTCACCTACATCGCGGTGTGGGAGCAGAACCCGAACGCGGGCGGGTACGACGTGACGGACGCGGTGACCTACTGCTGGCTCGGCCAGGCGATGATCATGACGGTCGCGGTCTGGGGCGGTGGCGCCACCGACGACCTGGCCGACCGGATCCGCACCGGCGACGTCGCCATCGACCTCTACCGTCCGGTGAACCTGCTCGGCTGGTGGCTGGCGACCGACCTCGGCCGCGCGGCCTACCACCTGCTCACAAGGGGCCTGGCGCCCACGCTCGTCGGCGCGCTCATCTTCGACCTGCGCTTCCCCGCCACGCTAGGCACGTGGCTGCTCTTCGCCACCTCGGTCCCGCTCGCCGTCGTCGTGAGCTTCGGCATCCGGATGCTCGTCACCGCCAGCGCGTTCTGGCTGCTCGACGACACCGGCGTCAAGAACCTGCAGGCGGTGTTCGCGACGTTCTTCTCGGGGCTGGTCGTGCCCCTGGTGCTCTTCCCGGGCTGGACGAAGGACGTGGCGATGGCCCTGCCCTGGTCGGCGTTCCTGCAGGTACCCGCGGACATCTGGCTGGGACGGCGCGCGGGATGGGACGCAGCGGCAGGAATCGGGTTCCAGCTTCTCTGGGCGGCGGTCCTGCTGTGGGTCTGTCACGGGGTGCTCGCGCTCGCCAACCGCAAGGTGGTGGTCCAGGGTGGGTAGCAGCCTGATGTGGGGAGCCCGGGCGTACTTCCTGCTGGCCGCCATGTGGGTCCGGGTGTCCCTGACCTACCGGACGTCGTTCGTGATCTTGACCCTCGGCCAGTTCTTCATCACCGGCCTGGACTTCCTCGCGATCGTCATCATGTTCGCCAGCGTCGACGCCCTGGGAGGGTTCGACCTCGCGGAGATCGGGTTCCTGTACGGCGGCACCGCGCTCTGCCTGGGGCTGGCCGACCTGGCCCTCGGCAACATCGAGCGCCTCGGCCGGAAGATCAGGATGGGGACCTTCGACGCCATGATGGTGCGCCCCGTGCCGGTGTTCGCGCAGGTCTGCGCGGACGAGTTCTCGCTGCGCCGGATCGGCCGCATCACCCAGGGGCTCGTCGTCTTCGTCTGGTCGATCGTCGTCCTCGACATCGACTGGAGCGCGGTCGTGCGGCGATGGTGCTCGCACTGGTCGTGTTCGGGACGATGATCTTCCTGGCCCTCTTCACGCTGGGTGCCGCCTTCCAGTTCTGGACGACGGACGCCTCCCAGGCCGCCAACGCGTTCACCTACGGGGGCAACACGATCACGCAGTATCCCTTGACGATCTATCCCACCGAGCTCGTGAAGGCACTGACGTTCCTCATCCCGATCGCGTTCGTGAACTGGTACCCGAGCCTCTACATCCTGGACCACCCCGACCCGTTCGGCCTGCCGGACGCGATGCAGTTCGCCTCTCCGGTGGCCGCCTTCGCCCTCTTCCTGCCGGCCGCAGCCATCTGGCGCACCGGCGTACGCCGCTACCGATCGACGGGGAGCTGACCATGTCACTGATCGAGGTCGACCACCTCTCCCGCACCTTCACCGTCCGGCGCAAGGTGGGCCGCCTACGCCGCGAGACACGGACCGTCCGGGCCGTCGACGACCTGTCCTTCTCGGTCGACCGTGGCGAGATGGTCGGCTACATCGGCCCGAACGGCGCCGGCAAGTCGACGACCATCAAGATGCTCACGGGCATCCTGGTGCCGACCTCCGGGTCGCTGTCGGTGGCCGGTATCGACCCCTCCCGTGACCGGGTCGAGCTGACCCGCCGGATCGGCGTCGTGTTCGGGCAGCGCACGACCCTGTGGTGGGACCTGCCGCTGCGTGACTCGTTCGACCTGTTGCGCCGGATCTACCGCGTCGACTGGGACAGGTTCCGCAAGAACCTGGAACAGTTCACCGAGCTGCTCGATCTCGGCGAGCTCCTCGACACCCCGGTTCGCCAGCTCTCCCTGGGTCAGCGGATGCGTGGTGACATCGCCGCGGCCCTGCTCCACGAACCGGAGATTCTCTACCTCGACGAGCCGACCATCGGCCTCGACGTGGTCAGCAAGGGGAGGCTCCGGGAGTTCCTGCGCAACGTCAACGCCGAGCGCGACGTGACCCTCCTGCTCACCACGCACGACCTGCAGGACATCGAGCAGCTCTGCTCCCGGGTCATGGTCATCGACCACGGGTCCCTGGTGTACGACGGAACGCTGTCCGGCCTGCACGCGGAGGGAACCTCGACCCGCACCCTGGTCGTCGACCTCGTGGACGCGGCCGACCCGATCGACGTACCCGGGGCCACGGTCGTCCGCGTGGAAGGTCCCCGTCAATGGCTCTCGTTCCCGGCCGGCGCCAGCGCCGCACCGCTCGTGGCCGCGGTCGCGGGGTCCTACGACGTCGCCGACCTGTCGATCGCCGAGCCCGACATCGAGGACGTCATCAAGCAGATCTACAGCCGCTCGTAGCCGGCCGCCCCGACGTCGCCGACCCCGCGTCGCCGACCCGTCACTTCGGACCCCGTGACACGCGCGTCTTGGCGTCCGGATTGACGGGTCGGCCCGGTCGAGGAGGGCTGGGAGATGGACGGCGACATGGTGCGCAAGGCCAAGGACGTCGCACCCCACCCGACTGATGCTGAGGGCGTCATCGGCTGACGGCGGTAGCATCAGGAACCGCGGTGGCGCGGAACTCCGACGGGGGTCCGCGCCACCGTTCTTTGTGTCGGTAGGAGACACTCTTCTCATGAGCACGGGGAGTCACCACCAGCGGGACACCGACGTCCTCGGGGAGCCGTACGTCGCCGAGACGATCCGCCTCGAGGACGACGACGAGGGCGCTGTCGTCGCCACCTTGGTCTCCCGGTGCGCCGAGCAGGAGACGAACCGCGCAGTCCTCCACCTGCACGGCTTCGCGGACTACTTCTTCCAGACGCCGGCTGCGGACTTCTGGACCAGCCGTGGCTACGACTTCTACGCCCTCGACCTGCGCAAGTACGGCCGTTCCCTGCGGCCCCACCAGACGCCGAACTTCGTCACCGACCTCCGCCACTACTTCGAGGAGATCGACGAGGCCATGCGGCGGGTGCGCGACCGCGACGGCCACGACCACGTCATCGTCACCGCCCACTCCACCGGCGGCCTGATCGCGCCGCTGTGGGCACACGAGCGCGAGCCGGGCCTCG
This sequence comes from uncultured Actinomycetota bacterium, assembly GCA_963707425.1. GTDB lineage: Bacteria > Actinomycetota > Actinomycetes > Propionibacteriales > Nocardioidaceae > Nocardioides_C. Next base: position 133,193 of record CAVPPN010000006.1, on the reverse strand, counting down.
CCGGGATGGTGCTCAACTCTCCTTGGCTGGACCTCCATGGCAGCTTCCTCATCCGCACCGCGGGGACGGCGGCCATCGACCAGGTCGGCGCCCGCCGCCCCTACCTGACCATCCCGCGCAACGTCTCCGGCCTCTACGCGCAGAGCCTCCACAAGGACCACCGCGGCGAGTGGGACTTCAACCTGGAGTGGAAGCCCATCGAGAGCTGGCCGGTGTACGCCGGCTGGCTGCGGGCGATCCGCCGCGGCCACGCGAAGGTGCACCGCGGGGTGGATGTCGGCGCGCCCGTCCTGGTGCTGACGTCGGGGGCCAGCTCGTACCCCAGGGAGTGGGACGAGTCCTGCGAGCAGCACGACATCGTGCTGAACGTCGAGCAGATCCGGAAGTGGGCCCACAAGCTCGGCGAGCACGTCACCCTGACCCGGGTCCCGGGGGCGCTGCACGACGTGACGCTCTCGGTCGAGCCGGTCCGCAAGCGCGCGTTCGCCGAGATCACCCGGTGGCTCGACGCCTACGTCGAGGGGAACTGACCGACACCCCCGTGGCGCAGATCCTCAGTCACGCCAGGAACTGGACCAGCGCGGCCACACCGACCACGACGATCACCACGCGGAGGACGGTCGGGTGCAGTCGCCTTCCTACCGAGGCGCCCACCTGACCTCCGATGACGGAGCCGACCGCAATCAGGCCCACGACGGACCAGTCGACCTCTGCGACAGCGATGAACACCACCGCAGCGACCGCGTTCACGATCCCGGCGAGGACGTTCTTCGTACCGTTGAGCCGTTGCAGCGACTCCTGGATCCCGATCCCCATGACCGCCATCAGCAGGACGCCCTGCGCAGCGCCGAAGTAGCCGCCGTAGACCCCGGTGGCGAGCACCAGCGCCCAGACCCACAGGGCACCGTGCTCGGGTACTCCCCCGCGGCTCTCGGCAGAGGCGGCCACGCGCCGGCTGATCGCGGGCTGGAGGACCACGAGGACGCAGCCGGTCGCGATGAGGACCGGGACGATCGTGCTGAACGCCTCGGCGGGCAGGGTGATCAGGAGGAGCGCCCCCGTGATCCCGCCGAGCAGGGACGCGGTGCCGAGACGGAGAATCCGGCTCCGCTGCCCGGCGAGCTCGCGCCGGTAGCCGATGGCTCCGGAGACCGATCCCGGGACCAGCCCGATCGTGTTGGACACGTTCGCGGTGACCGGGGGGACACCGAGAGCAAGCAGGGTCGGGAACGTGATCAACGTCCCCGACCCCACCACGGTGTTGATGGTGCCGGCCGCGATCCCCGCAAGGAGAACCGCGAGCATCTCCAGAAACGTCACCGAGCGGGAGGCTCCCCGCCGTCGCTGAGGCCCTCAGGCAGGTCGGGCGGTGCAGGTGCCCCGGGCGGGTCGGGTACGTCGTCGACGGGGGTCTCGTCCGTCTCCTGTCCGTCGACTGCTGGCGCTGGAGGTGCGGAGCGGCCGGCCGAACCGCCCATACCGGACGCGCCAGCGGCGGACTCCTCCGCCGCGGCGATGGCGGCGGCGACCTCGTCGTGGGTGGCCTGCAGCGTGCGGTCCTGGCTCGGCAGCTTGCTCGCGACCTCGGGAACCGGAGCGCCCATGTCGACTCGCTTGCGAGGGCCCTCGACCTCGTCGGGAATGCCCTTGAGGCTGTTCATCGTCGAGCCGAGACCTTCGAGCGCCTTGCCGATCTCGCTCGGCACGATCCAGACCTTGTTGGCGTCCCCCTCGGCGATCTTCGGCATCATCTGGAGGTACTGGTACGCCAGGAGCGACTGGTCGGGCCGGCCGTCGTGGATCGCCTGGAAGACCGTCTGGATGGCCTGCCCCTCGCCCTGTGCCTTGAGGATCCGGGACTCACGGTCGGCCTGCGCACGCAGGATCAATGCCTCCCGGTCGCCCTCGGCGGACAGGATGGCCGCCTGCTTGCTTCCCTCCGCGGTCAGGATCTGCGACTGGCGCTGGCCCTCGGCGGAGAGGATGGCCGCACGCTTGTCGCGGTCGGCGCGCATCTGCTTCTCCATCGAGTCCTTGATCGACGGCGGCGGGTCGATGCCCTTGATCTCCACCCGGTTCACCCGGATGCCCCACTTGCCGGTCGCCTCGTCGAGCACGCCGCGCAGGCCGTTGTTGATCTCCTCACGGCTGGTCAGCGTCTGCTCGAGGTCCATCCCACCCACGATGTTGCGCAGGGTGGTCATCGTGAGCTGCTCGACGGCCTGGATGTAGTTGGCGATCTCGTAGGTCGCGGCGATCGGGTCGGTCACCTGGAAGTAGATGACCGTGTCGATCGAGACGACCAGGTTGTCCTCGGTGATGACCGGCTGCGGTGGGAACGACACCACCTGCTCGCGGAGGTCGATCATGTAGCGGACCCTGTCGACGAAGGGCACGACCACGTTCAGCCCTGCCGGGAGCGTCGCCTTGTACTTGCCGAAACGCTCCACGATGCCGGCTCGGGCCTGTGGAACGATGCGGATCGTCTTGGCCATCACGACCACGACGAACAGTGCCACCAGGACGAACACCACCAGGAGTCCTAGACCCTCCATGGCGTCCCCTCTCTGTCTTGCTTTCGTGTACGTCGCGCCGAGAACCGGCTCACGACTCCAACCTCGGAACCTTGTGGACGTAGGCGGTGGCGCCACGGATCTCGAAGACGTCGACCGTCTCCCCCGCCGCGATCACCTCGGTCTCGTCGTACGGGCGGGCCGTCCACAGCTCACCACTGATCCTGATCTGGCCACCGTGGGTGGTGACCTCGTCGACGACGATCCCCTGCTTGCCGACCAGGGCAGCGTGCCCGAGCGTGAGCTCCGGACCGGAGTGCAGGCGCTTCACCATGTTCGGCCGCACCAGGGCGAGCATGCCCACGGCGGTGATGACCGCGACCACCACCTGCAGCGCGGGGAGAGCTCCCAGCGCCGCGGCGACCATGCCCGCGAGGGCACCGCCGGCAAGCATCAGCAGCATCAGGTCCAGGCTGAACAGCTCGGCGACCCCGAGGAGGATCGCGAGGCCCAGCCAGGCCTGCCAGTCAGGCAACCAATCCGGCATGCGTCAAGCCTAGTCACGAAATCCGGTGGCGGACCCGGCGACGCGCTGCCCACCGGCCGTCCTCATGACTGAGCATCAGCGGCATGCCGAAGGTGGTGGAGACGATCCGCTCGGTGAGGACGTCCTCCAGGGGCCCGGCGGCGACCACCCTCCCCTTGCGGAGCAGCAGCGCGTGGGTGAACCCCGGCGGGATCTCCTCGACGTGGTGCGACACGAGCACCGTGGTCGGCGACGACTCGTCCAGCGCGAGGACGGTGAGTGTCGAGACGAGGTCCTCCCGACCGCCGAGGTCCAGCCCGGCCGCGGGCTCGTCGAGCAGCAGCAGCTCGGGGTCGGTCATGAGCGACCGCGCGATCTGGACCCGTTTGCGCTCCCCTTCGCTGAGCGTGCCGAACGTGCGCTCGGCGAGGTGGGTGACGCCGACCTCGGTCATCAGGTCGGCAGCCCGCTGGTGGTCGAGCTCGTCGTAGTGCTCACGCCAGCGGCCGAGGACGCTGTACGACGCGGAGAGCACCACGTCGCGCACCAGCTCCTGGCGCGGGATCCTGTCGGCGAGGGCGGCGCTCGTCAGGCCGATCCGAGGCCGGAGGTCGAAGACGTCGACCGTCCCGAGGACCTCGCCCAGGAGCCCCGCGACGCCCGAGGTCGGGTGGATCTGGGCGGACGCCACCTGGAGCAGCGTCGTCTTGCCGGCTCCGTTGGGTCCCAGGATCACCCATCGCTCGTCCGCCTCCACGGTCCAGGTGACGCCCTCGATCAGGGTGGCCTGGCCACGCTTCACGGTGACGTCGGCGAACTCGAGAACGGGGTTCAATTCATGCCTCAGGGATTCGGGGGGCCACGGTCGCTCCAAACCTACGGCAAACCATCGACGTAGGCTCGACCAGGTGAGAACTTCCGCATGGCTCCCACGGTCCGCCACGTTCGCCTTGTGGTTCTCGGCGTGGCTGGCCGGGCGGGCGAGCCTGGACGAGGCGCGGGACGCCATCGTCGGCACCGATGGGGCGCACGACGTGGCCGGGCTGCCGGGCGAGGACGAGGTGGTTCCCCTGATCCTCGCCATGGGGCGGCTCCGGGCGGCCGGAGCGACGGGCGCGGGCATCGCGCTACCGGTTCCCGGAGACCCTCTCGGACTTGCCGGCCCCAGTGGTTTCAACGTTCTCGCGCTCGACGTCTCGGAGGGCGTCGTGCTCGAGGGCGTCGACATCGGCGTGGTGCCTCACCAAACAGGCGCCGGGGTCGTGTGGGCCTGCCACGAGGCGATCTCGCAGCGTCAGGTTCCCGACCCGTCCGAGGCCGACACGTCGCTGCGGCAGGCCCTCCTGACCACCGCGGACACGCTGGCGGATCTCGACGTGGCGAAGTGGCGCCCGGAGGTGGCGGACGAGCTGATGGCGCTGCGCCGTACCGCCGACCTCGACCTTCCGCAGGGCATGGCGCCGAGGGCGGTCAAGCTCGCGTCCTTGTCCATGCGTTGCCGGACCATCGTGGCGCTGGCCCTCGAGGACGACGGGGCGGCGGTCTCGGCCTTCGAGGCGGACCGCCGGCGCGACGCCCTGGGCCCCCTTGACCACGCTGCGAGACGGGGCCTCGTCGCCGCCTGCTCGCATCCGTGGGAGAGATAGCCTCGGCAGGTCATGGGAACCCAGAACGAGACCTCCAACACCCTCCTCATCACGCTGATGGGCAGGGACCGGCCAGGCGTCACGTCCACCGTCTTCTCCACGCTCGCGACGTTCGGCGTCGAGGTGCTCGACATCGAGCAGATCGTCCTTCGAGGACGGCTCGTTCTCGGTGTGCTCGTCACGGCGCCCCGCGACTGGAGGTCGCTGCGCGCGTCCATGGAGCAGGTCGCGTCCGACCTCGACATGCAGGTCGAGGTCGACCGGGGCACCGGTGACAACAGACAGCGTCCGGCCGGACGCAGCCACGTGACTGTGTTGGGCATGCCCCTGAGACCCGGAGCAGTCGCGGCCATCGCGGGACGCATCGCCGACACCGGAGCGAACATCGACCGCATCGAGCGGATGGCCCGCTACCCCATCACCGCGATCGACCTTCACGTGTCCGGCGCGGACCCGCAGCGACTGCGCGTCGTACTCGCCGAGGAGGCGGCCCGGCAGTCGGTCGACGTCGCCGTGCAGCCCGCGAACATCCTGCGTCACGGCATCCGCCTGATCGTCATGGACGTCGACTCCACACTCGTCCAGGGCGAGGTGATCGAGATGCTCGCCGAGCAGGCCGGTTGCCTCAAGCAGGTCGCCGAGGTCACCGAGGCTGCCATGCGTGGGGAGCTCGACTTCGAGCACTCCCTGCGCGAGCGTGTGTCGCTGCTCAAGGGGCTCGAGGCCTCCGCGCTCGACCTGGTCTACGACAACCTCCTGCTCTCGCCCGGCGCGCGCACCATGGTCAGGACGCTCAAGCGGCTCGGCTACCGGTTCGCGATCGTCTCCGGTGGGTTCACCCAGATCACGGACAGGATCGCCGCCGACCTCGGGATCGACTTCGCCGCCGCGAACGAGCTCGAGGTCGTCGACGGGAAGCTGACCGGGAACATCGTCGGCGACGTCGTGGACCGTGCGGGCAAGGCCGAGGCGCTGAGACGCTTCGCCACGGAGGTCGGCGTCTCACAGGCTGCGACCATCGCGATCGGCGACGGGGCCAACGACCTCGACATGCTGTCCGCGGCCGGTCTCGGGATCGCCTTCAACGCCAAGCCGGTGGTGCAGGAGGCCGCGGACACCGCGGTGAACGTGCCCTACCTGGACGCGATCATCTACCTCCTCGGGATCAGCCGAGAGGAGGTGGAGGCGGCCGATGCCGAGATGGGCATCGTCACACCGTCTCCCTCACTCGACTAGGTTGTGTCTGGAAAAGATGCGGCGGAAGCGGGCGTGGCATCCGCGCCCGACTCGGCAAGACCGGGGAGCGAGAGCGCAGCGTGCTGCGCCGAGCGAGCCGGGCGCAGCCGATCGGGATGCGGGGCCGCGAACGCCGCCGCAGATTTGACAGACGCAACCTAGCCGCGTCCCACGTGGAAGTCGACCAGCCGGCCTGCTTCCGGGCCCAGCTTCTCCCAGGGCGCCTCGACCTCCATGATGGCCATCGCACTCGTCGGGTAGCCCCGAAGCAGCTGTTCGGTGGCAGCTGCCTCTCCCGTCCCGTCCTCGATGAGGTGCGCGAGGTATGCGGCAGTGGGGTTGTGACCCACGAAGATGAGGGTCCGCACGCCGGACGGGACCACCCGGAGCGCCTCCAGGACGACGTCGGGGCTGCCGGTGTACACCGCGTCGTCGAAAACGGGATCCGCGGTGGACCGTGAGGCGTCGGCGACCGCGCTCCAGGTCTCGGCCGTGCGCGCCGCGGACGAGACGACGGCGTAGTCGGGGACCACGCCGGTGCCGGCCAGGTGGAGACCCGCTGCCGTGGCGTCCCGCCGGCCACGCTCCGTCAGGGTCCGCTCGTGGTCGCTCGGCGCGAACTGCTCCGCCTTAGCATGCCGCATCACGATCAGTCGTCGCCTGTTGGTCACCCTCCCCACTCTGGCAGCCCCGTAGGCTGCCTGTCATGCCGAACGGGTCAGCAGGTCAGGAAGCCGACGAGCACACCGAGGGGGCGCCGTCCGAGCACCGTGCCCCCGGTGCGTTGCTCGCAATCGGAGGCGCAGAGGACAAGCTCGGGAAACGGACCGTGCTCCGGTCGTTCGTCGACCTCGCGGGTGGTGACACGGCGAGGATCGCCGTCGTACCCACCGCGTCGTCTCTGGGTCCCGAGATCGTCGAGGTGTACGACGCGCTGTTCCGGAAGCTGGGGGCCAAGGACGTCGTGGCCGCCCGGCCCGAGTCACGCGAGGAGGCCAACGACCCCGCGACAGTGGAGATCCTGTCGGACGTGACCGGCATCTTCATGACCGGCGGCAACCAGCTGAAGCTGTCCGCCGTCGTCAACGGCACCGCTTTCGGCGAGGCGATCCGGGACGCGCACCGCCGCGGGGTCACCGTCGCCGGCACGTCGGCCGGCGCCAGCATCCAGTCCTCCCACATGGTCGCCTTCGGCTCCGGGGGTGCCACTCCCAAGCAGCGGATGACCCAGATGGCGGCCGGGCTCGGGCTCATCGACGGCTGCGTCATCGACCAGCACTTCGACCAGCGCAACAGGTACGGCCGGCTGCTGATGGTCGTGGCGCAGAGCCCCAGCCTGCTCGGGATCGGTGTGGACGAGGACACCGCGGCGATCGTCACCGAGGAGTCGGGACAGCGGCTGCTCCGGGTTGCCGGCCGCGGCGCCGTGACCGTCTTCGACGGGCAGCACGTCGTGTCCAACGCGCACGCCGCACGCCACACCGCGCCGCTCCTCGCCTCCGGGGTCGTGCTGCACATCCTGCCGTCGGGATCGGTGTTCAATCTCACGGAGAAGGCCCTCGTGGTGCAGGAGCCCGCCGTCGATGCCGCAGAGGCCGAGGAGCTCGCAGTTGCGGGAAGGGACCTGAGACGGTTGGCTCGGGACATCGCGGCCGGGGACGTCTCACCGTCCGAGCTCAGACGCCGGCGCGCAAGACGAAACCATGGAGGAGACAGCGCATGACCGAACAGACCCGACCGTCCAGCCGCCCGTCACCGGACCTGGCGATACTGGAGACCAGGGTCTACCGCGGCGCCAACGTCTGGTCCTACGACAAGGCGATCCACCTCGTGGTCGACCTCGGCTCGCTCGAGGACTTCCCCACGGCCTCGCTCCCCGGCTTCACCGAGAACCTCCTCCAGATGCTGCCCGGCCTTCGCGAGCACACCTGCTCGCGCGGCCGGCGGGGCGGCTTCGTGGAGCGCCTCAACGAGGGCACCTGGCTGGGCCACGTTGCCGAGCACGCCGCACTCGCGCTCCAGCAGGTGGTCGGCCACGACATCCGCCGCGGCAAGACCCGTCAGGTCAAGGGCGTCCGCGGCCGCTACAACATCGTCTACGGGTACGCCGACGAGCAGGTCGGTCTCGCGGCCGCACGGCTCGCGGTGCGGCTGGTCAACCACCTCGTGAAGGCGGACCCTGAGTTCGACTTCGAGGCCGAGCTCGAACGCTTCATCCTCCGCGCAGAGCGCACCGCGTTCGGCCCCTCGACGCAGGCCATCATCGACGAGGCCGTCTCCCGTGACATCCCGTGGATCAGGCTCAACCAGCACTCCCTCGTCCAGCTCGGCCAGGGCGTGCACCAGAAGCGGATCCGCGCGACGATGACCTCCGCGACGAGCGCGATCGCCGTCGACGTCGCCTCGGACAAGGACCTGACGACGCGCCTGCTGGGCGCCGCCGGCCTGCCGGTTCCCCGGCAGGAGTCAGTGCGTACGGCGGACCAGGCGGTCGCCGTCGCGGAGCGGATCGGGTATCCCGTCGTGTGCAAGCCGCTCGACGGCAACCACGGCCGGGGCGTCTGCCTCGACCTGCGGCACGAGGGTGCGGTGCGCGAGGCCTTCCCGGTCGCGCAGGCGCAGGCACGGCGCGGCGGCGTGATCGTGGAGTCGTTCATCAGCGGTCGCGACTACCGGTGCCTGATCATCGACGGCAGGCTCGCGGCTGTCGCCGAACGCGTTCCCGCACACGTTGTGGGCGATGGCATGAGCACCATCGACGAGCTGGTGGAGCTCACCAACGCCGACCCGCGGCGCGGCGTGGGTCACGAGAAGGTCCTGACCCGGATCAAGCTGGACGGCTCCGCCCTCGAGCTGCTGGGCCAGCAGGGCTACAAGCTCGACGACGTGCCGCCCGCCGGCGAGACGGTGAAGCTGACCCTGACGGGGAACATGTCCACCGGCGGCATCTCCATCGACCGGACCTTCGAGGCGCACCCCGAGAACGTCGAGATCGCCGAGGAGGCCGCGCGGGTGATCGGTCTCGACATCGCCGGCATCGACTTCATCTGCCCCGACATCACCGAGCCGGTGAGGGAGACCGGCGGGGCGATCTGCGAGGTCAACGCCGCGCCCGGGTTCCGGATGCACACCCACCCGACGATCGGTGAGCAGCAGTTCATCTCGAAGCCCGTCGTGGACATGCTGTTCCCGCCGGGCACGCCGAGCCGGATCCCGATCGTGGCGGTGACCGGAACCAACGGCAAGACCACGACCTCGCGCATGATCTCCCACATCTTCAAGGGCATGGGTCGCAAGGTCGGGATGACCTCCACCGACGGTGTCGTGATCGACGAGCGGCTGGTGATCCGTGCCGACGCGTCCGGTCCGAAGTCGGCCCGGATGGTGCTGCAGAACCCCCGCGTGGACTTCGCGGTCTTCGAGGTCGCGCGCGGAGGCATCCTCCGTGAGGGCCTCGGCTACGAGCGGAACGACGTGGCCGTCGTACTCAACGTGCAGCCCGACCACCTCGGCCTCCGCGGCGTCGACACCGTCGAGCAGCTCGCGGACGTCAAGGCGGTGCCGGTGGAGGCGGTCCCTCGCGACGGGCATGCCGTCCTCAACGCCGACGACCCGCTGGTGCGCGAGATGCGCAGGCGCTGCTCGGGGCAGGTGGTCTGGTTCAGCATGGCGGAGCCGGGCTCCGAGGTCCGCGACATGATCGACCAGCACTGCCGCCGCGGTGGGAAGGCCCTCGTCGTCGAGCCCAGCGAGCGTGGCGAGATGATCGTGGTGAAGCACGGGCGCCGTGAGATGCAGCTGGCCTGGACACACCTGCTCCCGTCGACCTTCGGCGGCCGCGCCCGCATGAACGTGCAGAACGCGCTGGCCGCCGCGGCCGCCGCCTTCGCGTCCGGCGCCCCGCTGCACGACATCCGGCAAGGGCTGCGCACCTTCACCACCAGCTACTACCTCTCCCCCGGCCGCCTCAACGAGGTCGAGGTCAACGGCGTGCAGGTGATCGTCGACTACTGCCACAACGCGCCGGGCATGCGGATGCTCGGGGACTTCGTCGACCGGTTGGGCGAGTCGCTGTCCAGCACCAGCGATCTCGGCAAGCCCTCCCGCATCGGCGTGATCGCGACCGCCGGCGACCGACGTGACGACGACATGCGGGAGCTGGGCGCGGTCACCGCGCAGCACTTCGACGTCGTCGTCGTGCGTGAGGACGTGGCCCTGCGAGGACGCGACCGGGGAGCCACCGCCGACCTCGTTGCCGAGGGAGTGCGCGCCGGCATGGCCGAGGGCGCGCGGTGCAGGCAGGTCGAGGTGATCCACGAGGAGATCGACGCCGTCCGCCATGCGATGTCCCGTGCCAACCCGGGCGACCTCGTGGTGCTCTGCGTCGACAAGCACGCCTCGGTGATGTCGGAGCTGGAGAACTGGTCGAACCAGGCGCAGGCCGGTGCCCGCGAGACAGGCGAGTCGGTCGGCGACCCCGACTTCACCCCGCCGCCGCAGCCCTGACCTTCGGCGGAGCTTCATCAAGGTATGCCGGTGAACCTGCACTTCCCATGGCGTGCACGTCGTGGGAAGTGCGGGCCGGGCAACATACCTTGATGAAGCTGCGCCCCGGCGAAGGTCGGACGGTCCCGGCGAAGGTCAGGCGGTCGCGGCCTTGACCTTGGCGCGCAGGGTGTCCGGGTCGTCGACGGTTGCCCCCTGCGCCGCGAGCCAGTCGTAGACCCCCTGCCGGTCCTCGTGACACATGAGCCCGACCACGTCGCCGGGCCGCGACTGCTCCACGAGAGCCGCGAGACCGGCGACCTCGGTCTCGTGGCTCGGCAGGTCCGTCACCCCGACCCGAGCCGCACCGGCCCGGAACAGCTCGTCGAGCTCGTCGGTCGTGCGACCCCGCAGGTAGCCCGCCTTGTGCGCGATGACCGCCACGTCGGCGTCGCGGGCGCCCATCTCACCGAGACGGTCGACGATGTCGTCGGTGCGGTCTCCCACGGCGCCGAGTCCCAGCAGCAGTCGCCCACCGTCCGGTCGTACGCCGTTCATGATCTCCAGCAACGCCTCGAGACCGGCCTCGTTGTGCGCCAGGTCGACGACGACGCTGACCTCTCCGAGCGAGAAGAAGTTCATCCTGCCCGGGTTGTGCTCAGGGTCCGGGCGGAACGTGACCAGCCCCTCCCGGACCACCTCACGGGGCAGGCCGACCGCCAGCGCAGCCGACGCGGCGGCCAGGGCGTTCTCGACGTTGAACCGCGAGAGCCCCGCCAGCGTCATGGGGATGTCGGCGACCTCGACGAGGGGGTCGGGGTCGTCGTGGGGCGTGAGCACGCTCAGCCAGCCGTCGATGACGGTGGTCGCCCGGCCGCCCTCGCTGAGCACCTCCCTCAACGCGGGTGAGTCGGGGTCCCTGGAGAAGACCCACGGGTTCGCGCGGATCGTGGTCCGCATGGCGAGCACCCGCGGGTCGTCGGCGTTGAGGACCGCCCAGCCGCCCGTCCTGGTGATCCTCGGCACCACGCCCTTGACCTCGGCGAGCTGGTCGAGCGTGTCGATCCCATGCAGCCCCAGGTGGTCCGCGGAGATGTTGGTGACCACGGAGACGTCGTTGAAGGCCAGGCCGATGCCTTTGAGGAGGATCCCGCCGCGGGCGGTCTCGGTGACCGCGAGCTGCACCTCCGAGTGGGCGAGCACCCTGCCGGCGCCGCTCGGGCCGGAGTAGTCGCCACGCTCCACGAGCTCCCCGTCGACGTAGATCCCGTCGGTGCTCGACCAGCCCACGTGCAGGTCGTTCGTGCGTGCGATGTGGGCCACCATGCGCGAGGTCGTCGTCTTGCCGTTCGTGCCGGTGACCGCGACCACCGGGACCCTGGGCCGCAGGGTGTCCGGCCCGGGACCGGGTTCCGACCGCCTCACCATGTCCGCGGCCTCGCTCACCAGACCGTCGAGGTCGGGGTCGGGCAGCGCGTCGAGCACACCGGCAACGGCACGACCGAGGGCTTGGGCACGGGTCCGGTGGCGCCATGGGTAGGCGACCACGACCCGGTGTACGTCGTTGGTGATCCGCACCCGGACGGCGAGCCTGCTCGTCCCCGCCTCGGCCGCGACCTGTCGCACGAGACGGCCCAGAGCCCGCGCCGCGAAGCGCTGACGGAAGCCGCTGCCCGGGACGCCCGGCCGCGCGCGACTCAGGCCGATTCGCGAGGCGAACCGTACCGCCCGGGACTCCTCCGCCTCGATGAGGCCGGTCAGGTCCAGGGTCAGCTTGATCGCGGCGCGGGGGAAGTAGAGGTTCGGCCCTTCGAGGACGCGGAGCTCGACGAGTGAGGAAGGCACGGGCGCACGCTACCGAACATGCGGACGGCGTGTGGAACGGGTCAGGCGCCCATCGCGTGGTAGCCGCCGTCGACGTGCACGATCTCTCCGGTCGTGGCCGGGAAGAAGTCCGACAGGAGGGCCACCACCGCCTTGGCGGTCGGCTCCTGGTCCTTCTCGTTCCAGCCCAGCGGCGACCGGTCGCTCCACATCGACTCGAGGTCCTCGAACCCGGGGATCGCCTTGGCTGCCAGCGTCTTGAGAGGTCCGGCGGAGACCAGGTTCACGCGGATCCCCTTCGGGCCGAGGTCCCTGGCCAGGTAGCGCGAGCAGGACTCCAGGCCCGCCTTGGCGACACCCATCCAGTCGTACGCCGGCCAGGCGACCGTCGCGTCGAAGGTCATGCCCACCACCGCACCGCCGCCGGACATCAGCGGAAGGCATGCGGTCGACAGCGAGGCCAGGGAGTACGCCGAGACCTGCACGGCCTGCGCGACGTCGGGCCAGGGGCCGTCGAGGAACTTGCCGCCGAGCAGCGTCTCGGGGTTTCCGTAGGCGATGGAGTGGACCACGCCGTCCAGGCCGTCCACGTGCTCACGGAGCAGGTCGGGTAGACGGTCGAGGTGCTCCTGGTCGGTCACGTCGAGCTCGATGACCGGTGCCGGCTCGGGCAGCCGGCTCACGATGCGTCTGGTGATGCCCAGCGCGCGGCCGAAGTTGGACACGACGACCGTCGCCCCCTGCTCCTGTGCCACACGAGCCACCGCGAACCCGATGGAGCTGTCCATCGTGACGCCTGCGACCAGGATCCGCTTTCCGTCGAGAATGCCCATGCTCGTCGTACCCCTCATTCCTCCGCCTGTGTCGGACAACCCTTGGTGCCTGAACCGCTCAGTGCCCCATGCCCAGCCCGCCGTCGACCGGGATCACCGCGCCGGTGACGTAGGCCCCGCCGTCGGAGGCGAGCCACTGCACGGTGGACGCCACCTCGGCCGTGGTGGCGTACCGCTGGAGCGGGATCTGCGCTTTGTACTCGGTCTTCTTGTCCTCGGGCAGCGCGTCGGTCATGTCGGTCTCCACGAACCCGGGCGCGACGACGTTCGCGGTGATCGAGCGGCTGCCGAGCTCCCGGGCGAGGGAGCGCGCCATGCCGACGAGCCCCGCCTTGCTGGCCGCGTAGTTGACCTGTCCCGCCGAGCCGAGCAGGCCGACGACCGAGGAGATGAAGATGATGCGGCCCCTGCGCAGGCGGAGCATGCCCTTCGCGGCGCGCTTGGCCACCCGGAACGAGCCGGTCAGGTTGGTGTCGATCACGGAGGACCACTCGTCGTCGCTCATCCGGAGCACGAGCGTGTCCTGGGTGATCCCGGCATTGGCCACGAGCACCTCGACCGGTCCCTGCTTCTCCTCGACCTCGGCGAAGGCCGCGTCGACGGCGGCGGGATCGGTGACGTCGCAGCGCACAGCGAGGAAACCTTCCGGTGGCTCACCGCTGCGGTAGGTGATGGCAACCTTGTCGCCGTTGGCCACGAACGCCTCAGCAATCGCGCGGCCGATGCCACGGTTGCCGCCGGTCACGAGTACCGATCTGCTCAAAGCCGCTCCCTCTCGTCAGCAAGGCCCCACGTCAGGGCGGATGACTGGGACGCTATCGGCTACTGATCGGTACTCCGAATCAGTCGTCCTCGAGCCGGAAGCCGACCTTGAGCCCCACCTGGAAGTGCTCGACGGTGTTGTCCTTCACCTGGCCGCGCACCTGGGTGACCTCGAACCAGTCCAGGTGGCGCAGGGTGCGGGAGGCGCGCTCGATGCCGTTGCGGATCGCCTGGTCGATCCCCTCTGGGGAGGTGCCGACGATCTCGGTGACGCGGTACGTGCGGTTGGACATGATGGGCTCCTGTCGAACGAGTACGGTCAACGCCGATGCTAGTGGCCGGCGTCGGTGACGTTCGCCGGATGCGACGTACCGTTGTCGTATGGCCCGCAAGGATCGCGATGCCGTCCGGATCACCACCGCCACTCGCAGCCGCAGCGAAGACATCGCGGCGCGCCAGCGGCGCTACGTCATCTCGATGTCGATCCGCACGGTCTGCTTCGTCCTGGCCGTCGTGTTCGCCGGCGGTCCGCTGATGTGGATCTTCATCGTCGCGTCCTTCGTCCTGCCGTACGTCGCCGTGGTGATGGCCAACGCGGGGGTCTCCCCCGACCCCGGCGGACCCGAGCCGGTGGGCCCTGAGCAGTCTCGGAGAGAGCTCGAGCCGCCGCCCGAAAGCTAGTGGTCCAGACAGTTATGTACAGGTAGGGCCTGTATGTCAGGGCGTGCTGGAATTGTGCCGAACGGGCGTGCAAGAATCGGCGGCGCGCGGTTCGGCTTCCCCCGTCTGAGCCGCGCTCCGTGACGCCGGACGACTTCCCCCGTGGTCGTCCGGCGTCACTCATCCTGGGGCCTGTCTGCAGCGGCGATACTGTCGAGGCCATGGACCTCATCTGCTCCGCGAAGGGCTGCCAGAGCCCTGCGACCTGGACGTTGCTGTGGAACAACCCGAAGATCCACACTCCCGACCGGCGCAAGAGCTGGCTGGCCTGTGACGAGCACAGGAACAGCCTCGGTGACTTCCTGAAGGCGCGTGGCTTCCTGCGCGACGTGGAGCCCCTCGACGCCGCCGACTGACCGCTTCGCCGGGCGCACGCAACGCCGCCGCCCCTCCGCCATGCGGCGCGACACGACGTCGCACCTCCGCCGAAACGCTGTCCGGAACGCGAGGTTTGTCCGATACTGATGTGACGTCGCCCACCCGCGGAGGATCCCCCATGTCCAGCTCGACCTCGCTTGCCAGTCGGCTGTTCGACGGCACGGTGCTCGCCCTCGGGCTCTCGCTCGCCGCTGCCGCCACGGCTCAGATGGTCGCGGACGGCCCGCACATGGAGTGGGTGACCCTGCTCTGCATCCCGCTGATCGTCGTGATCGCCCGCTTCCCGATGCTGCTCGAGCGCGAGAGCGGCGGCGTCGAGGTCGGCTTCGACTCCTGCGTCCTGATGTTCCTGGTCTGCACGTTGCCGCCCCAGGACGCGCTCGTGCTCTGGTCTCTCGGTGTCACCATCACCCAGCTCACGACCGACAAGAGGGCCGCGGCGAAGCGCTTCAACATCGGCGTCGGGATCCTGGGCGGCGCCGCGTCGGCGGCCATCATCACCGCCATTCGCGGAGGCCAGGAGGGGACCGTCCACGAGCTCCTGGGGGTGGCGCTCGGCGCCGCGGGCTACTTCGCCATCGACTACCTCCTCTCCGCGACCTCGGTCTCGTTGTCGAACGGGTCTCCCATCCTCGAGGAGCTCGTGCAGCCCGGAACCGCCATCGCCGTGGCCTGCTTCGTCCCCTTCGACTCGCTCGGCTACCTCGGAGCCGTGGTCGTCCGGTCGACGGCGTGGTGGACCCTGGGCCTGCTCGCGGTGCCCCTGGTGACCCTCCTGGTCGCGACGCGGGCAGTGACCCGGGGTGGCGAGAACGCCCGGAGGCTCAGTGTGCTCTTCGAGGCCGCTGTCCGTGCACAGACGTTGTCCGACCCGCGCCACGTGGTCGATGCCCTCGTCGACGACGCGCAGAGGCTGCTCCGGTTCCTCAAGGTCGAGGTCCGCGCCCTTCCGCCCGGCCCGCAGGAGATCGGCGCGCGGCTGCGCGACGGCCAGCGCGAGCGCTGGGTCGTGGCACCCCGCATGCAACGGGCCAGGTCCACGATCGCGGCGGACCAGAAGGCCCTGGAGGCGATGGCCGCCGTCTCCTCGGACGCCTTCGCGCGTCTCCGCCTCACCGAGGACATGACCCACCTGGCTCGCCACGACGTCCTCACCGACCTGCCGAACCGTGGGCTCCTGCTCGACCGGCTCGAACACGCACTGCAGATGTCGCGACGCAGGGACAGCCAGATCGCGCTCCTGTTCTGCGACCTGGACGGGTTCAAGCCGGTCAACGACCGATTCGGCCACGCCGCGGGCGATGCCGTGCTCGTGGACGTCGCCCAGCGACTGACCAAGTGCGTGCGCGAGAGCGACACCGTGGCCCGCCTCGGCGGGGACGAGTTCGCGATCCTCCTCGAGGACGTCCGCAGGCCCGAGGTCGACGCCGCCTGCGAGCGCGTCCTGGCAGCGCTCCGGTCCGGCGTGCTCGTGTCCGGTCACCAGGTGCCCCTGGGCGTCAGCATCGGCGTCGCCATGGGAGACACCGGGCGATCGGCGGAGCACCTGCTGCGCAACGCGGACATGGCCATGTACGAGGCCAAGGCACAGGGCAAGGACCAGTACGTGCAGTACAAGCGCTCGCTGGGCCAGTCGCAGGTCCAGCGCCTCGAGCTCCTGGAGTCGCTGCGTGCCTCCGTCGCTGCCGGGGACCTGGGCCTGGTCTACCAGCCGGTGGTGCGCGTCGACACCGGTCAGATCACGGGTGTCGAGGCGCTGGCGCGCTGGACCTCCAACGGCGTGGCGGTGAAGCCGGACGTCTTCATCCGCGCGGCCGAGGAGAGCGGTCTCGTCGTCGCGCTCGGCGACCTCGTCCTCGACCTTGCCGTGGCCGACGCCATGAAGCTCCGCGAGGCAGCCGGTGGCCCCCTCAGCATCGGGGTGAACATCTCCCCGAAGCAGCTGCGGGAGCCGACGTTCGTCACCAAGGTCGAGCAGGTCCTCGCGCAGCTGGACGGCGTCGACCTCGTCCTCGAGATCACCGAGCGGGACTACGTCCGCGACGAGCCGGAGTCACTGGAGGTGATGAGGCGCCTGGCCGAGTGCGGCGTCTCCTTCGCCATCGACGACTTCGGGGTGGGCTTCTCCTCGATCGGCTACCTGCAGGACATGCCCATCAGGATCATCAAGACCGACAACTCGTTCTCGGAGAGCATCGACCGTGACGATCGTTCCTGTGCGTTGCTGTCGTCGATCGCCATGATGGGCCAGGCCCTGGGGCTCGACGTCGTCGTGGAGGGCATCGAGCGAGCGTCGCAGCTCGAGCACCTGCGCGACCACGTCAGCGCGCCGTACGCCCAGGGGTACCTGCTGCACCGGCCGATGCCGGCGGATCAGGTGGCGGAGATCATCCGGAAGAACCGGGGACTCGCGGAGCTGGCCGAGACGCTGTAGCGGCATCCCCCGCCCCCAGCGGGAACCGGTCCACGACCTCGAAGCCCTCGCCTTGCTGGTCCGGCGTCGCAGGAAGCCTGCGGACCAGGCACAGCTCGGGCAGGGTCCAGGACTCTCCGCAGAATGCCTCGAGTGCGTCGACCAGTGCCTGGAGGTACGGCGCGGTCGTCGAGGAGGTGATGGTCCCGACCGACATCCAGGGCCGGAACTGGCGCCGGTCGACGAAGAAGCCGAGACGCTTGACCGCCCCGGGCACCCCGCGCCCGATGTCGGTGAGCTGCTCGACCTCGCCCTCCAGCTTTGCCCACACCGACTCGTCTCCCGGCCACTCGAGCGCGGTGCCGCCGGAGAAGCACAGCACCGGACGGGCCCAGGCCGCCGCCTCGCTCCTCAGCAGGCCTGCGAGCGCGGCAGCGTCCCGTCCCGACACGTTCCCGAAGCTCGTGATCGGGAGGTGGATCGAGGCAGCGGGAACCGCTGCAAGCTCAGGGGTGTCCCCACCCACCGACCGCACCGCCCGCGCGAGCTCCTCGCGTGCCGAGTCCGGCGGGATCAACGCCGCAAAAAGTCCCATGCGCCCATTCTGTCATCTCGGACATTCCGGACAGCCACAAAAAACGGAACTGCGGCGGGTCGTCCGGTGGCCCCGGCTCAGCCGCCGATCGCGGACATGGGCCGCGTCGGCTGCAGGAAGGTGACGTCGTCGATGCCATGGCCGGGGCGCTTGGTGAGCATGGCGGCTCGCCACCGGTCGGCGATCTCCTCGTCGCTCGCCCCGGACCTGAGAGCGGTCCGCAGGTCGGACTCCTCGCGCGCGAAGAGGCAGTTGCGCACCTGGCCGTCGCTGGTGAGCCGCACGCGGTCGCAGTCACCGCAGAAGGGCCGGGTCACCGAGGCGATCACACCGACGGTGGCGGGCCCGCCGTCCACGGTGAAGAGCTCGGCGGGAGCGCTGCCCCGCGGCTCCTCGGCCGGCTTCAGGAGGAACTCGGCCTCCAGCGCAGCCAGGATCTCCTCGGCCGTGACCATCGTGTCCCGGCGCCAGCCGTGCTGCGCGTCGAGAGGCATCTGCTCGATGAACCGCAGCGCGTAGCCCCGCTCGAGGCACCACCGCAGCAGCTCGGGGGCCTGGTCGTCGTTGATGCCGCGGAGCAGCACGGCGTTCACCTTCACGGGCCCGAGCCCGGCCTCCTTGGCCGCCTCGAGCCCGGCCACCACGTCGTGCAGCCGGTCGCGCCGGGTGATCTGGAGGAAGTCCTCACGCCTGATGGTGTCGAGGCTGACGTTGACCCGGTCGAGTCCCGCCTCGGCGAGCGCGCGGGCGGTGCGGGTCAGGCCCAGCGCGTTGGTGGTAAGCGACGTCTCCGGGCTGGGAACGAGCTCCTTGGTACGACGGACGATGTCCACCAGTCCACGACGTACCAGCGGCTCACCACCGGTGAACCTCACCTCGTGGATCCCGAGGTGGTGGACGGCGATGTCGACGAGCCGGACCACCTCGTCGTCGCTCAGCGTCTGCTCGTCGGGGAGCCACTCCAGCCCCTCGGCCGGCATGCAGTAGGAACAGCGAAGATTGCAGCGATCGGTCAGCGACACCCGGAGGTCTGTCGCCGTCCGCCCGTAGTTGTCCACCAGGCCACCAGTACTCACCCGGCCAGTCTAGGTCCACCCCGGTGAGGTTACTGTCGTGCGCGTGAAGTTCCTGCTGAGTAGGCGCTGGGCGCTGTTCGCGGTCGCCGTCGCTCTTCTGGCCTTCCTCGCGTTCCGGCTCGGCGAGTGGCAGTTCCACAGGCTCGAGGACCGCAGGGTCACCAACGCGGCCACCGAGCGCAACCTCGCCGCCGAGCCGGTGCCGGCGGAGAGCTTCCTGGCCCCAGGCAGGCCGGTCTCCGCCGACCACGAGTGGCAGCGCGTCACCGCAACCGGGACCTACGTCCAGGACGAGACCGTGGTCGTCCGCTACCAGACCCGCGACGGCCAGTCCGGGGTCGACGTCGTCACCCCGCTCCTCACTGACTCCGGGACCGCGCTGCTGGTCGACCGGGGCTGGATGCAGACCGGCAACGTGGGAACCACCCGCCCGGAGACGCCCGAGGCACCGCCGGGGGACGTCACCGTCGTGGGCTACGTCCGCGCCGACGCAACCGGCGACTCGGCACAGGTCGAGGACAGGTCCACCCGCGCGGTGTCGAGTGAGGAGATCGGCGCGACGCTTCCGTTCCCGGTCTACGGTGGGTTCGTCGACGCCGTCACCGAGTCACCCGAACCCGCCCAGCCCCTCGAGAAGACCGAGACTCCGGACCTCTCCGAGGGACCGCACTTCTTCTACGGCCTCCAGTGGTGGTTCTTCGCCGCGCTGGCGGTGTTCGGGTTCTTCTACCTCGCCTGGGACGAGCGCAAGAAGGCCCGGCAGCCCGCTCCCGACGCAGCACCTGCCGCCCCGGAGGCGCAGGACACCAGGTCCTGAGGTCCTGAGTCCGCCCTGACGCGCGGACGTCGGGCGACGCTAGATCGCCCGGAGCATGCCACCGTCCACAGGCAGCATGGCGCCACTGACGAACGACGCGGCCGGCGAGAGCAGGAACGCCGCCGCGCGTCCGAACTCCTCGGGCCGGCCGTAGCGGCGGAGCGGGATGTGGCCGCTGTGCTCCTGCCTGACCCGGTCCGGGTCGCCGGAGCGGGCGTCCAGCTGGCGGACGCGCTCGGTCTCGACACGGCCGGGCATCAGCCCGTTCACCCGGATGCCGCGGGGCCCGAGCTCGTCGGCCATGGTCTTGGCGACCATGGCCAGGCCGGGACGGAGGCCGTTGGAGACCGCGAGGTCTGCCAGAGGGGCCTTCACGGAGGTGGACAGCACGAACGCGAGCGAGCCGCCGTCGGTCAGCTCCTTGGCGATCTCCCGCGCCATCCTGACCCCACCCAGGAAGACGCTTTCGTACGCCGCCGTCCAGGCCTCGTCGCGCGTCTCCATCACCGTCCCGGCCGGCGGCCCTCCGACCGACACCAGTGCCCCGTCGAGGCGCCCGAAGCTCTCGCGGGCGGCAGCGACCAGTCGCGCCGGGCTCTCGGGCGACGCGTTGTCGGCGACCACCCCCACGGCCTTCCCCTCCCCGAGCTCCTGTGCCGCACGCTCCACCGTCTCGGCGTGCCTGCCCGACACCACGACGTGCGCTCCTTCGGAGACGAGGACCTCGGCCGTGGCGCGGCCGAGACCGGCGGCGGCCCCGGTGAGGATGAAGACACGTCCGGCAAGGCCAAGATCCATGGCGACATCCTGGCACGGCGCCGTGCCGCTCCCCCGATGGCTCAGGCGGTGCGGGCGGCGAACTGCGTCTCGTACAGGTCGGCGTAGAGCCCGCCCTCCGCGAGCAGGGCCGCGTGGGTGCCCGACTGGACCACGCGGCCGTCGTCGACCACCAGGATCTGGTCGGCGTTGCGGATCGTCGACAGCCGGTGCGCGATCACCAGGGAGGTGCGCCCTTCGAGTGCCTCGTCCAGCGCCCGTTGCACGGCCACCTCCGACTCCGAGTCCAGGTGCGCCGTCGCCTCGTCGAGCACGACGATCGAGGGGGCCTTCAGGAGCAGTCGGGCGATGGCCAGCCGCTGGCGCTCCCCGCCGGACAGCCGGTAGCCGCGGTCCCCGACGACCGTGTCGAGCCCGTCCGGGAGCGTGGACACGAGGTGCCGGATCTGCGCCGCGCCGAGGGCCCCCCAGATCTCGTCGTCGTCGGCGTCCGGCTTGGCGTACTGCAGGTTGGCCCGGATCGTGTCGTGGAACATGTGGGCGTCCTGGGTGACGTACCCCACCGCGTCCTCGAGCGACTGGAGCGTCACGTCGCGCACATCGCGGCCACCCACCCGCACGGCGCCCGAGGAGACGTCGTACAGCCGCGCGACCAGGTGGGTGATGGTCGTCTTGCCCGCACCCGAGGGTCCCACCAGCGCGACCATCTGGCCGGGTCTCGCGGTGAAGCTGATGTCCTTGAGGACCTGCCCGTGGTCGCGCGACTCCAGGCGCGCGACGGTCTCGAGGCTGGCCAGGGACACCTCGTCGGCGCGCGGATAGGTGAAGGCCACGCGGTCGAACTCGACCTCCGCCACGCCCGGGGGCAGGGTCCCGGCATCCGGCTTCTCCTGGATCGTCGACGGGAGGTCGAGCACCTCGAAGACCCGCTCGAAGCTGACCAGGGCCGTCATCACGTCGATCCGGACGTTGGAGAGCCCCTGAAGCGGGCCCAGCAGGCGCATCAGCAAGGTGGCGAGGGCGAGCAGGGTTCCCACGGTCAGCGCACCGTCGATCGCCAGGTGTCCGCCGACGCCGTACACCAGCGCCGTCGCCAGCGCCGGGATCAGCATCAGGCTCGCGCCGAAGACACGGGTGACCAGGGCGATCCGGACGCCGAGGTCGCGGACCAGGCCGGCCTTCTCCGCGAAGATGGCATCCTCCTCGTCGCGGCGCCCGAACAGCTTGAGCAGCATCGCCCCGCCCACGTTGAACCGCTCGGTCATGTTGTTGCCGAGGTCGGCGTTGCCGTTCATCTGCTGGTGGGTCAGACCGGACAGCTTGTTCCCGACCCAGCGGGAGGCCCCGAACAGGATCGGGAAGAGCAGCAGGCACAGCAGGGTGACCTGCCAGCTCAGAGCCAGCATGGCGATGCCCACGACCACCACGCTGATCGTGTTCGACACGGTGCTGGACAGGGTGGAGGTGAACGCCCGCTGGGCGCCGATGACGTCGTTGTTCAGGCGAGAGACGAGCGCACCGGTCTGGGTACGGGTGAAGAACGCGAGCGACATCCGCTGGACGTGCCCGAAGACCTGCGTGCGGAGGTCGAAGATCAGACCCTCACCGATCCGCGAGGAGAGGTACCCCTGCCCGAGGCTGAGAGCCGCGCTGAGGACCGCGACACCGGCGATCGCGAGCGCGAGCCAGGTGACCAGGGCGGCATTCTCCTTCAGGATGCCGTCGTCGACGATCCTCTTGACCAGCAGCGGGGTCACCACGACCATCGAGGCGTCGACGACGACCAGGGCCAGGAAGACCGTGATCAGCCGCTTGTGCGGCCGCGCGAACGCGAAGACGCGGCGGACCGTCTGCCTGGCCAGCTTCTGCCCCACGACGCTGCGGTCGGTGCGCAGGTTCCGCCATGCAGGTCCCATGCCTGAGTGCATCGACACAGGCTCCTCCGATCTCGCCTCCCGGCGGGCTCAGTCCCCGATCAGCGCGGCCAGCTCGCGGAAGCGACGTACCTGCGCCTCGCGTTCGGCCTTCCGCTGCTCCTCCAGGTCCAGCACCGCCGCGCTCTGCAGCAACGCCTTGGTCTCAGACACCGCCCCGTAGAGCGGCGCCGTCAACGCGGCCGTCAGGTCCGCGACCGCGTCCTGCAGCTCGTCGCGGGGGACGACCGCGGTCGCGAGCCCTATCTCCCTGGCCTCGTCGGCCTCGACCCACCGGGCGGTGGCGCAGATCTCGAGTGCTCGTGAGTAACCAACCAGATCGACCAGCGGTTTTGTTCCCGTGAGATCCGGGACAAGGCCGAGCAAAGGCTCCCTCATGGACAACCTGGCGTCGTCGGACAGGACCCGCAGGTCACAGGAGAGGGCCAGCTGGAACCCCGCTCCCACCGCGTGGCCCTGGACGGCCGCCACCGAGACGATGTCGCTCCGGCGCAGCCAGGTGAAGCCCTCCTGGTAGCCGGCGATGGTGTCCGCGAGCTCCCCGTCGGGCATCTCCAGCAGCTGCAGCAGGGACGCCTCCCCCGGCACGCCCTCCGGCGTGAGCATGCGCCGGTCCAGGCCCGAGGAGAACGAGTCGCCTGCTCCCTGCACCACCACGACCCGCACACCGGGGTCCAGCTCAGCCCCGATCGCCCGCAAGGCCAGCCAGGTGGCCGGGGTCTGTGAGTTCTTCGTGTCGGGCCGGCTCAGCGTGATGGTCGCGACGAGGCCGTGGACCTCGAGCGTGAGCCCGGCGCGTTCGAGGTACCCGGGCTCCAGATGTGCGGTCGTCATGGCCGAAGACTACCGGCGAGTACGCCGGGCCTGCGGGCGTGGCTCATGCAGGGCTGTGGCTCATGCGGGGCTGCGGCTCATGCCAGGGCGACCAGGTCGGCGTACTCGTCGTTCCAGAGGTCCTCGACGCCGTCGGGGAGGATCAGGACCCGGTCCGGCTCGAGGGCGGCGACGGCGCCCTCGTCGTGGGTGACCAGGATGATCGCCCCCTCGTAGGTCCGGATCGCCGCCAGCACCTCCTCCCGGGAGGCCGGGTCGAGGTTGTTGGTCGGCTCGTCGAGGAGGAGGACGTTGGCGCTGGAGACCACCAGGATGGCCAGCGCCAGCCGGGTCTTCTCCCCTCCGGACAGCACCGCGGCAGGCTTCGAGGCGTCGTCACCGCTGAACAGGAACGAGCCGAGCACGCTGCGCGCCTCCGTGTCGGCGAGCTGGGGGGCCGCGTGCCGGAGGTTCTCGAGCACCGTCCGGCCGGTGTCCAGCGTCTCGTGCTCCTGTGCGTAGTAGCCCAGCTTCAGCCCGTAGCCCGGCTCGACCTTGCCGGTGTCAGGCGCGTCGACCCCGGCGAGGATCCGCAGCAGCGTGGTCTTGCCCGCCCCGTTCAGGCCCAGGATGACGACGCGGCTGCCCTTGTCGATGGCGAGGTCGACGTCGGTGAAGACCTCGAGCGACCCGTAGGACTTCGACAGCTCCGAGGCGGTGACCGGTGTCTTGCCGCACGGCGCGGGCGCCGGGAACTTGATCCTCGCCACCCGGTCGGACCTGCGCTCCCCCTCGACCCCCTCGAGCAGCCGCTCGGCCCGCTTCATCATCGACTGTGCAGCCTGGGCCTTGGTCGCCTTGGCGCGCATCTTGTTGGCCTGGTCCATCAGCGTGCTCGCCTTGCGCTCGGCGTTCAGCCGTTCCCGCTTGCGGCGGCGCTCGTCCGTCTCGCGCTGCGAGAGGTAGGCCGTCCAGCCCATGTTGTAGACGTCGATCTCGGCGCGGTTGGCGTCGAGGTGGAGGACCTTGTTCACGCACGCCTCGAGCAGACCCACGTCGTGGCTGATCACGATCAGGCCGCCCTTGTGCGACTTCAGGAAGTCCCGGAGCCACACGATGGAGTCCGCGTCGAGGTGGTTGGTCGGCTCGTCGAGCAGCAGGGTCTCCGCCCCCGAGTAGAGGATCCGGGCCAGCTCGACGCGGCGCCGCTGACCGCCGGACAGGGTCCTCAGCGGCTGCTTGAGGATGCGGTCCTCGATGCCGAGGCTGGAGGCGATCTGCGCCGCCTCGGCCTCGGCGGCGTACCCACCGCCCGCGTGCAGCTCCGCGTCTGCCCGCTCGTAGCGCCTCATCCCGCGCTCCCGGCGGGTCGGGTCGTCCGACGCCATGTCCTGCTCGGCGTCACGAAGCCGGCGTACGACGTCGTCGAGCCCGCGCGCCGAGAGGATCCGGTCCTTCGCGAGCACCTCGGGGTCGCCGGTGCGCGGGTCCTGCGGAAGGTAGCCGACGCTTCCGGACGTGGTCACCTTGCCGGCCGCGGGGAGGGCGTCGCCGGCCAGGATCTTGGTGAGCGTCGTCTTGCCGGCCCCGTTGCGGCCGACCAGACCAACCTTGTCTCCCGCGGCGACGCGGAAGGTGGCGTTCTCCATGAGCAGGCGTGCGCCCGCGCGGACTTCGAGCTGGTGTGCGGTGATCATCAGGGCGAAACAATCCTTGGTCGGACGGACGGCAGAGGGCGAAGGCACTGTCTGGCCGTCATGCATGCCACGGTCGGGAACGGGCACGGACGGCGGACAGGGCGGTCAGTCCGTCACAGGCCTCATGCGCACTAGTCTACGCAGGGACGGCTGCGTGCGCCCAAGTCGACCGCGGCACGACGTGGGACTCCAGCCTTCGGAGGGAAGGAACCAGGATGCGCTTCAACCCGAAGGCACGGCTCGACCGGGGGCAGGTCCAGAACCGGCGCGGCAGCGGTGGCGGTGCCGGGGGCATCGGCTTCCCCACCGGCGGCGGTGGCAGCGGGATGAAGGTCGGCGGCGGTATCGGCGGAGTGATCGTCCTCATCCTGATCTTCGTGATCAGCCAGTACGCCGGCGGCGGGTCCATCCCGCCGAGCTCCTTCCCGCAGAGCGACAGCGGTCCTGTGTCCACCGGCGGCGAGGAGCTGTCGCACTGCCGGACCGGCCAGGACGCGAACGAGGACCCCGACTGCGCCCGCCTCGCCGTCGTCAACTCCATCCAGGCCTTCTGGACCGATGCCCTGCCTGAGCAGTCCGCACGGCAGTACACCGAGGCCGACACGGTGATCTTCTCCGGCCGTGTGGGGACGCAGTGCGGGGCCGCCAGCTCGCAGGTGGGTCCGTTCTACTGCCCGGTCGACCAGCAGGTGTATCTCGACACCACGTTCTTCCAGGACATGCTCGAAGGGCAGCTCGGGGGCCGCGGCGGCGACTTCGCCGAGGCCTACGTCCTTGCCCACGAGTACGGTCACCACGTGCAGAACCTCCTCGGGATCATGGGGCGGGTGCGCACCCAGCAGGGCGCCACGAGCGACGCGGTGCGCCTCGAGCTCCAGGCGGACTGCCTCGCCGGCATGTGGGCCAGGTACGCCACCGAGGTCGAGGACCAGCGCGGAGAGGTCTTCGTCCAGAACCTGACGCAGCAGGACATCGAGGAGGCCCTCGACGCGGCGCGAGCGGTCGGCGACGACCGGATCCAGCAGCGCAGCTCCGGCCGGGTCGACCCGGACGCCTGGACGCACGGCTCCGCCGAGCAGCGGATGCACTGGTTCACCGTCGGGCGGCAGAAGGGCACGCTCGAGGCCTGCGACACGTTCGACGCCCGGCAGCTGTAGAGGCTCGCTCACGGTCTGGACGGGGCTGAGGATATTCGGACCAAGCCTCTAAACTCGGTCCGCTCCCGTCGAAAGGTTCGTCACCATGACCGTGTCCGCAGAGGGACCCCACAGCCGCTCGCGCGACCTCGCGCTGATCGCCATCTTCGCCGGCTTCATCGCCGCGCTGGCCATCGTGCCCGCCTTCCAGCCGCCCGGCTTCAGCGTCCCCATCACGGCGCAGACACTCGGGGTCATGCTCGCCGGCGCCATTCTCGGCGCCCGTCGCGGCGCCCTGGCGGTGCTCACCCTTCTCGTGCTGGTCGCGATCGGCCTCCCGCTGCTGGCCAGCGGCCGCGCCGGGCTCGGCCCCTTCTTCACCCCCAGTGGCGGGTTCCTGGTCGGCTGGCCGGTCGCCGCCTTCGTCACCGGCTGGCTCACCGAGCGGGGCGGGGCGACGTACCGGCTCCCCTGGGGCGTCGTCGCGAACGTGGTCGGCGGCATCGTCGTTCTCTACGTGTTCGGCATCGCCGGGATCGCCTGGATCGGCCACATCCCGCTGACCGAGGCCGTCGTCTCGACGTGGATCTTCATCCCTGGCGACCTGGTGAAGGCGGTGCTCGCGGCCGTGATCGCCAAGGGCGTGCACGCGGCCTACCCCGGCCTGCTCGGAGGCACGCGCCGCAAGGAGAAGGCGGACTCGGCTGTCTGAGGCCAAGGGACTCTGCGACGTCGCCGCGGCCGAGGACCCGGTCGCGGCGGTGGTCGCCGCCCACGCGCGCGGTGACCTCCTTCAGCTGCGGACCTCCGGTACCTCCGGCGGCGTCCGCTCGGTGCTGCGCACGACCGACTCCTGGGTTCGCTCCTTCCCGGCTGTCTCCGCCCTGCTCGAGCTGACCGCCTCCGCGCAGCTGTGGGTGCCCGGGCCGCTGTCGGCGACGATGAACCTGTTCTCCGCGGTGCATGCCGCGTTCGCCGGCGCCACGCTGGTCGACTCGCCCGACGGCGCGAGCCACGCGGTGCTGACCCCCGCCACCCTGTCGCGCCTGGTGGGCGACCTCCGACCGGGCCTGCACGTGCTGGTCGCCGGGGACAGGCTCGAGCCGGTGCTGCACGACCGTGCTTCGGCCGCCGGGCTGCGCGTCAGCCACTACTACGGGGCTGCGGAGCTGTCATTCGTCGCGTGGGGCGCGCACGCCGAGGACCTGCGACCCTTCCCCGGCGTCGAGGTCGTCTCCCGCGAGGGGGTCCTGTGGGTCCGCTCCCCCTACCTGTGCGAGGGGTACGTCGGACCGCCCGGCCCGTTGACGACCGACAGCGCCGGGTTCGCCACCGTCGGAGACCGCGGCAGCCACGACGACGGACGGGTCCGCGTCACCGGTCGGGGCACCGAGGCCGTCACCACCGGCGGAGCGACCGTCCTGGTCGCCGACGTGGAGGCGGCGCTGCGCCCCTCGACCGAGGGTGAGCTTGCCATCGTCGGCATCCCCCATCCCGACCTCGGGGCGGTCCTCGGATGCGTGCTGACCTCCCCGTCCTGCTTCCAGGCGGTGCGAGAGGCCGCGAGGGCGCTGCCGCCAGAGCATCGGCCCCGTCGCTGGTTCCACCTCGCGCGGCTCCCGGTCACCCACGCGGGCAAGCTGGACCGGCTCGCTTTGCAGGACATCCTCGTCTCGTCCACCGAGGGCGTGCGCCGGCTGGCGTGAGCCGCGCCGTAGCGTTGACCTGCCATGACCACGACCCCCAGACCTGATGCGCGCGCCGAGGAGGCGCCGGTGGTCGTGGCTGCCCTGCGGACCCCGATCGGCACTGCCGGTCACGCCCTGGCCGCGGTCACCGCGGTCGACCTTGCCGCACCGGTGCTGGCGGCGCTGGCGGCGCATCATGCACCGGACGAGGTGGTGCTCGGCAACTGCATGGGACCGGGAGGGAACGTCGCCCGGGTGGCGGCACTGGCCGCGGGGCTTCCCGCAGCGGTGCCGGCGCTCACCGTGGACCGGCAGTGCGGCAGCGGCCTCGCCGCGATCGTGCTTGCCTGCTCGCTGGTGCGATCCTCCTCCGGCACGGTGCTCGCCGGCGGGGTCGAGTCGGCGTCCACGGCACCGTGGCGGTTCTGGCCTCCCGGTCCGGACGTCGAACCGGAGCGCTACGAGCGCGCGCCGTTCGCGCCCGAGGCGCTGGGCGACCCCGACATGGGGCTCGCCGCCGATCTCCTGGCCGAGTCCCACGGCGTCAGCCGCGAGAGCCAGGACGCCTACGCCGCCCGCTCCCACGCCCTCGCCGTCGCGACAGCCGAGTCAGGCGGGTTCGCCGAGGAGATCGTGCCGGTGGCCGGGCTCAGCGCGGACGAGCGGCCACGCTCCGGGTTGACGGCCATGCGGCTGAGCCGGTTCCGGCCGGCCTTCCGCCCCGGCGGCACGGTCACCGCGGGCAACTCGTGCGGCGTGAACGACGGCGCCGCAGCGGTCGCGGTGGTCGACGCCGCGACCCATGCGCGCCTGAGCATCCCGGGCCTGCGGGTGCTGGCCACCGCCACCACCGGTGTGGACCCGAACCGCCCCGGCTTCGGCATCGTCCCGGCGGTCGGGCTCGCCCTGTCCCGGGCCGGCCTGGGCCTGGAGGACATGGACGTGGTCGAGCTCAACGAGGCGTTCGCCGGTCAGGTCCTCGCCTGCTGTGCCGCGCTCGGGCTCGAGCCGGAACGCGTGTGCGTGGAAGGCGGTGCCCTCGCGCTCGGGCACCCCTGGGGTGCGTCAGGGGCAGTGTCCGTCGTACGACTCTTCAGCCAGCTGGTCCGCCGTGACCGGGGACGGTACGGCCTGGCCGCCATCGCGGTCGGCGGCGGGCAGGGGGTTGCGATGGTGGTGGAACGGTGCCGGTGATCGAGGTCTCAGGCGTCAGCCACGCCTACGGGGAGCAGAGCAACCGGAGGGTCGTGCTGCGCGACGTGAGCGTGACCCTGGCTGAGCAGCGGGTCGGGGTGATCGGTGCGAACGGCTCCGGCAAGTCCACGTTCGTCAGGATGCTCAACGGGCTCGTGATCCCGACGTCGGGGACGGTGAGGGTGGACGGGCTCGACACACGCAAGGACGCCCGCGCGATCCGGAAACAGGTCGGCTTCTGCTTCACCGACCCCGATGCCCAGATCGTGATGCCGACGGTGCGGGAGGACATCGCCTTCGGGCTCCGTCGACGGGGGCTTGGCCGGGCGGAGATCGCGCAGCGGGTGGACGAGGCCCTGTCGTCGTACGGCCTGGCCGGACACGCCGACCACCCCGCACACCTGCTCTCCGGTGGCCAGAAGCAGCTGCTGGCCCTGGCGTCGGTCCTGGTCACCGAGCCGGGGGTTCTGGTCCTGGACGAGCCGACCACCCTGCTGGACCTGCGGAACGCGGTCCGGATCGCACAGGTGGTGAAGCAGCTCGACCAGCAGGTCCTGCTGGTGACCCATCACCTCGACCTTCTCGACGACTTCGACCGGGTGCTGGTGTTCGACGACACGCGGCTCGTGTACGACGGCTCGCCCGGGGACGCCGTGCGCCACTACCGGCGGCTGATGGCATGAGCACGCTCGGGCTCTATGTTCCCGGCACCTCATGGGTGCATCGCCTGCCGGCCGGCTGGAAGCTCGCCGTGATGCTCGCGGCAGGCCTCGGGTCGGTTCTCCTCGACCACGCCTGGCAGGTCCTCCTCGCGCTCGCGCTCGTGCTGGCGCTGTTCCTGGCGGCCGGACTGTCCCTGGGGCTGGCGCTCCGCCAGGTCCGGCCGCTGCTGTGGGTCGTCGGCTTCGTCGCGGTCTTCCACGTCATCGTGAGCGGCTGGGAGAGAGCGTTCGTCGTGGTCGGGGTCATCGCGTCCCTGGTGCTGCTGGCGTCGCTGACGACGTTGACCACCCGCACCAGCGACATGGTCGACGCGATCGTCGCTGCCTGTCGTCCGCTCCGGGTCGTCGGTGTCGACGCCGAACGGGTCGGCCTTCTGCTCGCGCTGGCGATCCGTTCGGTCCCGGTGGTGGTCGGCCTCGCGGAGCAGGTACGCGACGCGCAGCTCGCCAGAGGCCTGGGAGCCAGTCCCCGGGCGTTCGCCGTGCCCCTGATCGTGCGGTCCCTGCGCCACGCCGACGCGCTTGGGGACGCGTTGGTCGCCCGCGGCGTCGACGACTGAACCCGCCGACCCGTCACTTCTGGACCGGTTCGGGCGGCGTGTCGTGACGCGTTTGACGGGTCGTCCCGCGACTACGGCTCCGTGACGGTGACCCATGCCGAACAGGCGTCCGCGATCGCGGCGTCAAGAACTGCCCGCCGCGGGTCGGGCACCGCGAGCCAGGGCTCCCGACGCGCAGTTCGTGCCTCGCCCAGCCGCGGGTCCGCGAGCACCACGTCGACGGCCGACCGGTCTCCCCCGCAGACAAGCGCCTCGAGCGGGCCACCGTCAGTCAGCAGGATCCGGTTCGCGTGGTCAGCCGCCGCTTCGTACGCCTGACGTGCCTGGTTGTCGCGCCGGCGGGCGAACCGCTGCTGGCTCTGACCTCCGGCCTTGGTGCGCCCCTGCACGTGGCGCTGGCCGACCTTGGAGCCGATGACGGCGGATCCGGAGAGCGCCGCAACCGCGAAGCCGCCCTTGCGGACCAGGAGGATCCCCCACCGGTCAGGGGCTTCGACCTCCGCCGCGAAGGCGAGCGCGTCGGCAGGACCGTCGTACTCCCGGCCGAAAGGAAGGGCCGCCTCGGCGACGGCGCCGTCGGCAGCGCGAGCGACGAGCCGCCCCTCCACGACGTCGAGCCGCGCCGAACCGTGACGCCGGGCGAAGTTCTCGAACCAGCGCGGCAGCCTCGCCGCGGGGACGGGGACCTTCCGGGAGTCGCTCACAACCCGCAACCTACCCGCCGCGGCGAGCCGTCACGTCCGACACGACACGCCGGGAGAACCGGTCCAGAAGTGACGGGTCGGCGTCAGACGTTGAAGCCGAGGGCACGCAGCATCTCGCGGCCGTCGTCGGTGATCTTGTCCGGACCCCACGGGGGCATCCAGACCCAGTTGATGGTCACCTCGTTGACGAGGCCCTCGAGCGCCTGCTCGGTCTGGTCGGTGATGACGTCGGTGAGCGGGCAGGCCGCGGAGGTCAGCGTCATGTCCAGCACGACGTTGGTCGAGTCGTCGAGGTGCACGTCGTACACGAGGCCGAGGTCGACGACGTTGATCCCGAGCTCGGGGTCGACGACGTCCTTCATCGCCTCGGTGACGTCCTCCTTGGTCACCGGGCCGGGACCGTCGAGGTCGACCTCAGGCAGGTCGCTGCTCGCGGTCTGGCTGCTCGCGGTCTGGGCGTCGGTCATGATTGCTCCTTCGTTTCCGTGTCGGCCGCCTCGGCGGCGAGCACTTGCGATGTCGCGTCCTTCCACGCCATCCACGACAGTAACGCGCACTTCACGCGTGCCGGGAACTTCGCCACCCCGGCGAACGCGATGGCGTCCTCCAGGACCTCCTCGTCGGGCTCCACGGTCCCCCTGCCCTGCATCAGGGCGAGGAACTCGTCGTGGACGGCCAGCGCCTGCGGGACGGTCTTCCCGATCACCAGGTCGGTCATCACCGACGTCGCGGCCTGGCTGATCGAGCAGCCCTCGGCGTCGTAGGAGACGTCCTCGACGACCGCCTCACCGTCTTCCCCCGACAGGTGGACCCGCATGGTGACCTCGTCACCGCAGGTGGGGTTCACGTGGTGCACCTCGGCCTCGTACGGCTCCCGCAGGCCCTTGTGGTGCGGGTTCTTGTAGTGGTCGAGGATGATCTCCTGGTAGAGAGCGTCCAGATCCATGAGCCTCAGTCCACCCTGAAGTACTTCTTGGTGTACTCCAACCCCTCGATGAGCGCGTCGACCTCCGCCGGCGTCGTGTACAGGTACGACGACGCGCGGGTCGAGCTCTGGACGCCGAACCGCTTGTGCGCCGGCTTCGCGCAGTGGTGCCCGGCACGCACCGCGATGCCACGGGAGTCGAGCACCTGGCTCACGTCGTGCGGGTGGATCCCGGCGATCTCGAAGGAGATCGCCCCGCCGCGGTCGTGCGCGATCTGGGGTCCGAGCACCGTCAGGCCCTTCACCGACGCCAGCCCCTCGAGCGCGTAGCCGGTGATCGCCTCCTCGTGCGCCTTGACCTTCTCCATGCCGATCGCGCTCAGGTAGTCCACGGCAGCGCCGAGCCCGACCGCCTCGACGATCGGGGGCGTGCCCGCCTCGAACCTGTGCGGGATCCCGGCGTACGTCGACCGTTCCATCGACACGGTGGCGATCATCTCGCCGCCGCCCAGGAACGGAGGAAGCTGGTCGAACAGCTCGCGGCGCCCCCAGAGGACCCCGATGCCGGTCGGCCCGGTGACCTTGTGCCCGGTGAACGCCAGGAAATCGGGCCTGCAGTCCGCTTCCATGGTTCCAAGGTCCACCGGCATCTGCGGTGCCGCCTGGGAGGCGTCCACCACCACGATCGCGCCGACCTCATGGGCGCGTCGCGCGATCTCGGCGACCGGGTTGACCGTCCCGAGCATGTTCGACACCCAGGTGAACGCGACCACCTTCGTGCGCTCGGTGATCAGGTCGTCGATGTTGGACAGGTCGAGGTGTCCGTCGTCGGTGAGCCCGAACCAGCGCAGCGTGGCGCCCTTGCGCTCGGTGAGCAGCTGCCACGGCACGATGTTGGAGTGGTGCTCCATCTCGGTGATGACAACCTCGTCGCCCTCACCGATCTCGAGCGGCCCCTTGGCCCACGCGAGGGTGTTCGCCACCAGGTTCAGCGCTTCTGACGCGTTCTTGGTGAACACCACCTCGTCGCGGGAGGGCGCGTTGAGGAACGCGGCGACCTTGTCCCGTGCGCCCTCGAACGCGGCGGAGGACTCGGCACCGAGCTGGTGCATGGCGCGGGCCACGTTGGAGTTGTGCCGCTCGAGATGGTCGACCATCGCGTCGATGACGACCTGCGGCTTCTGCGAGGTGTTGGCGCTGTCGAGGTAGACCAGCGGGTACCCGTCCGCAAGCCGCCGGTTCAGGATCGGGAAGTCGGCCCGGATGAGGTCGAGCCCTTCCAGCAGCCCGGGCAGGGCCACAGAGCCTGTCGTCACTTCCCGATCACCTCCTTCCGTGTCGAGCGGCACCGCACCGGTGGCAACATCAGACGCCGGCGCGGACGTACTTGTCGTAACCCTCGGCCTCGAGCTGCTCGGCGAGCTCCGGGCCGCCTTCCTCGGCGATGCGGCCGCCGACGAAGACGTGCACGAAGTCAGGCTTGATGTAGCGCAGGATGCGCGTGTAGTGCGTGATCAGAAGCACCCCGCGATCGCCCTGCTCCCGGAACCGGTTCACACCCTCGGAGACGATCTTCAGCGCGTCGATGTCGAGGCCGGAGTCGGTCTCGTCGAGCACCGCCACCTTCGGGTTGAGGAGCTCGAGCTGCACGATCTCGTGCCGCTTCTTCTCGCCGCCGGAGAAGCCCTCGTTGACGTTGCGCTGCGCCATGGCGGTGTCCATGGAGACGCGCTCCATCGCCGTGTTGACCTCCTTGATCCAGGTACGGAGCTTCGGGGCCTCGCCGTCGACCGCGGTCTTCGCGGTGCGGAGGAAGTTGGCCACGGAGACACCGGGCACCTCGACCGGGTACTGCATCGCCAGGAACAGACCTGCGCGGGCACGCTCGTCGACCGACATCGCGAGGACGTCCTGGCCGTCGAGGGTGACGCTTCCGCTGGTGATGTTGTACTTCGGGTGGCCGGCGATGGAGTAGGCCAGGGTGGACTTGCCGGAGCCGTTCGGGCCCATGATCGCGTGCGTCTCGCCCGCCGTGATGGTGAGGTCGACGCCCTTGAGAATTTCTTTCGTGCCGTTCCCAGTGTCGCCGGTGTCGACGCTGACGTGCAGGTCGCGGATCTCGAGGGTGGCCATTCGTTGTCTCTCCGTATCAGCTTGTCTTGTAGGTATCGGCGGTCAGGCGGTGCTGCCGAGGTTGAGCGTGGACTGCACGTCGACGAGCACGTCGTCGCCCTCGACGGTCACGGGGTAGATCGCGACCGGTTCGGTGGCGGGCAGGCCGGTCGGCTTGCCGGTGCGGAGGTCGAAGCGCGACCCGTGCAGCCAGCATTCGATCTCGCACCCCTCGACGTCCCCCTCGGACAGTGCGATCGCGGCGTGCGAGCACTCGTCGCGGATGGCGTACCAGTCGTCGCCGTCGCGGACGATCGCGACCTCGACGCCGTCGACGTCCACGGCGAGAACGGACCCGGGCTCGACGTCACCCGTGCCACAGGCGCGGACACTGCTCATACGCTCACCGGCTTACCGACGTTCTTCTCCAGCTCCGCCTCGACGGTCTCCAGCAGCTCCGCCTCGATCGCGGGTACGCCGATCTTGCGGATGATGTCGGCGAAGAAGCCGTGCACCACCAGTCGACGGGCCTCGTCCTCCTCGATGCCGCGCGAGCGCAGGTAGAACAGCTGCTGGTCGTCGAAGCGGCCCGTGGTCGAGGCGTGTCCGGCCCCTTCGATCTCGCCGGTCTCGATCTCGAGGTTCGGCACCGAGTCGGCCCGGCACCCGTCGGTGAGGACGAGGTTCCGGTTGGACTCGTAGGTCTCGATGCCCTCGGCGACCTTGCGGATCAGCACGTCGCCGATCCACACGGCGTGCGCGCCCTCGCCCTGCAGCGCGCCCTTGTAGTCGACGTTGCTGCGGGTCTTCGGCGCGTTGTGGTCCACGAACAGCCGGTGCTCGAGGTGCTGGCCCGCGTCGGCGAAGTACAGCCCGAGCAGCTCGGCCTCACCGCCCGGCCCGCCGTACTCCACCGAGGTGTTCATCCGGACCAGGTCGCCGCCGAACGACACCGCGACGTGGCGCAGGGTGGCGTCCCGGCCGACCTGGGCGTGGTGGTGGGTGTGGTGGACGGCGTCGTCGGCCCAGTCCGCGACCGCGACCACGGTCAGCTGTGCACCGTCGCCGACCACGACCTCGACGTTCTCGGCGAGCGTCGCCGAG
This sequence comes from uncultured Actinomycetota bacterium, assembly GCA_963707425.1. GTDB lineage: Bacteria > Actinomycetota > Actinomycetes > Propionibacteriales > Nocardioidaceae > Nocardioides_C. The sequence goes on along the minus strand of CAVPPN010000006.1, from coordinate 98,003 downwards.
CCCTCGTAGCGGAGCACGACGGTCGCCTTGCTGTGCGGCTCGGCGGTGATGACCACATGCGCGGCCATGGCACCCTCGATCCCGGTGCCGGTGTGGGTGACGACGACCGGGGCGTCGAGCTCGGCGTCGCGCGGGACATTGATCGCCCAGCTGACCGACGCCTCCTGCCAGGCACGCACACTGACCCGGTCGTTCGGGACGTACCCGCTCGACCCCTTCAGGGGGCTGTCCACCTCGAGCCGCCTGACGGTCACACCCTCGGGCGCGTCCGCCTCCGCCGTCACCGTGCGGCTCGACAGGTCGGCATCCTTGTGCAGGTCACGCAGCCGCTTCAGCGGGGTGAAACGCCAGACCTCCTCGCGCCCGGTCGGGACCTCGAAGAAGTCGACGTCGAAGGATCCCTCCGGGTGCAGGTGGCTGGCCACCTTCGTCTCGACCGCGCCCGCCACGTTCGGCTGCGCATCCTGAGTCACAGTCACAGTTCGCGTTTCCTTCTCCTGGGACCTGAGTCCCGTTCGTTCGACATTTCGTCACCAAGCCTGCGAGCCAACCGGCCCCGGCCCCGTGCAGCGCCGGCTGGCTGGGCGGCCCTGCCGGTCCGCGGTCGGGGCGGCGGCGGGCGCCAGGCGTGGATGGGTCTGGCCGCCGAGCGACGAAGGAGCGAGGCTGGATGCCTGGCGCCCGTCGCTGCGGAGACCGCGGCCCCCAGGGTCACCCGACCGCGCCCTCCATCTGCAGCTCGATCAGCCGGTTCAGCTCCAGGGCGTACTCCATCGGCAGCTCCTTCGCGATCGGCTCGACGAAGCCGCGCACGATCATCGCCATCGCCTCGTCCTCCTCCATGCCGCGGCTCATCAGGTAGAAGAGCTGGTCGTCGCTGACCTTGGACACGGTCGCCTCGTGCGCCATGGACACGTCGTCCTCGCGCACGTCGACGTAGGGGTAGGTGTCGGACCGGCTGATCTGGTCGACCAGCAGCGCGTCGCACTTCACGATGCTCGAGGAGTGCTCGGCGCCCTCGTTGACCTGGATCAGCCCGCGGTACGACGTACGGCCACCGCCGCGTGCCACCGACTTGGAGATGATCGACGACGAGGTGTTCGGCGCCGCGTGCACCATCTTGGCGCCGGCGTCCTGGTGCTGCCCCTCGCCGGCGAACGCGATGGACAGCGTCTCGCCCTTGGCGTGCTCACCCATCAGGTACACGGCGGGGTACTTCATCGTCACCTTGGAGCCGATGTTGCCGTCGACCCACTCCATCGTCGCGCCGGCCTCGCAGGTCGCGCGCTTGGTGACGAGGTTGTACACGTTGTTCGACCAGTTCTGGATCGTCGTGTAACGGCAGCGGGCGCCCTTCTTGACGATGATCTCGACGACCGCCGAGTGCAGCGAGTCGGAGCTGTAGATCGGCGCCGTGCAGCCCTCGACGTAGTGCACGTAGGCGTCCTCGTCGACGATGATCAGGGTCCGCTCGAACTGGCCCATGTTCTCGGTGTTGATCCGGAAGTAGGCCTGCAGCGGGATGTCGACGTGGACACCCTTGGGCACGTAGATGAACGAGCCACCGGACCACACCGAGGTGTTCAGCGCGGCGAACTTGTTGTCGCCCACCGGGATCACGGTGCCGAAGTACTCCTGGAAGATCTCCGGGTGCTCGCGCAGCGCCGTGTCGGTGTCGAGGAACAGGACACCCTGCTCCTCGAGGTCCTCGCGGATCTTGTGGTAGACGACCTCGGACTCGTACTGCGCGGCGACTCCGGCGACCAGGCGCTGCTTCTCGGCCTCGGGGATGCCCAGCTTGTCGTAGGTGTTCTTGATGTCCTCGGGAAGGTCGTCCCAGCTCGTGGCCTGCTTCTCGGTCGACCGGACGAAGTACTTGATGTTGTCGAAGTCGATGTCACCGAGCTCGGCGCCCCACTTCGGCATCGGCTTGCGGTGGAAGAGCTTCAGGCCCTTCAGCCGGAGGTCGAGCATCCACTGCGGCTCGTCCTTCTTGGCCGAGATGTCGCGCACCACGTCCTCGTTGAGCCCGCGCTTGGCCGACTCGCCGGCAGTGTCGGAGTCGGACCAGCCGAACTGGTACTTGCCGATGCCTTCGAGCTCGGGATTGCGCTGGTCGATGGTGGTCATTGACTCAACCTCTCGTTTGAGGACACAACTGTGGGCTTCAGTTCGGGGATGCAGGTCGTGCAGACACCGTCGCCGTGGGCGATGGTGGCGAGCCGCTGGACGTGCCGGCCGAGGAGCCGGCTGATCATGTCGGTCTCCGCCTCGCAGAGCTGCGGGAACTCGTGCGCGACGTGTGACACCGGGCAGTGCTGCTGGCACAGCTGTGGGCCGACCGGCCCCTGCCGCAGCGAGGCCGCGTAGCCGCCCTGGGTGAGAGCCTGGGCGAGCGCCTCCGCCGGGGAGACGTCCGCGTTCGACTCGACGATCTCGCGGTAGTGCGTCTCGAGATCGGCGACCCGGCGCCGGGCGAACTCCATGACGGCCTCGTCCCCGCCGGTCTCGGCGAGGAACCGCAGGGCCTGGACGGCCAGGTCGTCGTACTGCTGGTCGAACTTGTCACGACCGGTCTCCGTCAGGGCGAACACCTTGGCCGGACGACCACGACCGCGCGTGCCGTAGACCTTGGGCTCTCGGGCTTCGACCGCATCCGCCTCGATCATGTGGTCGAGGTGGCGGCGCACTGCTGCAGGCGTGAGATCGAGCCGATCCGCGAGGGCGGCCGCCGTACTGGGACCGTTCTCGAGGATCGACCGTGCCACACGCTCGCGCGTAGGTGCGTCGTCGAATTCCACAACATCAGTGTGCCGTTAATGGGTGCGGCCTTTCAAATAAGGGTCGCCTTACTTCCAAACCACCCCAGACACCCGCGTCCGCGGAGTGGTGTGGCTCACTCGCCGGGCAGCCTTGCCTGCGTTCCCCAGGCGCAGTTCCTACACTTTCCGAGTGCCGACATCCGCCGCAGCGCCCAGGACCACCGCTCCTGCCGTCGTCGTCGAGGACCTGGTCATGCGGTACGGCGCGAAGGTTGCCGTCGACGGCCTCAGCCTCACCGTGGAGCGCAACAGCATCACGGCCGTCCTGGGCCCCAACGGAGCGGGCAAGACCACGACCCTGGAGACCTGCGAGGGCTACCGCGCCCCTCAGCAGGGCTCGGTGCGGGTGCTCGGGCTGGATCCCTCCACGCAGCGGCGAGAGCTCCTCCCCCGGATCGGCGTGATGCTCCAGTCCGGCGGCGCCTGGTCCGGGGTCCGCGCCGTCGAGATGCTTCGTCACGTCGCCTCCCTGCACGCGCACCCCCTGGACGTGCCCATGCTGGTCGACCGGCTGGGCCTGGAGGAGTGCGGCAACACGCCGTACCGGAGGCTCTCCGGCGGTCAGCAGCAGCGCCTGGCGCTCGCCATGGCGATCGTCGGGCGACCGGAGCTCGTGTTCGTGGACGAGCCGACGGCGGGGATGGACCCGAAGGCACGCCGGACGACGTGGGAGCTGCTGGAGGAGCTGCGGCAGGACGGGGTCACCATCGTCCTCACCACCCACTACATGGACGAGGCCGAGCGCCTCGCAGACCAGATCCACGTCATCGACCGGGGCCGGCTGATCGCCTCGGGCACCCCGTTCGACCTCACCCGGGGATCGGGGGGCTCGACCATCCGCCTGGTCGTGACCGAGCCGTTCCCGCCCGAGGCACCCGCGTCCCTGCAGGTGGCGCTCGGGCCCGCGACCGAGGTGCAGGCCATCAACGACCAGAGCCTCCTGATCACCGGGCCGGCGGACGCGTCGACGCTCGCCACGGTCAGCGGGTGGTGCGAGCGGAACGGCGTACTGCCCGAGTCGCTCACGCTCGGCCAGCGGACCCTCGAGGACGTGTTCCTCCAGATCACGGGCAGGGAGCTCACGGCATGACCACCCCGCCGAGCCACGGCACCTTCTCCCCACGGCCGGGCGCCGCGCCGCTCTCGCGGCAGGTCCTCGCGCAGTCCCGGATGGAGACCCGGCTGCTGCTGCGCAACGGCGAGCAGCTGCTCCTCGCGCTCGTGATCCCGCTGATCGTCCTCGTCGGCGGTGTCATCGCGGCGGACAAGGTCGGCCTCGACTTCGCGAAGGGCACCGTGGACACCCTGACCCCGGGCGTGCTGGCCCTGGCGGTGATGTCGACGAGCTTCACCTCGCTCGCCATCACCACCGGGTTCGAGCGGCGGTACGGCGTGCTCAAGCGCCTGGGAAGCTCGCCGCTCCCCCGGTCCGGCCTTCTCGCGGGCAAGATCGGCGCTCTCCTGTTCGTCGAGGTGCTCCAGGTGCTCCTGATCGGAGCGGCGGCGTCCGCGCTCGGCTGGTCGCCCGTGATCTCCGCCGCGAGCCTGGCCGGGACGGTCGCGGCCCTCGTGCTCGGGACCGCCGCCTTCGCCTCGCTCGGACTCCTCATCGCGGGTTCGCTGCGCGCCGAGGCGACCCTGGCCGCGGCGAACCTGGTCTACCTCCTGCTGATGGCCGGCGGGGCCGTGGTCATTCCCGCGTCGACCTACGGCGGGATCGGCGTCGTTCTCGAGTGGCTCCCCTCCGGTGCGCTCGGCACCGCAATGCGGACCGCGCTCCTGGACGGGACCGTCGCCGTGGCACCGTTGGCCGTGCTGGCTGCCTGGACCGTCGTCGGCACCCTTCTCACCGCAAGGACGTTCAAGTGGGAGTGAACCTCACCGAACCTGTCGCCGCCTCCGCGCCGACCACGTGGGCAGCTCGGGCGATCCGACCGCTCGCCGTCGCCAGCCTGGTCACGAACATCCTGATCGTGGTGACAGGCGGAGTCGTCCGGCTCACGGCATCCGGCCTCGGCTGCCCCACCTGGCCGCGCTGCACCGACAAGTCCTTCGTGCCGCACGGCGAGCTCGGCATCCACGGCGCCATCGAGTTCGGAAACCGGATGGTGACCTTCCTGCTCGCGGCGGTCGCCATCGCCACCTTCGTCGCCGCGTTGAGGTACGGACGGCCCTCCCTCGTCCGACTGACCGTCGTCCTCGGCCTCGGCGTTCCGGCCCAGGCCGCGGTCGGCGGGATCACGGTCCTCACCGATCTGAACCCCTGGATCGTGGCCTTCCACCTTCTGGTGTCCCTCGCCATGATCGGGGTGGCCGTCGTACTCCTGCGGCGGCTCCGCGAGGGCGACGGCTCCGCGGTTCTCACCGTGCCGGTTCCGGCCGCGTGGCTGGTGCGGACCACGTTCGTCGTCGGCTGGGTGGTGCTGTACGTCGGCACCGTCGTCACCGGCAGCGGACCGCACGCCGGCGACCTCGAGGCGCCGCGCAACGGGCTGGACCCGGCGAGCGTGAGCCAGCTGCACACCGACTTCGTGTTCCTGCTGCTGGGGCTCACCGTCGGTGCCGTGTTCGCGCTCAGGGCGGCCCATGCGCCGCGCCGGGCGCTCAACGCCGCCTGGACCCTGCTGGGCGTCGAGCTCGCGCAAGGCGTGATCGGCTTCGTGCAGTACTTCACCGACCTGCCCGTCGTGCTGGTCGGCCTCCACCTGCTCGGCGCGGCACTCGTCTCGGCCGCGATGACGTGGCTGCTGCTGGGCGTGCGCGACCGCCCCACCCCCACCTAAGGCGTCTCGGGCACAGCGGCGGCACGGAGGCGCGCGAACTCGGCGGCAAGCGCCGTTGGCGTCCAGTGGGCGTTGAGGCCGCTGGGGTTCGGCAGGACCCACACCCGGCTCTCCCCGACCGGGTCCGGCTGCGGCCCCACCTGCGCCTTGGGAGCCGCGAACGCCGTCCGGTACGCCGTGACCCCCACCACCGCGAGCCACCGTGGGCGGCGCTCGAGGACCTTCGCGGCGAGAGCCGCACCCCCCTCGACCAGCTCGTCCCGCGACAGCTCGTCGGCACGCGCGGTCGCCCGGGCCGCCAGGTTCGTGATGCCCAGACGGAGGTCCAGCAGCTCCCACTGCTCATCCGGCCGGAGCTGACGCGGGGTGAAACCCGAGCGGTGCAGGGCAGGCCAGAAGCGGTTGCCTGGCCGCGCGAAGTGGTGGCCGGTCGCCGCCGACCAGAGGCCCGGGTTGATCCCGCTGAACAGCACCCGCAGGTCCCCGGCGATGACGTCGGGAATGGTGCGGTCGCGGGCCGCCTCGAGGTCCGCAGCGGTAAGTCTCACCCGAGCCGGCGCTCCAGCACCCGGCCTTCGCTGAGGCCCGCCTGCACACCCGCGTCGTGCACGAGCGTCGCGAGGGGCTCGGTCACCGCGTGAGCAGCGGGTCCAGCGCGACCGCGACGAACAGCAGGGAGAGGTACATGTTCGACCAGTGGAACAGGCGCATCGGCTTGAGGTCGACCACGTTGTCGCTCCTCGCCGCACGGCCCAGCAGGAGGTGGGCCTCGACGAGGAACCCGGCTCCGAGCACGACCGCGGCGGCCGGGTAGAACCAGCCGGTCGGCGCCACCGGCCACAGCAGCAGGGAGGTGGCCACCATGACGTAGGAGTACGTCACGATCTGCCGGGCCACGACCTTCGCCCCCGCCACGACCGGCAGCATCGGCACCTCGGCCGCGGCATAGTCCTCGCGGTAGCGGATCGCCAACGCCCAGAAGTGCGGCGGAGTCCAGAAGAACACGACGAGGAACAAGATGACCGGCGCCCACGCCAGCTCACCCGTGACGGCGGTCCAGCCGATGAGTGCCGGGAAGCAGCCCGCGGCTCCGCCCCACACGATGTTCTGGGTGGTGCGCCGCTTCAGGATCATCGTGTAGCCGACGACGTAGAAGACGTTGGCCGCGAGGGCGAGGCCGGCGGACAGCGGGTTGACCAGGAGGCCAAGCATCAGCGTGGAGACCACGCCGAGCGCCAGGCCGAACACGAGGGCCGCCCGCGGGCTCACGATGTGCCGCGGCAGAGCCCGGCGGCGGGTGCGCCGCATCCGCTCGTCGATGTCCCGGTCGTAGACGCAGTTGAGGGCGTTCGCGCTGCCTGCGGAGAGCGTCCCCCCGACGACGGTGGCGACGACGAGCCCGAGCGGCGGGACACCGCGCTGCGCGAGGAACATCACGGGGACCGTGGTCAGCAGGAGCAGCTCGATGATCCGGGGCTTGGTGAGCCCGACGTAGGCCGCCACCACATCGCGGAGAGTCGCCGGCCCGGTCACCTGCGTCTGCACGGGGACCTGGGGATCGACGGCCGTCACGAAAACCTCGAGTTCAAAATGATTGCGATGGGCGCTCAATAGGCTAGCCCGAGTCTAATGCGGAGGTCCGCCGTGTCCCCCATCGGGCGACCGCGCAGAGGGTGTGCCTCTCCTCACCCAGGGAGAGGACTCCGAGGAGGAGATGTGCACCCCCTCACGCTCGCTGAGTAGGCTCACCCTCGAGGTCGGCACGTCCTGGTCGGGCGCCGGCGATGCGCCGGATCGGGCGCGGAACCGCATGTGGAGAGGAAGCACAGGCTCGTGAGCAACGCTCGTACCCCCCTGGAATGGACCGACGTGGACCAGCGCGCTGTGGACACAGCCCGTGTGCTGGCCATGGACGCCGTGCAGAAGGTGGGCAACGGACACCCCGGGACGGCGATGGCGCTCGCCCCGGTGGCGTACACGCTGTTCCAGAAGATGATGCGCCACAACCCGGCCGACCCCGACTGGGCCGGCCGGGACCGGTTCGTCCTCTCCGCCGGGCACAGCAGCATCACGCTCTACACCCAGCTCTACCTGGGCGGCTTCGGGCTCGAGCTCGACGACCTCAAGTCGCTGCGCACGTGGGGCAGCAAGACCCCGGGACACCCGGAGTACGGCCACACCGCGGGCGTGGAGACCACGACCGGCCCGCTGGGCCAGGGCATCGCCAACGCGGTCGGGATGGCCATCGCGGCCCGGCGGGAGCGCGGGCTGCTCGACCCCGACGCGGCGCCGGGCGAGAGCCCGTTCGACCACCAGATCTACGCCATCTGCAGCGACGGGGACCTCGAGGAGGGCGTGAGCAGCGAGGCGTCCTCGATCGCCGGCCACCAGCAGCTCGGCAACCTCACCGTCCTCTACGACGACAACGAGATCTCCATCGAGGGCGACACCGACATCGCCTTCAGCGAGGACGTCGCGAAGCGGTACGAAGCGTACGGCTGGCACGTTCAGGTGCTCGACTGGACCAACGGCGGCAAGGAGTACGCCGAGGACGTCGACGGGCTCTGGGAGGCCCTCCACGCGGCTCGCGAGGTCACCGACCGGCCGAGCATGATCCTGCTCCGCACGATCATCGCGTGGCCCGCACCCAACGCCCAGAACACCGGCGCCTCCCACGGCTCGGCCCTCGGAACGGACGAGGTTGCCGCGACCAAGCGGATCCTCGGCTTCGACCCCGAGCGCACCTTCGACGTTCCCGACGAGGTCATCGACCACACCCGCGCGCTCATCGAGCGCGGCAAGGTGGCCGAGTCCATCTGGCAGGAGAGGTTCGACGCGTGGGCCGCTTCCGCCGGCGACTCCCTGGACCTCTTCGAGCGGATGCGCACGCGGACCCTCCCGACCGGCTGGGACGCGAACCTGCCCACGTTCGACGCCGACCCCAAGGGGATGGCCACGCGCAAGGCGTCCGGTGGCGTCCTGTCCGCGATCGCGCCGGCACTCCCGGAGCTGTGGGGCGGCTCGGCCGACCTCGCGGAGTCCAACAACACGACCCCGAAGGGCGAGCCCTCGTTCGTGCCCGAGGAGCGGTCCACCAAGGACTTCGCGGGCAACAGGTACGGCCGCGTGCTGCACTTCGGCATCCGCGAGCACGCGATGGGCTCGATCATGAACGGCATCACCCTGCACGGCGGCACCCGCGTGTACGGCGGCACCTTCCTCGTCTTCTCCGACTACATGCGGCCCGCGGTCCGCCTCGCCGCGCTCATGCAGCTTCCAGTCACCTACGTGTGGACCCACGACTCGATCGGTCTCGGCGAGGACGGTCCCACCCACCAGCCGGTGGAGCACCTCGCCGCGCTCCGTGCGATCCCGGGCCTGGACGTCGTACGCCCCGCCGACGCCAACGAGACCGTCGCCGCGTGGAAGACCATCCTCGAGCACGACGACCGGCCCGCCGGACTCGCGCTGACCCGCCAGAACGTGCCGGTGTTCCCCCGCGGCGAGCAGGGGTTCGCGACCACGGAGAACGTGAGCAAGGGCGGCTACGTCCTGCTCGACGTCGACGGCGGCGCGCCCGACGTGGTCCTCGTCGCCACCGGTTCGGAGGTCCAGCTCGCGGTGGAGGCGCGCACCCGCCTCGCCGAGAAGGGCATCCGCGCCCGCGTGGTGTCCATGCCCTGCCGCGAGTGGTTCGACGCCCAGGAGCAGTCCTACCGGGACACGGTGATCCCGCCGATCGTCAAGGCCCGCGTGAGCGTCGAAGCCGGGGTTGCCCAGGGATGGCGTGAGATCGTGGGAGACGCGGGCCGCAGCGTGTCGCTCGAGCACTTCGGGGCCTCGGCGGACTACGCCCGGATCTTCAAGGAGTTCGGCATCACCACCGAGGCGGTCGTGCTCGCCGCGGAGGAGAGTATCCAGGCCGCCGCCGGGTAACCCCGACCAGACGCAGCGGCACGAGACCTGAACAACGCAGAACCTGGAGGGAAGGGAAGCGATGTCCGATCGCCTGAAAGCTCTGTCGGAGGCAGGGGTCTCCATCTGGCTCGACGACCTGTCGAGGGAACGCATCGAGACCGGGAACCTGGCGGAGCTCGTCAAGAACAGGTCGGTGGTCGGGGTGACGACCAACCCGACGATCTTCGCCGCCGCGCTGAGCGAGGGCGAGAGGTACTCCGACCAGGTGGCCGAGCTGGCAAAGGCCGGCGCGTCGCTGGACGGCGCGACGTTCGCGCTGACCACGCACGACGTGCGTGAGGCCTGCGACATCATGATGGACACCTGGCGGGCGACCGACGGGGTCGACGGCCGGGTCTCGATCGAGGTCGACCCCAGGCTCGCGTTCGACACGGACGGGACGATCGCCGCCGCGAAGCAGCTGTGGACCGAGGTGGACCGGCCGAACCTGTTCATCAAGATCCCCGCTACCAGCGAGGGCATGCCGGCCATCACCGCGGTGCTGGCCGAGGGCATCAGCGTCAACGTGACGCTGATCTTCGGCCTCGACCGCTACCTCGCCGTCAAGGAGGCCTACCTGTCCGGGCTGGAGCAGGCGCACGCGAACGGAGTCGACCTCTCCGGCATCCACTCCGTCGCGTCGTTCTTCGTCTCCCGTGTCGACACCGAGACGGACAAGCGGCTCGACGGGCTCGACGACGCCGCCGCAGCCGACCTCAAGGGGAAGGCGGCCGTCGCCAACGCCCGGCTCGCGTACAAGGCCTACGAGGAGTTCTTCTCCGGCGAGCGGTTCCAGGCCCTCAGGGCGGCCGGCGCCAACACCCAGCGTCCGCTCTGGGCCTCGACCGGCGTGAAGAACCCGGACTACCCCGACACCAAGTACGTCACCGAGCTCGTGGTCCCGAACACGGTCAACACGATGCCCGAGAAGACCATGGATGCCTTCGCCGACCACGGCGAGGTCGACGGTGACCAGGTGACCACCAGGTACGACGATGCGCAGCAGGTCATGGACCGGCTCGCGGCGATCGGCATCGACTACGACGACGTCATCGCCACGCTCGAGCAGGAGGGTGTCGACAAGTTCGTGAAGTCCTGGGACGAGCTGCTGGAGACGGTCAAGGACAACCTGGAGGGTGCTGCCCGGTGAGTGGGACTCTCGAGGTCGCGGCCACGGGGGCCGCCGCCGACGCCATCGCAAGCGTCGTCCCCCAGCTCGTCGCGGAACGGTTCGCCAGCCGCCTGTTCGAGCAGGACGCCAGCCTGTGGGGGAAGGACGCAGAGCCGGAAGCCGGTATCCGCCTGGCCTGGGTGACCCTGCACCGGTCCTCGCGTCCCCTCCTGGGTGAGGTCGCGGCGCTGCGCAGCGAGCTGAACGACGAGGGCATCGACCATGTCGTGCTCTGCGGCATGGGCGGGTCCTCGCTGGCGCCCGAGGTCATCTGCGGCAGCGCGGGCGTCGAGCTGACCGTGCTCGACTCCTCCAGCCCCGACCAGGTCCGGTCGGCCCTCGCCGACCGCCTGGAGCGGACTGTCGTGGTGGTCTCCAGCAAGTCCGGTTCCACCGTCGAGACCGACTCCCAGCGACGTGCCTACGAGCAGGCGTTCCGTGACGCCGGCATCGACCCGGCCCGGCGCATCGTGGTCGTCACCGACCCCGGGAGCCCTCTGGACGAGCAGTCCCGGGAGGCCGGCTACCGCGTGATCAACGCCGACCCCAACGTCGGTGGCCGCTACTCGGCACTGACCGCATTCGGGCTGGTGCCGAGCGGTCTGGCCGGCGCGGACATCGAAGCCCTCCTCGACGACGCCGACGCGGTGGCCGACCTGCTCGCCGAGGACGACGAGGGCAACCCAGGGCTCCGTTTGGGCGCCGCGATCGCCGGGACGCAGCCGCTGCGGGACAAGCTCGTGGTCGTGGACGAGGGGTCAGGTCTGGCCGGCTTCGCCGACTGGGCGGAACAGCTGATCGCGGAGAGCACCGGCAAGCAGGGCACCGGCATCCTGCCCGTCGTCGTCGCCGACACCACGGCGCCCGAAGTGGCGCTGCCGCCGCACGACTCCACCGTCGTCCGGCTGACGGCCGACACGGACGCGGACGAGGAGCACGAAGCCCCGAGCAGCGGGTCGGACGTCTCCGTCACCGGAAGCCTCGGCGCCCAGCTGCTGCTGTGGGAGGTGGCGACGGCCGCCGCCGGCCGGATCCTCGGGATCAACCCGTTCGACCAGCCGGATGTGGAGAGTGCCAAGACGGCGGCGCGCGGCCTCCTGGAAGGCGGCCCCGGAACGTCTGCGCCGGACCTCGTCGACGGCTCAGTCGAGATCCGTGCCCTCGGGGAGGGCTGGCTCGACGACGCACACGACCTCCCCTCCGCGCTCACCGCGCTGCTCGGACAGCTCGACCCGGAGAGCGGGTACGTCGCGGTGATGGCCTACCTCGACCGGACCGCTCTTGCCACGCTCGAGGACACGCGTCGGACCCTCGCGGTGCGCACCAAGCGCCCGGTGACCTTCGGTTGGGGCCCACGCTTCCTGCACTCCACCGGCCAGTTCCACAAGGGTGGTCCAGCGGACGGGGTCTACATCCAGGTCACCGGCGAACCGGTGGAGGACCTGCCGGTCCCAGGGCGGGACTTCACGTTCGGCACGCTCGTCGCGGCCCAGGCCGCCGGCGACGCCCAGGTGCTCGCCGACCACGGGCGGCCCGTGCTCCGGCTGCACCTGACCGACGTGGCCGCCGGGGTCCCGACCCTGCTCGAGGCACTTGCGTGAGCGCCGGACACTACTCGAACGCGGCCGGCACGGAGTTCGTGAACCCCCTGCGTGACCCGCAGGACCGTCGGCTGCCGCAGATCGCCGGACCCTGCGGCCTGGTCATCTTCGGAGTGACCGGAGACCTGTCCCGCAAGAAGCTGATGCCGGCGGTCTACGACCTCGCGAACCGGGGCCTGCTGCCCCCGGGCTTCTCCCTGGTCGGCTTCGCCCGCCGGGACTGGGCGGACCAGGACTTCGCCCAGGTCGTGCACGACGCGGTCCGTGAGTACGCCCGCACCGAGTTCCGGGAAGAGGTCTGGCAGCAGCTCGCCGAAGGCTTTCGGTTCGTGCCGGGCGACTTCGGTGACGACCTCGCGTTCGAGACGCTGCGGCAGACGATCCTCGACCTCGACCGGGTGCGAGGGACCGGCGGCAACCACGCGTTCTACCTCTCGATCCCGCCCCGGTTCTTCTCCGACGTCATCGGCCAGCTCAAGGAGCACGGGCTTGCGAGCCCGCACGAGAACTCATGGCGACGCGTCGTCGTCGAGAAGCCCTTCGGCAGCAACCTGGAGACCGCCCGGGAGCTCAACGCCATCATCTCCGAGGTCTTCCCGGCCGAGTCGGTGTTCCGGATCGACCACTACCTCGGCAAGGAGACGGTCCAGAACATCCTGGCCCTGCGCTTCGCGAACGCGATGTTCGAGCCGATCTGGAACACCAACTACGTCGACCACGTGCAGATCACGATGGCCGAGGACATCGGGATCGGCGGCCGGGCCGGGTACTACGACGGCATCGGCGCGGCCCGCGACGTGATCCAGAACCACCTGCTGCAGCTGATGGCCCTGATCGCGATGGAGGAGCCGACCGCCTTCGACGCGAAGAGCCTTCGCCTGGAGAAGCAGAAGGTGCTCGAGTCCGTCGTACTCCCCCGCCGTCTGGACCTGCACACCGCACGGGGCCAGTACACCGAGGGGTGGGCAGGCGGGGTCAAGGTTCCCGGTTACAGGGACGAGCAGGACATCCCGGACACGTCCAAGACCGAGACGTACGCCGCCATCAAGCTCGAGATCGAGAACAGGCGCTGGGCGAAGGTCCCGTTCTACATCCGCGCCGGCAAGCGTCTGGGGCGGCGCGTCACCGAGGTGGCCGTGGTCTTCAAGCGCGCCCCCCACCTGCCGTTCGCTGCCACCTCCACGGAGGAGCTCACCCAGAACGCGCTGGTGATCCGGGTCCAGCCGGACGAGGGCGTCACCATGAGGTTCGGCTCCAAGGTGCCCGGCACGGCCATGGAGATCCGTGACGTCACGATGGACTTCGCCTACGGCGGCTCGTTCACCGAGTCCAGCCCCGAGGCGTACGAACGGCTGATCCTCGACGTGCTCCTCGGCGAGCCCCCGCTGTTCCCACGGCACGAGGAGGTCGAGCTCTCCTGGAAGATCCTCGACCCGGTCGTGGAGTACTGGGCCACCCACGGCAAGCCGGACACGTACCAGTCCGGAACCTGGGGGCCGGAGTCCGCGGACAAGATGCTGGCCCGCGACGGGCGGGTCTGGAGGCGACCATGACCCGACCCCCCGAAACCGCTCGCTCCGCTCACGCTTTCGAGGGGACCCCGGGATGATCGAGCTCACCGACACCAGCTCCAGTGCCATCGCGGCCGAGTTCGTCAAGGCCCGGCGGAGGGCAGGCAGCCCGGCCATGGGCATGGTGATGACGCTCGTGTTCGTCGTCGCCGAGGACGACGCCGAGGAGGCCATGCACGCCGCCAGGACGGCGTCGCGGGAGCACCCGGCCAGGGTGCTCGGGCTGATCCTCGGCAACGGCCGGGGCGCCGGCCGTGTGGACGCCCAGGTGGGCATCGGCTCGGGCTGGACCGGCGAGACCGCGTTGATCCGGCTCTACGGAGAGGTCACCCGGCACCCTGAGTCGGTCGTTCTGCCCCTCCTGCTCCCCGACTCCCCCGTCGTCGTCTGGTGGCCGACCAACGCGCCAGAGGACCCCGCGGCCGACCCGCTGGGCAAGCTCGCGCGGCGCCGCATCACCGATGCCGCCGCGGTGCCGCGCGGCAAGTCCAAGGCCATGCTGACCCAGTGCGAGTCCTATGCCCCCGGGAACACCGACCTGGCGTGGACGCGGGTCACCGGCTGGCGCGCGCTCCTCGCCGCCGCTCTCGACCAGAACCCGGGCAAGGTGACCGCCGCCTCGGTCGCCGCGGAGCGGGTCAGCCCCAGCGCCGACCTCCTCGGGGCGTGGCTGGCGGACCGGTTGCGCATCACGGTGGAACGCAAGACGTCCGACGGTCCCGGCATCACCTCGGTGGTCCTGCACACCAAGGCCGGGGACGTCTCGCTCGTCCGGCACGACGGCCGGCTCGCCACCCTTTCCTCACCGGGTGAACCGGACCGGCCGGTCGCCCTCAAGCGTCGTGAGATCGCCGAGCTTCTCGCCGAGGAGCTCCGTCGGCTCGACCCGGACGACGTCTACCAGGACACAGTCAAGAAGCTGGCGAGAACAAGCGGCCGCGAAGGCTGCCCGGACGAGGAGGTCCTGAGATGGCGGCGTTGGCCGAGGTCCTCACCCACCGCACGTCCGAGGAGCTGGCGCAGGCCGTCGCGGCGCGCTTCATCACCCGGCTCGTGGACATCCAGGGCAGCGGCCGGGTGCCGGCCGTCGTGCTGACCGGCGGAACCATCGCCGGGCGCATCCATCGTGCGGTCGCCGACTCCCCCGCACATGGCGCGGTGGACTGGGGTCTGGTCGACTTCTGGTTCGGTGACGAGCGGTTCGTCCCTGCCGACAGCCCCGACCGAAACGCCCGCCAGGCGTCGGAGACGATGCTGGACCGCCTGCCGGTAGACCCGGCCCGGGTTCACGCGATGCCCGCTTCGGACGGCCAGTACGGCCATGACGTGGAGGCCGCAGCCGACGCCTACGCCCAGGAGCTGCGCCGCGCCACGCGCCCGGAGGACCACGGGGTGACGCCGATCTTCGACATCCTCATGCTCGGGGTCGGCCCCGACGGGCACTGCGCGTCGTTGTTCCCCGAACACCCCGCGGTGCAGGACGACCGGCCCGTGGTCGCGGTGCGCAACTCCCCCAAGCCGCCGCCGACCAGGATCACGCTCACCCTCGGGCCGCTGGCCCGCTCACGAGAGGTGTGGATGGTCGCCGCCGGGGCGGAGAAGGCAGGCGCCGTCCGCAACGCGCTGTCGGGAGCCGCTGGCCCGTTCCAGGTGCCTGCGGCGGGCCCGAAGGGACTCTCACGGACCTTGTGGATGCTCGACCGGGAGGCCGCCTCGAAGCTGGCCCCGGGGTTGAGCCGGATCGCCTCGCCCTGACCCGTTGAATCGGCCCTCCTGGGGTGTTGAGTCGGCCTTCCTGCGGTGTTGAGCCGGCCTTCGCGTGCGGCGTTGAGCCGGCCTTCGCGGGGTGTTGAGCCGTCCTTCGTGCATGTCCAGGAGACCCGGTCGGCGAACCCCGGGCCGGGCGATCCGACGTACCGACGACGCCCCGGCGGAGGCTGCGAAACCACCACCCAGCCGCCGGGCGAGCGGACACGGAGCACGAACCCCGCCAGCGCCGACTCAACGCCCCGCGAGGGCCGACTCAACGCCCCGCGAGGGCCGACTCAACGGAAGGTGTCAGAAGACGATCTCGCCGCGCTCGCGCTTGTCGCGCAGAGTCTTGATCGCCTCGTCGAGGATGTCGGCGGCTTCCTTGTCGGAGCGGCGTTCCTTCACGTAGGCGAGGTGCGTCTTGTAGGGCTCGATCTTCGGTGGCGGCGGCGGGTTGTCCGAGTCCTGGCTGGCCGGCAGCCCACAGCGTGGGCAGTCCCAGGAGTCGGGCACCTGCGCCTCGACCGCGAACGTGATCACGGACTGGTGCTCGTGAGCACAGAAGTAGACGACTCGCTGGCGAGGGGCGGCGTCACCGCGCTCCGCCTCGCCCATGGGTCCGGCGCCGACCCGGCTGCCACGAATGGCGTTTCCTCCACCAGCCACGCTGTGTACTCCTCGTCAGTTCGGGATCAGCTGCCGCTCTTGAGCAGCAGTCCCAGGGCGATGATGCATGCGAACCAGATCACTCCTGCACCGACGGTGATGCGGTCCAGGTTCCGCTCAGCGACGGACGAGCCCCCGAGGCCGCTGGAGACACCGCCGCCGAACATGTCGGACAGCCCGCCGCCGCGTCCCTTGTGGAGGAGCACCAGCAGGATGAGCAGCAGGCTCGTGAGGATCAGCAGGATGGTGAAGACGGTAGTCACGGTGGGAAACTCTAACTCACGTAGGGGCGCTCAGATGACAGGCATGTCGTAAAAGCGGCAGATGCCGCCGAACTCGTCGGCCTGGAGGCTGGCTCCACCGACGAGGCAGCCGTCGACATCGGCCTTCTCCATGATCCCGGCGACGTTGGCCGCCTTCACCGATCCGCCGTACAGGACCCGGACCGCGGCTGCCGCCTCCTCCGAGAACGTCTCGGCGATGCGCGCCCGGATCGCCGCGCAGACCTCCTGGGCGTCGTCGGGCGTGGCCACCTCTCCGGTGCCGATCGCCCACACCGGCTCGTAGGCGAGGACCAGCCCGGCGACCTGCTCCGCCGTCAGGCCCGCGAGGGACCCGTCGACCTGCCCGAGCGTGTGCTCGACGTGACGACCTTCCTTGCGCACCTCGAGGCCTTCACCGACGCACACGATCGGAGTGGTCCCGGCGCCGAGTGCCTTCTTCGCCTTGGCGTTGACGACCTCGTCGCTCTCCGCGTGGTACTGCCGGCGCTCACTGTGACCGACCACGACGTAGGAGCAGCCGAGCTTGGCCAGCATGGCCGACGAGATCTCGCCGGTGTAGGCACCGTTGTCGTGCTCCGAGACGTCCTGGGCGCCGTACTTGATCTGCAGCCGGTCCCCGTCGACGAGTGTCTGCACGCTGCGGATGTCGGTGAAGGGCGGCAGCACCGCCACCTCGACCTTGGCGTAGTCGTGCTTCTTGTCGGACAGGGTCCAGGCCAGCTTCTGCACCAGGACCACCGCTTCCTGGTGGTTCAGGTTCATCTTCCAGTTGCCGGCCATCAACGGCACGCGCACGTGCCCGGGAGCCTTGGATGCAGCCACGTCTTCGCTTTCGTTCGTGTGGATGGAGGGGCGGGTCAGTCTTCGAGTACGTCGATGCCGGGCAGGTTCTTGCCCTCGAGGTACTCCAGGCTCGCGCCGCCACCGGTCGAGATGTGTCCGAAGGCGGTCTCGTCGAACCCGAGCGTGCGCACCGCGGCAGCGGAGTCGCCTCCGCCGACGACGGAGAGGCCGTCGATCTTGGTGAGCGCCTCGGCGACGTCGCGGGTGCCACCGGCGAACGCCGCGAACTCGAACACGCCCATGGGGCCGTTCCAGAACACGGTGCGGGCGTCGGCGAGCGCGGCCGCGAAGGCCTGGCCCGACTCCGGCCCGATGTCGAGCCCGATCTTGTCCGCCGGGATCTGGTCCGCGGGTACGACGGTCGCGGTGGCCGACGCGTCGCTGGGGAACTCGTCTGCCACCCGGATGTCGGTGGGCAGCATGAGCTGCACCCCGGACTCCTCGGCACGACGGAGGTACTCGCGACAGGTCTCGACCTGGTCCTCCTCCAGCAGGCTCTTGCCGACCTCGTGGCCCTGGGCCTTGAGGAAGGTGAACAGCATGCCGCCACCGATGAGCAGACGGTCGGCCTTGCCGAGCAGGTTGTCGATCACCCCGAGCTTGTCGGAGACCTTGGAGCCGCCGAGCACCACCACGTAGGGCCGCTCGGGGCTCTCGGTGAGGCGGCGCAGCACGTCGATCTCGGCCGCGACCAGGCCGCCCATGGCGTGCGGCAGCCGCTGCGCGACGTCGTACACCGAGGCCTGCTTGCGGTGCACGACACCGAAGCCGTCACTGACGAAGGCGTCGGCGAGCGAGGCGAGCTGGTCGGCGAAGGCGCCACGGACCGCGTCGTCCTTGCTCGTCTCACCCTCGTTGAAGCGGACGTTCTCCAGCACGGCGACCCGACCGTCCTCGAGCGCGTCGACGGTCGTCCTCGCGCTCTCTCCGACCGTGTCGGTCGCGAACGCGACGTCCTGGCCCAGCAGCTCGCCGAGGCGTGCCGCGACGGGCTCGAGGGAGTAGCGCGGGTCGGGTGCGCCCTTGGGCCGGCCGAGGTGCGCGGTCACGATGACCCGCGCGCCGGCCTCGGCAAGCTGCCTGATGGTGGGCACGCTCGCCCTGATCCGGCCGTCGTCGGTGATCAGGCTGCCTTCGAGCGGGACGTTGAGGTCGGACCGGACCAGGACGCGCTTGCCGCGCAGGTCACCGAGGTCGTCGATGTGCTTCATGGCTACCTACCTGTGGGACAGGACGACTCACAGGGTGCCCGCGCCGTGCGACGCGGGCACCACGAGTCCGGGCGGGCGGGTCAGAGGGTCGAGCCGACGTGGTTGACGAGGTCGACGAGGCGGCAGGAGTAGCCCCACTCGTTGTCGTACCAGCCGACGACCTTGACCTGGTTCCCGATCACCTTGGTGAGGCCTGCGTCGAAGATGCACGAGCTCGGGTCGGTGACGATGTCGGTCGAGACGATCGGGTCCTCGGTGTAGCTGAGGTAGCCCTTGAGCGGGCCCTCGGCTGCCGCCTTGACGGCCGCGTTGACCTCCTCGACGGTGGTCTCCCGGTTGACCTCGACGGTCAGGTCGGTCGCCGAGCCGGTGGGGGTCGGGACGCGCAGGGCGTAGCCGTCGAGCTTGCCCTTCATCTCGGGCAGGACCAGGCCGATCGCCTTGGCGGCACCCGTCGAGGTCGGCACGATGTTGATCGCCGCGGCGCGGGCGCGACGCAGGTCCTTGTGCGGGCCGTCCTGGAGGTTCTGGTCGCCGGTGTAGGCGTGAATCGTGGTCATCAGGCCCTTGACGATCCCGAACTCGTCGTTGATCGCCTTGGCCATCGGCGCGAGGCAGTTCGTGGTGCAGGACGCGTTCGAGATGACGTGGTGCTCAGCCGGGTCGTAGTCGGCGTGGTTCACACCCATGACCACGGTGACGTCCTCGTTCTTCGCCGGAGCGGAGATGATCACCTTCTTGGCGCCGCCGTCGATGTGCGCCTTGGCCTTCGTCGCGTCGGTGAAGAAGCCGGTGGACTCGACGACGACGTCGACGCCGAGGTCCTTCCACGGCAGCTGTGCCGGGTCGCGCTCGGCGAGGATCTTGATGGTCCGGTCACCGACCCGGATGCCCTCGTCGGTCGCCTCGACGTCCTCCGCCAGTCTGCCCAGGACGGAGTCGTACTTCAGCAGGTGCGCCATCGTCTTCACGTCGCCGAGGTCGTTGGCGGCGACGATCTCGATGTCCGCTCCGGACGCCAGAGCGGCCCGGAAGAAGTTGCGGCCGATGCGGCCGAAGCCGTTGATACCCACGCGAACAGTCATGGAAGCAAACTCCCCATCTAGCGGTCAGATCTCGTGGAGCAACCCAGTGGGGCGACCCCGGCTCAAGACCCTACCGCCTCCCGACGGAGGCGCGTGCGGCTCGTCCGGAGTACGTGCCGGTAACTGCCCAAGGGCCCTGGCGGAAGTGACGAAGGACCCACCGGCCGGGGGAGGCTACTGGGGTTCGGCGAGCATCTCCGGGGTCAGCGTGGACTCCGTGTCGGGGATGCCGAGCTCCTGTGCCCGCTTGTCGGCCATGGCCAGCAGCCGGCGTATCCGTCCCGCGATCGCGTCCTTGGTCAGCGGCGGCTCGTGGAGCTGGCCGAGCTCCTCGAGGGATGCCTGCTTGTGCCCGAGGCGGAGGTCTCCGGCCAGCTTGAGGTGGTCGGGCACCTCGTCGCCCAGGATCTCCAGAGCTCGCTCGACGCGGGCGCCGGCAGCAACCGCCGCGCGTGCCGACCGACGCAGGTTGGCGTCGTCGAAGTTCGCCAGCCGGTTCGCCGTGGCCCGGACCTCGCGACGCATCCGCCGCTCCTCCCAGGCCATGAGCGACTCGTGTGCGCCCAGCCGCGTCAGGAGCGCGCCGATCGCGTCCCCGTCGCGGATCACGACCCGGTCGACGCCGCGGACCTCCCTGGCCTTCGCCGAGATCCCGAGACGACGAGCCGCACCCACGAGGGCGAGGGCCGCCTCCGGTCCGGGGCAGGTGACCTCGAGCGCGGACGACCGGCCCGGTTCGGTGAGGGACCCGTGTGCGAGGAAGGCACCGCGCCAGGCCGCGACTGCGTCGCAGCCGGCGCCGGAGACGACCTGCGGAGGGAGGCCGCGCACAGGGCGGCCCCGCGAGTCGAGGAGACCGGTCTGCCGGGCCAGGGCCTCGCCGTCGCGAACGACGCGCACGACGTAGCGGCTGCCCTTGCGGAGACCGTTGCCGGAGACCATGACGACGTCGGACGGGTGGCCGTAGATCTCCGCGATGTCCTTGCGCAGGCGACGGGCCGCCGCGCCGGTGTCGAGCTCGGCCTCGACCACGATCCGGCCGCTGACGATATGAAGGCCGCCCGCAAACCGGAGCATCGACGAGACCTCGGACTTGCGGCAGCACGACTTGGTCACATTGGTGCTGGCCAGCTCTGCCTTAACCTGCGCCGTCATCGCCATGTGTCCGATCCTGCCACGTTTGGGGGCCTTCTCCGAATGCCCGTACCCGCCCAGTCCGGGCGGGACGCCGACACCTTATGCCTCACACATCAACTGCGTATAAGCATTGGCCAATTTGCCCGGATCGTGCCTCGGTGAGCCGTCGTCCGAAGCGACGTCGGCGACCACGAGCTCAGCCCCCATCGACGCTGCAGCGGCGCGCAGCTGCTCGTCGTCGACCACCGCGGCCTCGTCCACGAGCACGATGTCGAGCTTGAGGTCGGGGGCATGACTCGCGAGAACCTCCAGATGGGTCTCGGGCGAGAATCCCTCGGTCTCCCCCGTCTGCGGCTCGAGGTTGAGCGTCACCACCTTGCGGGCGCCGGACCTGATCAGCGCGCTTCGCAGCTCGGGCACCAGCAGGTGTGGGATCACGCTGGTGAACCAGGAGCCCGGCCCGAGGACGACCCAGTCGGCGGCGTCGACCGCCGCTAGAGCCTCCGG
Organism: uncultured Actinomycetota bacterium; assembly: GCA_963707425.1. Lineage (GTDB taxonomy): Bacteria > Actinomycetota > Actinomycetes > Propionibacteriales > Nocardioidaceae > Nocardioides_C. Next base: position 76,613 of record CAVPPN010000006.1, on the reverse strand, counting down.
GCACGCGGGTGGGTTGCGCGGCTCGAGGTCGACGGAGACCACCTGGCCGCCGGTGGACGCCACCTCGACCTGTCCCCGCACGGTGGTGAGCGCGCTGTGATGCTCGGGGTCGGCGCCCCTGACCTCGGCGGTGATGTCGATCGGGGTCACGGACATCGGCAGCACACGACCCTGCGCCCCGAGCAGCCGGGCGACCCAGTCGAGGCCGTTGACGTGCTGACCGAGGAGCTCCCAGAGGGCGACGATCAGCAGGTTCCCGACGGCGTGCTCGCGCATCTCGCCCGTTCCGCTGAAGCGGTGCTGCAGCACGCGAGCCCAGGTGCGACCCCACTCGTCGTCACCACACAGGGCGGCCAGCGCCTGCCTCAGGTCGCCCGGAGGGAGGATCCCGAACTCACGCCGCAACCGCCCGGACGAACCTCCGTTGTCCGCGACCGTGACCACGGCCGTCAGGTCGGCGACGACGTGCCGCAGGGCCGACAGGGACGCGGCCAGGCCGTGGCCCCCGCCGAAGGCGACGACCTTCAACGGAGAAAGCGGAGAGCTGGTCGGCAGCTGGGTCATCTCACTCCCGCCCGAGGTCGCGGTGCATGGGCCTGGCGTCCAGTCCCTGCTCCCGCAGCCGAAGCGCGATCTCCTCGGTCATGGCGACGCTGCGGTGCTTGCCGCCGGTGCAGCCGATCGCCACGGTCATGAACCGCTTGCCCTCCCGGACATAGCCGTCGGCGACCGTGTCGATGAGAGCGACGTACCGCTCGAGGAACTCCTTGGCCTCCGGGCGCTCCCGGACGTAGTCGGCGACCTCACGGTCGCGCCCCGAGAGGTGACGAAGCTCGGGAACCCAGTACGGGTTGGGAAGGAACCGCATGTCGGCGACGAGGTCGGCGTCGACGGGGATGCCGTACTTGAACCCGAAGCTCACCACGGTCGCCTTCAGGGACGTGGTCTGCTCCGTGCCGAACGCCTCGGCCACCTTGTCGGTCAGCTGGTGGACGTTCAGGTTGGAGGTGTCGATCACGACATCGGCGTCACCGCGCAGTGCCGCGATGACCGCGCGCTCGCGGCGCAGACCGTCGAGCAGCCGCCCGCCCTCCTGCAGCGGGTGGGGCCGCCGGGCCGCCTCCTGCCTGCGGACCAGGACGTCGTCGTTGGCCTCGAGGAAGAGGAGGGTGGTCCGCCTTCCGGTCTTGCGCTGCGCGAGAACCTCCTGGAGCGCACCGAAGAAGGAACCCGACCTGACGTCCACGACCACCGCGATCGGCTGGAGGACGCCTTGGCTCTCGTCGACGAGCCGGACCACGTCGGGCACCAGCTGGGGCGGCAGGTTGTCGACGACGAAGAACCCGAGGTCCTCCAGCTCCTTCGCCGCAGTGCTCCGGCCTGCCCCGGTCATGCCGGTGACGACCACCAGGTCACCTCGTTGCTCAGGCATCACGACTCCTCTATCTCGCCTGTCGCGGTGTTGACACTCACCGTCTTCCTCGTCCCGCCCTGCTCGACGAGCGCGGCTGCGATCGCCTCCGCCGTCCTCGGCCCGATGCCGGGCACGGCCGCGATCTCCTCAACTCTTGCAGCCCGCAGCCGCTTGAGCGAGCCGAACTCCCGCAGGAGTGCCTTCCTGCGCACCTCGCCGAGTCCCGGCACGTCGTCCAGCAGGCTCTCGACCATGCTCTTGGAGCGCCTGGAGCGGTGGTGGGTGATCGCGAACCGGTGCGCCTCGTCCCGGATCCGCTGCAGAAGGTAGAGGCCCTCGCTCGACCGCGGCAGGATCACGGGGTCCTCCTGGCCGGGCACCCACACCTCCTCCAGCCGCTTGGCCAGACCGCAGACCGGTACGTCGTCGATTCCGAGCTCGTCGAGGGCCCGCTGGGCGGCCGCGACCTGCGGCGGCCCACCGTCGACCACGACGAGACCCGGCACGTAGGCGAACTTCTTCGGCCGTCCCGTCTCCGGGTCGACCAGCATCGGCCCCTCCTCGTCCGGCACTCCCCCGCCCCCCAGGTCGGGCGCCTCCGCGCGGTCGTCGAGCAGCCTTCTGAACCGTCTGGTGATGACCTCGTGCATCGATGCGACGTCGTTCTGCCCGTCGACGCCCCGGACCACGAAACGGCGGTACTCGCCCTTCCTGGCAAGACCGTCCTCGAAGACCACCATGGACCCGACCACCTCCGTGCCCTGGAGGTTGGAGATGTCGTAGCACTCGATCCGCAGCGGCGCGGACGGCAGGTCGAGAGCCGTCTGGATCTCCTCGAGCGCGCGGTTGCGTGTGGTCAGGTCGCTCGCCCGCTTGGTCTTGTGCAGCGCGAGTGCCTGCAGTGCGTTGCGGGCGACGGTCTCTTGGAGCGACTTCTTGTCGCCGCGCTGCGGCACCTTCAGCGCGACCTTCGCGCCGCGGAGGCCGCTGAGCCACTCCTCGAGGGCGGGAGCGTCGTCGGGCAGCGCGGGCACCAGCACCTCGCGTGGCATCGAGTCCCCGAGCTCACCGTCGTACAGCTGGAGCAGGAACCGCTCGACGAGTCCGCCGGTGTCGGCGTCGTCGACCTTGTCCGCGACCCAGCCGCGCTGGCCGCGGATCCGTCCGCCCCGCACGTAGAAGATCTGGACCGCCACCTCGAGCGGGTCCTCGGCGAGCGCCACGACGTCGGCGTCGGTGCCGTCGCCCAGCACCACGGCCTGCTTCTCCATCGCCCGGTTGAGGGCGCCGATGTCGTCGCGCAGCCGCGCGGCTCGTTCGAAGTCCATCTCGGCGGAGGCGGCGTACATCTCCTTCTCCAGCCGTTTCACGAACGCTGTGGTCTGCCCGCCCATGAAGTCGCAGAAGTCCTCGACGATCCGGCGATGCTCCTCGGTCGTCACGCTGCCCACACACGGGGCGGAGCACTTGTCGATGTAGCCGAGCAGGCAGGGCCGTCCGATCTGGGCGGAGCGCTTGAAGACGCCGTTGGAGCACGAGCGCATCGGGAACACCCGCAGCAGCAGGTCCACGGTTTCCCTGATCGCCCAGGCATGGGAGTACGGACCGAAGTAGCGCACGCCCTTCTTCTTGGCGCCGCGGCCGACCATGACCCGGGGGAACTCCTCGTTCAGCGTGACCGCGAGCCAGGGGTAGGACTTGTCGTCGCGGTACTTCACGTTGAACCGCGGGTCGTACTCCTTGATCCAGGAGTACTCGAGCTGCAGCGCCTCGACCTCGGTCTTCACGACCGTCCACTCGACGGAGGCGGCCGTGCTGACCATGGTGGCGGTCCGCGGGTGCAGGTTGACGAGGTCCTGGAAGTACGACGACAGCCGCGCGCGCAGGTTCTTCGCCTTGCCGACGTAGACGACCCGCCGGTGTTCGTCGCGGAAGCGGTAGACCCCTGGCGAGGTCGGGATCGAGCCCGGCGCAGGACGGTAGGTCGATGGGTCAGCCACGCGACAACCCTACGACCCGGTCCCGACGGTCACCCGACGGAGATCTGGTCACCTTCCACGGTCACCTTCTTCTCCTCGAGCGGCGCGCGAGCCGGCCCGTTCACGACGGACCCGTCCTCGATGGAGAACTTGCTGCCGTGGCAGTCGCAGTTGATCGTGCCGTCGCTGATCGTGGAGACCAGGCATCCCTGGTGTGTGCACACGGCCGTGAACGCCTTGAACTCGCCCTTGCTGGGCTGGGTGACGACCGCCTGCTCGCCGGACAGGATCTTCCCGCTGCCCACGGGGACGTCGGCCGTGGTCACGACGCCGTCGCCACCACCCCCGCCACCGTCGCCCCCAACACTGCCGCCGTCGTCGTTGCCGCACGCAGCGAGCAGGGGCACGGCGATCCCGGCGGTGGCCGCGCCACGCAGGACGATCCGGCGCGACACCTCGGACGGTTCGTGCGACATGGGCGCTCCTCGAGCTGGGCGTGGCAGGCGTGGTGCGGTTCGGGAGGTTCACCCTAGCGGCCAGGTCGGGTCGTGCATCCGACCCGGTGGAGACCTGCCGAGGACGGGGGGCTGGCCGGCAGCGCCGACGACGCTTCTCGCGCGGGGGTCTGCGAGGGTCGATCGGCGCTGCCAGCCCCCCTGTCAGCGGAGACGGCGGGGCCCTCTGCTCGTCTCCGGTCCACTGCCGACGGCCGCTGCCGCCGGACGGTGGGGGGCCATAGGGGGACGACTGCTGGACGCGCCCGGGGACGGTCCCCCGCCGTCGCCGGACCTCGCCCGCCAGTAGGCCAGGCGCACGCGTCGGCCGAGGTTCTCGCGGGTGACCTCGATGTAGGGGAACCGGGCTCCCTGCCTCGGGCCCACCTCGTCTGCCAGGTGCGCCCAGCTACCGGCGCTCGCATAGAACACGCGGCTCCCCGCGAGCGAGACAAGTGCGGGCCGGCGGCTGTGCCCGAAGACGTAACACAGCGGCCGGGGTCCGGCAGCAGCCACGATGGCGTCCACACGGATCGCCGCACCGTGCAGCAGGCCAGGGTGATGCCCGGGGCCCCGGTGTGACGGCAACCTTTGCTGCACGGCCGTGGCGGCGGCCGGCAGGCCATGGAACCGGGCGGCGGCATGCAGGGCGAGCATGGCCTCGTCGGGAAGCCTGGACTCCTCGGCAGCGGCCCGCAGGAGGCTCTCGTACTCCGTCCCTCTCGCGGTCCGCTCGGCACGTCGCTGCGAGCTCCACGCCGAGACCACGTCGCGGGCCCGGTGCACTGCCCCGTCCGCGGCCGTCCAGGCCCCACGCGGGGTCTGTCCCAGGAAGTACGACGGCCCGTCCTCCGACGCGGCGAGAAGAGCGGGATAGCGGTTGAGCGCACAGTGCTGGTGGCCGTGCTCGGCGTACAGAAGCCCTGGCTCGTGCACGAGCCACGGGTGGAGACGGAACCTGGACGCGTCACCCTCATGCACGTGCGCAGTGAGCCGGGACAGCAAGAGCTCGCGCACGCCGGGCCCGGCAAGAGCCACGTCGTGGTCACCGCAGACCGCGTGGACCGTGACGCCGGCTTGGATGCACGTCCTCAGAGCGTCGAAGACGCCGGGGTACCGATCTACCACGTCGGCGACCTGCTCCCGCGCTGAGCTCCCTCCGCTGCGCCGTCGTCCCCGTGTCCTCATCGCGAACGTGTCGCCGAGGAGGACCAGGTGCCGGTCCGGCCGCGCGTCCGTGAGGACCTCGTGGCTCACGAACTCGGGGAACACCTGGCCGATCCCGCGATCGTCCGTGGCCTGCGCCTGGAGGTGCAGGTCACTCACGAACCACCAGATGGACGGCTCTGTCATCCTTCAGCCTGCCCCCGCTGCCCTGCTAGGTCGGCATCCCGACACTTCGAGGATGCTCGTGCAGCGCGCTAGTCCTCAATGGTCATTCGGTCCCACGCGGCAGTCGAGGACCGTCAGAAACCCGCGCAGCGGCTGAGCGAACCGTCAAGCCCGGCGGATCCGGCATACCCGGAGCAGGGTCACCAAGACCGACAGTCGAGGGACTAGTCCTTACGGGTCGCGACCCCCGGACTCCCCTGCCGGCGGCCCTCACCTGCCTGCGGAAGCCGACTTCCGGGTCGTTGCGGCGGACTTGCGGGCGCCGGCGGATCCGGACTTCGACGTGGCAGCACCGTCCTTCGCGGCCTTGGCCGGCCGCTTCGAGGCCTTCGTGCGCCGCTTCCCCGCAGGCGTCGGCTCCCGGCCGTCCAGAAGGGGCTTCAGGAACTGGCCGGTATAGCTGTCGGGGTGGTCCGCCACGTCCTCGGGCGTGCCCTCCGCGACCACCGTCCCTCCCCGGCTCCCGCCCTCGGGACCCATGTCGACGATCCAGTCGGCAGTCTTGATCACGTCGAGGTTGTGCTCGATGACGAGCACGGTGTTGCCCTGGTCCACCAGGCGCCCGAGGACCAGGAGGAGCTTGCGGATGTCCTCGAAGTGCAGGCCTGTCGTCGGCTCGTCGAGGACGTAGACGGTCCGCCCGGTGGAGCGCTTCTGGAGCTCCGCGGCGAGCTTCACCCGCTGCGCCTCGCCACCGGACAGGGTCGGCGCCGGCTGCCCGAGGCGGACGTAGCCGAGGCCGACGTCGACCAGCGTCCTCAGGTGGCGCGAGATCGCCGGGATCGCCTCGAAGAAGTGGACCGCTTCCTCGATCGGCATGTCGAGCACCTCGGCGATGGTCTTGCCCTTGTAGTGCACCTCGAGGGTCTCGCGGTTGTAGCGGGCGCCGTGGCAGACCTCGCAGGGGACGTAGACGTCCGGCAGGAAGTTCATCTCGATCTTGATCGTCCCGTCACCTGAGCAGGCCTCGCACCGGCCGCCCTTGACGTTGAACGAGAACCGGCCCTGCAGATAGCCGCGCATCTTCGCCTCGGGAGTCGACGCGAACAGCTTGCGGACGTGGTCGAACACGCCGGTGTAGGTCGCCGGATTGGACCGCGGCGTCCTGCCGATGGGCGACTGGTCGACGTGGATCACCTTGTCGACGTGCTCGTTGCCGGTGATGCCGCGGTGCCGGCCGGGAACGGTCCGCGCGTTGTAGATCTGCTTCGCCAGCGAGGTGTAGAGGATGTCGTTGACCAGCGTCGACTTCCCGGAACCGGAGACTCCCGTCACCGCCACGAACATCCCCAGCGGGAAGCTGACGTCGACGTTGCGCAGGTTGTGCTCCTTCGCGCCGAGCACCTTCAGCTCGCGGCCAGGGGTGCGGGGACGGCGTACGTCGGGAAGCGGGATCTGCTTGCGGCCGGAGAGGTAGAGGCCGGTCTGCGAGTCATGGTGGTTCAGGAGCTCGTCGACGGTCCCGGACACGACGATCTGACCACCGTGCTCGCCCGCGCCGGGGCCGATGTCGACGACCCAGTCCGCGACCCGGATGGTGTCCTCGTCGTGCTCGACCACGATCAGGGTGTTCCCGAGGTCCTTGAGCCTGACGAGGGTCTCGATCAGGCGGTGGTTGTCGCGCTGGTGGAGGCCGATCGAAGGCTCGTCGAGCACGTAGAGGACTCCGACCAGGCCCGCCCCGATCTGCGTCGCGAGCCGGATGCGCTGGGCCTCACCGCCGGACAACGACCCCGACGGCCGGTCGAGCGAGAGGTAGTCGAGACCGACGTCGAGGAGGAAGTTGAGCCGCTCGTTGATCTCCTTGAGGACCCGCTCGGCGATCTGTCGCTCCCGTGCACTGAGCTCCAGCGACTTCAGGAAGTCGGCCGCCTCGTTGATCGGAAGGGCGCACACCTCGGCGATGTTCCTGCCGCCCACGGTCACCGCCACCGACACCGGCTTGAGCCGGCTCCCCTGGCACGTCGGGCAGGGCACCTCGCGCATGAAGCCCTCGAACCGCTCACGGCTGGTGTCGGACTCGGCCTCGCGGTGGCGCCGCTCGATGTAGGGACGGACGCCCTCGAAGGAGGTGTAGTAGGAGCGCTCACGCCCGTAGCGGTTGCGGTGGCGCACGTGCACCTTCGTCGGGTGCCCGTCGAGGATCGACCTGCGCGCCTTGGCCGAGAGCTTCTCCCAGGGCGTGTCGAGGTCGAAGCCGAGCTCGTCGCCGAGCGCACCGAGCAGCCGGGTGAAGAAGTCCGCGACGTGAGCCCCGGACCAGGGACCGATGACTCCCTCGCCCAGACTCTTCGACGGGTCGGAGATGACCAGCTCCGCGTCGACCTCCATGCGGGTGCCCAGACCGTGGCACTGGGGACAGGCTCCGTAGGGCGAGTTGAACGAGAACGAGCGCGGCTCGAGCTCCTCGAAGGACAGGTCGTCGTACAGGCAGGCGAGGTGCTCGGAGAACGTCCGCTCACGGTGCTCGTGGTCCTCGGGCAGGTCGACGAAGTCCAGCGTGACCAGACCGGAGGAGAGACCGAGCGCCGTCTCGATGGAGTCGGTGAGCCGGCGCTTCGCGGACTCCTTCACCGAGAGACGGTCGACGACGACCTCGATGGTGTGCTTCTTCTGCTTGTCCAGCTTGGGAGGCTCGGTCAGCAGGTGGGTCTCCCCGTTGACGCGGACCCGGGAGAAGCCCTGGGTCTGCAGCTGGCGGAAGAGCTCGACGTACTCCCCCTTGCGCCCCCTGATCACCGGCGCCAGCACCTGGAACCGGCTTCCCTCCTCGAGCTCGAGGACACGGTCCACGATCTGCTGCGGCGTCTGTCGCGCGATCGGCCGGCCGCACTTCGGGCAGTGCGGCCGCCCCGCGCGTGCGTAGAGCAGCCGCAGGTAGTCGTAGACCTCGGTGATGGTGCCGACCGTGGAACGGGGGTTCTTCGAGGTGGACTTCTGGTCGATGGACACCGCGGGCGACAGGCCCTCGATGAAGTCGACGTCCGGCTTGTCCATCTGCCCGAGGAACTGGCGGGCGTACGCCGAGAGCGACTCGACGTACCTGCGCTGCCCCTCGGCGAAGATCGTGTCGAACGCCAGGCTCGACTTGCCGGAGCCGGACAGCCCGGTGAAGACGATGAGGGCGTCGCGCGGGAGGTCGAGGGAGACGTCCTTGAGGTTGTGTTCCCGGGCACCGCGAATTACGAGCTGCTCAGCCACGTCATTTCCCTCGTGAGTCCGTCTGGTCGTTCGCACGTCGTTCGAACAAGTGTTCGCCATCCTATCTTGTGGCACAAGGTGACACTCCGACGGTTAGATGGGGGCATGGACCCTTCGATCGCAATTCCCCACCTCGTGGAGATGGTCGTCGCCACAACACGGTATCTGGGGGCACTGACAGAACTGACCGACGAGGATATGCGTAGGCCCTCGCTGCTGCCGGGTTGGAGCCGCGGACACGTCGTCACGCACCTTGCCCGCAACGCCGACGGGCTCTGCAACCTCCTGCACTGGGCCGAGTCCGGGGTGGAGAACCCCATGTACCCGTCCCGCGAGAAGCGGGACGCCGACATCGAGGCGGGCGCGGGCCGCTCCGCCCACGACCTGAGGGTGGACGCCTCCGCCTCGGCGGGCCGCTTCCTGCAGTCGATCAACGAGCTCGACGTCCGCCACGAGGACACCCCGGTGTCCCGGACTCTCGGCGGCGAGACCTTCCCCGCGCGCGATGTCGCGCTGATCCGCCGGATCGAGGTGGAGGTGCACCACGCCGACCTCGACCTCGGGTTCAGCCACCGCGACTGGGACCCGGACTTCGCGCACGCCTTGATCGACCGTGCCCAGGAGGACCGCGCGGACGGACCCGCCATGGTGATCAGGTCGGCAGACACCGAAGGGCTGTGGAAGTACGGCGTGCAGGGTCAGGGTCCCGAGATCACCGGCAAGGCCACCGACCTCGCGTGGTGGCTGCTCGGCCGCGGCGACGGCGGCGGGCTGGTGACCGACGCGGACGTGCTTCCCGACCTGGGAGCGTGGCGATGAGCTACCACGGCAAGGTGAAGCCGGGCGGCGCGCCCGACGTGCGCGACCTGGCCAACCTGACCATCACGAAGCTCTCCGTCGGCGAGATGGACAACAACGCCTACCTGCTGCGATGCCAACGGACCGACGAGCAGCTCCTCGTCGACGCCGCGGCAGAGCCGGACAGGCTGCTGCAGCTGGTCGGCGACGACGGCCTGACCCGAGTGGTCACGACCCACCGCCACGGCGACCACTGGCAGGCACTTGCGGCGGTGGTCGAGGCGACCGGCGCGGAGACGATCGCCGGCGCCGACGACGCCCCCGAGATCCCGGTGCCGACCATGCGGCCGGTGCTCCACGGCGACCGGATCGCGGTGGGCGACTGCGAGCTCGAGGTGATCCACCTCGTCGGTCACACGCCCGGCTCCATCGCCTTGCTGTACGACGACCCGGCCGGGACACCGCACCTGTTCACCGGGGACAGTCTTTTTCCGGGCGGGGTGGGAAAGACCTGGTCGGACGAGGACTTCCGCACGCTCGTCGACGAGGTCTCCACGAAGGTGTTCGACCGGCTGCCCGACGAGACCTGGTTCTACCCCGGCCACGGAGACGACTCGACGATCGGTGCGGAACGGCCTCACCTCGCCGAGTGGCGGGAGCGCGGCTGGTGATGCCGACTACGGGCGTGGTGGCTGGCCGGGATCCGATGGGGCCGATCGGGAAGGCGTCGCGGTTCGACGAACCAACCAGACGACCAGAACTACGAGCGCTGCAAGGAGTACTAGCGCAAGCATCGCAATGACGAGCAGTAACAGGCTGGCGGCCACGTCGGCTCCCGTTGAGTAGGTGGTGAGCGGAGCCTAGGGGATGGGGCAACGCCCTCGTGGTCGCACGGTGGCCACAGCCACGACAGGCGCCGCTTTGCTGGGCGGCGAGTGGCACTCCCGCCGCCCAGGGACTGGCCCGCGTCAGGCGAACTTCTGCAGGCGGCTCAGCATCGGGATACTCGGGAAGTTCTCCGAACGCATCCGGTTCGCAAGCGCCTCGACGTAGGCGGGAACGTCTTCTGGCGTGAGCATCTCTTCGAGCATGTCGAGCATCGTCGTCGAGGGGTACCGGTCCTCCTCGACTTTCTGCATGAGCAGCGCGACAAGTTCCGCTCGCGTGTCGAACTCTCCTGCGTCCGGCATGTGTTCTCCCAGGTGTGTGAGGCCGTTCGTCGAGACGGGGTACCGCAGTCCGTCTCCGGTAAACGTGGTCACCTGAAGACAGGCAGGGCTGGCTTGGACCACCGCGAGCGATGCTGGGGAGGCCCGTCTGGCGGACCGGTCAGGTCGTCAGGGTCATCCGGGACCACGACCGGGTGGGTCGATCGGGCCAGAATCATGGTCCTTAGGTCCCGACTCTTCTCGTTGCCGTGGCGGCGCCTCCCTGAGCGTGCTTGCGTTGCCTCAGGAGACATCGAGCGAGGGAGCCACCGTGACCATGCTGGGGGAGAGTTCGCGAACATCCACATGCAGCTGCGACGCACCGTTCAGGGAGACTGCGGACGGTCTCGCTGTGTTCCACCGTCCGGACTGCACGGCCATGATGTGCCCGGCGTGCGGGCAGGCGAGGATCGCGCACACGTTCGGCGTCGTGGGCGAGTTCCGGTGCCCGGACGGCCTCGGCAGCGAGTGACGGCCGGTCAGTCCTCGAGCAGCTCCAGCAGCCATCCCCGTACGGGGAAGTCGTGCTCCCTGTGCGTGGCGACAGGCTCCTCGAGCAACGCGCTCCGGTAGGACAGTGCCCTGGTCACGCAGCCGGTCCGACGCGCCAGGCCGGCGTACTCGACGAGCTGCTCCTTGTCGGCGTACGTCGTGAACGGTTCCAGGAACGAGTCGCGCACCCGCTCGACGCGGGGGTCGTCGAGCTCGCAGCCGGCGTGGAATCCGATCGAGTTCAGGGTGCAGAGCATCGTGCCCAGCGGGTGGCCCACCGACGCGTCGCCCCAGTCGATGATGCGCGCGTCGTCTGCCGAACCGACCCAGCACACGTTGCTGGAGTGCAGGTCGTCGTGCTGGATCGAGCTCGGGATGCCCGAACCGGCCAGCACGGAGCACCACTCCCTGTAGGCGGGCAGAGTCTCCCTCAGCGCGTCGGCCTCCTGCGCGGTCAGCCCGCCCTCGTCAGGGTGGAGGTCCGAGAGCTCGTCCACCAGGTCGGCCGCCTGGTCGGGCAGCGTCGACGGGCTGACCTCCTCGGCGCCGGTCCCGAGCAGGGTGGCGGCGTGGTCGGCCAGCCTGATCTGCGCTGCGGCGTACCTGTGCAGCACCCCCTCCCAGTGCGGCCACAGCTCGGCGGGTTCGAACACCGACCGCATCACCGGTCCGGCGTCGCGGGTGAGGGACCATCCACGACGCGGATCGACCGCGAGCACCTCGGGCACGAGGTCGGGTTCGAGGGCGAAGAGCGCCGAGACCAGGGCACCTTCGTGACGGGTTCCGGGGGCGTTCACCTTGAACCAGAGAGGGCCCTGGTCGGACTCGAAACGCACGGCGCTCGACCACGGCCGGCAGTGTGGCTGCTCCGACTCCCCCGTCAGCCGGATGCCCCGCTCCCCCGCGGCGACGGCCACCCACGCCGTGGCCTCCGCGAGGAAAGGGTCGCTGCTCCACAGGACGGTGTTCGGCGCCCCGGCAGTCTCGTCAGTTCTGCGCATGAGGACGATGCTGACGGACGTTGCGCCCCGGCCGCACCCTGTTTACCGAGTTGTCAGGGCGTGGTGGGGTCGTGGCACCCCTACGACCTGACAGGTCGGCTACTGGTAGGTGACCCGGACCGTGTCCGTGACCGGGAGCGACTGACAGGCGAGGCGGATGCCCTCGGCGATGTCCTCGTCGTCGAGCACCTCGTTGTGCCTCATGGTCACCTCGCCGTCCAGGACCCGGCAGGCACAGGCACTGCACTGTCCCTCGCGGCAGGAGTACGGCACCTGCAGGCCCTTCTCGAGCAACAGGTCCAGGAGCGGCTTGTCGGCGGGCCAGTCGTCGAACGTCGAGACCTGGCCGTCGAGGTCGACCTCCACCCTGACCGCGGTCCGGCGAGAGGCCTCGGCCAGGGTCTCGACAGGCTCGACCGCCGACGGCGCCGCGTCGGCCTCGTCCGAGTCCTCCGGGACCTGCTCGACCTGGTCACCGAACGGGTTTCCGCCCAGCGAGACGAACTTCTCCTGGTGGCGACGCTCACGGGGGAAGCCCAGGTCCTTGAGGGCGGCCACGACACCGCTCATGAACGGCCCCGGCCCACACACGAACGCGTCGAAGGAGACGAACGACTCGGCGAACGTCCGGAGATGCTCAGACGTGGGCAGGCCCTGCACGCTCTCGAGCCAGTGCACCACCACGAACCGGTCGGGGTGCTTCTGGGCGAGGTCCGTCAGCTCCCGCGCGAAGATCACCGACCGCTCGTCGCGGTTCGCGTAGAGCAGGACGACCTTGCCCGACCCCTGCGCGAGGGCGGACTTGGCGATCGAGATGACCGGGGTGATCCCGCTTCCCCCGGCGAAGAGCAGCAGGTCCGCGTCCAAAGAGGCGGGGGTGAAGATGCCGCTCGGCGGGAGCACCGTCAGCTCCTGCCCCTGCCCGACGTTGTCGCAGATCCAGTTCGAGCCGTAGCCCTCGACCGTGCGCTTCACCGTGATCTTGAGCAGGTCGCACTCGTGCGGAGCGCTCGACAGCGAGTAGCACCGGGCCACGGTGCCGGTCTCGTCGCTGGGCACGGCAACGGTGAGGAACTGTCCGGGCCGGTAGGTGAAGTCCTCGGCCGCGGAACCCTCGACCTCGAGCACGATCGAGTGCGCGTCCGGCGTCTCCTCGATCACCTCCACCACCCGGGCCCTGTGCGCCTCAGCCATCCTGCTCACCCGTCTGGAGCCGCCCTGCCCTGACCGCGTCCTCGATGCTCGCCTTGAGCCTGGAGCACGACTCGTACACGGCGCGGCCGCCGGGCGCCGCGTCGCGTCTCGCGAACTCCGCGCAGTCACGCACCGCCTCGGAGGTCCACTGGATGCTGGTGTGGTGCTCGCTGTTCTTCCGCACCCGCACCCGCGCGAGACAGTCCAGGCAGCCGACCTCGACGAGCCGGCCCTCGAGGTAGAGCCGCTGGTCCTCCGCCGTCTCGCGACGCAGCGGCGCGAACGAGACCATCAGGCCTGGACCTCGGCCGACTCGGTCGCAGCGTTGTCGGCGAGCCCTTGCTCCTCCCCGAGGCGGCGTCGGAGGTTCTCCTCGACCTCCTTCGCCCAGCTCTCGTTCGCGTGCGTGGTGTCCACCTCGAACTCGAACCGCTGCGTCATCTCCGGGGTCACGTCGGCCGCGTCGACGTAGAACTGCTCGTACCACCGCCGCAGCTGGTAGACCGGGCCGTCCTCCTCGCAGAGCAGCGGGTTCTGGATGGTGGTCTTGTTGCGCCAGATCTCGACGTCCTGCATGAAGCCCTCGCCGAACATGTCGGCGTACTTCTTCGCGATCTTGTTCGCGGTCTCGTCGTCGAGCCCCTCGAGCTTCTTGACGATCAGGCCGTACTGCAGCACGAAGGAGTCGGCAGTCACCGGGTAGTGGCAGTTGATCAGGATGACCTCGACCTCGATGCCCTTGTAGCTCGTCGTGAGCGGGTTGATCATGTACGACGGCCCGAAGTACGACGCCTCCGACCGGAGCAGCATGTCCTCGCCGGCGTACCCGCCGCCGGACATGTCCGGGCGTCCGCGGGAGTTCATGTACTGGGTGGCGACGTGTCCCTCGAAGACGTTCTTGAAGTACGTCGGGAAGGCGTAGTGGATGTAGAAGAAGTGCGCCATGTCCACGACGTTGTCGATGATCTCGCGGCAGTTGGAGCTCTCGATGTGGAGGGTGTTCCAGGTCCAGTCGGTCCACTCGTCCGAGAACGCCGCGTCGACGCGCGGGATGACCACGTCCTCCGGTGGTGGGCTCCCCTCGGGGTCGTGGTAGACGAAGAGCTGCTGGTTCTCCTCCATGGCGAGCCAAGTGCGCGTGCGTGCCCGCAGCGGGATGCGCTTGGCGTAGGGGATCGCCTTGCACCGGCCGTCACCGCCCCAACGCCAGTCATGGAACGGGCAGGCCACCTCGTCACCCTTCACCGTGCCCTGGGTCAGGTCGCCACCCATGTGCCGGCAGTAGCCGTCGAGGACGTGCAGCTTTCCGTCGGAGTCCGCGAACACCACGAGCTTGCTGCCGAACGCCTCCACGGCGTGAGGCTTCCCGTCACGGAAGGCGTCGGCGAGCCCCAGGCAGTGCCAGCCGCGCGCGAACCGTGTCGGTGGAGCACCCGCGTCGATGTCGCGAACCTGCTCCGGGGCGTTGACCGCGTTCATTCGGACTCCTCCGGTTCGGCGTCAGTTGGCTCAACTCCTGCGGTGTGGCCTGGGTTACGGAGCCGAGCGATAAGAACACATGACTGGAACAGGTTATAGTTTTCGCCAATTCTTGACCAGCGCTCGACAGGGATGTAGCCGCAGGGCTAGCCTCCGACTGGAACAGGTTTCATTTTTCCGGACCTCAAGACACGGCAGGAGTGCGACGCATGCACGTAGCCCTCACCGAGGAGCACGAGCGCCTTCGCCGGGAGCTCCGCTCCTACTTCGCCGAGCTGGTGACACCGGAGAAACGGTCCGCGCTTGCATCGGCCACCGGCGAGTTCGGTGAGGGCACGGTCTACCAGGACGTCGTGCGCCAGATGGGCCACGACGGCTGGCTGGGCATCGGGTGGCCCGAGGAGTACGGCGGCCAGAACCGCTCCATGCTCGAGCAGCTGATCTTCTCCGACGAAGCGGCGATCGCCGGCGCCCCGGTCCCCCATCTCACGCTGAACACCATCGGCCCCACCATCATGCGGTTCGGGTCCGACGAGCAGAAGCGCACGTTCCTGCCCGCCATTCTCAAGGGTGAGATGCACTTCTCCATCGGCTACTCCGAGCCCGATGCGGGCACCGACCTGGCGAACCTGCGGACCCGTGCCCGACCCGACGGTGACGAGTGGGTGATCAGCGGGCAGAAGATGTGGACGAGCCTCATCCAGTACGCCGACTACGTCTGGCTGGCCTGCCGCACCGACCCGGACCTCCCCCGCCACAAGGGCCTGTCCATCATCCTGGTCCCGACGGACAGCCCCGGCTTCTCCTACACCCCGGTGCACACGGTGGCCGGCGTCTCGACCTCCGCGACGTACTACGAGGATGTGCGGGTTCCCGCCGGCAACCTGGTCGGCGACCTCAACGGGGGCTGGCCGTTGATGACCAACCAGCTCAACCACGAGCGGGTCGCCCTCACCTCGGCGGCACCGCTGGTGCATTCCGTGGCCGAGGTCCGACGCTGGGCACAGGAGACCAAGAACCCGGACGGCAGCCGGGTGATCGACCAGGAGTGGGTGCAGATCCTGCTCGGCCGGGCACACGCCAGGGTCGAGCTCCTGAGCCTGATGAACTGGAAGATCGCCTCGTCCGCCGGCGCGGACCTCTCCCCCGCCGACGCGTCCGCAACGAAGGTCTACGGCAGCGAGCTGGCGACCGAGGTCTACCGGGCGCTCATGGAGATCGTCGGCCCCAACGCCCTGGTGCGGGCCGACTCGCCCGCCTCGGTGCTGGCCGGACGGCTCGAGCGTTTCCACCGCACGTCGCTCGTGATGACGTTCGGCGGCGGGACCAACGAGATCCAGCGCGACATCATCGGCGCGGTCGGTCTGGGCCTTCCGGCTGCGAAGCGATGACTCACCTACCCGTGCCCGCCACCGCACCCGGTTGCCCCGCCACCACCTGAGGGAGACCCACCATGGACTTCACGCTCAGCGCCGAGCAGACAGACGCCGCGGCCCTGGCCCGGCGGATCCTGGCCGACCGGGTCACCCAACAGCGACTGCGCGACGTCGAGGCGACGGGCGAGCGTTTCGACCGTGAGCTGTGGAAGGAGCTCGGCGCTGCCGGGCTGCTCGGCCTCCCCCTGCCCGAGGACACCGGCGGAGCGGGACTGGGCATCCTCGAGCTGTGCAGTGTCGCGGCCGAGGCGGGTCGTGTCGTGGCGCCGGTCCCCCTGCCCTGGCACGCCGTCACCGCGACGGCGCTCGCCGAGTTCGGTACTCCCGAGCAGCGACAGGAGTGGCTCCCGGGAGCGGCGGCGGGTGAGAACGTGCTGACCTGCGCGCTGAGCGAGGATCGGAGCGACGTACCGGGACGCCCCACGACCTCCGCGGAGAAGGACGGTGACGGCTGGCGGCTCAACGGCACCAAGACCGTCATACCTTCAGGGACGTTCGCCGACCTCCTCGTCGTGCCGGCGGACACCCCCGATGGGGTCACGGTGTTCCTCGTCCGGCCCGAGGACGACGGGGTGAGGATCGATCCCCAGCGGCTCAACGACGGCGACAGCGTCGCGAGAGTGGAGCTCGACGATGTGGAGCTCGGGCCGGACCGGGTCCTGGGCGGTGTCGGCGACGGGTCCGAGGTCACCCGCTGGCTGAGCACCCGCCTCACAGTCGCGCTCTGCGCCCAGCAGCTCGGCGTCGTGGAAGGTGCGCTGCAGCTCACCGCGCGCTACGCCGGGAGCCGCGAGCAGTTCGGGAGGCCCATCGGCACCTTCCAGGCGGTCTCCCAACGGCTCGCCGACGCCTACATCGACGTGCAGGGCGTGCGGCTGACCATGTGGCAGGCGGCGTGGAGGCTGAGCGAGAACCTGCCGGCAGAGGTCGAGGTCGCCACCGCGAAGCTCTGGGCAGCGGACGCCGGGCACAAGGTCGCGCACACCACCGTGCACGTGCACGGTGGGGTCGGGATCGACCTCGACGGCGAGGCGCACCGCTACTTCACCGCTGCCAAACGGACCGAGCTCACGCTCGGCGGTGCGACGCTGCAGGCGCGAAGCGTCGGGCGGGCTCTGGCCGCCGAGCCGGCCTGACCCGAGGGCGGCCGGACGGCTGACCCCGTGGCTCACCGACGATCGGACCACGGGCGGCGGGTCAGCCGCGGACCTCGTCCAGTCGGGCGACGGCGTCCTCGAACTCGGCGACCAGACCTGCCATGACGTCGGCCACGGGACGGACCTCGTTCATCCGGCCGACGATCTGGCCGACCGGCATGGAGATCACGTCCGGGTCACCGCTCGCGTTGATGCGGTTGTGGGCCTCGCTCACGAGGAGGTTCTGCAACGGCATGGGCAGCGGTTCGGGCGCGCCCTCCTCCTGCCAGGCTTGTGTCCACTTGGTCTTGAGCAGGCGGGCCGGCTTGCCGGTGTAGATCCGGGTCCGGACGGTGTCTGTGGACTCCGCCCGCAGGAAGGCCTCGGTCATGCCGGTGTTCGTCGACAGGTTGGAGTACTCCTGCGTCGTCAGCCAGATGGAGCCCGTCCACACACCCCTGGCCCCGAGGGCGAGCGACGCCGCCATCTGCCTGCCGGAGCCGATGCCACCGGCGCCCAGCACGGGCACGTCGGGCCCGACCGCGTCGACGACCTCCGGGGTGAGCACCATGCTGGCGATCTCACCGGTGTGGCCGCCTGCCTCGTAGCCCTGCGCGACGATGATGTCCACGCCGTTGGCGACGTGCGACAGGGCGTGCTTGGCCGCGCCCGCGAGCGCGGCGACCTTGACACCGGCCGCGTGCGCCTGGTCGATCACGTCCTTCGGCGGGGACCCGAGCGCGTTGGCGATCAGCACCGGGCGGTGGCTCAGAGCCACCTCGACGTGCGACCGGGCGACGGAGTGAAGCCACCCCAGGACACCCTCGCGCCCCTCGCCCTCGGGCAGGGGCGGCACGCCCAGCTTGCGCAAGGTGTCGTCGACGAACCTGCGGTGCCCGTCCGGGATCATCGAGCCCAGGTCGACCGCGCTCCCCTCGGTGGGGACCTTCATCGGCATCACGACGTCGACGCCGTACGGCTTCCCGTCGGTGTTCTCGTCCATCCAGGTGAGGGTCTTCTCGAGCTCCTCTGCGTCGTTGAAGCGCACGCATCCGAGGACGCCGAGACCACCTGCCTTGCTCACCGCCGCTGCGACGTGCTCGGAGGGGGTGAAGGCGAAGATCGGGTACTCGATCCCGAACTGCTCACAGAGGTCGGTGCGCATGAGGTTCTCCAGGTTCTCTCGGCGGGCGTCGCCCGTGGTCTCGCTGTCTCAGACGCCGGCAGCGGCGGCCTTCGCCTCGGTGGCGATCTCCTTGGCCCTGGGGTAGTTCGCCTTGCCGGTGGCGTGCCGCGGGATCTCGGGAACCAGCGTCATCGACCGGGGCAGCTTGTATCCCGACAGGAGCGGCCTCAGATGGGTGTTGAGCTCGTCGAGGGTTGGCTCCCTGCCGTCGCGAGGCTCGACGACCGCGGTCACCTGCTGGCCCAGCCGCTCGTCGGGGGTTCCGACCACGAGCACGTCGAAGACGTCCGGGTGCGACTTCAGGGCGGTCTCGACCTCCTCGGGGTAGACCTTCTCGCCGCCGGTGTTGATGCAGTTCGAGCCGCGGCCGAGCAGAGTGAGCCTGGCGCCCTCCTCGATCTGCGCGAAGTCGCCGGGAATCGAGTAGCGCACACCGTCGATCTCGACGAACGTCTTCGCCGACTTCTCCGGGTCCTTGTAGTACCCGAGGGGAACGCTGTTCGCCCGTGCCACGCGACCGATCGCGCCGACGCTGGTCGCGGGGTCGAGGATGTTGTTCAGGTCGTCGAGGACCACCGTCTCGGGCCCGATCGACACCTGGGCGCCCTTGGCGTCCTTGTTCACCTTGTCCACGATGCCGGTGCCGGAGAAGCCGGTCTCCGAGGCGCCGACCGAGTCGGTGATGAACGCGTTCGGGAACGCCTCGAGGTAGCGCTCCTTGACCGTGGTCGAGAAGATCGCCGCACTGCTCGCGATCGCGACGAGGCTGGACCCGTCGTACCCGCCCTTGTCGAACTCCTCGATCAGCGGCCGGGCCATCGCGTCACCGGTCATGAACATGACCTGGACCTTCTCGCGCTCCACCGTCCGCCACACCTCGACAGGGTCGAACCTCGGCACCAGGATCACCACGTGACCGGCGAAGAAGTGCATGAGCATGCCCCACTGGGCGCCGCCGTGCATGATCGGGCTCAGCGGGAACGAGATCATGGGCTCGCCCTCGACCGCCTTCTTCGACTGGTCGTACTCCTCGAGCCGCTCCCCCGTCATGAAGTCGATGCCACCGCCGAGCGTGCGCCAGACGTCCTCGTGGCGCCACATGACGCCCTTCGGGTAGCCGGTGGTGCCGCCGGTGTAGACGATGTAGAGGTCGTCGGCGCTGCGTCCCTCGAAGTCGCGTTCGGCGCTCTGCCCCTCGAGCGCGTCGGCCCAGGCGACCCCGCCGTACGACGACGCGTCGTGGCCCGTGCCGTCCTCGATGACGACGACGTGCCGGAGCTTGTCGTGCTTGCCGACCACCTGCGCGACGAGTGGGGTGTACTGCCGCTCGTGGACCAGCGCCACCAGGTCGGCGTTGTCGAAGAGGTAGTCCAGCTCGCCCGCGACGTAGCGGTAGTTGACGTTGATCGCGATCGCCCGCAGCTTGAACACCGCCAGCATGGCCACGACGTGCTCGACACCGTTGCGGGCGTAGAGGCCGACGTGGCTGCCCCTGGTGACACCGTGCGCCGCGAGGTGGTGCGCCATCTGGTTCGACCGGGCCTCGAGCTCGGCGTACGTGAGCCGCTGCCCGCCGCAGATGACCGCGGTGCGTCCGGGGACCGCGTCGACGGCGTGCTCGAAGAGGTCTGCGATGTTGATAGCCACGGCACGTAGACTAGAACACGTTCTCATTCTTGACTAGAGTCTGGGCAGCGAGCTCGCAGATTCCTGGACCACGGAGGCCTCCATGACCGCTCAGCCACACTGTCTCGTCGAGCAGGAGGGGCACACCCTCGTGGTGACGATGAACCGTCCCGAGGCCAGGAACGCACTGTCGGCCGAGATGATGGACACGATGCGCGAGGCGTGGGACCGCGTCAACGACGACCAGGAGATCCGGGTCGCGATCCTCACCGGAGCGGGCGGCGCTTTCTGCGCGGGGGCCGATCTCAAGGCGATGACGAGCTCCCATCCCGGCGACTCGTTCGAGGGCGGCGGCTGGGACCTGTCGGTGATCAAGCCGCTCCTCAAGGGGTTCCGGCTCACCAAGCCGCTGATCGCCGCGGTGGAGGGTCCGGCCATCGCGGGCGGGACCGAGATCCTCCAGGCGACCGACATCCGGGTCGCCGGAGAGAGCGCGAGGTTCGGGGTCTCCGAACCTCGCTGGGGCCTCTACCCGCTGGGCGGTTCCGCGGTGCGGCTGCCGCGCCAGGTCCCGTACACCGTCGCCGCGGACCTGCTGCTCACCGGCCGCCACGTCCGGGCCGAGGAGGCGCTGCGGCTCGGCCTCATCGGGTACGTCGTCCCGGACGGCACCGCCTTGGACAAGGCCCGGGAGATCGCCGACGCGATCGCCAGGAACGGCCCGCTCGCGGTGCAGGCGATCCTGCGCACCATCCGCGAGACGGAAGGCATGCACGAGGAGGCCGCGTTCAAGCTCGACGCCGAGATCGGGGCACCGGTCTTCTCCAGCGACGACGCCAAGGAGGGCCCGAGGGCCTTCGCCGAGAAGCGGACGCCGAGCTTCACCGGCCGCTAGCCCCGTTCGGGCCGGAGTTTCCTCAAGGTATGCAGGGAAACCTGCACTTCCCATGGCCTGCACGTCGTGGGAAGTGACGGTTCAGCCTCATACCTTGAGGAAGCGGCGACCGGTCACACCACGGTGAGGGCAGGCTGCGCCATCAGATCGCCCGCTGCTTGCCCTCCCAGTAGGGGTCGCGCAGCTTCCGCTTGTAGAGCTTGCCGTTCGGGTCGCGCGGCATCTCGGCGACGTAGTCGACCGACCGCGGCAGCTTGAACTTCGCGAGTCGGCTCGCGGCGAACTGGAGGATCTCCGCGGTGAGCTCCTCGCTCGGCTCGACGCCGTCCGCGGTCTCGACGACGGCCTTGATCTCCTCACCCCAGTCGCTGTGCGGGATCCCGAACACGGCGACGTCGACGATCTTGGGATGGCTCAGCAGCTCGGACTCGATCTCGGCGGGATACACGTTCACCCCGCCACTGATGATCATGTCGCTCTTGCGGTCGCACAGGTAGAGGTAGCCGTCCTCGTCGAGGTAGCCGATGTCGCCGACGGTGAAGTACCCCTTCATCCGCGCGGCCTTCGTCTTCTCCTCGTCCTTGTGGTACTCGAAGTCGGAGCCGCCCATCCGCATGTACACCTGCCCCGGCTGGCCGGGCGGCACCTCGTTGCCCTCGTCGTCGAAGATCGTCACCTCGGAGTTCGGCCACGGCCGGCCGACAGAACCGGGCCGCTCGAGCCACTCCTCGGAAGTGATCAGGGTGCCGCCGCCCTCGGTCGCGGCGTAGTAGTCGATGAGGACGGGGCCCCACCACCTGATCATCTTCTCCTTGGTCTCGTTCGGGCACGGCGCCGCGCCATGGACCATCGACCGCAACGACGAGAGGTCGTGCCTGTCCCGCACCTCGGCCGGAAGCCCCAGCAGCCGGTTGAACTGCGTGGGCACCATGTGGCTCTGCGTCACCCGGTACCTCTCGATGAGCCTGAGCATCTCCTCCGGCGTCCACTTGTCCATGAGCACGACGGCGTGGCCGATCTGCACGGATCCGGAGGCCCAGACGAGTACGGCGGTGTGGTAGAGCGGCGACCCGCAGATGTGCACGTTGTCCTCGAACGGCCGGATGCCGAACAGGCTCAGGAAACCTGCGTTGCGCTCGGCCACCGCCTCCGGCTCGAGCCCGGTCAGGGGCCGCCGTACTCCCTTGGGCCGGCCCGTCGTGCCCGAGGTGTACTGCATCGGCGCACCTGCGGTCCGGTTCCCGGGCGCGGTCGAGGGCTGACCCTCCTCCAGACCGGCGAGGGGCTCGAAGCCCTTGACGTCCCCGACCGCGAACCGCCCCTCCGCCGGGACGCCCGCGATGTCGGCGGCCGCAACGCCCACGTCGCCGAACCGCTCGTGGCAGATGAAGACCTTCGCCCCGGAGTCCTCGAGGATGTGCCCCACCTCGGGGCCGACGAGGTGCCAGTTCACGGGGACGAAGTAGAACCCCGCCTGCATCGCGGCGAGGAACAGGGCCAGCATGTCCGGGCCGTTGGGGAGGACCACCGCGACCACGTCGCCGGGCCCCATGCCGCGGGCGCGCAGGCCGTGGACGTACCGGTTGGTGAGCGCGGCCAGCTCACCGAACGTGGTCTCGTTCCCGTCGGGGTCGACGAGCGCCAACCGGTCCGGCTCGGACTCCGCGATTCTCCACACACCCAGGTTCGACATGCCCCGAAGGTTAGAACGTGTTCCAGAAATGGGCAATGGCCTGGTTCATTCGGCGAGGACGACGTCGGCCGCCTGGCGGATCTCCTCCGCGCTGCGCAAGGTGAGCACCAGCATCGTCACCCCGGCGTCGGCCCACCGGGCCACCTGCTCACGCACCTCGTCGCGGTTGCCGATGATGGTCACCTCCGCCACCAGCTCGTCCGGGACCAGCGCGGCCGCCTCGTCCTTGCGGCCCTCGAGGTAGAGCTCCTGGATGCGGGCCGCCTCCTCGACGTATCCCATCCGCTCGAAGACCGCCTTGTGGAAGTTCTGCTCCTTCGCGCCCATGCCGCCGATGTAGAGCGCCAGCCAGGGCCGCATCGCCTCGTAGGCCGCCTGCTTGTCGTCGGTCACGACCAGCTGGACGGTCGCGGCGATGTCGAAGTCTCCCCGAGTACGGCGGGCGTCGGGACGCGCGAAGCCTTCGTCGAGCCAGGACCAGTACATGTCGGCCATGCGCGGGGAGAAGTAGATCGGCAACCATCCGTCGGCGATCTCGGCGGCCAGAGCCACGTTCTTGGGCCCCTCGGCGCCCATCCAGATGGGCAGGTCGTCGCGCAGCGGGTGCACGATCGGCTTCAGCGGCTTGCCGAGCCCCGTGGCCCCCTCACCGGCGTACGGCAGCGGGTACTGCGGGCCGTCGTTGGTCACCGGCTCCTTGCGGGCCAGCACCTGGCGGATGATGTCGATGTACTCACGGGTGCGCGCGAGCGGCTTCGCGAAGGGCCGGCCGTACCACCCCTCGACCACCTGCGGCCCCGAGACTCCGAGCCCGAGGATCACCCGCCCCCCGGAGAGATGGTCGAGGGTGAGCGCGTGCATGGCGCACGAGGTCGGCGTCCGCGCCGACATCTGGACGATCGACGTGCCGAGCTTGATCCGGCTGGTCCGGTGCCCCCACCAGGCCAGCGGGGTGAAGGCGTCCGAGCCGTACGCCTCCGCCGCGAACACCGCCTCGAAGCCCGCGCGCTCGGCCTCCTCGACGAGCTCCCCGACGCCCTCGGGGGGCTGCGCGCCCCAGTAACCCAGCTGCAATCCGAGCTTCATGCCGACCACCTGACCTTGGACGAGGGGTTGCGGTTCAAAACGAGAACCTGTTTCACTTTACACATGACGGGCACCCTCCGTGCACCTCTCGAGGTGGAGTTCGACTACACGCGCTCCCTCGGTCCGGTGCTCTCGACGTTCATGACCGGCCTGCGTGACCGCACCCTCCTCGGCGCTCGCTGCTCCGACGGACTGGTCATCGTCCCACCGGTGGAGTACGACCCCCTGACCCATGATGCGGTAACCGACCTGGTTCCCCTGGCGCAGACCGGCACTGTCCAGACCTGGTCGTGGGTGAGCGAGCCGGTCGCCGACCAGCCCTTCGACCGCCCGTTCGCCTTCGCCCTCATCCTCCTCGACGGCGCCGACACCCCCATGCTGCACGCCGTCGACGTCGACTCGCCAGACCAGATCCGCACCGGCATGCGAGTCCGTGCACGCTGGGCAGACGAGACAGTCGGCCACATCCGCGACATCGCCTGCTTCGAGGCGGTTGTCGACGCCACAGCCGGGCGAGGAACGAGCGAGGCTGGATGCCTCGGCGGGCCCCGGACCAGAGGGCCCGCCGCAGGTCCAGACCAGACCTCCGCCCCCACCACGGGCATCGTCACCCCGGTCCGGCTCGGGTACACCTATGCCGCGTCGGCGGAGGAGTCCCGCTTCCTGCGGGGTCTGGCCGAGGGCAAGATCCGCGGTCAGCGGTGCCCCGAGTGCGGGAAGGTGTACGTCCCCCCGCGGGGCGCCTGCCCGGTCGACGGCGTGCCCACGCGCGACGAGGTGGAGCTGCCCGACCGCGGGACGGTGACCACGTTCTGCATCGTGAACGTGCCGTTCCTGGGCCAGCGGATCAAGCCGCCGTACGTCTCGGCGTACGTCCTGCTCGACGGCGCCGACATCGCGTTCCTCCACCTCGTCCTCGGCTGCGAGCCCGAGGAGGTCCGGATGGGGATGCGGGTGGAGGCCGTGTGGCGTCCACGCGACGAGTGGGGCACCACGCTGGAGAACATCGACCACTTCCGGCCGTCCGGTGAGCCGGACGCGCCGTACGACTCCTTCGCCGAGCACCTCTGAGATGGGCACCTCTGAGACGGGCACGTCTGAGACGGGCGTTCGCGCGACGGCCACCCGTGAGATGAGGAACCTGTGAGAGACGTAGCGGTCGTGGGCTTCGCCCAGCGGCAGATGCGAGAGTTCGACGGCTCTCCCACGATGGTCGAGCTGCTGGTCCCGATCCTCGGCGACCTGTACGACCAGACGGGCTGGACCAAGGGTGACATCGGGTTCTGGTGCTCGGGCTCCTCGGACTACCTGGCCGGGCGTTCCTTCTCGTTCGTGTCCGCGGTGGACGCGATCGGCACCCTCCCCCCGGTCAACGAGTCGCACGTGGAGATGGACGCGGCATGGGCGTTGTACGAAGCGTGGGTCAAGATCCAGACCGGCGAGGTCGACACAGCACTCGTCTACGGCTTCGGCAAGTCCTCGGCCGGAGTGCTCCGCCGCACCCTCGCCCTGCAGCTTGATCCCTACGTCCTCACCCCCCTCTGGCCCGACACCGTCTCGATCGCAGCGATGCAGGCCCGGCTGGGACTCGAGCGCGGCCTGTGGGACGAGAAGCAGCTGGCCGAGGTGGTCTCGCGCAGCCGTGGTTCGGCCGTCGACAACCCCCACGCCGTGGTCTCGGGTGAGGTCTCGGTGGCCGACCTGCTGGCAGAGCCGTTGTACGCCGACCCACTCCGCGCCCACGACTGCGCCCCGGTGAGCGACGGAGCCGCGGCCATCGTCATCGCCGCCGAGGACAGGGCCCGCGACGTCGCCGACCGGCCGGCATGGATCACCGGCCTCGAGCACCGGGTCGACACCCAGCACCTGGGGCTGCGCGACCTGACCCGCTCACCCTCCACCGCAACGGCTGCGATGACCCTCGATCTCGAGGGTCTGGACCTCGCCGAGCTGTACGCGCCGTTCAGCCATCAGGAGCTGATCCTGCGCTCCGAGCTCGGCATCGACCCGTCGGTGACGGTCAACCCGTCCGGGGGCGCGCTCTGCGGCAACCCGATGTTCTCCGCCGGCCTGGTCCGGATCGGCGAGGCGGCCACCCGGGTGATGGCGGGTACGTCGGACAAGGCCCTGGGCCACGCGACGTCCGGCCCAGCCCTGCAGCAGAACCTCCTGTGCCTGATGGAAGGACGTGCCTGATGGGCAACCAGCTCGCCGCCGTGATCGGGGTGGGACAGACCCACCACCGGGCAAAGCGTGAGGACGTCTCGATCGCGGGCCTGTGCCGGGAGGCGGTGGACCGGGCACTCGCCGACGCCGAGGTGGGTTTCGACGACATCGACGCCGTCGTGGTCGGCAAGGCGCCGGACCTGTTCGAGGGCGTGATGATGCCCGAGCTCTTCCTCGCCGAGGCCCTCGGCGCGGTCGGGAAGCCGCTCCTGCGCGTGCACACCGCCGGCTCGGTCGGCGGCTCCACCGCCATCGTCGCGTCGAGCCTCGTCCAGGCCGGCGTACACAAGAGGGTTCTTGCCGTCACCTTCGAGAAGCAGTCCGAGTCGAACGCGATGTGGGCCCTGTCGGTGCCGGTCCCGTTCGTCATGCCCGTGCACGCCGGCGCCGGTGGGTACTTCGCGCCGCACGTCCGTTCCTACATCCGGCGGTCAGGCGCGCCCGAGCACGTCGGCGC
Source organism: uncultured Actinomycetota bacterium (assembly GCA_963707425.1). Classification (GTDB taxonomy): domain Bacteria; phylum Actinomycetota; class Actinomycetes; order Propionibacteriales; family Nocardioidaceae; genus Nocardioides_C. The sequence continues at coordinate 50,220 of CAVPPN010000006.1, read as the reverse complement.
CATGGTGGCCGCGAAGGACCGGCGCAACGCGTGCAAGAACCCGTACGCACACCTGCATCAGCCCGACACCACCATGGAGTCGGTCATGGCCTCACAGATGCTGTGGGACCCGATCCGGTACGACGAGACCTGCCCCTCCTCCGACGGCGCGTGCGCCCTCGTCATCACCGACGAGGACTCCGCGAACGCGGTCGACAACCCCGCGTGGATCCACGCCACAGCGATGCGCACCGAGCCGACCACGGCCGCCGGGCGCGACCAGGTCAACCCGATGGCAGGCCGGGAGGCCGCGGCACTGCTCTGGAAGCAGGCCGGCGTCACCGACCCCCTCCGCGAGATCGACTGCGCCGAGATCTACGTGCCGTTCTCGTGGTTCGAGCCGATGTGGATCGAGAACCTCGGCTTCGCGCCCGAGGGAGCGGGCTGGAAGCTCACCGAGGCCGGTGAGACCGAGATCGGCGGGCAGCTGCCCATCAACATGTCCGGCGGCGTGCTCTCGTCGAACCCGATCGGCGCCTCCGGCATGCTCCGGTTCGCGGAGGCGGCGCTGCAGGTCAGGGGTGAGGCCGGGGAGCATCAGGTCGAGGGGGCTCGCAGGGCGCTCGGCCACGCCTACGGTGGCGGGTCGCAGTTCTTCGCCATGTGGGTCGTCGGGGCCGACAGACCCGCGGCCTGACGCGACCGCCGCACCTGCCGTGAACGGCCCCTGTCGGCAGTGGGTCCTACGGTGAGCACATGGCCACCACGGCGTCACGCAGGCAGGTGCTGAGCTACCGCGTGAGAGTCCAACAGCTCGATCGCGAGTCCGGCGGGCTCGCCGACACGGCCGTGCTGGACCTCGGCGTCCAGGACACCGGCACCGACGGGGCGCTGTGGGCGCTGGCGATCCGTGGCGTCGACGTGTCGACGCTCCCCGGTGAGGAGCTCGTCACGGCCTGGACCCTTCGCGGCGCGCCGCACGTCTACCGCAGGGCCGACCTGCCGCGGGTAGCAGCGGCCGTCGAGCCGTTCTCGGACGCGGACGCCGGCAAACGCATCTTCGATGCCGCCAAGCCGCTCCGAGCAGCAGGCATCGGCAACCTCGACGCGCTCGACGCGGTCGCCGACACCATGCGGAGAGTCGTCACCGGGCCGATGGTCAAGGGAGAGGTCTCCACCGAGATGACCGCACGGATGGACGCGCCGTACCTCCGGTTCTGCCGGTCCTGCAACACGACCCACATGTACGAGATGCCGTTCCGCTTGGCGGCCCTGAGAGCCGGCCTGGAGCTTCAACCGGGCACGTCTCCCCCGGTCCTGCAGCCCATCCCGGGATTCCGGCGCGTCGGCGAGGCACCGGGCAGGCTCGACGTCGTGCGCGGGTACCTGCACCTTCTCGGACCGGCGACCCCGGCGCACGTCGCGGCCTACGTCGACGCTCCGGTGAAGGACGTGAAGGCCCGTTGGCCTGCCGACACGGTGGAGACATCGGTCGACGGGGAGCGGCGATGGCTGCTCGCGGACGACGAGGAGCTGCTCCAGGAATCGCCGGTGAGCACGATCCGCCTGCTCGGGCCGTTCGACCTGTTCCTCCAGGCCAAGGACCGCGCCGTGCTCGTGGACGACGCCGCGCGAGCGAAGGCCCTGTGGCCGGTCCTCGGCCGCCCCGGGGCCGTGCTGGTCGACGGATCGGTCGCCGGCACGTGGCGACCCCGCAAGACCGGAGCCAGGCTGCGGCTCCAGGTCGAGCTGTGGTCGAAGGTCTCCTCGGCGACCCTCGGCGCGATCACGGAACAGGCCGAACGGCTGGCTTCCTTCCGATCCGTTCGGCTCGCCGGGGTCGACGTCGCCGGATGACGCCTGCAGGGGCAGGCTGACCGTCCGCCTACTTGTAGTTGACCTGGAGCTCCTTGATGCCGTTGATCCAGCCGGACCGGAGACGACGCGGCTCTCCGGCCTTCGAGATGTCCGGGGCCAGGTCGGCGATCGCGTTGAAGATCAGAGTTCACCTCGAGCCGGGCCAGGTTCGCGCCGATGCAGTAGTGCGCGCCGTGCCCACCGAAGGCGACGTGCGGGTTCGGGCTCCGCTCGATGTCGAACGTGAACGGGTCGTCGAAGACTGCCGCGTCGAAGTTCGCCGACCCGTAGAACAGGCCGACCCTCTGCCCCTGCTTGACGTCGACCTCGCCGACTGTGACGTCGCGCAGTGCGGTGCGCTGGAAGACGGTGACCGGTGTGGCCCACCGGATGACCTCGTCGACCATGGTCTGGGGCCGCTTCTCCTTGTAGAGGTCCCACTGATCCGGGTTCTCGAAGAAGGCGTTCATGCCCTGGGTGATGGCGTTGCGCGTGGTCTCGTTGCCGGCGACTGACAGCAGGATGACGAAGAAGCCGAACTCGTCACTGGTGAGTGCATGCCCATCGACGTCCGCGGTGATGAGCTTGGTGACGATGTCGTCCCGTGGGTTCGTCTTGCGGTCCTCGGCCATCGCCATGAAGTAGCTGAGGATCTCGATCGAGGCCGCTTCCGGGTCGATGTCGTACTCAGGGTCGTCGTACGCGAGCATCTGGTTGGACCAGTCGAAGAGCCTGCGCCGGTCCTCCTGCGGGACGCCGAGCAGGTCGGCGATCGCCTGGAGGGGAAGCTCCGCTGCCACATCCTCGACGAAGTTGCCGGATCCCTTTGCGATGGCGTCCTCGACGATCTTCGCCGCCCGCTCCTGCAGGCTGTCGTGCAACGCGCCGATCGAGCGTGGGGTGAAGCCTCGCGAGATGATGCCTCGGAGCTTGGTGTGGTCGGGCGGGTCCTGGTTCACGAGCATCACACGCTGGGCCTCGACCTGCTCACGGCTGATGTCGGCGGCAAACCGGATGATGGCGGTGTTCTCGTGCGTCGAGAAGTCGTCGCTGTTCTTGGAGATCGCAGAGACGTCGGCGTGGCGGCTCGCTGCCCAGTAGCCCGTGCCGCCGAGCATGCCCGCGCGGGCGCCCTCGCTCTGCTCCACCCAGAAGACCGGTGCGGTCTCCCGGAGCGCGAGGAACTCGTCATGGGGAACACGCTGCTCGTAGATGTCGGGATCGGTGGGGTCGAACCCCTGCGGGACTGTCGGCGTGCTCAACAGGACAACCTCCAAAATATGAAACACGTTCTAGTGAAGTCTCGCACACGGCCTCCTGGGACGGAAGCCCCATTTCATCGTCATCCGGTCCGTCGTCGACGCCTTGCCTGGACGTGAGAACGTGTTCTAGTTTGGTCGAGTCGACAGGCGCGAGGCGCCGTACTGAAGGAGACCCGATGGGAAGTCCCGTGATCGTCGAAGCCGTGCGCACTCCCCTGGGCAAGCGCCGCGGGTGGCTTTCCGGCCTGCACGCCGCGGAGCTGCTCGGCGCCGCACAGAAGGCGCTCGTCGAGCGGTCCGGAATCGACGCCGCGCTCGTGGAGCAGGTCATCGGCGGCTGCGTCACCCAGGCAGGGGAGCAGTCCGGCGACATCGCCCGGCGCGCGTGGCTGCACGCCGGACTGCCCCAGACCACCGGGGCAACGACGATCGACGCGCAGTGCGGATCCGCACAGCAGTCCGCCCATCTTGTCGCCGCCCTGATCACTGCCGGCGCGATCGACACGGGGATCGCCTGTGGGATCGAGTCGATGAGCCGGATCGGGCTCGGCGCCAACATCACCCCCGATACCGGCACACCCCGCCCGGACGGCTGGAGCATCGACATGCCCAACCAGTTCGAGGGGGCGGACCGGATCGCCAGGGACCGTGGCTTCTCCCGCGAGGAGGTCGACCGGTTCGGGCTCTCATCGCAGGAGAAGGCTCGGGTCGCGGTCGACGAGGGCCGCTTCAAGCGCGAGATCGCACCCGTCGACGCGCCGGTGCTCGACGGCGAGGGCCGACCGACGGGCGAGATGCGCGCCGTCGACTCCGACCAGGGGCTGCGGGACACGACGCTGGAGGGACTCGCCACGCTCGAGCCGGTGCTCGAGGGCGGGTTCCACACCGCCGGCACCTCCTCCCAGATCTCCGACGGCGCGTCGGCCGTGCTCATCATGGACGAGGACAAGGCACGCGCGCTCGGGCTGACACCGCGTGCCCGGATCGTCAGCCAGTGCCTGGTCGGCTCGGACCCCTACTACCACCTCGACGGCCCGGTCCAGGCCACCGAGCGTCTGCTCGAGCGGACCGGTCGGGGCATCGGCGACATCGACCTGTTCGAGGTCAACGAGGCGTTCGCCGCGGTCGTCATGTCCTGGGCCAGCGTCCACGAGCCCGACCTGGACAAGGTCAACGTGAACGGCGGGGCGATCGCCCTCGGCCACCCGGTCGGCAGCACCGGCACCCGGCTGATCACCACCGCGCTGCACGAGCTCGAGCGGCGCGACGCGTCGTCCGCCCTGATCTCCATGTGCGCCGGCGGGGCGATGGCGACCGGCACGATCATCGAGCGCATCTGACCCTTGCGCCGCTGCTTCATCAAGGTATGCCGGTGAACCTGCTCTTCCCACGGTGAGCACGTCACGGGAAGTGCGGGTTCGCCGCGGGAAGTAGGGCAGCGGGCGGCGTCCCTGTCGAGGCCGGCGACCGAAGAGCCAGCTCGTGCCGTCCCGTCGCAGAGCGGTTGCTCCGCTCGCCAGAAACCGGCCACAACCCCCGGCCCTCGCGAGCCTGTCCCCCGGCGCCGCCGCCGTCCCCAGCCGCGTACGTCGAGACCGCACGATGGCGTTCATGGACCCACTGAGAGTTGTGGCGGAGACCAGAGGAGTGTTCCTGCGGCGCGAGGCGCGGGATCTGGGGTACGACGACAAGGCGGTGGCGGCTGCCCTGCGTGCACGCCTGTGGGTGCGCGTCCGACGCGGCGCGTATACGTTCCACGACATCTGGGAGGCCGCGGACCCCGTGGGACGGCACCGCATCCGTAGCCGAGCGGTCATGCGCTCACTCGGGCATGCCGTCGCCTTGAGCCACACGAGCGCGGCTCTCGAGCATGAGTGTGCAACGTGGGGTGCCGATCTCAGCCGGGTGCACGTCACGCGGCTCGACGGTGGCGCCGGACGCGCCGAGGGAGACGTGGTCCACCACGAGGGTTTCTGCCTCGACCACGACATCATGGAGATGCACGGCATGCGCATGACCGTTCCGACCAGGTCCGTGATCGAGACGGCTTCACTCACGTCGATCGAGGCCGGGCTCGTCACCGCCGACTCCGCGCTGCATCTCAAGCTCACCGACGCCCGGTCACTCGCGACGAAGTTCGAGTCGATGGCGCGCTGGCCTCACACCCGGAAGGTCCACATCACCCTCGGCCTGGCGGACGGCCGAGCCGAGTCGGTCGGCGAGTCGAGGTCTCGCTACCTCTGCTGGGCGAACGGCCTGCCGGCGCCCGAGCTCCAGTTCGAGGTGCACGACGACTACGGAACCCTTGTCGGAGCGACGGACTTCGCGTGGCCGGACCATCGGCTCCTCGGCGAGTTCGACGGCAAGGTGAAGTACTCCCGCCTGCTCAACGAAGGCGAGGGACCCGCTGACGCTGTCTTCCGCGAGAAGCGCCGTGAGGACAGGATCCGGGAGATCACCGGATGGGCGATGATCCGGCTGGTCTGGGCGGACCTGCACCAGCCGCGCGACACGGCGGCCCGGATTCGCCGCCTCATGGCGTCCGCGGCCTGACCCCGGTTCACCCGACCCCGGTTCACCCGACCCCCGGTTCTCCTCACCCTGCTTCGCCTCCCACAGTCACTCCCCACGCCGAACCTGCACTTCCCACGACATGCTCGCCATGGGAAGCGCAGGTTCGCCTGCATACCTTGATGAAACTCCCCGCGGGTCAGGCGCCGTAGACGGGCTCCGGCACGGCGGCCTCGGCGACGAGCTTGCGCACGGCAGGCCCCACGTCCCCTGGCGCCCAGCGCTGCCCGATGTCCACCGCCGGACCGTGCCGCCAACCCTCCTCGACACAGATCCTCCCGCCCTCGACCTCGAGGACCCGACCTGTCACGTCGGCGGACTCCTCGCTCGCCAGCCAGGCCACCACCGGCGCGACGTTCGACGGGTCCATGGCGTCGAAGCCGGACTCCGGCCTCGCCATGGTCGCCGCGAACGCGGCCTCGGTCATGCGGGTGCGGGCGGCCGGGGCAAGCGCGTTGACGGTGACGCCGTACCGCGCGAGCTCGTGGGCAGCGACGAGCGTCAGGCCGGCGATCCCCGCCTTCGCCGCGGAGTAGGTCGCCTGCCCCACGCTGCCCTGGAGTCCCGCCCCCGAGCTCGTGTTGATGACGCGGCCGGCACGGGCCCGTCCTTCCTTGGCCTCGGCCCGCCAATAGGCGCTCGCATGACGAAGAGGTGCGAAGTGGCCCTTCAGATGGACCCGGATCACCGCGTCCCACTCGTCCTCCGCAGTGTTCACCAGCATCCGGTCGCGCAGGAACCCGGCGTTGTTGACCAGCACGTCGAGCCCGCCGAACGTCGCGACGGCCTGCTGCACCATCCGCCGCGCGCCCTCGAAGTCGGCGACATCGTCGCCGTTCGCCACGGCCTCGCCGCCCATCTCGCGGATGAGCGCCACCACCTCGTTCGCCGGGTCGGACGATGCGCCCACGCCGTCCGCGGCCGCACCGAGGTCGTTCACCACGACCTTGGCGCCCTGCCGGGCGAGCTCGAGAGCATGCTCACGCCCGAGCCCACGGCCGGCGCCGGTCACGATCGCGACCCGGCCTTCACAGATCCTGCTCACATCTACTCCTCGGTGCTCTCGGTGCCGCCGATGGTGGACTGGACTGCCGCCAGGAACGGTGGCGGCTCTCCCCCGCCGTGGGCGGCGATGGTGGCCCCGCTGACATAGGAGGCGAGCGGCGACGCCAGGAACAGCGCGACGTGCCCGATCTCCGACGGGTCGGCGAGCCGCCGGAGCGGGATCGTTGACTCGACTGCCGCCACGCCCGCCTCTCCGCCGTAGTGCAGGCCGGTCTGCTCGGTGCGCACCAGCCCCACGTCGATCGAGTTCACCCGCACCTTGGGCGCCCACTCGACGGCCAGGCTCCGCACGAGGCTGTCCACCCCCGCCTTCGCGGCGCCGTATGCGGCGGTCCCCGGTGACGGCCGGGTCGCGCTGACGCTCGAGACCATCACGATGGCGCCGCCGTCCGCCTGTCGCTGCATCACCTCGTTGGCCGCCTGCGACACCAGGAGGGGCGACATCAAGTTGAGCTCGACGACCTTCGAGTGGAACCGCGGCGAGGCCTCGGAAGCCAGGGCGTACGGCGCGCCGCCCGCATTGTTCACCAGCACGTCGAGCCGACCCTGTCTCGCGACGATCCCGTCGACGAGCGCCGCCACGTCGTCGGGGTCGCGCACGTCGGCGGGGACGTGGAGAGCCGAACGACCGTCGACCGACACGGGACGCTCCGGAGCGTTGCGGGAACAGGTGACGACATCCGCGCCCGCCCGCAGGAACGCCTGCGAGATGCCGAGCCCGACGCCACGGACACCACCGGTCACCAGCACGACTCGTCCGGACAGGTCGAGGTCGGTCGCCATGCAGGCTCCTTTGCTACCGGATGAACCAAGCAAGTGTTAGGGTACCAAGCAAATGCTAGGTCAGGAAGGTGACATGGGCATCACGTCCACCAGGCACGACCACGGAGTCCGCGTCATCACCATGGACTTTCCCCCGGTCAACGCCCTGCCCGTCGCGGGATGGTTCGAGCTCGCCGAAGCGCTCGACGAGGCAGGCCAGGACAGGCAGACGCACGTGGTGGTGTTGCGCGCGGAGGGCCGAGGGTTCAACGCGGGCGTCGACATCAAGGAGATGCAGCACACCACCGGCTTCGAAGCACTCGTCGGCGCGAACCGTGGCTGCTTCGCGGCGTTCAGGGCGGTGTACGAGTGCGCCGTGCCCGTCGTCGCGGCCGTCCATGGCTTCTGCCTCGGAGGCGGGGTCGGCCTCGTCGGCAACGCCGACACCATCGTGGCCAGCGACGACGCGTACTTCGGCGTTCCCGAGGTCGACCGCGGAGCGCTCGGCGCGGCCACCCACCTGGCGCGCATGGTCCCCCAGCACCTGATGCGGACGCTGTACTACACCGGCCGCAACATCAACGCCGTCGACCTCCTCCCCCACGGCTCGGTGCTCGAGGTCGTCCCGCGTGACCGGCTCGACCTCACCGCCCTGGACGTCGCGGGCGAGATAGCAGCCAAGGACACCCGCGTCATCCGCGCGGCCAAGCAGGCCATCAACGGCATCGACCCGGTCGACGTGAACCGCAGCTACCGTTTCGAGCAGGGATTCACCTTCGAGCTCAACCTGGCCGGCGTGTCCGACGAGCATCGTGACGAGTTCGTCGCCACCGGGAAGGCGGTGCAGCGGTGAGCGAACGACGCATGAAGGACAAGGTCATGACCGTCGACCAGGTGGTCGGCGAGCTCAAGGACGGGATGACCATCGGCATCGGCGGGTGGGGTTCACGCCGCAAGCCCATGGCCCTGGTGCGAGGGATCCTGCGCAGCGGCCTGAAGGACCTGACGGTGGTCTCCTACGGCGGCCCCGACGTCGGGTTGCTGTGTGCCGCCGGCAAGGCGCGTCGCGTCGTCTACGCGTTCGTCTCCCTCGACTCCATCCCTCTCGAGCCGCTGTTCGGGCAGGCACGACAGAACGCGACCGCCGCCTTCACCGAGTGGGACGAGGGCATGCTCCAGACCGGCCTGCGCGCCGCTGCGCAGCGCCTCCCGTTCCTGCCGACGCGCGCCGGGCTCGGGTCCGACGTACTCCTGCACGACACGAGCCTGCGGACCGTGACGTCGCCGTACGACGACAGCGAGGAGCTCGTCGCGGTGCCAGCCCTGCCGCTCGACGTCGCGTTGGTGCACATGAACCGCGCCGACGCTCACGGCAACGCCAGCTACCTCGGCCCGGATCCTTACTTCGACGACCTGTTCTGCATGGCCGCCGACCGCGCGTTCGTCTCCACCGAGCAGATCGTGGACACCGCCGGGCTCACGGTCGACACCCCGGTGCAGCGGCTGCTGCTCAACCGGATGATGGTGACCGGTGTGGTCGAGACCCCGAAGGGTGCGCACTTCACCACCTGCACGCCGGACTACGGGCGCGACGAGGCGTTCCAGAAGGAATACGCCACCGCCGCCAAGCACCCCGAGACGTGGCGGGACTTCACCGACCGCTTCCTGTCGGGCAGCGAGGCGGAGTACCAAGCAGCCGTGGACGGCTTCCACGCCGAGCGCGTCACCGACGACGAAAGCGGAGGGTGAGCCAGTTGTTCGACGCCACACGTGCGGAGGTCTGCGCGGCAGCCATCGCGGACGCGTTCGCAGGGGACGGCGAGATCATGGGCAGCCCGATGGGGCTCCTGCCCACGCTGGGCGCCCGTCTGGCCAAGCTGACGTCGAACCCCGATCTGCTGCTGTCCGACGGTGAGGCGCTGCTGCTCGGCGGCGTCCCGCCCCTCGGCTCGTCCGCGGACGTGGTGGAAGGGTGGATCCCCTTCCGAGCCGTGTTCGACGTCGTGGCCTACGGCAAGCGGCACGTGATGATGGGTGCCACCCAGCTCGACCGCAACGGCAACCAGAACATCTCCTGCATCGGTGACTTCGACCGGCCGACGCGCCAGCTGCTCGGCGTTCGCGGGGCGCCCGGCAACACCGTGAACAACCGCACGTCGTACTGGGTGCCCAAGCACAGCCAGCGGGTCTTCGTCGACCAGGTGGACGTCGTCTCCGGCGTCGGCCGCGAACGCGCGGAGAAGGCCGGACCCGCCGCCACCCGGTTCCACGACCTGCACCGAGTCGTCACCAATCTCGCCGTCCTCGACCTCGACGGCCCGGGCTCCACCCTGCGTCTCCGCTCGGTGCATCCCGGCGAGACCGTGGACGACGTCCTCCAGGCGTCCGCGTGCGAGATCCACGTCGAGGGGGAGATCCCCGAAACTCGTCTGCCGACCGTGGAGGAGCTGGTGCTGATCCGGGAGATGCTCGACCCGACGAGTCTGCGCGACCGCGAGGTGCCACCGGTCACCGGACGTGCCGAGGCGAGCACATGAGTGTGGACCAGCTGCTGCGCACTCCCCTGACCGACCTCGTCGGGGTCCGCCACCCTGTCGTGCAGACCGGCATGGGCTGGGTCGCAGGCCCACGGCTGGTGTCGGCGACCGCGAACGCCGGCGGGCTGGGCATCCTCGCCTCGGCGACCATGACGTACGACGAGCTGGCGAAGGCCATCCGCGAGGTCAAGGACCGCACCGACGCACCCTTCGGGGTGAACCTGCGCGCGGACGCGGGCGACGCGCCCGAGCGGGTCGGGCTCCTGGTCGCCGAAGGGGTCAAGGTCGCGTCGTTCGCCCTCGCCCCGAAGAAGGACATGATCTCCCGCCTCAAGGACGCCGGCGTCGTGGTGATCCCGTCGGTGGGCGCCGCCCGTCACGCGGAGAAGGTCGCGGCGTGGGGCGCGGACGCGGTCATGGTCCAGGGCGGCGAGGGCGGCGGCCACACCGGATCCGTCCCGACCACGCTGCTGCTGCCGACCGTCCTCGACGCGGTGGACATCCCGGTCGTCGCCGCAGGCGGGTTCTTCGACGGGCGTGGCCTCGCGGCGGCGCTCGCCTACGGCGCCGCCGGCATCGGGATGGGCACCCGCTTCCTCCTCACCCGGGAGAGCACCGTCCCCGACACCGTGAAGCAGAAGTACCTCCAGCACGGCCTCGACGGCACCGTCGTCACCACCAAGGTGGACGGCATGCCGCACCGCATGCTGCGCACCGAGCTCGTCGAGGAGCTCGAGGAGGCCAGCGTGCTCCGGCGCCTGGGGCCCACGGTCCGACGCACGCTCGGGTTCAAGAGGATGAGCGGGATGACCTGGCGGCAACTCGTCAGAGACGGCCGCTCGATGAAGCACGGGAGCGACCGGAGCTGGACGCAGATGCTCCTCGCGGCCAACACGCCGACGATGCTCAAGGCAGGACTCGTCGAGGGCCGCACGGATGCCGGGGTCCTGGCGTCGGGGCAGGTGGTCGGCGTGATCGACGACCTGCCGACGTGCGAGGAGCTCATCGACCGCGTGGTCACCGATGCGGCCTCCCACGTCAGGGCGAACCAGGGCCTGCTCGTCTGATCCGACCTGTGCGAGGATCGGCCGGGTGACATCGCCGCGCCCTCTCGACACCGGACAGTTCGACGACTTCGTCGAGGGCCTGGACTACCCCATGTTCGTGGTCACCACCGCGAACGACGGACATCGCGCGGGCTGCCTCGTGGGGTTCACCACCCAGGCCAGCATCGACCCACCTCGCATGCTGGTGTGCCTGTCGGTGAAGAACCACACCTACCGTGTCGCCCAGGAGGCGGAGTACCTCGCGGTGCACGTGCTCGGTCCCGAGCAGGGTGATCTCGCCGAGCTGTTCGGCGGCAGCACCGGTGACGAGGTGGACAAGTTCACGCGGTGCCGCTGGAGCACCGGCCCGGGCGCCGTACCACTCCTCGACGACTGCCAACGCCGCATCGTCGGCCGGATCCTCGAGCGGCACCCGTACGGCGACCACGTGGGCTTCCTGCTCGAGCCGGTGGACCTCGACGTAGCCAGGACCGGTGCCGGCCTGAGCTTCGAGGAGGTCCAGGACATGGATCCGGGCCACTCCGCCTGACCCGACAGCCACGCCCCCAACTGCGACTGGAGGACCCATGCTCATGCGACGCCTGCTCCCCGATCCCGCCGAGGCCGTCGAGCCCCTCGGCCAGTACCCGGTCGGTGATGACGGGGAGGCGCACCTGCGGGTCAACATGGTCTCGAGCGCCGACGGTGCTGCGGCGGTCGAGGGCCGGGTCGGCATCCTGTCCGGCAGCGCGGACCAGGTCCTGCTTCACGGGCTGCGGTCGCGGTGCGACGTACTCCTGGTCGGTGCCGGCACGGTGCGCGCCGAGGGGTACGGGCCTCTCCAGGTCACCGAGGAGCAGCGGCGGGAACGCGTCGGTCGGGGGCAGTCACCTGTCCCACGCCTGGCCATCCTGACCCGCAACATCGACCTCGACCTCACCGCGCCCGTGTTCACCGAGGCCACCGAGCGGCCGCTGCTGGTCACGACGGAGCAGGCACCAGATGCCCTCCGCGAGAGGGCCCAGGCGGTGGCCGACGTCCTCGTCGCCGGCGGCGACAAGGTGGACCTGCGAGTCGCCAGGGACGCGTTGGTCGCCCAGGGCCTGACGCGGCTTCTCTCCGAGGGCGGCCCGCACGTCCTGGCCGGGCTGTTCGCCGCCGACCTCGTCGACGAGCTGTGCCTGGCCGTCGCGCCGGTGGTCACCTGCGGCGAGGAGCTCCGGATCACCGCCGGTCCCCCACTGCCGACGCCGGCGAACCTGACGCTCGCGCACGTCCTCGAACGCGACCAGTTCCTCTTCCTGCGCTACACGCGAAGCCCTCGTTCTGATGCGTGAGCACGTGCACCGCATGGCTGGGGACTAGTCGACGCAGGCGCTTCGTCCCCGGGACTCGCTTCCAGCGTCGGGGTCGCTTCCGCTGAGTCGGTGCCCGTCGAAGAGTCGACCGCCGCAAGGCGCGAGGGGCCCCCGCCCTCGATGTCCATCATCAGGTCGGTCAACCCGTAGCGCCTTGTGGCGAGCTCATCCGCGCTCAGAGGCTCAGGGCCCTTGGCCACCAGGACAGCCATCTCCTGCTGCAGCCGAGCGCCGCTGCCGTCCGTGTCGACGAGAACGACGGACTCGGCAACCAGTCGCATCATCGTCGGCTGCCGGCGCTGCTGGTCCTTGCCGCAGTAGTAGCTGAGGGAGGACTCGGTATGGACGAACAGCTCCACCGGCCATTCGCGATAGTGGACCGAGTGTCGGTACGGCGCCGGACGTCCCTGCGTCAGCACGGTGATGTCCAAGTCGGAGCTGCTCGTCGCGTCACCGCGCACGATGCTCCCACCGAGCCAGGCTGCTCTGGCGTCAGGGAAGCATTCGGCGACGAGCTCGCCCGCGACCCGGACTCCATCGGCTCTCATGCCGGCAGTCTTTCTCAGGCGAGCATCGCCACGCATCTCATCAACCCTTCACTGTTGGTGCCGTTGCACCGCGAGAAACTCGATTGCGTTGTGAGCGCGAGCCGGGACAATGAAGAACATGAGCAGCCAGGCCGCCCCGTTCGCCGGTGGCTCCGGCCTGCCTGCCGGGCGCGTCGTACGGTAGCCCTCGCCTGTGAGCGAGGGCGCCTTCGTGCGCCCCGGACATCCCGTCCGCGGCGCCCTACGACGACCCTTCTTCAGGGAGCCCGCCATGTCCACCCTCGACACTCACTACACCCACGGCGGTGAGGCCGACCGCTACGCCACCTGGGAGTCCTCCGGCGCGTTCCGCCCGCAGCAGCAGGGGCAGCGACCCTTCTCCATGATCCTGCCGCCGCCGAACATCACCGGCAGCCTGCACATGGGCCACGCCTACGAGCACACGATCTCGGATGCGTTCATCCGCCACCAGCGCATGCTGGGCCGCGAGACACTGTGGCTGCCCGGTACCGACCATGCCGGAATCGCCACCCAGGCGCTGATGGAGCGCATGTTGGCTGCCGAAGGCACCTCCCGTCAGGAACTGGGCCGCGACGCCTTCCTTGCCCGCACCCGGTCATGGCGAGCCAGCACCGGTGAGGCGATCACGACGCAGATGCGCCGCCTCGGGGCGTCCCCGGACTGGTCTCGCGCCACCTACACGCTCGACGCCCGCCCGAGCCGCGCGACGCACGAGGCGTTCACCCGGCTGTTCGATCAGGGACTGATCTACCGGGCGGAGCGCGCTACGTCGTGGTGCAGCGGGTGCCGCACGTCCCTGGCCGACATCGAGACCGAGAACACTCCGTCCGGGAGGGCCTGCACCCGGTGCGGTTCGGCCATCGAGACCCGGTCCACCCCGCAGTGGTACCTGGCCACGGCGCAGCTCGCCGCGGGCGCCCGTGGAGCGTTGGAGTCCGGTGCCCTGCGAATCGACCCGCCCCAGATGGCGGAGGCGTACCTGGGGTGGCTGGCGGACATGCGCGACTGGTGCCTGTCGCGGCAGCTGTGGTGGGGACACCGGATCCCCATCTGGTACGGCCCGGATGGTCAGGCACGGTCGTTCGCGCCGGATGAGGAGATCCCGGCCGGCTGGACACAGGACGAGGACACCCTCGACACCTGGTTCTCCTCGGCGCTGTGGCCGCTGTCGACGCTCGGGTGGCCGGACTCCACGCCGGACCTGGACCGGTACTACCCCAACGACCTGCTCATCACCGGAAACGACCTGCTGTTCTTCTGGGCGATCCGGATGGCGATGCTGTGCACCCACCTGACAGGCACGCCACCGTTCCGCCGGCTGTACCTGCACGGGATGATCCGCGACGAGCGCGGCAAGAAGATGTCGAAGTCCTTCGGCAACACCATCGACCCGCTCGAGTTCATCGAAGAGTTCGGCCCGGACACACTCAGGCTGGCGCTGTGCCGGAGAGCCCACCCGGGAGCAGACATCCCGTTCGGTCGCAGCGACCTGCTGGGCGCTCAGGCGCTGCTGAAGAAGCTGTGGAGCATCGCGCGGCTCGCAGACCGGCACGGAATCCGGCTTCCGGACAGCGGGCGAACGCTCGAGGCGTACACCGCGGCCCACGACGGGACACCGCTCCGGTCCCGACACATCTTGGACCGGTGGCTGGAGTCCCGGCTGGAAAGGACCCGCGAGGCGACGACCACAGCACTGGAGAAGCTGGACCTGGCCAGGGCCACTGACGGGTTGGCCCGGTTCCTGCTCCAGGACCTCTCCGAGCTGTACCTCGAGGCGCGCAAACCGGCGCTCGGCCACGACCCAGGGACGCGTGCGACCCTCGGCACCGCCCTGGCCGAGCTGCTCCTGCAGCTGCACCCGTTCGCGCCGTTCCTCACCGAGGAGCTGTGGGGGGCCCTCGGTGGTCCGACCGGTCCCCTGGACGCACGTGCCTGGCCCACCCCGTGCCAGGACCGTCTTGACCCGGCGGCGGAGCAGGAGGCGCACCGGCTACGGACGCTGCTGCGTGCGGCGCGTGCGCATCGGGCCAACCTCGGCCTGCCCGCCGGGATACTGCTGCCGGCTCGCGCGACCGGTCTCGAGTGCGCGCCCGAGCTGCTGCGGCTGGCGCGGCTCCGGCCCGACGACCTGCCCACGGACGACTCGGCTGAGGCGACCACGTTTCGCTGCGCACCGGCGACGCTGACCATCGGGGCGGCACCGGGACCGACGTTGTGACGCCTCGTCCGGGTGAGCGCGCGTCAGGCGCCGCGCGCACCCGGACGGCGCCGGTCAGATGTCGCGCTGGAACTCCAGCTCCCGGCCCAGGACCCGGTATCCGAGCTTCTCGTTCACCGCGATCATGTGGTCGTTCGACTCCGCGTTCCACGTGTCGATCGTCCGCAGCTGTGGCTCCTCCACCGCCAGCCACCTCACCATGTCCGACTTCAGCAGGAGTCCCAGCCGATGGCCACGATGTGCCCGGACCACGCTCGTGTCGTGCTGCTCCCCGATCCACGGTCGCTCGGACTCGACCGCGACCACGGTGTGGCCGGCCAGCTCCCCGGTCTCCTTGTGCCTGGCGAGCAACCGGTACAACCGCTTCCCCTTGGCCAGGGTGGCGTTCTCGTAGTCCTCGACCCGCTCGCGCGGGAACACCTCGTCCTCGACCTCGAGGTCGTCGGTCGGGGCGTCGTTGATGGCCGCGGTCATCTCCGCGACCGCGTCGAGCAGCTCGGGCGGCGTGCGTCCGACGATGCGCACCAGCTCGTACGCCGATGCCGTCTCCCCCGCCTCGACGTACAGCTCCTCGACGACCTTACGGTCGACCTCGGTGAGGTACTGCCGGCGCTGGATCGCGGCCGACCTGATGGTGAGCCCGTGTCTCGCGGCGAATGCCCTGGTGCGCGGGTGGTCCCACCCGTCCGCGCCGAAGCTGCTGCGGCCCAGCCGGCGGGACTCCTGGAGCGCGAAGTCGAACAGCGCACTGCCGTACCCCTGGCGTCGCTCGTCGGGATGAACCCCCAACCACAGCCACGCCAGATGGGTGTTGTCCCACTCGGAGAGCCACAGCCGTGCCGCCGCGACGGGTCGCGCGTTGTCTGCAGCCACGAAGCAGCGCGGCGCCTCCCCGTCCCAACCGTGCCGGATCATCCCGGTGAGGCTCAGGACGGTGTCGGCGTGCTCCCATGGGGAGTCGACCTTCCTCACCGCGTCGAGCAGGTCGACCACCTCGGCCACGGTGCCGTCGTCGTCGGCGGTGAACTCACGGATCTCCATGAACCCAGAGTGCCCCCGGCTCGGCCCTGCCGCGAACGGTTTTCCGGCCGCGCCCGCTGACACGCGCCCAGTCGTCTCCTGACCCTCGGACGCGGCGGGTCAGATCCGCTCGATGATCGTCACATTGGCCTGGCCGCCGCCTTCGCACATGGTCTGGAGGGCGTAGCGGCCGCCGCGGCGTTCGAGCTCGTGGAGCATCGTGGTCATGAGCCGGGTGCCGGTCGCACCGATCGGGTGACCCAGGGCGATGCCTCCACCGTTCACGTTGGTCCGCTCCAGGTCCGCACCGGTCTCCTTCGCCCAGGCCAGTACGACGGACGCGAACGCCTCGTTGACCTCGAACAGGTCGAAGTCGTCGATGGACAGGCCGGTCCGTTCGAGTGCGTACCGGGTCGCCGGGATCGGGCCGGTCAGCATCCACACCGGGTCGTCGCCGCGCACCGAGATGTGGTGGATCCTGGCCCGCGGGGTCAGGCCGTGCGCGTCGACCGCCTTCTCCGACGCGATGAGCACCGCCGACGCCGCGTCGCTGATCTGCGATGCCACGGCAGCGGTGATGCGGCCTCCCTCGGCAAGGGGCCGGAGGCCGGCCATCTTCTCGGCGGACGTGTCGCGGCGCGGTCCCTCGTCCGTCGTGAGGTCGCCGACCTGTTCGATCTCCGCTGTGAACCTGCCCTCGTCGATCGCCCGGATCGCACGCTGGTGGCTGTGGAGGGCGAACCGCTCCATGTCCTCGCGGGAGATGTCCCACCGCTCGGCGATCATCTCGGCGGACCGGAACTGCGAGACCTCCTGGTCGCCGTACCTCTTGGTCCAGCCGGGTGACTCCGCGAACGGCGTGGTGAACCCGAACTGCTGTCCGACCAGCATCGCGGACGAGATCGGGATCGCCGACATGTTCTGGACCCCGCCGGCGACGATGAGGTCCGCCGTACCCGACATCACCCCCTGTGCGGCGAAGTGCACGGCCTGCTGGCTGGAGCCGCACTGCCGGTCGATCGTGACGCCCGGGACGTGCTCGGGAAGTCCGGCGACCAGCCAGGCCGTCCGCGCGACGTCGCCGGCCTGCGAGCCGATCGTGTCGCAGCACCCGAGGATCACGTCGTCCACGAGTCCCGGGTCGACCCCGCTGCGGTCCATGAGCGCGCTGATCGCGTGGCCGGCGAGGTCGGCGGAGTGCATGCCCGCGAGGGCTCCTCCACGGCGGCCGACGGGCGTGCGGACCGCGTCGACGATGTAGGCCTCGGGCACGGGGGTCTCCTTCGGGAAGTCTGGCTGGCGGGACTACGTCTTCGATCTCACCGGGCGCCGGCGCGCGGCGATCCCGTCGAGAAGGATGGAGAGGTACTGCCCGGCCACGTCGGCCGCGGACAGCTCGCCGCCCGGTCGGTACCACCGGACCGCCACCCAGACCGTGTCGCGGATGAACCGGTAGACCACCTCGACGTCGAGGTCGGGCCGGAACGCGCCCGTCGCGACGCCGTCCTCGAGCATGCCGACCCAGAGCTTGCGCAGCTGGGCGTTGCGCTCGTTGAGGTAGCCGAACCGGTCGAACTCGGCCAGGTACGCCGCGTCGTTCTGGTAGATCGCGACCTCGGAGTGGTGGTCGTGGATCGCCTCGAACGACAGCGTGATCACGGCCTCGAACTTGGCGCGCGGGTCCAGGTCGGAGGCGACCACCTCGTCGTAGCGGCGGAAGAGCTCCGCCTGGAAGGTCGACAGGATCTCGTCGACCATCGACTCCTTGGAGTCGAAGTGGTGGTAGAGGCTCCCCGACAGGATGCCCGCGGCGTCGGCGATGTCGCGGACCGTGGTGTTCTTGAAGCCCCGCTGCGCGAACAGCTCGGCGGCGATCGCCAGAAGCTCGTCGCGCCGGGACGCCTTCCCTCCGTTGGAGACCTGCTGTGTCATCGAAACATCCCTCCCGCTTGTCTCATGGGTGCTGGCTGCTCACGGAGACCACTTCCCCGGTCATGTACGACGAGTAGCCACTCGCCAGGAACACGATCACGTTCGCGACCTCCCAGGGCTCCGCGGCGCGCCCGAAGGCCTCCCGCGACTTCAGCTCTTCGAGCAGGTCGTCGGACGTCACCTTCGCCAGGAACGGGTGCATCGCCAGGCTGGGCGAGACCGCGTTCACCCGGATCCCGTGCGGAGCCAGGTCGATGGCGGAGCATCGGGTGAGTGCCATGACGCCGGCCTTCGCGGCGGCGTAGTGGGCCTGGCCCTCCTGTGCTCGCCAGCCGATGATCGAGGCGTTGTTGACGATCACGCCCTTCGTGCCCGCGGCGACCATCCGCCTGCCGGCAGCGCGGACGCACCGGAAGGTGCCGGTGAGGGTGATGTCGAGAACCCGCGACCACTCGTCGTCGGTCATCTCGAGAACGGATGCCGTCCCGCCGAGGCCTGCGTTGTTGACCATCACGTCCACCCCGCCGAAGGGTTCGGCCGCGTCGAGCAGCGCGGTGACCTGCTCCTCGTCGGTCACGTCGCACACGATGGCGGAGACGCGGTCCGCTCCGAAGTCGTTCCCGAGCTCCTCCTCGGCGGCCGCGAGCCGTCTCTGGTGCGTGTCGCCGATCACCACGGCACGAGCGCCCTCCTCGAGGCAGCGGCGCGCGGTCGCGGCACCGATGCCGGCGCCTGCCGCAGCGGTGACGACGACGGTCCTGTCGGCAAGAAGGTCGTGTCCCGGAACGTAGGCCGGTGCGGTCCGGGTTGCCCGGGAGTGGGTCGTGCCGGTCTGGACGGTCGCGTCCTCGGCTGTCATGGGCGGGGCTCCCGGGGTAGGCCGAGCACCCGCTCGGCGATGACGTTCCGCTGGATCTCGTTCGAGCCGCCGTAGATGGTGTCAGCGCGCGTGAAGAGGTAGAGCCGCTGCCAGTCGTCGAGGTCGTACGGCGGGGCCGCTGCCGTCAGGGACGTCGCGCCCGCGACCTGCATGGCCAGCTCGCCGAGGCCGCGGTGCCACGTCGCCCACACGAGCTTGGAGACCGACGCCGCGGGCCCGTGGGACCCAGTGGCGAAGCCGGCCAGGGTGCGCAGGGCGTTGAGCCGCATCACCTCGAGCCCCATCCGCGCGCCGACCAGCCGGTCCCGGACGACCGGGTCGTCGATGGAGCCGTTGCGGCGGGCGAGGGCGACCACGCCGTCGAGCTCGCGCGCGAAGCCGACCTGCTGGCCGATCGTGGAGACCCCACGCTCGAACCCGAGAGTGGCCATGGCGACCTTCCAGCCCTCCCCCGGCTCGCCGACCACCAGGGATTCCTCGGTGCGGGCCCCGTCGAAGAACACCTCGTTGAACTCCGAGGTTCCGGTCAGCTGCTCGATGGGCCGGACCTCGACCCCGGGCTGGTCCATCGGCACCAGGAGGTACGACAGGCCGCCGTGCCGCTTCGAGCCAGGGTCGGTCCGCGCGACCACGAAGCACCAGTCGGCGACGTGTGCGAGCGAGGTCCACACCTTCTGGCCGTCCACCACCCACGCGGAGGGCTGCCCGGCACCCGTCGAAGGCTCGAGCCGGGCGCGCGTGGCGACCGAGGCCAGGTCGGAGCCGGCACCCGGTTCGGAGTACCCCTGGCACCACAGCTCGGTCACGTTCCTGATCCCGGGGAGGAACCGGTGCTTCTGCTCCTCGGTGCCGAACGCGACCAGCGTCGGGCCGAGAAGCTCCTCACCGATGTGGTTCACCCGCGCCGGCGCGTTCGCCCGGGCGTACTCCTCGTGGAAGATCACCTGCTGCATCAGGCTCAGGCCGCGGCCGCCATGCTCTTGCGGCCAGCCGAGGCAGGTCCATCCGGCGGCGGCGAGGTGCCGGTCCCAGGCCACCCGCTCGTCGAACGCCTCATGCTCGCGACCGGGCCCTCCCCTGCCGCGCAGGCTCGCGAACTCCCCGCGCAGGTTCGCCTCGAGCCACTCGCGCACATCACGGCGGAACGACTCGTCCTGCGCTGAGTAGGTCAGGTCCACGGGAGCCCTTCGGGTGTCTGGCCAAATGCATTCCGGCCTGCGTAGACTACCCTACCAAGCACTTGTTTGGGCACCTGTTTTGGACACATGGCCACCACGCCGCACCCGGCGAGGCCGGCTTCCAGGAGAGTGAGATGCGGACCCCACAGCAGACACTGCCGGGCGTCCTGCGCGCCGCGGCGAGCCGCTTCACCGAGCGCGAGGCCGTGGTCGACGGCGAGGTCCGGCTGACCTATGCCGACCTCCTGTCCCACGTCCGCACCACCGCCCGCGCGTTCATCGCCCTCGGCCTCGAGAAGGGCCAACGGGTGGCCGTCTGGGCCCCGAACACCTGGCAGTGGGAGGTCACCGCGCTGGCCGTCACGTACGCCGGCGGCACGCTGGTCCCGGTCAACACCCGCTACACCGGTCACGAGGCCGTCGACGTCGTGCGCCGTACGAACGCCGCGCTCGTCGTCCTCGCCGACGGGTTCCTCGGCCGGAAGCAGTACGACGAGCTGGCTGCCGCCGCGAGCGAGGACGCCGACGCCTCGACCGAGGGGCCGGTCCCCGGACTGCCCGGCGTAAGCACCGTCATCCGACTCCCCTACGGCGAGGCGACACCGCCCGGCGCGGAGGAGGTCACCGAGTGGGACGATCTCGCCGACCTGGCCGAGCGGGTCACCGTCGAGGCTGCAGAGCGGCGGGCGGACGGGGTGAAGGCGGACGACATCGCGGACGTCCTCTACACCTCGGGCACCACCGGACGGAGCAAGGGTGCCTGTTCGCTGCACCGTCAGGTCATCTCCGTGGCAGAGGCCTGGGCCGCGTGCGGCGAGCTCACCGCGGACGACCGCTACCTGGTGGTGAACCCGTTCTTCCACAGCTTCGGCTACAAGGCCGGCATCGTGGTCTGCCTGCTGACCGGCGCCGCTCTCGTGCCCCAGGCGGTCTTCGACGTCGACGAGACCCTGCGGCTGGTCGCGGAGCAGCGCATCACCGTCCTTCCCGGCGCCCCCGCGATCTACCAGTCCCTGCTGGAGTCGCCGCGCCGCACGGAGTTCGACACCACCTCGCTGCGCCTCGCAGTGACCGGCGCAGCCACCGTGCCGGTCGCGCTCGTCGAGCGGATGCAGTCCGAGCTCGGGATCGAGACGGTGCTGACGGCATACGGACTCACCGAGGCGGTCGTCGCCACGATGTGCCGCCCCGGCGACGAGGACACGCGGGTGGCGCACACGTGCGGCCGGGCGGCCGCGGGCTTCGAGGTCAGGATCGCGAAGCCCCAGGCCAACGACCCGCTTCCCGCCGGTGCGGAGGGCGAGGTGCTCCTGCGCGGAGACAACGTGATGGTCGGGTACCTCGACGACCCCGAGGCCACCGCCGAGGCGATCGACGCCGACGGCTGGCTGCACACCGGCGACATCGGCCGCCTCGACGAGCAGGGGTACCTCAAGATCACCGACCGCCTCAAGGACGTGTTCATCGTCGGCGGGTTCAACGTCTACCCCGCCGAGGTCGAGCAGGTGCTGGCCCGGCTCGAGGGCGTGGTCGAGTCCGCCGTCGTGGGCGTGCCCGACGAACGGCTCGGCGAGGTCGGCCACGCGTACGTCGTACGACGCTCCGGTGCCGACCTCAGCGAGAGCCAGGTCGTCGACTACGCCAGAGAACGACTGGCCAACTTCAAGGTCCCCCGGGGAGTCACCTTCGTCGACGACCTGCCGCGCAACCCCTCCGGCAAAGTCCTCAAACGCGAGCTAAGGAGCCACGCATGACCGACACCACGCCTCCGGAGGTTCGCGAGGCCCCACCCACCGACGAGGAGGTGGTGACCTACGAACGCCGTGGACCGGTCGCGATGGTGACGCTGAACCGGCCGGAGTTCCGCAACGCCCAGAACTCCGCGATGACCTACGCCCTCGACGCCGCCTTCACCCGCGCGGTGGACGACGACGCGGTGAAGGTGATCGTGCTCTCGGGCAACGGCAGGCACTTCTGCGCCGGCCACGACATCGGCACCCCCGGCCGCGACGTCGACCAGACCTTCGAGCGCAAGGCGGTCATGTGGTGGGACCACACCGACAAGCCTGGCGGGGACCAGCGGTTCGCCCGCGAGTCGGAGGTCTACCTCGGGATGTGCCGTCGCTGGCGGGAGATCCCCAAGCCCACGATCGCGATGGTGCACGGCGCCTGCATCGCCGGCGGGCTCATGCTGGCCTGGTCGTGCGACTTCATCGTCGCCTCGGACGACGCGTTCTTCTCCGACCCCGTGGTGCGGATGGGGATCCCGGGGGTCGAGTACTTCGCGCATCCCTGGGTGATGGGCCCGCGGGCGGCGAAGGAGTTCCTGTTCACCGGTGACCGGTTCAGCGCCGAGCGCGCGCGCCAGCTCGGCATGGTGAACCAGGTCGTGCCGCGCGAGGAGCTCCTCTCGACGACGCTTGCCATCGCCGAGCGGATCAGCGCGATGCCCCGGTTCGGCCTGGCTCTGACCAAGAAGGCCGTGAACCAGGCCGAGGACCTGATGGGTATGCGGGCGGGCATGGACTCCGTGTTCGGCCTGCACCACTTCGCCCATGCCCACAACGCCGAGGTCGGCACCGACTCGCTCGCCGGCATGGACGCACGCAGCATGCGTGACGGGTCTCGACAGGCGGCTCCTCCGCCTGTCGAAGGGCGACCAGCGGAGCAGCCGCGGTGAACCTCGACTTCTCCGAGCGGGAGCTGGCCTTCCGGGACGAGGCCCGCGGCTGGCTGCGTCAGAACGTCCCGCCCTCTCCCCTGCCTTCGATGGACACGCGCGAGGGGTTCGAGGCGCACCGGGAGTGGGAGGCGCTCCTCGCCGAGCACCGGTGGTCGGTGGTCTCCTGGCCGCTCGACTACCACGGCCGCGAGGCGTCCCTGCTCGAGTGGGTGATCTTCGAGGAGGAGTACTACCGCAGCGGCGCGCCCGGCCGGGTGAGCCAGAACGGCATCTTCCTGCTGGCCCCGATCCTCTTCTCGCACGGCACCAGAGAGCAGCAGGACCGCTTCCTTCCGGACATGGCGACCGGCGTCGAGGTGTGGGCGCAAGCCTGGTCCGAGCCCGAGGCGGGCAGCGACCTCGCCGCGACCCGGAGCACAGCGGTCCGCGACGACGAGGCTGGCGGGTGGCGGCTGAACGGGCAGAAGACCTGGAGCTCCCGTGCCTCGTTCGCACACCGGGGCTTCGGGCTGTTCCGCTCCGACCCGGCTGCCGAACGGCACCGCGGGCTGACCTACTTCCTCTTTCCCCTCGACGCGCCCGGTGTCACGGTGCGGCCGATCGCCCAGCTCGACGGCGAGCCGGGGTTCGCCGAGATCTTCTTCGAGGACGTCTTCGTGCCCGACAGCGACGTGCTCGGTGCACCCGGCGACGGGTGGCGGGTGGCGATGAGTACGGCGGGCAACGAGCGCGGTCTCTCCTTGCGCTCGCCCGGACGCTTCTGCGCGGCGGTCGACAGGCTCGTCGACCTCTGGCAGCGTCGCGAGGGGTCGGCGTCGGCGCCGCACCTGCGCGACCGGGTGGTCGACGCCTGGATCGCGGCCCAGGCCTACCGCCTCTACACGTTCGGCACCGTCACCCGGTTGGCCGACGGTGGCGAGATGGGTGCCGCGGGCAGCGTGAACAAGCTCTTCTGGTCCGAGCTGGACATCGCCCTGCACGAGACCGCCCTCGACCTGCTCGGGCCCGAGTCCGAGCTCCGCGGCGACGGCGCTCCCGACGCGGGCCGCTGGGTGGACGGTTACCTGTTCTCTCTCGCCGGTCCCATCTACGCCGGCACCAACGAGATCCAGCGCAACATCGTCGCCGAACGCGTGCTCGGCCTCCCCAAGGACACGTCCAGGAGTGGTGGCCGGTGAGGTTCGAGCTCTCGGACGAGCAGCGCGGCTTCGCCCGGTCCCTCCACGACCTGCTGGACGGTGCCGAGGTGCCGAGAACGGTCCGGGTGTGGGCGGACGGGGATCCCGACCCGGGTCTGAAGGTGTGGAGGCGCCTCGCCGACCTCGGCGTGACCGGACTTCTGGTTCCCGAGGCCGCGGGCGGTCTCGGTGCCTCGCCGGTGGACCTCGTCGTCGCGTTCGAGGCGCTCGGCAACCACGCCGTGCCCGGCCCCTGGGTGGAGAGCGTGGCGTTCCTCCCCGTCCTGCTGCACGGCGGCCCGGACGAGCACGTCGGCGCTCCACAAGACACTGTCGTCGGCGCGGACGCAGTGCTGGCGGGGGTCGCCGACGGCACGGAGGTAGCGACCGTCGCCTCACCGCCGGTGACGCCGCTTGCGCTCGACGCGGACGTGGCCACTCGGCGCTACCTGCTCGAGGGCGAGGTTCTCCGTCTCGGAACGCCGACCACGCTGAAGCGGTCGGTGGACCCGGCCAGGAGACTGTTCGGGCTGGACGCATCACAGACCCTGGGCAGCCTGCACCGCCACGCCGCGTCAACGGCCTTCGACACGGCCGCCCTGGCTTGTGCCGCCCAGCTGCTCGGCGCCGGCGAGCGGTTGCTTGCCGAGGCGGTGAGCTACGCCAGGTCCCGAAGGCAGTTCGGACGAGCGGTCGGCGAGTACCAAGCGCTCAAGCACGCGCTGGCCGACGTCCGGGTCGGGCTCGACTTCGCACGTCCCCTCCTCTACGGCGCCGCCCTCTCGCTTGGTTCGGACAGCCACGACGCGGGACGTGACGTGTCCGCCGCCAAGGTGGCCGCTGCGGATGCGTCCTACCGCGCGGCTCGCACCGCGCTCCAGGTGCACGGCGCCATCGGCTACACGGCGGAGTACGACCTGGGCCTGTGGATCCTCAAGGTCCGCGCCCTCGTCGCCGCCTGGGGTACGACGTCGTGGCACCGCGCGCGCGTGCTCGAGGCGGTCACAGCCGCCGCACCGCTCGACACGCGGGAGGTGTGAGTCATGCTGTTCGCCTTGAGCGAGGAGCAGGTGGAGCTGGCCGCCACGGTCCGCGCGCTTCTCGCCCGACGCTCCGACAGCCCAGCGGTCCGCAGCGCCGTCGACGCTCCTCGCGGCTACGACGAGGCGCTCTGGTCGACCCTGTGCGAGCAGATCGGCGTGGCCGCTCTGGCGGTCCCCGAGGAGTACGGCGGGGCCGGCTTCACGCTGTTCGAGACCCACGTGGTTCTCGAGGAGCTGGGCTCGACGTTGACCCCCTCACCCCTCCTGGGCTCCGGGATTCTCGCTGCCCAGGCTCTGCTGCTCTCGCAGGACGAGTCCGCGTGCGCCGAGGTGCTCCCCGGAGTCGCCTCCGGCGAGACGGTCGCGGCACTCGTCTGGGCCGGCGAGGACGGCGCCTGGTCCACCGAGCGAGGCGCGGTCTCGGCCGTGCGCGACGGCGACGGCTGGACCGTCACGGGGACCGGGGCCTTCGTTCTCGACGGGGACCATGCCGATGTCCTGCTGGTGCTGGCCGAGACCCCGCAGGGCATCGCGCTGCTCCGCGTCGACCCGACACAGGAGGCGGTCCGTCGTACTCCCACTCCCGGGATGGACCTGACCCTGCGGTTCGCGACGGTCTCGTTCGACGACGCGTCCGCGACGCTCGTGGCCCAGGACGCCGGACGCTTCCTGCCGACGTTGCGGGACATCGCCTGCGTCGCAGTGAGCGCCCTGCAGGTGGGCGCTGCCCAGCGGTGCCTCGAGATGACGGTGGCCCACGCCAAGGAACGGGTGCAGTTCGGCCGCCCCATCGGCTCCTTCCAGGCTCTCAAACACCGGATGGCCGACATGGTCGTCGAGGTCGAGACGGCCAGGTCGGCCTCCTGGGCGGCCGGTTGGTCGGCCGCGCACCTCGACGCCGACCTCCCGGTTCGCGCAGCCCTGGCGAAGGCGTGGTGCTCGGAGGCACTCACCACGGTGGCGGCCGAGACCGTGCAGCTTCACGGTGGGATCGCGATCACCTGGGAGCACGACGCGCAGCTGTACTTCAAGCGTGCCCACGCGACCTCACAGCTCTTCGGCCAGCCGCTCCACCACCGCGCCCGGCTGTTCGACCTCTTCTTCTCGCCGACCCGTCAGTATTGGCCCTGAAATCGCGGCGTGTCGTGCACTGACTGACGGCTCACCCCGGAACGGCGCAGATGCTTCTCCAGCTCGGCACGCAGGATCCGGGCGACAAGTACCCGGTCGTCGGCGAACACCTCGCTCTTGGTGAAAACCGCAAGGGTCCAGCCCTCCTCGTCGCGCAGCCATTTCCTTCGCCGGCGGTCGTGCTCGCGCTGCTCGTCCGACGAGTGCCAGTCCCAGCCGTCGTACTCCGCTCCGAACCTCAGCTCCTCGTTGCCGAGATCGACGTACGCTCGAGCGATCCCGAACCGGTTCACCCGAACCGGCACCTGTGGCCGGACCGGAGGCAGCCCCGCCTCGATCCAGCGCAGCCGCAGCGCCGACTCGCCGGGTGAGCCTGAGCGCGCGTCTGCGAGTGGCGCCAGCTCCCGCAGCTGTACGACGCCGCGCCGGCCGGCGAACCGTTCCACGTCGGCGAGAAGCTCTTGGTGGCTGAAGCGGCCCAGTCGCAACAACCCGTCCAGCGCCGCGATCGCCTGGTCACGTGGTGTCAGTCGCCCCAGATCGAGGGCGGTCCTCAGCGGTGTCGTGACGGCGACGCCGTGCACATCCTCGACGTCCGCGGGAGCCAACGTCCGCTGCCCACCGTCGACGCCCTTCTTGCGTACCCTGGTCCCGCCAGGAAGGCGGTCGATGTCCAGGGGCGGCGGGACCATGTGGTCCGCAGGTCGCAACGCATCGACACCGTGCAGCCATGCCGCTGTGCGGTCCGTTGCGACAGCACCCTCGGGCAGCACCAGCGCAAGGGCCCGCGTGCGCATGAGCATGTCGTCGTCGGCCGCGGAGTCGACGTAGACGCCCGGGAACAGCCGCCGAAGGAGCCCATCACGCACCATTCGACGAAGAGTCCGCCGGCTGAACCCACACTCCTCGGCCCGCGCGACGGTGAACGGTTGGTCGCAGGGCAGCCGCCGATCGCCGTCGGCGACCGGGACACGGGGAAGGTCGTCGGGAAGCCACATGCGGACAACATGCAGCACGGCGGCGAAAGCCCGCGGAGTCTATCCACAGGGCTCCGGGCGAGCCGTCGATCGGTGCGCGACTCGCCGCGAAAACACGTCCAAAAGTGACGGGTCGGCTCAGGCCTGGGTGCGGGCGTACTGGCCCCGGTAGAACAGCAGCGGATGTGGCGCCTCCTCGACGTCGAGGTCCATCACCCGGCCGATCACGACGTAGTGGTCGCCTGCCTCGTGCACTGCGTAGATCGTGCAGTCCACCCACCCGAGCACCCCGTCGAGCAGCGGGGCGCCGGTCGCGGACTGCCTCCAGCTCACGCCGGCGAACTTGTCCGCCCCCTTGGCTGCGAACCCGTTGGACAGCTCGAGCTGGTCGTGCGAGAGCAGGTTCACGCAGAAGAACCCCGCTCGCTGGATCAGCGGCCAGGCCCGGGAGCCCTTCGCCGGGCAGAACAGCACCAGCGGCGGGTCGAGGGAGACCGAGCTGAACGACTGGCAGGTCATGCCGACCGGCCTGCCCCCGCTCATGCTGGTCACCACGGTCACCCCGGTGCAGAACCGGCCAAGCACGTCGCGGAACTTGCGGGCGTTCGCCTCGGCCTCCGGGTCGTCACCGGGCACAGGCGTCGCGGGCGCCCCCAGCTCGAAGTCGAACTGGCCGAGCCAGGAGTCGATCAGCTCCTGGCTCGGCCACGTCTCACTGGTGCCCGACACTGAAGTCGTGCCCCCAGTAGCTGACCGCGGTGCTCTCACGGGCGACCCAGCGCTCGTCGTCGACCGTCAGCCCCTCGGTGCCGTACTCCACGTCGAAACCACCGGGCGACTTCACGTAGAACGACACCATCTGGTCGTTCATGTGGCGGCCGAGGGTCGCGCTGAGGGGGACCTTGTGCTTGCGAACCCTCTCGAGCGCGCGGCCGACGTCGTCGAGCTTGTCGACCTCGACCATGATGTGCACGCACTTGGCGGGGTTCGGCATCGGCAGGAACGCGAGGCTGTGGTGGCGCGGGTTGCAGCCGAGGAAGCGCAGCCAGGCCGTCGACCCGGGTTCCTTCCCCACGAACTCACCCGGCATCCGCATCGAGTCCCGCAACCGGAAACCGAGCACATCGGTGTAGAAGCGCAGCGCCTCCTCGTCGTCGGTGACGGGCAGCACGATGTGGCCGAGTCCCTGCTCGGCGGTGACGAAGGTGTTGGCGTACGGCGTGACCACGGGTCGCGCTTCGTAGGTCGCGCCGTGGAACAGCTCGAAGACGTTCTCGAAGGGGTCCTCGAAGCGGACCATGCCCTCGACCCGGCGGTCGGCGAGCTCCTCGGCCGCAGCCTCCTCGACCTCGACGCCGTGGTGCTTGAGATGGTCGACCGCAGCGGCGAGGGCGCGATGGTCGGCGACCTCCCAGCCCATGCAGCCCATCCGGTCGCGCTCGGAGGGTACGACGACGATCCGCGCCGACATCTCGTCCATCCGGAAGTAGATGTTGCCGGGGTCCGGACCTCGGCCCTCGGCCAGGCCGAGCACCTTGTTCCCGAAGGTGCGCCACTGCTCCAGGTCGGTGCTCTCGACCCGGACGTAGCCGAGGGTGCGAATGTCGATCACGAGGTGTCTCCGATCGGTTCGTGACGGTCGGTCAGCGGCCGGGTGAGGGCTTCACCCGGTGCAGGGCGAGGTACCCGGACACGACCGAGAAGAACTCGTCCGCAGCCTCGATCTGCGCCCAGTGACCACAGTTGGGGAAGACGTGCAGGGATGCCTTGGGAATCAGCTTCAGCGCGGCGAGCGCACCGTCGAGCGGGTTGACCCTGTCCTCCCGGCCCCAGGTCAGCAGCACCGGCTGTCGCAGCTTGTACGCCTCCCTCCAGAGGAAGCCCTCTTCGTACGTGTCGGGCTTGGCGAAGGATGCCCCCATGGAGGCCATCGCCTCGGCCGCACCGGGCGCGGTGGCGGACTCGAACCGCTCCTCGACCAGCTCGTCGGTGACCAGCGACTGGTCGACGACCATGGTCCGGATGAAGGCCTCGAGCTTCTCGCGCGAGGGCCCGGGCGGCGCCCCGAACTCGTAGAGCCGCTTGATCCCCTCGGTCGGGTCCGGAGAGAAGATGTTGAGGCTGAGGCCGCCGGGACCCATCAGGACCAGCCGGCCGACCCGCTTCGGGTACTTCAGCGCGAAGCGGACCGCCGTACCACCACCCAGCGAGTTGCCCAGCAGGTGCACGCGTTCGATCCCCAGCTCGTCGAGCAGCGCGGCGAGGGCGTCGGCGGCGAAGGTGAAGAAGTGTCCCTCCACCTCGGGCTTGTCGGACCGGCCGAACCCGGGCTGGTCGACCAGGATGGTCCGGAACTGGGTGGAGAACCGCGCGAGCGAGCTCCCGAAGTTGCTCCACGCCGACGCACCGGGCCCGCCGCCGTGCAGCATCACGAGGGGCAGCCCTCCGCCGATCTCGGTGGCGCCGCCGGCCTCGTGGTAGTGCAGCGTGAACGAGCCCGCCTTGGCGTACCTGCTCGTGGAGTCGCTCGTGATCTCGTTGGTCATCAGCCGGTGTCCAGCCCGCTCTCAGTACATTCCCGGTTCGATCTTCTGGCCGAACTCCACGGCTCCGAACATCTGCAGTGCCCGTTCGGGGTCGTTGGCGGCGTGCGCACGACCCGAGTGGGCGTCGCGCCAGGCGCGCTGGAGGTAGGTGCCCGATGCGAGCGCCCGGCCGCCGGAGTTCTCGAAGAGCGTGTCGATGGCGTCGATCGCCCTCTCGGTGCCGATCACCTGGTCCCGGCGGACCTTGAGGCGCAGGTTGAGCGGGATCCTCTCGCCGTTCGCGACGAGGGCCTGCATCTCCCGGATGTTGTTCGTCAGGAGCGCCCAGGCCGCGTCGATCTCGCTCGAGGCACGGGCGATGCGCACGCTCGCGTGAGGGTCGTTGACCGCCTTCTCCGCGATGTAGGCCGCGCGCACGCGCTTGCGCTGCATCTCGACGTGCTCGGCGTAGGCCCCGGTCGCCATCCCGATGATCGGAGCGGTGATGGTGCTGGTGAAGATGGAGTGGAAAGGCAGCTTGTAGAGCTCGCTGGGGTTCTGCTCCTGGCCCGGGCCGAAGCAGCGTCCGGTGTCGACCATGCTGAGCGTGAAGTCCTCGGGGACGAACACGTCGTCGACGACGATGTCGTTGGAGCCGGTCCCTCGCAGGCCGACGGTGTTCCACACGTCCTCGATCGTGTAGTCGGCGCGAGGCAGCATGAACGTCTTGAAGTCCACGACCTGACCCGCGTCGTTGCTCACCAGCCCGCCGAGCAGGACCCAGGTCGCGTGGTCGCAGCCGGAGGAGAAGCTCCACCTGCCGCTCAGCTGGTAGCCGCCCTCGACCAGCCGTGCCTTCCCGGTGGGGGCGTACGACGAGGACAGCCGGGTGCCGGTGTCCTCGCCCCAGACGGCCCGCTGCGCGGTGTCCGGGAACAGCGCGACCTGCCAGGGGTGGACGCCGAGGACCGAGGCGACCCAGCCGGTTGAGCCGCAGGCACTCGCGACCATCCTGACGGCGGTGTAGAAGTCGACCGGGTCGGCCTCGAGACCGTCGAACCGTCGCGGCTGAAGCATCCGGAAGAACCCGCTGGCCTCGAGGTCCTTGACGGACGACTCCGGAACCACCCGCAGCCGCTCGGCCTCGTCCGCCCGCTCGCGGAGCTGCGGTAACAGGTCACGCACGGCGTCGAGCACTGCCTTCGACATCTGCTTCTCCCACACTTGGCCGGGAACGCGGGTGGCGCTCCGTTCACGTCGATACTAGAACACGTTCTCGTTTTGCGCGAGTATCGAGACGCTGTCGCGAGTCTCGACTCACGCCGTCCCCTGCTCGCGCCTGAGCTCGAGCGCGATGTCGATCAACTGGTCCTCCTGACCGCCGATCAGCTTGCGTTCGCCGGCCCTGAGCAGGATCTGCGCGCCGGACACGCCATAGCGCTCGGCGGCCCGCCCGGCGTGCTTGAGGAAGCTGGAGTAGACCCCGGCGTAGCCCATCATCAACGTCATCCGGTCGAGCCGGCACTCCTCCGGCATCGCCGGCAGGACCACGTCCTCGGCGGCGTCGACGATCTTGAGGAAGTCGATGCCGGTCTTCCAGCCGAGCTTGTCGCAGACCCCGACGAAGGCCTCGACCGGCGTGTTGCCGGCGCCGGCGCCGAAGCGTCGCACGCTCCCGTCGATCTGGGTCGCCCCGGCCCGGGCCGCGATCACGGTGTTCGCCGACCCCCAGGCCGAGGTTCTCGTGCCCGTGGAACCCGACGCGGGCCTGGTCGCCGATCTCCGCGACGAGGGCTCCGACACGGTCGGCGACCTGCTCCATGACGAGGGCACCTGCCGAGTCGACGACGTACACGCACTGGCAGCCGGAGTCCACCATGATCCGGGCCTGTTTGGCGAGGACCTCCGGGGGCTGCGAGTGGGCCATCATCAAGAAGCCGACGGTCTCCAGCCCCCGCTCGCGGGCCAGCCGGAAGTGCTGCTCGGACACGTCCGCCTCGGTGCAGTGCGTGGCGATGCGGCAGATCGAGCCGCCGTTGTCCTGGGCCGCGAGGATGTCGTCCTTGACCCCCACCCCCGGCAGCATCAGGAAGGCGATCCTGGCCCGCTTGGCGGTGTCGGCGGCGATCTTGATCAGCTCCTGCTCCGGGGTCCGCGAGAACCCGTAGTTGAACGAGGAGCCGCCGAGCCCGTCGCCGTGCGTGACCTCGAGCACCGGGACGCCCGCCTCGTCGAGAGCCTCGACGATCGAGCGCACCTCCTCGGCGGTGAACTGGTGCCGCTTGTGATGGGAGCCGTCACGCAGCGAGGTGTCCGTGATCCTCAGGTCGAGCGACTCGTCGAAGGTCC
Organism: uncultured Actinomycetota bacterium; assembly: GCA_963707425.1. Taxonomy (GTDB): domain Bacteria; phylum Actinomycetota; class Actinomycetes; order Propionibacteriales; family Nocardioidaceae; genus Nocardioides_C. The sequence continues at coordinate 18,100 of CAVPPN010000006.1, read as the reverse complement.
GCTGAAGCCGGTTGATGTCAGTCGTCATGGTGTCGTCCCCTCAGGCCCGTGCCGCGAGCAGGTTCTCCGCGATGCGCTCGCCCACCTGCGTCGCGGCGGCGGTCATGATGTCGAGGTTCCCGGCGTACGGCGGGAGGAAGTCACCGGCTCCCTCGACCTCGACGAAGATGCTGACCTTGGTCCGGCCCAGGGTCTCGGGAGACGGCGGGTCTATCTGCGGCTCCTGCAGGAGGCGGTATCCCGGGACGTACGACGCCACCGCCTCCGCCATCCGCCGCACCGACTCGACGATGGCGGTCTCGTCCACGTCGGGCGCCACGGCGCAGAAGATCGTGTCCCGCATGATCATCGGCGGTTCCGCGGGGTTGAGGATGATGATCGCCTTGCCCCGCTCGGCACCGCCCATCGTCTCCACCCCGCGAGAGGTGGTGCGGGTGAACTCGTCGATGTTCGCGCGGGTGCCGGGCCCGGCGGACACCGACGACACGGAGGCGACGATCTCCGCGTAGCTCACCGGTGTCACCCGGGAGACCGCGGCGACCATGGGGATCGTCGCCTGGCCACCGCACGTGATCATGTTGACGTTCGCGGCGGCGACATGCTCGTCGAGGTTGACGGGCGGGATCACTGCGGGGCCCACCGCCGCCGGCGTCAGGTCGACGGCACGGATCCCGGCCTCGTCGTAGCGCGGGGCGTACTCCCGGTGCACAGACGCCGACGTCGCCTCGAAGACCAGGTCGGGCAGCTCGTCCTGCTTCAGCAGCCAGTCCACGCCCTCGTGACTCGAGACCAGCCCGAGGTCGGCTGCCCTCCTGAGGCCCTCGCTCTCGGGGTCGACCCCGATCATCCACCTGGGCTCGACCATCTCCGAGCGCATCAGCTTGTAGAGCAGGTCGGTCCCGATGTTGCCGGACCCGACGATCGCGGCAGTTGCCTTGGTCATGCTGTCTCTCCTCGGGTGAAGGCCAGGTGCACGGTCCCCAGCCCCGCGAAGTCGGCCACGAACTCGTCGCCGGGACGTACGTCGATCGCACGGGTGCACGAGCCAGGCAGGACGACGTGACCCGCCTCGAGGCGGACCCCGAAGCCGGCGACCTTGCGGGCCAGCCAGGCAACGGCCGTGACGGGGTTGCCGAGCACCGCGTCCGACCTGCCCTCGGCGACGACCTCGCCGTTGCGGGTCAGGGAGGCGTCGATGGTCAAGAGGTCGATGTCGGAGGGCTTCACGCGCTCTTTCCCGAGCACGAAGCCGGCGGAGGATGCGTTGTCGGCGATGGTGTCGACCAGGCCGATGCGCCAGTCGGCGATCCTGCTGTCGATCAGCTCGATCGCCGGAGCCACGGCCTCGGTGGCCCGGAGCACGTCTTCCTCGGTGCACCCCTCGCCGGGCAGTCCCTCACCGAGGACGAAGCCCACCTCCACCTCGACCCTCGGGTAGCAGTAGCGCAGGGCGTCCACCGGCCGGTCCTCGCTGAGAGCCATGTCGGAGAGCAGGTGGCCGTAGTCCGGTTCGTCGACGCCCATCATCTGCTGCATCGCCTCGGACGAGAGCCCGACCTTGTGCCCCAGGACTGTGGTTCCGGCGGCCACCCGCTGCCGGATGTTCATCAGCGCGATCTCGTAGGAGTCGACGACGTCCATGGCCGGGAAGGTCTCCGCCAGCGGCCGGATCGGGCTCCGGTTCGTCTCGGCGTCGGCCAGCATGGCGGCCACCTCTCGCCGCTGTCGGTCGGTCAGCATCACAGACTCTCCTCCGGAGTGGTGGTCAGACCCGCCTCGGCCGTCCCCGGTGTGTTCACGGCCGCCACGGACCGCCCGGCGCGGCGGCCCGAGAAGACGCAGTCGGCGATGGACAGGCCGCTGACATAGGACTGCGAGCAGATGCCGGATGCGGTGCGGCCCGCGGCGTACAGGCCCGGGACACCGCGACCGCCCTCGTCGAGGACCTGCCCCGTGCCCTCGTCCACGACGAGACCGCCGAGCGTCATCGTGGGACAGGGGAAACGGAGCGACGACCGCACGGACACGTCGATCAGCGAGAAAGGGCCGAGCTCGACCGGCTGCAGCTGGTCCTCGGGCTTCCCCAGGGAGTCGGGCCCGGTGGCGCGAGCCACCTCGTTGTAGACGGCCAGCGACTCCTCGGCCCGGTCGGCGTCGATGCCCACCTTCTCGGCGGCCTCGCGGAGCGTCTCACCCACGACGCGTCCGGATCCGAGCATGGACATCACCTGCAACCGCTGGAACCACAGGGTCTCCTGTCGCACCTGCTTCCGCGCCTCGTCGAGGATCGCCTGGTCGACGACCAGGTAGGCATGGCCGTCGTGATGGTGGATCACCGACTCGGCCACGGCCGCGCCGTACATCGCCTCGTTGCACACGCGCTCCCCGTTCAGCCCCAGGAGCACCCCCTTGGCCAGGGCGGACGGCGGAGTGAAGAAGCGCCAGGCCGAGGCACGATCCATGTTCTTCGTCGCTCCCCCGGCGGCCTGTCCGATGAGGATGCCGGCCCCGTCGTCGCCCAGCGTTCCCAGCGGGAGGCCTTGGGCGTACGCCGGCAGGAGCTCACGCACCATGTCGCGGTTGAACGCGAACCCGCCGGCGGCGAGGACGACGCCCTGCCGGGCCCGGACCGTCCACGTCCTGCCGTAGCGGCGCTCGATGTCCAGGAGCCGTCTGCTCATCCGCTTCCCGAGGGGGCGGTACCACAGGTTCAGCTTGCCTACGTTGTCTGACAGCCAACGATGCTCGCGCACTACGCGGGAGGGGGCTCCGCTGATCGTCGAGCAGCGGACACCGACGACTGTTCCGTCGTCGCCGAGGACGAGCTCCTCGGCACGGGTCTGCGCCCGGACCTCGACTCCTCGCCGCAGCACCGCGTCCCGCAGCGGTCGGTACACGACCCGCCCGGACGTCCCCCGAGCGCGGGCGCGGTGCCCCCGCTGGGCCGGCGGCGCGATCGCCCGGGAGGGTCCGGCGAGCTCGTTCCCCGAGTAGTAGAGGTAGTAGTCGTTGGTCGGGTACGACGTCTTGAACGGCGCCAGGCTCCCCTCGAACGGCACGCCGTGCTCCTCGAGCCACGACAGCATCGACACGGACTCGTCGCAGAACCGGCGGAGGGTCTCGTCCGACACCGCCCCGGCTGTCTCCAGCCGCAGGTAGTCGAACATCGCCTCAGGGGTGTCCACCACTCCGGCCGTGACCTGGTGGCGCGTGCCGCCGCCGGCGTACACGACGCCTCCGCTGATCGCGGTCGCGCCACCTCCTGAGAAACGGTCGAGCACGAGCACCTCGGCGCCGGCGTCCGCGGCCTCGATCGCGGCGCAGGCTCCGGCCCCGCCGAAGCCGACCACCACCACGTCGGCGGTAGCATCCCAGTTCGGTTCCGACACTGTTCTCCTTGCAGGGCGGAGCGGACGCGAATTAGAACGCGTTCTCACTTGGCGCACCATCATGCCCATCCACCATGCGCCGCGCAAGAGAGCCTCTTAACGCCAATTCTGAAACCTGTTACAGTTTTTCGCACCGGTCGGCGGCCCCGTCCGGCTGTGCTCGTGGACAGATGGAGGTCTGATGGATCGCTCTGACGTCACGGTCGACGTGGTCGTGGTCGGCGCGGGCGGCGCAGGCATGACGGCGGCGATCACCGCGGCGCACCACGGTCTCGAGACGCTGGTCGTGGAGAAGAGCGAGTACTTCGGCGGGTCCACCGCCCGTTCCGGCGGCGGCGTCTGGATCCCGAACAACTACGCCCTCCGCAAGGCCGGCGTTGGAGACAGCCTCGAGGACGCGAAGACCTACCTGGCCGCGATCGTCGGCGACGTCGTCCCGGAGGCGCGTCGCGACGCCTTTCTCGAACGAGGCCCCGAGGCCCTGGAGTTCGTCCGCGACCACTCGGCTGCGGACTTCGTCTGGGTCCCGGAGTACTCCGACTACTACCCGGAGGCGCCCGGAGGCCGGGCCATCGGTCGCAGCGTCGAGCCACGGCCTGTAAACGGCAAGCTGATCGGCGACGAGCTCTCGCGGCTGCACCCGCCGTACGCCAAGGCTCCCGCGGGGATGGTGGTCTCCCAGGCCGACTACCGCTGGATGAGCCTGGCCATGCGGACCGCCCGGGGCCCGGTGACCGCCGTCAAGATCGCCCTGCGGCGCCTGGTGAACCTTGCCCTCCGTCGCCCGATGTACGCCATGGGCGCGGCGCTTGCCATCGGCCTGCGCAGCGGTCTGCAGGACGCTGGCGTGCCGGTCTGGCACAACGCGGAGCTCACCGACCTGCTGATCGAGAACGGCCGGGTGGCCGGCGTGAGGCTGAACCGGGGGGGCGTGCCCACGACCGTCCGCGCCCGCCACGGGGTCATCGTGGCCAGCGGGGGCTTCGAACGGTCCACCGAGATGCGGGAGAAGTGGCAGCGCTCCCCCATCACCGCCGACTGGACCACCGGTGCGGCGTCGAACACCGGCGGCGGGATCAGGGCCGGCATCGCGGCCGGCTGCGACGTGGCGCTCATGGACGACGCCTGGTGGGGACCGACCATCCCCCTGACGGGCGGGCCGTACTTCTGTCTGGCCGAGCGGAACCTCCCCGGCTCGATCATCGTCAACGCCGCCGGCAGCCGCTACGCCAACGAGGCGTCGCCGTACGTCGATGCGGTGCACGCGATGTACGACGGTGAGGCGGCCACCGGGGTGTCGCACTTCCCGTCGTGGATGATCCTCGACCAGCGCTACCGGAACCGCTACCTCTTCGCCGGGCTCGGCCCGCGCCAGCCCTTCCCCGGTCGCTGGTACAAGCACGGCACCCTCTTCCGCAGCGACACGATCGAGGGCCTGGCCGAGCAGATCGGCGTGTCGCCCGAAGGGCTGCGCGATACGGTCACTCGGTTCAACGAGATGGCCCGGACCGGCGTCGACACCGACTTCCACCGCGGCGAGAGCGCCTACGACAAGTACTACGGCGACCCCACCGTGAAGCCGAACCCCTCGCTCGGCCCCATCGACCAGGCTCCCTACTACGCCGTGAAGATCGTCCCCGGTGACCTCGGGACCAAGGGTGGCATCGTCACCGACGAGCGCGCCCGTGCTCTCCGACCGGACGGCTCGGTGGTCGACGGTCTCTACGCCGCCGGCAACGCGTCCGCGGCCGTGATGGGACACACCTACGCGGGCGCGGGATCGACGATCGGCCCGGCCATGGTCTTCGGCTACCTCGCTGCCCTCGACATCGCCGAGCTGTCAGGGCGTCGGGGCGCTGTCACCACCTCAGGACCTGACAAGACGCAGAGAGCGAGCTGAACGTGCCCATCGACCCCGCCAAGGCCATCGGGGCAGAGCTGCCCGAACGGCACTTCGCCTGGACCGAGTCCGACGTCCTCCTCTACCACCTCGGCGTGGGCGCCGGCTCCAGACCGGGTGACCAGACCGACCCGAAGGCGCTGCGCTACACGCTCGACGACGAGCACCTGCAGGTCCTTCCCTCCTTCGGGATCGTGGCCCCCACACTGCACGACACCGATCCTCCGACCCTCGACCTGCCGGGATGCGACATCGACCTGTCCACGGTGTTGCACGGCAGCCAGGAGATCGTCGTACACCGTCCGCTGCCGAGCTCGGCGCGTGCCACGGTCAGGACGAGGATCAGCGACGTCTGGGACAAGGGCAAGGCCGCGGTCATCGTCCAGGAGGGCGAGGCCTCCGACGACGCGGGAAACCCACTGTTCACCACCCGGTCGACCATCTTCGTCCGTGGTGAGGGAGGCTGGGGCGGCGAGCGGGGACCGTCCACGAGGACCGTGCTGCCGGATCGCGAGCCCGACGCCGACACCGCATACTCGACCACCCCGCAGCAGGCGTTGCTGTACCGGCTCTGCGGCGACCGGAACCCCCTGCACGCGGATCCGGGCTTCGCCGCGGCCGCGGGGTTCCCGGCACCCATCCTGCACGGCCTCTGTTCCTACGGAGTCGTGCTCCGCACCGTCGTCGACGAGCTGCTCGACGCCGACGTCTCCCGGGTCCGGGCGTTCGCCGCACGCTTCGCGGGGGTCGTGTTCCCGGGCGAGAGCATCCGGGTGCGCGCCTGGGACGAGGACGAGCAGATTCTCGTCTCCGCGACGATCTCCTCGGACACAGCCGAGCGGGACGGGGCACCCGTCCTGGCAGACGCCGCCCTCACCCGAGCCTGAGCCCGCAAGCAGGTTGATGATCGTGCAGCCGGAGTCAGGAGGTCACGAGGATGACCAGCTGTTGGGTCGCTCGGGTCATCGCCACATAGCGGTCGACCGCTGCTTCGATGCCCGTGCCGAACGCCTTGGGGTCGATGAGGAGGACCAGGTCGAACTCGAGCCCCTTGACCAGCTCCGGGGTCAGCGATCGGACACGGGGCGTCGCATGGAACGTCGGGTCACCGATGACGCAGGCGACACCCTCGGCGTGCGCGGCGAGCCAGGTGTCGAGGATCCTGTCCCGATCCGAGGCGGATCCGTGCACGACCGGGACGCCGCTCTCGCGAATGGAGGTCGGCACGTTGGCGTCCGGGAGCGCGGCCCGGATGACCGGCTCGGCTTCCGCCATGACTTCTTCCGGCGTCCGGTAGTTGATGCTCAGGGACGCGAGGTTGATCTGGTCGAGCCCGATCCGCTCGAGGCGTTCCTGCCACGTCTCCGTGAACCCGTGCCTGGCCTGGGCGCGGTCCCCGACGATGGTGAAGCTCCGGGACGGGCAGCGGAGCAGCAGCATCTGCCACTCGGCGTCGGTCAGTTCCTGGGCCTCGTCCACGACGATGTGCGCGAACGGGCCGGCGAGCCGGTCCGGGTCGGCGCTGGGCAGTGCGGTGTCGTCGACCAGCGCGTCCTGTAGGTCCTGTCCGCGCAGCATCGACATCACTTGCAGGTCGGAGTCGTCGGTCGCGATGAGGTGGTCGACCACCCTGGCCATCTGCTCGCGTTCGGCGGCGACGGCGGTGTCGTGCCGACGCTTGCGTCGTGACGCCTCCGGGTCACCGAGCCGCTGCCGTGCCGCGTCCAGGAGCGGCAGGTCGGAGACCGTCCACGCCTGGGCGTCCGCACGCTGCAGCCTCCGCACCTCATCGGCAGTCAGCCAGGGAGCGCACATCCGCAGGTACGCCGGCACCGACCACAGGTCTCCGACGAGGTCGGCCGCTTCGAGCATCGGCCAGGCTCTGTTCAGGGTGCTGAGCAGCTCCGTGTTCTGCCGGAGGGAGGCACGAACCAGGTCGGGCGAGACGTCTTCGTCGTCGTGCTTGTCGACGAGGATCGAGACCAGCTCGTCCCAGATCTGGTCTCGCGCCTCGTTGTGCGGGGTACCGGGTTCTGGGGCTCGGAAGGCCTCGGCCCAGTCCGAAGCGCTGAGCCAGACGTCGGACCAGTGGGTCTCGACCACCATCCCCTCGGTGGGTGGTTCTTCGTAGAACCGGACGGCAGACTCGATCGCCTTGACCATGTCCGCGGACGACTTCAGGAACGCCACGTCCGGGTCGGCCTCGATCGCCGCAGCGGCTCCCTCGGAGACGAGGTTCCGAAGGGTGCAGGTCTGCACGCCCTCCTCCCCGAGGCTGGGCAGAACGTCGGCGACGTAGGCCAGGTAGGGCTGGTGCGGACCGACGCACAGCACGCCGCCCCGGCGGTGACCGAGGCGAGGGTCGGAGTAGAGGAGGTACGCCGAGCGGTGCAGAGCGACCACGGTCTTCCCCGTACCCGGACCACCGTCGACGACGAGAGCGCCGCGGGATCCCGCGCGGATGATGGCGTCCTGATCGGCCTGGATGGTGCCGAGCACGTCCCGCATCCGGGCGGACCGATGGCCGCCCAGGCTGGCGATGAAGGCGGACTGGTCGTCGAGCGCGGCGTGCTCGTCCAACCCGTCCGAGGTGAACACCTCTTCCCAGTAGTCACTGATCCGGCCGCGGGTCCAGCGATACCTGCGGCGGCTGGCCAGCCCCATCGGGTTACCGTGCGTCGCACCGAAGAACGGCTCGGCCGCCGGAGAACGCCAGTCGAGCAGCAGCGGACGTCCCTGGCTGTCCTTGAGGCCGAGTCGCCCGACGTACACGGGCTCGGGGTCGTCTGTGCCGACCATGTGTCCCAGGCACAGGTCCAGTCCAAAGCGACGCAAGGCGCGCAGACGAGCGGTCAGCCGGTGGATCTCCATGTCCCGGTCCATCGCCTGCTGACCTGAGCCGCCGGGCGCGTTGCGCGCTGCGTCGAGCCGGTCGGACAGGTCGGCGATCGACCGCTCGAGGCTCTCCGCGATGGCCGCGAAGTGCTGCTCGTCGCCGGCGATCAGCGCCGGGTCGGCCTTGGCGGTGAGGTGGTCGGGAAGGTCGAAAGCGCTGGTGCGCAGAGGATGCATGTGATCAGCTCCGGTCGAGCAGCAGCGGTGCGGCCAGCGGGGCCAGGCCACCGCCCGGGTTACCGCCACCTGGTTCCATCACCGGTTCGACGTCTCCTCGCGACCCGTGCGTCGACAACAACACCGACACTGCGTCACCCCCATGTCCGTAGGTCCTGGCCTCGGCAGCGATTCTGAGGCACGACCAGGGCCTTGCCGCAAGTCCCCCGCTGCGCTATACATTGAAATGGAGAGGCGAGTCCTCTCCATTTTCATTTCGTCCGCTGTGGACGACACGCCCCCGCGGCGAGGCGGACGCTCGCCAAGGGTCACCTGGGCCAAGAGCCTCGTCACCCTGCTCGCCCCATCGCGGCGAGGAGAGTCCGCCGACAACGGCTAGCCCAACCTGCATGCGGACCGCACTGCCGCCGGAGTGAAAGGGCGGGACTGTTAGGGACTATGTAGGAGCAATCGCAGAACCCGTTCGACGTTGCAGATTGGACGATGTGCCATGGGCGCCACCGCAGATTCCGTCATCGTGGGGGCGGGCGTCGTGGGCACGTCCGTCGCACTCGACCTGGCCCGGCGGGGTCATGACGTGTTCGTGGTGGACAAGGCCGCCGGCCCCGGCTACGGATCCACCAGCGCCTCCAGCGCGATCGTTCGGTTCAACTACTCGACGTGGGAAGGCGTCGCGTGCTCCTGGGAGTCCAAGCACAGGTGGGAACGCTGGGAGGACCACCTCGGCTTTCGAGATCCCGACGGCATGGCTCGCTTCCACCGTTGCGGCATGGTGTTCCTCGACGCCCCGATCGCTCCTCGGCACAAGGTTCTCCGCCTGTTCGACGCGGCTGGCATCCCGTATGAGGAGTGGGACACCGCCATGCTGCGCGACCGCGTTCCCGGAATCGACGCAGGCGCCTACTACCCGCCCAAGCGCGTCACGTCAGACGACTTCTTCGCGGATGCACGCGAGCAGCTGGGAGCCGTCTTCACGCCCGACGCGGGATACGTGGACGATCCCCGTCTCGCCGCGGCCAACCTCGCGACGGCGGCGGCGCACCGTGGGGCACGGTTCGGCTATCAACGCGAGGTGAGGGCCATGACCCGCCAGGGCGACGTGTGGCACCTCGAACTGAGCACCGGAGACATCCTCGAGGCGCCGATCGTCGTCAACGCGGCCGGACCATGGTCGAGCGCACTCAATCGGATGGTCCACGCCGACTCGGACTTCGCGGTCGGCGTGCGCCCGATGAGACAGGAAGTGCATCATGTCCCTGCCCCACCGGGGTTCACGGCGACCGATGCGTTCTTCCCGGCCATGGCCGACATGGACCTGGGCACCTACATGCGCCCAGACGCGGGCGGGAACATGCTCGTGGGAGGCATCGAGCCCGAGTGCGACCCCCTGGAGTGGATCGACGATCCCGACCTGGCCAGCCCTCGGCCGACCGTCGAGCGCTTCGAGGCGCAAGCCGTACGCGCCGCACGACGATTCCCCGACTTGCAGGTCCCTAACCGGCCCAGGGGCATCGCGGGCGTGTACGACGTGGCGGACGACTGGACGCCCATCTACGACTGCACGTCCCTTCCTGGCTTCTACGTGGCGATCGGCACCAGCGGCAACCAGTTCAAGAACGCTCCGACGATCGGTGCGCTGATGGGCGAGCTGATCACCAGCGTGGAAGCAGGCCACAACCACGACCAGGACCCGGTCCGCTTCAGGTGTCCCTCGACCGGGCACGAGGTCAACCTCGGCGGGTTCTCGCGCAGACGCGAGGTCAACACGGAGTCCTCGGGCACCGTCATGGGGTGACGCGGGCCAAGCATTCTCTCTTCGTTGTTCGAACGAAGCCAGACGCACACGAAACGACTGGAAGACGGGGAGCGAATCTCCTAGGGTTCGCCGCATGTGCATGGACTGCCCCACCCCGCGAAGCCGCGTCAGAGCAGTCGTGCATGAAGTCATTGCGGACCTACTCCTGCCCGTAATCCTCTACGCAATTCCGATTGGACTTCTGGTCTTCGCTGGCTACTTGCGACTATGACCAGCCCGCCGAGTCCGCCCCCGTCGATGAGACTCCGGACCTCCGCGCCGGCGCACTGACACGCCGCTGCGCGGTAGTTCAGTCGTTGATTGCCTCGATGCCGAGCCGCTTGAGCTTTTCAAGGTGGTTCCGCATGTCCTGGAGCATCTCGGGCGAGTGTGGCTCCCAGTCCAAGACTTCACCGACTACTCGCAGCGGCTCCCGGGTGCGGTAGGACCTCGTCGGGTTACCCGGGAACTTCTTGTCCGTCAGGTTGGGGTCATCCTCAAGGGGGCCCGTGGGTTCCACACGGTAGATCCTGCCTGGTCCCTCGCCCACCGCCAGCTCCGCTCCCCAAGTAGCCGCATCCAGGGCTGCGGTCAGGTAGATGTAGTTCGCCTTCCGTCGCTCGCCGAAATTGGAGCTATAGCCGGGTTCCAGCAAGTCCCCCGGCTTCAGATGAGCCTTTGTGCCGTGGTAGAAGGGCCCGGAATCCGTGGCCTCGGACGGCATCGGTTCGTTCTGCATACACACCCCATGAAGTTGGGCTCGCCACTCTAGCTCGCCGAGCGCTGACGTCCGCGCACGTCCGGTCAACAAGTAGCCGCGGCCAGTGAATTCGGGAAACTTTGGGTAAGTGTGCTGCGGTTGTTCTTCCCACTACTGCTGTGCGCACTTCCGGGCGCTTGCTGCCGCCCGTGCGGTCGCAACGCCGCGCCAGACGGCGAGTGCGAGGAGCAGAGCAGCGAGAGCCCAAAGGAACAACCGGTTCCCTGCTTCGACTTCGTCCGTCGACCACCAAAGAGGTATCGCGGCGAGGACGAGCAACGCCAAAGTGCCAAGCACGCCGTGCCAAGTCGGTGAGGCGGAGGGATGCTCTGACACACGACCAGCATCGGCCAGGTACGAGCGGACGAACGTCCTGACACGCCGATGAGCGCGCCCGGTACAGGGATGTCCCAAGGAGCGCCTGGTTGGTAGGTTCAGCGCGATGCAGTCACTCCAGGACGCGGTGGACGGAGCGGCGGAGCGCACCGGATTCTCCGGCGTGGTCCGCCTCGACCGCTGGGGCGAGACCGAGTTCTCCACGGCCTATGGGTACGCCGACCGGGCCCACGGGGTCCTCAACACGGTCGAGACCCTGTTCGCGACCGCGAGTGGATCGAAGGGCCTGACGGCACTGGCGGTCATGAGCCTGGTCGAGCGTGGGACGCTCGAGCTCGGCACGACCGCCCGTTCGCTGCTCGGCAAAGACCTGCCCCTGATCGCCGACGACGTGACGATCGAGCAGCTGCTGGCACATCGGTCCGGGATCGGCGACTACCTCGACGAGGACGCGGTCGACGACATCGGCGACTACGTGATGCCGGTGTCGGTGCACGAGCTCGCGACGACCGAGCAGTTCCTGCCGGTGCTGGACGGGCACGAGACCGTGTTCCCCGCCGGCGAGCGGTTCGCCTACAACAACGGCGGCTACGTCGTGCTCGCACTGCTGGCCGAACGGGCGAGCGGCGTGGACTTCCAGCAGCTGGTGCGCACACTGGTCTGCGAGCCTGCGGGCATGGTCGACACCGCGTTCCTGCGCTCCGATGAGCTCCCGGGACGCGCCGCCCTGGGCTACCTCTCTGTCGACGGCCTGAGAACGAACGTGTTTCATCTCCCCGTGCTCGGCAACGGCGACGGGGGCATCTACTCGACCGCTGCCGACCTCACCGCCTTCTGGGACTCACTCTTCGCCGGACGGATCGTCTCGCCGGAGCGGGTCGCTGAGATGGTGCGACCGCGCAGCGACTGGCCGAAGGAGTCCAAGCGCTACGGCCTCGGGTTCCACCTCCACGCGACGGGCGACGGAGTCTGGCTCGAGGGGTACGACGCGGGCGTGTCGTTCGCCAGCCTGCACCAGCCCTCGTCATCGATCACCTACACCGTCATCTCGAACTGGTCAGAAGGTGCCTGGCCGATCATCGAGCTGCTCGACGACCGGCTCGGCACCTGAAATTCGCCCAGGGCGTCGCTCGCGGGCTTCGGCCTGTCGACCCCGGGTTTCCGGCGGGTCGGCCACCATGTAGTGGCGGTGCGCCCGACCGTTCCCGTAGGAGACCCAGGGCACGTTCGTGTCCGCCGGCAACGGATCGCCACCGGTCTCCCGGTGTCGGCGGGCGTCCTCAGGGGCCTTGCCGAGTGAGCGCCATACCCGTGCCTCCTGCGGCAGCACGTCCAAGTCGTTCCACGCGCGTGCCTGCGCTGCGGTGAACCCGGTCTCTACCCAGGCCAGTCGGGCCCGAGCGTCGATGCCGACCTCGTCGAAGTCGGCGGCCTCGTCGGGTGTCAGTGTCCAGTCGGCGGCCAGCAAGGCGCGGGCCTGGCTCGGGGTGAAACCCTGCTCACGCCAGGCAACTGCCACCGCCAGGTCGGCACGGCGCCAGAGCCCGACCTCGTCGAAGGTGAACCCGGCTACGAACCACTCACTGACCTCGGCCGGGGTCATGGTCGCGAGGACGATGTGGTCGTCCTCGGGAGGGTCCGCCGGCAGACCGAGCCACCGCCACCCCAGGATCGCCTCCACGCCCTCCTCCCCGAACTCGCCGACTGCACGAGCCCAGGCCACCGCCTGTTCTTCGCTCAGACCAGCGCCACCGTCGGTGACCGGGTCGGTCAGTCGCGCCGTCAGCGTCGGAGACAGGCCCCGTACCACCAGCCCGGCCACGTCGTCCCCCGCCCGACCGAGGCGGCGCCACGCATGCGCGGCTTCCGCGGCCGGGCCCTGCCACCACGACCACACCCGATCCTCCGACCACGTCAACACTTCCCGCGCCGCCTCGGTCCTCCCGCACACCCCTTCATCCAGCCCACGCTCGACGTTGCGTCGGCCGACCATTGCCAACACCACCTTCAGCCCGACGGTCGGCCACGGGGACCGCAGGAGCCACAGCCGGCCCGACGGTGGCGCCGGAAGCCCGCACTCCCTGGCCGCTTCAGCTTCCTCGGCCTCCTCCTCGCCAGGTTCCTCCCAGTCCGAGCGCGGCTCCAGCCACCGCTGCCCACGGCGCGAGGCCAGGCACATCCGCGGCATCCGGTTCGACACCCAGCACCGGTGTTCGGTCGGCCAGACAGCCGGCAGGCCGAACGACAAGGGGTCTCCGGGTGCGACGTGCCACCCGCCGGCGGCCAGCGCCTGCACCTCCGGCAGTTCGGCGACCGAGGGGAACACCCACCGTTCATTCGGCTCCAGACGCCGCGACTCGCCGCGCGCCTCGAGCTCTGCGAGCTCAGCCAACCGCGGCGGCAGCGGTGGCAGGTCACCGGTCAACGCCGGCGGCGTGCCCAGGCCCCATGGGTCCTCATTCATGGACTCACTGTGTCAGCAGCGACGCCCACGCGCGGCCGAAGACAACCCTCGCTCGACGAGCGAACACACGGACCTGCCGCGGACAGTCAACTTGCGAACATGCCGATGGCAGGGCGACACTTACGCCCATTTCGTCAACGGCGGCACTAGGGTCAGCGGCATGGTCGTCCACCGTCTGAGCAAGGACGAGGCCCGCCGGATCGCGATCCACGCGCAGTTGCTCGACGCGCCGCGCCCGGCCGACCTCGTCGACGTCGTCGACCGCCTCACGCTCCTGCAGATCGACCCCACCGCTGCCATCGCGCCAAGCGCAGACCTCGTCCTGTGGAGCAGGCTCGGCTCTACCTACGACCCCACGGACCTGACCAAGGCCCTCGAGCAGGACCGCACCCTCGTCGAGACCGTCGCGTTCATCCGGTCGCCGGGCGACGTGCCAGCCGTGATCGCCGAGATCCGGAATGCGGAGATGCACCCCTTCACCGCGGCGTGGCTGAAGACGAACGAGCCCTTCCGCCGCGACATCCTCGCGCTGCTGGAGAAGAAGGGCCCGCTGCTCTCCCGCGACATCCCCGACACGAGCGTCGAGCCTTGGCCGTCGTCCGGCTGGACCAACAACCGCAACATCACGAAGATGCTCGAGATCCTCGCGCTCCGCGGTCACGTCGCGATCTCGGGCCGCAAGGGGCGGCAGCGCTACTGGGACCTCCCTGAGCGCGTCTACCCGGCCGACCTGCCGACCCTCGACTTCGACACCGCCGTCCGGTACCGCAACGAGCGCCGGCTCGCGGCTCTGGGCATAGCCCGCTCCAGCGGACCTCAGATACCGGGCGAGACGCCGTACGTCGGCGAGGCTGGGGAAGAGGCCGCCGTCGACGGTACGCCGGGAACGTGGCGCGTCCATCCGGCCTACGTCGGCCTGCCGTTCGAGGGCCGCACGGCGTTGCTCTCGCCGTTCGACCGGCTCGTCCACGATCGCGTCCGCGCGGAGCAGCTCTTCGGTTTCGAGTACATCCTCGAGATGTACAAGCCCAAGGACAAACGCCGGTGGGGCTACTTCGCCCTCCCTGTCCTCCACGGCGACCGGCTCGTCGGCAAGCTCGACGCGACCGCCGACCGCAAGGCCGGCACGCTCGTCGTCAACGAGATCCATCCGGACGTCCGATTCACCAAAGACATGACCGCCGCGGTCCGTGCCGAGATCGAGGACCTCGCTGCGTGGCTCGGCCTCGGAGTCACTGGCGCCTAGCCGCCGGACCGTCGTGCGGCGTCCGCGACTGCGTCGAGTGGATCGGGCGGAGCATCGGCCGCCCGAGTCAGTCCACGCAGAGACAGAACGGGTGCCCCGCCGGGTCGAGAAACAC
Source organism: uncultured Actinomycetota bacterium (assembly GCA_963707425.1). Taxonomy (GTDB): domain Bacteria; phylum Actinomycetota; class Actinomycetes; order Propionibacteriales; family Nocardioidaceae; genus Nocardioides_C. The sequence continues at coordinate 3,023 of CAVPPN010000006.1, read as the reverse complement.
CCGGAAGGAGGTACCGGGCTGGTGCTCGTGCTTGGTCGCGCCGAGATCGACTACCGCCGCCTCGGCGGCGTCGAGGTCGTCGACGATCACGTCCAGATGCATCTGCTGGGGCACCTCCTGGGTCGGCCAGCCAGGCGGGGCGTAGGCCTCCACCTGCTGGAAGGAGATGCACTGACCGTACTCCGCGCGGACCTCAGCCCAGTCGGAAGAGACGTCGACCTTCCAGTCCAACATCGCGCCATAGAACCGCGCGAGAGTGGCCGGATCGGGACAGTCGATGACGATGCTTGGGAAGCGTGCGATAGCCATGCCCAGCACCGTACGCCCAATTTCGGACGATCCGCGTCCGGATGCTCTAGGCAGCCCGGTTGAAGATCGAGGATGGGACGCGAAGCAGCATCAGGCGGCTCCCTGGGACAGGAACGCACGGATCGTTCGCCGCTTGCTCGGGACCTTTGGCTCTTACCGTGGCGGCCCGCGGCTAGGAGCGTTTCGACATCGAAGCCTTTGAGGGGAGATCGCCATGAGCAGCGTTGCACGTGTCACCGAGATCAGCGCCGAGTCTGAGATCGGATTCGAGGACGCCATCAAGGTCGGGATCAGCCGCGCGAACGAGAGCCTGCGGGGCGTGAGGTCGGCCTGGATAAAGGAGCAGAGCGTCAAGATCGACGAGGGTGCCGTGACGAGCTATCGGGTGGACATGTTGGTGACATTCCTGCTCGAGGGGTGACGCCTGGAAGTCGACCAGCGTGCCGCCGGAAAGCGGAGCCTCAAGAGGAGCGATAGATCCCTCCACTCCGTACACCACAGGCCAACGACGAGGTGCGGCCTCCTGGTAATGCCGCGTCTCGCCCGTGGCATCTCCTCGATGGATGCTGCCCACGAGGTGCACGTCGCCTTCCACTTGCTCAGGAGCGTCCCAGTAGAGCGTCGCTCCCCCGATGCTCAGTTCCGTTGGGTACCGGTGTGCCTCATGCCAGTCCCACGGGATCGACCTGGCCCGCGCTTCCAAGCCCTGCCAGCGAGTTTCCGGCTCCAGTTCCCATCGGTTCGCCTCCTGAAAGGTCCCCCGGAGCGCGACATGCAACGTCCGCACCTGCCGCGGAACCGACCAGCGGGACGGTCTATTCGCGGACGACACTAGGTTTGGCTCCATGGGCTCAAGGTCGCAACACATCAGCATCGGCATCGATCGGCCAGTCACTGAGGTCTACGACGTCGCGGCAGATCCGCTCAACCTGCCCCAGTGGGCGGCCGGCCTCGCAGGCTCCAGGGTCGAGCAGGACGGCGAACAGTGGTTCACGCAATCTCCGATGGGGCGTGTGACGATCACATTCGCGCCGCGCAACGACTTTGGCGTACTGGACCATGAGGTCACGCTTCCCTCCGGGGAGACGGTCTACAACCCGCTACGAGTCATCAGCGACGGTGATGGGTGCGAAGTGATCTTCACCCTTCGGCAACGCTCTGAGATGACCGATGAGGAGTTCGAGCGTGACGCCGAAGCCGTGGCAAGTGACCTTGCTGCGCTGAAGTCTCTTGTCGAAACCAAGTGAGCCGGACTCACTCTCCTGCCGCAGAGCGAATCGGGGAACCGCTGCAGTCAGCGCCGTTGAGGGCCGCAGACTAGGAGCCCGGAAGGGTCAGCTGCGGCTGTCTTTGCTGAGGCGCGCCAAAGGAGATGAATCCTTATGGCGCCGCCCCCAAGGCCCCCGCTGAAGACTGAGCCCTCTGTTCAAACCGCAGGCGTGACGGACCGACCGCCGGGTCGGATCGCCGGGCGGTGGCGTGGGATCCCAATCGCAAGCCGAGCGTTGGTTTGCCACTGCTTGTTGTCGGCCTCTTGCGCCGCGTCGATGCCCTACGGGAGGCATGGCAGTACCGGCCGGTGGAGGTCGCACAGATCGCAGTGGACCAACGGGAACGCGTTCTTCGAACCGATCTACTTCGAGCTCGCGACTGACTCGGCCCCCTTCCGTCCAACAGCTGCACTCGGGGCTCATGGTGGCGACGCTGCACGTCGGAGCCCCCGGAGACGCCAGAACCGGCCCGGATCCCGCTGGGAGGAGGGGGACCCGGGCCGGCGTGTTTCTGCTGCTACGTGCGGCAGGTCAGCCCTTGGCAACCCACTGGGTGAAGCTGCGCGGCTCGCCGAGCCAGTCGACGAGACCGGTGCTCGTGCCGTCGGTGCGGGTGCCGGAGACACGGACCGCGACGCGCACCTTCCCGGGGCTGCCGAGCACCTCGCGCGACATCCGCATGCGGACCCGCTCCTTGACGTAGTCGACGCTCATCTCGTAGGAACCGTCGGCCGGTGCGCCCCAGTTCTTGTGCCCGAACCCGTCCGTGTGGAGGAGCTGGTAGTCGGTGCCCTCGAAATAGCCGCCGACGAACACGAACTCCGGGCCCTTGTCACTGCGGTCGGTGTCGATGTACACCGCGCCGGACGAGCCCGTCCTCGGGTCGCGCCGCAGGTTGGTGTGGCTCGTGACGACCACGACGTTGTGGTCGCCGTTCTTCAGCTGGACGGCTCGGAGGTCCGACCCATGGAAGGTGTCCTGCGGGTCCTTCACCCCGATGCTGGCGGCGTTCGCCGGACCGGCGAGACCGAGCGTGAGGGCAGCGGCCGACAGGGCGGCGGTGCTGGCGATGGTCTTGTGCATGGCCTTCTCGTTTCTCATGAATGGTGTTGCCCTGTCGGGCCGCGCCCCCCGGTGGGGCACCGCACACAAGACGCGATCACCCTCGAGCAGGTTGCATTTCCGCGCCCACCTGTTTCGCGATCACGACGCACTCATCTGTCCGCGGGCAAACACTGCGTGGGTTACTCGCTGTCGGCTGGACTCAGATCAATGTGGAAGAGAAGCCATGTACGCCCGCACCTGCAAGACCACCTCGTCACGGTCCAGGTCTCCACTTGTGTCGACGCGGACGACCGGCCGAGGTCGAGTGGCACACGATACGTCTCCCGGACAGGCTGAATCTGTTCCTCGACCTCGGTGGGCGACCGACGGGACCGCCTC